>JAFUJB010000007.1 GCA_017473865.1 Clostridia bacterium | reverse complement strand
GAATTATGTTGGCGGAACATGGTACTATTTTGAAAACGGCGAAAAGGTAACAAACGCTTGGAGACTAGACAGTACCGGCTGGTGCTTCCTTGATGAAGAAGGTAAATGGGTAATCGACGCATTTGTAAGAGACAGCGTAGGATTGGCATACATCACGGCAGACGGTTATTTCTACTATGATAGAAACGGTTGGATAGACTATCATGGCACGTGGTATTACCTTGAAAATGGATATGCAGTAGTAAATAACTGGCGACTCGACAGTGTAGGATGGTGCTATCTCGGCGAAGACGGCGCAATGCTCACAAACGCATGGATGAAGGACAGCGTAGGCTGGTGTTATCTTGACGATAGCGGATATTGGGACGGCATATACTACGACGAGGCAAGCTCTGACCCTTGGAAATATAAAAATGGCGGAAATGATTATATTGTAAAATATAATAGTACAACCAGTGAAAACATAGTGATCGGTACAAGTCATATTGACGTTCCCGAAGACGACCCGGACGGCAAATATATCATTGTGTGCGACATTCAACGAAAACATATAACACAAATCGGTGAATGGATATATTTTGACGAAGTAGTCAAATATCACGATGAATATATTGTTAATACACCGGGGAATCATCCCGGAATAGGGGGCGTTATAAGGAATTTTTGCCGAATAAAACAGGATGGCACAACGTTTGAAATGCTTTCTACCATTTCACCAAATACATTGGACAGTTTAGACTATGTTCTTGGTTATGATGGAAGCCTTGTGTATTTCTTGAAAAGGTCCGAAAATCAACTCGGACCCGGTGGTGGTAAAATATGCTCACTTGATCTGTTGAGCCCTTTCACAAATATAATTGATGAAGCAACAGTTTATGATAAATTCATAATAACTCCTCTGAATTCTTACATTGAAAATGGAGTTATTTATATAACCGGAAACCCGGAGTTGGGCGAAGAAGACTGCACGATCAGTATTGAATCTTTGAAATAATATATGTAATGCATAATAAATAACGTTTGGTTGACCACAAAACATCTAATAAAAGCGGACGAATATGTCCAAGTTCGGTAAAAACGGAAAATAAAAAAACAATACCCCTATGGTAGACTAAAAGAGACTACCATAGGGTTTTTATGCTGTTTGTACAATTTGGACAGATTAGACCGAAGTGACTTTTTTGATGTGTTTATGGCGGTTCTCATTCGAAGAAGTATTTGTTTTTATATCGGGATATGCTGAGCCCCTGCGTAAAACTTATTACAACTGAAATGAACATAAACACGAGAGCAGGGCGACTTGGGTCTGCAGAAACAGTAATGTGTTATTGGAAAGTTGGTAGGGGAGGGGCTTGCTCCTCCCGTTTCAAAGTGAATGTAAATATTTGCCCAGCTCTCCCGAGGGGAGAGACTTTTTTACGAGTGTAATCACTTGCCCTCTCCTGACGGGGAGGGTGGCATTTTGTCTTGGCAAAATGACGGGAGGAGAGATGCACATAGAATTTTTAATTGCAATAATGGCAATATACAAATATAAAAAAACAGTTACCAATAAAGACGCGTTACATCCTATATTCTCTCTCCTTCAGTCTTGGACTAAAAACTCGGCATTTTCTTTGAAACAACATCAAAGAAGAAAACGCCGAGTTTTCTTAACGCCAAGCCAGCTTCCTCGTCAGAGGAAGCCAAGAAAGAACGGTACTATTTATCTAACACTTGACAAGCAGGAGATTATGTTGTATAATACGTGAACTGCCACCGGGTAGAATAATGCTGAACAATAGGAGCATTCGTTTGCGCATCGTTAGGTCTTTGAAGATGCGTATGCGAATGCTTTTTTGGAGTAAATATGAAAAAGATAAAAATACAAAAAGGATATTTTTCGACGTTTGAAATATTACTGTGGAGCTTTTCTATATTGTTTATCGTAGTGTCATATGCCGTTTTTGACAGAAGTAATGTATTTTCGCTCGCATCGTCAATAATAGGAATTACAGCACTTATTTTTGTTGCAAAAGGCAATCCTGTCGGACAGATAATTATGGTGATTTTCTGTATTATGTACGGAATAATATCGTATTCATTTGCCTATTACGGAGAGGTAATAACGTATCTCGGCATGTCGCTTCCGATGGCTGTGTGCGCACTTGTTTCGTGGCTGAAAAATCCCTATAATAGCAATAAATCAGAGGTTAAAATAAACGTCATAACCAAGAGAGAAATATGCTTTATGCTTGCACTTTCTCTGGTTGTAACGGTTGCATTTTACTTTGTTCTGAAATATTTTAATACGGCTAATCTTATACCGAGTACAATATCTGTATTAACGTCTTTTGCGGCGGCGTATTTGCTTTTCAGAAGAAGTCCTTATTTTGCTTTGGCATACGCGTTAAATGACATAGTGCTTATTGTTTTGTGGACACTTGCTACTTTGACGGATGTTTCGTATGTTTCTGTGGTAGTATGCTTTGTTGTATTCCTTGCAAACGACCTATACAGCTTTTTAAACTGGCAGAGAATGCAGAAAAAGCAGCTCCGCGGGGAATAAAGTACGAGATTTACATTTTTCGATAATCTCTACTTTACACAGATTAAATAATATGCTATAATCAGCAAGAGATAATATTATATCTGCCCGTGGCTCCAAAACATAATATTTTGGAGAAATATTATTTTATAGTTTTTTATTTGCCCGTGGCTCCAATACATAATATTTTGAAAAAATATAATTTTATAGTTTTTTATCTGCCCGTGGCTCAGCTGGATAGCGCGTCAGACTCCGACTCTGAAGGTCGCAGGTTCGAATCCTGTCGGGCAGGCCAACAAAAAACGCACTTTTGTCTACCGACAAAGGTGCGTTTTTTGAATGATGTTTGCCTTTGGCCAATGATGTTGGCTTCGCCAATGATGACGACTCCGCCTAATGATGTGTTGCTTCGCCACATTTTATGGCAAACATCACATCATTGCGAAACGCAGTGGAGCAACATCATTTTGAGCGAAGCGAGAACATCATTTCTCATTATCATGGTACAAATTAATGTGGAAGATTTTACAATTTTTTGGAAAAAATATTATATATACTATTTTATTTTCAAAAAATATATGCTATAATATATCTAATTATTGAACAAATTTATCGGGAGGCTGATAAAAATGCTTACAGATATCCAAATTTCTCAAAACGCAAATATGAAACCTATTTCCGAAATTGCCGAAAAATTGGGCGTACAGCCTGATGAGCTTGAGCCTTACGGAAAATATAAGGCGAAGATCACAAACGATTTCATAAAACGTAATTCCGACAAGAAAGACGGTAAACTCATTCTTGTTACCGCAATTAACCCTACTCCTGCAGGCGAGGGCAAAACAACGACTACCATTGGTCTCGGACAGGCTATGGAAAAGATCGGCAAAAATGCTGTTATTGCTCTTCGTGAACCCTCTTTGGGTCCAGTATTCGGCGTAAAGGGCGGCGCGGCAGGCGGCGGTTACGCTCAGGTCGTTCCGATGGAAGATATTAACCTTCATTTCACGGGAGATTTCCACGCAATCACAGCGGCAAACAATCTTCTTTGCGCAATGATTGATAACCATCTCCATCAGGGTAACGTTCTCGGAATTGACCAGAGAAGAATTCTGTTCAAGAGAGTAACAGACACAAACGACAGAGCGCTCCGTAATACAATCTGCGGTCTCGGCTCAAAGGTTGACGGAATTCCGCGAGAAGATCACTTTATGATTACCGTTGCAAGTGAAGTTATGGCAATTCTTTGTCTTGCCGACTCCATAACTGACCTCAAAGAAAGACTCGGCGATATTCTTATCGCATACAAATACGACGGCTCGCCCGTATACTGCCGCGACATCAAGGCGAACGGCGCTATGACAGCTCTCCTTAAAGACGCTCTCAAGCCTAACCTTGTACAGACTCTCGAAAACACCCCCGCACTTATTCACGGCGGTCCTTTCGCGAACATTGCTCACGGCTGTAACTCGGTAAGAGCTACAAAGCTTGCCCTTAAGCTCGGCGATTACGCAATTACCGAAGCGGGCTTCGGCGCTGACCTCGGAGCAGAAAAGTTCCTTGACATCAAGTGCCGTATGGCAGGCCTTACACCTGCAACAATCGTTCTCGTTGCAACTGTACGTGCTCTTAAGTATAACGGCGGTGTTCCCAAGACCGAACTTAAAACAGAAAACCTTGAAGCGCTCAAGAAGGGTATATGCAACCTTGAAGCGCATATTGACAATATCGCAAAATTCGGTGTTCCTTGCGTAGTTGCAATCAACCGCTTTGACACTGACAGCGAGGCTGAACTTAAGTTTATTGAAGATACCTGTAAGAGAATGGGTGCTGAATTTGCGCTCTCCGAGGTATTTGCAAAGGGCGGCGAAGGCGGCATTGACCTTGCAAAGAAGGTCGTTGAATCCTGCGAAAAGCCCAACAGCTTCAAGTATATTTACGAAGAAGACCTCTCCATCTGCGAAAAGATTGAAAAAGTTGCAAAAGAAATTTACGGTGCAAATGGTGTAAACTTTACAGCTCCCGCAATGAACGCAATCAGACAGATAGAGAACCTCGACGAAAAGTATAAGAAATACCCCATTTGTATGGCAAAAACACAGTATTCGCTTTCCGACGATCCTACACTTCTCGGAAGACCTACAAACCATACGCTTACCATCCGCGACGTAACGCTTTCTGCAGGCGCACACTTTATCGTAGTTTTGACGGGCAATATTATGACAATGCCCGGACTTCCCAAAGTACCTGCAGCTGAAAATATTGATGTCGACGACGACGGCACTATCACGGGACTTTTCTAATAAACAGGATCTACCCGAAAGATGAAAGAATTGATAACAAAAACTGCAACGGCAGCCCCCGAACAGACGGAGGCTGTCGCCGCAGAGTTTGCAAAAACAGTTATGTCCGAAATGCAGGGCCTTGGCGGTGATAATCTTTTCATCGCACTTTACGGCGACGTAGGTGTCGGAAAGACCGTTTTTGTCAGGGGGCTGGCTTCGGTGATATGCCCTGATGACTTTGTGCAAAGTCCGACTTACGCTCTTGTGAACGAATACAGGGGCAAATACAAGATCTGCCACTACGATATGTATCGCATAACAAGCGAGGACGACCTCGAATCAACGGGCTTTTATGATTACAGAAATTGTGTTATAGTAGCTGAGTGGTGCGAGAACATACCGTTTGCTATTCCGGATACGTATTACCGCGTTGAAATATGCAAAACGGACGATGGATGCGGCAGAAGCGTAACAATAGAAAAAATATCGGAGTGATATTATGAAAATACTTGCTCTTGATTCTACGGCAAAGACCGCATCTGTGAGTATAACTGATGATGAAAAGCTGATAACGGTTTATTCGGTTACAGCAGGTCTTAACCACAGCGAAACGCTGCTGCCAATGGTCGAGAATGCGCTGAAGACCGCGCAGATGACGATTGATGATATGGATATGTTTGCCATTTCCGACGGACCCGGATCTTTTACGGGAGTCAGAATCGGCGTTTCTCTCCTCAAGGGACTTGCTTTCGGCAAAGAAAAGCTTTGTGTAGGCATCTCGACCCTTGAAGGACTTGCACAAAACCTTAACGGTTTTTGTGGGATTATATGTCCTTTAATGGACGCAAGGAGAGATCAGGTATATAATGCGCTTTTTGAGTCTGACGGGAAAAGCATTACAAGACTGTGCGACGACAGAGCAATATCGCTTAGTGAGCTTGAAACCGAGCTTGCAGGATTAAAAAGCGAGGGCAAACGTATCTATCTTTGCGGAGATGGATATGGTATCGCAAAAGCAAAGTTTGAATCTATAACGGAAGAAACACCCGTTTTGCTCCGCGAACAAAACGCCTATTCCGTAGCTTTATGCGCCTTAAAAAAATACAGCGAGAACAAAGATGCCGTTTATACTGACAGAGAACTGAAGCCCACGTATCTGAGAGTGCCTCAGGCTGAAAGAGAACGGCTTGAAAGATTAAACAATAATTAAAACCAATATTGACGAAAGAAGGAAAAAATAATGTTACCTATAGTTATAGCAAGCGATCACGCAGGTTTTTCTCTTAAAGAACAGGTAAAGAAACACCTCGAAGAAAAGGGAATTGAATATAAAGACCTTGGCACTAATTCTGCTGAATCGGTCGATTATCCCGAATATGCATCAAAACTTTGCAAGGAAATACAGGAAGGCAGATCGGATCTGGGCATACTCGTATGCGGAACCGGTATCGGCATGTCGATGGTTGCAAACAAGCACAAAGGAATAAGAGCTGCTTGCGTTTCCGACGTATTCTCCGCAAAGGCTACAAGAATGCACAACGCTGCAAACGTACTTTGTTTTGGTGAACGAGTTGTGGGTGCAGGACTTGCATTTGAGCTTGTTGACGCGTTCCTTTCCACCGAATATGAGGGCGGAAGACACCAGAGACGAGTTGATATGGTTAATTCGTTTGACAAGTAAATCCGGGGGATAATTATGAAAAAAATTATTGAAATAAACGGTATGCACTGTGAAAAGTGTAAAGCGAGAGTTGAAAATGCTTTGAATGGTATTGAAGGAGTAAAAGCAAAGGTCAATCTTGCAAAGAAGAATGCTGTCGTTGAGATTAAAGACGGCGTATCTGATGAAAAAATAAAAAATACCGTAACAGATCTTGGTTTTGAGGTCGGACAGATTACTGTAAAAAAGGGTATTTTCGGCTGAAATTAAAAAACAAAAGAGGTGAAACAATGGACAAAAAACTTATGCGCCAAATAATGATGATTATTGCTTTTGCGGTTCTGCTGTTTGCAATCGTTACGAATTTTCTGACGGTTGTCGGAATAGTGGTCGGTATCGGGAAAATCGTTTTGCCCATTGTTATCGGGCTTTTGATGGCGTTTGTTCTAAACGTCCCGATGAAAGCGTTTGAGAAGCTTATCGGACGTATGTTTAAAAAGGCAAAAAAGAAGCCCTCGAGAAAACTCACCTGCTTTATAAGCCTTATGCTGACTCTTTTGACTATTACAGTCGTGCTTGCGCTTGTTGCTACAATAGCCGTTCCCGAAATTGTCGATTCGGGAAAGAGTATTTATGAGCTTCTCAAGCAAAAAATTCCACAGCTTCTTACATTTCTTGAAAAATACAATATAGACACCAGCCGTGCGACAGAGTGGCTCAAGACTCTTGACGTAAACAGCCTTATTGACAAGATAACGTCGGGGGCAGGCGAGGTTATCACCTCGGTATTCAATATTGCAACCGCTACCGTTTCGGGCGTTGTGAGCGTTGTTTTTGCTATCGTAATTGCTTTGTACGTTCTTTTGAGTAAGGATACCGTTTCAAGACAGTCGAGAAAAATTCTTTACGCGGTTACAAAAAAGAATTTTGCCGATAAAGTGATCGAAATATCGGCTCTTACAAACAAGATTTTTTCGCAATATCTTTCGGGACAGTGTATTGAGGCTTGTATTCTCGGTCTTCTCATAACCATTACATTTTCGATATTCCGTTTGCCTTATGCCGGAGTTATTGGCATTATGACGGGAATTTCTGCATTCATACCTTACGTGGGTGCATTTGCTGCCTGCTTTGTGGGGGCGTTTCTGATACTTCTTATAAGTCCTATGAAGGCATTGATAAGTATTATCATATTCTGTGTTGTACAGTTTATCGAAACACAGTTTATATATCCTCACGTAGTCGGCGGTTCTGTCGGACTTTCGCCTCTGCTTACACTTCTTGCCGCACTTGTCGGCGGAAAGCTTATGGGTCTTTTCGGAATTATCTTCTTTATTCCGCTTACGGCAGTTTTGTACAGGCTTATAAAGGACTATATAAACGGAAGGCTTGAAAAAAAGAAAATTAAAATTGAATAGACACTATACACGGGCTTTGCCCGTGTATAGCCTTATCGTTTTAAATAAACAAGAAAGTGTGCGGTTCAGTATTGAACCGCACACTTTTTTGTTAAATATATCGGATAATTATTTATATAAAGCCTGTATTGTGTTTTGTTTTTTCATTATATTTTCAGCTTGTTTTCACCTAATGTTCAAAAAAATGTTTTAGGATATATTCATAATAACAGCAGAGGGGGTAACAAAATAAAACACTTTACATACTTATTTAAGCGATATGAGAAAAAATACTTTTTGTCTAAAGATCAATATGAAGCTTTTATGCAAAGAGCTGAAAAGCAGCTAACCCCTGACAAGTTTGGCAAGAGTACGGTAATGAATATATATCTTGACACTCCAAGCTTTTTACTGATTAGAAACTCTATCGACGCAAAAGGTTATAAAGAAAAACTGCGTATCAGAAGCTACGGTGTACCCGATGATAATGCGAGGGTGTTTTTTGAAATAAAAAAGAAGCACAAGGGAATAGTATATAAAAGAAGGATAGATTTACCTTACCAAAAAGTACTTGACTATATTTATCGCGGTGAAAAGCCTTGTAACTCACAAATTATGCAAGAAATCGACTATGCGATGAAATTTTACGGAAACCCTCTTCCCAGAGCGGTCGTATCGTATGAAAGGGAAGCATATTTTTGGTCGGATGATGAAACCGTAAGACTGACTTTTGACAAAAACGTAAGATACAGAACCGAAGATAATGACCTTATAAGCGGAAGCTATGGCACGGAGATTATCCCAAGAAACGCTGTTCTTATGGAGGTGAAAACCGCCGGAGCTATGCCGTTAATGCTTTCTTCTATATTAAATGAATGTAATATTTTTCCGACGTCATTTTCGAAATACGGGAAGGCTTATATGCATTATATGACAACTTCACAAAATAATCAAACTAAAAAGGAGCAGTTAATATGAACTCTTTATTAAACTCGGTAATTGAAGGACAGCTTACTGTTTTATCTTATTTTTTATGCACCGCAACAGCTGTCATTTGCGGACTTTTGATTGCGGTATGTGCAAACTGCAGAACGAGGGCAACAAGGAGTTTTACTGCCTGCCTGATAATGTTGCCTGCAATTGTTGAAACAGTCATTCTGATGGTAAATGGTAACGTGGGAACGGGTATTGCGGTCGCAGGAGCATTTTCTCTTGTCAGATTCCGCTCAGCGCCCGGAAAGGCGCGTGATATTGCGGCTATTTTTTTATCAATGACGTCCGGTCTTGCCTGCGCGGCGGGATATCTTGGAATTGCAGTTATATTCTCGGCAGGCGTAGGGCTTTTAATGGTAATAATCAGTCTGGTACCGTTAAAGGCTGACGCTGAATACGACCTGCGTATAACTGTTCCCGAAACGCTCAATTTTTCAGAGGTGTTTGACAGCGCACTAAAGGATTATTGCCGCGAATTTAAGCTTGTTGAGGTGAAAACAACAGGTATGGGCAGTATGTACAAGTTGAAATACAGCGTACTGTTGAAGGATGCTCTGAAACAAAAGAACTTTATCGATGAACTTCGGACTCGCAACGGTAATCTTGAAATTGCCCTGTGCCGTTCGTCAAACGGAAGCGAGGAACTTTGATGGAAATTATAAAAAGGCTTTTGGTTTTATTTTTGATGCTTTGTGTTATCGTCTCGATGGCATCGTGCGGTAGGAAAAATGACGAAGTGAACGGTTCAAATAATGATATAAGCAATATCGAATCCGAGATAGAAGAACAAAAATATGATGTGTCCTCTATGGATTTTTCTTTTACCGACAGAGAAAAGGACGTTACTTACAATACTTCCTCTGCAGTTAAAATCAAATTTTCGGACAATACTGTTAGTATAACCGGTAACGGAGCAAGTGCTGAAAAAACGAAAGTTACGCTCTCTGAAGAATCGACTTACGTCATTTCCGGAAAGACGGCCGATGGAATGATTATTGTTGATACCGACGAAAATTCAAAAATCCAAATCGTTTTTGACAACGTAGAAATAACAAATAAAACAGGACCCGCTATATATATAAAGGAAGCGGATAAGGTTTTTATCACACTTAAGCAAAATAGTGTAAACAGCCTTACTGATGGGGATAGCTATGCTTATGCGGACGGGGAGACAAACGTTGACGGAACGGTGTTCAGTAAAGCTGATCTTGCCTTTAACGGAACAGGAACTCTCAAAATAACCGCAAATAACAAGCACGCAATCGTGTCAAAAGACGACCTTGTCATAACCGGCGGTATATATGAAATAAAAAGTGCGGGCGTCTGCTTAAACGGTAAGGATTGTATAAAAATAGCAGACGGACAGTTTACGCTTAATGCCGGCTCTGATGGGCTTCGTTCAGATAACGAAGAGGATGAAAACAGAGGGTATATCTATATCAGCGGCGGTAAATTTGACATTACGTCGGGAAATGACGGTATTCAGGCACAGACTGTTCTGAATATTGAGGACGGAGAATTTAATATAAAAACCGGCGGAGGCTCTGCAAATGCCTCAACCAACGGTAACGGAAACGTAAATGAAAACTGGGGCTTTGGAGGCAACGATTTCGGCGGAAGACCGAGCGGAAACAGACCCGGATTCAGACCGATGTCGTATACGCAGTCCGTTACAACCTCAGAATCGGCAAAGGGGATAAAGTCGGGCGGAGATATAATTATAAGCGGAGGAACGTTTAATATAGATTCCGCAGACGATTCAGTACATTCAAACGGTACGGCAGATATACAAAACGGCAATTTTGACATAAAGTCGGGCGACGACGGCATCCACGCAGACACGGCGCTGAAGATAGGCGGCGGAGGAATAAACGTCCAGAAAAGCTATGAGGGAATTGAGAGCTCCGATATTGTAGTAACAGGCGGAAATATATACGTTATAGCAAGTGATGACGGAATGAATGCCGCAGGCGGAAATGACGGATCATCTCTGAACGGAAGACCTGGAATGAACGGTTTTTCAAAATCGAGCGGTAGAATTGTTATTTCGGGCGGATATATATTAATTGATGCGTCGGGCGATGGGGTTGATTCAAACGGCAGTATCAATGTAGCCGGCGGAACGACCGTTGTTTACGGTCCGACAAACAGCGGAAACGGTTCGCTCGACTATGACGGAAGCGCAAGCATAACAGGCGGTGTTTTTATAGCTTTGGGGAGTTCGGGAATGGCGCAGGGCTTTACAAGTGCAGAAAACCAGGGCGTTATTTCAGCTCAAATCAGTACGCAAAACGGGGGAACATTGGCTCTTTGCGATAAAAATGGAAAAGCAATAGTTTTTGTAACACCCAAAAAGCAATATTCACATATAGTAATCTCCTGCGAAGGAGTGCAAAGCGGCAATGAATATACCGTTGTTGTGGGCGGTAAAGCGCAGAATACGGACGAAAATGGATTTGCTCAGTCGGTGGATATTGATGGCGGTAGTACTATACTGGAAATAAATATGAAGTCTAATATGTATGGCTCATCAGGCGGAATGGGCATGGGCGGAAGATTTTGAATAAAGGTAACATAAGTATCGGCATTATGTTGCATAAAAAAAGCAGTTCACATCGAACTGCTTTTTTTGCTTTGTTTATATAGTATGTAGAAAATAAATATCGAGCAGAGAGGGAAGAGTGCACCCGCGAGAAGACCAATTTTCATGCCAAATACGTCGGGGGTGATTGCAAGCTTGTTTGCAAAGTCTGCAAAGAATGCCGTTGTTGAAACTTTGTCTGTAACAATACCGATGATCTGAGGACCGACCGATGCCCCGAAATCGCCTCCCGCCGCCATAAGAGCATAGATCAATACGCCGCCGTCGGGAAATCTGTCAGACGATGTGATCAGCGTGCCGGGCCACATCATCGACGTGAAAAAGCCAGTTAGCGCGCAAGCAGCTATTCCTATAATTGCGTTCGGTGAAATCGCACACATCAAATAGCAGGCTGTTGCGCCCAATGCGCCAAAGAAGTTAACCTTTTCAACGTTTTTGCCGTATTTGGTGTAAAGTGTTCTGCCGAGACCGAGCATAAGACCAAACATCGCGACACCCAGAATGTCGCCGACAGCCTTTGGAATGTTCATAACCGACTCAAGATAGCCTGATGCCCATTGCGCCATCGCACATTCTGACGACCCGCCCAGAAATATTGCAAATACGCAAAGCCAGACGCCTTTGTTTTTGAGAAAGACAATCGCATTTGACGTTTTTTTCGGTGTCTCCATATTCGGTACGTCGCTTTTGAAAAAGAGGATCGATGAGATCAAGGGGATTATCGCAAAAGTATATGCGAGGAATTGCCAGTTTTCCTTGCCAAATATAAGCAAAAACAAAGTTGCATAAGTTATGGAAAATACGCACCCCCAAGCATACGACGAGTGAAGCTTGCTCATTTCTCTGTCGGGGTTTTCTGCAGGGATCGCCGCGATGATTGGGCTGAGCAATACCTCTGCGAGTCCGCTTGATGCCGAGAATATTATCGTTCCGATAACGAGGCCGACGTATACGTAATTGGGGAAAAGATATGGAAAAGTTGCATATATGATAAAACCGCAGAATGCCAATATGGGCATTATTCTTACTGTTTTTTCAATATTGAATTTGTGCGAAAAGAATGAAAATATCAAATCAACCGTAAGCTGTGTTATAAAGTTGACGAGTACGAGCAGACCGAGAAGGGAGTATGAAAAGCCGTATGTCGATCTGAACGTAAGGAAGAGAATCGGCGACAGATTTGCCGTTGCCGACATGGTGATGTTACCGGTATAACACGCCGGCTTTAGTAAAGTGTACTTGTTTTTCATAAAAAGCCTCGAAAAGCCGTTATTTTGAGCGTTCATTATAGCATATATATTTTTGCTTTTCAATATAAAACATCGTTTTTCTTTTGATTAAATGATGAAGATGATTAATGAACAAGAGAGAGGGTGTGCGAAGCACACCCTCTCTCTGTCGGATTTAATAAAAACAACCGCATTCATAATGTGAACGCGGTTTTCGCAAACTAACATATCCATTATATCACTATAAAGTGTGATAGTCAATGGTTTTTAACAAACATATATCTATATTATACAAAAATCTGCTATATACACAAAAGAAAATAATAAACTTTGTACAAAATGCGAATTGCAAAAGTATGGATAATATGGTAGTATATAGGTGAAGAAAGGGTGAGTCCAATGTACAAGTAAAGAATCCCCCGAAGTTTTTGAAAAGGCTGAAGCTTCCGGGAAAACAAATAAGCCTATTATATAGAAAGTAGTGAGACGAGTTCAAATAACGAGTTTGCGAGTTGATTACCGAATTCATTAAGGAACCGAAGGAAGTAAACAAACAGAGGATAGTCCAATGAACAGTTAAGTATTCGAAAGTGGTAAACAATTAATCAATCAAAAATTGGAATAGTCAAATACCGAAATCTGAAGAGTCTGAAAAGACAAAACAAAAACCGAATGAAAGAAGTTACTTGAATAACTGATACGAAGCGATAACTTCAGAGAAAAAGCCAAAGAAAAGTAAGTGTATCTCGCTTAAGAGATTTGTGAGGAATGGCTGTATAAGAAGAGGTAAAGAGAAGTGATTCGCAATAATAAGAAAGAGAGGTTAAAATGATGTTAGATATCAAGATCGAGAATAAATAACCCTTGACCGCGTGAGAAAAAGAGTAGTGGTCAAGGGTTATTTTTTTTTTTGCATTTGAAACTCTTGACAAAAGCAACATCATTTGATACAATACACGGGTACGAATAAAACGAGATGTGGCTCAGTTTGGTAGAGCGCTGCGTTCGGGACGCAGAGGCCGCTGGTTCGAATCCAGTCATCTCGACCAAAAAGAGACGAGTGAGCGAAAGCCCGCTCGTTTTTTTGTTAATGGCGGCCATCTAAGTCCCGAACCGGGACGCAGGGTGACGAGAGCGAAAAACAGTCCGGTGGACTATTTTTCGCCGAGGATTAACTGAAACAGGGAGAAATGGAAGCGAGAGCTGTGCCGAGCGCGCATTTCGACCAATGTTTCAGGAAGGGCAGAGCTGGTTTGAATCCAGTCATCTCGACCAGAAAACGACAGATTCCGACAGGAATCTGTCGTTTTCAACTAAATCCACCCTTGCGGGTGGGTGAAATATTGCTTTGCAATGTGAAATACGCCTGCGGCGTGTGAAATTCGCCACGACGGCGAGTGGGTGGATTTAATTTCACTTGATGCGTAAGCATCAAATTTCACAATTTACGAAGTGAATTATTTCACCGTGAGCGTGAGTGAACGATTTCACTAAAAAACGTGAGGGTTCGAATTTATACGCAAAACTGCAGATAATATCTTTTTCGTAGCCCATAGCCATCAAAAGGCTACAAAAAAGATGTAGCCACAGAAAAACTCTGATTTCATCAGGGGTTTTTCTTTTTTATAGGCAAAATTTCAGTTATCAGGTTGAGCGTACAAAAAAGATATTTTTCTCGAGCAAGACTTGAACTCTCACCAATTGCTTTTTTTTTCTTGCGTGTATGTTCTTATATTTTCAACCTCTATATTGAATGTAACCCTGCTATTCTCAAGAATATCAAGGTCTTTTCATGTCTGCCGGAGGGACGCATAAAGTCTATTAAAAGACGGTAGTTATATGGTTCATCTTGTGTAATGTATTGTTGTACAATTCTTATTTATCGCAAATCGATAAATTATTATTGACATTTTTAAAGAAAGGTGATATACTGAAAGCAACAGATACAGGAGGTTTATTCGTATGGAACAGAAGTTTTTTTCAAAATGGTTAAAAGTAATTTTAATAGGAGTTGCGGTTTGCGGACTGGTCGTGTACGCTTTTGTTGTACCTATGTACGGTTTGAATCTGCGCTCATTACATTCGGAGTTCTCCAATTGCTTTTGGCCTTGGCTTATTTTTATTTGGGTTTCCGGCATTCCCTGTTTTATGGTGTTGTATTACGCATGGAGAATCGTGACGAATATTGGGAAAGACCAATCTTTTACAGGAACAAACGCCTCTATGTTAAAATCCATTTCTGTTTTGTCTGCTCTGGATGCTGCGTTCTTTTTCGTTGGTAATATTGTGTTGCTCTTTTTGAACATGAGCCATCCTGGTGTGGTCATTGCTTCACTTGTGATCGTATTCGTGGGTGTTGCGGTTGCTGTGATATCTGCCGCATTGTCTCACCTTGTGAAGAAAGCAGCTGCATTGCAGGATCAAAGTGACTGGACCATATAAGGAGGATTGCCATGGACGGAGAGATTATTTTTAATATTGATGTTATGCTCGCGAAAAGAAAAATGAGTGTAACGGAGCTGGCAGAAAAAGTCGGGATTACCATTGCTAACGTATCGGTGTTAAAAAATGGTAAAGCAAAAGCTTTGAAAATATCGACGCTGATTAAGCTGTGTGAAGCCTTGGATTGCCAACCTGGAGATATTTTGGAGTACAGAAGGGAGCAATAATATGAAATGCAATTATGCTCTCTATCCAATCATTGTGAGCGGCTTTGCATTATGCTGTGAGGAGAGGTATTTGAACTGACCTACACCACGACGAATGAGAAAATAACGGAGTGGAGAACACTTCTTGAAAAGGAAGCGGTGGGGATTGGTTCCAATCACGAACGTCATTTGGAAAACAATTGGTCCTTCGATGGTGTTGAAGCAACACGATATCAACTTGATTGGGACGGCGAATTTAACCATGTCGAGATATGTTATGTACTGATTGACGAAACAATGAAGCGTATGACGTTTTATTATTCGCATATGTGATGGTATACAATCCTATCGTTCCAACCAACATGAATTTGATGAGGAGGTGAAAAGATATGGGCAAAACAGGTAAGATTATATTGATAATATTATCAATTACAATTGCTTTACTAATTGGTGCTTACATTTTTATTGGTGCCGTTTGGAGCGGTGCATTTAACTTTATGCTCCCGAATGAAATTGTAACATACAACAGTCCCGACGGAGAATATACGCTCGTCTTTGAACAAATGGGTGCCCCAGCATGGCCATTTGGCCCGACGGATGTCAGGTTAACCCTCAAAAAGCACGATGGCAAAATTATCGAGCGTGTATCTACCCAACTTTTCGATGACGGCGTAAATGCGAGCGAACGCAATATTGCTTCTATTTCTTGGAACGATGATGCGGTAATTGTTATCCTTAGAGCGTCAGAGATGAAAAATAAAGAAGTTACAATATCATATGATAACAGTTAACAAACTTCCAATTGGTCCAACATGAATTTGATGAGGAGGTTATGTTATGAAAAAGAAAACCATTATTATTAGTGCAGTTGTTGTTACAGTAATTGTCGTTACTATAATAGTTGTTGCAGTGATTGCTTTGACAAATATGTTTACCAAAGGCGTAATTGCAGGTAAACTTTATCGTGTAGATAATGTCTATGAGGATATTTGGAATATGGTTAATTCTGAAAAAAACGGGACTCGAACTATTCTCACTACTTCGATAGAGGGTTCAGAAGTTGTTTACGACCTCGGTTGCTTTCATCAAGTAAGTATACCTGTTAATGATGAATATCGTGTTGCCTTGCGTTTTTATCAAAATGAGTTTTGTCAAGATGAATTGTGTATTTGGCTTTTTGAAAAAAATAGTAAAAGTTATGACGCTGCATGCTATGTATACAATTATCAAACCAATACTTTATATGGCAATCAAGAAGAAGCGCATTTAATTGACAAATTTACGTCTTTATATTATTCTTGGGTAGGAAACGACGGAAAGTTCAATTCTGAAAATCAGGGTGATTATACATTTGTGTTGGCAGAATATCCTTTATCGCACAAATAAAAGGTTTTGTTATCATATTCCGATTTGTAAAATAAATGTAGCCTATAAAATGAATCCCCCTTATTTCAAGGGGGATTATCTTGTGCCGCGGATATTCGAAAAAGCAGAAAAGCACTACTGCCCATCAAGGTGTAGTGCCTTTCTTGCGTTAAAAGATTGGTATCAATTAAATTCTGCACAGCATTTAAGTAATTTCATTCCCATATAGCAGGATAAAGATCACCATTGCGATAAATAACCTCTTCTCCCGTATCCGCCCATTTGGGAATGAGTGTTAGTTCTACACCGATATCATCGGGAACTTTAATTGATTTAAGCTGTTCTTTTGTAAAGTAAGCAAATTGTATATTCCAAATATTAGTATATTCATCTACTTTTTCAGGAGAATCTGCCCATATAACCTTTACATTTTTAACATCTAATTCAAGAGATGCAATATATGCTTCGGAGCGTTCCTTTACCTTTTTGGCGTGCGCCTCGCGTTCTGCCTCCAAAATAATGTCAACTTCACGGTACATATTATCAATATCTGCTTCGTCTGCTATGTGCAATTTATGGAGTCTGAGACATTCATTACAGGTCCAATCCATTGTTCCTTGTGTGTGTGAATGAGTTTTTATATGTGGCACGAATTCATTTTCGTACCGCTCCCACATTGTATCGCTTCTGCTCTGTGCATCAGCAATCATTTGCTTACATTCCTCTGATTCCTCAAACGCCGTCTCGAAAGACATTTTAACCGCAAACAAATAGTTTGCATAAGGTTTATCGTCTTTCACTAACCTGTATAATTCACCTCTGAACCTGACCTCGCCCGGTTTCGGGGGCATAGTTTCCTTCTCTCCGTCTATGTTATTGCTGTTTTGATAATCATCGGCATAAATAAGCGTATAGGTATAGTTGGTCGGTTTATTTATAGGTGTATTACGAATCGCGGGCAGTATTGCGATAAGTGACGTTGTTATCACGATTATAACCGATGCGGCAATACTTCCGTATTTTATAATATTTTTTCTTCTTACTGCACGACGCCTACGTCGGTTATGATACTCATCTAGAAACTTGCTGTCAATCTCTCCGAGCTTATCGGTGAGCAGATTTTTATTATCCATCAATTGTACCCCCATTCTTTAAGGATTATTTTGAGTTCGGCTCTCATTCTTGATAGCCTTTTTTCAAGGGTATTAACGCCAATCATCATATCACGTGCTATTTCTTTGGTACTTTCAAACTCATAATAACGGCGGATAAAGATCTCTCTGTTTTCGGATGTTTGACTTTCAAGAAATTGATTCAGTATTGTCGGTATACACATTTCATCAATTACCGTGTTCTCAACATTCATACACGATTCAAGTTCCTTTGAAACCTCTATGTAAACAGTATTTGCTCTTTTTTCGGCACTGTTGTATCTGATACGGTCAATAACGATCCTTCGCATAAGCATACAAACGTATGAGCAAATATTTTTAGGCTTCACCGGAGGAATGGTGTTCCACACTTCAAGATATGTATCATTCATACATTCTTCCGTATCGCCTGAATTAAGCCCCAAATTAACGGCTATTCTGCGGAGTAGTGCTCCATAGCTTTTTTGGATATCCGCAAGTGCTGTGGAATCGCGATTTTCCAAAGCCTTGACTGCTTCTTCTGTTGTGCACAACTTTTTCATCAAGCACCGCTCCTTTCGTGTGATGTGCTTTCACTTATAATATCGAAAAAGATCTCAAATTCTGACAGGATTCATAAAAATGTTTTAATATTTTTCGCTTATAATTATACTGCCACGAGAACTATTCTTCAATATCATTTCGTGAACAAGTCCATTACTTCGCACTTACATTTTGCTTACATATCAGACAAAATTATAATAAATGATTAATCAAAAGAGCGGTTTTTGCCACTCTTTTTGCTTTGACTGGGGGCTTAAGCGTTATGCAAAAAAGGGAGGGTTAGACCGTTTCAAATGCCAAAAACTTCGCCATTCCTTTTAAAAATTATGCAAGATCAATATAGTTAAAGTTTTGAGGGAGTCAAGAGGGCACTTTTCCAAAAGTGTCCTTTTGTGTGGGTTTGGGAGCGAAGCTCCTGACCGTATTTACCCATAACAAAAAGAGCGGTTTTTGCCGCTCTTTTAATTTTTTAAACAGATAGGTTGGCTCGGTGGCAGTAAATAGAAAGAAAAGTGTGCATAAAATTCACAAAAAACGCTAAGTATTCACACAATATTCATTAAAAAGGCTGATTTTTGCATAATACTCTTGACAACAATATACATCTATAATATAATCTATACATCAAATTTAATTCTCGGAGGTAAATTATGAAATTTACAAAGCTTTTAGCTCTTCTCCTCGTAGTTGTTATGTGCTTTGGCATGTTTGCAGCTTGCGGTTCAAAGGATGAGGATCAGAACAAAGATGACACAAAAGTAATCAAAATGGGTACGAACGCAGCATTCCCGCCCTATGAATATAAGGAAGGCGAGAAATTTGTAGGTATCGACGTTGAGATTGCAAATGCGATTGCTGAAAAACTCGGTATGAAGCTCGAAATCGTTGATATGGAATTCGATTCCATTATTACAGCTGTTAACCAGGGCGAAGTTGATTTTGGCATGGCAGGTATGACTGTTACTGATAAAAGACTTCTTGAAGTTAACTTTACATCCAGCTACGCTACAGGCGTTCAGGTTGTAATCGTTAAAGAAGGCTCTGATGTCAAGACTCCCGACGACCTTACAGGCAAGAAGATCGGTGTTCAGCTTGGAACAACAGGCGACATCTATGCTTGTGATGACTACGGTAAGGAAAACGTAACTCAGTACGGTAAGGGAGCTGACGCTATTATCGCTCTCAAGGGCGGAGACGTTGACGCAGTAATCATCGATAACGAACCCGCAAAGGCATTCGTTGCTGAAAACCAGGGTCTCGTAATCCTCGACACAGAATATGCAGTTGAAGACTATGCGATCGCAGTTAAGAAGTCAAACACAGAGCTTCTCGACAAAATCAACGATGCTCTTGAAGACCTCACAACAGACGGCACAATCGACAGGATTATTGCAAAGTTCATCAAGGCTGAATAAGTTTTATTTCGAATAATACGTGCAAGGGCAAAGACCTTCTTTGCCCTTGCAGTTTGTATTAAACCGTTATCTGAGCAGTGTTTTTGCATACTTTTCAGATAACGGCTTAATGCGTTCTATACATACGGAGGTTAAAAATGAAGAAAAAGCTAATAGCGTTAATTATAGCGATCGCAGTGGTCGCGGCTGTCATTGTAGGCTTGGTGTTTGGCATAAAGAAGAGCACTACCGCGTCTGAAATATCACTTGATAAGGCTCAGGAAATGGTCAATGCCGATTTTGACAAAATGGCGAAGACTGAGCCTATGGAGCTTGTCGCTCAGAAAAATAATATCAAGGTTAACAGTATTTCATACGGTTCTGAAAAAGACGTAATACTTGATTGTACCGTTTCAACTCTTGATATTTATTCTGTAATCTCTCCGAGATACAATGACTTTTTGAAGGCTGACGTAAAGAAAGCCAACGGCACGATGTTCAAATCCGCTCTCGATTTCAAGATAGAATTCAAGGGTAAGGTAGCTGAGCTTGCAAACGAAGCACAGCTAATCGAAAAAAAGCTGACAATTACATATTACGAGGTTGATGATACGCTCGTTTTATATGCGCAAAGAGACGTTGTTGACGCAGTATACGGCGGCGCTGTCAAAATTACCGATGAAGTTTCAAAGATAACGACTTATAAAATAGAGGGAAGCGGAGTCGAAAGAAAGATTGAGACAAAAAACGTAAACAAAGGCTTTAACGAATGTCTCAAATTGTCGTATAATGCTGATAAGCCCGACACTTCTTCTCCCATTATCCGTGTCTGGAACGATTTTAAGTCCGATTTCCACAAGAATTTTATTGAACACGACAGATGGCTGAGTATTCTTACGGGACTTTGGACTACCATCCGCCTTACCATATTTGCGTTGCTTATAGGTATTGTAATCGGATTTCTTGTTGCATTTGTGCGTTGCACTTACGATAAGCTTGACAGACGCGGCCCGTTCCTCAGATTTTTTAACTGGATATGCAATGTCTATCTTACGTTAACGAGAGGAACTCCCGTTGTCGTACAGATTATGATAATTTATTTTGTAATCTTTATGCCCTTAGGTATAAACAAGTTCTTGTCTGCGGTTATTTGCTTCGGTCTTAACTCGGGTGCATACGTTGCGGAAATCGTCCGCGGCGGTATTATGTCGATTGATAACGGACAAACGGAGGCCGGCAGAAGCCTTGGCTTCGGATATATGCCTACTATGTTCCACATTGTATTTCCGCAGGCATTTAAGGCAGTTCTTCCCGCATTGGCAAACGAGTTTGTTGTGCTTTTGAAGGAAACCTCGATAGCGTTCTACATTGGTCTCGGAGACCTTATGTATGCAGGAAATGCAATACGTGCGGCAACGTATTCTGCATTTATGCCGCTTGTAACCGTAGCTATAATATATCTCGTTATGGTATTGATACTAAGTAAACTTGTAAGTCTGCTTGAAAGGAAGTTGAGAAGCAATGAGCGATAATACAATCATTAAAGTTGAAAATCTTCATAAATGTTTTAAGAAAACGATTCACGCTCTCAACGGAATTGATATTGAGATAAAAAACGGCGAGGTGGTCGTTGTTGTCGGTCCTTCGGGATGCGGTAAATCTACTTTTTTGCGCTGTTTGAATCTTCTTGAAACGCCCACCGAGGGAAGAATTCTCTTTGAGGGAACGGATATAACGGACCATAAGACAGATATAAACAAGCACCGTCAGAAGATGGGAATGGTTTTCCAGCAGTTTAACCTTTTCCCTCATATGACAGTTTTAAAAAATATGACCTTAGCTCCCATAAAACTGCTTAAAATGCCCAAAGAAGAGGCAGAGAAGAACGCAATGGAGCTTCTTGAAAAGGTCGGTCTTGCTGACAGGGCAAACGCATATCCCTCACAGCTTTCGGGAGGACAAAAACAACGTGTTGCAATTGTACGCGCGCTGGCGATGAATCCGGAAGTAATGCTCTTTGACGAGCCTACTTCAGCGCTTGATCCCGAAATGGTAGGCGAAGTTCTCGACGTTATGCGAGATCTCGCAAAGAGCGGAATGACTATGGTGGTTGTTACTCACGAAATGGGCTTTGCACGTGAGGTAGGAAACAGGGTGCTTTTCTTTGAGGAAGGCAAGATAGTCGAGGATGCAACTCCCGACGAATTTTTCAACAATCCCAAGTCGCCGAGACTTAAAGAGTTTTTGTCAAAAGTAATTCAGGCGTAAAAAATAACAGAGAGAGTGTGTGCGGAGCACACGCTCTCTCTTGTTTTATTTTATATTAGTTACAGCCACAGCCGCAGCCACAACCACCGCCACAGTTGCAAAGGAAGAAGAGCACGAGGCAGATAGCGATGATGACCCAAATGTTTTCGCAGTCAAAAAGGTTACACAAGCAGTTCATACGAAACCTCCTTTCAGGGAAAGCTTATATTCCTTTACCCTGATATTATTCTATGCCCTGCCTGCCTTTTGGGTATAGTAAGTCTCAGTTGAACAATGCCTCAATTTTCAAAATATAACAAAGCTTGTAACGTTATGCGCATTTTGAATATAAATTTTTCAGGAAAAACAGTCAAAAAATTATTCCGCAAAACAGATATATGCACATAAGAAGCAGCGAAAAGTTGTAGGAGGTTTTAAAAAGCACCCATATAGCCACGCTGCCGAGAAGCGTTATACATACAAGCGAGGTCGTTGCCGTAACTTTATTTGCAATTTGCGGATCGTATTTGTATTCCAGTAGTTTTTCAAGCATCTGACCTCCGTCAAGCGAGTTTATCGGCAATATATTTATAAAGATAAGTAGCACATTGCTTGATGCAAAGAGTATGGTTTCGGGCGTTTTTGGCAACAGAGTACACAATAATAAAAGCAAAATATTTACAGCTATGCCTGCCGAACTTACAGCTATATCGGTCTTATATGAAGTAATTTTGTTCTCTTTCTTAATGTCAATTCCGAAGGGAAGTATCTTTATTTCTTTAATTTTTACTTTGCATATCTTCATAACGGCAATATGGCCGGCTTCGTGCAGAATGGCTGCAAAGAATGGGATGAAGGGAAGAATACTTACGTCAAAAAACAAAATTGCACAAAAGAATACAAGAGTCGGCAGAGCAATTTTTATCCGTGTTTTATCAGCCATATTTCACTACCGCCATCAATATTATAACGCAACAAATATAAAGAATAACTTTTCCCATAACAAAACCCTCTTGTTTTTGTTTTATAGATATGTTTTTATATATCCAAAAATACTTGTTGTTCAAAATTCGTCAGTTTTAATAAAAATATCTTGAAAAAATAGGTTAAATTGACACGGTATGTGTTGACAAAATCCGAGTCGTAAAATATAATATAATGTATGTATTTAAATATAAGGAGTATGAAACTGTGAACAGAGATCAGATCAAAACAGTTAAATTCGGCGGAAGCTCATTGAGTGATGCAAACCAGTTTATGAAGGTTGCAAACATAATCCGCGCAGACGAAAGCAGAAGATACGTCGTTCCCTCAGCCCCCGGCAAGAGATACAAGGACGATACAAAGGTTACCGATATGCTTTATAAGTGTAACTCTTTGGCAGAAAAGGGCGAGTCGATCGATATATATTTTGATGGTATCAAAAAGAGATATAATGAAATTATAAAGGGTCTTGGACTTAATGATTTTTCACTTGAAAGTGATTTTGAAATTATTAAGGAAAACATTAAGAACAAGGCGGGAAGCGACTATGCGGCAAGCCGCGGAGAATATCTCAACGGCAAAATTATGGCTGCATATATCGGCTATGAATTTATCGACGCCGCAGACGTTATTTTCTTTACGGAAGACGGAAAATTCGATGAAGAAAAGACAAATGCGGTTCTCAAAGGGGTACTTAAGACGCACGCGAGAGCAGTTGTTCCCGGTTTCTACGGTTCAAAGCCTGACGGAAAAATCAAGACCTTCTCCAGAGGCGGTTCTGATATTACCGGTTCTATTGTAGCGCGCGCTTGTGATGCGGATATATATGAAAACTGGACGGACGTTTCGGGCTTCCTTTGCGCTGACCCCAGAATTATTGACGATCCCAAGCCTATCGAAGTGATTACATACAGAGAGCTCAGAGAGCTTTCTTATATGGGTGCTACGGTTCTTCACGAGGATGCAATATTCCCTGTAAGAATGGTTGGTATTCCCGTACAGATCAAAAATACTAACGATCCCGATGCCCCCGGTACTCTTATAGTTCACAAGACCGATAAGGTAGACACGGAACGCGTCATTACAGGTATCGCAGGTAAGAAGAATTTCTCTGTAATTACTCTTGAGCAGGATATGATGAATTCGGCTGTCGGATTTGGCAGAAAAGTACTCGAAGTGCTTGAAAAGCACGGAATGGTATTTGAACATCTTCCTTCGGGTATTGACACTATGAGCATCGTTCTCAGCACAGCACAGCTTGAAGGACACAGGGATGAACTCATAAACGAGCTTTGCCGTGCGGTTGAACCCGATTGTATATATATTGAAGATAACCTTGCGCTTCTTGCAGTCGTAGGACGCGGTATGGTAGGCGAAAGAGGTACTGCGGCTAGAGTATTCGGTGCCATCGCAAAGGCGGGTATAAACCTCAGAATGATAGACCAGGGTTCAAGTGAGCTTAACATAATTGTAGGCGTAGATGAGAGTGAGCTTGAAAAGGCAATGAAGGCAATTTACGAAGAATTTGTAAAATAAATAATATTTAAAAAAGGCGTGATGTCATTAAAAAGACATTACGCCTTTCGTGTATATTGCAAGAATGTATCGGTGTAACTGTGTTTGCTCGTTTCTCCATATTTAGTGCTTGATATTACTCAATTCTCCATATTTTGAACCCAACTTTATATTGTATTACACCGCGTTTCATATTACCATTGAAATGTAAGCGAACATATAAAAATTCAGGTTCGTACGGAGGAAAAATTATGAAATTAAGAGACAAGTTCTGGCTTTGGGGACATCCGGAAGGCAGATACAACAACGAATTCGGTAACACTCAGGTTTCAAGAATGACTCCTATGGAAGGTTGTCTTTACCTTGGAGTAAGAAACACGTTTATGGTGCCCGTAGGTGTTAACGTAAACAGACGTCAGTACAACAAGTCCTTCAAAACCCTAAAAGGTGTGGGCTGGGAATGTTACGATGCAGGCAGAAACCCTGACGTAGTAAATCCCTTAATTGAAGAATCAAAGGATTTCCCGAACATCAATTGCGTTGTTTTTGACGACTTTGTAAGAAACGGCGAATTCCGCAATATTCCTGTTGAAAACCTGTATGACATACATGACAGACTTCAGACTAAAGGCGTACGTCCTCTCGATATGTGGATGGTTCTTTATACTCACGAGTTTGGTGTAAACGAACAGGACGACAATGATTTTATGAAATACATTGAGCCTTTCGACGGCATTATTATGTGGAACTGGAAAGAAAGCAAAGCGCATGAAATTCCCGAAAAGTTTGAAATCTTCAAGAAGATGACTCCCAAGCAGCGCCGTATGTTCGGTTGCTATCTCTGGAACTTCGGAGAAAAGAAGGCTTCGACTCGTGAATGGGTTAAGTGGCAGCTCGACTGGTACCGCGAAAAGATTCTTGCAGGCGAAGCTGAAGGTGTTGTTCTTCATACAAACACAATGGCTGACCTCGACCTTGATGCTTATGATGCAGCTTGCGAGTGGATGGATGAGCACGGCGACGAGGAAATTCC
This sequence comes from Clostridia bacterium, assembly GCA_017473865.1. Lineage (GTDB taxonomy): Bacteria > Bacillota > Clostridia > Oscillospirales > CAG-272 > RGIG1995. Next base: position 46,692 of record JAFUJB010000007.1, on the reverse strand, counting down.
CGATTAATTTTTTAATATAATAAGACAAAAAAGCTGTGTAGAAAATTTCTACACAGCTTTTTACTGTTCTTGGGGGTATGCCACGTATGGTGAGATTTTTGTTGGGAAGGGGACAAATATTTTAATATGGATCGAATAACATGAGCGCAGTCGGAAAAAATCTTATAATGTAAAAAAAACATATATAACTATTTACAAATCGTTAAAACAATGATATACTAATGTTTATAAGTATGCTTTACGAGAGGGTGAAGATATGCGTATTTCAAAATGGAAACCGTATATTTTACGGATATTAGATATAATATTGGCGATTTTTGCGCTGTTTTTTGCTGAGTTAGCATTGCTGCCCAAAATATTTGCCCAGGGAATGTGGTCGACCATTCTTATAGGTTTTGTTGCTCAGGCAATCGTATATGCTGTTTTTTTGTATGTATCAAATATATATAAGATAGTTTGGTATTACTCAAGCCTTCAGGAAATGTTGAGACTTATTCTTGCGGTTACTTTTTCCCAAATGATTTCTTTTGTAATTCATATGTCGTGCGGAACCGTATTTTTAAAAGCGCTTGATGGATTTGATTATTTTAAAATTCACATTGCGGCAGGTGTTCTTGCGGTCGTTGCGATTGTTATTCTAAGAGTTATTATATATAAGCTTGAGCGTAAGTATAAGACAACCATACTCAATACCGTTTCAAATGAAAATAATAATACAATGATAATCGGCGCCGGTGATGCTTGTCATTTGTTTGTTTATGAAATGCAAATGAAGCACAGCGACGAATATAACATCAAGTGTATTATAGACGATGATCCGGCAAAAAATGGAATGCAAATTGATGGAATACCCGTTGTGGGAAACAGATATAGGATCGAAGAAAACGTTGAAAAATTTGGTATAACCAAGATTGTTTTCGCTGTTCCATCATGTCCGTCTGAAGCAAAGAAAGAAATATTGAATATTTGTGCAAAAACAAATTGTGCTGTAAAAGTGATGCCTTCTATCTATCAAATGGTAAGCGGAGGTTATCACGAAGAACACGATTATGTCAAGAACATCAGAGACGTTGAAATTGAGGATCTACTCGGCAGAGAACCCATAAAAACCGATCTTGCGCCAATAATGGATTACGTAAGCGATAAGGTAGTTATGGTTACGGGCGGAGGCGGCTCTATAGGCAGTGAATTGTGTAGACAGATTGCCGCATACAAGCCTAAACGGCTCATTATTTTCGATATCTACGAAAATAATGCATACGACATTCAGCTGGAGCTAAAGAGAAAATATCCTATGCTCGACCTCGTAGTTCTTATAGGCTCTGTAAGAGACAATCAGCGAATGGATATGGTCTTTGAAAAATACAGACCCGAGATCGTTTATCACGCGGCGGCGCACAAACACGTACCCCTTATGGAAGACAGCCCGAATGAAGCAATAAAGAACAATGTTTTCGGTACTTTGAATACCGTACAGATGGCTGATAAATTCAGGGTTAAGAGATTTGTTTTGATTTCCACCGACAAAGCTGTTAATCCCACGAATATAATGGGAGCAAGCAAACGAATCTGTGAGATGATCGTTCAGGAATTCAACAAGCATTCCGAAACGGAATTTGTTGCGGTAAGATTCGGCAACGTACTTGGAAGCAACGGTTCGGTTATTCCTTTATTTAAAAAGCAGATACAGGCAGGCGGGCCGGTAACGGTTACGCACCCGGATATTATTAGATATTTTATGACCATTCCCGAGGCGGTTTCACTTGTTCTTCAAGCAGGAGCATCGGCAAAGGGCGGGGAAATATTTGTTCTTGATATGGGCAATCCCGTCAAGATACTTGATCTTGCGGAAAATCTTATCAGACTTTCCGGCTTTGAGCCATATAGAGATATTGATATTAAGTTCTCCGGTCTCCGTCCCGGTGAAAAGCTCTATGAAGAATTGCTTATGGATGAAGAGGGACTGAGAGCGACAGAAAATGCGCTGATCCACATAGGCAGACCTATCAAAATCGATTCGGAGCATTTCTTTGGAGTGCTTCACAAGATGAAACACTGTATGGCAGACGATACTGTTGATATACGTTCGCTTGTAAAGCAGATAGTTCCTACTTTTATTATCAAACCTTAACAGAAAAAACTGTATATGGACAAAGTCCATATACAGTTTTTTGCACATAATGTGGCTATTTAAAGCATAATTTTATATTTTATGCTTTATCAAGTATTTGACGTCAACAGCACCGGTAACTGCCCCCTCGGGCTGAATAGAAATAACAGCTCTGTTGTCTTTAAGCTCTCTTACGTAAAGCAACGTATTATATACAAAACCTGCAAATTTTTTGTCTGTACCGTATATAACGCCGTCGGGAGTCATTTTTACAAGGTCTCCCGCTTTTACTTTTGTTTTGTTAAGCTTATCGTTTACAAGTGACTGAACTGCATAATAGTTATAGCCCGCCTTCGTAAGATTGTGTTTCCGTTCGTTACCGTTGCCCCATTTACCGTTAATAACTTCGCAAGCTATTGTTTCGTATGATTTTTTTTCGTTAGCGGAAGTGTGGGTTTCGTTTGAAAAACCGTTAAGATTATTTTGTTTGATAAGAGTGGGAAAATCTTTATACATATAGTTCTGATCACACACAACTCCGGCAACAGCAGTATTTCTGATCAGATTGGTTTCTCCGCCGAACTGCCACATTCCGAGAACGTTTTTATCATTATAAGTACATTCTTTTGCCCACTGAGCGACCCAGTGGGTATATTTTTTTAAATATTCGTCATTCATATGATTTCTGAAGGAATATACAGACGAATAGATACCAACCCAAAAGTCTTTGCTTTCTAATTGTGAGCACCACTTATCAATGACAGATGTAAGTTTATCCTTGCCTAAAGAGAGCATGTCTTCGTGTTCGACGTCAATATATACAGGCAATTCAAACTGTTTACCTGACAGTATTTCGGAGTAAAGATATTCAGCTTCTTTTACAGCTTCGTTTTCGGACAGAGCCTTGCTGAACCAGTAGACACCGACGGGAATATTGAGTTTTTTGGCTTTAGCGTAGTTTGCTTCAAACTTTGAATCAGTGTAAAGACCGTTGTCGTTTCCACCGCCCTTGATTATTACAAAAGATACTCCTTCGGTAACTGCAGATTCGAGATTAAAATCTCCCTGCCATTTTGAAATATCAATTCCAAATTTTTTCATATAATTCTCCTCTGGTTTAGGGTGTATCATTGGTAGAGTCATAATTTTTATTATAAGCTTGTTCCGCATCAACCAGCCCTTCGCCTACAATATAAGCGATGCAGGCTGCCCCCGACATAATTATTCCTGCAATCTGAGTTGCAGCGCTTTCAGTTACTCCGAAAGAGATAAGCAGGGGCGTAATAAAGCCTATAATGGCAAGCCAAAATTTTCGGCTGGTCAGTTTTTTTATCAAGTATATTTTCATTGAAAGTCTCCTTTTAAGTTTTATTTGTGATAAAGCTCAAGATCGGAAATGCGGTGGTTTACGACCTTCAGGTCTTCATCAAAAACCGCAGTATGCTTTTCAAGATTATAAACGCGGTCTACGACCTTGTTATGCTTATCAACCTTTTTTTCAAGCTGTTCGATTCTGTAGTTCATCAGCTTGGTATTTATCATAATGCCTGCGAGCGATCCAAGAAAACTGCCGAGGACGCCGATTATAGATGTAATCAGTTCCGTAGTCATATGAGCGCCTCGCAGAACAGGGGGCATTTGTGAGAAATAATTGCGTAATTCATACAAATCTCTCCTTATATCAATATTTTTATGAGTTAAAAATGTAAACGTTGATTAGTAAAATTTATACGCGAATAAAGAACGTAAAGAGCGATGTATCTTAAGATAACGCAAAATTATTTATTATTGAAATACCTTTCAACTTCTTTTTTGTTGAAGCCCATAAGCAGAGCTTTATGCTTTGCCGATTCAGCATTACCGCACGAAATTTCGAGGGCGCGTAAAGCTTCTGTAACGTATCCTTCAAGCCACAGAGTATAAATTTCGTCCTCTCGCAGAATGGTTTGGTTTTTATAGTTAAAGTCATTCCAATATTGTTCGCGATTGTTTTCAAGCTTCTGTCGCTCAAGCTCAAGTTCTTCTTCGCGGAATTTTTCGTCGGATGAAGATATATTGTTTTTGTATTCAAGTTCATCATCAAATCTTTTCTGCTCCAGCTGTTCAGTGTAGTATTTGTAAGCCAATTCAGCCTTTTCACGCTCTTTTTCCTGCTCAGCCATAGCCATTTTATAAGCAGATTCCCAATCGCTGTCCTGAATGTCAATGTCGTTTTCGTACTGTTTTAGATAAAGAGAACGAAGGTCGTCTACCTCGTCGGAATATATGTTGTAGCTGTCAAGATAACGGGCATATTCCTTCTCATTTTTGTCGGACAGGTAACCGAGCTGTTTTTCGAGTCTGTCAAACTCAGTCTCATATCGTGAGTAAGCAGCATCATAAAGCTCGGGAATAACGTTGTTCAGCTTTTCCACGTAGCTGTTATAAGAACTTAAGCCCGCATTCTGTGCAAAAGAGTTTCCGTAGCCGCCTGTCAATGATACGCTGTTTCCGATGGAGTCCGCCATTGCTTTTTTTCCATCTGTAAGATAAGACTGTCTGTACTGTCTGTAAATGGGATCTCTCTGAACGTCGTAGGAGAAATCGGGCATATTGAAATACTTGTCCTGCGTTTGTTTTAAAAGTCCCGAGTCGGAAAAAGAATAGTCGGACGGCTTGTTTGAGTCTTTATAGTTTATATAGTCTTCATAAGCTTTTTTTACTTTTTCGCTTTCGTTATATTTTTTCTGAGAAAGAGAAGAAGCCATGGTAATTCACTCCTTTTCATATAGTGTTATATATCGGTTTGAAGTGGTATAGTCCCGATGATACGCCCTTCCGAATCAACAAGATAGAAGAAATACTGTCCGTTATTTTTGAGTAGTGCAAGCGAAAAGGGAACACTATCTGCTCCTTGAGAAAAATAGAGGAGACCGTTTTTGGTTACTGTAATGTTGCATATTTTGTCATCTCTGTTTAACGACAGCTCTTTTCCAATGTTAAGTCCGTAAGGATTTGACGAAAGGTCGTTTTTTTGCAAACTGTCAACGGGGAGCTTAGTGGGAGAGACAGTTCCGTCTGCCAATTCATTTCCGTTTATTTTTTCGCCTGCAGACCATTTTTTTACTGCTGACGAGGAGTTTTTTATGGAGTTGCGCAGATTTTCGGATAAGTTTTCTTCGTCAATATTGACCATAAAAAAGCGCAGCTGATCATTAAGGGCAGAAAGATAACCTTTGATTAGATTAAGATCGCCGTCTTTTGAAAAGGCGTTAATGTCGGGAAGAGGATTATTAAAAAGCATTATAACACCTCGCTCGCCATTTCAATAACTTTTGTCATTGAATAGATTTTGCAACTGCCTTTTCCGCATATTTTAACAGAGAAATGGTCGCACCTCGGAGGAACGATTTCAAACACAAAAGGCTTTAGCTTCGTGCTTGAAAATGAACCGCAATTTTCCCAAATTCCGCTGGAATCAAGCTGAATAAAAACGCTCACAACACTGCCGACAGCGCCTTCGTAGCGAATTTTCAGCTTGTTTATAAATTTGCAGTTGTCAATTTTCAGTCCCATCTTTCCGCTTTCTGCAAACCACTCAAAATCATCTTCGGCTGTTGCCGAGCCGCCGTAGAGCTGTTTACAGAGCGGGGGGAGAAAAGAGCTGAGAAGAAGGTCGAGTGTACAGCCGTCTTCTGAATCCTTTATCCCAAGGATATTTCCATCATAATATGAAAGCTGCGTATAGTTTGAAGAATCCTCGCGAAGCCACAAATTTTTGGTTACATCATAGGTAAATAGGTGTTTAGTGCCTTTTGAATCAGCCATACAGATATAATATGTGTTCTTATAGAAGGCAGCAGAAGCGTCAGAATATTTTTCATCGCCGAGATCATCAGACAAACATACGGGCGCACTTCCCGAATAAGCAAATATTCCGTTTTCCGAATGATAGAATAAAGTGCCGTTATTAAGACAAAGTGATTTTTCACTGCCTTTTTTTATTCCGGGATATTCATCCTGATAAAGAGTAAAGTTGGATGGTTTTGTTCCGTAAAGACGGTGAATAATGCGCTCTTTGAAAAAAACTACGTAACCCATATGGGAGGCGATTCCCGTCCAGTTACCTTCACTTCCGCAAGTGGCTGTGTAGCTGTCGGTGGACAGTCCGTCAAAAGCGCTCCAGTTTTTTGGATCACCAAGCTTGCAGGCATATATTTCATTAACGAATTCGCCATGTTTATTTTTTCCGTATCTGCAGCCAAACAGTCTGTTCTGGTGTTCACACACGAAGTCCATCAAGGGTACGATTCGTTCAAAAGTGATGGGATATGATAGGGTGGGAATAACAGTATACAGGTTTTGTATTAATCCCTGAATAATAATATAGTTTTCACCCTTATTAATAATTGTGTTTAACCCGCTTGTAAGCTCGTCTACGCCCGATATTTCAATATTATCATCAGCGTTGAATCCCTGTTCAATTCCGGTTGCTATAACGCCGATATGTGTGGATTCAATGGGGGTCCAGCTTCTGTCGACAGACGAAAACTGAAGTATTCTGTTAGGTACAGTCGAGCGGTCAAGCCAAAGCATCATATCGTATGCTCCGGAAGGTCGGGTCTCCGAGATATCGGGCACGGCGTCAAAAACGCAGGGGACAAAAGTTATGGTTTCTTTGTTTGCCACAAATTTTTGGGACAGATATCCTTTTTCCGAGCATACTCCGTTATCATCCTTCGTGAGAGTGTTTATGTAGTATCCGTCAGGGAAGACTATAACGTTAGCACCCATTGAAACGATCTGTTTTTTGTCTGTATCCGTCAGTCCGTCAAACTGTAAAACGCCGTTGTAATACAGATTGTTTTTTAATGTGTAAGTAATTCCGTTTACGGTGTGCAAAGCTGACGGGAGTGAGTCAAAAGAACACAGGGTAAGTCTTTTTTCTCGAGTTGTAAGCAAAGGAAAGGCTGCTGATGAGGTATTTTGAGTATCAAAAAAACAGGTTTCATCAGCCTTAGGTGTCTTGTTTATTCCCTTGAAACCGGAGACGGTATTTTCCGAAAGCTTGGGAGGTTTAAGTCTTGTCAAAATCATTTTTACCTCCTGATTTAGCAGTTAGATGTTAAAATAATCTACTTTTTTTATCGGCATATTTTTTGAATTATAAAAGTTTTCAAAATCAGTGTATGCTGTTGAAAAAAGTAAGAGAGAGTTGTTGTAACGGGAAATGTCGGCAAGGTGGAGGTCTTTTTTCATCGTCAGGTATTTCAGATATAATTCTGAATAGGGATCGGGTACGAGAAGTACCGTATCATCGGGTGTGTTTGCGGTGTACGGAGAAAAAGAAACCTTTTCATAATTTTCGTGAGTAAGGATAATTTCATTATAAATAGTTGAGTCGAGCAGAGATATCCAATCAACTTTAAGCCCTTCGGGCAGAGTATTTCTGCAAATCGAATCAAATTTTGTAACAGCTTCTTTCAGGGTCATAGAAAACCTCGCATTTCTTTATTTTGCGACCGAGCTGATATATTTTTCAGCCAGCTCATCGGCGAGAAGCGCGTTGTTTACCGCTTCTGCAAAACAGGGCTCAATGAGAAATGGCTTTCCCGTGGGAATAGTCATATATCTGCCGTTAACAGAGACGGTTCTGACGTCGTCGTCCTTGAAGCGTTTGGGAATAAAAACAGATACGAGTTCTTTATCATTCATAGAAATAATCTCCTTGTAAAAAATAAAAAGCAAATACAACTGTAAAAAGATTATAAATCAGGGGACTTTTTACTGAAAAAAGCCCCCTTTTTATACAACAGCGAGTATTTTGGCAAAGCCATTCTTACTCATTTGTTTAAAAAATAAATTACTTTATACAAGCATATTATCGCTTGTATAAACTCCCGGATAATCAGTTAGGTTCTGTTATGCTGGGGGAGAAAGAAGAACCCGACTCGACACGGAGAATGTAGTCGTCAGCAAGGATAGCTGCGCACATAAACGCTTTCCAACCGATAGAGCTTCTCTGGTTGAGAGGGTCGTTTCCATAGCCTCTCTGCTTAACGATGTGCTCAATTGTACCGGTGCCATTGATGTCAATAATGCCGTAAGCGTCTCTGCCGAGGAAGATGGTCGAATATGTAGCCATACCGTTTAAACCTCCGCCAAAAGCAGAAAGCACGTGATGAGCGGAATATGTGGAGAACACATCGCTTAAATCTCTGTCTGCAAAAATCATCTGCTCGCTGCAGCAAACACCGACGATCGTAAATACTTTAGCGGTCTCGGAGACGGGATTGAAAATCTGCAACGTCTTGCCTACAAGTTCGCTTGTAATAATCTGGTTTGCAGAAAGGGAATACGTTGTACCAATTCCGTCGATATTTTGGTAAAAATCGGGATTATCCTCACCGTTAAAGCCTACGATGTCAATATTTTTTAATCCGGGAAGGATTTCGCCTGAGCAGTTGATTTTTGCTTCAGAAGATTCGACGAAACGAACGCCGCCAAGGCAACCCAACTCACCGTTGAGGATCTTTTCGGGTTCAGCATACTTTTTGATATCCAACCAAGCATCGCCCGCTTCTTGCATAAGGTCGAAAGCAACGTGGGGGTGAATAATAGCCACGTATTTTCCGTCGATGGTAGGAGCGTTCACAGCTTTAAGCTGAGCTGCAGCCCTAAAAACGTCAACGACACGGAGTTTTGCTGTTTCATCAAGAGCGGCTCTTGATGTTACGGGTACCAATACTCCGTCTTTGATTTTTGAGCAGTAGTTAACGTTTGTTCCTGTCTGGAGAACGTCGCGCACGATGGTGTCAATAGTTCTGCCTGCCTGGTCGGCAAGAAGTTTTGTAGCTTCGATAACCGTGTTGTCGATCGAAGTCATTTCGATAAGGTCTGTCTGTTCAATGTAGTCGCCGTACTGATTAAGAGTAGCAGTAAGGGGAACTACCGTCATTTTTGTACCGCCGGGAGTGATACCCTCGGTAATGGTGTTAAGATTTTTGGCAAGGGGCTTCATTCTGCGGAACTCAACGGTTCTGCCGCCATTTGCGGGAATAGGTCTTTTCTGACCGAACTGCATATGAACGAGGTTAGGTTTTGCAAGTTCAATAAGCGTTTTGTCATAAAAGGTTTTCATTTCGGCGGAAAGACCGCCCCCGTTGTAGTTTGTAGTAACGCCGGTATTTGCGTTAACAAAGCCTTCAGTGCCGTGAATGTTGCTGTTTACAGTATTCATTTCCATAATAGATCTCCTTTTGTTAGAAATATTTGCGCAGGAGAATCAAAAATTTGCTCAGAATCGTATTTTTGTGCCGTTTTCGACTTGTTTAAGAATAGATCTGATTTCTTCGCCGGTAAGGGAAGATACGTCTGTTTTTCTGACAAAGCCTGCGCCGTTGTGTAGACCGTTTTCGGCAACGCGACTGCCTTGTGCCCGAATGCTTTTGAGTGTTTGCTCGGCAACTCTTTGGGCAGTACCTTGAACGGCATTTCTGATGAGTTCATCGGAATGAGCCGCAGTATAGGCTTTACGCAAAGGCATACCGTTTTTCAGCAAAGAGGAGAACAAAGGATTTTTCATTTCATTTCTGAAGTCAAAATCGGGAAAATGCTTTTTCAGCATTTCGCCTTCTGAAGCCCATTTTTGTGAAAGAATACGGGCTTTTTCGGAAATCATTTGTTCTTTTTTAGCAATATCGGGCGATTCAGCGTTAGCCTTGTTTATTTCACTTTCTTTCTGCATTTGTTCGAGCAGACGGGATGTGTCAGAGGAGTCAATTCCGTATTTTTCGGAGAGAAAATTCATAATAGGCTGCTGTTTTGCCTGTGCATCTTCAAGGGTTTTCAATGTTTTGAAACGCTTGTCAATAATGCTTTGTGTTCTTTTTTTGAAAGCGTTTTCAAACTTTCCGCCCTTGATTAGCTTTTCGAATTCTGCCTCTGCCTGATCGTCGGCAAGTACTGTGTCGACGGAAGGCTGTCTGTTTTCGCCGTCTTGTTCGGGCGATGCGTCGCCCGCATCGGATACTATATCGCTTGAGCCATTAAGCGAATTATCGTCCGATGCAAAAAACTGGAGTGAAATAACAAAGGTTTTTTTTGTGATTTTTTTCATATCATCGTTCCTTTCCGAAGTGTCAGAGTTTTTGTGTTAACTCGTGTGTATTATACTGCAAATATATATTTTTCTCTCCCCGTAATTAAAGAAAAAAGAGAAACAGTATCGCGGGTAATTATTTGGGGGTTGCCGCAGAGGTAGCTCTTTGGCGGGCATTTTTTATGTTTGACGAACCTTTCTTAAATGATATATTAGGCGTACGTCTGGTCTGATTTTTTCCTTTTTGTTCAGGTGAGTATTTGTGCTCAAATGCATTATATATTCCGCTTAATTCAGGATGTTCTTTTTCAATAATCGAAGCCAAATCAAGCAGTTTTGAATACATTTCGGAATAATTGTTTGCAAAAGTGTTTCTTTCGTTAATTTTTTCTGCCAGAATGTTTTTTCCCTCAAATTCCATCATATCAAGGCAGGCAAGAGCAGAGTCGGCTCTTGCCGGTTCAAAGAATCCGAGTCCGTAGAATTCTTTTGCAAGCTCGTTCTGGGATAGTTTTGAAAAAGCCGTCTGTTTCTGAGCTTTTACTTTGATGTCAAAGACAGGCAGTCTGTTTCCGAGATCAAAGCCGAAGCTGTTACCCATATTCTGAGGAAGAAGCATTTTGTTGGTGTATGAAACAAACTCGTATTCGCCGTTTTCTCCCGTGATTCTGAAACATCTGGGAAGGTCGTAAAATTGCCTGATAAGCTCAATAATAAGATTGTTGATTTTTACAAATACGTTGTAAGAGCCTTTAATCATATCTCTTGAAAGCTTGCTTCCCGCTTCTTGCAGAGCGGCGATAGCAGACGCTGCCGTAACGCCGGAGGCAGTATTACCTCTTGTAAAATCCGAGTTGCCCGACGTTTCTTTAAGTTCGTTGATTTTATTATTGATAAATGAAACGTAAAGAGAGGGCATTTCGGGGATTCTTATGGGAATCATACTGTCATTGGGGTTACCTGAACCGGTGTAGTGTACGATAGGGTTAGTCCAGTCGGCAAATTCTCTCTCGTTTACCGAGCCGTCGCCGCGAGCAAAGTAGCGGACGGTAGATGCCATACGAATGTTTTCGCATACCGATGCGCTCATAAGGTCAATCTGCGTCTGGGTATCCTTCATAACGTCGATAAAACCAAAGCCGCAAGGCGTGCCTTGCTCTACGTAAAGCTTATCGAATATAAAGGGATAGAGTCCGTGGTCGTAATAGCCTCTGTTGTAAAGCGTTATATCGTTTTCTGACGAATAAAGTATCTCATCCGCGCAGAATTTACACAGGTGTAAGAGCGTCTTTCCGTTGTAAGAAGTCTTGTAATACCAATCGATAACGGGAGTTTTGTTACCGGTGTCGACTGCGTCATCATAACGGTATTTTGTAACGTCAAAACCATTTTGACCGAGTTTGCCGTGTAGGGAAGGATATTTTGATTCAAGCTCGTCGTTGTTAAAAAGTTCTACGTGGAAAAGGTGGGGAGAAGATTGAATGTCCGAAACGCCGGGCTCCCAGAAAAGATTGAGTACGTCGCATCTTTTAATTGCGATATCTCCCGTTCCGTTGTTGAGTGAAGGGTCCCAGAATATTCCGTAAACACCCGTTCCGCCTTTCAGCTTGTCATACCATACGTCAGAATATAATTCCTCGAAGCTGTTTTGTTCAAGAATAACGGGGAGTATATCGGTAAGCTGTTTTGCGGCATCCGAATCGCTTTTTTCTCTGGGGAGAACAATACCCTCGGGGCAATTATCCATAACGTCAGCGTGCTTGTTTGCAATAGCGTTGAAAAGCCAGGCGGATGCGGGATAGTATTTTCTGTCCCTGTCTCGTATCTGCTCCCAATGCCGCATTTTCCACCAAAGATCGTTTTCGATAATTCTTTTTTCGAGATTTGTCTTACCCGACTTATATTTTTTTAAGAGATTATATGCCTTGTCGAGAGAACGCTGATTAATCTTATCGGGCACATAGTCATAGGGGATAAACGGTTTTTCGGGCGGTAAAACAGCTTTTGTAGGCTTTTTCTTTGTGTTTTTATTTTTCATAAAATACCTCGTAGTTTGATACAATTTGTTTTGCTTTTACACGTAACTGTAAAGGCGGTATTTTTTATCCGAAAGGAGTTCAAGCGGGTCGTCCGGCGGTGTTTTTTGGAGTGTGTTTTTGCTTGGAGCAATAGGACGCGACATACAGAAATAGCGGAAAGAATCTGCAAAGTGGTCTTCCTGAGACGTATCCAGGTCTTCGGGATTGACCGCGCTGTACTGTAATAGCGGGAGAGTCCTTATTGCGTGCTTACAGGTGTTAAAAAAATAAACCATCGGTTTTCCGTCTTCATCGAAGGATAGTCTGTAATGTACTTGCATCCATCCGGGGATACGGCTGTTGTCAGCTTTTTGAAAATATACCTGATGTCTGTCTGCCGAAGCAATTATAGGAAGTCCCCCGTCCTCGCTCCATATTGAAGGGTCGGCTATACCCGTAATTTTTTTACCCTTAAGCCAACGGTGTTCGGTTTCGATTCTGTGTATTTCCGCAAAAACTTTTTCCGCGTGCCACTTCAGACCCTCATTTGCAACGCCCGTACACCCATAAAACTGAAGAATAAGATAGGCGCGTCCCTCGTAGTCGATTGCCCACCACGAGCAGTCGAAGGGTTTGGCAAAACCCCAGTCGAAACTACGCACTATATTCCAGTCGTGAGGAACTTCAAAGGGCTCTATTACGTTGGTGTAAAGTCTGTCGGAATAGTGCTCGGGAGCGTCGATAAAATCCTCAAAAAACTGCCCTTCAAATATGTTCCAATCGCCTTCAAGCCACGCCTTTTTCAGCTTGGGAGGCAGGGAAGAAAGCTGTTTTGCATAATCGGGATTTTTCTCCATCAGCGCTTTGTTGTCAGAAACGAGAGAACGGATAAAGCTGTAATCGCACGGGTCTTCGCCCTCTTTATAGATTCTGTCGATGAAAAGTCTTTTAACCCACGAATGACCCACACCGCCGGGGTTACAGGTCAAATAGACCCTTTTGGGGAAATCGTTTACACCTCGTACCGTAACCTTAAGCTCGTCGAACCATTCTTCGCGCAATTGCGTTGCCTCGTCAAGAAAAATAACGTCCCACTCTGATCCTTGATACTGAGTCAGGTCGGCTTGGCACGAGCAGTACCCGAATCGTATTGTAGATTTATTTTTGAAGGTCAGTTCTTTTTTTGAATCGTTATAAACTGCAATGCCGTTTGTAGCGGAAACGAGCGGGGTAATATGGTTATTTCTCAGTTCGGAAAGCGTTTTTCTGACTATAAGAATTTTAATTTTTGGGAATTTGATAGCAAGTAAAATTGCTTTAACTCTGACCGCCCACGATTTTCCGCCTCCGCGAGCACCCCCGAAAGCGACGTATTTGTGTGTATCCTGCAAAAATTCTGCCTGTTTAGGATTTGGGATACCAAGTGAGAGCTGTTTTATAGAAATCACTCCTTTTCAGAGAATTCTATACACAGTACTTGTCCGTATCGTCTTCAAGAGAAATCTTGATCTCATTTTCTGAAGAATTGTCGGACGGATTTCTGACCTTGTCAAGCTCAAGCTGTTTCTGCTCTGTAAGCATAGGAAGGAGAAAGATATTCTGTTTGATGTTAATGGCTTCTTTCAAGGTTGAAGTAAGGTCTTTCAAGGTCTTTGTGTCAACTTCTTTTTTGTCGGAGGTCTGCAAAGAAAGGTCGGTAAAGGCGTTTTCAATAATTGTATCAAGGGTATCGGAGGAACGGGCAAGTCTTGAAACGTCAATAACACAGCTATCGGGGGAAGCGTTGTACCTTTTTCTTTTGCTGACCCAGTTATTGTCCTTGGCATAGCGCGCGAGCAGACGCAGGGGGATATTATATTTTGAAGCAAGCGCGGCGTATGACAGGTTTGAGGAGATGTATTCTTCCTCTGCTTTTTCGTAGTCAAGAATAATGGTGATCACCTCTTTTGGTTTTGTAAAAAGGGGGTGGGAATTGAATAATACAGTTGTTTTGCTTTGGCGGTATTTTACCAAAAACAAGAAAAAAATTCTCCCTGAAACAGCAAAAAAAGCAGGGAGAAAAGGGTTGTAATATAGGCGTTCATATTGACACATATAGATTAATATGTTAAAATATGTTGTTAACTATTGACAAAAACTTTTTGAAGATAAACGGAGGAAAAAATGGATATTACGGTAATCGGTTGCGGTAGATGGGGGTCATGTATAGCGTGGTATCTCGACAAGATCGGACACAACGTAACGCTTTACGGAAACGACTTGCCGCAGATAAGAAAGATTATGGAAACAAGGACGAACGGCGTTGTTGACTTCGGCACAAGAATGAACATAACCGATGATATAACTGTTGCAGCAAAGAACAAAACGACGGTAATTTCCATACCTTCTCAGGCAGTAAGAGGACTGTTGCAGGAGCTTCAGGCATACGGTGCGAAAGACAGAGACTACATACTCTGTATGAAGGGAATTGAAATCTCGACGGGAATGAGACTTTCTCAGGTAGTGAGAGAGGCAACGTCTCCCGAAACGAACATAGCCGTATGGATAGGCCCCGGTCACGTAGAAGAATTTACCAAAGGAATACCTAACTGTATGGTCATTGACAGCGAAAATGACGAATACAAGAATTATCTTATTTCCGAGTTTTCAAGCGATCTGATAAGATTTTATTTTGGAAAGGACCTTATAGGTAATGAAATCGGCGCGGCGGCAAAGAACGTTATCGGTATTGCTGCAGGCATACTTGACGGAAAGGGATTATCATCTCTGAAAGGTGCTCTTATGGCGAGGGGTACACGTGAAGTTGCCCGTTTGATAAAGGCTTTAGGAGGAAATGAGCTGTCGGCATACGGACTCTGCCATCTTGGCGACTATGAAGCGACTCTTTTCTCAAAATTCAGCCACAACAGAATGTACGGTGAAACGTTTGCAAAAGGAGAAACGTACGGAAGTCTTGCAGAGGGATATTATACAGTTAAGGCAATACTGAAGCTGGCGTCGGAGCATAATGTTGATATGCCGATATGCAGCGCGGTTTACAACGTTTTGTACAACGGAAACGACATTGATGCCGAGTTCCGTGAGCTGTTTACCCGTTCATTGAAAAACGAATTCTGATTTACTGACAAAAAATTCCCCAATTACCGAAAATTTTGAGGTTACATTTTTCACCCTTGCCGCTTATAATGGTAATAATAGTGTTTTATATAAAGGGTGGATAATATGGAACTGATACTGATAAGCGAGTCAAAGCTTAAGATAATGCTTACTGCCGACGATATGGCGGATTATTCGATAACGAACGAGTGTATGTCGTACGAAAATCACGACACACGGAGAATGTTTGGCAAGATCCTTGAAAAAGCGAAGGAAAAGACGGGGTTTGACAGTAGTCTGGGGAAGCTTTTTATACAGGTGTATCCGTCGGGTAACGGCGGATGCGAAGTGTACGTAACGACTGAAAATACAGATGCAAACCGCGGAAAGCGTCAGGATAAAAAACAGAATACACCCAAAAAGAAAAAAGAGTACTGCGTTTATATGTTTACCGATCTTGTGAGTGCGGTCGATGTTTGCAAAATGCTGAAGGAAAGTAAGTATGAAAACGAAAGCTCGTTTTACAGCGAGGAAAAAAGCGGTGTAAAAAAATACTATCTTGTATTGCAAGAGGAAATGTCCGTTAATACACAACCGACAAGGCGGAGAACATTGTGTAAGAGTGATCTTGCCGAGGAATTCGGGAAGAAAGTTGATTGCAAGAACGCGTTGATGTACATAAACGAACACGCAAAGAAACTTGTAGAAAACAACGCTGTCGAGGTGTTGTCAAGATTTTGAAAAATATAAAAAAGGAAGAAAAAATGACAAAAACAGAAGTGGAACAAAAGTGGGAAGAGCTTGAACATAAATGCAAATCCTGCACAAAATGTCCCTTGTCGGAAACGAGAACAAACGTAGTTTTCGGCTCGGGGAGCAGGAAAGCAAAGCTTATGTTCGTAGGAGAGGCGCCCGGCGAAAAGGAGGACTTGTCAGGCATACCGTTTGTAGGGGCTGCAGGCAAGCTTCTTGATAAATATTTGTACGCTGTAGATATCGACAGGAATGACGTGTTTATAGCAAATATGCTCAAGTGCCGTCCGCCGAAAAACCGTGATCCCAAGGAAGAAGAGCAGGATCTTTGTATTGAATATCTTCGCGAGCAGGTAAGGCTTATCAGACCGAAGATAATCGTGTGTCTCGGAAGAATAGCGGCAAAAAGGCTTATAAAAGAAGACTTTATGATTACGAAAGAGCACGGCATATTTTTCGAGAAAAACGGATTTACGATATGCGCAGTCTACCATCCGTCTGCGCTTTTACGCGATCCGAGAAAGAAAGAAGATATGCTTGTTGATATGCAAAAAATAAAAAAGAAACTTGACGAGGTTGAAAAATAGGGATATGACATTCGACATAAAAATTGTTCTTGACATTGCGATAAGTATGTTTCTTGTAATGCTTGTCGGGTATTTTTTAAGAAAATTCGGCATAATTGACGCGAAGGTCTCAAAGAGCCTTTCGAGACTGGTTTTATATTTGACTCAACCTGTACTTATCGTTATGTCAATGATAAAAATGACGTTCTCTGTTGAGACGACAAAACAGCTTGGGATTATACTTCTTGTGAGCTTGGGAGTACATACGTTTGCGGCGGTCTTCGGATATGTCTCAATGAGATTTATGAAAGACGAGAATGCAAGAAAACTGTCTGAACACAGCATAATCTTTTCAAACGTAATGTTTTTCGGTCTACCCATTGTACAGTCGCTTTTGGGGGACAGGGGTATTGCCTGGGCATCGTTCTTTTCGGTAATCTTCCACGTATTTGCATGGACTTACGGTATGATTATCCTCGGCAGAGGCAGAGACGACATAAAGCTCAGCGTAAAGAAAGTGCTTCTGAATTTTGGCACAATACCTTGCTTTATCGGAATAGTGCTTTATTTTATAAGCGGACTCAATATACCGCAGGAATTTCTTTCAGGACTTTCGGGGCTGAAAAAGGCGCTTGATTATCTCGGGGGATTATGCACCCCCATTTCGCTTCTTGTTCTCGGAGGTGTATTGACGACTCTGCCCTTGAAAAAGCTGTTCAATAACTGGAAGATTTACTACGTATGCTTTATGAAGCTTGTGGTATTCCCGTTGATCACATACGCAGTTGCAAAATTTATACTTAATATAGGCGATGAAATGAGTATGTTTACGCTGATAATGGCGGGATTGCCTACCGCAAGTCTGACAAATATGTTTGCAGAGCTTTACGATATTGAGCCGGGATATGCGGCAACAAGTGTTGGAATGACTACCGTATTTTCGGTAGCAACACTGCCTTTTGTGGTATGGATAGCACAGCTTCTCTGATAATATCTGGCAGGTAAAAAATAAAACCGAAAGAAGACAAGAAATGAAAGCTTATGAAAGACTCATAAAATATACGGCATTTGAAACGGGTTCTTACGATAACTGCGAAAAAAGCCCATCGAGCGAAGGGCAGAGAATATTTGCCGAACATCTTGTCAACGAACTCAAAACTTTGGGTATAGAAGATGCAGAGGTCGATGAACACTGTTACGTTTATGCAAGGATACCCGCAAATTGCAGTAGTTTGTCGGGTAAAACGATAGGCTTTATTGCACATATGGACACGGTAAGCGACGTTGAATTCAGAAACGTAAAGCCGAGGGTGATCGAGTCATACGACGGAAAAGAAATAGTGCTCAACGAAGAAAAGAATATAAAGATGCCGCCAATGCCCGAATACGAAGGCTGTACACTTGTGGTAACTGACGGAACGACCATACTGGGAGCCGACGATAAGGCAGGAATTGCCGAAATAATGACGATGGCTGAAAGGCTTATGAAAGATAAGTCGATAGAACACGGCAATATATCTATATGCTTTACTACCGACGAAGAAATAGGCAGAGGAATCGATTATTTCGATATGAAAAAGTTCGGTGCAGACTATGCTTATACCGTTGACGGCGGACTTTTCGGAGAGATCGAATTCGAGAATTTCAATGCGATAAATGCAAAAGTAACGATAAACGGCAAGAACGTACATCCCGGAACTGCAAAGATGGGCGGAATGAAAAACGCAAACAGCATTGCTTTAGAGTTTGATTCAATGCTTCCTAAAAACGAGCGTCCCGAATATACCGAAGGATATGAAGGGTTCTACCACTTGACCGATATAAGTTCAAGCGTTGAAAGGGCGGAAATGTTCTATATTCTTCGCGATCCGGATAATACCAAGATCAAGATAAAAAGAGCAATGTTTGAGAAGGTTGCGGAGTTTCTGAACACAAAATACGGCAAAGATACGATAGTTCTTGAAATGAAGGATTCTTATGCGAATATGGCAGAAAAAATACTGCCTCATTTCCACCTGATCGAGAATGCGTCGAAGGCAATCGAACTGTCGGGAGGTACGCCGAAAAGCGAGCTGATAAGGGGAGGAACCGACGGGGTGAGACTGTCATTTATGGGACTTCCTTGTCCAAATCTTGCCACGGGATCGGATAATCACCACGGCAGGTTTGAATTTGCTGTAGCCGAAGAGATGGATATGTGCGTAAACACTCTTATTGAAATAGCGAAGGCATATAGGTGAAAAATGAAATATAGGCACGTAATATGGGACTGGAACGGCACTCTGCTCGACGACATACAAGCGTCTTATGAAGCGGTAAACGATATGCTCAAAATGTATGAAAAGCCGCTGATTACGCTTGAACAGTACTACAGTTACGTTGACACTCCCATATACAAATTTTACGAGCATATTTTTGATCTCAGCGTCATAACGATGGATATAATAAAACCGCTTTACGGCAGGTTTTATTTGGAAAAGGAAAACCAAATAAAGCTAGCCTGCGGAGCTGAAAAGTTGCTTTTGAGGTTGAAAGAAAAAGGTGTTAAACAATATATTCTTTCCGCTGCACATACGGATGATTTGACAAAACAGGCAAAACGGCTCGGTGTTTATGAATTTTTCGATGAAATAAGTGCGTCGGGCGACTATGAAGCGGGCAGTAAGATCGAAAGAGCAAAAGCGCTTTTTGAGAGAGAAAATATTGACAGGGCAGAGTGTGTGATGATCGGCGACACCTTGCACGATGTCGATACTGCAGAATCCCTTGGAATTGATTGTCTGCTGTATTCAAAAGGACATACGGATTCAGCAACACTCATTGAAACGGGTAAGACCGTTTGTAGCTCTTTTGAGGATATAGAAAAATATTTGTTTTGAGCTAATGGCTATATATGCGTAAAACCATATATAGCCATATATTATTGTCAAACGGCGTTTTTATTGCGCCTTGTTTATTGACATTTTTTACGATATGATGTAAAATAATTATAATTATTATTTTTATTGACACACGCGGAGGAAGATTATGAAGATTCTTGTTGTTGGAGGCGGCGGAAGAGAACACGCCATAGTAAAAAAGTTACACGAAAGCAAATATGCCCCCGAGCTTTTCTGTGCTCCCGGTAACGGCGGTATTGCGTCAATCGCGACCTGCTTGCCCATAAAGGCAACCGACGTTCAGGGAATTGTAAATGCGGCGGAGGAATACAAGTTTGACCTTGTTTTCGTAGCTCCCGATGACCCGCTTATGCTTGGAACTGTCGATGCTCTTGAAGCAAAAGGAATTCGTGCATTCGGTCCCCGTCAGTGTGCGGCAATAATCGAGGGAAGCAAAGTATTCTCCAAGGAATTGATGAAGAAATACTCAATCCCTACCGCAAACTACGAAGTTTTTGAGGATGCTGAAAAGGCTCTTGAATATATAAGAACACAGAACGATTATCCCACAGTAATCAAGGCAGACGGACTTGCTCTCGGCAAGGGTGTTATTATTGCCAAGGACTATGCTGAGGCAGAGGATGCAGTAAAAAGCATTATGTGCGACAAGGTGTTCGGTGAATCGGGCAGCCGCGTTGTAATTGAAGAATTTTTGACGGGTCCTGAAGTATCCGTACTTGCATTTACCGACGGCAAGACCATCGTTCCAATGGTTTCGGCGCAAGACCATAAGAGAGCGCTTGACAACGATCAAGGACTCAATACGGGCGGTATGGGCGCATTTTCTCCCAGCAAGAATTATACGGAAGCCGTTGCGGAAGAATGTTACAGAACTATCTACAAGCCCACAATGGATGCAATGAATAAAGAGGGAAGAACGTTTAAGGGCGTAATTTATTTTGGACTTATGCTTACTCCCAAAGGCCCCAGAGTTATTGAATACAACGCTCGTTTCGGAGACCCCGAAACGCAGGCGATTCTTCCCAGACTGAAGACAGACTTCGTTGATATTATCAACGCTGTAATAGACGAAAAACTTGACGAGATTTCTATTGAATGGGACAACGGAGCAGCAGTATGTATCGTACTTGCTTCGGGCGGTTACCCCACAAAATACGAATCGGGCAAGGAAATTTTCGGACTTGACCATCCTGCGTTTGATGCTGACGACCTGTTTGTGTACCACGCAGGCACAAAAGCTGAAAACGGTAAGATATATACCGCAGGCGGCAGAGTTCTCGGTGTAACGGCAACGGGAAAAGACCTTGATGACGCCATTGCAAAATCGTACAAGGCTCTCAAAAACATTACTTTCGATAAAATGCACTACCGCAACGATATCGGAAGAAAATGAGTTTTGACAGAATAAAAGTATGTGTGATAGGCGGAGGCGCTGCAGGTATGTTCTGCGCGGGCAGAGCAGCCGAATACGGATGCGACGTAACCCTGTATGAAAAAATGAAGCAGGTAGGCAGAAAACTTGCCATAACGGGCAAAGGCAGATGCAACGTAACGAACAACTCTGACAGAAACACATTTATCGAAAACGTACCCACAAATGCGCGTTTTTTGTATGCGGCATATTCCGCATTTTCTTCGGAGGATACAATGGCTTTCTTTGAAGGAAGAGGTGTGCCTTTGAAGACCGAACGCGGAAACAGAGTGTTTCCGCAGTCGGACAGATCTTTTGACATCGTAGACGCATTGAGAGACTACTGCAAAGACTACGGAGTACGCATAGTACACGAAAAGGTTGACGGAGTGGTATGTGAAAATGATGAGGTAAAGGGCGTAAGAGTGGGCGGCAAGACCGTTTTTTATGATAAGGTCGCAATATGCACAGGCGGCAAATCATATACGAAAACAGGTTCCGACGGCGACGGATATATTTTCGCAAAAGAGCTGGGAATAAACGTAATAGAACCCAAACCCTCGCTCGTTCCGCTTGAAACCAAAGAGAACTGGCCAAGAGAGCTTATGGGGCTTTCTCTGAAAAACGTGCGGGTAAGCATTTTTGACAAATTTACACAGAAAGAAATATATTCAGACTTCGGTGAGATGCTGTTTACACATTTTGGACTCTCCGGACCTACCGTCCTTAGCGCGTCGTGCCATATGAAGCCGATGCAAAAAGACAGGTATGCTGTCAGAATAGACATGAAACCCGCTCTTGATGAAAAAACACTCGATAACAGACTGCTCAACGATTTCGAAAAATATAAGAATAAGGATTTTGTAAATTCGCTGTCCGAGCTTCTTCCGCAGAAGCTTATTCCTGTATTTGTCAGACTGACGGGGATTATGCCGGACAAAAAGGTAAATTCGATTACGAAAGCCGAGAGACAGAACATACTAAAAACATTAAAAAATCTCGAATGTACCGTAAGCGGATACAGACCCATCGAAGAGGCGATAATAACGTCAGGCGGTATTGACGTAAAAGAGCTCGACCCGAAAACGATGGAGAGTAAGAAAATAAAAAATCTCTATTTTGCGGGCGAGGTTATAGACGTTGACGCATATACAGGCGGATTTAATCTGCAGATAGCGTTCAGTACGGCAAATTTAGCCGCAATTAATATGGCAAGTAACTGAAAAATTACAATATGGGGAGAAAAAGTACACGAAAATGTATAAAATAGCATTAGACGGACCGTCAGGCTCAGGCAAAAGCGTAATGGCAAGAGCCGTTTCCAAGCAACTTAATATACTCTACGTTGATACGGGAGCGTTGTATCGTGCGATAGGGCTTTATATGTTCAGAAACGAAATTGACGTTTCAGACTCCGAAAAGGTGATATCAAACCTCAAAAACATAAACCTCGAACTTGCGCAGAGCGAGGAAGGTCAGGTTGTGCTTCTTAACGGCGAAAACGTCAATAAAGACATCAGACTTCCCGAGATATCTATGTACGCATCAAAAGTATCTGCCATCCCTAAGGTAAGAGAATTTCTGCTTGATATACAGAGAAATACGGCGAAAAAGAATAACGTTATAATGGACGGCAGAGATATCGGAACGGTTATTTTTCCGGATGCAGAGGTGAAAATATTCCTGTTTGCATCTGACGAAATCAGAGCGCAGAGAAGATACAAAGAACTTATAGAAAAGGGCATTGAAACCACGTATGAAGAAGTCTTGAGTGATATGCTCAAGAGGGACGAAAACGACAGAAACAGAGCAGTCGCTCCCGCAGTACCCGCAGACGATGCCGTAATGCTTGACAGCTCTTATCTTAATATTGATCAGACTATCTCCGAGATTATCAGAATTATCAGAGAAAAAATTAACCTTTAAGAGAAATACAGATGAAAACATACGCTGTCTTAAAAAAAATACTGAAGGGTCTGTTTATGGGACTTTTCAGAGTGGATTTTAAAGGGGCTGAAAACATCCCGAAAGAAGGGCCGCTTCTCGTGTGTCCAAACCATCTGTCCAATTGGGATCCGATAATACTTGGTGCCGCTTGCGACAGACAGATAAGATTTATGGCGAAAGCATCCCTTTTCAAAATTCCGCTTTTGAACGTACTTATAAGGACGCTGGGCGCATTTCCCGTACAGAGAGGAATGGCTGATCCCGGCGCTTTAAAAACGGCGATCAACCGTTTGAAAGATGGGGATGCCGTGGGCGTATTTCCGCAGGGAAAACGCTATATGAACGTTGAACCAAAGGATACCGACGTAAAATCAGGCATAGGTATGATAGCATACCGCTCGAAAGCCGATATATTGCCCGTTTCAATAGTAACCAAAAAATATAAAATAATGCCTTTCAGAAAGGTGTATATCAAAGTCGGTAAGGTTATACCGTATGAAGATTTAAAAATCGAAAACGGTACGCAGGCAGAGTATGGAGCTGCAAGCGAATACGTGTTCAAAAAAATACTCGAACTGATATACGAATAAAATTCCGAAAAGGGAAATACGATGATAATTGAGATCGCAAAGAATGCTGGCTTTTGCTTCGGAGTAGACAGAGCGGTAAATTCCGTCTACGGACTAATCGAAGAAAAAAAGACGCACAAAATATATACGCTTGGAAATCTCATTCACAATCCGACGATATCCGAGGACCTTGAAAAAAAGGGTGTAGGTATTATTAGCGAGGATGAGCTTGAAAGAGTTTACGATGAATGTGATGATGATAATCCGTGTACCGTTGTAGTCAGAGCGCACGGAGTAACCAAGCAGGTGTATGAAAAACTTGAAAAGTTTTCGGCAGGGAAAAAGGGGTTTAACTATCTTGACTGTGCGTGTCCGTACGTAAAGAAAATACACAAGATAGTAAAAGACAACGCAGACAAAGATACGCTTCTTTTGGTGTACGGCGACCCCGATCACCCCGAGGTAAAGGGAATAGTAAGCTTTGCCGAGGGAGAGTACGAGGTATTTTCTGGTGTTGAATCTCTCGAAAAATATGTGAATACTAATAAAAATGCACAAAAAAAGGCTGTAGTTGTCTCCCAGACAACGCAAAATCTAACAGAATGGAAAAAAAGTCAAAAAATTATTGAAAAAGTATATACAAATTCATTTATTTTTGATACAATATGTTCTGTTACCGAAAAAAGACAGACAGAAACCGAAAAATTAGCGCAAAAGGTTGACTGTATGGTTATAATCGGCGGCAGAAACAGCTCCAACACAAACAAGCTGTACGATACAGCCAAAAAGCATCAGCCGAACACTGTGCTTATTGAAAATGCAGACGAGCTTGATCTGTGTATACTGGGGAATAATATGAAAGTGGGTATATCTGCAGGAGCATCGACTCCGGGCAGTATCATAGAGGAGGTAAAAAACAAAATGAGCGAAAACACAAAAAACATTGACACTATGGTAGCAAACGACGATTTTGCTGCAATGCTTGAGGAGTCATTCAAAACTTTAAATACAGGAGACATCGTTAAGGGTATCGTACTTGCAGTTAACTCAAATGAAGTACAGGTTGACCTCGGCGCTAAGGTAACAGGTATAGTTCCTTACAGCGAAGTATCGGATAATCCCGCTGTAAAACTCGAAGACGAGTTTAAAGTAGGCGACGAGATTGAAGTTATGGTAACGAGAGTAAGCGACATCGACGGTGTTGCATCACTTTCAAAGAAGAGAGTAGACGCAATCACAAACTGGAAGAACGTTGTTGAAAGCTTTAACGAAGGCAAGGTTCTTGAAGGCAAGGTAACAGACGTTATCAGAGGCGGAGTTCTCGTATTTGCTGAAGGACAGAAGTTGTTTGTTCCCGCATCTCACACAGGACTTGCAAAGGATGCTGATCTTTCCGTACTCAAGGGTACAGATACAAAGGTTAAGATTATCGACATCAACGAACAGAGAAGAAGAGCTGTTGCATCCATCCGTGTAGTAGCAAGAGAAGAAAAGAAAGCAGCAGAAGAAGCATTCTGGTCAACACTTGAAAAGGACAAGAAATACGAAGGTAAAGTTAAGTCTATTACAAACTACGGCGTATTCGTAGACCTCGGCGGTGTTGACGGTATGATCCACAGCACAGAGCTTTCTTG
This sequence comes from Clostridia bacterium, assembly GCA_017473865.1. GTDB lineage: Bacteria > Bacillota > Clostridia > Oscillospirales > CAG-272 > RGIG1995. The sequence goes on along the minus strand of JAFUJB010000007.1, from coordinate 21,608 downwards.
GACACACTTCAGACATCCTTCGGAAGTTGTTTCCATCGGCGAAACACTTACTGTATACGTAAAGGATTTTGATTTGGAAACAAAGAGAATTTCTCTTGGATACAAGACAGAAGAAAATAACCCCTGGAACGCATTTGTTGAAAAGTACGCAGTAGGCGATGTTGCAACTGTTAAGGTTGTAAATATGATGCCTTTCGGTGCGTTTGCAGAAGTACTTCCCGGTGTTGACGGTCTCATCCACATTTCCCAGATTGCAGACAAGAAGATCAGCAAGCCTGCTGACGTTCTTGAAAACGGTCAGGAAGTAGAAGCGAAGATCACCGACATCGATATGGAAAACCGCAAAATCAGCCTTTCCATCAGAGCTCTCATCGAAGAAGCAAAGGCAGCAGAAGAAGCTATGCCTGAAGACTATGTTCCCGATGATGCAAAAGATGACAAGGAAGAAGAATAATAAAAGACACTCAAGCGACTTTACATAATTAAAAGCCGACAAAGAGGGGTTGGTTTACAGCCCTTCTTTTTTTACGGTATAACTATAAAAAACGAACGAAAGGCGGTGCAAGATGAATCCAAAGCTTAAAGAAAAGACAAGAGAATCGCTTTCAGCGGTATTGCCGATTACTTTGATCGTGCTTTTGATAAGCGTATTGCTGGTGCCGATGGAACTCGGGCACATAGTGCTGTTTCTGTCGGGCGCGATAATGCTCATAATCGGTATGGGATTTTTTCAGCTTGGCGCAGAAATGGCAATGACACCGCTTGGAGAGGGTATAGGCGTACAAATCTCAAAGTCAAAAAGGGTATTAATAATCTTGCTTATCGGCTTTTTGATGGGATTTATAATAACGATATCTGAGCCCGATCTGCAGGTTTTGGCGGAGCAGGTGCCCGGTTTGCCCAATCTTATAATGATAATTGCAGTGGCGGCTGGTGTAGGTGTGTTTCTTGCCCTTTCGATAATCAGAATCAGGGATAACGTCAGCCTTCCGATAATGCTTGTGTTTTTTTATACCGGTATTCTTGGACTCTCATTTCTGGTTCCGAAAGATTTTCTTGCCGTAGCATTTGACTCAGGGGGAGTAACTACGGGTCCGATGACTGTACCGTTTATTATGGCAATGGGCGTAGGACTTGCATCGGTAAGAGGTGACAAAAACGCAGAAAGCGACAGCTTCGGTCTTGTTGCTCTTTCGAGTGTTGGTCCGATACTTGCAGTAATGATATTGGGGTGCTTTTATAAACCCGACAAAACGGCGCTGTTTTTAAAGGATATTGAAACTGTAACGACGACACGGGACGTTGCAAAGGTGTTCTTGCACGGCTTGCCCAGATATGCAAAGGAAGTGTTTATATCCCTTCTTCCGATTGTTGCGGTATTTCTGATATTCCAGCTTATATGCCGCCGTTACCACAAAAAACTGCTTTTCAAAATGGGTATAGGTTTTGCTTATACTTATATTGGGCTTGTACTGTTTTTGTGCGGAGTTAATCTTGGGTTTGCGCCCGTGGGTGCGTACCTTGGCGAAGAGCTTGCAAGCCTCGAATACAGATGGATACTCATACCGATAGGAATGCTTATCGGTTATTATATAGTAAAAGCCGAGCCGGCGATACAGATTTTGAACCATCAGGTAGAAAGCGTAACAGACGGAGCAATTTCAGTAAAAGCTATGAACACAAGTATGTCTGTGGGTGTAGCGGTGAGTGTAGGGCTTGCAATATTCAGAGTTCTCGCAGGAATACCGATACAGTGGATAATAATTCCGGGATATATCATAGCTTTGGTTATGTCTTTCTTCGTACCGAGGATATTTGTCGGTATAGCGTTCGACTCGGGCGGTGTTGCGAGTGGACCTATGACGTCTACTTTTCTGTTGCCCCTTAGTATAGGAGCGTGTACGGCATCAAACGGTAACATAATGACGGACGCATTCGGCGTTGTTGCGCTGGTTGCTCTCACTCCTTTGATTGCCATACAGACAATGGGTCTGATATATAAATTTAAGAGTAAAAAGCTTATTAAGTCTACCGAACAGATTGAAGTACCCGTCGATAGCGACGAGATTATCGAACTGGAGGAGGATTAAACTATGGCGAACACAAAGAATCCACCCATCAGGGCATTGGTTTTGATAACCACGGAAAAACTGTCAGGCAAGGCGGTTGAGGTTTTTAAAAATAACGGATTGCCGTTGCAATACAGTATGTTGGCAGAGGGCACGGCATCGAGCGAGATACTCGATATGCTTGGACTTGGAACGTCTGAAAAGAGGGTTCTTGTCAGTATGCTTCCGAAGGCCTATGCAAACATAATGCTGAAAAAACTCCACAATGAATTGCGTATGAATACCGTGAACAGCGGTATAGCGTTTACAGTAGCATTGACGGGCGCAAACAACCTGTTTTTAAAGCTTATAGTAAAAGACTACGACATTGCAGAAACAGACGGAAAGCAAAATGACGCGGAAGAGGGAGAAGTAATAAATATGAATGAAAAGAATTATTCACTTGTTGCCGCAATAGTAAACAGAGGCTTCAGCGGAGACGTAATGGTAGCTGCAAGGGAAGCGGGTGCAAGCGGCGGAACTGTAATACACAGCCGAGAATTGATAACCGAGGAATCGGCAGGGTTCTGGGGAGTGAATATGCAAGAAGAGAAAGAAGTATTGCTTATACTCGCAGACGCTGAAAACAAGACGAATATAATGAAAGCAATAAGCGAAAAATACGGCACGCACAGTGAGGCAAACGGGCTTGTTTTGTCGTTGCCTATCGACTCGGTAATGGGTATATAGGGCAAAATACCAGGTGTATCGGCAAAACTATTACACCATCTCTCTATAAACAATACGGCGGTATATGGGTTAAGCCCGTATACCGCCGTTATTTGTATGTATAATGTGCTATAAAACACAAAAACTATTGACGGAAAGGCAGTATATCAGGGGTAGTATATGGGCGAAGCCCATACAATACCGCGATTAACACGTATAATAGCTTACAAAAAACGTAAAAACTATTGACGGAAAGGCAGTATATGTATATAATATAATATTGTACACGAAAAATAAAATATTATAATGATTTTTGCATCTGTGCCAACATTTTTGTCAAAAGCAAAGGTTTGACAAAATATATCATCGCCTTATGAAACGGAGCGAAGGAAAGAGCTTCGGAAGGACAGATGTACATATCAGGGCAGTTCTTAACAGGAGCCGTGATCGACACAGTCGATTTGAGAAACCGAGTGCTGCAGTTATGTTTAAGCTGAGCGAAAGAGCAAAGCGTATATATATCTGTAACAAACTCTTTGCGGGGGCATCGGTTAGCCCGATATGGGGTTCGCGCAGAGCTTATCTAAGAAAGCTGTACGCGGTCTTTACCGCAAAGGGGGATGCAAAAAATGGAACAGAAGAATATTATTGAACTCAAGAACATCACCGTAGAATTTGACGGCGAAAAAGTGCTAGACGACCTTAATTTGTCCATAAAGGACAAAGAGTTTGTTACGCTTTTGGGGCAGTCCGGTTGCGGAAAGACCACTACCCTCAGAATAATTGCCGGCTTTATTCAACCGCACGCGGGGGATGTTTTTTTTGACGGAAAATCAGAGAAGGGCGTACCGCCATACAAACGTCCCGTTAATACGGTATTCCAGAGATATGCGCTTTTCCCGAACTATAACGTATATGACAATATAGCGTTCGGACTCAGAGTAAGCAAGATGCCCGAAAAAGAGATTGACAGAAGAGTAAAAGAAATGCTCAAACTCGTAAACTTGCAGGGATTTGAAAAGAGAAGCGTTGCAAAACTTTCGGGCGGTCAGCAGCAGAGAGTTGCGATTGCAAGAGCGGTAATAAACGAGCCTAAAGTACTTTTGCTTGACGAACCGCTTGCCGCTTTGGATTTGAAGCTGCGTAAGGATATGCAGAACGAGCTTAAGAACATACAGAGAAAGCTGGGAATAACATTTATATACGTAACGCACGATCAGGAGGAGGCTCTGTCTCTTTCAGATACAGTTGTCGTTATGCACGAAGGTAAAATTCAGCAGATAGGTACTCCTATTGATATATATAACGAGCCTCAGAATGCGTTTGTAGCCGACTTTATAGGAGAATCCAATATAATTGACGGTAATATGCTTGAAGACTATAAAGTATCTCTTGTAGGCAAGACGTTCCAGTGTCTTGACAAGGGATTTGAGAAAAATGAGCCTGTTGACGTAGTAATAAGACCTGAGGACGTTGATATAGTGCCGGTTGACAAGGGAATGCTTGTAGGTAAAGTAACATCGGTACTTTTCAGGGGCGTACACTTTGAAATAATTATTGACGTTGAAGGCTTTAAATGGATGATACAGACAACAGACGAAAGTAAAGTAGGGGATACAGTCGGACTTTATATTGAGCCGGACGCCATCCACGTAATGAAGAAATCGAAATATTCGGGCAAGTACGGCGACTACAGCTCGTACAGCGACGAAATGGACAGAATGAGCGAGCCTGACGAGGTAGAAGAATGAAGAAGAGAAACTCGTACGGCAGTATAGCTCTTAATGCGCCATATACCGTGTGGTCGGTAATATTTATCGTAGTACCGCTATTTATAGTGGCGTACTATGCATTTACCGACAAGAGCGGCGCATTTACTTTTGACAATATACTTGAACTCGGCGAATATAACGACATATTTTTTACTTCAATATGGTATTCCGTTCTTGCAACAGTCATAGCTTTGCTTATAAGCTATCCTTTTGCGTATTTCCTCAGCAGACAGAGCGAAAAATCAAGAAGATTGCAGATGATGCTTGTAATGCTTCCGATGTGGATGAACCTACTTATCCGCACGTATTCGTGGATGAATATTCTTGAAAGAAACGGACTTATAAACAATCTTCTCGGTATGGTGGGCATCGAGCCTGTAAAAATGATCGGCACACCGGGGGCTGTTATATTTGGTATGGTATACAATTATCTGCCTTATATGATACTGCCTATATATACGGTAATGTCGAAGATAGAGCCCTCGCTTCTTGAAGCGGCAGAAGACCTTGGATGTAACGGAATTAACAAGCTTCGCAGGGTAATAATGCCCCTCAGTCTTCCCGGAGTTGTTTCGGGAATAACGATGGTATTCGTGCCATCCGTAAGCACTTTCTATATCAGCCAGAAGCTTGGCGGTGGTAAGATAATGCTTGTGGGCGATGCTATTGAAAGACAGATGCAGTCGGCTTATAACTATAATCTCGGAGCATCTCTGTCCCTCGTTCTTATGGTTATGATAATAATCAGCATGGCGATAATGAACAAGTTTTCTGACGAAGAGGGAGGTATGGTTATATGAAGACGTTTGGAAGGATATTTAATTTCTGCGTATACGTCCTGCTTTACGCTCCCTTGCTTATAATGGTGTTTTTCAGTTTTAACGAATCCAAGAGTACGTCTGTATTCACCGGATTTTCGCTGAAATGGTATCAGGAGCTCTTTTCAAAGAGCGACATAATCGAATCACTGTCAAATACTTTGATTTTGGCGGTACTGTCCTCTCTCATTGCAACGGTGCTTGGTACAGTTGCGGCAGTAGGGCTTTACAAAATGAGAAGTAAATTTCTCTATACGACGATGAATACCGTAACGAACATCCCCATGATGAACCCCGATATCGTAACGGGCGTGTCGCTTATGCTTTTGTTCGTATTTGCGGGCAGACTTCTCGGACTTTCCGAGTATCTCAGCTTTACGACACTGCTTATATCGCACGTAACGTTTAACCTGCCATACGTAATACTCAACGTTCTGCCGAAGCTAAGACAGACCGATGAGCACTTGTATGAGGCGGCGCTAGACTTGGGATGTACGCCCATAAAATCGTTTTTCAAAGTAGTATTTCCCGCGATCACACCCGGTATCATCTCGGGTGCATTGATGGCGTTTACACTTTCACTTGACGATTTTGTAATAAGCTACTATACGACGGGCGCCGATTTTCAGACGTTACCGCTCAAGATTTTTGCGATGACGAAAAAGACGGTAAAACCCGATATGTACGCATTGTCAACACTAATATTTGTAACGATACTTGTGTTACTTATAGTAATCAATATCGTTCAAGAAAGATCCGAAAGAAAGGCAAAAGGAGAAATCAGATGAAAAAGATAACAGCAACGATTCTCGCACTTGTAATGTGTGTTTCTATGTTTTGTTTCGCATCGTGCGGTTCGGTAAACGATACCGTTGAAAACCTCGAAGGAACGTATACTCAGGAGTATGCGGGAACGACGTTAAATGTTTTCAATTGGGGCGAATATATATCTGACGGAAGCGAAGGCTCGCTTCACGTAAACAAGGCGTTTGAAAAGGTAACGGGCATAAGAGTCAACTACAGCACGTATGACAGTAACGAGTCAATGTATGCGAAAATGAAGAGTGAAGCCGTATCATACGATATAGTTATCCCTTCGGACTATATGATACAGAGACTTATAAGTGAAAATATGCTCCAAAAAATCGACTATTCGAAGATAAGCAACTACAAGAACATCCTTGATGAATACAAGAACTTGTATTTTGATGAAAACGATGAATATTCCGTACCCTACAGCGTAGGAATGGTCGGACTTATCTATAACACCGAAATGGTGGAAGAAGCGCCGACAAGCTGGAGTGCAATGTGGGACGAAAAATACAAGGACAATATACTCACGTTCTCCAATCCCAGAGACTCATTTGCAATTGCGCAGTTCTTGCTCGGCATTGATCTGAACACAACAGACAAGGCTGAATGGGACAGAGCTGCAAATAAGCTCAAGGAGCAGAACAAAGTGCTTCAGGGCAGAGTAATGGACGAAGTATTCAACAAGATGGAAGCGGGAAATGCCGCTCTCGCCCCCTACTATGCAGGCGACTTTCTGACGATGAAAGACATTAACGACGATCTCGAGTTCGTTTATCCCAAAGAGGGAACGAACATCTTTGTTGATTCAATATGTATCCCTGAAAACGCAAAGAACTATGAAGCCGCATTAATGTATATAAACTTCCTTCTTGAGCCTGAGGTTGCACTTGCAAATGCAGAATATATCTGCTATGCAACACCCAATAAGGCAGTTCTGACAAATGAAGAGTATTCATTGAAAGATAACAAGATACTCTATCCCGCTGAAGCGGATAAACCCAAAACGCAGTACTTCCACGATCTCGATTCGAGCATCCGTTCGTACTACGAGAAATTGTGGGAAGACGTTTTGAGAGAGTCTTAAAATAATACGGTTATAAAAAGTCTGTGAGAAATATCCGCAGACTTTTTTGTTGAAAAACAATAAAGGCTATACACGGGCGGAGCCCGTGTATAGCCTTTATTTGCAACTAATACAAAAAATGCTATAATTAAAAAAACAGGGGGCAACCGGTTCTGTTTTGAATGTCGACTCCGGCACGTGTTGACAAAAATATTTGTGGTTATTTAAAGGTACGAGCACAGAAACAAATTTTTAAAAGGTAAAAACGGACATGCAAGTCATACTTGACAAAGTCAAGTATAATATTCTTTACATTTATAGCCATTTGTGATAGAGTAATAGTGACATCGTATAATATTAGTCATAAAGAGTATTTTGATTTATAAAAATCCTGACCTAATGATTTGGGAAAAGAAGTTGAATTTCTTATGATTTAATGAAAGAGGCCTTAAAATGAAAAAGCACAAAAAATCTTTTATAATTATATTAGTGTGTGCAAGTATAATTTTTATATTCATCGTTGGGTTTATAATATACATGTTAAAATATTTTTCACCTAGTGAATACTTTATTTTTCAAAATATTAATGAGTGTGAACGATTAATCCCTACTGAACAATCCGATTTAACGATTGAAAGGTATACTTCGCCGGACAAAGATAAATATTTAAAGGATTTATCTTATAAAGATTTTTGGGGAATGAAATTACTTTCAAATGAACTGGAATTTGAAATTTTTGCTTACGAATTTGTTGACTCCGATTCTGCATTAAAATATTATATAAACGTAACAAGACAAAACAGCTATAAAAAAGAACTCCCACTGAGTACTGATAACGATAATAAGCGTTTGAGTTCTTCTAAAGGGATGTTCGTCTATAGACTTGTTGTTGTGTATCAAAACAAAGCATATTTGGTAGTTGCTCCTTCGCAATATGATGATGCTATAAACAAATTGTTGTCAGATACCATGACTTATAAACTCTTTTAAATAAACATTATCGATAATTTTCAGCCCCTGCTTTCAAGTACCGCTGTTATCGCGATATGAGCATGCCGGTTTGACCAAGGTGTACTATATTTATGATAGTTTAAGCGGTGAACAAACCGCACAATCAAAAATAGATGTGACGATGTTATCTCAAGTATATATGTAAATTTTATTTTTGTAGAAAAAGACTAATGAATGGGGACTATTTATGAAAAATGTTTTAGTTTTGATTATGTTAAATGTATCGTTTGGGGTTTGTAATCTATACCCAAAACACATTGTTGAAATAAACGGGTCTTTTTCAGTTTTTGCTATTGTTATAAATCTGATTTTTTACTTGCTTTTTTCTCTTTTCCTGGTTTTTTCAATTGACAAGGAAAAAGATTTGTTTTCTGTTGACTCTTTTTCGCCGCATGAAAAGTTCAGTAAAAAAATCGAGCTAAAAAGAATACTGCTTATTTGTGCAACGCAAATTTTGTTTGATATTATAGTGTTGTCCATGACTTTTATTTTACACGAAAATATAGTATATCTTCGTGATTTTGTTACAGTTTTAATGTGGGTTGTTATATATATTATTTGCGCGACAAAAGAAAAAAATATATTCCGCAATAGCAAAGGATATATTGTTGCTCTTGTCCTTGTATTGCTATTATTGATAAGCAGTCATTATGATTTTAAATTATCAAAAGAATATTCATTGCTTGTAGATAAATATAGCGTTGAATGGGTAAATTTTGAGCAATCTATAAATAATCTGGATTTTTTATTTGGAATAAAAAATTTTTTGTTAGACACCATCACAGGTTCGGTGCTGCTTATATCACACGCTATATTTAATAAATCTGATAAGAAGAAAGCAATACAAAACATACAAAACAAAAAACAAAGAATAAAACAAAAGACACAAGATCAAAAAATAAAAGAAGCAGTTCGTTTCTTTTTGGTTATAGTTATTATTTTTGTTATGGTTTTTGTTAAGACATTGGTTTTTCCTGTGTCTTGTATAAAAGGGATTAACATACGTACTTCAAAAACACACAACATTTCTGAAAGTGAGGAGTTTACTGCAAACACCAAAAAAACAGTAATTAAACGTATTGACAGCAATCTATTAGAAAGAAAAGTTTTTGAAATTACGAATAATAAATTGTTTTATAAAGGAAAGTGCATTTTAGAATATAATTCCAGTGATAATTTATTGGCTAATTCTTTTGAGATGGACGGAAATCAAATGATTATTAATGATCGTTTTGAGAAAAGGGTCGAGAGTGGCATTGAGTTTTATCTATATAAAAGTAAAGTGATCTGTTTCATACATAACGATACGCCGGTTGCTATCGGCTATGGAAACGAGCATAAAAATTATAGTGAACAATTAGTAATAATTTATAAGAGTCTTATTGAAAATAGCGATTGGAACTTTTTTGAGCAAGGTGCTAAGTATTTGATTGAACATGATAGCAAATTTATTAAGCCGTATCTCGAAAGATTTTCTTTAGGTGAATTTAATGACGCGGAATTGAAAAAGTTAGACCATTTAAGCATAAACAAAAGTTATATTCAGCGCATTTCAAAAGAGCTTAACAACACTAAAAAATGAATAATGATTCTAATTATTTATTAAAGGAAAAATGATGACCGAAATTTTTAGAGGCGTTTTCATCCGCACTTCCGGGCGTATCTTGACAAAAATATTTGTGGTAATTAAGGGCAAGAAAAGAGAAACAAATCTTTTAAAAAAGAAAAAATCATTTATAAATGGGGACTATATTATGAAAAAAAGTTTTTCATAGCATTGTTAATAGTATGTGTTTTTGTGTTTAGTTCATGTCAGACTATTGATGGATATTACTACAGTTTAGAAAAGGCTCGTAACGAAAAAGGACTTTATAAAGATGCAGACTATGTTTTTTCAGAACATTTAGATGATGCAGTCATTGATTTCATTATTAAAGAGAATGCTTTGCACATTGTACAAATTGGAGTTAAGGGAAGAGGAGATACTTCTAAATATAGGGTTAGATATACTAGTTCTTATTTACTCGACCAGGCAATTAGTGAATATAATAATGCTGGCGATTATGTGTGGTCAGAAACATCGAAACTTTCTCTGAAGAAGATTTCGTGGTGTGTTGTGAGTAAGGAATTTAACAAAAATAATAATTTATGTGCGTTTGATTTTATTTACAACGAAACCTCTTATTTATTGTGCTATGATATTGTTGATTGAGAATAAAAAGAACATAGTGGTTAACTATGCATTGTGTTGCCAAAATCATTTTGAGTTTTTATTTAAATAGATTTGCTTCAAAAAAACGGTTGGTGTAAAAGCCAACTGTTCTTTTTTTGATTTCGTAAAGGCTAAGAATAGTCGCCGCCTTTGTGGCGGTAGGGCAGATTTGCAAGTTATTTGTCATAAAACAGACAGAACAGGCATAGGCTTTACCAAAACAAAAAATCTGAAAGAGGAATTTTGGTATGACGGATAAGAGCATATACAGCGATATTGCAAAGAGGACGAACGGTGATATCTATATTGGAGTAGTAGGGCCTGTAAGGACGGGAAAATCAACTTTCATAAGAAAGTTTATGGAGAATGCGGTCCTACCCGCAATAAGCGATGTGAACGAGCTTAACCGTGCGAAAGACGAGATGCCACAGAGTGCGGCAGGAAAGACCGTAATGACTACAGAACCTAAGTTTGTGCCTGAAAATGCGGTAGGAATAAGGATAGGCGATACGCTTTCTGCAAGGGTAAAGATGGTAGACTGTGTCGGATTTATCGTACCCGATGCAATGGGACACATTGAAGAGGGAAATGCAAGAATGGTCAATACTCCTTGGAGCGAAAGCCCTATGCCCTTTGGTGAAGCGGCGGAAATGGGTACAAGAAAGGTAATAAACGACCATTCGACGATAGGCGTACTCGTAACAACCGACGGAACTGTAGGCGAAATACCCAGAAATTCATATATTGAAGCAGAGCAAAGAGTAGTTGACGAGCTGAAAAAGACTAAGAAACCCTTTGTAATCGTGCTGAATTCAGCGACACCGGAAGCCTCCGAAAGCGAAAAACTTGCATACGAGCTTGAGGAAAAATACGGCGCTCCCGTAGCACTGATAAACTGTCTTACACTCGACAAAACGGACATTGAAGGCATATTGGAAATGATGCTCTATGAATTTCCTGTAAAAGAGATTAGCGTAAAACTACCGTCTTGGGTGTTTGCGCTTGATAATGAACATAAGATCAGAAAAAGCATAACGGAAAGTGTACTTTCATCAGCAGAAAATATTTCTAAAACAGGCGATATCAGAGATGCTTTTTCGGATATGACCGAGTGTGAATATGTAGAAAAAAGTAACGTATTAAATATTGATCTTGGCAAGGGAAGGGCGGATGTTGGTCTTGAACTGCCCGAAGGACTTTTTTATCAGACGTTAGGTGAATTGACAGAGCTTGAAATTGAAAATGAAGAACAACTTATTTCTCAGATGATCGAGCTGTCTGATATCAGAAAAGAATACAAAAAAGTCGAGCAGGCGCTTAAGGATGCAAACGAAACGGGGTATGGTATTGTTACGCCATCACTTGAGGATATGAGGCTTGAAGATCCCGAAATAACCAAACAGCAGGGGGCATACGGCGTAAAACTTAAAGCTTCAGCTCCGTCTTTGCATATGATAAAAGCAACAATACAGACCGAGATCAACCCAATTGTAGGCACCGAACAACAGTCGGAAGAGCTTGTAAAATTTATGCTCAGAGGATTTGAAGAAGATCCGAGCAAGCTGTGGGAATCAAATATGTTTGGCACAAGCCTTTATGACTTAATAAATGAAGGGCTGAACAGCAAGCTTTCACAAATACCGCATGAGGCAAGACTGAAGTTTGGCGACACCTTGCAAAAACTGATAAACGAGGGATCGGGCGGATTGATCTGCATAATTTTATAGATAATTGTTATTTTTATTGATTTTTACAATAAAGTGTGATACCATATATGTATTGCTAAAGAAAAGGAGTTTTAAATGTATGGAGAAGTGTGCAAAAAAGCAATTTGAAACACCTGAGATAGAGTTATTTGAATTTAAAAACAGAGATGCAATTTTGACAGCCAGCAATGACAACTGGTCGCCGGACATTATGTAATAAACAACAGAAGGAGTGTGAGCTATGCCCACACTCCTTCGTGCTTATATTTCTATATTTTAAATACGCTTTTTGGTTCTTGATTGCGTTTTTTGGGCATATAATGATAAAAAAGTTATGGGAGAATGATATATATGCTTGAAAGAAGTTGTATAGCAGGTTTGCGTAACAAACAAGAACGGTATGTGGGCTTCGCCCACACACCGTATAGATCTAATAATAAAAAACTCAAGGGAGAATGATATATGCTTGAAAGATGTTGTATTGCAGATTTGCGTAACAAAGAAGTAATCAATATATGCGACGGGAGAAGACTGGGGTGTGTAATTGACGTTGAGTTTAACGTATGCGATGGGAAAATATTGTCGCTTATAGCGCAGGGAGACGGAAAAATAAGTCTGTTTGGCAAGTGCGAGGGAGTGTATATTCCTTGGTGCAAGATAGACAAAATCGGAGATGATATAATACTTGTAAACGTAGGCGAACTTCCGCACAAATAAATTAAAACGGCTATATACAGACTTTTCCTGTATATAGCCGTTTTTTATACCCAAAATGTGCATAATCAAATCACGTTAATACGATTAATCAAATTCTCTTAAAAAGTATATATTATCTTTTTTTACTTCAAAGGTTTTACCTTTGAGATATGCAAGAATACCCGACTCGGTTGTAAAATCAAATCCGAGCTTGTATGAATACAAAGCCTGACACTTGTAACCCGATTTTCTGTCGTTTTTGTTTATACCGTATTTTCCGTCGCCGAGAAGCGGATGCCCGACGTATGAAAACTGTGCTCTGATCTGGTGAGTTCTTCCCGTGAGAAGCTCGGCTTCAATAAGGGAAAGTCCGTTTTTTTCTTCAATTACTCTGTATTTGGTTTCGGCGGTTTTCGAGTTTTTAACCCGATTATCGTAGACTCTTACGGTATTTGTTTTTTCGTCTTTCAGAATATAGTTTTTGAAATATCCGTTTCTTTTATCAAGTTTTCCGTGAACTGCAAGAAGGTATTTTTTTGTAATCTCTCTGTCTTTAATTTTTTGGTTAAGAATACGTAATGATTCAGCGTTTTTTGCAGCAATAACAATGCCGCCCGTATTTCTGTCAATGCGGTTGCAAAGTGCAGGTGCAAACGAATTCTCGTCCTCGGGGCAATAGTCGCCTTTTTGAAAAAGATATGCTTTTATATGATTAATAAGGGTATTTGAATCCTCTTTGTCGTCCGAATGAACGATAAGTCCCGGGCGTTTGTCAACGAGTAATATATTTTTGTCCTCATAAACGATGTCGAGATTAGGCTTAAGAGTTGAAAGGACAGAATTGTCTGAGTTTTTTGCAAAGAATTCTTCTGCAATAAAAAGCTCCACCGTATCTCCTGCCTGTAACACGTATTTCGGCTCGGTTCTTTTTCTGTTGACTTTAATTTTTTTAGTCCGTATTTGCTTGTACATAAGCGAGAGAGGCAGAGTCTTGAGTGTTTTCGTCAGAAATTTATCAAGTCTTTGTCCCGCGTCATTTTCTTTTATAAAAAGCGTACGCATTAAGGTGTATTCCTTTTTCGTTTAAATAGTAATAACATTATACAGCCAAGCAGGAAAAATTGCAATATATACAATGAATATATTAAAAACGCTTTTTAGGCGTTTACAAAACAAAAAGTGTAATGCGAAGGCACTGCCCACGCATTACACTTTTGTAAAAAACTAAAATATTTATAATAAATTTGTGTTTTAGGTGTTTACATTACGAATAAAAAATGTTAAAATATATTGATTAAGTATATACTTTGGAGAAACCGATGGAAAAAAAGTACAAGGCGTCAATTTTTACGCTTGGATGTCGAGTAAATCTTTACGAGAGTGAAGCTATATCAGACAGACTTTCGGAGAACGGATTTGAGATGCTTGATTTTTCCGAAAAGTGCGATGTGTATATAATAAACACCTGTACGGTAACCGCCGAAAGCGACCGTAAGTCGCGACAGATGATCAGGAGGGCTCTGAAATCTAATCCCAATGCAAAAATACTTGTATGCGGGTGTTACAGCCAGATGTTTTCCGATGAGATTCAGAAGATCGATGGAGTCGACTATATAGGCGGAACGACAGACAAGATGCTCATTTGCTCGAAGGCTATCGAACTTGCACAAAGAGCAAAAAATGAAAAAACGGAACTTAATGTGGGCAATCCTTTTACGGCAGATTTTGAGCCGATGAAAGCGGTAACACAGGACAGGACGAGAGCATTTTTGAAGATTGAAGACGGGTGTAACAACAAATGCTCGTATTGCATAATACCGAAGGCGAGAGGCAGAGTACGTTCAAAGCCTATTGAAGACGTAAGATGCGAAGTCGAAGGCATTGTTGCAAACGGATACAAGGAGATCGTGCTTGTCGGAATAGAAACGGCAGCATACGGCGAAGGAACGCCGTACAGTCTGATCGACCTGCTCGAAGAGCTTGAAAACGTCGATGGGCTTGAAAGAATAAGGCTCGGTTCGATTGAACCCGCATATCTGAAAGACAGGATAATCGATCGATTGGCTGAACTAAAAAAACCGATGCCGCATTATCATCTTTCATTGCAGAGCGGAACGGACAGAACGCTCAATGCGATGAGGAGACGTTACAACACGAAAATGATCGAAAGAGCGGTAAGTTATATGCGTGAAAAGATTCCGAACGTAACTTTCGGTTCGGATTTCATCGTAGGGTTCCCGAATGAAAGCGAAGAAGACCACGATAATACACTGAAATTCATCGATTCTCTTGAAATACTTAACAGCCATATTTTTTCATATTCGATAAGACCGGATACCGAGGCGGCGATAATGGCAGGGCAAATTGACTCTGAAACAAAAGACAAACGCCATAGGGAAATGCAGACGCTTGCATCGGAAATGAAGAAGAGATGTATTGAAGGCTTTATAGAAAAACAGACTGAGTTAAGTGTCTTGTTTGAAACTTATAAAGACGGATATAACGTCGGACACACAGACAATTTTATTTACGTAAAAGTTAGAAGCGACAGAGAACTATGCGGAAGCATAGCTACTGTTGTTCTGAAAAAATATAACGAAAAAGACGGAATGACCGAGGGAGATTTAAAATGAGTGTTTTCAAAGTTTTTGTAGAAAGAAAACAGGGATACCGCATTGAAGCGGAAAGCGTAAAGAGAGATCTTCGCGAAAATTTGATGATAAGCGGACTTGAAGGTGTCAGATTTATCAACAGATACTACGTTGAAGGTATCAGCGAAGAGATATTTGAAAAGGCAAAGTATACCATTTTTTCCGAGCCGCAGACAGATATCGCGGCTGACGGAATAGAATATAGCGAAAAAGAAAGAGTGTTTGCGGTTGAATACCTGCCCGGTCAGTTTGACCAGCGCGCAGACTCATGCTCTCAGTGTATCCAGATTCTTACGCAGGGCGACAGACCCATCGTAAAGACAGCGAAGATATACATTCTTTCGGGCGAAATATCGGATGAAGAATTTGCAAGTATTAAAAAATACATCATTAACCCCGTAGAATGCCGCGAAGCCTCATTTGAGATGCCTGCATCCTTGGAGGACAAGCACGAAATGCCCGATATGGTGCCCACCATCGACGGATTTACAGCAATGACAAGACCTGATTTCAAGGGCTTTATCGCAAAATATGCTCTTGCAATGGACGAAGATGACGTAGAATTCTGCGTCAAACATTTCAGAGACGAAGAAAAGAGAGATCCCACTCTGACAGAACTCCGTCTTATCGACTCATATTGGTCAGACCACTGCCGTCATACAACGTTCCTTACTCACATTGACGGAGTAAAAATAGAGGATTCATTTATAGCAGATACATATAAAGACTACCTCGCAGCCCGCGAAGAAGTATACGTAGGCAGAACAAAGCCTATGACGCTTATGGATATAGGCACTTTGGCGGCAAAATATCTTAAGAAAAAGGGAATACTCAAGAATCTTGACGAATCCGAAGAGATTAACGCTTGTTCTGTTAAGATCAAGGCTGAAATCGACGGCAAGGAAGAGGATTGGCTCTTGATGTTCAAGAACGAAACACATAACCATCCTACAGAAATCGAGCCTTTCGGCGGCGCGGCAACCTGTCTCGGCGGCGCAATCCGTGACCCCCTTTCCGGAAGATCGTACGTATATCAGGCAATGCGTGTAACGGGCGCTGCTGACCCCAGAAAGAAAGTAAGCGAAACCATACCCGGAAAGCTCTCTCAGGCAAAGATAACGACGGGCGCGGCAAACGGATACAGCTCTTACGGTAACCAGATCGGTCTTGCTACGGGCAGCGTTAATGAGATTTATCATCCCAACTACGTTGCGAAGAGACTTGAGATCGGTGCTGTAGTAGGTGCAGCACCCGCTGAAAATGTAATAAGAGAAGTTCCCGAAGACGGGGACGTAGTCGTACTCCTCGGCGGCAGAACGGGACGCGACGGTTGCGGCGGTGCAACGGGCTCGTCCAAGGCTCATACAACCGAATCGCTCGTTAAGTGCGGTGCGGAAGTCCAGAAGGGTAACCCCCCCGAAGAAAGAAAACTCCAGAGACTTTTCCGTTCAAAAGAAGCTACAACACTTATCCGCCGTTGTAACGACTTCGGTGCAGGCGGTATCTCTGTTGCAATCGGTGAACTTGCCGACGGTCTTGATATTGACCTTTCCAAAGTACCGAAGAAGTACGAAGGTCTTGACGGCACAGAGCTTGCAATTTCCGAATCACAGGAAAGAATGGCTGTTGTTGTCAGAGCAAAGGACGCAGAAAAGTTTATGCAGCTTGCCCTTAAAGAAAACCTCGAATCGACGGTAGTTGCAAGGGTAACGGAAGAAAAACGCCTCAGAATGCATTGGAATGGTAAGACAACAGTTGACCTCTCCCGTGAATTTCTTAACTCAAACGGCGCTGAAAAGCATACTCAGATTGCAGTTGAAAAGGCAAATGCAGAAAATATCTTCGGTGTTTCTGCAACAAAACATGCGAAAACAAGTGTAAAAGAAAGCTTTGTATCGCTTGTAAACGACCTCAACGTATGCTCGCAGAGAGGCCTTGTAAGCCGTTTTGACTCGTCAATCGGCGCAGGCAGCGTTGTTATGCCTTACGGAGGTAAAACACAGTCTACAGCTCCTCAGTATATGGCGGCAAAGCTGCCCGTACTCAAGGGAGAAACAAATACAGTATCGGTTATGGCGTATGGCTATAACCCCATGATAGCAGAGAACAGCCCCTACCACAGCGCTCTCTACGCAGTAACAGAAAGCGTTTCGAGAATGGTTGCGGCAGGTGTACCTTTCGAAGATTGCTATCTCACGTTCCAGGAATATTTTGAAAGAACAAATAATAAGCCTGAAAGATGGGGCAAACCCTTCGCGGCATTGCTCGGCGCATTCAAGGCGCAGACAGAACTCGGACTTGCAGCAATTGGCGGT
Organism: Clostridia bacterium; assembly: GCA_017473865.1. Lineage (GTDB taxonomy): Bacteria > Bacillota > Clostridia > Oscillospirales > CAG-272 > RGIG1995. Next base: position 3,774 of record JAFUJB010000007.1, on the reverse strand, counting down.
AAGGACAGTATGAGCGGTACTTTTGAAAACATTGACGTTCCTCCTACACTTGTTTCGTTTGCTTGCGCGGCAACAAAACTTCAGAACATTACGACTCCCGAGTTTAAATCGGCAGACAGCAAGGTATACGTAATTACTCCCGAGTATGACGAAAACGGTGTTGTTGTATTCGATTCCGTAAAGAAGGTATTTACTTATATTCACTCGCTTATTGCTGATAAGAAGGCAAAGGCAGTTTATACATTGGGATTCGGCGGTATCGCAGAAGGTATCGCAAAGATGACTTTCGGTAACGAAATCGGATTTGAATTTGCTCAAAACGAAGATATGAAAGAGCTTCTTGCAACCAAGTATGGCTCATTCATCGTTGAAACTGATGGAGAAATCGAGGGCAAATACCTCGGTAAGACAACTGCAGAAGCAGTTATCAAGCTTAATGGCGAAACAATCTGCGTAAAAGAGCTTAAAGAAGCTTGGGAAGCGCCTTTGACAAAGGTATTCCCGACAGAAGCAAAGGGCATCGGCAAGGAAGCTACGGAAACGTTTGCATATACACAAAGAAACGTTGCAAGACCTGCTATTAAGGTTGCAAAGCCCCGCGTAATTATTCCCGTATTCCCCGGCACAAACTGCGAATACGACACGGCAAGAGCGTTTGAAAGGGCGGGGGCTGAGGCAGAAATATTCGTACTCCGTAACATTAATTCCGATGTTCTTACACAGTCCATCAAAGAACTCGCAGAAAAGATAAACAACAGCCAGATCATGATGATCCCCGGCGGTTTCTCGGGCGGTGACGAACCCGACGGTTCGGGCAAATTCATTACCGCTGTACTCCGTAACCCCATGGTTAAGGAAGCGGTAACGAACCTTCTCGAAAACCGCGACGGTCTTATGCTCGGTATCTGTAACGGCTTCCAGGCGCTTGTTAAATCGGGACTTTTGCCCTACGGTAAGATAATGGATACAATGGACGATAACAGCCCCACGTTGACGTTTAACGCAATAGGCAGACACCAGTCGCAGATGGTACAGACGAGAATCTCGTCGGTTAAATCGCCTTGGTTTGCGAACGTAAATACGGGCGACGTACACACAGTACCGATCAGCCACGGCGAAGGCAGATTTATGGCATCGGAAGAATTTATCAGACAGATGGCAGAAAACGGACAGATCGCAACTCAGTACGTTGATGAAAAGGGCAATCCCACGATGGATATTACGTTCAACCCCAACGCATCGACCTATGCGATCGAGGGTATTACAAGCCCCGACGGCAGAATTCTCGGTAAGATGGCGCACAGCGAACGTATCGGCAACGGCGTTGCGATCAACGTTCCCGGCGAACAGGACCAGAAGATATTCCTTTCCGGCGTAGAATACTTCAAATAATAGATAAATGCTATATATGGGATCTTCCCGTATATAGCATTTTTATTTTGTAAAACGAAGCGTAAATGTTATTCGCCCGTTCTTGACGTGAGGAGAGAAAAACAAACAATCAGCGCACCAAGAAAGGATATTGACTTTTTGTATTATAAACATTAAAATGTATGCATACGTTCATATCTTTTTGCCAATCCAAAAAGGAGATATAAAATGAAAAAGACAGTATTAATTGTATTATCCCTCGGAATGGTATTAACAGCGTTATTGTTCGGCACAGTGTCAGCGGACGCTGCAACCGATGGTTATTTAACCTACACCGTTTCAAACGGCGAAGCAACGATAACCGACTGCAACACGTCGGTTTCGGGATCATATATAATCCCTGCAACTCTCGGCGGATATCCTGTAACAAACATAAGCAATGGGGCATTTAGCTATTGCAGAAGTTTGACGAGCATAACGATCCCTGACAGTGTCACAAGCCTGGGTGATAGTGCATTTTTTAAGTGCAGCAGTTTGACAAGTATAAAAATCCCTAATAGTGTAACAAGCATAGGTAATTATGCATTTTTTTATTGCAGTAACTTGGCAAGCATAACGCTGCCCGAAAGTGTAACAAGTATAGGCGAGGGGGCGTTTAGCAATTGTAGCAGATTAACAACTGTTTATTATAACTGTTGTTCAAATAGTTGGAGTAAAATATCTATTACCTACGACAATTCAGAATTAGAAAGCGCCGAAAGATTATATGCTGATATATCCGAAAAGTCAGAGTCAAAATTTCTTGTAAGCGGAGCAACATGTACAGAAAAAGCAGTATACAATAAGAGCTGCTCAGTGTGCGAAGCAAAGCTTAGCGAAACATTTGAATATGGTGAACCTTTAGGACACAAACCTACAGAAAAAGCAGATGAAAAATATTTCGTAAGCGGTGCAACATGTACAGAAAAAGCAGTATACAATAAGACTTGCTCAGTGTGCGAAGCAAAGCTTAGCGAAACATTTGAATATGGTGAGCCTTTAGGACACAAACCTACAGAAAAAGCAGATGAAAAATATCTTGTAAGTGAAGCAACTTGCACAGAAAAAGCAGTGTACAACAAGAGCTGCTCAGCGTGCGAAGCAAAGCTTAGCGAAACATTTGAATATGGTGATTTTTCAGGACACAGACCTACAGAAAAAGCAGATGAAAAATATCTCGTAAGCGGAGCAACGTGTACAGAAAAAGCGGTATATAAAAAGAGCTGCTCAGAATGTGAAGCAGTAGTAGAAGGCACATTCGAATACGGAGAGTTTTTAGATCATACACCTGCAAATAAAGCAGATGAAAAATATTTTGTAATTGCAGCCACGTGTACCGAAAAGGCAATATACCATAAGAGTTGCTCAGTATGTGAAGCAAAACTTATAGAAACATTTGAATACGGTGAACCTTTAGGCCATACGGCTACAAACAAAGCAGATGAAAAATATCTAGTAAGTGGAGCAACATGTACAGAAAAGGCAGTATACAATAAGAGTTGTTCAGTATGTGGCGTTGTGTTGAGTGGCACGTTTGAATACGGCGAACTTAAAGCACACGATTATTCGGCTGAATGGACAACAAGCTCAACAGAACACTGGAGAAAGTGTAACGACTGTGATGATACAACAGACAAGGCAGAACATACCGGTGGAACAGCTACAACAACAGAAAAAGCAAAATGTGAGATTTGCGATACATATTATGGCGAGTTGTTGCCTAAGAAAAACGGTTGGCAGTTTGAAGACGATACCTGGTACTACTACGAAAACGACGAAAAAGTAACAAACGACTGGCGCGAAGACAGCACAGGCTGGTGCTTCCTTGACGAAGAAGGCAAATGGGTGATCGACGCATTCGTAAAAGATAGCGTAGGTTTGGCATACATAACAAAAAACGGCTATTTCTATTATGATACAACCGGCTGGGTAGACTACTACGGAACGTGGTACTACATTGAAAACGGCTATGCTGTAACAAATGACTGGAGAGAAGACAGTACAGGCTGGTGTTTCCTCGACGAAGAAGGCAAATGGGTAATCGATGCATTCGTAAGAGACAGCGTTGGTTGGGCATATATTACAAAAAACGGATACTTCTACTATGATACGACCGGATGGGTTGACTACTACGGAACTTGGTACTATGTTGAAAACGGCTATGCTGTAACAAATACGTGGAGAGCTGATAGTGTAGGCTGGTGTTACTTATCCGAAACGGGTGCTATGGTAACAAACGGCTTTGTAGAAGACAGCGTAGGTCTTGCATATATTACCGGAGACGGCTATTTCTACTATACGGAAAACGGATGGAGACTTGTAGACGGTCAATGGTATTTCGTTGAAAATGGATATGCAGTAACT
>JAFUJB010000006.1 GCA_017473865.1 Clostridia bacterium | reverse complement strand
TACTGACAAGCCAAGCTCTCCGTTGTCTGATTGGTTTATGTATGGTTGTGCAAAGGTTTGTGTTTACGTGGATTCTGAGGAAGCACTGTTGGATATAGCTAAGAAAGCAGAAGAAAGAGGGATTATCGCATCCGTTATCACTGATGCGGGAATGACAGAATTTCATGGGATACCCACTAAAACTTGTCTTGCGTTAGAGCCTCTGCCTGCCGATATTGCAGACGAATTGACAGGAACTTTACCATTGTATTAAGGTTCGAAATTGTTGGGTTAACTCAGAAAAAAGCCTAACGCAAATGCGTTAGGCTTTTTTCAACGATGTGTTCCGCAAGTGGAACGTGATGTTTCCTTCGGAAGTGATGTGCGCTTCGCGCGTGAAGTGTGCCTTCGGCACGTGATTAGGAACACATCACATTACTGCGAACAGAGTGAGCAACATCACTATGCGAAGCATAGCATCACTTTGGCGTAGCCAAAACTTCACTAAAACCTCAAAGCCCTTGAAATCAAGGGCTTTTTGTGTTTTTATGGATGAAAACAAACATTCTTCACCATTGCACCTTTTCATGAACCTTTTGTACTCGAACCTCCGGTATTTTTGAGTTCAATATTCAACTAATCGTTTATAAAAACAACTATAACTAAACAATGCGGTTATTGTAATTTCATTTGTTCTTTGTTATAATATAATCACAACAAGCGCTTGTTACTTTATTTTGGAGGAACAAAATGAACATCTTTTTGAGTGAACAACTAAAAAAGTTGCGCAAAGAGAAAGGAAACACACAGGAAGATTTGGCTATGCATCTTGGAATTACTACCCAAGCGGTTTCCAAATGGGAACGCGACGAGGGGTATCCGGATATTACTCTTTTGCCTGCAATCGCATCCTACTACAATGTAAATATTGATGACCTTCTTGGCGTCGGCAAAATTGAAAAAGAAAAGAAACTGAGTGAATACAGTGACAAAGATGCAGAACTGTTTCGAGCGGGAAAAACCTCGGAGCGAGTTGATTTGTGGCGAGAAGCCAAGAAGGAATTTCCGAATGATTTGTCTGTTATTCATAGCTTGATGTATGCTTTAGATGCAGACAATGAAAAGGAATATGCCGATGAAATCATCGAGTATGGAGAAAGAATACTGGCTGAATCCACCGATAATTCACTACGGGGCGGCGCTATCCAATGTCTGAGTTTTACTTACTATTTTGCTAAGGGCGACGCTGAATCTGCAAAAAAATATGCCCAAATGGCTTACAGTTACGCAATTACTGCGAATCAGATGATGCCGCGATTTCTTGAAGGTGATGAGGCAGTCGAACTTTGCCAGTCAAACATTCAAAGCCTTGTTGATATGATTTGGGGCAACACTTGTATTATGTGTTGGAAGGGAAATTATTCCTTGGTGGATCGTATAAAAGCATTTGAATTTGTAATTGATTGCTTTAACTTACTGTATTCCGACGGGAATTTTGGGTTTTATCATGAAAGAATTTCGCACTGCTATAGGGAAATAGCAGACAGTTACCTAAAGCTCAATGAAGAAGGCAATCTGTTTACCTGTCTTGAAAAAGCTGCGGAACATGCAGTTAAATACGATAACCGTAAAGATGGTATGTATACGGCATTTATGGTGAACAAGGTTGAGCTGTCTGTAAAGGATGCATATAAGAATCATACCGAAAATCAATGCGGTTTGCTTTTGAAATATTTAAGAAAGAGCAAATATGCACATTTGCAGGAAAATCCTCGCATGATGAAACTCATCGAAAAGCTGGAGCCCATCGCGGTTATGTGATAAAATTGCAGAGTTGTCATTTTAAGCTCCAAGCACATAATGGGGTAACAATTTTGCACCCTAACACAAAAGTCCTTGATTTTCAAGGGCTTTTCGTGTTTTTAGGGGGTAAAAAACAACCCCCTTTCACCATTGCACCTTTTCTTGAACCTTTTGGACTTGAACCTGAGACTTATAAGAATATATTGAACTTATATAACTTTTGTGGTATAATGAAAATAAAGAAAGGCGGTGTACTTTTGAAGAAAGATCTTTTTAATGGAAAGATAAAGCGCGAATATGTTTCATATATTTGGACCACTATAATAATCGTTGCGTTGGTGTTTTTTGGATGCGGAGGTTTGTTTTTATATATTTCTTTGCTTGGAAATACAAATAGCAATACAAGTCTTTTACTTTTAGTGTTTGGGATAGTATCGTATTTGTTTGGAGCTTGGTATTCATTTGGAACTTTTTTCTTTATAAGACAATATCCCAAACACAAAAAGATGATAAAATTGTTTTTGAACTCAGACTGTTATTTTGTTGATAGCACTTCAAACGAGTATTTCGGTGAAAACAGAACTATCCGCGGACATATGAATAAGGCTGCCTTCAATTTAGTAACGTATACTGCCGAGCAAAACAAAGATTTGGAGCACATAAGATATCCTAAAATATACGGTGCTTTTATATCTTTAACTATTATAGGCATATTTTTAATATTTTTCAACATTTTTATTGTATGGTTGGCTTTAGAAAATATGAACGTTCTTCCACTCGCTTTTCGAAGTGAGGATGTTATTTTTACAGTATTTATTGTGGTTGAAGTTGTTGATGTGATTTTGTCGTTTGTATTTGCCTTTCGAGTTAAGAAAATAAGAGAAAAAACAATAGATGAATACAGAGCAGCACAGAGAAAAAATAATGGATCAAGTAAACAAAAATAAAGGTTCAAAATTGTTGGGTTAACTCAGAAAAAAGCACATGAGGATGCGGTGGTGCGCTTTGCTTCATGTTTGCGAAGCAAATGCATCATACGAGCGTAGCGAGTGCTTCATATCGGCAACGCCGATGCTTCATTAATGCTTCAAGTCCTTGGTTTTCAAGGGCTTTTCGTGGTTTTAGGGATAAAAACAAACATTCTTCAACATTGCACCTTTTCACCGACCTTATGGTATTGAAAGAATAGGAATTATATGATATAATAAAACCAAGAATAGCGGCACTTAAGAATGATGTTAAATGAGAAACTTAATAAACAGGGAACTTATATATGTCGTCTTATTTGTTGCAGCACTGGTTCTCAATGCCTTGCCGATTATTATCAGTAAAAATGTAGCTATTACTAAATATTCAATAATGCTAAAGATGGTTTAGTTATTAAATAAACAAGGAGTTGTTATGTATAAAAAATCTAATATTGACCCCTTGCAGATTATCTTCTATCTTATTATTACCTTCGCAGGTAACTGGATTAGCTATCTGATTTCAATGTTTGTGGGGATGTATGTAAAAAAGCTAGATGTTATACCGTCTGATATACGTCTTTTTGTTATGCTGTTTTTAGTAATGCTTCCAATAAGTTTGGCTGTTTCTTTGGGGATAATTTTTATTTACTTAAAAAACAAAGTCCCCTCACACTACAAGCCCGATGAAGATAAAAGTTTTATGCTTAAAAACTTGCTGCTCCTTATTGCACCCGGAGAAATATTAAGATTCATAATATATTTTTTATCGGTCGGAGATATAACAAAAACGGGAGTATTTGCACTTCCCGCATCTATCCTTTTTGAAGGTACTTATCAAAATTGGACTAACAGAAGTGCACTTATAACAAAGAATCAATTTATATTTGCTGATTTTGCAGCTTGTTTTGTATGCTATGCAATATATTTTGCAATATATTTTACTTGTATATACTTTATGTATAAACATTTTTGGAACGTTGGCAAACGAGAAAGAGACGACCTCATAGTTCACAAATAAACGGAGAAAGTGTTATGGATATAGTTTTTACCGCGCTACGCATAATGTTTGATTTCTGTATTTTGTATACTGTATACAAAATCATATGGTATACGTTGGTTATGACAAAGTTCAGAATCAAGATAAAAAAATTGAACCGAAAAGGCATTACAGTTAAGTTCAAGCGTGGATTATTCGGAACAGTATTCGGCAAAAAAGGCGACTCCGATTTTGTGTTAAATACTCGCGATGGCACAGTTGGTGTAAGCGTAATAACGTTTATATCCGTTCACGGAAGATGGAATATTGAAAAAGCACGAAATAATTATTACATAGAAGCTCGCAGAAGAAACGAATGGTTTTATAAACATTACGTAAATTCCGGCGACGTTCCCGATCACGCAAGAGAATACAAACGCGAAACTCGCTTTCAGCGTTGCTTGTTACAGTTTCCGAAAGAAACGGCAGAAAAGAATATACTGCTCATTATTCCAAAACCTAAAACCCTCACATATACAGAGTTAAAGCTTGATTATTTAACCAACGGAAGCATTGTTAACGGTTTTGAAGTAATGTTTGCAGATAAATTTTTTGAAATATTCTCTGAAAATTATTAAGGGTTAAAGTGAAAAGAACTGTCTTAATTGTAGACAATACAGTGGAGTATATGAGCATATTATCAGATACTTGGAACAACGGAGATGGTGCTTATTAATTGCTTGAAAAGTGCCGGCTTTAAATCGCTTTCTCATAATTATAGTGCATATAACTTGAATTATTGCAATAATGCCCGAATATAGATTAATTGGGATTTAATAAATCACAGAAAGGATACGGAAATGAATATTATCGAAATATTGACGAGCTTTAATATATATTCAGTTTTAGTTCGCTTGTTAATGGCAACCTTTTTTGGAGGAATTATTGGTATCGAGAGAGGGCGCCACGGAAGAGCTGCAGGTTTGCGTACACATTGTTTGGTCTGCTTAGGATCGGCAATGACTGCTCTGATAGGACTTTTCGCTGCAAATGTTTTAAATAATGACGGTGATATATTACGAGTCTCTGCTCAGGTTATATCGGGAATCGGTTTTCTTGGAGTAGGTATGATTCTTGTTCGTAATCAAACCATTATAACCGGTCTTACAACAGCGGCAGGGCTTTGGGCTACGGCGGCAATTGGCATTGCAACCGGATACGGATTTTATTTTGGTGCTTTTATAGCAACGATTCTTTGTATGCTGGTGGCTTCTCTTTTTGGGTATTTTGAAAGGAAAGTCAAGTTAAATACATGCCTGTATTTAGAAATTTCTAATATGCGGGCAACAAGAGATATCGTGCGTCAACTTCAAGAGCTTTTCGATTTTAACGTTTCAATTGATATTGTATCTCCCAAAAGCAATATAGCAGGACATATGGGTATTTTTCTTTTTGTGCGTACTGCTTCTGTTGAAGAGAAAACGTTTTTAAAGATTGAGAATATCGAAGGGGTAGAGTTTGTACTCAACGAGGAGAGCAGGTATTAATAAACCCGGAGAACAGAGTTTGGGTTTGAACATTGTTGAGGTATGACAGTGTGTTTTTATGCACAGTTATTTTTTTGAAAAAATTTTTTTAAACATATTTACAAATCGATTAATCGGTGTTAAAATCAAAAAGTAAAATATTTTTTTAAGGAGCGGAAATATGAAATTAATTATCAAAGACGATTATAACGCAATGAGCGAATGGGCTGCACAGCATATCGCTGACGCCATTAACAACCACAAAGAAGATCGTCCCTTTGTACTCGGTCTGCCTACTGGATCTTCGCCTCTTGGCGTTTATAAGAACCTCATTAAAATGAACAAAGAGGGTAAGGTTACGTTCAAGAACGTAGTTACCTTCAATATGGACGAATACGTTGGTCTTCCGAGAGAGCATGACCAGAGCTACTGGTATTTTATGCATGACAATTTCTTTAATCACATCGATATTCCCGCAGAAAATGTAAACATTCTCAATGGTATGGCAGATGATCTCGAAGCAGAGTGCCAGAGATATGAGGACAAAATCGCTTCCTACGGCGGAATCGATCTGTTTATGGGTGGCAGCGGTGTTGACGGACACATTGCTTTCAACGAACCCTTTACTTCTCTCACCTCCAGAACCGGCGTTCGCGCGCTTACCGAAGATACTCTTATAGTTAACTCTCGCTTCTTTGACAACGATGTAAACAAGGTTCCGAAGACCGCTCTTTCGGTTGGCGTTGGTACAGTTTGTGACTCGAAGCAGGTTCTCCTTCTTATCAGCGGACACAACAAGGCTCGTGCGCTCCGTCATTGCGTTGAGGGCGGCGTTGACCATGCATGGACTATCAGTGCGCTTCAGCTTCACAAAGACGGAATCATTGCTTGCGATGAAGCTGCCTGCGGCGAGTTGAAGGTTGATACCTACAAGTATTTCAAGGATATTTACAAGAACGAAAAATAAGTTTGGCTAATGAACATATAATGCCTGCCGGCTTGTATGTAAGAAAAAAGCACTTGCTCAGCAAGTGCTTTTTTAATTGAATACAACAGAAGGTGTGTGGGCTTTGCCCACACACCTTCTTGTCATACACCACTCCCTTAACTTGGGAGCGTTTCCGTAACTTACATTTGATTCACATCAACAAATATGTTATAATTTCATTGAAAGATAACATATAGTTCTAAGTAAATGTTATGCTTTCAAATTAATATACGGAGGTACAACGAATGAAAAAATTATTAGTATCTGTGCTTGTTGTTTTAATGAGCATAAGTATGTTTGTTATAGGTGCATCGGCGGCTACGACCCATACGGTAGTATCGGGAGATTCTATGTGGAAGATAGCCGTAAAATATCAAGTTGGGTTAAGTGAGATCAAATCGGCAAATCCCCAGATATCAAATCCGGATTTAATATATCCGGGGCAAATTCTAACCATACCTACGACAGACTCCTCGGTTGTAAACTACGAAAAAGAGGTAGTCAGACTGGTGAATGAGATCAGGGTACAGAATGGCTTAAAGGAACTGACGTATAACTGGGAATTAAGCCGAGTTGCGCGCTATAAATCACAGGATATGAGAGACAACAGGTATTTTTCTCACACAAGCCCTGTATACGGTACGCCTTTTCAGATGATGAAGAACTTTGGTATTACATACAGAAGCGCCGGTGAAAATATAGCGAGAGGACAGAGGACTCCGCAGGAGGTAGTAAATGCGTGGATGAATTCCTCGGGACACCGTGCAAATATTTTAAGCTCTTCATTTACGGAGATCGGCGTAGGTTACGTTGCTGACGGAAACTATTGGACGCAGATGTTTATCGGTAAATAAGAGCAGGCGAAGCTTATAAGGATGTTTACAAATTTCGGCAGAGGTGTTGTATCCTCTGCCTGTTTGTGTTATAATGAGGCAAACAGAAAGCCTCGCCATTCGTAAGAGCCTTGCAAAAACGCTTGCTCACATTCAGGGGTATAGACTTTGGGCTTATGTTCTTTGACGGAGGGGTATTGTGAGAAAATCTTTTCAGACATGTTTGTTTTTATGTGTAATAATAATCTTGGGTGTTATATCTGCTTGTCCGGCAGATGCTGCGTCGAGCGGAACCGTAGGCGGCTGCCAATGGTCTCTTGATGGAACAGTTTTGAATATTACCGGAAGCGGAAAGCTTTCCCAAAGGAGTGAAAATGCGCCTTGGGGTAACTCAATTACAGAGGTTATAATCGGAGAGGGTGTTACTTCTATAGACGGCTCGGTTTTTTCGGAATGTAAGTCACTACGCAAGGTTACGCTGCCGAACAGCTTAAGGATAATAGGTGCCAGGGCATTTGATGAATGTACGGCTCTTACCTCAATTACGATTCCGAGTGGAGTAACTACAATAGATGACTATGCCTTTTCCGATTGTTCTTCGTTAATAGATATTACAATTCCGAAGACGGTTACTTATATTGGAATTGAGATATTCCGACACTGCTATTCCTTAAACAATATATTTGTTGATCCGGCGAATCCCTCTTATACATCGGTTAACGGTGTGCTGTATTCAAAGGATATGTCTGTGCTTATCAGATATCCGGCTGATAAGCACACGGTAACACGGACGTATACTGTTCCGGATAGTGTAAAAGAAATAGGTATGGGTGCTTTTGAAAGCGTGTGGGATCTTTTGGATATAACTCTCCCCGACAGTATAACAAAAATTGGATTTAATGCATTTTTTGATTCGGTCTTCTATTATGATAAAGATAACGTTTATGGCGGTTGTATTTATGTGGGAAACTATTTAATTTATATAAAAGATGAGAATATGACCTCTTGCACCGTAAGAGCAGGTACAAAAACGATTGCCGACGGCGCTTTTGTTGCTAATCATAACCTGCAGCATATAATATTGCCGGAGGGGCTTTTATCAATCGGTGACAGCGCGTTTTTCTGGAGTACTTACTTAAAAAGTATTTATATCCCGAAGAGCGTTACAAAAATAGATAGGAATGCATTTTGTGAATGTAATGCTATGGAGAGTGTTTTATATTCGGGAAGCTCTGTGGAACGCCATAAAATAAGAATAGAAAAGTATAATACGAACCTGACTCGGGCAAAGTGGCAGTATGACTGCTGCCACGGCGGCGGAAATCACGATTTTAAATCGGAGGTTATTATTAAAAACGCTACCTGCACCGAGGTCGGTGAGGCAAGAAGTAACTGTGTCAAATGCGCTTTTCCTCAAACCCGAACCATTCCTGCCCTGGGACATTCATACGGTGAGAGTGAGTTGATCAAGAAGCCCACGAAAAAAGAAACCGGTGTTGAGGCAGCTGTGTGTAAAAACTGCGGAGAAGTGCAAAGCAAAGTAGTAAACAAAAAGAAACCCGCCGATAACGCTGCATCTATTGGTATTACTGCGACGTTAATAGTTTTAGGCGGTGTTGCTTGCGGATATGTAATTTTCAAAAAGAGAATGGGTAGGGGCATTGGTATCCTACTGCCCACATCACCCCCTGTTAAGCTTGGGTAGGAAAAGATAGTGCTTGCTTTTGTAAAAAACTTGTGATATAATTAACCAGTGGTAAAAACCACGGCGATAATATAAAAATACAGAAAGGTTAAATAATATTATGCGTAGAGTTGTTTTATCTTTAACGGCAATTATGCTTGTTTTTACAATGATGTTTGCAATGACGGGCTGCGGTGCAAAGAGTGAGATTAAGGAAGTTATCAAGAACTACGAAAAAGCTTGTAACGACGTTGATTTTGAGGGTATTCTCAATTGTATGCATCCCAAGGATGCCGACAAGATTAAGCTTGCGGCGGGTATAGTCGGATTTTTCGGTAACGTTGATGCAGATAAACTGCTTGAAAAACTGTCCGGTTTTATTTCAGGCAAGGTTAAGATCGGCAAGGAGTTTTTTGAGTCGCTTATGATCACGATCGACGAAATTGACGTCGACGATGATAAGGCAGACGTTGACGTATTCGTTACATATATGTTTAACGGTCAGGAAACTACTGTCGAAGCCGATATGGAGCTTGAATACTATGAAGAAGCTTGGTATATTACAAGCTTTACCCTTGATAAATAATATATCGTAACCAATACGGCTACACACGGGCGGAACCTATGTGTAGCCGTTATTGTATTTTAGGGTTGTTGGTGCGGTCAAGCAGATAATCAATGCTTACGTTATAATAGTCCGACAGCTTTATGAGTATTTCTGCGGTTATTGCAATAACTCCGGTTTCGTATTGCGAATACGTGTTTTGTGATACGTTTAATATTTTTGCAATTTCCTTTTGCTTTATATCGCGATCCTCTCTGATCGCTCTTAGGTTCTTGAACTGCATACTGAATCACCTCAAAATTATTATGCAATATCTGTAATAAAGATATTAACATTTATCTGTAATACAGATATAATATTGTTGGTTTTTGTAATAAAAAACTACATTGAAAGGAAATTTTGTTTATTTTAACTAAAAGAACCTGAGAAGGCAAAAGAATACGGGTATAATCGGCTGTTTAAATTAAAAAAGGTTCGTTTTTATATTGCAAAAACCAAAGCAATGTGATATAATCAATAGGAGAATGAGGTCGTGCGTCGTAATTTAGAGTGCATATGTAGTGTATGCTACACGCGGGGCATAGATTTCTTTTGACGAATGATGCATAGGTAACTGTGCTCGGCATTTTTTAAGGAGAGAACAATGGATAATCAAGAAAAAAACAACGGGGAATACTATACGATTGACGTATTGCACATTGTCAAATCGTTATGGAGACGTGCTTGGCTTATAATTATATGCGGATTGTTGACAGCCGTTATCGGCTTTTTAATATCAGCTTTTGCAATTGCTCCTACATATTCATCTTATGTAAAATTGTATGTTAACAACAAATCGGACTCGCTCGGTAATATGAATTTTAGTATCAGTTCTTCCGATTTGACGGCCGCGCAAGCCTTGGTTAAGACTTACGGAGACATCTTGGAGAGCCGCAGTACGCTCGAAAGGGTTATAGAAAAATCGGAGGTGGATTATACTTGGAAAGAGCTTTCCAATATGATCGTGTACGCCCCCTCAAACAATACGGAAATTATGAAGGTTACCGTAACCTGTGAAGACCCTTATGAAGCAAGCAAGATTGCCAATACTATTGCAGAAGTTCTTCCTGTGAGAATTTCTGAGATTATAGAAGGGGCGACAATGGAGATTGTCGAACCTGCGATTCCCGACAAACAGAAGGTTGGGCCCAGCATTGCTAAGTATACTATGTTGGGACTTATGCTTGGTATTTTTGTTTGTGCGGCTGTGTTGACTGTTGTGGCTTTGTTGGATGATACCATTCACGACGAAGAACATATATTAAAAACCTACGATTATCCGATACTTGGCAAGGTTCCTGATCTTCTGAATACCGGAAACAGAGCATACGCATATTACTCTCATAAGGGTCCGAGATCTGGAAATTCAGGAAGGGGAATATAAAATGGGGTTGTATAAAAAGAAAAAGAGACATAAAAATTTTATGTCGAGTAACGTTGAAAAAATGAAGACGCTTCATAAGAACTTGGAGTTTACGGCAACAGAGCAGTATAAGCTTATCCGAACTAACCTTGATTTTACGCTTCCGGAAAATGAAAAGTGTCCTGTCATCGGTGTAACAAGTTCAATGCGAGGCGAAGGAAAAAGCACGACGTCAATTAATTTGTCCTACGTGTTTGCAGAAAAAGGAAGTAAGGTTCTTCTTATTGACGGCGACCTTCGTCTTCCTTCCGTTGCGAAAAAACTGGAGATACCAAGTTCTCCCGGACTTGCCGATTTGCTCAGAGGTAAGGGGGCACAAATCTCAGAATTTAAGTCGCACTTGCTTGAAAATTGGTTTGTTCTTCCCTCGGGCGATATTCCGCCTAACCCTTCGGAGCTCTTAGGTTCCAGCAGGATGGAAAATATTTTAAATAAGTTGCGAGAGATATTCGACTATATTATTATTGACCTTCCGCCCGTTAATATCGTATCAGACGCGGTTTCCATTTCAAGCCTTATTTCCGGCATGATCGTTGTAATTCGCGAAGAATATACGGAGAAAAAGGAGCTGGATCGTTGCATCAGACAGCTAAAGCTTTCAAACGTTAAAGTTCTTGGATGCGTTATAAACGGAGCAAAATCCGGAACCGGCACGTACAGCAAATATAAGAATTATTATCAAACCGATCCCAGAGGTGTTAGAAAGTGATCGATTGGCATAGTCATATTTTACCCGGAATGGATGACGGAAGTCGTGATACGGCGGAAAGCATTTCGCTGATAAATATGCAAGTGTCGCAAGGGGTAGGCACGATAATAGCCACCCCGCACTATTACGCTAATGATGAAACGGTAGATTCGTTTTTAGACAGAAGGAAGAAAGCGTTTGAGCTGTTAAAAACAGTTCTGCCCGCCGATGCACCCGACATATTACTCGGGGCGGAGGTCAGGTACTATCAAGGAATCAGCCGAATGGCTGATCTTGAAGCTCTTACAATTGAAGGCAGCAAGCTTCTTCTTTTGGAGATGCCGATGTCAAGCTGGACGGAGTATATGATCAGAGAACTGATTGAAATGTCCGGCAGAGGCAGTATTAAAATTATTATTGCTCATATAGACAGATATTTAAATCTTCAGAAGAAGGGCGTATTGGAACGAATTCTTGAAAGCGGTATCTTAATGCAAGTAAATGCAAGCTTCTTTATCTCGTTTGCATCAAAGCGGAAAGCACTCTCGCTTTTGAAAGAGGGAAATATTCATTTTATAGGTTCTGATTGTCATAATACGGTATCAAGACCGCCGCGGCTTGACAGCGCCTTTCGCGTAATTGAAAAAAAATTCGGTGAAGATTATTTGAACCAAATGAACGAGTACGGATACTTCCTGCTCGGCTCAAAAAATGAATTTTAAGACTAAATAGTATTGACAGTTTGTTTACTACTTGTAGTGGTAGTAAGTATGAGCGTAACGGTATTTGCGGCTTACGGCTGGTTTGTTTAAAGCCCGGCCGGAAATCCTTTGTACGACAAAGTAGATTCTGTTATAAAAACTGACAATGAATTCCTTGGCATAAGAGAGAGCAAAGACGAAGCAAAAAACGGAGAAGAATTTATGTAATTCTATCCCGATGAAGAATCAGTTGGGGATATTGTAATTGATTTGTTTTATACGGGACAATAGGATATAAAGACGCTAGATAACTTAGACTGTGTAAGATTGGCAACATATAATTCTTCTGTGATTTTACTACGTGAAATTGCAGAAGAATTTTATATATAAATTTGGAAAAATTTGCGAGAATGCCGTATTACGTCTTTTTAATAGAGTGTTTATATTGTTGCATCTTTAATCGCGATTGGCTCCTTGGTTGCTTATTTTGACTCGATTTGATAGGCGTATAAAATTTGATGAGGATGAAAAAAGTTACTTGGCTATTCGTCGCGCTGTAAAAGGAAAAGGCAAAAGAAGTGACTACATAACCAGATAGATTAATAAAGAGAAATCAATAGAGGTTTGTAGTCTGGGGTGCAAACGTACCCGGACTTTTTGTATTTTTATATTTTGAAAGATGGAAGCTAAATGAATAAAAATTTATTGATTATCGGCGCAGGTACTTATGGAGTGTTGGCATCTGAAATAGCAAAAGATGTGGGATGCTTCGAGAAAATAGATTTTGTTGATGACGAAAGAAAGAATACCCCCAATGGTATTGATGTTGTTGGAACGACACGGGACATTGATGAACTGGCAGTTGAGTATAGCAATATTATTGTGGCGATTGGGAATCCCGATGTCAGAATGTCCATGTTGAAAAGGATAAAGGAAGAAACAACGTATAGTGTTGTGTCTCTAGTTTCTCCAAAAGCGTATGTGTCCCCTTCTGCTCAGATTATGAGTGGATGTATTATTGAACCGTTGACAGTTGTTCATACCGGATGTGTAATTGCTGCAGGATGCATTATATCTGCGGGAGCAGTAATTAATCACGCAAGTGTGTGTTGTGAGGGCGTTCATGTGGATTGTAATGCGACGGTTGAGGGATATTGCATCGTCCCAGCAGAAACCAAGATTTGCAGCGGGGAAGTTTATAAGAAAAAAGCTACTGCAAGCACAGAGGAGTTATTCTTTGATCCGCAGAAATAGTCAGAACAGTTAAATGATATTTTAAGGCGTATAATATAGAGAAAGTGACGGATTAAAATATACGTTTGAAAGATGGAATGTAATTGAAACCAGGAGATATTATATTATGTATAAGCACGTTATAAAAAGATTGATAGACCTTATATTGTCAAGTGTTGCAATTGTTGCATTGGCACTTCCGATGTTGATTATTGCTATTGCAATAAAGATTGATGATCCGG
Organism: Clostridia bacterium; assembly: GCA_017473865.1. Classification (GTDB taxonomy): domain Bacteria; phylum Bacillota; class Clostridia; order Oscillospirales; family CAG-272; genus RGIG1995. The sequence continues at coordinate 52,263 of JAFUJB010000006.1, read as the reverse complement.
GGCCTGTTTTATTTAAACAAAAACGTGTCGGTAAAAAGAAAAACGGAGAGATCACCTATTTTATGATTTGGAAGTTCCGAAGCATGAAAATGTCGACTCCCCATGATACACCTACACATCTTCTTGAAAATCCCGAACAGTACATAACCCGTGTAGGACGCTTTATCCGTAAGACCAGCCTTGATGAGCTTCCTCAGATTTATCAGGTGTTCACGTCGAAGCTATCCGCAATTGGACCCAGACCTGCATTATGGTCACAAGAGGACCTGATTGCAGAACGAGAGAAGTATGGGGCGAATGATATTAAGCCCGGCATTACCGGATGGGCGCAGATCAACGGCCGCGACGAACTTGAAATTGATGTAAAAGCGAAACTCGACGGTGAATACGCTGCGGCGCTGAATGCAGGAAAATTTAAAGGATTTGCTATGGATGTCAAGTGTTTCTTCGGTACGATTGTAAGTGTATTGAAATCCGACGGTGTTGTCGAGGGCGGTACAGGCGAGATGAAGAAGCAGGAAGAACAAAAGGAAGAAGAGACTGTCACAAAATGAAGAAGATTTTAATTACCGGGGCAAACAGTTATATAGGCACTTCATTTGAAAAATACATAAAAGAAAACTATTTTGATGAGTATATCGTAGATACCGTTGATATGATTGATGGAAGTTGGCGCGAGAGGGATTTTTCAAGATATGATTCTGTGTTCCATGTTGCAGGGATTGCACATTCAGATAATGGAAAGATTAGCGCTGAAAAGGAAAAGCTTTACTATGCTGTTAATACAGATCTGGTGGTAGAGACTGCGAAAAAGGCAAAGTCTGATGGTGTAAAACAGTTCATTTTCATGAGCAGTGCCATAGTTTACGGCGAGAGCGCTCCTATCGGAAAAACAAAGGTTATTACGAAAGATACTCCTGTTAACCCTGCGAATTGCTATGGCGACAGTAAAGTCCAAGCGGAAAATGGTATTAGACCTTTGAATGATGATAGTTTCAAGGTGGTTATTCTTCGTCCCCCGATGATTTACGGAAAAGGCAGTAAGGGGAATTACCCGTTGCTTGCTAAGATTGCACTTAAAACTCCTATTTTTCCTTATATTGACAATAAACGTTCAATGCTTTATATTGAAAATTTATGTGAATTTGTACGGTTAATGGTGGAAAACAACGAACAGGGGACATTCTGGCCGCAGAATAGCGAATATAGCAATACCAGTGAATTGGTGAAGATGATTGCTGAGGCGCATGGTAAGAAAGTGCGGCTGGTGAGCGGCTTCGGATGGGCGTTAAATATCATGAGTCATGTTACTGGGCTCGTGAATAAGGCATTCGGAAGTTTGAACTATGAGCAAGATATGAGCGAGTATAGGGTTGAGTATAGAACTAGATCGTTAGTAGAATCGATCAGAAAGACGGAGAGGAAATGAGTAAAGTTCTTTTTTTAGTGAATCACGATGTGGTTATTTATAACTTTCGTTTAGAATTGGTTGAGTGTCTTTTGGCAGACGGGCATCAGGTAGTTATTTCTTCTCCATATGGGGAACGAATTGAGGATTTGAAAGCTCTTGGGTGTGAATACCGTGAGATTGATATTGCCCGTCATGGTATGAATCCGATAAAAGAGTTGAAGCTGATTTCTGAGTATAAAAAACTTCTCGATCAAGTGAAACCGGACATCGTTTTTTCGTACACGATCAAGCCGAATATCTACGGTAGTATTGCTTGCCGATCTAGAAAAGTACCGTGTGTAACCAACATCACTGGTCTGGGAACAGCGGTTGAGAACGGCGGACTGGTTCAGAAAATCACAGTGCTGTTGTACAAGTATGCTTTTACGAAAGTGCAGCGTGTGTTTTTTCAGAACACCGAGAATATGCAGTTCTTTGTGGATCACAAGATTGCGTTGGGAAAGCATGATCTTCTTCCCGGCTCTGGTGTGAATCTTCAGAGATTTGAAGTTCTGGAGTATCCTGAAACTGATACGGTAGAATTCGCATTCATTTCTCGTATCATGAAGGAAAAGGGGATCGATCAGTATCTGGAAGCTGCGGAGTTTATCCGAAGCAAATATCCGAATACCGTTTTCCATGTCTGCGGATTCTGTGAAGATGCTTATGAGGACAAGCTGAAAGAATTGACGGACAAAGGCATCATTAATTATCACGGAATGGTTCGTGATATCAAAGCTTTCCTGAAAGGAATTCATTGTACGATCCATCCAACATACTATCCGGAAGGACTTAGCAATGTTCTGCTTGAAAGCTCTGCCTGTGCACGTCCGATTATCACAACAGATCGCTCCGGTTGCCGTGAGGTTATTGACGATGGTGTGAACGGATATGTGGTGAAGCAGCAGGATTGTCAGGATCTGATTGAAAAAATCGAAAAATTCCTTAAGCTGAGTGTATATGAACGCAAGGTGATGGGGCTGGCTGGTCGAGCTAAAGTTGAAAGAGCGTTTGACCGGCAGATTGTTGTTGAGAAGTATATTAGGGAGATTGATAATTTGTAAATAGGGGTATTAATAAATGAATGATTATAAAAAGATTTTTCGTAGTCAAAAACTTCGACATAGCATTCTTTCATTATTGAAATTTGTCCCTGATAAGCAAATGATATTGCTACAGTATTGGATTAAAATGAAGAGAAAACTTAATTTAAAGAATCCTCAGACATATACTGAAAAATTACAATGGTATAAATTGTATTATAGAGATCCTTTAATGACTCGTTGTGCTGATAAACATTGTGTTAGAGAGTATTTAGCAGAACGTGGATATGCTGATTTGTCTTGCAAAGAATATGGCATATTTGATAAACCTGAGGATATTGTGTTTTCGGATCTGCCAGAAAAATTTGTTATAAAAACAACAAATGGAAGTGGAACTAATATTATATGTAAGAATAAGACAACTTTTGATGTTAATGATGCGGTGTCAAAAATTAGAAATTGGCTCAAACGAGACTGCTATGGACTCGGTCGAGAATGGGCTTATAAAGACATTGTTCCTAAAATAATAATAGAAGAATTTCTTGAGGATAAAGAGAATAAATATGATGGAATAAACGATTATAAATTCATTTGCTTTAATGGGAAAGTTCATTATGTTGTGTTTGATACTGATCGGTATGTTAACCATAAGCGTAGTATTTATGATTCGGAATGGAATTATATTGATGTAGGAACCGACTGCGAGAAACTTGGTGATGTTATCGAGAAACCAGAAGGTTTTGATAATATGAAAAAGGTTGCCGAAGATCTTGCCAAAGATTTTCCTTGCGTAAGAGTTGATTTATATTGGGTGAACAATAGAGTCTATTTTGGTGAATTAACATTTTATCCATGGACAGGGTATGTTATATTCGATCCTGAAGAATTTGATATGGAAATCGGGAAGAATTTTATTCTTCCTTGTAGAAAAAGTAAATAAGGAATAATATAAATGAATATAATAAAAAATTGTTTGTCGGTTATAAATGGTAATATAGTATGTTTACTTAAAAAAATATTGTATAAGAAATCATTTAATTATCATCTATGCATTAGAATGTTTTAAAATTCTGAGATTTCATTGCGTAATAAAGGTGTTATTTATTTAGGCAAAAACATGAAAATAGATTCAGTATCTGTTATAGCATCTAATGGTGGGTTTATTTCTTTAGGAGATTCTGTTGGAATAGGAAAAAACAATATAATTGTTTCTCAAGAAAAGATTGTTATAGGGGATGGTGTAATTTTATCTCCGAATGTTTTTATATATGATCATGATCATGAATTTGATTATAAATCGGGAGTAAAAGTGAAGGATTATCGGCGTGAGAGTATTGTAATTGGAAAAAATTGTTGGATTGGTGCAAATACTGTTATTTTGCGTGGAACGCATATTGGTGATAATTGTTTAGTTGGAGCAGGCTGTGTTTTAAAATGGAACTACCCCAATGGTAGTAAAATTATTCAAAAAAGACAAACAACAATAATTGAGGAGACATAATATGAATACAGTTGTAGCTACAGATGTTTCCATTTGTGTAAAAAATGGGAGATATTATTATCCATCACAAGTAGCGGTAATTATAAGACGTTATTATGAATATTTTGGAAGATTGACTATTTGCGGTCGTTCTTTAAATGTCGAAGTATTATCAGCTTCTCTTATTGATGTAACTGATATGATTGAAGATGTAATTGCAATTTACTCATTAGAAAAATCAATGCTTGGTTTATATAATAAGAGAATTATACAGGCTATTAAGAAAAGTGATCTTATTATTTGTCGTTGTCCGGGAATAATTTCGCATCTCGCTGCTGATTTTGCGAGAAAATACGGGAAACCGTACTTTGCAGAATCAATGGGGTGTGCGTGGGATGCATACTGGAATCACGGCATTTTAGGAAAGATAGTTGCGCCGTATGTGTTTTTTAAAATGAAGCAGACTGTTTATCATGCCGATTATGCCTTGTATGTTACAAGTCGTTTTTTGCAGGAAAGATATCCGTGCAAAAACGAGAGTGTTGCTGCTTCAAATGTCTTGATTGAGAAAATTGATGAAGAGGTTTTGAAACGCAGATTGGAAAAGATCAACTGTTTTGACGGTAGAACGATTACGTTGATGACTACTGCCGCTGTTGATGTTCGTTATAAGGGACAGGAGTTCGTTATTAAAGCGATTCCAAAACTTAATAAAGCCGGAATCCGTGTTTGTTATATGCTTGTCGGTGGAGGAGATCAAACATATCTTAAGAAAGTTTCCAAGAAATGTGGTGTTGAAGATCAGGTTAGTTTCTTGGGGCGTCGTCCTCTAAATGAAGTTTTTGAGCTTCTCGATGTTGCTGACATATATATTCAGCCAAGCCTTCAGGAAGGTCTTCCCCGTTCAGTAATCGAAGCTATGAGCAGAGGTTGTCCTGTTGTTGGTGCAAAAACTGCAGGTATCCCTGAGCTCATTGATACTGAATGTGTTGTGATGAGAAAGTCTGTTTCCGATATTGTTCAGGTGGTTTGCAGAATTGCAAATCCTGAAAAAATGGCGGAACTGGCGAAACAGAATTTTGAAAGTTCAAAGGGGTATCTGGATTCTGTTCTGGGGGAGAGAAGAGAAAACTATTATCAAAAAGTTCTAAAAGAGATTGATAGTCATATTTAGGTATTACTATAAGAAAGGCAAGCAGTAAGATGAAATAGAGTCCTTATAGCTTGAAGGGAGTGAGCAAAATAATTAATGGAATAACTTTGCCGAGACAAAGTGTACTCACATTTAAATTGAATAGTATAGTTGAAAAGTTGGCATTGATTGTAACCTTGCTTTTAGGTGCGGTATATATGTTGGGTGTCTCAGAGATAATGAAACTGTTGATTGGTGTTGTATTTCTTGGTATTATGCTTATAGTACCTAAAAGAACATCAATTAGATATTTGATGTTTATTTTGCCTGCAAATGAAATGATAAATATTGGGACGACATCATTGACTATGATATTCGTTGCTTTATTTACAATTGTTTATTGTTTGTTGTCTTTAAAATCAACGCGCATTAGCGGCGGACTTTTTTTGGGAATAAGTCTGTTGATGGTATCATGTTTTGGACAGTATGTGATTAACAGTGAAAGTGTGGCGATGGTTTCCACGATAAAACATATCTTTTTTCTGTACTATTTAGCTATTCTATTGAATGAAACGCATAGTAATTTGGAAAAGATTTACATAGACGCGTTTCGATATGCAGCTGTTGGTATGCTATATTTTTCATTGTTATTTATTGGAATAAATGGAATGCCCTCGCTGATAACGCGATTTACTTTTTCAAATGAAGTGACAATCAATTTTATTGCGATTGTTTGTGTGCTGGTTGTTGTCAATCTATTCTATATTGGTTTTGCCATGCATAAATCTTCAGGATTTGATATTGTTTTAATGGTAGGGTGTTCATTTGTAGGGATATTGACTCAATCCAGAACGTTTATTCTAGGTGTAGCCATAGGATTTACTCTCTTTTTCTTCTTTTCGTCATCGTGGATTAAAAAGCTTAAATTTTTGGTAATTATTTGCGTCTGTTTTGCGTTGATTGCGTTAGTGGTGTCCAATGTTCCGCTACTCAGTGAACGCATTGATGCTGTTTTCGGAAGAATCTTGAATCCGAGTGGTAATGATGTTTCAAATGGAAGATATGAGCTATGGGCAATAACTATTCAGACAATGATGGATAACCTTGGTTATTTTTGGTTTGGTGCGGGAGATTTCCTTAATATTGGAGCAGCATTTGATAATAAGGTAATGGTTGCGCATAACTTATTTTTGGAGACTTGGGTGATTTATGGTACTTTGGGCTGTGTGGTGTTGCTATATACATACATTGTTTATTTTAAACGGTATATCCTTAGGAAACAAAATGGAAGATTAAGACTGATATCATTGATACCGCTGATTGTAATGATAGGTTGCTTATTTTATTCACATCATTTTATTGGACGGAGTATGAGCATTGTGTTTGGACTGAGTTTTTTGCCTATTGTTCTCAACACACAATCTAACAAAGGAGAGTAAAGTATGAAGATACTGTTTATGATTCCGCGTCTTACTTATTCCGGTGCGCCTAAGATGATGGCGTGGGTTGCCAACCAGATGGCGGAAAAGGGTCATGAGGTTCATTTGCTGACTTTCTTCTCTGAAGAGCAGGCGCGCATTTTGCATGAGTATGTGACGGTGCATTCTTTGAAAGTGGCTCAGAGCAAGAGTCGTCTAGTTCGCAATACCACCGGAATGCTGAAAATCATTATTCGTCTGCACAAAATGGTGAGGCAGCTGAAGCCGGATATAGTGGTGTCATTTCTCGATTCCGTTGGATATGTTTACCTGCCAATAGGTCGTTTTTTTACAAAATCCAAATATATAGTTTCCGAACGTGTAGATCCTTATTCATATAAAGGAATGATTTCAAAAATTCGATTTTTTCTTATGAAATATGCTCACGGTTATGTGTTTCAAACCGAAGGTTCAAAAAGTTTTTTTGATAAGTATTCGCAAATACATTCTAATAGCGTTGTGATTCCAAATCCTGTAGTTATAAATGAAACTGTTCTTAGTATGCAGAAAGATATTCCATCATATGACGAACGTGAACAGCGAATTGTAACTGTTGGTAGATTGTCTTTGAAACAGAAAAGACAGGATGTATTATTAGAATCATTTAAAATATTTCATGAAAAATTTCCTGAATATAAGCTTGAGATTTATGGTGATGGACAGGATAAAGACAGAATTCAAGAAATAATTAATACAATGGGATTATCAAACAGTGTTATTCTTGTCGGAAGGACAGAAAAGATAGAGGAAAAGATTTTTAATGCTGCAGCCTTTGTGTTGACCTCAGATTATGAAGGTATTCCGAATGCTTTGATAGAAGCTTTGAGTGTCGGTGTTCCGTCGGTATCTACCGATTGTAGCCCTGGCGGTGCAGCGTTATTGATCAGGAATGGCGAAAATGGTTTCCTTGTTCCGTGCGGCAATGCAAAGGCGATTGCCGATAAGCTGTCGCTCATTGTTGGCAGTAAAGAAATATCGGAGCGTTTTTCAAAGAACAGTCCTGCGATTACTGAAGAATTTGCGGAAAGCATTATTGCAGACAAGTGGGAAGCTTGTTTTGAAAGAGTTAGATTGGAAAGGGCTATTCACAGATGACTAGTTATAAGCAACGTATTTATTGTAAAATCAACGCTATTCTGGATAAATATTTAGTTGGACTGAGAAGAAGAAGCATTAGCAATACAGACTTTTCAATTATTTGCAACAATTGCTGGGCGGGGTATGTTTACAGGCGCTTCGGTCTGTCCTATCTGTCCCCGACGGTCGGGCTGTACTTTTTCCCCGAGGATTTTCTCAAGCTCTGTTCGGATGTGAAGGGATATATGGAAAAGCCTTTGGAGTTTATTTCTTATAGCGAGAGCAAGTACAAAGAGATCATTGAACAGAGAAAGCAGACGCAGGTTCCAATTGGACGGCTAGGGGATATTGAAATTATTTTCCTGCATTATCCCACTCGCGAAGAGGCTGCTGAAAAATGGCAGAGGCGGGCCAATCGGATTAATTACGATAATCTCATCTTCAAATTTAGCAAAATGAACTTCTGTACCGACGAGCATCTGAAGCAGTTTGATGAGCTTGATGTACGCAAGAAAATATGCTTCGTGCCGTACGAATGCAAGTCGGGGATTAAATGCGGCATCCGCTTCAAGAGCTCTCCCGGCAGCGAGAATATTGCAAATGATTCAATTGAATACTCTCGCTATGTTAACTTGAGAAAAATGATCAACTCTGATAGAGTGTGCGGAAATCAGATGGAGGGAACATGGGACAAGAAATGACGAGGAGCAAAAAGTTGTTGCTCAACACTGGATCAGCACTGGTCTATCAGGTGATTACGCTGGTATGCGGCTTTGTCCTACCCAAATTTATCATTCCGTATTTTGGTTCTGCGGCGAACGGACTGATCAGCTCCATCACACAGTTTCTTACTATCATCACGCTGTGCGAGTGCGGTGTAGGAGCCGTTGTGCAGTCAGCCCTATACAAGCCTCTGGCAGACAAAAGTGATAGAGGGATCAGTGAAGTTGTTATCTCTTCCAATCGTTTTTTTAATAAAATTGTTCGTATACTGATTGTTTACGTTGTTGTGCTCATGATTGTTTATCCCATCATCATAAGGGATGAATTCTCGTATGTATATACGGCGGCTATGGTGCTGATTCTGTCGCTGAGCTATTTTGCGCAGTATTATTTGTTTTTGACCTACCGTCTGCTGCTTAATGCCGATCAGCTGTCATTTATCCAGTTGGGCGCACATTCGCTTGCACTGATTCTCAATACCATATTTACTGTTGTACTTATCAAGCTGGGCTCATCGGTTCATATTGTCAAGCTGGGCTCAGTTGCGGCGTTTCTAATTCAGCCGCTGATCATTAAATTATATGTGGACAGGCACTACCACATCAATTTGAAGCTGCCGCTGACCAAGGAGCCTCTCAAACAGAAATGGAACGGGCTGGCTCAGCACATTGCCTCCGTGGTGCAGGGTAATGTTGCCACTGTTGTGTTGACGGTGTTTTCTACGCTTGAGAACATTTCCATCTATAGCGTGTATTATCTCGTGGCTCACGGCATCCGGCAAGTTATTGTGTCACTCAATACCGGTATAAAGGCTATGTTGGGCAATATGTTGGCGAAGAATGAAACAGATACACTGAATAAGACCTTCAGTACCGTTGAATTTGCCTTTCACACGCTGGTGACGCTACTGTTTTCCATAACGGGAATACTAATTCTACCGTTTGTGAGAATATATACAGTCAATTTCACCGATGCTTTATATATTCAGCCGCTTTTTGGCGCACTCATGGTGATAGGACAGGCTGTTTATTGCCTAAGGATTCCATATGAGATGATCATTCAGGCAGCGGGGCATTATAAGCAAACTCAAGCCAGTTCAATTATTGAAGCGGTGATTAATATCATTGTGGCGGTGGCGCTGGTGTTGATGCTCGGACTTGAGGGCGTGGCCATAAGCACCATTGCGGCTATGGGATATAGAACGGTCTATCTGGCGTTCTATATCCGTGGAAATATTCTGAATAGACCGATTAGTCATTTTGTAAAGCATCTGCTGGTGGATGCTGTATGTGTTGTTCTTATGATTGCGGCGACCTGCTGGATTGATATGTATCCGACAACTTATTATCAGTGGCTAGGTTTTGCGGCTATTGTTTCATTGATTTGTTGTAGTGTAAGCTTTATCATTAATACCATAGTGTACAAAAGAGAAGTAAAATATGCAATAATGTTAATTTTGCGTAGCTCACGAAAGGAGAAAAAATGATTATTTCTAACATTTCGTTGTTAAATAAGACGATATTGATAACTGGTTCTACAGGATTTATCGGCTCCAATCTTGTGAAGGAGCTGCTTCGCACCATCCCTAACATACACATTGTCGGGCTTGACAGTATGAACGACTACTACGATGTTTCCATTAAGGAATATCGTCTTGCTGAAATCGAAAAAACTGCCGCAGAGCATCCAGACTGCACATGGGAATTTGTGAAAGGTAACATCGCCGACCGTTCGCTTATTGACGAATTATTTGAAAAGTATCACTTTTCAGTAGTGGTAAATCTTGCAGCTCAGGCAGGTGTTCGTTATTCGATCACAAACCCCGACGTGTATATTGAGTCAAATATTATCGGTTTTTACAACATTCTGGAAGCTTGCCGTGCGACGATGAACACTGACCATCCGGTCGAGCATTTGGTATATGCTTCCTCGTCCTCAGTGTACGGCACCAACAAGAAGATTCCGTATTCGACAGATGATAAAGTGGACAATCCTGTTTCACTTTATGCGGCAACGAAAAAGAGCAATGAGTTGATGGCTCATGCCTATTCTAAGCTTTACAATATCCCGTCAACAGGTTTGCGCTTCTTCACGGTTTATGGCCCTGCAGGCAGACCGGACATGGCGTATTTTGGATTTACAAATAAACTCCTCAAAGGCGAGACGATTGAAATTTTCAATTACGGAAATTGTAAGCGTGATTTCACATATGTCGATGACATCGTTGAAGGTGTAAAGAGAGTTATGCAGCACGCTCCCGAAAAGAAGACGGGAGAGGATGGACTTCCCTTGCCCCCCTATGCAGTTTACAATATTGGAAATAATAGTCCCGAAAACCTACTTGACTTTGTGACAATTCTTCAAGAAGAACTGATCCGCGCAAAAGTTTTACCCAAAGATTATGACTTTGATGCACACAAAAAGCTCGTTCCGATGCAGCCTGGCGACGTGCCCGTAACATATGCGGATACAGCTGCGCTTGAAAGAGATTTCGGATTTAAGCCGTCCACTTCGCTTCGTCTCGGTCTTCGCAAATTTGCGGAGTGGTATCACGCCTTTTATCAGAAAGAAGAATAAAACTATGAGATGTGAAGAAAAATTTTACGAAATCTATCAAAAAGAACATACAGGGATGGCATTTTGTCCTTACCGCATTTGTCCTATCGGTGCTCATTCTGATCACAATTTGGGAAAAATCACCGGTCTTGCGGTGAATCAAGGAATCCATATGGCGTATCGTGCCAAGAGGTCAGGCATCATAGAGGTGCGTTCACTAAACTTTTCCACTCGCGCACAATGGCATATAAGCTCTGTGCCCGAAAAATGCGAGAATGACTGGGCAGATTATTTGCGGGGCGCAACATGGGCATTGGCTCGCCGGTACCCTTTGACAACCGGCGTCTGTGGTGTGATTGAAGGAAGCTTGCCTATCGGCGGTTTGTCATCTTCGGCATCTGTTATTATTACCTTTCTCCAAGCGCTGACAACTGTGAATAATATTCATTTAACACAGAGCGAAATGATTATGACAGCGCTTGAGGCAGAAAACAAGTACGTCGGTGTTTCATGTGGTAAGCTGGATCAGTCCTGTGAAGTTTACTCTAAGAAAGACAACCTACTCTACCTTGACACCAAAGATGACAGCTATGAACTAATTCCGACTCATCCGGAAATGAAACCATATAAAATTGCCATTTTCTTTTCTGGCATTGAGCGTACCCTTGCAGGCTCAGCATTTAATATGCGAGTTGACGAAGCTCGTAGTGCCGCCTATGCGCTCAAAGCGTATGCAGGATTGGAGTATGGTAAGTTTGAAGAAACCAATTTGAGAGATGTGCCTGTAGAAGTTTTTAATCAATACAAGGACAGACTCCCCGAAAACTGGCGTAAACGCGCTGAGCATTGGTACACCGAGTTTGACCGTGTTCAAAAAGGGGCGGAAGCGTGGCGCAGAGGCGATATTGAGGAGTATGGTCGTTTGTCCTTTGAAAGTGGGCGTAGCTCTATCTATAATTGGGAAACCGGCTCTCCGGAGCTGAAAAAACTTTATGAAATTATGTGTGAAACAGACGGCATCTACGGCGGTCGATTTTCAGGAGCAGGTTTCAAGGGATGCTGTATGGCACTCATTGATCCTGCATATGAAGAAAGTGTCGTTGAAAAAGTCAGCCGTGAATATTTAAGAGCCTTTCCACAGCTTGAAGGAAAATATTCGGCACATATTTGTGTCAGTGCAGACGGGGTACAATTATGAAGTGTTTGATTTTGGCGGCAGGATATGCTACGAGACTTTATCCCTTAACGGAGAATTTCCCTAAACCATTGTTAATGGTTGGAGAAAAGACAATCCTTGATTGGTTGATTGACGATATTGATACTGCAAATATTGTTGATGAATACGTTGTGATTTCCAATCACAAGTTTGCTCATCATTTTGATTCTTGGGCAAAAACAAAACATCAAAAAGTTACTGTCGTTGATGACGGAACAAGTACAAACGAAACTCGTCTCGGTGCTGTCAAGGATATTCAGTTCGCCATTGATCAGCTCTGTCTTGACGATGATATGCTTGTTATTGCCGGAGATAATGTTCTTGATTTCAGCTTGACGAAGTTTATTGGATATGCGAAAGAAAAGCAGACCTCCTGCATCATGCGCTACTATGAGCCGGATGACAAGAAACTGCTCAAATGCGGCGTCGTGACCATTGACGAGAATGACAAAATACTCAATATGACAGAAAAATCTCCGACTCCCGCAACACATTGGTGCTGCCCGCCGTTCTACTATTACACCAGAGAAGATGCAAAACTTGTGCAAAAAGGTATCGACAGCGGCTGTGGAACTGATGCGCCCGGTAGCTATATTGCTTGGCTTTGTACTCAGACAACTGTTCATGCAATGGAGATGCCTGGAAAGCGGTATGATATTGGCAATTTGGAAAGTTACGAAAAAGTAAAAGCCGAATATATGGGAATTACGCAATAAGCTGTATAACAAGGAGCATTTCACTATGGATCAAAGAATAATTCAAATACTTTTCGCTTTGTTGCGTTCTGCGATCTGTGGAACGAAACTAACAGAGGAAGAATATAATAATTACTCGCCTGAGATGCTTCAGGATTTGTTAAAAATATCGTCCAAGCACGATGTGGCTCATCTTTTGGTTCTCGGATTAAAGCAAAATGACCTTATACCCAAAGAAAAAACTGACATCGAGAAGTGTATTCTCAAAGCAGTTTATCGTTATGAACAAATAAAATATGAATATGACAATCTCTGTACAGCACTTGAAAAAGCGCAAATACCGTTTCTTCCGTTAAAGGGGGCCGTGATCCGAAAGTATTATCCGGAAGAATGGATGCGGACAAGCTGTGATATTGACGTTCTTGTGCGTGAGGAAGATATTGAAAAATCCAAGACATTATTGGTCAATGAGTATGGCTATAAATATGATGGAAAAGGATCCCACGACATTTCATTATTTTCTCCCGCAAACATCCATGTGGAATTGCATTATGATCTTGTTGAGGATGGGCGTGCCAACGCTTCATCCAACGTCTTGAAGAATGTATGGAATGTTTCGGTTGTCCGAGACGGATGTGCTTTTTGGTATGAAATGCCGGACGAGTATTATTATTTCTATCATATCGCGCATATGGCAAAGCATTTTGAAAATGGCGGATGTGGTATAAGACCGTTTATTGATCTTTGGATATTAGATCACATGAAAGATATTGATATATCTGCTCGTGATGAATTGCTGTCTCAGGGCAGATTGCTGAAATTCTCCAATGTATCACGGATGTTGAGTGAAGTGTGGTTTGGCGGTAAGGAACCGGACGAACTGTCACTTCAAATGCAAGCTTTTCTATTACATGGAGGTGTATATGGTTCAACAGATAACCGTGTTGCGCTCCAACAAAAGAAAAAAGGCGGACGCATGGGATATGTTCTATCCAGAATATTTATCCCATATGCGAAATTAAAAAGGTATTATCCTGTGCTTGAAAAACATCGCTGGCTGATGCCGTTGATGCAGATTAGGCGATGGTTTATGCTGCTAAAGCCGGATGTAGCAAAAATGGCAAAGCGAGAAATGGCTATAAACGGTAATCTTGCGAAAACAAAATCCGATGAAATGAATGACTTTTTAGATTATATAGGACTTAACTGAGATTACAGCAGACCGTGAGACTCCGCGTGTCGCCTTGCGCCACGCGCACACGGTCCCACTTTTTGAAAAAAACTTGGAACCTACTTTTTTTAGGAAAAAAGTAGGCAAAGAAACCTTGCAACATGGGTTTGCAGAAGCCGTAATGTTTCGAGGAACCCATTATAAAAAGTTTTTCGGGATTCTTAAGCCCGTTTTTTCAAAAAGGGTTAAGTGGCGCCCACGGAGCAGGTGCACAGCCCCTCACATAATATGCCCTTTTTAAGAAAACGCGAAAGCGTTTTCTTTTTTTATATTAATACAATAGAACGTGTGTGGGCGAAGCCCACACACGTTTTTGTTTACAATAATGCATCAAAATGTGTAATAATAATACAAAATGCTGCATAATTGTACGAAAATGCGTTGACAACGTTATTAGGTGAGAGTATAATAAACTTAAATAATGGCAAAATATGCTGAGAATTATCGGGAGGGCACGTATATGGATGGAGTATATGAAAAAATAATGTCCATAAAGGGATCGGACGACTATAGAGAAATCGCAAAAAGATGGCGGTATTTGTCTGAAAACATAAAGAAAAAACCAACGGATGAGCCTATTATTCTTCCCGATATGCTTTGGGTAGCGAAATCGGGCACGGGTATAACGAGCCTGCTCAAACTGACTGCCGAATATCTTTCCAAGCTTGACAATCTTATGGAGTTTTACGGAGACGTGAAATTCTTTGAATTTTTGTTAAGCTACTGTCCGCCCGACCACAGCTTTACCGAGCTTAACAGGCTTATGGACGAGGTACACAATGCGGCAGGCTTCCGGAGCGAATTCAAGGGTATTATACATATAAACATAGACGAATGGCTGCGCCACTACGAAGAAAAGCATTTTATAAGTTTTATGGAATATTTATCGGCGCACAGTGACAACTGGCTGATCATACTTTCGGTATCGTCGGCAAACAGAGAACTCGTACACAATCTTAACGCGTTCCTTTCGATGTATTTGAGGATTGAGACCATAAAGATCGAGCTCCCGAAGACCGAGGAGCTTTTCGGATACATAGAGAGAAAACTGGGCGAATACGGACTCTCCCTCACCGACGATGCGAAGGCGCTGCTGTATAAGACTATCGAGACCATAAGAAGAAACAAATATTTTGACGGATACAAGACGCTCAGGCTCTTGTGTCAGGATATTGTATACGACGTATTCTCAAAAGAACGTGTTGGCGGTGATACTCTCGATGCCAATGCTATTGCAAAATTTGCTTCCGACGGCGAGTATATTAAAAGAATGCTCTATAATTTCGAGCGCGTCGCAAGGAAGATCGGCTTTGAGCAATAAAGAGGTGTAATATGGCTATAGATTACTACAAATACGGCAAATATATAAGCTACAATCAGGAGTCGCGCTGGGCAACGGTAGACGAGATTAAGTCAGCGGGCTCATACATAAATCTGAGCGATGAAAAGTACGGCGCGGCAGGGCTGCCCCTTATATCAAACGGGCGCGAGGCTTACGTTGATAACAAAGATACGCACACGCTTATTTTCGGAGCGACGGGCTCAAAAAAGACAAGACTTTTTTGTATGCCTTTGATCAACATATTTGCAAAAGCGGGCGAGTCTTTTATCGTAACAGACCCCAAGGGCGAGCTTTATAAAAAGTCGTCGGGGCTGGTCAAGGCGAACGGCTACAACACGGTCGTTCTCAATTTCCGCGACGTCGGTTTCGGCGATATGTGGAACCCCTTGCAGCTTCCCTATGAGTTCTATCATTCGGAAGATCGCGAGACGGGAATGACTATGCTTAACGACTTTATTTCGGCAATATCAGAGCCGCAGAGAAAGTCGGCGGGCGATATTTTCTGGAGCGAGATGGCATCGAGCTTGGCTCTTGCTAATCTGCTTTTGCTTATGGAGGCGGGCAAGCAAAACGAGATAAACGTCGCAAGTCTTGCGGGATTATGCGCTATGGCGAACGAAAAGCCGCTTTCCGAGCTTGCGGCTATGATGGTAGAGGACTCCATCGCGGGTATGAACTATCGCGGCGTTTTTGTAGGCGCTGAAAACACCAAACGAAGCATATACATTTCTCTTTACGGAATGTTACGTATTTTTAATACGCAGGAAAGACTTACGAAAATGCTGTCGGGCAACACGGTAGACCTTCGTGCGATCGGTAGGGAGAAGACTGCCGTATACTTAATCGTTCCAGACGAAAAAACGACCTACCACTTCCTTGTAACAATGTTTATAAAGCAAGTCTACGAGGTACTTATTGCCGAGGCTCAGAAGTCAAGTGATTTCAAGCTTCCCATCAGGGTAAATTTTGTACTTGACGAGTTCTGCAATATGCCAAAAGTAGCCGATATGCCCTCGATGATCTCGGCGGCTCGAAGCAGAAATATGAGGTATTATCTTGTCGCGCAGAGTATGCATCAGCTCAGAGGCAAGTACGGCGAAGACGCCGATACCATAAAGGGTAACTGCGATAACTGGGTATTTCTTACTTCAAAAGAGCTTGACCTGCTTAAAGAGGTAAGCGATCTTTGCGGAAGCGTTACTACGTCCGAAAGAATACAGCGTAAGCTTATTTCCGTATCCGAGCTGCAAAGACTTAACAAAGAAAAGGGCGAGGCGCTTATTATGCACTCGCGCCAGTATCCTATCATAACCGAAATGGCGGATATTGATATGTACGAGGATTTCAAGGGATATGAATCTGTCCCGCAGAAGCCGTACGATTTACCGTCTTGTAAGATATTTTCTCCGTCCGAATTTCTCGTAGACGTCAGAGCGAAGAGAACACTCTGTCCGTTCAGCCGCGAGTGGTTTGAAAAGGACGGCAGACTTGAAAAGGTTGATACGAAGGAATTTGAACAGAAGGTAGACAAGATTTTTGACTCTTTGTTTGACGAATGACAAAAAATATGACTGCTTTGACGTTTGAAAGGAGTTATAAGAATGACTGAACAAAATAATATAGACAGATCAAAACTAATCAATAATATGACAGACAATTTACCGATGCTGCGCAAGAGGGTTGGACTGACGCAAGAGGAGCTTGCGCAGAAGATTGGTGTAAGCCGTGGAACGATAGCGGCGATTGAAAACAAGAAGCGCGAGATGTCGTGGAATACTTTCTTGTCGCTTATGCTTTTGTTTATCAAAAATGAGAACACAAATAAGCTGCTTAACGTTCTTGAAATATATACCGAAGATTTCAACAGCTTTATAAGATAGGTGGGATTATAATATGACGGCGATAGAATTTTTTGACCGCTCACCCATAGATAACGTAGTAAGTCTTATTACGATAAAGCCGGACAAGATAATTTTTATTGGCGAAACAAGCGTAATGGAAAAGACGGGCAGGATATACGAAAGCTTTATTGAATCGCGTGAGCTTAATACAAAGGTAGAATACCTCCCGATAATAAAAAATAACCTGAACAACATAGTCGCCGTTTTGTCAGACATAGTCGAGAAAGAAGACGAGTGTGTGTTTGACCTGACGGGCGGCGAGGACCTTGTACTTGTTGCAATGGGTATTGTTTCGCAGAAGTATAAAGACAAAAACATACAGATGCAGAGACTTAACGTAAATAACGGAGTTGTAACCGACTGCGACTGCGACGGAAAGCCGGAAATATTAGGGAAACCTACGCTTACCGTTAAAGAAAACATAACTCTGCACGGCGGCAAAGTAAGATACAAGAAAAATAATGACGACAAAACTTTTGATTGGGATATGTCGGAAGATTTTGTGGAAGATCTGAACACTATGTGGGAAATGTGCCGCGACAATCCGGGGCTTTGGAATACAAGGCTGAACGTACTTGGCGAGGCTGATCTGATGGGTGAGAACTCGAAAAGACTCAAGGTCGAATACGACAGATTCGAGTTGCGCGAGGAGATGAAGCGCAAGGGGGATAAATATATTTCCCTCGGAAATTTTTTGAAGCTACTTGTTCAGAAAAATCTGATATATTCTCTTGTGGACAACGGAAAGAGCGTGTCGTTTACCTATAAAAACGAGCAGGTAAAAAAATGCCTTATTAAATCGGGTACTGTACTCGAACTCAAGGTGTTAGAAGTAGCAAACAGACTGAAAAATAAGAAGGGCGAAAACTATTACAGCGACTCGATGAACGGAGTCTATATAGATTGGGACGGCAAGTTCCACGAAAGAGAAGACGTTGAAAAGGATACTGAAAATGAGATAGACGTCGTATTGATGAAGGGGCTTGTACCTCTGTTTATTTCTTGTAAAAACGGCTCGATTGACGATGACGAGTTATACAAGCTAGAAACGATAACAAACAGATTCGGCGGTGTATACGCAAAAAAAGTGCTTATAGCAACCTATCTCGGCAAAAAGCAAAAGAATATCGACTATTTCAGGCAGAGAGCTAAGGATATGAAAATTGACCTCATCGAAGGGGTACACCTTTTTAGTGAAGAACAGCTCGAAAAAACTATCAAAAATATTATAACGATATAATAATCAGAGACGAGGACATAAATGAAAAAATATTTGAAGGTCGTTTTTAGCAAAAATTGGATAATGGACGACGAGCTTGAAAATTCGCTGATAGTAGAGGCGCTCCTCGACTATTTCCGCGAGGAATATAACAGCATTGACATAATTGAATCCGGCTTGCTTACGCTTATACTTACCGTTAACGATGAAAAAGCAACCAAGGACGACGTGCTTTACAAGCTCAAAAAGCAGCTTCATACCTATGCGAAGGGCGAAAAGATTGAGGATATATGCAAGTACGAGGTATCCGAGGTTGAGGGCGAGATTTCGTCTATAGAGGAAGAAAGTGAAGAGGAAACAGAGAAAAAAGAGCGCCAAAGAATACTCGACAAAATCGAAGGACTTATCGGAGCTGAACAGTTTAAAGCCCTTGCAAAAGAGTGTATTGATATAGCCCCGTTACTTATCAAAAACAACACGGTCGAGGCTTTTATACACCGCACTTATCTGTTTGCGATAAACGAGGGCGAGGGGCTGTCGACTTATATCAGCGTATTGGGCGAGCTTTTGCAGAATCTCGGGCTTATAACTTTGGGATTTAAGCGCAGACCGCTCGAAATCAATATCGCTTATGCAAACTCAAAAGACAGCGATCCTTTTGCAAATGCATATTCGTATTTTACCAGAACGACGGGCGATACGGGCAAGATAATATGCGTAAACCTAAGCGAATGGATGAGTGAGCTGAACGATCAGCGCGTAAAAAAATTTCTTGATCATATCGACAAAAATATGGGTAGAAATATTATTATATTCCGAGTTCCGTTTGTTGAAAAAGAGGTATTGCATAACATACATACGATACTTTCCGACCGTTTTTCCGTAAAAGACGTATCGTTTGTTCCGTTTGACATAGAAGAGCTTAAGCAGTATGCACAATCTTCGCTGAAAACGCGCGGCTATACCGTCGAAGAAGATGCCTGGGAATTGTTTAAGCAGCGCATATCCGAGGAAAAATCCGACGGAAAATTCTATGGCACAAAGACGGTAAACAAGGTAATACGCGAGATGATCTATCTGAAGACTCTCGATAACAGCAAAAACGGCAAAGACGACAAGACGGTCAAAAAGTGCGAGATTGAAAGCCTTGTGCTTTACAACGGCGAAAAACATAAAAGCGGCATAGAAATGCTCGATGAATTTATCGGCATGGAGAATATTAAGAACAAAGTGCTTGAAATCGTCGGACAGATTGAAATGTCGATAAAGAATGAGAACCTCGGCGCTCCCTGCATACATATGAAATTCGTGGGTAATCCCGGAACGGGTAAAACGACTGTTGCCCGTGTTATCGGCAAGGTGCTGAAAGAAAGAGGGGTTCTCAGAAACGGCGGATTTTTTGAATACAGAGGCCGTGATTTTGTCGGAAGATATATTGGTGAGACCGCGCCCAAGACGACGGCTATGTGCCGTGATGCTTACGGCTCTGTATTGTTTATCGACGAGGCGTATTCGCTCTATAGGGGTCCCAAGACGAGCGGCTCTGATTTCGGCAAAGAGGCGATTGATACACTTATTGCCGAGATGGAAAATCACCGCAAGGATCTTGTGGTAATTATGGCGGGCTACCCTGAAGAAATGGAAGATCTGATGGGCGGTAATGCGGGGCTTGAAAGCCGTCTTCCTTATACCATTGAATTCCCCAACTATACGCGCGAACAGCTTTTTGAGATATTTATGTCTATGGTCAATAAGTCATTTAAATATAAAGAAGGCTTTGAAGAATGCGCGAAAGAATACTTCCTGTCGCTTCCCGAATCGGTATTCGATACAAAGGAATTCAGTAATGCGCGATTTGCAAGAAACCTTTTTGAAAGAACGTGGGGTAAGGCTACTCTCCGTTGGCAGCTCTACAAGGAAGAGACTATGGAGCTGAGCAAAGAGGACTTTATTGCGGCGTCAAACGAGAGCGATTTTGCAAAAAATCTGCAGAAAAACAAAAGAATGATGGGCTTTATGGCGTAAGCCTTTGCCCGTATGTTATGATTAAAACAGGAGAAATATTATGTGGACTGTATGTCTTATTATATCAATATGCGCGCTTGTTCTGTCGGTTGTGATTGCCATTGTCAGCGCTTATACAAAGCATAAAAAACTGCTCGGACTTGACTTTACCAAATGGCTGTTCGGTGGCGTTGCAATAGCGTCGGTTGCGCTTTTCTTACCCATTTACAGCGCATTTTTGAAAGAAAACAACGGAAATGGGTTTGACGCTTTTCTCAGCTCATTTCACTATATGTTCCGTCTTTTCATTATGGACGTTGAGTTTGAATTTATCATACTCAACCTGAAGAACTATCTTTCAAGCGAGGCTTTAGCTACAGCTTACAGAGTCGTACTTTCAATACTGATCGTATACGGGCCCATACTTACTTTCGGTTTTGTAATGTCGTTTTTCAAGAATATTTCGGCGCTCTATCGCTATGCGTGGAAATTCTTCCGGAAAGCATACGTATTCTCCGAGCTGAATGAAAAAACTCTTGCTCTGGCAGAAAGCCTTAACGGCAAGGGTGTGGCTCTCGTATTTACCGACGTGTTTGACAAGGGCGATGAAGATAGCTATGAGATGATCGAAAAGGCAAAGGAAATGGGAGCTATATGCTTTAAGAAAGACATTCTTACGGTCAACTTTACCTTCCACAGTAAGAAGAAAGATTTGTATTTCTTTATAATAAGCGAAAATCACGTAGAAAACATTAAGCACGCGTTGAAAATCGTTGAAAAATATGAAAGACGGGAAAACACAAGACTCTACGTGCTTTCATCACAGCCGGAAGCCGAGGCTATACTTTCAAACGAAGTTAAGCGTATGAACGCAAAGGGCGAAAAACCGGGTATTATCATCAGAAGAATAAACGAAGTTCAGTCGCTTATTACACGTACTCTTTACGATGAAGGTTATGATTGCATATTTAAACCCGCCTACGAAGAAAACGGAATAAAAAAGATAAATGCCGTTATGATCGGTATGGGTCAGCACGGCAAAGAAATGCTGAAATCACTTGCTTGGTTCGGACAGATGGACGGGTATGACCTTACCATTAACGCTTTTGATAAAGATCCGCTTGCAAAGGATAAGTTTACCTCTCTTTGCCCCGAGCTTATGAAGTTCAGCGGAGTATATGACGTTGAATCCGAGGTTAAGTATCTTATAAATATTTATGGCGGTATCGACGTTGAAACAGCGGCGTTTGACGAGCTGTTTGAAAAGATGGGCAGACCGACTTATATCTTTGTTTCGCTTGGAAACGACGAATATAACGTAGCCATAGCAATGAAGCTCCGTATGCTTTGCGAGCGTTTCGGATATAATCCCGTAATTCAGGCGGTCGTATATAATTCCGATATGAAGCAAGCCCTTAAGGGAATAACCAACTTCAGAGGCGATGAATACAGGATAGATTTTATAGGCGACATCAAGACCTCGTATTCGGAAAAAGTAATACTCAGAACCGACCTTGAAATGCTTGCTCTCCAAAGACATCTTTTGTACGATCCTACGGGAGAAAACAATTTCTGGCAGTATAGTTATAACTACCGTTCGTCAATGGCGTCGGTAATTCACCGTAAGATGAAGAAGCTGTGCGGAATCCGCGGAATTGAGCTTGAGCCGAGTCAGCGCGAAGAAAAAGACAGAGAGGCTATCAGAATTCTCGAACACCGCCGTTGGAATGCGTACACCCGATCGGAAGGTTATATTTACGGAGGCTCGATCGTTAGAAGCGAGGGCAGAAACGACCTTGCAAAGAGACACAATCTGCTTGTACCTTTTGAGGAATTACCCCCCTCTGAGCAGGAAAGGGACGACGACTGACGGAATAATTAAACCGCAAAAAATGCGGCGGAGGAAAAAATGGAAAAATTTGATGTTTTTATATCTTTTAAAAACACGGACAGCAAAGGCGAATTTACCCGCGATCGAGAGATGGCGGAACAGCTTTACTACGCCCTGAAAGAAAAAAACATAAACGCTTTTTACAGCAACGTTTCTATTGCCGAGCGCGGCGAATCGCATTTCGGCAAGATGATAAACGAGGCGCTTGAAGAATGTGATATATTTGTAGCGGTCGGTTCTTCGGTTGAAAATCTCAAATCCCAATGGGTAAAATACGAGATTGAGACCTTCAATAACGAACTGCTCAACGGCAACAAGGTTCTTGAAAAGAGCGCTATGTACAGTTTTGTTACAAACGACGTTCGGACCAACAAACTGCCGATGGAGCTAAGACGCTGTCAGTCGTTTACACAGCTTGAACCGCTTGTTAACTCTATCTGCAAACGAATCAATAATCAGCAAGAGGTCAAGCAGGTGTTTGCCGCCGATAAGCCTGCAGACCTGTCGGGCGAAATTATGATGGGTACTGTAATTGACAATAAGTACGAAATTGTCAATATAATCGGCAGAGGCGGAATGAGTGTCGTTTATCTCGCCATTGATAAAAGGCTGAATAAGCAGTGGGCAGTAAAGGTAGTGCGTAATGACGGCAAAGGCAATTTCAAAATAATGAAAGAAAGCCTTGCTGTTGAAATAGAGATTTTGAGAAAGCTAAACAGCCCATATTTCCCTAGGATAGCAGACGTTATCGACAGCGTTGACTCTTTTGTAGTAGTTATGGACTATATTGAAGGCGGGTCGTTAGGTGGGCTTTTGCGTGAAGGCGGCGCACAACCTGAAAGACAGGTAAAAGAGTGGGCGCTTCAGCTTTGCGACGCGCTCAGGGAGCTTCATACAATGAGACCCCCGATAATATATCGAGATCTGAAGCCCGACAACGTAATGATTACCCCGAGCGGAAACGTCAAGCTTATCGACTTCGGCGCTGCAAGAGAATATAAGACGGAAAGCGGTAACAGCTTTGCCGATACGACTGTACTCGGTACTGTCGGCTATGCCGCCCCCGAACAGTACGGCGGAATAGGACAGACCGACGCGCGAACGGATATATACGGCCTCGGCGTAACACTCTATCACGCGCTTACAAACAAAAATCCCAGTGAGCCGCCGTATGAGATATTGCCCATAAGAGAGATTAATCCTAATCTTTCTCGCGCTATGGAGTATATCGTAAAGAAGTGTACGAACAGAGACCCGTCAAAGAGATATCAGAATGTAGGTCAGATTATTACTGACCTTGAAAATATGGACGTTCTTGAAAAGAAGCTTAAAGACAAGCCGAGTCTTTTCGGCGGTTTCGGAGCGAAAAAGACGAAGCAGACGGGATTATCAATGGAAGAGTTTGACTCGATTCTTGAAGCGCTTGTAGATCCACCGATAAAACCGCCGAAAGCGCCCAAGAACATAAAAGTGCAGACGGAGTTTGCCATTCCCGGTCAACCGCCAATAGTTCCGCCGGTAAACAGAGGTACGGTTCCCGTACAGCCCGTTCGCCCCGTAAACGTTCCGCCTGCGGTAAATAACGAAAGCATTTTTGGAGTAACTGCTCCCCTCTCAACTGAGCCCAGGGGAACGCCAAGGGACCTGATGGTAAAGTCGTATCTGATTATCGCAGGCATGTCCGATTTTACCCGAAAAGAAAGTGCAGAGATAAGATTCTATCTTGTAACGCCCGACAATAAAGAGGACATAAAAAAGGCGCTAAAGCTTTCGCCCGAATACAATAATATTGCCGTAACCAAGAGCTTTGAGATAGGCTTGAGCGAAAAGCTTAAAATAGACGTTATGACGTACGGTCTGTTTGTGGATAAGCATGACGCCGTGGTTTCGTTCAGTGAGCCCTACGATTATATAATATCGGTAAAAAGCCCGTACGAAGTTGTAAGCGACAAACACGCATCTGCGCTGTTCTATATAAAACATGGCTCGCAGATACAAACAAGCATAGACCTTTCATTCGGACCAAAATAAAAAATCATAAAAACTTAGGAGGTTTTTATTATGAATATGTATCCCATTATCCTAGTCGGTCTTTCAGTGATCGTAACGTTGGTGCTAACTATTGTACTTGCAATAGCAGTAGTGCCGGACAAAAAGCGCGACAAGCTCAAGGGCTTCGCGAGAGCGCTCAATGACATTTTTAATTTCAGAGGACTTCTTATTGAGTCAATCGTAAGATTCCTTTATCTTCTTTCGACGGTTACTTGTGTTGTAACAGGCTTCTTTATGTCGTTCTTGGTAATTAAAGCACCAAGATTCTTCGGCGATACGGAGTATGTAACGCGTTGGTACGGCTGGGCAGGAATATTGCTTATGATTCTCGGCCCCATTCTGATCAGACTTGTGTTTGAAGCGGCTATGTTGTTTATACTTCTTGTAAAGAACACCATACAGATAAACAACAAGCTGAGAGACCCCGAAAGCGAAGTAAAAGCGCCGGTTGTTCCCGTAGCACAGAATACGAACGCAGTTCCGAAGTCTGAAGTTGCACCTGTTCCTGCAAAAGAACCCGTAAAGCAGGAAGAAACGCCAAAAACGCAGGAATAAGCCAAGAACCCTTGCCCCCGCTTTTTTGAAAAAAAGCTTGGCAAAAAACTTGCAACCTACTTTCTTTTAAGGAAAGAAAGTAGGCAAAGAAACCTTGCAACATGGGCCTGCGGAGGCATTTAAGCCTCGCCCTACGGGAGAGGTGGCAACCGAAGGTTGACGGAGAGGGTTATGGGCTTGTGGAAACAATATTGCCTAATTTGTAGGGGAGCATTCCATATGCTCCCGAAATACAAAAAACGGGCGGATATAGAATCCGCCCCTACGGCATACATATTTTGTACAAAAACGAAGCGGGAGGGGCTTGCTCCTCCCGTTTTCTTTTTAGAAAGAAAATAGGCGAAGGCCGCCACGCCGCACGACCTATGGGTTTTCAGAGACAATATTGCCTAATTTGAATGGACAGGCGTCCCCGACTGTCCATTCAAAGCGAAGCCGGACAAATAAACCTTGCAACATAGGTTTGCTGAACTGCGGTTAGGGCAAGCTGCAGAAAATGCAAAAAACGACTATTATGCTTCTGTAAATATTGACTAAAAATAAAATCAAAAAACTATTGTAATTAACCAAAAAGTGTGATATAATTCAAACTTGTGTATAAATTACATAAATAATACAGAAAAAGAGATGAAATAAAAATGGCAATACTGTTATCAGTATCAGTAGCTCTTGTAGCGGGGCTTCTTATGACAAGGCTTTTCAAACCTTTGAAGCTTCCGTCAGTAACGGCATATCTTATCGCCGGTGTGCTTATCGGTCCTTACTGCTTAGGTCAGCTTGGTATACACGGACTTGGATTTGACTCGCACGAAGCGGTTTCGGCACTTGCTTTGGTGTCTGAGGTTGCTTTAGGATTTATTGCGTTTTCAATCGGTAACGAATTCAGATTGGAAGATTTGAAAAAGACGGGAAAGCAGGCGCTTGTCGTAGGTGTCGTTCAGGCTCTGGTTGCAACGCTTTTTGTTGATCTGGCGCTTTTTGGTCTTCACCTTTTAATGCCCGACAAGCTTGCACTGCCTCAGGTTTTGACGCTTGGCGCGATTGCGACGGCTACCGCTCCCGCGGCTACGCTTATGGTCGTACGTCAGTACAAGGCGGAAGGCCCTTTAACAAAGCTTCTTTTGCCCATCGTTGCACTTGACGACGCTGTCGGTCTTATTGTATTTGCGGTATCGTTCGGTATAGCAAAAACGCTTATTGTGGGCTCGGTCGACCTTATTTCGATTATAGTTAACCCGATTATCGAGATTGTTTGTTCGCTTATCCTGGGCGCGATAATGGGTTGGGTGCTTACACAGCTTGAAAAGCTGTTTAACTCAAACACGAACAGACTTAACCTTACCATTGGCATTGTGTTTTTGACAGCATCGCTTTCGATGATTAATTTCCATATAGGGCCTGTACATATTCAGTTCTCGTCATTGCTCGTATGTATGATGCTGGGCACGGTATTTTGTAATATATGTCCTCTTTCGCACGATCTTATGGCGGCATCGGATAAATGGACTTCGCCTTTGTTTGCATTGTTTTTCGTAGTATCGGGCGCAGAACTTGAGCTTGGCGTGTTTGCTGACTGGGCAATCGTAGTTGTGGGCGTTGTATATATTGCGTTCAGATGCTTGGGCAAGTATTACGGAACATACGTAAGCACAAAGGCGACGAAATGCGAACCGCAGATATGCAAGTATCTCGGTGTTACGCTGTTCCCGCAGGCAGGCGTAGCCTTAGGAATGTGCGCAACTGCAATGGCGCTTGGCGAGCAGGGAAACCTTATCAGAAACATAACTCTGTTTGCAGTATTGATATATGAACTGTTTGGTCCGTTGCTTACGAGAAAAGCACTTCAGGCGGCCGGAGAAATTAAGCCTATGCCTGACCACGTCAAACACAGACGTAAAGCAAAACTCGAAGCAGCCAAAACAAAATAACTACACTTACTTTCTTTTAAGGAAAGGCCGCCACGCGGCAGGGCATATGGGTTTGCAGAAGCAATATTAAATAATGGTAGGGGAGGGGCTTGCTCCTCCCACTTTATTTTTTGAAAGAAAGTAGGCAAAGGCGGCAACGCCGCACGACCTATGGGTTTGCAGAGGCCATATTGCCTAATTGGTAGGGGGCGACGTCCTCGACGCCCCGTTTAAAGCGATACGGGGCAAATAAACCCTACAACATTAGGTTTGCGGAAACAATAATGTTTAGATAAACCAATGTTGCAAAGTTTTTGCCCCGCTTTTTTCAAAAAGCGGGAGGGTTTCAGGGGTGCGCCCCGCGCACACGGACTTATAAATATCCGGAAACAATATTGATTAATTAAACCAAGTTGCCCTGCGCCGTGGGCGCAAAATGCGAAAGCGTTTTCTTTTTTTCTGTCGTTTTTTCTCTATTGATTTTGTTAAATGTGTATGATATAATTTTTTAAAAGAAAACTGTTAGGGGAGTGGGAAAATGGCGGTCGATTTTAAGAGACTGAAAGACTTTTTCGCGCGCGGTGTTTTGGTTGAAAACGACGTCGGACAAGTCGATACTCGTTTCAAAGAACGCAACGTTCTTGTAGGTGTCGTGCGTAACAAGCATCAGTTTAATACGCTTATTCACAAGAAGTTTTACCATATCCCTATGTCTCAGCTTGTTAACTGCGAAATGCCGGTAAAATACGTCGCTATCTATCAGTCAAAGAGTATATTTAAAAATATGAGCGGCATAAAATATTACGCAGAAGTTATAAGCTGTAACACGGTTCCGCGAAACAGAATTACCGAATTGCCGAAAAATTCCGACGAGCCTTATTTATATATAAAGGTAAAGGGGTGGCGAAAGCTGGGTGCGTCTATAAAGGCGAAGGAAATGAACAGCACCGCGTTTTCGACTACGATGTACTTGCTGAAAAACGCCAAAGACTCGGTTGAGCTTACTTTGCGCTCGGCAGAGGAATATGAGTTTTATACGAGCCTTTGCTCTTTGGTGAAAAGGCTTATCAGAACGAATAAGCCCGATCATCCCGATGTAATTTACAGGGATTTCAGGGTAAAGCTTAGCGGCGGCTGTATGTATCTTTATTTTGCGGAGGCACTGCAGTGCGTAATCGGGTTTGACGTATTTATTGAAAATCCAATGGATATTGTAAAGTTTATTTTTGATTATTATCCCGAGATAGAATGATAGATCAAGTGTAAGATGAGAAAAATGAAATTCCCGCTCTTTTTGAGAAAGAACATTTTCCTGCTTGTAACAAAATGTAAATATTAACATAATTTTGTTAATGTGATACACCTTTAACATTAAAAATGTAAAAATAATCAAAAAAGGGCACAAAATACTTAAAAGAATATTGACAATAGCATCTTTTTTTTGTAAAATTAAAGTTACCAAAAACGGTATAAAATCTACTTCCGAATTTTTATGGAGGGTAATATGTTAGAAAAGATAATAGACGGCTATTTACCGATTATTACGCTTGTAGTTTCATTGATAGCTTTGGCATTTGCATTTATTATGTCAAAAAAGATCCTGAGCTTCTCCGAAGGTACAGACAGAATGAAGCAGCTTTCCCAGTGGATCAGAGACGGTGCCGGCGCATATCTTAAGAGACAGTACAAAGTAGTAGGCGTATTTTTTGCAGGAATGTTCGTTGTTCTTTGCTTGATGGCGGCATTCGGTTTGCTTTCCCAGTTCGTACCTTTTGCATTTGTAACGGGCGGATTTTTCTCAGCTCTCTCGGGTTTTGTTGGAATGAAGATAGCAACGCTCGCAAACAGCAGAACGGCAAACGCTTGCAGAGAAAGCCTTAACAAAGGTCTCAGAGTTGCCTTCTCGGCAGGCTCGGTTATGGGATTTACAGTCGTAGGTCTTGGACTTTTCGATATTTCTGCTTGGTTTATTATACTTAAATATTTTGCAAAGCTTGACCCTGCCGCAATTACTGGCGCAATGCTTACCTTTGGTATGGGTGCATCGTCAATGGCGCTTTTTGCAAGAGTTGGCGGCGGTATCTTTACGAAGGCGGCAGACGTAGGCGCCGACCTTGTCGGTAAGGTTGAAGCAGGTATCCCTGAGGACGACCCGCGTAACCCCGCGGTTATTGCAGACAACGTAGGCGATAACGTAGGCGACGTTGCAGGTATGGGTGCTGACCTTTATGAATCGTACGTAGGCTCGATTATTTCGGCGTCGGCTCTCGGCGTTGCGGCTTTTGGAGAAATGAAGGCAATGGCTCTTCCTCTCATTATTGCCGCTGTCGGTATTATTACGTCAATCATTGGTACTTTCCTTGTAAGAACGGGCGAAGATACAAATCAATCTCAGCTCCTTAAGGCACTGAGCAGAGGTACAAACTTCAGCGCGATAATGATTGCGATTCTCGCTGCTCCTCTTACTTATCTTGTACTTGGCAAGGGCGATTTTAAGTTCTATTTTGCAATACTCGCAGGTCTTATTGCAGGCGTACTTATCGGTAAGGCTACAGAATATTATACGTCAGATACATACAAGCCCACACAGAAGCTCGCAAAGTCGAGTGAAACGGGTTCGGCAACCATTATTATTGAAGGCGTAAGCCTTGGTATGCTTTCAACAGTTATTCCGATTGTTATCGTTGGTATTTGTATTCTCGTTGCATATTTCGTATGCGGCGGTGCTTCATCGGCAAGCTTTGGTCTTTACGGCATAGCTTTGGCAGCAGTCGGTATGCTTTCAACACTGGGCATTACTCTTGCGACAGACGCATACGGTCCCGTTGCGGATAATGCAGGCGGTATAGCGCAGATGGCAGAGCTTGACCCCGAAGTAAGAGAAAGAACAGACGCTCTTGACTCTCTCGGTAACACAACGGCTGCAACAGGTAAAGGCTTTGCGATCGGTTCGGCTGCTCTTACTGCCCTCGCTCTCGTTGCTTCTTATATCGACAAGATTAAGACTCTCGGCGGCGAAGGTGTTGACCTCAAATTTGATGTAATGGATCCCCTTGTTCTCGTAGGTTTGTTTATTGGTGCTTGCCTGCCCTTCCTTTTCTCTGCTCTTACAATGAGCTCAGTAGGTAAGGCTGCGCAGTCTGTCGTTGTTGAAGTTCGCCGTCAGTTTAAGCAGATAGCCGGACTTATGGACGGAAAGGGCGAACCCGATTATAAATCATGCGTTGACCTTTGCACAAAGGCAAGCTTGAAAGAAATGATTGTACCCACAGTTGTTGCAATCGTAGTTCCTGTTGTTGTTGGTCTTGTGCTTGGTTATAAAGGCGTCGTAGGTATGCTTGCAGGCTCTACTGCAACCGGATTTCTTCTTGCAATCTTTATGTCAAACGCAGGCGGTACTTGGGATAACGCAAAGAAGTATATTGAAAGCGGCGCTGTAGGCGGCGGCAAGGGTAGTAAAGAACACAAGGCAGCGGTCGTCGGCGACACCGTAGGCGATCCTTTTAAAGATACGTCGGGTCCTTCAATTAACATTCTTATCAAGCTTCTTTCAATGGTATCTGTTGTATTTGCGGCACTTGTAATTAAGTTCAGTATATTTTAAATAGAAAAACACTCTGTGTATTCACAGAGTGTTTTTTTGCAGAAGCATCCCAATTTTTGAAAAAAGTGGGTCAAAAACTTTGCAACCTACTTTCTTTTAAGGAAAGAAAGTAGGCAAAGGCGGCAACGCCGCACGACCTATGTGTTTGCGGAGACAATAATGTCTAATTGGTAGGGGACTGCGACCTCGACGTCCCGTCCCGAGCCTCGCCTTGCAACTTAGATTTGCATAAGCCGTATAGTAAAGTTTTTCGGGATTCTTAAGCCCGTTTTTTCAAAAAGGGGCTTAAGTGTGGGTTAGGGAGCGAAGCTCCTGACTGTATGTGCCACAAAAAAGAGTGTGTGCGGAGCACACACTCTTTATATTATATTTTGTCAACGTATTCGATAAGAAGCTTTCTGAGCGTCTGCGGGTCGCAGTTGCCTTTGAGCTCTTTCATACACTTGCCGAACAGAGCCATAAGAGCCTTTTCTTTACCGCCCTTATAGTCTGCAACAGACTTGGGATCGTTGTCAACAACTGCTTTAATTACAGCTTCGACAGCGCCCGTGTCGTTCGACATAACGAAACCGTTTTCCTCAGCATACTTTTCGGGATCGATAGTCGAGTCATCAAACATAGCAGAAAGAATTTTTCTTGCGTTTGCTCTGCCGACTTTGCCGCCCGTAACGAGAAGAATGAGCTTTCCGAGAGATGCACCGTCAAGTGTAAGCATATCGTAGGTCATTTTTCTTGTATTAAGCGTGCTCATAATTTCGGAGATCATCCAGTTTGCCGCATCTTTTGCGCTGTTACATACTTTGTATGCGCCTTCAAAGCATTCGCAGAGAGCAATACTCTTTGTAAGCTGTTCAGCGTCATATTCGCCGAGGCCGTATTCGTTGATGTAGCGTTCTTTCTTAACCTCGGGGAATTCGGGGAGGCTGTTTTTGATTTGGTCGAACCACTCGTCGTCGATAACGACGGGCATTACGTTAGGATCGGGGAAGTAGCGGTAGTCGCCTGCGGTTTCCTTTGTTCTCATCGCATAGCTCTTACCCTTAATGTCGTCCCAACGTCTTGTTTCCTGCTTAAGAACTTCCGTACCGTTTTCAATAGCGTCAATGTGTCTTGCTGTTTCATATTCTATCGCGCGTTTAATGGCTTCAATAGAGTTCATATTCTTCATTTCGGCGCGCACACCGAGCTTATCGCTGCCTTCGGGGCGCACGGAAAGGTTAACGTCGCAACGCATAGTGCCATGCGCCATTTCACATTCGGCTACCTTTGCATAACGGAGGAGGTTTTTAAGTCTTTCAAGATATGCTTCAACTTCTTCGGCGCTTGAAAGGTCGGGCTGGCTTACGATTTCAATAAGCGGTACGCTTGTTCTGTTGAAGTCAACGTGAGTCGTATCTTCTCTTATATCGTGAACAAGCTTACCTGCGTCCTCTTCCATGTGTATCTGCTTGATACGTATGTTCTTCTTGCCCTTTGAGGTTTCAATCTCGACAAGGCCGTTTACAGCAACGGGAGCAAACCACTGTGTTGTCTGGTATGCTGCAGGAAGGTCGGGATAGTAATAGCTCTTTTTGTCAAACGTTGTAACGCGGTTAATGTCGCAGTTAAGCATAAGACCGGCTTTCATACCGAAGTCAACGACTCTTTTGTTAACGATGGGAAGCATACCGGGCATACCGCAACAGGCGGGACAAACGTGGGAGTTAGGGTCAGCGCCGTAGGAGTGAGCCGAGCAAGAGCAGAAAATCTTTGAGTCTGTGGCGAGTTCAACGTGAACCTCAAGACCGATGACCGTTTCGTATTTCATATCAGTTGCCCCCCTTTTCCAACGTTTTTGCAATATCGAGCAGGGCTTTTTCGGAGAATGCCTTGCCTATAAGCTGTATGCCGCCGCAAACTACTACGGGAAGACCCGTTATAGATGCGGGAGCTGTATAAAAGTTTTCTTCAAAAGCGATATGTTTGTTTGAAAGTGTTTCTTCCTTATATTCGAGAGTCGAGCAAGCGGGAATAACAACAGCGTCGTATTCGCCAAATAGTTTTGCAAATTCTTCAACGATAACTCTGCGAGTTCTGAGACACTTGTCGTATACTTTCATATAGTTTTCGGTAGAAAGTGTTTCTGAACCGAAGATAATTGCTTTTTTAAGCAGCTCGCCGAAGGCTTCGGTACGGCTGTTTGTATAGAGCTCGTCGAGCCCTATGAAGTTCTGCGCTCTGTAGCCGTATTTTACGCCGTCATAGCGGGAAACGTTGTTGCAGAGCTCTGCGCACATAAGTACGTTCCAAGCGGCTCTTGAAGAAGCGATAAGCTCATTTTCGATCTCAACAACTTCAACACCGTTTGCCTTAAGGGTGTTTACTGCGCTTTCAATTTTTGCAGATACGCCTTCGTCGATGCCTTTTTTCATAGAAGTAATGACCGCAACACGTTTTACGGGTGTAAATTCTGCATCTTTTTTGAGCAAAGCGCATTTTGAATCGTCAAGGCTTGTGCCGTCCTTGTCGTCGTGGCCGGCGATAGAATCAAGCATATCCAAGCAAGTGTCGGCACTGTTTGCAAGAATACTTACCGTTTCGCCCGAACAAGCTACGGGAACTGTGCCGTAACGGGAAACCGTGCCGTAGGTGGATTTAACGCTTACGAGACCGTTCTGTGCTGCGGAACGGCGGACGTAGCCGTTTACGTCAAGGCAGAGAGATGCGACAGCATCTCCTGAGCCTATTATTTCTGCGGCTGCATTTTTAAGTACGCCGTTTTCGATAATAGCGCCTCTGCAGCTTGATTCGCCGAGGAGGTCGAATGCAAATTCGCCTACGTCAGCTTTGCCGCCAACGGCATAGCCGTTATTTTTGAGGCGGGTGAGAGCTTCAGATTCAAGCAAGCTCATATAGCCTTCGAGCATTTTTGAGCCTGCGGTAGTGGGCATATCGGTCGTAAGGATCATATCGTCAACAACGATAACTTTTTCGGAGGTAACGTCTTTTTTTACTGTATAAGCTTCCATTTTAATATACCTCCTTATTCAACGACCTTGGGAACGCACCAGTAACCCTCGTCGGTTTCGGGCGCGCCTGCCTGAAGGGCATCGCGGTCAAATTTCTGTATTGCGATATCTTCGCGGACAACCGTCAGAATGGGCATAACGTGTACCATTCTTTCGGTGTTTTCCGTATTAATTTTTTCAAGAGCTTTGAGGTCTTCTTCTCTGTCAGCAAAAAATTCGATAAGCTCGTCTTTTTCTTGCTCTGTAAGGCTCAGCTGGTTAAGCAGGCCGAGTCTTCTGAGTGTATCTCTGTCCATATAAATAAACTCCTTTTTCAAAATTTATCAGTCTCTTACCTTTATATGAACCTCGCGGAGCTGCTGTTCTGTAACATTTCCGGGAGCGCCCATCATAAGATCCTGCGCGTTTCCGTTAAGCGGGAACGCAATAACGTCACGGATTGTTTCTTCTTCTGCGATAAGCATAACCATTCTGTCAATGCCGGGAGCCATACCTGCGTGAGGGGGAGCGCCGTACGAGAATGCGGTGTAGAGAGCGCCGAACTTAGCTTTAAGCTCTTCTTCGCCGTAGCCTGCGATCTCGAATGCTTTTCTCATAATATCGGGGTTATGGTTTCTTACAGCGCCCGATGAAAGCTCTACGCCGTTACATACGATGTCGTACTGATATGCGAAGATTTCGAGCGGATCCTTGGTGAGAAGCGCTTCCATACCGCCCTGAGGCATAGAGAAGGGGTTATGTGTAAAGTCTATCTTGTTTGTTTCTTCATTGCGTTCGTACATAGGGAAGTCAACGATAAAGCAGAATTCGTAAGAATCATTCTTGATGAGTCCGAGCTCTTTGCCTATCCACGTTCTCATTTCGCCCGAGAGCTTGTCGATAACCGACGCGCTGTCGCTGATGAAGAACAACGATTCGCCTTCCTTAATTCCTACGAGCTGTGTAAGCTCAGCCTTCTGTTCTTCTGTAAGGAACTTTGCGATAGGTCCTTTGTATTCGCCGTCTTCAAGAGTGATATAGCCGATACCGAACTTCATACCGATGCTTCTTGAATAGGTGTCGATAGCCTTTTCAAAAGCTTTCTTGCCGTCGCCGTCGCCGTCTTTCTTAACAAGATAGTTT
Organism: Clostridia bacterium; assembly: GCA_017473865.1. GTDB lineage: Bacteria > Bacillota > Clostridia > Oscillospirales > CAG-272 > RGIG1995. The sequence goes on along the minus strand of JAFUJB010000006.1, from coordinate 17,577 downwards.
GCAACGATACCGCGAACGAGCTTATTCTTAAAGGGAACGGTTCTGCCGTTAATGTTCAAAAATTCGTGCTTTGCAAAGAAGTCCGTAAGGTCCTGAATAAGAAGAGGGTTACGCAAATCGGGCTTATCCGTACCGTATTTAAGCATCGAATCAGCGAAAGTAATTCTCTTGAAGGGGGGCTTGGAGACTTTTTTGTCTGTAAATTTTGTAAATGTGTTATAAACGACCTGTTCTGCAACAGCAAACACGTCTTCCTGTGTTGCAAAAGACATTTCAAAGTCGAGCTGATAGAATTCGCCGGGCGAACGGTCCTGACGTGCGTCTTCGTCACGGAAGCAGGGCGCTATCTGGAAATAGCGGTCAAATCCCGAAGCCATAAGCAGCTGCTTGAACTGCTGGGGCGCCTGAGGAAGCGCATAGAATTTACCCTTATGCTTTCTGCTGGGTACGAGATAGTCGCGGGCGCCTTCGGGAGAAGATGCCGTAAGAATAGGAGTCTGAATTTCAAGGAATCCCATTTCATCCATCTGAGAACGGATGTATTTAATGATCTGCGAACGCAGAACGATATTATTGTGGATCTTTCTGTTACGCAGGTCGAGGTAGCGGTATTTAAGTCTTACTTCTTCGCGGGTAAGGGTAGAAGCGTCAATTTCAAAAGGAAGGTTAAGCTGGCAGGGGCCGAGAACCTCGATTTTTTCAGCTCTGACTTCGATCATACCCGTATCAAGTTTGGGGTTAACGGTTTCCTCGTCTCTCTTTTCGACAACGCCCTCGATGAGAACGACGGTTTCTTTCGACATACCTGCGAGCATAGAGTCGTCGGAAAATACTACCTGAGTAATACCGTAGTGGTCGCGAAGGTCGACGAATAATACGCCGCCGTGGTCGCGGACTGTTTCGATCCAGCCGGTCAGAATGACCTTTTCTCCTATATGTTTTATTCCAAGTTCGTTACAAGTGTGTGTTCTTAACATAGTTAAAAATCCTCCGGGTAATATATTATGGTTAAATTTTTTAACAAAAAATCATTTAGGGCAGAGAAAAAACAAAAGCCTCCCGTCCCACATGGGACGAAAGGCATTCCTTCCGCGATACCACCCAAATTGACTGCACAAAACAGTCCTCTCAATTACATCTTTACGCGATGAACGCGCGGTTCTAGTCGCCGCATAAAGCGGTTTTCTTCCGCGGGCTACGGAGTGTTTTTCTTACAAGGGCTGTTACCGCTTTGCAGCTGCCGCGGCTCTCTGTAAACAGTTTTAATGCAATACTCTCTCCATCAACGCCATATTTTCACGGGTACAGTATAACACATCGCAAATAAATAGTCAATATTATAATTAAAATTTTTTTGTACATTAATTTCAAACATTATGTATGCAAAAGCCCCCACTTTTTTGTAAAAAAGTGGGGCAAAAAACTTGCAACATGGGTTTGCGGAAGCCGTAATATTTCGGCGAACTCGTTATGAAAAGTTTTTGCGGAGTCAAGAGGAGCTTTTTTTAAAAAGCTTCTCTTGTGGGTTTCAGGGTGAAACCCTGTGGGGTTCGCGCAAGAGGGAGCCGAGAAAGAAAGCTGTAAAGTTTCAAAAAATGTACTTGATTTAGGCGGGGAAATAATATATAATAAATAGAGTTCAATAAAATGGAGAAAATATATGTCAATAACGAATGACAGACAAAAGAATATAAGGAATTTTTCGATAGTTGCTCATATTGACCACGGAAAGTCTACCCTTGCCGACAGAATTCTGGAGCACACCCAAAGCGTTACAAAGCGCGAAATGGAAGAACAGCTCCTTGATAATATGGACCTCGAAAGAGAAAGGGGTATAACCATTAAGGCGCGCGCGGTCAAGCTTGACTATAAAGCGCCCGACGGTAAGGAATATGTCCTTAACTTAATCGACACTCCCGGACACGTTGACTTTAACTATGAAGTTTCCCGTTCGCTTAACGCTTGCGACGGTGCATTGCTCGTTGTTGACTCAACACAGGGTATACAGGCGCAGACGCTTGCAAACGCATATCTTGCCGTCGATGCCGACCTTGAGATAGTGCCCGTAATAAATAAGATGGACCTTCCGGCTGCAGACCCCGACCGAGTAAGAAAAGAAATTGAGGACGTAATCGGCATACCTGCCGAGGACTGCCCTGCAATCTCGGCAAAGAGCGGTCTTAATATCGACAAGGTTCTCGACAAGATCATAAGCGACATTCCCTGTCCTAAGGGCGATGTCGACAAGCCCCTTAAGGCTTTAATTTTCGACTCTTACTATGACTCGTACCTCGGAGTCGTTGTATACATCCGAGTATTCGACGGAGTGGTAAAAAGCGGAGACGAAATATATATGATGGGTACGGGCGCAAGATTTACCGTTGTTGACGTAGGTACTATGTCGGCGTTCGGTCTTGCAAAATCCGAATATCTTGCGGCAGGCGACGTAGGTTACATTACCGCGAGCATAAAGAACGTATCCGATACGCGCGTCGGCGATACCGTTACAAACGCTGAAAACGGAGTAGAAGAAGCGCTCCCCGGCTTTAAAAAGGCTGTGCCTATGGTTTATGCGGGCATTTATCCCGCAGACGGCGCAAAATACGGCGACCTGCGCGACGCTTTGGAAAAATTACGTCTTAATGACGCGGCGCTTACTTTTGAACCCGAAACGTCGGCGGCTCTCGGTTTCGGTTTCCGTTGCGGCTTCCTCGGCCTGTTGCATATGGAGATCATCGAAGAACGTATTGAACGCGAATTTAACCTTGACCTTATTACGACAGCTCCCAGCGTTATCTATAAAATCGACAAAAAAGACGGGGAGACGGTATTTATCGATAACCCCGCAAACTATCCTTTAGTCGACGAGATAGAAACGGCGTACGAGCCTATGGTTAAGGCCAGCATTATTACCCCTGCGGAATATATCGGCGGCATTATGGAGCTTTGTCAGGACAGACGCGGCGTGTTTATTGATATGACCTACATTGACACTACGCGCGCAGAGCTGCATTACAGATTGCCCCTTAACGAAATTATCTACGACTTTTTCGACGCCTTAAAGAGCAGAAGCAAGGGTTACGCTTCGCTTGACTATGAGATTGCGGAATACGTGCCCAGCAAGCTCGTTAAGCTTGACATCTTGCTTAACGGAGACGTGGTTGACGCCCTGTCATTTATCGTACACGAAGAAAAGGCGTATGCGCGCGGAAGAAAGATATGCGAAAAGTTAAAAGAGAACATACCGCGTCAGCTGTTTGAGGTGCCTATTCAGGCGGCTATCGGCGGCAGAGTAATCGCAAGAGAGACCGTAAAAGCATTGCGTAAGGACGTACTTGCAAAATGCTACGGCGGCGACATTACCCGTAAAAAGAAGCTGCTTGAAAAGCAGAAAGAGGGTAAGAAAAAGATGCGTACTCTGGGTACTGTCGAGGTTACTCCCGAGGCGTTTATGGCAGTCCTCAAATTTGATGACGAATAATACCGTAATTATATCAGGAGAGAGAAAATGGAAAAGAGACTCGGACTTTATATTCACATTCCTTTTTGCGAACACAAGTGCGACTACTGCGATTTTTATTCATTGACCAAGTTCGACGACTACGTAAGATTTGTCGATACTATGCTTTTGCAGATGGAGGATTATGCGGCGCAGACGAAGGATTATATAGTTGATACCGTATTTATAGGCGGCGGTACACCCACCGTTCTGCCGGTAAAAAGAATGCTTGAAATCATTGACGGTATATACAGAAACTTTAATATTTCGTCCGACGTTGAATTTACTATGGAAGCGAACCCCGCGACCGTTAACCTGAAAATGCTTAAAAAGTACCGTAAGGCAGGAGTAAACCGCCTTAGCTTTGGTCTGCAGAGCGCGATTGACACAGAGCTTGAAAGCCTCTCGAGAATTCATACGTTTGACGAGTTTGTTGACAGCTATGAAATGGCAAGGGCTGCAGGTTTTGAAAATATAAACGTAGATATTATGTACGGTATACCGGGACAAACCCGCCACTCGCTCGGCTATACGCTTGAGCAGGTGTGCGACCTCGAGCCTAAGCATATTTCGCTGTACGGACTGAAGATTGAAGAGGGAACACCTTTTTATAATAAAAGAAAGAAACTGGAATTACCCGACGAAGATACCGAATACGAGATGTACAAATATGCCATCGACTATCTGGCGTTCAGAGGCTATTGGCAGTATGAGATAAGCAATTTCTCGACAGACGGCTACAAGTGCCGCCACAATCTTAAATATTGGGACTGCCAGGAATATCTTGGTATCGGTCCCGCGGCGCATTCCTATTTCAATGACCGCAGATTTTCGTATAAGCGCAGTGTCGATATGTTTATGGACGCTCTTGAATACGTAGATGCGGGTATAGATATAATCGAAGAGGACTATACCGTTACGGCGGAAGAGCGCGTTGACGAATATATAATGCTCAGACTCAGACTTACCGAGGGTATAGACGTAAATGAATTTAAAGAGAAATTCGGTAAGGATTTCGGTGCTATGTTTGAAAAAGAGCTTAAGCTTTATATTGATAACGGCTTTATGGAATTTAAGAACGGGCACTATTCGTTTACACCCAAGGGTATGTACGTTTCCAACTACATCCTTTCCAGTTTTCTCTCGTTTGACAGCGATATCGCAAAGAACATCGCAAACGGCTTGGATAAATAAGGGGAAACCTACTTTCTTTTAAGGAAAGGCGGCAACGCCGCACGACCCCGCTTTTTGAAAAAAGCTTGGCAAAAACTTTGCGACTTGGGTCTGCAGAAGCCGTAATGTTTCGGGGAACCCATTATGAAAAGTTTTGAGGGAGTCAAGAGGGCACTTTTTCAAAAGTGTCCTTTTGTAGGTTTCAGGGCAACGCCCTGACTACTTGAGCCCCTTTCAAGAAAACGCGAAAGCGTTTTTTTTAAAACCAAAATGCTATATGGGCGATGCCCATATAGCATTTATTGTGAACACAACAAGGTTCCGGGGTACCCGCCCGCAAATTTAATTGCGCATGGCGGGTCGGGTTCTTATTTCATAAATATTTTCTTTGCGTTTTCGGAGAAGATTTTTTTATTCTCTTCTTCGGTAAGACCGATGTTGAAAAACCTTTCAAGTTCAAGCTTGGGGTCCCACATAGGATAGTCCGTTCCGAACAAAACCTTGTCGACTCCGTACGTGTGTATGATTTTTTTAGCTGATTCACTGCTTACGTAGTAGAGACTTGAGGAGCAGTCAACGTAGAGGTTGGGCAACTGAGCGAGCTTGTCGGCAGCTTCTTCCCATATTGACCAGCCGCCGAAGTGAGCGCCTACGACGGTCAGACCTGTATATATATCCATAACGGGAAAAAGTCTGTTGGGGTTTGAAAAATCGTAACGGTGATCGCCCGTGTGCATAAGTATGGGCAGACCTTCTTGCTCGCAAAGCTCGTAGATACGAAGACAACGGTAGTCGTCAATTTTAAATTGCTGAATGTCGGGGTGGAGCTTTACTCCCTTTAACCCAAGCGAAAGCAGGTGGTTAAAGTCGGAAAGAATGTCGGGACTGTCGGGGTGAAGGGTGCCCAACCCTGTAAATCTGCCGTTTCCATTTGCCACGCTCTCTGCAATAAACTCGTTAATTCGCCCTACTTGGTGGGGTGTTGTCGCCACTGACTGTACAATATAGTGGTCAATTCCCGCGCCATCCCCCACTTCGAGCAAATTATTGATAGTTCCCGTACCGTATGAGTGGTCGTTATATGCTTTATAGAAATTATCCGTGCCTTGAACTGCCCTTGCCGCAATTTTTTCGGGGTAAATGTGGCAGTGCGCGTCAATCACGTAGTATTTGTTTTTTATCATTGTTATGCCTTCTTAAGTCCTAACTTTTCGATAGCGTTTTCGCGCATCTTATATTTTTGTATCTTACCTGCGGCATTCATGGGGAAGCTGTCTACAAAGTCGATGTATCTGGGGACTTTATGACGTGCCATATGGTCGAGAATATATTTTTTCATTTCATCGGCGGTCATTGTTTCCCCTTCTTTGAGAATGATGCAAGCCATAATTTCTTCGCCGTACTTTTCATCGGGAACGCCGATTACCTGTACGTCGCTGACCTTGGGGCAGGTATAGATAAATTCTTCAATTTCTTTCGGGTAGATATTTTCGCCGCCGCGGATGATCATATCCTTAAGTCTGCCCGTAATCATATAATTGCCTTCGGGAGTGCGGCAAGCGAGGTCTCCCGTATGAAGCCAGCCTTCAGAATCTATTGCAGACGCCGTTGCTCCGGGCATTTTGTAGTAGCCTTTCATAACGTTATAGCCTCTTGCGACAAATTCACCGTTTTCACCGTCAGCGCAATCTTCGCCGGTTTCGGGGTTAATTATCTTACATTCGACGTTCGCAAATGCTGAACCGACAGTTTCGGTACGTACTTCAAGAGAGTCGTAGTAGCTGCTCATAGTACAGCCGGGAGAAGCCTCTGTCTGTCCGTAAACCGATACGATTTCTTTCATATTCATAACCTCTGTCGCCTTTTTCATAAGGTCGGCAGGGCAGTTTGAACCTGCCATAATACCAATTCTTACGTGTGAAAAATCGGTTTTTTCAAAATCGGGGTGCTCCATCATTGCGATAAACATAGTGGGAACGCCGTTAAAGGTGGTTATATGCTCGTTGTGTACGCATGCAAGCGCGGGTTTGGGCGAGAAATAGGGCAGAGGATACATTGTCGTGCCGTGCGTCATTGATGCGGTCATCGAAAGTACCATTCCGAAGCAATGGAACATAGGTACCTGTATCATCATTCTGTCGGCGGTGGAAAGGTCCATATGGTCGCCGATATATTTGCCGTTGTTTACGACGTTATAGTGTGTGAGCATAACGCCCTTGGGGAAGCCCGTTGTACCCGACGTGTACTGCATATTGCATACGTCGTCTTTATCAACCAGCGATGCCATTCTGTGTATTTCTTCGAGGGGAACTTCGTCGGCGCGTTTGATGGCGTCGTTCCAGTTGAGGAATCCTTTGCGGTCAAAGCCTACCGAAATAACGTTGCGTAAGAAAGGCAAGCGTTTGCTGTGCAGGGGTTTGCCGGGGGTATGGTTTTCAAGCTCGGGACAGAGCTCGGAAATAATCTTGCCGTAGGCGGTCTCTTTAGTGCCCTGAGTCATAATAAGCGTGTTTGTATCCGACTGTCTGAGCAGATATTCAATTTCGTGTATTTTATAAGCGGTGTTTACGCTGACAAGTACAGCGCCTATTTTAACGGTAGCCCAGAATGAGATAAACCACTGGGGTACGTTTGATGCCCATACGGACACTTTATCGCCCGCTTTTACGCCGAGAGATACGAGTGTTCTTGCAAAAGTATCAACGTCATCTCTGAATTCGCTGTACGTTCTCGTGTAGTCGAGGGTGGTGTATTTAAAAGCGTTCTGGTCGGGGAAATCTTCGACGAGTCGGTCAAGCACCTGAGAAAAAGTAAGGTCGATAAGGTCGTCTTTTTTCCAGCTGAAACGGCCCGTGTGCGCTCTGTTGTAGTAAAAATTCTTTTCGCCCTTTGACGTATCGGAAAACTGTTTCATATAGTGGGTGAACTGCGCGAAAATAATCTCCATATCGTCGATTTCTTCGCACCAAGCGGGATCCCATACAAGAGAGATAAAGCCGTCGTAGTTTACGCTGCGGAGCGCATTCATAATATCTTTTACGGGAAGAACGCCCTCACCTGCCAGAGTATAGGTTTTTTCTCCGTTGTCAAATTCAACGTCGTTAAAATGTACGTGTCTGACGTATGCGCCGAGGTTTTTGATTATGGTCTCGGGGTCTTTTTCTTCGCAGTAAGCCTCGGACAAATTCCACAATGCGCCGAGTGAGTCGGACGCAAATTTGTCGAGGGTATCGCGCAGGGTAGCAGTGTTTTTAAACGCTCCCGACGTTTCAAGCAAGAGAGCTATGCCGTATTCTTCGGCAGTAGGGAGAATTTCTGAAATAAATTCTTCAGCGCACTTAATACCTTCTTCGCTTTCGGTACGGGACTTAAGGCGGATATAGGGAATGTGGAGAAATTTTGCGATTTCAAAGCAACGCATAGTTTCTTTTATTGCGTTCTGTTTTTCGTCTGCTACTGAAATATCGGCTATGGTATCAATACAAGGGATGGACAGCTTTTTGTCATAGAGCATACGGAGGGTGGATGCCGCCGAATAGTCCTGAAAAGCTCCGTTTCTGTCGGTGAACAGACGGTTATTTATATTGTGCAACTCAATGCCGCCAAACTTAAGAGTCTCGGCAATAGAGCAGAAATCTTCAAAGCTGCTGTCGTGCCAGCCTTTTGTGGAAAATGAAAGTTTCATATTTAAAACCTCTCAAAATACTTTGAACAAATTAGGAATTATGCTCGTCGTAAACGATCTTGTTAACTGCGCTGATATAAGCTCTTATACTGGCGCCGATAATGTCGGTCGAAATACCGTTGCCCGAATAGAGCTTGCCTGCGTAACGGAGCTTAACGAGTGCCGAGCCTACGGCTTCTTTACCTTCGGTAACAGATTGAATCTGGAAATCGTCGAGCTCATAGCGGTGTCCGATTATCTGTTCGATTGCGACGAATGCCGCGTCGATGGGGCCGTCTCCGATGGCTATGCCCTGAAGGGTCTTACCTTCTTTGCTGAGCGTGATCTGCGCGCTTGCGCTGATTATGTTTCCGTTATTTATAACGTAGTTTTCAAGTTTATATGAATCGGGAACCTGTAATGCAACCGTTGCAACGATAGCGTCAAGCTCTTTTGCGCCGACGGTCTTTTTTTCTGCAACCCGACATACTTCTTCGTGGACTCTCTTGTTATCTTCGTCGGAGAGGTCAAAGCCGAGTTTTGCGACTGCAGCCGCCACAGCAGTAATATCGTCTTTAGCGTCGAGGCGAATGCTCTCTTCTTCGACTTTTGTACTTGTTGTAAGGCTCTTGTCGGTCTTCGTACCCTCGGCAATCCAGCCGATCTGCGAGATTATGCGGTGTATTTCCGTATAGTTTACACCCGAAGAAAAACCGTAGTTATCGCCGCAGTTTTTAATCATACCGAGGAAAGATTCAAGAGGAACGTTTTCGCCGCCTACCGATGTTTTTACCATTGAAACACCGTTTCTGACAGCCATAATTGCCTGCGCACTTGCAATGCCGTTTTTGTCAGAGCAAGCAACGCCTACAGGAATATTTGCAATATCGCATACGGATTTTGCGAAGTTTGCAAAGTCGTCGGGAAGCATACCTGCCGCGCTGTCGCATACGGAAACTGTTTTTGCACCTGCTTCTACTGCAATGTTAATTATTTCTTTAAGGAATTCGGGTTCTGCCCTTGTTGCGTCAAATGCGCAGAACTCGACGTCGGAGCATTTTTCCAATGCCTTTGTAACCGCAAATTTTACCCATTCAAGCATCTTGTCGGGTTTTTTGTGCATAAAATATTCCATTCCGACGGGAGATGTGGGGACTTCGATGCGTATTCTGGCCTTAGACGCCTTGTCAAGAGCTAATGCCGCGTTATCAATGCTTTCTTCCGTAGTGCCTGCCGCGACTGAAATAACGCTGTTTTTTACGAAGGATGCCGCAGTGCGCACAAGTAGAATATCAGTTTTTGCATTTTTTATTTCAGGTAGCTCGATTACGTCGCATTTTAGTTTTTCGAGCTGACGGATAATTTCAAGTCTTTCCTTGAAGCTAAACGTCTTATCCTCGCGACAAAGCGTTGTGTCTGCAATTCTGATCTGTTTCATAACAATAATCCTTTCTTTGCGCCTGTTTTTTGGCGTTTTACAAAATAAAAAATCCCTAAAGTCATTTGACTTCAGGGACGAAATTATCGCGGTACCACCCTGTTTACCGTAAAAACGGTCAACTCATACAAGACTCAAACAAGTCTGTTGCCATGGTAACGGGGCACACCGTAGCCGCTTACTTAGTGTAAACTGTTGGGCAACTCTGCTCAGGAACGAGACTCCCCGAATTCAATCACACTGTCTTGCACCGACCGACAGCTCTCTGCAGTAACGTATAAACGGGAATAATTCCTTCATTGCATTTGAAATATGCTTTAGTATAACACTATGCTGAAGAAATGTCAATAGTATTTTTGAAAAACCTAATTTCTTTTAAGGAAAGGCGCCCACGGCGCAGGGATAATGGGTTTGCAGAGACAATAATGATTAGCGAATGGGGTTTCAGGGGCAGAGCCCCTGACTGCCTGTGCACCTATAAGAAAACGCGGAAGCGTTTTCTATTTTTGTGCGAGTGTAACCACTTGCCCTCTCCTGACGGGGAGGGTGGATGCCGCGCTTGCGAGGCAGACGGGAGGAGAGATACACATAGGAGTTTTGATTAGTTCACTGAAAAGGAGGTATAATCAATCACCAATTTTCTGTGGGATTCATACTTTCTTTATGCAAAGAAAGTATTACAAAGAAGGCATTTAGGGGCAGGGGTTTCGATTCCCCCGCCCCTAAAGACCCCTACCCCTAAAACGACCGAGGGGAAAGAATTCCCCCGCGGAGCCCCCCTTCTTTGTCGTCCTTCAAAGCACAGCAAGTATTATTTGTTCGCAGAACCCATAAGCCGAGTGCGCGTGGCGCACCCCTACGGCTACCTCCTTTTGCAAAGCTTGATATTCGCTAAAGATGCAATCTTATACAAACCCATTACCCCTGCGCCGTGAACGCAAAAAATCCCCGAGAAAAATCTCGGGGATTAATTTTATAAGGTTATGGATTAAACACCCTTCTTGTATCTTTCGATCTTTTCTACATCGCTGAAGTTGTGTTTTGCAACGTAGCCGGGAATAGGCATAATTTTTTCGTGGATGCAGTCGATGATCGTATCGGGATAGGGGAAGAATGCTGTTTCAAGCTCGTGAGCAGGAGTGATCCAGTTACGTGAGCCGAGAGCAATTGCAGGAGCATCGAGGTAGTCGAATGCGAGTTCGGAGATGTTCGCTGCCATATCCTTCATAATGGAACCTCTTTCAACAGCGTCGCCTACGATAACGATCTTACCTGTCTTCTTAACAGATTCGATAACCTTTGTATAGTCGAAGGGAACGATTGAACGAGTGTCGATAACTTCTGCAGAAATACCGTACTTTTCTTCAAGAGTCTTTGCAGCTTCGAGAGCGCGGTAGAGAACTGCACCGATTGTAAGAATGGTAATGTCCTTACCTTCCTTCTTAACATCGGGATCGCCCATTTTGATTTCGTATGTGCCTTCGGGAACTCCGCCTGCGAGGAATTCTTCGCCCTTGTCGTAAATTCTCTGAGATTCAAAGAATACAACGGGGTCTGTTCCTTCGAGAGCTGCAGTCATAAGACCCTTAGCATCTGCGGGAGTAGAGGGGAATACAACCTTAAGACCGGGAATGTGTGCAGCGAGAGCTGTCCAGTCCTGAGAGTGCTGTGCGCCGTACTTCGAACCAACGGAAACACGGAGAACGATAGGCATCTTAAGGATACCTGCAGACATTGACTGCCACTTAGCCATCTGGTTGAAGATTTCGTCGCCTGCGCAACCCATAAAGTCAGCGTACATAAGTTCTACGATAGCACGGCCGCCGCACATAGCGTAACCAACTGCAGAACCAACGATTGCAGACTCGGAAATAGGAGCGTTGAAGAATCTGTGATAAGGAATAGCTTCGGTCATCTTCTTGTATACGCCGAATGCGCCGCCCCAGTCTCTGTTATCTTCGCCGTAAGCGATGAGAGTGGGATCGTCATAGAATTTATCAATGATAGGCTCAGCGAGACCGTCACGGATGTTGTACATCTTCATCTTGGAAACGGGCTTGCCCTTTTCGTCTGTAGCTGTACGGATCTTGCCCTTAATTTCTTTAACACGGGGGCATTCTTCCTTGGGAACGAGCATTTCAGCTTCTCTTGTGGGATCCATGCTCTTAACCTTCTGGTTGGAGAACATAATGGAAGAGATAGCTTCGGGATTCTTTGTGAGATCCATACGGGGAGAAATTTCATCGTTGATAGCGAGCTTCATAATCGTTGTCATACGATTGATAATGTCTTCGTCGATAGCAGCGAATTCAGCTTCGGTAGCAACCTTACCCTTGATCATCTTAGCCTTGTAAGCTGCGATCGGGTCTGCTGCGATCCAAGCGTCGATTTCTTCCTGTGTTCTGTATGTTGAAGAGTCAGAAGGAGAGTGTCCGGAAACACGGTATGTTACAACGTCGAGGAGAGCGGGGCCCTTACCTGCGAGAAGGAGTTCCTTCTTTCTGGAAACAGCGTCAATAACTGCGAAAGGATCGTAGCCGTTAACTCTTTCAGCGTGCATCATATCAGGGTTAAAGCCTGCGCCGAGACGTGCAGCCATATCGTAACCCATTGTTTCGCCTCTGGTCTGACCGCCCATACCGTAGCTGTTGTTAAATACGTTGAAGAGGATGGGGAGTCCGCCGTCAGGATACTTGCCGTCCATACCCCAGAGCTTTGTGATCTGGTCCATAGAAGCAAAGTTAAAGGATTCGAGAACGGGACCGCGGCCGAGTGCGCCGTCACCGGAGTTAGCAATTACGATACCGGGCTTGTGGTTAGCTCTCTTGTAAAGAGCAGCACCGAGAGCGATAGGACCGGAACCGCCAACGATAGCGTTGTTAGGCATAAGACCGAAGGGAATGAAGAAAGCGTGCATAGAACCGCCGAGACCCTTGTTGAAGCCTGTTGTTCTTGCGAAGATTTCTGCCAAAGCGCCGTAAAGAATAAAGTTCTTTGCGAGTTCTTTGATGTCCGATGTGGGCATATGCTTTTCAACGATAGAAAGGAGTGTTCCGCCAAGGAATTCCTTCATAATATCGTAAACTTCTTTTTCATCGAGCTTGTGGATAGAAGACAAGCTCTTTGCGATGATTTCGCCGTGGCTTCTGTGTGAGCCGAAGCTGAAGTCGTTCATATCGAGAGCGTAAGCTTCACCGACTGCAGATGCTTCCTGACCGATGGAAAGGTGAGCAGGTCCGGGGTTGTTGTATTCAACGCCGTTGTAAGCAGACTTTGTCTTAACTTCGTTAAGCATTGTCTCGAATTCACGGATAACGCGCATATCGTGATAGATACGCATCATATCGTCTTTTGTGTAAATTTTCTTTTCTTCTGCAAGTGTTTTCTTATACTGGCAGACGGGAATATCTTTGAAAGATATAAAACCGGGTTCAAAGACTTTTTTAGGGTCTACATATTGACTCTTAGGCATAGTAGTGATCTCCTTTGTAGATTTTATATAATTTAGATTTTTTACATCAAGCGGGAGGGGATTCCTCTCGCGAATAAACAAACGTTAGATCTGGAAAAGACCTTCTCTGATAACTTCGCAAACGGTGGGATGCGGGAATACCATCTTGTGAACGTCTTCAACACGCATTTCGTTTTCAACCATCATTGCAGCGCCGTAGATAATTTCGGAAGCGTAAGTACCGATCATATGTACGCCGAGAATTGTGCGGTGGTTCTTGTCGATGATAATCTTAACGATACCGTCGCCGCCTTCGTTTTCAGCAATGTATCTGCCGGAATAACGAAGTGTATAGCTTTCAACCTTAGCGTCAAGACCCTTAGCCTTAACGGTTTCGCTGGTTTCGCCTACGCTTGCAACCTCGGGGTTAGTGTAGATAACAGCGGGGATTGCGTTGTAGTTTACCTTGTCCTTCTTACCGAGGATGTTGTTAATGCAAACTTCGCCTTCGCGGTAAGCTGTATGAGCGAGCATCGACTTACCGTTGATGTCGCCTGCAGCCCAAACGCCGGGAACGTTTGTCTTGCCTTCGTCTGTAGTAACGATAGCGCCTCTTTCGGTGAGAACGCCGATATTTTCAAGTCCGAGACCTGCTGTTGAAGGACGTCTGCCTATCGAAACGAGTACGCAGTCAGCCTTAACAGTCTTTGCTTCGCCGCCGATTTCATAGTTTACGCAGTCTGTGCCGACTGAAGTAACCTTTGCGGAAAGGAGGAATTCAACGCCTTTCTTCTTGTAGTTCTTAAGAAGGAGAGCGGAGATTTCGCTGTCTGTGGGACCTGCGATGTGGTCGAGCATTTCAATTACTTTTACGTTTGAGCCGATAGAGTTGAAATAGCTTGCCATTTCAAGACCGATAACGCCGCCGCCGATTACAACGAGTTCCTTCGGAACGGTTGTCATATCGAGAATTTCGCGGTTAGTCTTTGCAAAACCGCTTGCGACTGCTTCTCTGAGTCCGGGAATGGGGGGAACTGCAGCTTCCGAACCTGCGCAGATAAGGAGCTGTTTGCCCGTGTATTCTTTGTCGCCCGCCTTAACTACAAAGCCTTCGGCAGTTTTTTCTTTGATTTCGGCAACTTCTTTTACAACTTCAACGCCTGCGCGCTTCATTGTACCTTCAATGCCGGATACGAGAGTCTTTACAACTTTGCCCTTTCTTTCGACAACTTTTGCGTGGTCGATCTCAGCGCCTGCAAATTTTACGCCGTAGCTTTCGCTGTGCTTTGCATAGTCGTAGATTTTTGCTGAATAAAGGAGTGTTTTTGTGGGGATACAGCCTTCGTTAAGACAAACACCGCCCATAGCGCGTTTTTCGATAACGAGAGTTTTGAGTCCGCCGTGTGCTGCTTTTTCGGCTGCGTTATAGCCGCCGGGGCCGCCGCCGATTACGATAAGATCATACATTATATAAGTACTTCCTTTCTTAAACTGCTGCTTATTTAGCCATCAAAAGATTGAAGTTTTCGAGATTTGTGCAAAGTTCCTTAAGGAATCTTGCTGCGGGAGCGCCGTCGAGAGCTCTGTGGTCAAACGTAAGTGAAAGACCCATTGCATCGTAGAATACGTCCTGTCCGTTAACCTGTTTTACGCGGCGGGTAATGTTACATACGCCGAGGATGCAGGTCTGGGGGGGATTGATAACGGGTGTAAAGCTTTCAACGCCCATAGCGCCGAGGTTGGTAACTGTGAAAGTACCGCCGGAAAGGAGGTCGGGGCTGATCGAACCGCCCTGAGCTGCCTTGATAACAGTCTTAGCATTTGCGGAAAGCTCGTTAAGGCTCATCTTGTCAGCGTTGAATACTGTAGGAACGAGGAGACCTCTTTCTGTGTCAACAGCGATACCGAGGTTAACGTTGTTGAAGAATCTCATCTTGTCGCCGAGGAAGTGAGCGTTGCAATCCTTGTGGTTTTTGAGTGTCTTTGCAACTGCAAAGAGTACCATATCGTTGAACGTAATGTTTCCGAGACCCATAGCTTCTGCATTCTTCTTGAGAGATGCTCTGTAAGCCATCATCTGCGTTGCGTCGAAAGAAGCGTTGAGTGTAAGCTGAGCCATAGAAGAAAGGGATTCGTGCATTGACTTTGCAATAACCTTTCTAACGTTGGAGAGCTTAACGTCTTCGTATTCAGCAACGGGAGCTGCAACAGCAGCAGCGGCTGCGGGAGCTTCTGTAACAGCGGCTGCGGGAGCAACACCTGTCTTAAGGAAGTTTTCATACTGTTCGGGTGTAAGTCTCTGACCGTTGTCAAGGAGTCTGTTTACGTCTCTTTCGATAATTCTGCCGTTGGGGCCTGTAGGAGTAGCCTGAGAAAGATCAGCGTAAGTCTTGTTTGCAAGGTTCTTTGCTCTGGGCGAAATTTTCATCATTCCGTCTTTGTCAGCGCTTTCTGTTGCAACAACAACTTCTTCTTTCTTTTCTTCTTTTACTTCTTCAACAGCCTTTTCTTCTGCTGCGGGAGCGGCTTCTTCTTCCTTCTTGGGAATGAGAGCGCTTATATCTTCTCCGGGGTTACCGATGATGCAAACGGCTTCAAGGCAAGGAACGTCGTCGCCGTCTTCAGCAAACACTTCAAGAAGTGTACCCGATACGGTTGCAGGTTCATCAAAAGATGATTTGTCTGTTTCGTAGGAGAACAGTACGTCGCCTTCTGCAACTGCGTCTCCTTTTTTCTTTTTCCATTCAGTAATGACGCAACTTTCAACGGACTGACCCTGTCGCGGCATAATTACTAATGTTGCCATTGTGTATTACCTCCAAAAATATATTAGTTTAATAATTTTGTGCTCTGATGATTTGAACGTTATTCTCCCGCGCAATAGTTTCAATGTCATCGGGAAGCTTGCCGTTCGTGATAATCGAATATACGTTCTTTATATCGCAGAACGTATAGGGAAGGCTCTTGTCAAGCTTTGACGTATCGAGAAGTACGATAATCTTTCTTGCCTTTTCAACGACCATTCTTTTCAGTTCGCACTCGCTGTAGTTACCGCAGGTAAGACCCGTGCTTGCGGACACACCCGAGGGAACGATAAATGCAGTGTCGATGTTAATATCTTCAAGGAAACGGAGCGCCTGCGTGCCCGAAACCGAGATGTTGTCGCGGTTAAACATACCGCCGACGAGATTAACGATAGTCTGCTTTTTATTGAGAAGCTCAAGAGCAATGTTTGGTCCTGTAGTCGTGATGATAAGTCTTTCGTTGTCGGGCAAAAGGTTTGCCATAGTAAGCATCGTAGTACCCGAGTCAAGAAAGATTGAACGGCCGCTTTCAAGCATATCGATAGCTTTTTTTGCGAGCGCTTCCTTGGCGGGAATGTTTTTCTGCATTCTGCTGGGAAACTCTTCTTCCATCGAGGTAGTGATGAATTTCATCGAGCGTGCGCCGCCTCTTACCTTTATTGCCTCGCCCTGCTGTTCAAAATAATCAATGTCTCGGCGGACTGTCATACTTGAAACGTTGGGGAAAAGGTCGGTGAGCTCCTTCAAAGAAACAAAGGGCTTTGAATGAAGCAGTTTTA
Organism: Clostridia bacterium; assembly: GCA_017473865.1. GTDB lineage: Bacteria > Bacillota > Clostridia > Oscillospirales > CAG-272 > RGIG1995. The sequence continues at coordinate 769 of JAFUJB010000006.1, read as the reverse complement.
TTATGGTAGCTCTTCTTTCAGAATTCATAAGAGGAAAACTCCTTGTTTTATTTTATCTGCGATTGTTGAAAAAAACACAGTAATGTTATTTTTAACATTCGCGCATTTCAATTATAGTATTAAAAAGTATATATGTCAACACTTTTCAGCAGATAAAATACATTATTACAAGCATTTTATTGCGTTTTTTCACAAAAAAACAAAAAAATGTAAAAATGTCACAAAAGTTCACAAAGATATGATCAATAGAAAGCGAGTCGAAGTTCTGCTTTAATTAATAAGGTATAATTTAATCAAAATAATTATAACATATTTTTTATAAAAAGATAAGGGGTTTTGGCAAAAAATATTAAATTATATATACAGAAAAAAAGCCCTATTTTTTGTGCTATAAGCACAAATACGTACATATTTATATATACACCATAGAAATTAGCTTAATTATGTCGCCGTTTTCTCCGGAAGAAAGCGGTGGCTTTTTCGGGCGACCAATGGTCGCCCCTACCAATTAGGCAATGTTGCCTCCGCAGACCCATGTTGCAAGGTTTCTTTGCTCCGCTTCGCTTTAAACGGGGCGTCGAGGACGTCGCCCCCTACCAATTAGGCAATAATGCCTCCGCAGACCCATGTTGCAAGGTTTCTTTGCTCCGCTTCGCGTTGAACGGGGCGTCGAGGACGTCGCCCCCTACCAATTAGGCAATAATGCCTCCGCAGACCCATGTTGCAAGGTTTCTTTGCTCCGCTTCGCGTTGAACGGGGCGTCGAGGAC
>JAFUJB010000005.1 GCA_017473865.1 Clostridia bacterium | reverse complement strand
CAAAGAAAGTATTACAAAGAAGGCATTTAGGGGCAGGGGTTTCGATTCCCCCGCCCCTAAAGACCCCTACCCCTAAAACGACCGAGGGGAAAGAATTCCCCCGCGGAGCCCCCCTTCTTTGTCGTCCTTCAAAGCACAGCAAGTATTATTTGTTCGCAGAACCCATAAGCCGAGTGCGCGTGGCGCACCCCTACGGCTACCTCCTTTTGCAAAGCTTGATATTCGCTAAAGATGCAATCTTATACAAACCCATTACCCCTGCGCCGTGAACGCAAAAAATCCCCGAGAAAAATCTCGGGGATTAATTTTATAAGGTTATGGATTAAACACCCTTCTTGTATCTTTCGATCTTTTCTACATCGCTGAAGTTGTGTTTTGCAACGTAGCCGGGAATAGGCATAATTTTTTCGTGGATGCAGTCGATGATCGTATCGGGATAGGGGAAGAATGCTGTTTCAAGCTCGTGAGCAGGAGTGATCCAGTTACGTGAGCCGAGAGCAATTGCAGGAGCATCGAGGTAGTCGAATGCGAGTTCGGAGATGTTCGCTGCCATATCCTTCATAATGGAACCTCTTTCAACAGCGTCGCCTACGATAACGATCTTACCTGTCTTCTTAACAGATTCGATAACCTTTGTATAGTCGAAGGGAACGATTGAACGAGTGTCGATAACTTCTGCAGAAATACCGTACTTTTCTTCAAGAGTCTTTGCAGCTTCGAGAGCGCGGTAGAGAACTGCACCGATTGTAAGAATGGTAATGTCCTTACCTTCCTTCTTAACATCGGGATCGCCCATTTTGATTTCGTATGTGCCTTCGGGAACTCCGCCTGCGAGGAATTCTTCGCCCTTGTCGTAAATTCTCTGAGATTCAAAGAATACAACGGGGTCTGTTCCTTCGAGAGCTGCAGTCATAAGACCCTTAGCATCTGCGGGAGTAGAGGGGAATACAACCTTAAGACCGGGAATGTGTGCAGCGAGAGCTGTCCAGTCCTGAGAGTGCTGTGCGCCGTACTTCGAACCAACGGAAACACGGAGAACGATAGGCATCTTAAGGATACCTGCAGACATTGACTGCCACTTAGCCATCTGGTTGAAGATTTCGTCGCCTGCGCAACCCATAAAGTCAGCGTACATAAGTTCTACGATAGCACGGCCGCCGCACATAGCGTAACCAACTGCAGAACCAACGATTGCAGACTCGGAAATAGGAGCGTTGAAGAATCTGTGATAAGGAATAGCTTCGGTCATCTTCTTGTATACGCCGAATGCGCCGCCCCAGTCTCTGTTATCTTCGCCGTAAGCGATGAGAGTGGGATCGTCATAGAATTTATCAATGATAGGCTCAGCGAGACCGTCACGGATGTTGTACATCTTCATCTTGGAAACGGGCTTGCCCTTTTCGTCTGTAGCTGTACGGATCTTGCCCTTAATTTCTTTAACACGGGGGCATTCTTCCTTGGGAACGAGCATTTCAGCTTCTCTTGTGGGATCCATGCTCTTAACCTTCTGGTTGGAGAACATAATGGAAGAGATAGCTTCGGGATTCTTTGTGAGATCCATACGGGGAGAAATTTCATCGTTGATAGCGAGCTTCATAATCGTTGTCATACGATTGATAATGTCTTCGTCGATAGCAGCGAATTCAGCTTCGGTAGCAACCTTACCCTTGATCATCTTAGCCTTGTAAGCTGCGATCGGGTCTGCTGCGATCCAAGCGTCGATTTCTTCCTGTGTTCTGTATGTTGAAGAGTCAGAAGGAGAGTGTCCGGAAACACGGTATGTTACAACGTCGAGGAGAGCGGGGCCCTTACCTGCGAGAAGGAGTTCCTTCTTTCTGGAAACAGCGTCAATAACTGCGAAAGGATCGTAGCCGTTAACTCTTTCAGCGTGCATCATATCAGGGTTAAAGCCTGCGCCGAGACGTGCAGCCATATCGTAACCCATTGTTTCGCCTCTGGTCTGACCGCCCATACCGTAGCTGTTGTTAAATACGTTGAAGAGGATGGGGAGTCCGCCGTCAGGATACTTGCCGTCCATACCCCAGAGCTTTGTGATCTGGTCCATAGAAGCAAAGTTAAAGGATTCGAGAACGGGACCGCGGCCGAGTGCGCCGTCACCGGAGTTAGCAATTACGATACCGGGCTTGTGGTTAGCTCTCTTGTAAAGAGCAGCACCGAGAGCGATAGGACCGGAACCGCCAACGATAGCGTTGTTAGGCATAAGACCGAAGGGAATGAAGAAAGCGTGCATAGAACCGCCGAGACCCTTGTTGAAGCCTGTTGTTCTTGCGAAGATTTCTGCCAAAGCGCCGTAAAGAATAAAGTTCTTTGCGAGTTCTTTGATGTCCGATGTGGGCATATGCTTTTCAACGATAGAAAGGAGTGTTCCGCCAAGGAATTCCTTCATAATATCGTAAACTTCTTTTTCATCGAGCTTGTGGATAGAAGACAAGCTCTTTGCGATGATTTCGCCGTGGCTTCTGTGTGAGCCGAAGCTGAAGTCGTTCATATCGAGAGCGTAAGCTTCACCGACTGCAGATGCTTCCTGACCGATGGAAAGGTGAGCAGGTCCGGGGTTGTTGTATTCAACGCCGTTGTAAGCAGACTTTGTCTTAACTTCGTTAAGCATTGTCTCGAATTCACGGATAACGCGCATATCGTGATAGATACGCATCATATCGTCTTTTGTGTAAATTTTCTTTTCTTCTGCAAGTGTTTTCTTATACTGGCAGACGGGAATATCTTTGAAAGATATAAAACCGGGTTCAAAGACTTTTTTAGGGTCTACATATTGACTCTTAGGCATAGTAGTGATCTCCTTTGTAGATTTTATATAATTTAGATTTTTTACATCAAGCGGGAGGGGATTCCTCTCGCGAATAAACAAACGTTAGATCTGGAAAAGACCTTCTCTGATAACTTCGCAAACGGTGGGATGCGGGAATACCATCTTGTGAACGTCTTCAACACGCATTTCGTTTTCAACCATCATTGCAGCGCCGTAGATAATTTCGGAAGCGTAAGTACCGATCATATGTACGCCGAGAATTGTGCGGTGGTTCTTGTCGATGATAATCTTAACGATACCGTCGCCGCCTTCGTTTTCAGCAATGTATCTGCCGGAATAACGAAGTGTATAGCTTTCAACCTTAGCGTCAAGACCCTTAGCCTTAACGGTTTCGCTGGTTTCGCCTACGCTTGCAACCTCGGGGTTAGTGTAGATAACAGCGGGGATTGCGTTGTAGTTTACCTTGTCCTTCTTACCGAGGATGTTGTTAATGCAAACTTCGCCTTCGCGGTAAGCTGTATGAGCGAGCATCGACTTACCGTTGATGTCGCCTGCAGCCCAAACGCCGGGAACGTTTGTCTTGCCTTCGTCTGTAGTAACGATAGCGCCTCTTTCGGTGAGAACGCCGATATTTTCAAGTCCGAGACCTGCTGTTGAAGGACGTCTGCCTATCGAAACGAGTACGCAGTCAGCCTTAACAGTCTTTGCTTCGCCGCCGATTTCATAGTTTACGCAGTCTGTGCCGACTGAAGTAACCTTTGCGGAAAGGAGGAATTCAACGCCTTTCTTCTTGTAGTTCTTAAGAAGGAGAGCGGAGATTTCGCTGTCTGTGGGACCTGCGATGTGGTCGAGCATTTCAATTACTTTTACGTTTGAGCCGATAGAGTTGAAATAGCTTGCCATTTCAAGACCGATAACGCCGCCGCCGATTACAACGAGTTCCTTCGGAACGGTTGTCATATCGAGAATTTCGCGGTTAGTCTTTGCAAAACCGCTTGCGACTGCTTCTCTGAGTCCGGGAATGGGGGGAACTGCAGCTTCCGAACCTGCGCAGATAAGGAGCTGTTTGCCCGTGTATTCTTTGTCGCCCGCCTTAACTACAAAGCCTTCGGCAGTTTTTTCTTTGATTTCGGCAACTTCTTTTACAACTTCAACGCCTGCGCGCTTCATTGTACCTTCAATGCCGGATACGAGAGTCTTTACAACTTTGCCCTTTCTTTCGACAACTTTTGCGTGGTCGATCTCAGCGCCTGCAAATTTTACGCCGTAGCTTTCGCTGTGCTTTGCATAGTCGTAGATTTTTGCTGAATAAAGGAGTGTTTTTGTGGGGATACAGCCTTCGTTAAGACAAACACCGCCCATAGCGCGTTTTTCGATAACGAGAGTTTTGAGTCCGCCGTGTGCTGCTTTTTCGGCTGCGTTATAGCCGCCGGGGCCGCCGCCGATTACGATAAGATCATACATTATATAAGTACTTCCTTTCTTAAACTGCTGCTTATTTAGCCATCAAAAGATTGAAGTTTTCGAGATTTGTGCAAAGTTCCTTAAGGAATCTTGCTGCGGGAGCGCCGTCGAGAGCTCTGTGGTCAAACGTAAGTGAAAGACCCATTGCATCGTAGAATACGTCCTGTCCGTTAACCTGTTTTACGCGGCGGGTAATGTTACATACGCCGAGGATGCAGGTCTGGGGGGGATTGATAACGGGTGTAAAGCTTTCAACGCCCATAGCGCCGAGGTTGGTAACTGTGAAAGTACCGCCGGAAAGGAGGTCGGGGCTGATCGAACCGCCCTGAGCTGCCTTGATAACAGTCTTAGCATTTGCGGAAAGCTCGTTAAGGCTCATCTTGTCAGCGTTGAATACTGTAGGAACGAGGAGACCTCTTTCTGTGTCAACAGCGATACCGAGGTTAACGTTGTTGAAGAATCTCATCTTGTCGCCGAGGAAGTGAGCGTTGCAATCCTTGTGGTTTTTGAGTGTCTTTGCAACTGCAAAGAGTACCATATCGTTGAACGTAATGTTTCCGAGACCCATAGCTTCTGCATTCTTCTTGAGAGATGCTCTGTAAGCCATCATCTGCGTTGCGTCGAAAGAAGCGTTGAGTGTAAGCTGAGCCATAGAAGAAAGGGATTCGTGCATTGACTTTGCAATAACCTTTCTAACGTTGGAGAGCTTAACGTCTTCGTATTCAGCAACGGGAGCTGCAACAGCAGCAGCGGCTGCGGGAGCTTCTGTAACAGCGGCTGCGGGAGCAACACCTGTCTTAAGGAAGTTTTCATACTGTTCGGGTGTAAGTCTCTGACCGTTGTCAAGGAGTCTGTTTACGTCTCTTTCGATAATTCTGCCGTTGGGGCCTGTAGGAGTAGCCTGAGAAAGATCAGCGTAAGTCTTGTTTGCAAGGTTCTTTGCTCTGGGCGAAATTTTCATCATTCCGTCTTTGTCAGCGCTTTCTGTTGCAACAACAACTTCTTCTTTCTTTTCTTCTTTTACTTCTTCAACAGCCTTTTCTTCTGCTGCGGGAGCGGCTTCTTCTTCCTTCTTGGGAATGAGAGCGCTTATATCTTCTCCGGGGTTACCGATGATGCAAACGGCTTCAAGGCAAGGAACGTCGTCGCCGTCTTCAGCAAACACTTCAAGAAGTGTACCCGATACGGTTGCAGGTTCATCAAAAGATGATTTGTCTGTTTCGTAGGAGAACAGTACGTCGCCTTCTGCAACTGCGTCTCCTTTTTTCTTTTTCCATTCAGTAATGACGCAACTTTCAACGGACTGACCCTGTCGCGGCATAATTACTAATGTTGCCATTGTGTATTACCTCCAAAAATATATTAGTTTAATAATTTTGTGCTCTGATGATTTGAACGTTATTCTCCCGCGCAATAGTTTCAATGTCATCGGGAAGCTTGCCGTTCGTGATAATCGAATATACGTTCTTTATATCGCAGAACGTATAGGGAAGGCTCTTGTCAAGCTTTGACGTATCGAGAAGTACGATAATCTTTCTTGCCTTTTCAACGACCATTCTTTTCAGTTCGCACTCGCTGTAGTTACCGCAGGTAAGACCCGTGCTTGCGGACACACCCGAGGGAACGATAAATGCAGTGTCGATGTTAATATCTTCAAGGAAACGGAGCGCCTGCGTGCCCGAAACCGAGATGTTGTCGCGGTTAAACATACCGCCGACGAGATTAACGATAGTCTGCTTTTTATTGAGAAGCTCAAGAGCAATGTTTGGTCCTGTAGTCGTGATGATAAGTCTTTCGTTGTCGGGCAAAAGGTTTGCCATAGTAAGCATCGTAGTACCCGAGTCAAGAAAGATTGAACGGCCGCTTTCAAGCATATCGATAGCTTTTTTTGCGAGCGCTTCCTTGGCGGGAATGTTTTTCTGCATTCTGCTGGGAAACTCTTCTTCCATCGAGGTAGTGATGAATTTCATCGAGCGTGCGCCGCCTCTTACCTTTATTGCCTCGCCCTGCTGTTCAAAATAATCAATGTCTCGGCGGACTGTCATACTTGAAACGTTGGGGAAAAGGTCGGTGAGCTCCTTCAAAGAAACAAAGGGCTTTGAATGAAGCAGTTTTATTATGGTAGCTCTTCTTTCAGAATTCATAAGAGGAAAACTCCTTGTTTTATTTTATCTGCGATTGTTGAAAAAAACACAGTAATGTTATTTTTAACATTCGCGCATTTCAATTATAGTATTAAAAAGTATATATGTCAACACTTTTCAGCAGATAAAATACATTATTACAAGCATTTTATTGCGTTTTTTCACAAAAAAACAAAAAAATGTAAAAATGTCACAAAAGTTCACAAAGATATGATCAATAGAAAGCGAGTCGAAGTTCTGCTTTAATTAATAAGGTATAATTTAATCAAAATAATTATAACATATTTTTTATAAAAAGATAAGGGGTTTTGGCAAAAAATATTAAATTATATATACAGAAAAAAAGCCCTATTTTTTGTGCTATAAGCACAAATACGTACATATTTATATATACACCATAGAAATTAGCTTAATTATGTCGCCGTTTTCTCCGGAAGAAAGCGGTGGCTTTTTCGGGCGACCAATGGTCGCCCCTACCAATTAGGCAATGTTGCCTCCGCAGACCCATGTTGCAAGGTTTCTTTGCTCCGCTTCGCTTTTAACGGGGCGTCGAGGACGTCGCCCCCTACCAATTAGGCAATAATGCCTCCGCAGACCCATGTTGCAAGGTTTCTTTGCTCCGCTTCGCGTTGAACGGGGCGTCGAGGACGTCGCCCCCTACCAATTAGGCAATATTGCCTCCGCAGACCCATGTTGCAAGGTTTCTTTGCTCCGCTTCGCGTTGAACGGGGCGTCGAGGACGTCGCCCCCTACAAATTAAGCAATATTGTCTCCGCAAACCCATGTTGCAAGGTTTCTTTGCTTACTTTCTTTCCTTAAAAGAAAGTAAGTGACAAGGTGAAAAGCAAAAATATCCACCCGCTTAAACGGGTGGATAATGTTTTATGTGTTTGCGGGTTCTTGCGTATCCGAGGGTTCAGTCTGAGAGCCGCTTTCGGAAGGTTCAGTCTGAGAGTCAGTCTCCGAAGGCTCGGTCTGAGGCGGATCGGTCTCCGGTGGTTCAGTCTGAGGAGGATCAGTCTCCGGCGGATCAGTCTCCGGCGGGTCGGTCTCCGGCGGTTCTGTATCGGCGGGTTCGGCACCCTTGCTTACGTATAAAGTAATCATAGTACCTTCCGTATCGTCTGTGCCGGGAATAACCTCGGTGTCCGGATCGGGATCGGTTTTTACAATGTTGCCTTCGGGGATATTATTGTCGAATATCGCCTCTATCGTATAACGCAATCCGAGAGCTTCAAGTTCTTCTCTTGCATTGTCAACATATACGTTCTTATAGTTTTTAAGCTTGACGGTCTTGGGTTTGGTGATTCCCTTACTTAAGACTAGGTTAACGTCAGAACCCGACGGAATCTTTGTACCCTCTTTAACACTCTGTTCGAGTATCTCGTTCTTGGGTTTGTCGGATTCTTTTGCTTCGACTTCGCCTACATTAAGCTTAAGATCGTTAAGCAGCTGTTCTGCCTCTTCAAACGTCTTGCCGACAAGGTTGGGAACTTCTACTTCTGTAGTATCGGGGCCTTCGCTTACGTAGATGGTTATAGTATCATTTTTTGCAACAAGGGTACCTATCGCGGGTTCTGTTCTGACTACGAAGCCTTCCTGAATAAGTTCGTTCTCGATAAACTTAACAGAGCAACGCAGCCCCATCTCTTCAAGCTGAATTTGTACGTTTCGGTAGTCCTTCAGCGCGCAATCAGGCAGCTCCATCATCTGATTTCCGACCGTTACGGTAAGAATAAGGTTACAGGTCTGTTTACCCTTAACGATAATTCTCTTGGAGCCTTTTACGGGATCCTGTTTAACAATAGTGTTAGGGGGCAGGGAGGGGTCGTTCTTGGTTTTGATGGTAACGGTATACCCCTGTTCCTCCAAGTCTGTTTTCATTTGTTCGGAATAGGTCGAATTTATAAAGTCGGGGACCGTAATTTCCTGATATTTTGTCGGGTCATCCTTAAACAGATTAACGAGCATAGCCACGAGAGAGACGGCGAGAATGATAATAAACGCTACCGAAATACCTGCGATAACGGGAAGCATCGAGCCCGACTGTCTTTTAGCCTTGGGTTTTGAGGATTTGCCGGTAATCTTTGAAATAACAGCTTTTACGCCCGTTGGCGCGGGAATTGCCGCCATCTTCTTGTTGCTGAATACGTAAGAAGGATTGGCAAGGAGCTGTTCGATGTGTTTTCTCATAATAAGCGCGCTCTGGAAACGCTTGTCCGGCGATTTTTCCATAGCCGTAAGAATTATCTGTTCAACACCTACGGGGATTTTTGAGGATTTTTCTCTTGGTTTTACGGGTTGTTCGTTTATCTGCTTAAGAGCTACGGTAACGGGAGACTCAGCTCTGAAGGGAAGATCGCCCGTAAGCATTTCGTACATAACGATACCGAGAGAATAAATATCGCTTCGCGGGTCGATAGCCTTACCGCTTGCCTGCTCGGGACTGATGTAATATACAGTGCCGATCGCCTTATCGGCAACCGTAACGGTTTCCGCGTTAGGCAGCTTGGCAATACCGAAGTCCGTAACTTTGATTACGCCGTTTTTAAGAAGCATAATGTTATGGGGTTTGATATCGCGGTGAATAATACCCTTTGAATGAGCGTGTTCGAGAGCCTTGAGTATCTGCTGAGTATACACGAGCGCCTCTTTTGTACCGAGAGGTCCCTTACGTGTAATATAGTTCTTGAGTGTAATTCCTTCCACTCTTTCCATAACGATATATTTCAAATCGCCCTTAATGGAAATGTCGTATATGGAAACGATATTGGGGTGTGAGAGCATGGATATTGCTTTTGATTCGTTTACGAATCTCTTTACGGACTGAGGGTCCTTTGCAACGTCGTCTTTAAGGACTTTGAGAGCTACAACGCGCTTCATTACAAGGTCCATAGCTTCAAAAACTATTGCCATACCGCCCTTGCCGAGCACTTTTACGACTCTGTATCTGTTGTCAATAACGTGACCTACGAATTTTTCAAGTTCCACGATCTTTCCCCCCTTAATCCTTAATTTTTACCAAAACTACGGTAATGTTGTCGCCGCCGCCGTTTTCGTTTGCAATATCAATGAGTTTGTTGCATTTTTCTTCGAGAGTGATATCCGAGTTAATAATATTCTGAATAGTATTCTTGTCAGCATAGTTAGTCAATCCGTCGGAGCAAAGGAGCAGGTAGTCTGCGTTTGACGCCGAAAGATTATCGAAAAAGATATCGGGTTCTTCATTTTTATGAATTCCGATTGCCTTTGTAATTATATTTTTGTGGGGGTTTGTTGCCGCCTCTTCGGGAGTAAGCTGACCGAGGTCGACCAGCGTCTGTACGTAAGAGTGGTCGCGCGTAATCTGTATCATTTCTCCGTTTGAGAAACCGTAAGCTCTGGAGTCGCCTACGTTTGCAACGTACAACAAATCGTCAATAATAAGAGCGCACACAAGGGTAGTGCCCATACCGGCGAGGTCCTTGTTTTTAGTGGCTTTTTTGAATACCGCGGAGTTTGTTGCAGTTATTGCCTTTTCCAAAATCTCCTCGATTTTTGCTATTCTGCCTTCGAATTCAAGCTGACCCTGCTCTTTGAATTCGGGTAATTTCTTTTTTATGCTTTTGAGGAAAGTCGAACAAGCGAGCGAGCTTGCGGTGCTGCCGCCGTTTGCGCCTCCCATTCCGTCGCATACAAGACAAAGAACGGTATTTTCATTTAGTTGTTCGGTTATGAAACTGTCCTGATTTTCGCTTCGTCTTTTGCCCGTATCGCTTTTTCCGAAAAACTGCATATAATACCTCCGTATTATTTTTAATAAAGTGTCGTGTTATAACAGTAAAATATATATGTAAAACACACGAATTATGTGTAAGCTGCTAAGGGTAGATACATTATTTCTTTGGAAAAAAGAAATAATGAAAAACTAAAGATTCATTTCTGTGCGGCGCAATTGTCCGCAGGATGCATTAATATCACTGCCGAGTTTGCGGCGAATGGTGGCGTTTACCCCTCTTTTTTCAAGTGCAGACTGAAACAGCATAACGTTTTTTATACCGCTTTTGAATCCCGTACCCTCGACCGTATTAACGGGTATGAGATTTACGTGAAAGGGGATATTCGGCAGCTTGCCGTTAAGGAGAGACGCCAATGCGTTTGCCTGTTTTTCGTTGTCATTTACGCCCGAAATTACGGCGTACTCAAACGAGATACGTCTGCCCGTCTTGTCGAAAAAGACTTTGCAAGCGGTAAGCAGACTGTCAATGTTCCATTTTTTATTTATGGGCATAAGCGCCGAGCGGTCCTCGTCTGTCGAGTGGTGCAGCGATACCGAAAGGGTAACGGGCAGATTTTCATCCGCTAATTTATATATCTTGTCAACCACGCCGCAGGTCGAGAGGGATATGTGCCGAAGCCCTATATTCAACCCCTCGTCAAGACTTACGAGCCGCAAAAATTTCATAACGTTATCGTAATTATCAAGAGGCTCGCCGATACCCATAAGAACGATATTGGATATACGAAGCCCCGTATCGTTTTGTGCAACAAGCACCTGACCGAGCATTTCAGAGGGGGTAAGGTTTCTTGCAAAGCCGTTCTGCGTTGACGCGCAGAATTTACAGCCCATTTTGCAACCTGCCTGACTGGATATACATATAGTATTGCCGTGCTTATATTGCATAACGACGCTTTCAATACATTGCCCGTCGTGAAGCCTGTAAAGATATTTAACCGTGCCGTCAATTTTTGACGTATATTTTTTTAGTATCTCGGGCAGAGCAATATAGGTTTTCTCGGCAAGATTTTCACGCATTTTCTTGGGGAGATTTGTCATCTCATCAAAGGTTGCGCCCTTATGAAGCCAGCCGAAAAGCTGTTTTATTCTGTAAGACGGCTCGTTTTCGAGCAGCGTTGCCAATTCTTCGGGGAAGAGGCTGAGTATGTCTGTTTTCGTGTTGCTCATAGTTCGTCAAGCGTTCCCGAAAATGCGGGAAGAAAGTTTTTCATAAAGTAATCAAGCTCTTGCGAGTCCATATTTTTCAGGGAGTTTTCTGTCGATATACGCGCCGAAGAAAAATCGGAGTTACCGCTTTTTTCTTCTTCAATACACTTAATGAGAGCGCAGAGCTTGTCGGCGCATTTAACCAGTTTTTTCAGTTCAGCGTCTTCGGGCGAGATTGATACAAGACCGCTGTATTCTCCCCTCATTTCCTCGGGAAGTCTGCCGATAAGCTGTTCAATAGCTTCGTTTTCGAGGTTGGAATAGCATTGGCGCAGAGTTTCGTTTGCGTATTTTACGGGGGTGGGAAGGTCGCCCGTAAACACCTCCGGCATATCGTGATAGAGCGCGAGAAGTGCTACTCTGTCGCAGTTATAATTCTTGTTGAAATATGTGTTGCCGATAACTGCAAGCGCATGGGCAATACACGATACCTCTGCTGCGTGGGTTGAAAGGTTTTCGTTGGTAACGTTACGCATAAGCCCCCAGCGATTTATATATTTTTGTCTGAAAAAAACCGCAAAGAAGCTGTTTTTTGCCTTATCCGCCATTCAACGCACCGCCTTTAAAAAAACTGTATATATAATAATTCATATTATTATAGCATTTTACGCCACGGGTGTCAAGGACGTAATTATTAAGTGTTAGTTAATATACAATGGGGCTGCCCTATAAATGCGCTGACTTTTTTGCGCCTGTTTGGTAATATTTGCCGTTACGGGTAAATAGAATATAGCAAACGTAAAGCGTAACAAAAATTAAAAAAGATGAATGAAAGGCAGGAATCACAATGAAACAAACTGTATATTTACCCGAGGGACTGCTTATTGATACCGAAAAAAACAAGGAGTATACATCGAGTCTCAGCGGTCTTGAAGCGGCAAAAGCGGGCGGTGTAATACTTGAAGGAATGGCGGTCGTATGCGACAGCGGGCTGTCTCTTGAGGTGGAGCTTGGTAACGGCATAAGGGGTATTATTCCTCGCGAAGAGGTAGTGTGGGAATGCGGCGGAAATACCGTTAAGGATATTGCGGTTATAACGAGAGTGGGTAAGGCTGTATGCTTTAAGGTAAAAGAAATACGGCTGAATGAAGACGGAAAGCCTTTTTGTATACTGTCGCGCAGGGAAGCTATGCGTGAATGTTTTGAATGTTATCTTTCGTATCTGGAGCCGGGGGACGTCGTGCGGTCAAAGGTTACCCATCTTGAGCATTTCGGCGCTTTTGTGGATATAGGCTGCGGAAATATTTCTTTGCTTTCCATTGACTGTATTTCGGTGTCGCGCATATCTCACCCGTCGGACCGCTTTTTTGTGGGACAGCATATAAAAACCGTTATAAAAAGCGTCGACAGAGAGTCGGGAAGAATATACGTTACCCATAAAGAACTGCTCGGAACGTGGGAAGAAAACGCAATGCTTTTTTCAGTCGGGCAGACGGTTGCGGGTATTGTAAGAAGTATTGAAGACTACGGTATTTTCGTGGAACTGACGCCGAATCTTGCCGGACTTGCCGAGTACAGAGAGGGCATAACCGTAGGGCAGACAGCCGCCGTTTACATAAAAAATATAATTCCCGAAAGAATGAAGGTAAAATTAGTGCTTATCGACAGCTACAAGGGAGAGAAAAAGGCGGACGTAAACAGACTTACGTCAGATGCGCTTACCCAAGAGCATATAAGCTCGTGGAAATATTCGCCCGACTGTTGTACAAAGCAGATAGAGACGTTTTTTTCCTGAAAAGCACCGAATATAAAAAACGCGCATAACCTTTGTGTATACGTCAAAACAGAGAGTATGGGATATAGTCCCCGTACTCTCGTTTTGTATATCACGGGAAATTTTAAAAAAAATTACCCTGAAAACGAAAAAATGTAAATTTGCTATTGATATTATTTAAAAATCGGTGTAAAATGTATATAAGGTTGAATAAACGTAACTTGTAAGGAGTTGGATCAAGAATGTTTGACGAGAAAGATAAAACGCTAACGTTTTCGCTGAATGACGATAAGGGCGACGACACGAAAAAAATACTGTTGACGGTATATACCGCGCTCGTTGAAAAGGGTTACGACCCCATCAATCAGATAGTCGGCTATATTCTTTCCGAAGACCCGACTTATATAACAAACCACAAGAATGCAAGAAGCCTTATCCGTAAGATAGACCGCGACGAGCTTCTCAATATGCTTGTGAAAAACTTCCTCGGAGTTAAGTAATATTTCTTCGGGCAATTTGTTATGAAAAATTTTAAACTCTGTTCCCCGTAGAGAAGACAGCCGAAATGGGAACAGAGTTTGTTGATTTATATGCAAAAAAGGTGGAGAGTCTTGAAGATATTTGACTTAAAAAATAAAAAGTGCATAAAGAATACGGACAAGCCTCTGTGCCTTTTGCTCGGTAATTTTGACGGAGTACACGAGGGGCATCTGAGCCTCGTTGATTTTGCTCTGCAGGAGGGTAAAAAGCATCAGACTAAGGTGGCTGTCTGGACGTTTGAAGATCACCCTCTCAACATAATGGGCAACGGCGTAAAAGTGCTGACCGACAACGATGAAAAAAACGAGATATTTGCACAAAAAGGCGTGGACTACGTTATATACGAGGACTTTTCAAAAGTAAAAAATATGTCTCCTCTTGATTTTATAAAAAACGTGCTGATTGAAAATTTCGATTGCGTATCGGCGGTATGCGGTTTTAATTTCAAGTTCGGCAATAACGGAAGCGGAAACGCAGAGCTGTTATGCTCCGAGATGAAAAAAGCAGGTAGAAATGCCGTTATCTGTCCACCCGTTTACAGAATGGACAGAGTGGTCAGCTCGACTGAAATAAGGGCGCTTCTTGATGACGGTATGCTTGAGGAGGCTGCGGTTATGCTGGGAAGAAATTACAGTATTAATCTGCCCGTTCTTCACGGTAACGAACTTGGCAGAACGATTGGAATTCCGACCATTAATCAGCGTTTCCCCGAGAATAAAATGAAGCCTAAAAACGGTATCTACGCCGTAAAATGCTACGTCGGCGGAAAAGAATATTACGGCGTTGCAAACGTAGGTTCAAGACCTACGGTGAACAATGACGAAAATGACGTAAACTGCGAGACTCACATAATCGGTTACAACGGCTGGATCTACGGCGAAAACGTAAAAGTATGCTTCTATAAAAGACTGCGCGGCGAGCGCAGGTTTGACGATATAAACGAGCTTAAGTCCGCGGTTGAAAATGACGTAAGGCAGACTATGCTCTATTTTGAGCCGCAAAAATAAACGAGGAAAATGAAAAAGTGAAAAAAAGCGCGATATTAACTGTTTTTACAATATTTATATTGGCTGTTCTTTGTATAGGCATAAACGCGTCAAGCGAATTGCCTGACGTATCAAAAGTACAGAACGTATACGTATATAATCTTGAAAACGACAGGGTATTGTTTTCAAAAAATGAAAACGATAGGATATACCCCGCATCCACCGCAAAGATAATGACGGGACTGCTGGCAGTTGAGCACTACGCTGACAGATACGGCGAGCTTATAACCGTTACCAAAGAGTCGCTCGGCTCTTTTAAGGGCAAAAATCTCAATCTGCGCGACGGAGAGATGTTTACGGTAGAAAACCTGCTCTATGCCGTTATATGCGGCGGAGCAAACGATGCGGCAAACGTACTGGCTTACGAGATTGCGGGCAGCCACGAAGCCTTTATCGAAATGATGAACGCAAAGGCGAAACAGCTCGGTATGAACGATACCAATTACACCAATGCCAACGGCTATTCGGATTCGTCGATGTATACTACGGCAAAGGATACGGCTATTATTGCAAAGCACGCATATCTGACACCGGGATTTATGGATATAAGCAGTGCGGTACGTTATGAAATCCCCCAAACGAACAAGTCAAAAATCAGATACGTCTATAACAGCTCTTATCTTGTTGCCAATAACGTCGAGAAAAAGTATAAAAACCCCGACGCTATGGGTATGAATGCAGGCTCTACCGTCGAGGGAGGCCACGTGTGTGTTACCGCTGTTACAAAGCAGGGAATTACGAATTTTTACGTGCTTATGGGCGGTCATATTGACGAGGAGGAAATTTATTCATACAAGGCGGCAAACGAGCTTATTGACTGGTCGTACGAGAATTTTGAATATAAAAAGATAATAGATTCTACCGAGATGATATGCGAAATTGACGTTGCGCTGTCAAGTCAGGTCGACTACGTCGTTCTTTCGCCCGAAAAGTCGGTTGAATATTTCCTGCCCGTATCGGTGGATATCGAAAAAGAAATAAAGAGGGAAATCGTCCTTAATGACAATAAATTGAATGCTCCCATAGAGGCTGGATACGTAGCGGGGAAAATAGTTTTGTCTTATGACGGAAAAGTAATTTCCGAGGTTAATCTCGTTACTAAAAATAACGTCGACCGAAACGGCCTATTGTATGTTCTTGCAAGGATAAAGAGCTTTACAAAGTCGTCAAAGTTTAAGATTGTATTACTTGTTGCAGGTATAATGCTGTTTATGTATATCGCATCGGTTGTAGGCAAAAAGCTCCGCGGAAACAGATACAGATACAAATACAACAGATACAAAAGAAAATAACCCCCCCGCTTTTTGAAAAAAGCTTGGCAAAAACTTTGCAACATTGGTTTGCAGAGACAATATTGCCTAATTTGTAGGGGGCGACGTCCTCGACGCCCCGTTCAAAGCGAAGCGGGGCAAAGAAACCCTGCAACATTGGTTTGCAGAGACAATATTGACTAGTTGGTACGGGAGGGACTTGCTTCTCCCGCTTTATTTTTGGGGAAAAAGTAGGCAAAGGCCGCCACGCGGCAGGGCCTATGGGTCTGCAGAGACAATATTGCCTAATTGGTAGGGGACGGCGCCCTCGACGTCCCGTTAAACCCCTACCACGACGTCCCGTTTAAAGCGAAGCGGGGCAAAGAAACCCTGCAACATTGGTTTGCAGAGACAATATTGCCTAATTTGTAGGGGGCGACGTCCTCGACGCCCCGTTTAAAGCGAAGCGGGGCAAAGAAACCCTGCAACATTGGTCTGCAGAGACAATATTGCCTAATTGGTAGGGGACGGCGCACACGAGAACCCCCAAAACTTACTTCGTGCGTTTCGGGGAACCCCTACCACGATGCCCCGCATAAAGTAAAGCTTGGCAAAAACTCTGCAAACCCATGTTGCAAGTTTTCTGCCATTCAAAAAACGCGTATGGAAACGAACCATACGCGTTTTATTTATTCAGCTGACAATGCGGCGCCGATAACGGTGCTGAACTGCGAGTTTTGAGGGATAACGAAGTTAACGTCAAACATACTGTTGAGGGTTTTGAAAATTTCTTTGCTTTGAGGTACTTTGGTAAGATTGCCCGTAAGCACGATGTCTTTTATGCCGTGATTACGCGCCGCGAAAATTGCAAGCATACCCGCAACCTCGAATACCATATTGATTATGCCGAGAGCGACGTCGTTTCTGGTTGCCATATCGCTTATTTTACCGAAGTTTGCCGCGGTCATATATTCGGGGAGACCGCCGTAGCTTGCCGATATATCCTTGATACGAAGGTCAATGTTGTTCAGGTCCCCGTCTTTTGCAAGGTCGATTATGTGGTCGACATCATTCATCTGGAGAAGCTGTTTGCTCAGCCCCATAAGAGTACCGCCGCCGACACCCGTACCGCCGAGGTACTGTATCTCGTTTTTACCCTTTGCGTGTACGATTGCCGTACCCGTGCCCAGACTGACGACGATGGTGTCTTCAAAACCCGAAAGATAAAGTCCGCCGCGTCCGACGCACTCGAATTCGGGTACGCTTTCGCATTTCAGACCATAAATAGGCTTTTCGATAAAGGTTGAACCTACGCCCGTCATCATAACGCGGTCGATTTCGCTCAGTTCTATTGAATTTTCCGACGTAAATTTGCCGAAGGCACCGTAGATCGACGTAATCTGGTCGGTAGCTCTGACAAACAGCGGATTAATAAGTTTCTTATTTTCATCAAAGCCGACGATTTTGGTGGTACTGCCGCCGACGTCAATGCCGATAACATATTTTGACATAAATATTTACCGCCTTTTAGTTTCGTTATGTAATATTGTATTAATGATACCATTTTATTTGCAATATTGCAAGTGCAAAGAGTAAAAAACGGCTGACAAACGGGTATTTTTGCATATATTTATTAAAGTAAATGCTTTTTACCGCCCAAAAGACACGGAAAATATAAAAAATACAGACAAAAATGTTGCAAAAAAGCGTAAACTGTGGTACTATGATTATATTAGTAAATAAAATTTACGAAACGGGGATAGTTGTAATGAGCGACAACCGAATTAAATTCAGAAAGTCCATGAGCGGATATAACCGCGAGGACGTAAACAATTACATAGAATCGATAAGCTCAAAAAACTACGAAAGCGAAGAGGCTTACAAAAAGAAGATAGCCGACCTTGAAGCAAAGGTAAAAGAACTCGAAAAAGAAAACAAAGAGTACGAAGAAAACGTTGCTGCAGAGGCGGAAAAGCTGAGAGCTGAAAAAGAGCAGGGCGAATGCTTGATATTGGAGCTTAATGAAGCTCTTGATAAGCTTAAGACTGAAAAGAACGGACTTATACAGGAAAATACACAGCTTAAAGAAAGAGTCAGCGAGCTTGAAAAGGCTAACGAAAGCAACATTGAGGCTTTTGAAAAGTCAGATAAGTATGACAAGGTAAGCGGTCAGATAGGCTCTGTCTTGCTTAATGCCAATGCAAGAGCCGAAAGCATCGTAAGCGAAGCGCAGATAAAGGCGCGTATGCATATGGCGAGTATGGTTGACAGGACGGCTGAAAAGCTTCGTATATTAAATGAAAAGTATACAAAACAAATTACAATGAAAACTGTCGGCATGACAGAGGAACTGAGAGAGCTTTCGCTTTCTGCGGAATCGTTCCGTATACAAACGCAGAATGCTCTTGAAACCGAGTGCAGAGAACTTAAAGAGACTTTAGAAGAAACAAAGAGAATTATTTTGGAGGGCGACAATGAGTAAATCTTACAACACGGCTAACATAAGCGAATGGGCAGACAAGCTTGTTTGCGGAGAAGAAATATTGCTTTCGGGCGTAGTATATACCGCCAGAGACGCGGCTCACAAGAGAATAAAGGCACTTATCGACGAAGGCAAACCCCTTCCTTTTGAGTTGAAGGATGCGGTTATCTACTATGCAGGACCTACACCTGAAAAACCCGGTATGCCTATCGGTTCGTGCGGTCCTACAACTTCCACGAGAATGGATGTTTTTGCACCTGAATTTATGGACCTTGGACTCAAGGGTATGGTAGGTAAGGGTAACAGAAGTCAGGCGGTTATTGACGCTATCGTAAGAAATAAGGGCGTATATCTTTGCGCTATCGGCGGAGCGGGCGCTCTTGCGGCAAAATGCGTAAAGAAGCTTGAAATTATTGCTTTTGAAGATCTTGGATGCGAATCGGTAAAACGCCTTGAAATTGAAAACTTCCCCTTGTTTGTCGGTATTGACTCTACCGGTAAAACTCTTTTCGGGGGCAAATAATATATGAAGCTTGGCGAAAAAATTCGCCTTGCAAGGCAAAACGCAGGTATGACGCAGGCTGAGCTTGCGGGCGATTTTATTACCAGAAATATGTTGAGCCAGATTGAAAACGGTCTGGCAATGCCGTCTTTGCAGACTGCATTGTATATTGCCGACAGGCTTGGTGTTGACGCAGGTATTCTTTTCTCGGAAAGTGATGACAAGAGTATATATTTCGTAACGAGAAAACTGCCCGTAATGAAAAAAGCCTATGCCGACGGCGACTATGACAGATGTATCGAATTATGTTCGCAAGAGGGCGAATTGTGCGACGAAGCCGTACTTCTTCTTGCCGAATGTTATATTAAAAAGGCTTTTGCTTATTACAAAGATGGTAAGCTCAGAACGGCGCTTAAAACAAGCGAAAGTGCTGTCAAGTGTGCGGGTAGATGTATCTATTCCACCGACAGCATAAAGCTTAAGGCTGAGGCGCTTGAGGTTATGATCGCAGGCATTTCGCCCTATGTAAAGACGTTGAAACGCAAGGATGACGAGATTAAGCTCTTTAAAGAGTATTATATCGACATAAGCGGACAGAAAAATATTTACAACAAATCGGCAGACGTAAAAAAGCTTGTCGAGGAGGGTAAATATGCAAAGGCGTGCGGACTGATAAAGAGCTTGCTCAGAGAGAAAAGCATTGATATACCGCTCGTATACGAGCTGTATACCGACCTCGAAATATGCTATCGGGAATTGAAAGATTTTGAAAACGCCTATGACGTAACGAGAAAGGCGAAACAGCTTTTCAACGATATGCAACAATAATAAAAAGCGTATATGGGGTGTCCCGTATACGCTTTTTTGTAAGCAAAATGGCTACACACGGGCGGAGTCCGTGTGTAGTCATTGGTTTTAAAATAACGATGCTAAATCGGTAAGAATGTCGCTTGGAAGCATACCCTGCATAGAGAAACGCTCAGCACACTTATCTGCCGCCGCTCCGTGCAGATATACGCCGCATTTTGCCGCATCAAACGGACGCATTTTCTGAGCGCACAGCGAGGAAATAATACCCGCAAGAATATCGCCCGAACCGCCCTTTGCAAGTCCTTGGTTGCCTTTTTCAAGGTTAACGGCAATACTTCCGTCGGGGGCTGCAACGTAGGTTTTGTGGGATTTAAGAACTACGATGCAGTTATATTCCTTTGCAAAGTTAAGCGCTGTTTTTTCAGGCTCTTTTTCAATACTTTTTACGCTTGTGTTGCAAAGACGCGCCATTTCGTAAAAATGAGGTGTAATTACGGGGGGAAGATGTGCTTCTTTGAGCAGGTCAACCTTTTCCGACAGTATGTTAAGTCCGTCAGCGTCAATAATAAGCTGACATTCGGCTTCTCTGACCGTATTTTCAACAATTACTCTTGTACTCTCGTCAATTGACAGTCCGCACCCGATAAGCAACGCGTTATATCTTTTCGATATCTCGCTGACGCTTGGGAAAGAATATGCGTATATCGTGCCGTTAGTGCTTTCGTCAACGGGCATAAACGTACATTCGGGCAGCGATGATGCGACTGCAGACACTACTTTTTCGATTGAAGCGAGCGTGCATATACCGACGCCGGAGCGCAGAGCGCCTGCGCAGGAGAGATATGCCGCGCCCCTGTAAAAAGAACTGCCGCATATTGCAAAAAGCTTGCCGTAATCGTGCTTCGTGCTTGTTTTCAGCCTTTTGGGGATGAGGGAGAACACCTCTCTCGCAGTTATTGCTTGGGGATTAATTTTTTTTTCCTCTGTGTTTATAATTTCTTCAGCCATGATTAAATCACACCGTTCTTCTTTAATAACCAAGTTTTAAGTAAGGCGGTTTGCGTTTTGCCGTCAACAATTCTGCCGTCAAATACCATTTTGACCGCTTCTTCAAGAGGTATTTTTTCAACTACGAGAAATTCGCCTTCGTCGAGGTGGGCATTGCCTTCTTTAACGTCAGTTGCAAGATACATATACAATATCTCGTCGGTAAAACCGGGGGAGGGGTACTGTGTGCCAAGAGAGATTATATTGTCGGAAGAATAACCCGTTTCCTCGGAAAGCTCGCGCATACCGCATTTCAAGGGGTCTTCGCCCTTTTCCATCTTACCTGCGGGTACTTCCTTTACTATTTCACCGTAGGGGTAGCGGAATTGGTTAACAAAGACAACTTCATTATCCTTTGTAAGCGGAACGACGCATACGCCTCCGTTTTTGTGTACTACCTCGCGGAAGCTTTTACTTCCGTCAGACATTTCGACAGTATCTCTTACGACGGTCATAATCCTGCCGTCGAACTTTACCTCGCTCGAAACCGTCTTTTCATACAAAGCTTCGTATATATTATTATTCATTGTCATCACCTCTGAAAAATATTATAACACAACAAACCTAATTTGACTACGGAAAAAGGAAAAATTTTAAAAGTAAACAATAAAGGCTATACACGGACTCTGCCCGTGTATAGCCTTATTGTTTTTCAATAACTGAAAAAAGCACTTCGAATGAAGTGCTTTTTCCGTGGTGCTCCATCGGAGAGTCGAACTCCGGACACCTTGATTAAAAGTCAAGTGCTCTACCATCTGAGCTAATGGGGCATCCAAATTTATTATGCTCTTTAAACGAGCTTTAATATCATAACATACAAAAAAATGTTTGTCAATACCTTTTTTTGTTTTTTTCACAGATTAAAGAGGGTTTTTTTATGGAATAATAACAAAAAAGAAAGGGAGATTTGTATGTACGCACTTTTTGGAAAGACGGTTATAATATATTTCTTTTTACTTGTTGCTGTAAGGCTGATGGGAAAGCGGCAGCTTGGGGACCTTGAGCTGTCAGAATTTGTGGTAACCATAATGCTGTCGGAGCTAGCCGTATTACCGCTCGCAAACAAAAGTGTTTCTTTGCTTCACGCTATCGGACACATATTAATTCTTATACTTCTTGAGGCGCTCGTATCGTACGTATCGCTGAAGAACAGGAATATAAAGAAGCTTGTCGGGGGAGTTCCGAGCATACTGATAAACAAGGGTCAGATTGATAAAAAGGAGATGGCGAAGCTGAGGTTTGGGCTTGACGAGCTTATGAGTCAGCTCAGACAGAAGAATATCTATGACATATCGGACGTAGAATACGCTATACTCGAAGAAAACGGGCAGATGTCGGTAATTCCGAAAATTAACGCACGTGGCGTTACTTTAGAAGATATGGGTATAAATAAAAAAGAAAAAGGAATGGCGCACATTCTTATTGCCGACGGGGAAGTAAGTGAATTTAATCTGCGTCTTACGGGGCACAGTTATAAATGGCTTAAAGGGCAGCTAAAAAAAGAAAAATGCAAAATAAAAGACGTATTTCTTATGACTATTGACGACAGCGAAAACGTGCAAATTATCAAATAGCCCCTACTTTCTTTTAAGGAAAGAAAGTAGGCAAAGAAACCTTGCAACATGGGTTTGCGGAGGCAATATTGCCTAATTTGTAGGGGGCGACGTCCTCGACGCCCCGTTTAAAGCGAAGCGGGGCAAAGAAACCTTGCAACATGGGTTTGCATAAGCCGTAAAGTTTCAGTGAGCCCATAAGAAAAGTTTTGAGGGAGTCAAGAGGGCACTTTTACAAAAGTGTCCTCTTGTGGGTTTCAGGGCAACGCCCTGACTGTCTGTGCCTTTTCAAAAAACGCGAAAGCGTTTTCTTTTTGCCCTTTCCCGTAGGGAGAGTTTTTTTAATGCTGTGCTCCGTATCCAAACGGAGAAAATTTGTTAAACTTATTGAAAAATAATATAATATATAGTATAATACAAATTACGAATGGAGTTTTTTAGAAACATAAACAACTATTTACATTAAAGAAGGTCGGAAATAATGAGAAAATATATTGACTGGAGCAAAAAGACTCGTTTTGTTTTTCCCATAGACGGCGACGTTTTGAACCGCTATGACGGAGAAATACGAGACGGAAAACTCTACGTAAAAGTGCGGGTCGAATCAGATTCTCCCGTAAAAATAAACGGTGTTACCGCAGAAAAATGCGACGACTATTATACTGCCGAAGTGTGCATCGGCGAGGGCAAGACAGTCCTTAGGGCAGAGGGCGAGAATGAGACCGACGAGATATCGGTATTTACACTTGACAAGCATATAGGTTATTACAGACTGTCCAGCGACGACAACATTATTTTTCTCTATGACATAAACAAGAACAAGGATAAATACAAATCCATTTTTGACAATCCCTATCTTGCTGTGTACAAGAAGGCGCACGACCTTTACGGTGCTGCCGTTCACCTCAATATCTACTATGAGATGCCTGCGGAGCACAAGTACTTTACCGAAACCAGAGAATATTTTGACCTGTCGATGATGACCGACAAATTCAAGGCTGAATGGCAGGCAAATTCAGACTGGCTGAAGCTTAATTTCCATGCGAAATCGGACCAGCCGGACAAGCCTTACATAGATACGGATTACGACAGAATTTACAACGACTGCAAGAAAGTTATGGACGAAATCGTCCGTTTTGCAGGCAAAGAAACACTTTCGGCAGAGACGACGGTACATTGGGGCGAATGTACATATGAGGGTACGAAGGCTGTACGCGATTTGGGTATAAAGAGCTTAGCCGGTTATTTTGTACTTGAAAACGGCGTACCGGTCGTATCGTATTTTTATCCCAAGTATCTGACCGATTACCTTACAACGAGAGATTTTTGGTACGACACCGAGCTTGACATACTCTACTGCAAGATAGACAGAGTGCTTAATCTGCACACGGCTGACGAGTGTATAGAATTACTTAATCAGATGAACATCTCGAAAACACGCTCGGGCTTTATAGAGCTTATGATGCACGAGGAATACTTCTATCCCGATTCCACGCTTTACGAAGAGGATTTTGAGTCAAGAGTGCTTGAGCCTTGCCGTTGGGCTTACGAAAAAGGATACAAGGGCATTTTCCTCGACGATACAAGAAAATAATATTTTGGAGAACAGATAAATGATACAGAAACCGAGAGGCACGATGGATATACTTCCCAAGGACATAGCGACCTGGCAGTACATCGAAGCCACAGCAAGAAGGGTTGCGGCAAAATTCGGATTTAACGAAATCCGCTTTCCCACTTTTGAATCGACAGAGCTTTTTCAGCGCGGTGTAGGTGATACTACCGACGTTGTTCAAAAAGAAATGTATACTTTTACCGACCGCGAGGGCAGAGGACTTACTCTTCGACCCGAGGGTACGGCATCGGTAGCGCGTACTTTGATTGAAAACGGTATGTGCTCCGACACTATGCCTTTAAAGCTTTACTATCTGATAAACTGTTTCAGATACGAAAAGCCGCAGGCAGGCAGAAGTCGCGAATTCTATCAGTTTGGCGTTGAGCTTTTCGGCGCATCGGATGCGGCGGCAGATGCAGAAATTATTGCTCTGGCATACACCTTAATTAAAGAGCTTGGTATAAAAAATACCTCGCTCCATATAAACTCGATAGGCTGTCCCGAATGCAGACCGGCATACAGAAACGCTTTGAAAGACTATTTTGAAGCTAACTCGGCAGAGCTTTGCGACACCTGCAAGGGCAGACTTGAAACGAATCCTCTGCGTATACTTGACTGTAAGAGCCCCGTATGCTCGGAAATTGCAAAGAATGCTCCCAAGACCATTGACCACCTTTGCCCCGACTGCAAAAAGCATATGGACGAGCTTGAAGGCTATCTTAAGGAAATGGGTATTGACTATGAAATTGACACCCACATCGTAAGAGGGCTTGACTACTATTCGAGAACGGTATATGAATTTATCGCAACCGACATCGGAGCTCAGAGTACTATTCTCGGCGGCGGTAGATACGACGGACTTATCAAAGACCTCGGCGGTCCTGCACTTGCCGGTATAGGCTTTGCCGCAGGTATAACGAGACTTATTCTTGCAATGGAAAAGTCGGGCGTTGTAATTGAAAACGATAACCGCCCTGCACTTTATATAGCGACTATGGGTAAGGAAGCTGCTAAGTTTGCCGTCGGCGTTGTATCAAAACTGAGAAACGAGGGCATATACGCTGAAACCGACCTTGTAGGCAGATCGCTTAAGGCTCAGATGAAATACGCTGACAAGAAAAAGGCAAGATATACTTTAATTATCGGCGACAGTGAGCTTGAAAACAAGAGGGCTCAGCTCAAAAATATGGATAATAGTAACCAGAATGAAATCGACCTTGAAAATGTCGAGGTTTTGAAAGAAATACTGTCGGCTGAATAATACGTCAAAACGTAAGAAAGAGAGAATGGGAATATGGCAGAATTGCTTGCAAAAAATGATAAAAGAACAAAGTACTGCGGAGAGTTTACCTCTGCGGATATAGGACAAAAAGCGTGTGTAATGGGTTGGGTACAGCGTCAGCGCGACCTCGGCAAGCTTATATTTATCGACCTGCGCGACAGAACGGGTATCGTTCAGCTTGCTTTTGACGACGAGACAAACAGAGAAGTGTTTGAAAAGGCGTTTGGTGTAAGAGCGGAATACGTGCTTTGTGCGAAGGGTACAGTCCGTTCAAGAGCAGACGGCGCCGTTAACAAGGACAGAGCAACCGGCGAGATAGAAATTTTTGTTGAAGAACTTAAAGTACTTTCTGTATCGCAGACACCGCCTTTCGAAATTGTTGAAAACAGTAACGTAAAGACCGAGCTCAGACTGAAGCACCGTTATCTTGACCTTCGCCGTCCCGATATGATGAATAATATCCTTAACAGAAGCAAGATTGCCAAGATCGTTCGCGACTACTATGCGGAAAACGGCTTCGTTGAAATTGAAACACCTAACCTTATCAAGCCTACTCCCGAGGGCGCTCGTGACTACCTCGTTCCCAGCCGTGTTCATCCCGGCAAATTCTATGCGCTTCCTCAGTCTCCCCAGCTTTATAAGCAGATACTTATGCTTTCGGGCTTTGACAGATACATTCAGCTTGCCCGTTGCTACCGCGACGAAGACCTCAGAGCTGACAGACAGCCCGAATTTACACAGATTGACCTTGAAATGTCGTTCGTAACCGAGGACGACGTTATGGCAATAAATGAGGGATTTCTCAAGAGAGTTTTCAAGGACTTCCTTGGAAAAGATATTGAAACTCCCATTCAGAGAATGACTTACAAAGAAGCGATGGAACGCTTCGGCTCAGATAAGCCCGACCTTCGTTTCGGCTTTGAACTTAACGACCTTTCCGAGCTTGTAAAAAATTGCGAGTTCAGAGTATTTAAGGGCGCTATTGAAAACGGCGGCAGCGTACGCGGTATTAACGTTAAGGGAGGAGCCTCAAGATTCAGCCGTAAAGAAATTGATTCTCTCGGCGAGTTCGTAAAGACGTACAGAGCAAAGGGCTTGGCGTGGGCAAAAAATGCTGACGGAGAAATATCATCATCCTATGCAAAATTCCTTACCGAAGAAGAAAATGCGGCAATCTACAATGCGCTCGGCTTTGAAAAGGGCGACCTTGTATTTATCGTAGCTGACAGCAACAACGTAGTATTTGATTCGCTGGGCGCTCTGCGTTGCGAGGTTGCAAAGCGTATGGGACTTTGCGATCCGATGAACTTCAAGCTTCTCTGGGTAACGGAATTCCCGTTGTTTGAATATGACGAAGAAGAGGGTAGATATTTTGCAAAGCACCATCCCTTTACTTCGCCTATGGATGAAGACCTTGAATATATGGACACAGATCCTTCAAAAGTCAGAGCAAAGGCTTACGATATCGTAATTAACGGTATGGAAGCGGGCGGCGGCTCGATCAGAATTCATAATCCCGAAATCCAGTGGAAGATGTTTGACGTACTCGGACTTACAAAAGAAGAGGTTGAAGAAAAGTTCGGCTTCTTGCTTGAAGCGTTTAAGTACGGTACACCTCCTCACGGCGGATTGGCATTCGGTCTCGACAGACTTGTAACACTTCTTCTCGGACTTGACGATATCAGAAACGTAATTGCGTTCCCGAAAGTACAGAATGCGACGGAGCTTATGACGGAATGTCCCAACTTCCCCGAACCCAAAGCTCTCGAAGAACTTAAAATCAAAGTAGAAAACACAGAAGAATAATAATTAAAGCGTACACGGTTACTGTGTACGCTTTGTTTGTTGGCACCTACTTTCTTTTAAGGAAAGAAAGTAGGCAAAGAAACCTTGCGACATGGGTTTGCGGAAACCGTGAAGAATTATTAAAAATGTAGGGACCGGCGTCCTCGACGGTTCGCAAATCCATAAGAAAAGTTCTTAAGAAAAAACAAACCAGAGAGAGTGTGTGCGAAGCACACACTCTCTCTGGTATATTTAACAAAAGGCGGTAAAATAACCGCCTTTTTGTATATTCGTATTATTGGCCTATCTGCATTTTAACGCCGTCGTCCCAGAGGGAATAGGGGTTAACAGACACGCCGTGAACCGTAAGCTCATAGTGCAGATTGTAGG
The DNA here is from genome assembly GCA_017473865.1 of Clostridia bacterium. Taxonomy (GTDB): domain Bacteria; phylum Bacillota; class Clostridia; order Oscillospirales; family CAG-272; genus RGIG1995. Next base: position 18,453 of record JAFUJB010000005.1, on the reverse strand, counting down.
TTGTTGTAAAGCCGGTATTACCGACAACGCCGAGGACAGCGCCCTTTTCAACAACGTCGCCGACCTTTACGGAAATATCGCTCATATGCATATACCAGCTCTTGATTCCGAGACCGTGGTCAATAACAACGAGCTTACCACTGACTATCTGTTCGCCTACGTAAACTACCTTACCTGCGTTTGTCGCGCATACCTGGTCTTTGCTTGTTACGACGTAATCAACGCCCGTGTGTACGTAGCTTGTGCCGGTCGAGGTAATGGTTCTTGTTCTGCCGAAGCCTATGCGTATGCTTCTCGGAACGGGTTCTGCAAACGTATCTTTAAAGTAAAGGGTGTTTTCATTCTTTTCGACAACGCGTTTCATTGCGTTTGCAAATGCGTCGAGGGTTGCCGCTGTTCTGGTTCTGTTTACAAGTTCGGCACTTGCATCATAGCTGATAGCCCCCTTCTTCGCTCTTTCTGTAACGGTAAGGGTAAGTTCTTCCGTAACACCGCCCGAAGAAATTGTAAATACGTATGAGGGGGAGTAGTCATTGGCAATTGAAATCGGAATAAGTGCTACTGCGTAGTCGCCTACCTGATAGAATTTGGGAGTATAGTTGATTTCGGGCTCGGACTTAAACGTAATAGCGTTAATATCAACGATATTTTTACCCGAAAGAGCAACGAATTCGCCGTGTTCGATAGTGTCTTCTCCGAGGTAGAACGAAGCGGGAGCGCTTACGTTTGCCGAGAATACGTATTTAGCTTCGCCGTGGTATTCCTTGTCGGATGTTTCGTACCACTTTGCGTTAACTTCAATTTTATATGTCTTGGTCGTTTCACCGATAGTAGCGGAAGTGAGGTTCTCGTAGATATCGTCAAATACTACCTTATCACCGTGGAGTATCTTGACGGTTATATAGTCGGGCTGGTTGGTAAAGGAGAGCTGGAGGCTTCCTGAAACGGGGAACTCAGCCGAGTCTTCTTTTTTGCCGCTGTACGAAGAATTAATAAATTTGCCGTTACAAGCCTTGTATTTCCAATCCATATTGTAGGGTTCGAGAACCTTCATATTGGAAACTGTAAGCTCGGGCTCAATTGACGAGGAATATGTACTTTCAGCGTAATTCATCGAAAGAAATTCCATTGCAATTGCGGGATCAATGCTATAAGTCTTGTTACGCGCGTCGACGTAGTAAGCTTCGTTGGGGTTACCGTTGAAGTAGTATTTGTATACTCTGTTTTTGTTAAAGCATCTGTATACGCCTTCATAGTACTTGCTGCCTTTAAGCTGATCGGGCAGCTCGGAAACCTGCTTTGCGCCGTCGTTCATATCTACAAAGAACGAAATCATATCCTTTGATTCGTCGCTCTTTTTGTCAAAAACGTATTTTTTACCGTCAAGAGTACTCAAAGTAAGCTTTTCAATCGTTCTTTCCGCAACGGGCGCGTTCTGTGCGGAAACATAATATGCAATTGCAAAATAAGTGGGTATAAAAATTGCTATTAATATTAACACAGCGATCAATTTTTTCTTCATAATACCGCCTCCGTGGTGAAGTGTGTTCAGTATATTTTTATTCCATTATATTATATAGCATTTTTCGCCATAGGTCAAGAGTAAAAAAAGCATATTTTTCAATAATCAGACAAATTTGCGTAACCGATTTACAGAGTTTTTGTCAAAAAAGTATTCAAAAGGGGAGATTTGTGTTATACTTATGGTATACTTATTGCGGGGTGAGGCATAATGAGTAACATTTTTGAAAGGTACGCGCCTTTTATACAGGAATTCATATACAAGAATAACTGGGAAGAATTAAGAAACGTTCAGCTTGAGGCGGCAAGGGTTATTTTCGATACGGACAACAATCTTCTTCTGACCTCGTCGACGGCATCGGGCAAGACCGAGGCTGTCTTTTTCCCTATACTTACAGAGCTGTATGAGAACCCGTCGTCTTCTTTCGGCGTACTCTATATATCACCTTTGAAAAGTCTTATAAACGACCAGTTTTCCCGTATGGAAGAATTGCTCGATCTGTCGGGTATTCCCGTATATCATTGGCACGGAGACGTATCAGCATCGCATAAGACGAAGGCGCTGAAAAATCCGTCGGGAATCTTGCAGATAACACCCGAATCGCTCGAAAGTATGCTTATGAACCGCTCAAACGATATACCGAGACTGTTTTCCGACCTTCGCTATATAGTTATTGACGAAATACACACTCTGACGGGCACAGACAGGGGAAATCAGATAATATGTCAGCTTACAAGACTGCAAAGACTCATATACAACAGTCCGCGCAGAATAGGGCTTTCCGCGACGGTTGGGGATGCAAAAATTGCGGCGGATTGGCTTGGAAAAGGCAGCGGCAGAGATACCGAGATGCCTGAATTGGCGGGCGAGAAAATAAAATGGCGGCTTGGGTTAGAGCATTTTTATATACAGGATCAGCAACCGAACCAGGTTACGCCACCGACCGAAAACATTGGCGAAAAAGCTATGTTCGATGCGGGTTATGAATATATTTACGAATGTGTAAAAAACAAAAAGAGCCTTGTTTTCTCAAACTCGCGCGAGGAAACGGAGTACGTAACGGCAACACTGCGCCAGATTGCAGATGCAAAAAAAGAAGATGATATTTTTACCATACATCACGGAAACCTTTCGGCTTCGTTGCGTGAGGAAGCCGAAATGAAGCTTAAGGATGATGATACGCATACTGTTACTTGCGCGACGGTAACGCTCGAGCTTGGAATTGATATAGGCAAGCTCGAAAGAATAGTGCAGAACAATTCTCCTAACTCTGTATCAAGCTTTTTACAGAGGCTGGGCAGGTCGGGCAGACGTGAAGCCCCCCCTGAAATGATGATGGTATTCCGCGAGGAAACACCGCTGCCCAATGCGCCGCTGCCTCAGCTTATCCCGTGGGAGCTTTTAAAGGGAATAGCTATTATACAGCTCTATTTGGAAGAAAGGTTTATCGAGCCGCCGAGAGTAAAGAAAATGCCGTTCAGCTTACTGTTCCAGCAGACGCTTTCGATACTTAATGCGTCGGGAGAATTAACCCCTAAAAACCTTGCCGAAAGAGTGCTTGAACTCCCCCCGTTTGCCGAAGTCGATGCGGAGGACTACAAAAAACTGCTTGTGTCAATGATTAAAAACGGCTATATACAGAGAACCGAAGAAAAGGGACTTATCGTAGGGCTTGAAGGGGAAAAGTTGACCAACAGTTTCAAGTTTTATGCCGTATTCAAGGACAGCGAGGATTTCACCGTAAGGTGCAATTCGGACGAAATAGGCACGATTACGTCGCCGCCGCCGGTGGGCGACAGGTTTGCCTTGGCAGGTAAGGTATGGGAGGTCGAAGAAGTCGATGTGCCGCGCCGTCTTGTATACGTCAAGTACGTTAAGGGTAAGATGGAGGTATCGTGGCCGGGCGACTATGGCGAGATACACACGCGAATTCTTGAAAGAATGAAAAAGGTACTCGAAGAAGACGTTGTATATCCGTATTTGAAGCCTAACGCGGCGGCAAGACTTACTGCCGCAAGAAACGTTGCGAGAAATACGGGTATGCTCAAAAATTCGCTCGTATCGCTGGGCGGATATTCGTGGTGTCTTTTTCCGTGGCTTGGCACGCGCGCGATGAGAACGCTAAAGAGGTTTATCGCGCAGAACAAGAGCGAATTTAAGATAAGTAATATTGAATCCGAGGGATTTTATATTATGTTCAAGATGGAAAAATACGACCCAAAGGGATTTATTGACTTGCTTAATTATAATGCCCAAACATTCGGGATTGATCCCTATTCATTGGTAGGCGAAAGCGAAAGCCCCGTGTTTGAAAAATACGACGCATATTTGCCGTCGGAATTGCTTCGCAAGGCATACGCCGAAGACAGACTTTGTCTCGAAGAGGTCGTTGCAAGACTGCAGCAAATCGCAGAAATGCCCACTTTTTTGTAAAAAAGTGGGGCAAAGGCGGCAACGCCGCACGACCTATGGGTTTGCAGAGGCAATATTGCCTAATTTGTAGGGGGCGACGTCCTCGACGCCCCGTTATGAAAAGTTTTTGAGGATTCAAAAGGGCACTTTTTCAAAAGTGCCCTTTTGTGTGGGTTCGGAAGCGTTTTCTTTCTCGGCTCCCTCTTGCGCGACCCCCCAAAACTTACTCCGTGCGTTTCGGGGAACCCCTACACGCCGAAGTTTTCGCCCCGCCGCCCCACATCCTTGGCTCGCACATATAATTTATTGTTTGGTTAATACAAAAAAGCTCACACGAGTTCGTGTGAGCTGTTTTTTATAACTTTATCAAATCGGTGAGTTTGGTTTTTTTCATAATCTGCATAATCAATATGGCTAGCAGGACACCCGAAATACCCTGCATACAGTTGGGCAAAAAGCCGAGTAATGCTGTGGCAAACGTATAGAGAAACGTTTCGTACAGAAGATAGCCGCCTACCATAATACATTCAGCAACAATACTTGATATGGTCAACGGTATAATCTTATAGCTGTCTTTCTCTTTGCAGAGGGCGCTGTACACATAATATGCGCACACAGCCATAAGCATTTTGATTATAAAAGTGGCAGGGACGTAGAGCCAATGACCGTATAATGCGTCAGCCATTGCAGAGCCTAAACCTGCTGCCAGACCGCCGTATATTGGTCCAAGCAATAATCCGCATACAATTACCGCGCAATCACCGAAATTGATGTACCCCGTAGCGCCCGGTGCGGGAATGTGTATATGTATTACTACCGTACACACAAACACAAGTGCCGCAAAAAGTGCGGTATATACGACTTTTTTGATGGTTATGCCTTTTTTCATTTTTATCACCGCTTTTTTTAAATTTAGTTCTTTTTATATTCCGTTATAAGAAACTCGACCCTTGTTGTAAGGGTGTCAATTCTTTCGAGCTTTTGTTTGTCCGATGGCGATGTGTTGTAATAATATGGAGTCATTTTAAAAAGAGAGATTATGTCTTCATTACAGTCGAGGGTAATTTTAAACTTTATTTCTCTTGACGATAAGATGGTAAATCCGTTCTTTTCGGGGGAGACGTAGGGGTTTTTGTAAGGGTTATCGTATACGGCGCTTTTCAGCTCCATAAGGTGATTTTCCATAGGTGTAACCGTAATAAGTCTGCCGTTTTCTTTAAGAATTCGCAAATATTCCGACGGACTGTCGGGGGCAAAAATATTTATTACAGCGTCGACCGATTCGTTTAAAACAGGCATATCGTAAATACTTGCGACGGCAAACGAGGCGTTTTTGCACCTTCTTGAAGCTTTTTTTAACGCTTCTTTGGAAACGTCGATGCCGAAAACGGTGTTATTTTCGGCAAAAAGGCTTGTATAGTAGCCCTCGCCGCAACCGGCGTCAACAACTGTATTGTTTCTTCCCAAAACTTCATTTACCGCAGTTCGCATAGGCGAATAATAGCCTTTGTCAAGAAAAGACTGTCTGGCTTCGACCATAAGCCTGTCGTCGCCGTGTGTGCCTTGCTTGTTTGACATAAGAAGATTAACGTAGCCCTGTTTTGCTTTGTCAAAGTTATGGTTCGATATACACAAAAATCCCTTTTCCGTTTCTTGCAATGCCGCCCTGCAGACAGGACAGCAAAAAACTGTTTGGTTTTGCATATTATTTCCTTTTTTTGTATAAATTATTTAATCTCAATGTCGATTCCGTTAACCTCGACACCGCCTTCGGCGCGTATCATAATATATTTTACGCCGTTAATGACCTGAGTTGAAACAAGGTCTTTTCTTTCGGGATTGACTTTTATGGATACGTCTGCAGTTTCAAGGCGGAACTTGTTTACGTCGACGATGCTCTTGGGAACAATTTCTGCATTTTTGCCGAACTGTTCGTCAAATTTATCACCGAAGCTGTCCACTTTTTCTTGGTCAACTCCGCAGTACTGAAGAACCGTTTTCAGCGTTTCCTTCGATAGAGAAAGGGGCTCGTCGTCTTTTGAGTTTTTGTGTTCTTCTATCATTTCTGCGACCTGTTCGTGAACGGTCTTAACTACCTCGAAATCGCATTCGGTAGAAAGTGTATCTTTCAGACAGCTTCCGAAATTTTGTTTCTGTTCGGTTGCCGACATAGGCAGATTTACATTAAAAACGTTTTCAATAAACTGAGGATGGATATTTGAAATATCGCGCGTATAATAAAGCGCGCTGTATATGTTAGCCGCGCGGTTGTCAAAGCTTGGAAACATAAATCCGAGCTGTGTTGAACAGAGCAGAGTCTGCACCGAAACGGAACGGAAAAGGTTGTCATCATTACGGTAATAAAGTCCCGTATTAAGCGGTTTAATGGGACAAATACTGCAAATTATGTAAGGGAACATCTGGGCGGATACGTCGTCTTTCGAGCCGCTTTCGGAATAGGTAAACACGTCGTATACGTCATACGCCAGAAGTATGGCAAACCCGCCGTCAAATTTTACGCTTGATATAACCTTCTGATAAAAGCTGTCAAGTGCTTCTTTGTCCTTCAAACAGGACGAGCGTAGCTTCATAAGAAGTCCGTGTTCTTCGCCCGATTCAACCTGTTTTGTGCTGAAGTCCATCGAAAGAAGGTTTGTGCCGAGTGTGCCCGAAAGCGTTTTTTTCATAACTGAAAGAAGCTTTTCGCTCTCCTCTGTAGACGTAGTCGCGAGAGGCTGGTTAAAGTTTGCAATTATATTTTTTTCAGAGTTGACGATACAGCCAACTATGTTGGTTATGTTGTTTTTGTCGGGACGAAAGCGTCTTCTTATCTCCCTTAAATCCTTTTCGGTCATGATTATTCTCCGTATTGTTTTTTGTATAGAAAAATTATAGCACTTTCAAGACTATAAAACAATAGCTATCTGTCAAAATTATCTTGACTTTTTTAAATAAAAGTGGTATGATTAATCATACTAATCATACAAAAAGGGAGAAAAATATGGAGTGTATGGGAGGAAAATACGCTTGGATGGTGAAAATTGGCGAAAAAGGTCAGTTTGTTATACCAAAAGAAGCGCGAGAAATGTTTGAACTGAATCCCGGCGACGAGATACTTGTTCTCGGCGACAAGAAAAGGGGACTTGCGATACTGCCAAAAAGTAAGCAACACGATTTTATTGAACGTATATTCAAAAGTGACGTAGACGGAGGCATCTTATGAAGACTGAAAATGTAATAGAAATATCAAATCTATCCAAGTCTTTTGGCGACGTAAAAGCGGTGCAGGACATTTCTTTCAAGGTTAAGCGCGGCGAGCTTTTTGCGTTTTTGGGAGTTAACGGTGCAGGTAAATCAACCACAATAAATATTATGTGCGGTCAGCTTTCAAAGGACGGCGGGAATATCAATATAGACGGATTGGACCTTGATAAAGAGGTTGATGGCATAAAATCATTTCTCGGAGTTGTCTTTCAGTCGTCGCTGCTTGACAAGGCGCTGACTGTAAGAGACAACCTCGAACACAGAGCCGGTCTGTACGGCATAACGGGCAAGGCGTTTGAAAAAAAGCTTGAAGAGCTTTCAAGCTTACTTGATTTCAAAGACCTTTTGAAAAGAACCGTAGGCAAGCTGTCGGGCGGTCAGAGAAGAAGGATTGATATAGCAAGAGCCCTGCTTCACGAACCGAAGATACTTGTGCTCGACGAACCGACAACAGGACTTGACCCGCAGACGAGAACTATGCTTTGGAACGTTATTTCAAGCCTGCGAGAGCAAAAAAATATGACCGTTTTTCTTACTACTCACTATATGGAAGAAGCGGCGGATGCGGATTACGTTGTAATTCTCGACAGCGGCAAGATTGTTGCCGAGGGTACTCCGCATGAACTGAAAAATAAGTTTACGGGTGATTTTGTTACTATATATAATATAAATGAAGAAACCGTAAAAGCGTTCGGTCTGCCCTATGAAAAAATAAGAGATGCTTACAGAATATCCGTTCCCAACACAAAAGAGGCGACGTCTCTTATAATCAAAAATCCCGAAATATTTGTTGACTATGAAATAACAAAGGGTAAGATGGACGACGTCTTTCTTGGGGCGACGGGCAAAAAGCTTGAGGGGGGAAACGAAAAATGAGTACTTTAGGTATTGTAGTAAAAAGAAACGTAAAGCTGTTTTTCAAAGATAAGGGGATGTTTTTTACCTCGCTTATAACACCTGTGATACTGCTCGTTTTGTATATGTCTTTCCTTGGAAATACGTTTGAAAGTTCTTTTCTTGACGCACTTCCGGAGGGACTTGAAAATGCGGAAGCATTGGTAAAAGGCTGTGTCGGAGGTCAGCTTATCTCGTCGATACTTGCCGTTTCGTGCATAACCGTAGCATTTTGCTCGAATATGCTTATGGTTCAGGATAAGGCAAACGGAAGCATAAACGACCTTACCATCGCTCCGGTAAAAAGAACGACGCTGGCGTTAGGATATTATTTTGCGACTCTTATTTCGACGGGCATAGTATGTATGGTTGCCCTTGGTATGAGCCTTATTTACGCATATTTTGTAGGCTGGTATATGTCGGTAATCGACGTACTTCTGCTGATTGCGGACATATTTTTGCTTGTAATGATGGGTACGGCATTGTCCAGTATAATCAACTACTTTTTGTCAACACAGGGGCAGATTTCGGCAGTAGGCTCGATAGTAAGCTCGGTTTACGGATTTGTATGCGGCGCATATATGCCTATTTCACAGCTTTCCGAAGGTTTGCAGGACGTTATCAAATTTCTGCCCGGCACATACGGCACGTCGCTTGTAAGAAATCACGCTATGCAGGGCGTCTTTGCCGAAATGGAGAGGCTGAATTATCCTAAAGAGATAATCGAAAGCTTTAAGGATACGACCGACTGCAATATGTACTTTTTCGACAAGCTCGTACCGCAGAGTACGATGTTTATAATACTTGGAGCAACGGTGATTGTGTTGATAGGCTTATACGTATTACTGAATTTGCATAAGAAAAAATAAAAAGAGTGTGGAAAACCACACTCTTTTTTATAGGGCACAAACAGTCAGGGTTTCACCCTGAAACCTGACAAAAGGACACTTTTGCAAAAGTGCCCTTTTGAATCCCTCAAAACTTTTCTTTATGAGTATGCAGAAACATTGCGGCTTTTGCAGACCCATATTTGAAGTTTTTTGCCCAGCTTTTTTTCAAAAAAGCTGGAAAATTACTCTTCTGTAAAGTTTTCTTTGCCGAGGCCGCAGATGGGGCAAGCAAAGTCATCGGGAACGTTTTCCCATTTTGTACCGGGAGCAACGTTCTGGGACTGTTCGCCCAATGCCTCGTCATATTCATATCCGCATACGCATACGTATTTTGCCATAATATTTTTCTCCTTTATATTAACTTATTCTTATTATAACCGTTATTACAGTTCTGCTACCCACAAACCGTGGAGATTACAGTAGGCATAGACTGCGATAGGCTTCTCGTCTGCAAGTGCAAACTCAACAACGGGTGCTTTGCCGACTTCAAGATTTTTTCTCTGACCGCCTCTGTCAGTTTCAAGATAAACCCAAGAAATGTGGTGTTCTTCTGCCATAGGATGTTCGACTGAGCCGACAGCAACCTTTACTGTGTTGCCTGTAACCTCAGCTACGGGAATATGTTTTTCTTTACTTGCTTCAACCGTACCGGGAATAATTTGTGTCATTTTCTGACCGCAGCACATCATAGGTACTCCTGCATTGTGTATAAGACCGATAATATTTCCGCAGTGTTCGCAGATGTAAAATTTGTTGTCTTTCATTGAGATTTCTCCTTTTACCTTATATAATAATATTTCTTATTCAATAGGTTCAAAGTCGGATGCGCCGTGCTTGCAGAGGGGGCAAACGATATCTTCGGGGAGCGTATCACCCTCGTACACGTAGCCGCATATCCTACATACGTAGCCTTTTTTACCCTCGGTAACGGGTTTGGGCTTTACGTTGTTCTGGTAGTACGTATAAGTCATTGTTTCTCTGTCGGATAAGCTTCTCGACTCGGTTACCGAGCAGATAAACATACCGTGAGTATCAAGGTCGAGGTACTGTTCAACCTTGAGAGACATAAACGAGTTAATGTATCTGGGAAGGAAGACCAGTCCGTTGTCCGAGCGGAGAGGCGTACAATCGGCAAACTTATCGACGTTTCTGCCGCTTCTGAAGCCAAACGACTCAAACACCTTGAATGGCGCATCTATTGTCAGGCAGTTAATATTCATCTTGCCTGTCTGCTTAATAACGTGGTGTGAATAGTTTTCTTTGTTTATTGTTACGGCAATTCTGTTGGGTACGCTGGTTACCTGAGTTACCGTATTTACGATAAGTCCGTTATCTTTTTTGCCGTCGTTTGACGTTACGACGTAGAGGCCGTAGCCGATATTAAAAAGTACGTTCGTATCGTTTTTGTTTACGTCTTCACCTTTTTGAGCGATATATTCTTTGCAGAGTTCGCCAACGAGAGAGTCGAGCTGTGCTTGGCTTTCTTCGTTGAGAGCCGACAAGATTTTTACCGTAGTGTCGGTATAGGTAAGATTTTTACACTTTTCGAGCATACCCTTCATTACCTTTGCGGCGAGGGGAGCCCAGCTTCCGTTTTCGATAAACGCTACCGTACGGTTGCTGAAATTACGCTCTGTAAGGTGGTTGATAAATTCGCGCATAAAGGGGAATATTTCCGCGTTATAGGTGGTTGTTGCAAGTACCAGCTTGCTGTAACGGAAAGCGTCTTCGACAGCTTCCGCCATATCGCATCTTGCGAGGTCGTTTACTACTACCTTGGGACAGCCGTTTGCCTTAAGGGCTTCAGCCAGCTTCAATACGGCTTTTTTGGTGTTGCCGTAGACCGAGGTATACGCGATTACAATGCCTTCTTCTTCGGGCTGATAGCTTGACCAGGTGTTGTAGAGGTCAATATAGTATCCGAGATTTTCCGTTAAAACGGGACCGTGAAGGGGGCATATTATTTCAATATCAAGTCCAGACGCTTTCTTAAGCAGGTTTTGTACCTGTGCGCCGTACTTGCCGACAATGCCGATATAGTATCTTCTTGCCTCGCAAGCCCAGTCCTCTTCAACGTCAAGAGCGCCGAATTTTCCGAAGCCGTCAGCAGAGAACAGTACTTTATCATAGCTGTCGTACGTTACGATAACTTCAGGCCAGTGCACCATAGGCGCTGTAACGAAGGTTAAAACGTGTTTTCCGAGTGAAAGTGTGTCTCCCTCGCCGACAACGATCTGTTTTTCGGGGAAATCCGTACCGAAAAAGTTTTTCATCATTGCAAAAGCCTTTGCCGACGACACGATTTTTGCATCGGGATAAGTTTTTACAAAGTTCATTATGTTTGCCGAGTGGTCGGGTTCCATGTGCTGTACAACGAGATAGTCGGGCGCTTTGTTGCCGAGTGTGGACTGCAGATTGTCAAGCCATTCGTGTGTGAATGAGCCGTCCACCGTATCCATAACGGCGATCTTGTCGTCCATAATAACGTAGGAGTTATAAGCCATTCCGTTCGGAACGTCGTACTGACCTTCAAACAGGTCAATTTTGTGGTCGTTCACTCCGACGTATTTTATATCTTTTGTGATTTTCATTTATTATCTCCTTCGCGTGATGTTTTGTATATATTATATCACACTTTTTAGAAATATCTTGCATTTCTGTAATTATTATAGTATAATCATTTTATATTTTATGTTGAATTTTCAACGAAAACGGAGTTTTTATGGAAAAATATATAAAAATTTTGGAAAACTGTCCTCTGTTTGAGGGAATAGATGACGACAGCCTGAGCCGTATGCTCGTATGTCTCGGTGCAAAGATAAAGACATACGGGAAAAAAGCTATGATAATGTCGGAGGGAATGGCGTCGGGCGAGGTAGGCATTATGCTGTCCGGGCGTGCACAGATAACACAGACCGATTATTACGGTAACAGAAATATTTTTAGTAAAGTAGGGCCTTACGAGGTGTTTAACGAGGCTTTTGCTTGCGCACAGACGAAATCTTTGCCCGTAAGTATTGTTGCCGACGAGCCGTGCTGTGTAATGTTTATCGACTGCGACCATATTCTGCACACATGTTCAAATAACTGCGGATTTCACCAGCAGCTTATATATAATCTTATGAAAGACTTAGCAATGAAAACCATCAGGTTTCACGAAAAAATCGAGGCGACGTCCAAGAGGACAACCCGCGAAAAACTGCTGGCATATCTTAATATATGCGCCAAAAAACAGGGAAACACCTTTTCAATACCGTTTGACAGGCAAGAGCTTGCCGACTACCTTGAAGTAGACCGAAGCGGGCTTTCGGCAGAAATCAGCAAGCTTCGGAAAGAGGGAGTGCTCACCTGCAGAAAAAATCAGTTCAGCCTTTTATAGCAATTGTCGCACGTTGGGGATACAAATAATAATGACTGTACAGGGTTTTGCCCTATACAGTCATTAATTTTATCTGCAGAAATTTTCTACGTAGTTATCAAGTGCATTTGAAATAACCTTTGTCGCTTCATCGCGGCAGTTTACCTCTTTTGCGACCGCTTCTTTATCTTCGAGAGCCTTGTATACGTTAAAGAAATGGAGCATTTCGTCAAAAATGTGCTTGGGGAGCTCGGAAATGTCATTGTATTGATTATAAGTCGGGTCACCGAAGGGAATTGCTATAATTTTTTCATCGTTTCTTCCGCCGTCAAGCATGGATATATAACCTATGGGATAACATCTGACAAGCGTTAACGGCTCAAGAGCTTCGGAGCAGAGCACCAAAACGTCCAAAGGATCCCCGTCGTCACCGAATGAGCGGGGAATAAAACCGTAGTTTGCGGGATAGTGAGTTGACGTATATAATACGCGGTCAAGCATAATAAGACCGGTTTCCTTGTCGAGTTCGTATTTTTTCTTGCTTCCTTTTGAAATTTCGATAACCGCCACAAAATCGTTTGGGGTTATTCTCTTGGGGTCAATATCGTGCCAGATATTCATTTGTGTCTCCAATCTGCCGAGAGAGGCGTCGGCTGTTTAGTGTTATATATTATACATTAACAAAACCAAATTTTCAAGTGTCATTGTAAATACATATTGTTTTGATAAAAAGAATGTGCGGGCAAAACCCGCACATTCTTTTTATCCAACTTGGCGTATAGGGAAATACTACGCGCTTTTGCGTTGAGGAAAAACTTAGTTATTCGAGGTCGTTCTTGGATTTACTGCACTTTGCAGCTTCACCCACAGCCTTACCGAGAGCAAAGAGGGCGATTACGTTGGGGATAACCATAAGGTTATTGAACATATCTGTCAATTCCCAAACGAGATCGTTTGAAAGAAGCGAACCTGCGAAGATAAACGCGATCGCGATAATCGAATATGCAATATTGAACTTCTTACCGAAGAGATATACAGCGTTGATTCTGCCGAAGAGGTTCCAGCTGATAATGGTCGAGAAAGCAAAGAAGAACAAGCAGATCGCAACGAAGATCTTACCTACAGAAGCAATGCCGAAAGCGTTGCCGAATGCCATCTGAGCGAGGTTTGTCTTTGTGAGTTCTGCAGTTGCAGCCGCGCCTTCGAGGGTTGTGCCGTTTACCCAGTTTGCAGGGTTGAGAGCACCGTCGCCTGTGAAGAATGTTGAGATAACAACGAGAGCTGTGAATGTAAGAACGATGAACGTATCAATAAACACACCGATCATTGCAACAACGCCCTGATCGTGAGGTTTTGCAACGTTTGCCTGAGCGTGAGCGTGGGGAGTTGAACCCATACCTGCTTCATTGGAAAACAGACCTCTCTTTACGCCCTGTGTAATTGCAAGATAGATAGCACCGCCGATGCTACCGCCCAAAATAGCGTCAGCATTGAATGCATACTTGAAGATTGCAGCGAACGTTGCGGGAATGAACTTGTAGTTTACTGCGAGAACGATGACACCGCCGATGATGTAGAGAATAGCCATAACGGGTACCATTTTTTCGGTAACCGAACCGATACGCTGTACACCGCCGATGAAAATAAAGCCTGCGATTGCCGCAACGATAATACCTACGACCCATCCGGGAATGCCGAAAGCTGTGTTGCAAGATTCAGCGATGGAGTTGGACTGAACCATCGAGCCCATAAAGCCGAGAGCGAGCATAGCGGCGATTGCAAAGAAACCTGCAAGGAATTTACCAAACTTGCCTTTAAATACGCTTGTAATGTAGTAAACGGGACCGCCCTTAACTGTGCCGTCTTCGTCAACTGTACGTGTTTTCTGAGCGAGAACTGCTTCTCCGTAGATTGTAGCCATACCGAAGAATGCGATGATCCACATCCAGAAGATTGCACCGGGACCGCCGATGAGAATAGCGCCGCAAGCACCTACGATGTTACCGGTACCGACCTGAGCAGCAATAGCTGTTGCGAGCGACTGGAATGAAGACAGACCGCTTTTCTGTTTTTCGCCGTTAAGCGAGAAATTTGCAAACATTCTTTTCCAGCCTTCTCCGAAGCAACGGACCTGAACAAATCTCGTTTTGATCGAGTAGTAGAGACCAATGCCTACGAGAAGAATAATGAGAATGTAGTTTGAAAGATAAGTGTTGATATTTGCCACTATTTTGAGCAAAAATGCTTCCATGATCTTTCCCTCCTGAAATATATAAAAAATTATAAAACAAAATAAAAAATGCAAAGCCAATCCTCGAATAAAAGATAACACTCTGCACACAAAAATCTAATCACGTAAAGTGATTAAATAAATTATGCTCCGTCCTTTTGCCTGAGAGATTCGTTTTCAGGGATTATTACCCCTGCATACTTACACCTTCGGCACCCACAAAGCTTATTAGCTTAAGGGATTCTCCAGAGTGCTATCTGCTTACAGTCTTTATCAATACTTTGACTCCTGAGAGGTTTACTCCTTCGGCACGGTTAACAACCGACTTTCCTGCAAGCTTCGCTTAGCCATTATTTAATTATTGAACCCTATTATAGCACGATATTTTAAAAAATCAATAGTTTTTTTGATATTTTTGCACAAATTTATATAATTTTTTTGTACAAACAGCAAAATTTGCAAAAAATAATGAATAAACGACACGTTTTATGGTGATTATACATATTTTTATAGTAAGTTTTGGGCAATTTGTCGGTATGAAGTAATTTTAGGTAGTGTACCCACTTGCCTTCTCCTGAGGGGGTAGCGAAGCGGCGGCGAGGGATTATTTTAGCCTCGCCCTTTGGGAGAGGTGGCGCCGATAGGCGACGGAGAGGGGCTAAAGCAGTGTAATCACTTGCCTCCATCTGACGAGGGAGGTGGCATTTTGCCTTGGCAAAATGACGGAAGGAGAGATACACAAGCATTTTTTGATTGTAATATTGATGATATGCAAATATAAAAAAACAGTTACCAATGAAGACGTGTTACTCCGTATATTCTCTCTCCTTCAGTCTTGGACTAAAAACTCGGCATTTTCTTTAAAATAAACTCAAAGAAGAAAACGCCGAGTTTTCTTAACGCCAATCCAGCCTCCTCGTCAGAGGAAGCCGAGAAACGCTTGCGCGTTTTGCGCCATGGGCGCCACAAAAGGAGCTTTTTGAAAAAAGGCGGCAATGCCGCAAGGCGACTTGGGTCTGCGGAAACTGTAAAGCGTTATTGGAAAATTGGTAGGGGAGGGGCTTGCTCCTCCCGTTTCAAAGTAAATGTAATTATTTACCCTCTCACCTGCTAACGCAGGAGGGCTCCCTTCGTGAGAGCCTTTTTTACGAGTTGTTACTTTTCCTCGTTTCGCTTACAATTGGTTTACAAAAGCCGTATAGTAAAAGTTTTGAGGGAGTCAAGAGGGCACTTTTTCAAAAGTGTCCTCTTGTGAGTTTCAGGGCAACGCCCTGACTGTATGTGCTTTTCAAGTAAAGTATTTATTTTTTAAAAAGACTTGATATGTGATTATTTTGTTGATATAATAATATAATGGATAAAAAATTCACACGAGGTGACAACTATGCCTATTAAAGTACCTGCAAGCCTGCCGGCTGTCAGCATACTTGAAAATGAAAATATATTCGTAATGGACGAGAACAGGGCGCTTTCTCAGGACATCCGTCCTTTGAAGATTGCCATTCTTAACCTTATGCCTACAAAAATTGTAACTGAAACACAGCTTATAAGACTGCTTTCGAACACTCCTCTTCAGGTCGAATTAACTCTGCTTTATCCCTCGACGGCGCATAAACCGAAGCATACGCCCGAGGAGCATATGCACCTTTTCTACACAAGCTGCGGAGAGGTATTAAACGAAAAATTCGACGGTCTTATTATTACGGGAGCGCCGGTTGAGAACCTTGATTTTTCGGAAGTAGGCTACTGGGACGAGCTTATGAAGATTATGGAGTGGTCGAAAACGCACGTATATTCTACCCTGCATATATGCTGGGCGGCGCAGGCGGCTTTATACTACCACTACGGAATTCCCAAGCATCCGCTTGAAAGTAAGATGTTCGGCATCTTCCCCCATACTCTGAACAACCCCGAGCATCCTTTGGTAAGAGGATTTTCCGAAATGTTCTTTGCTCCCCATTCAAGACATACCGACATTGATTCGGATATGGTCAGAAACAACGAAAATCTCGAAATACTCGCAGAGTCCGATATGTCGGGTATCTTCCTGATAGCTGACAAGAATAACAGACGATTCTTTGCGACAGGCCACCTTGAATATGACTTCGACACTCTTTCAAAAGAGTATTTCCGCGACGTAAACAAGGGGCTTGATATTCACGTTCCATATAACTATTTCCCAAACGACGACCCCACGAAGAAGCCGTTTAATACGTGGAAGAGCCACGCACACCTTCTTTTTGCAAACTGGCTTAACTACTGCGTATACCAGATGACACCTTACGATATAAACGAAATCAAGTAAAAAAAGATTATACGAGGTTACTGTATGTCTGTAGTAAACAAAAACAAGGCGTTGAAAAAACACCTTACGTTACTTTCTGTAATATTTGCGATAGCGATACCGCTTATAAACAATTTTGGGCTTTCGTTGGTGATGTCAAACGTTTACGGCGATATTATGTATACGGGACTTTCCGATTTTTTGTCGGCATTTATTTCCGTGCTTAGTGCGCTTGATCTTTTTGCTGTATTTGCCGTGCTTGTGATATCTCTTGTGAGATTCGGCTCGAAGAACAGCAGGGATGTGATAACGCTCTGTTTTGTCAGAATAGTTATTATTTACGCGTCGTATATCCTGATAGGTGCTATCGTTACCGAAAACTTTGCAAACACACTTGCAAATAACTACGAATATTTCCTTGTAAATGCTGTAATCGACGTAATGCTGCTTGTGGGCGCGATAATTTTGTGCCTGTTTTTGCGCTCTAAATATCTTTCCGAGGAAAATACCGACATAACTGTCAGAAAGCTTTTTGACAAGCATAATCCCTTGCTGAACGTTATACTGTGGACGACCGTGCTTATTTCGGCGTTTATGCTTTCAAACTGCATAATAAATACCGTTTCCGATATCGTTACCTATGGAGCAAACGACCTTAGCGTAAATGAAGTAGTCTATCTTGTTACGCCCTACGCAGCGTGGGCTGTTAAGACGGTAGGTTGCTACTTCGTAATGGTGTTTATGGCAAAATGGGTCGACTTTCTGTGGAAGGCGATCAACGCAGACCCTGTTCGTAAATCAAAATGAATATCTGCATAATAACGCGCGACAAAATATTTTCGCGTATGCTCTTTCTTGAACTTCAGCCGTTTTCTTATAATATAAAATGTATAAACGAAAGGCTGAGTGTAAATGCGCTCAGACTTGCGGTCGAAAAGTCGGATTATATCGTATACGACGATGAATACTATAACGGAAAAAGCGATTTTTTGAAGCAGTGCGAGATACCTTGCGCTATTATAACTCGGTCTGTTTCGGGAAATAACGATATGCAGTCAAGCGTAAAAGCGGTGTTTGAACGCCCGTTTGACGTCGAGCTGTTTGTTGCCCACGTAACAGAGCAGGCAGAGAAAACAAAGGGTTATATTGCAAAAAAACCGTATGACAGCGTAATAAATATGGAGCTTGACCAGTTCTCGAAGCAAGCAAAGATAAACGGCGAAGTGTACAGGTTTTCGCCCAAGGAATTTTCCTTATTATCTTTGTTATACAGAAACCGAGGAAGGCTGGTAGAAAGAAAAACGGTACTTGAGACGGTATGGGGCGGGGAGTATGACCCGTCTAATAACGTTGATAACGTATACATTAACTATCTGCGAAAGAAGCTTGACGAAAAAATAGGCGTAAAGCTTATATACACGGTTCGCGGCAAAGGCTATATGATGAAATAACCTACTTTCTTTTAAGGAAAGAAAGTAGGCAAAGGCGGCAACGCCGCACGACCTATGGTTTTGCAGAGGCAATATTACCTAAATTGTAGGGGGCGACGCACACGAGAACCCCCAAAACTTACTTCGTGCGTTTTGGGGAACCCCTACC
>JAFUJB010000021.1 GCA_017473865.1 Clostridia bacterium | reverse complement strand
TTATAGGTGCACAGGCAGTCGGGGGCTCTGCCCCTGAAACCCCATTCGCTAATCATTATTGTCTCTGCAAACCCATTATCCCTGCGCCGTGGGCGCCTTTCCTTAAAAGAAATTAGGTTTTTCAAAAATACTATTGACATTTCTTCAGCATAGTGTTATACTAAAGCATATTTCAAATGCAATGAAGGAATTATTCCCGTTTATACGTTACTGCAGAGAGCTGTCGGTCGGTGCAAGACAGTGTGATTGAATTCGGGGAGTCTCGTTCCTGAGCAGAGTTGCCCAACAGTTTACACTAAGTAAGCGGCTACGGTGTGCCCCGTTACCATGGCAACAGACTTGTTTGAGTCTTGTATGAGTTGACCGTTTTTACGGTAAACAGGGTGGTACCGCGATAATTTCGTCCCTGAAGTCAAATGACTTTAGGGATTTTTTATTTTGTAAAACGCCAAAAAACAGGCGCAAAGAAAGGATTATTGTTATGAAACAGATCAGAATTGCAGACACAACGCTTTGTCGCGAGGATAAGACGTTTAGCTTCAAGGAAAGACTTGAAATTATCCGTCAGCTCGAAAAACTAAAATGCGACGTAATCGAGCTACCTGAAATAAAAAATGCAAAAACTGATATTCTACTTGTGCGCACTGCGGCATCCTTCGTAAAAAACAGCGTTATTTCAGTCGCGGCAGGCACTACGGAAGAAAGCATTGATAACGCGGCATTAGCTCTTGACAAGGCGTCTAAGGCCAGAATACGCATCGAAGTCCCCACATCTCCCGTCGGAATGGAATATTTTATGCACAAAAAACCCGACAAGATGCTTGAATGGGTAAAATTTGCGGTTACAAAGGCATTGGAAAAATGCTCCGACGTCGAGTTCTGCGCATTTGACGCAACAAGGGCAGAACCCGAATTCCTTAAAGAAATAATTAACATTGCAGTAGAAGCAGGTGCAAAAACAGTTTCCGTATGCGACAGCGCGGCAGGTATGCTTCCCGACGACTTTGCAAACTTCGCAAAATCCGTATGCGATATTGCAAATATTCCTGTAGGCGTTGCTTGCTCTGACAAAAACGGCATTGCAAGTGCGCAGGCAATTATGGCTGTCAGAAACGGTGTTTCAATGGTAAAAACATCGGTAGGCGGCGAAAACGTTCCTCTTGAATCTTTCCTCGGTATGATTAAAAACTGCGGCGATAACTACGGTTTTTCTTCGGGTGTAAACTATACGGAAATACACCGCATAATCTCGCAGATCGGCTGGATTGCCGAGGGTACGAAGACCGACAAGAGCCTTACAACAAGTACAAAAGTCGAAGAAGAGAGCATTCGCCTCGACGCTAAAGACGATATTACTGCTGTGGCGGCTGCAGTCGCAAAACTCGGCTTTGACCTCTCCGACGAAGATAACAAGAGAGTCCACGAAGAAGTATGTCGGGTTGCAGAAAAAAAGACCGTCGGCGCAAAAGAGCTTGACGCTATCGTTGCAACGGTTGCATTACAGGTTCCCGATTCATATAAACTTGAAAACTACGTTATAAATAACGGAAACATAATCAGCGCAAGCGCGCAGATCACGCTCAGCAAAGAAGGTAAGACCCTTCAGGGCATAGCCATCGGAGACGGCCCCATCGACGCGGCATTCGTCGCAATCGAACAGATAATCGGACACCGCTATGAGCTCGACGATTTCCAGATTCAATCTGTTACCGAAGGTAAAGAAGCCGTAGGCTCGGCACTCGTTAAGCTCCGTTACGCAGGCAAGCTCTATTCGGGCAACGGTATTTCGACCGACATTATCGGCGCCAGTATAAGAGCTTATATCAGCGCAGTTAACAAGATCGTTTACGACGAGCATAATTCCTAATTTGTTCAAAGTATTTTGAGAGGTTTTAAATATGAAACTTTCATTTTCCACAAAAGGCTGGCACGACAGCAGCTTTGAAGATTTCTGCTCTATTGCCGAGACTCTTAAGTTTGGCGGCATTGAGTTGCACAATATAAATAACCGTCTGTTCACCGACAGAAACGGAGCTTTTCAGGACTATTCGGCGGCATCCACCCTCCGTATGCTCTATGACAAAAAGCTGTCCATCCCTTGTATTGATACCATAGCCGATATTTCAGTAGCAGACGAAAAACAGAACGCAATAAAAGAAACTATGCGTTGCTTTGAAATCGCAAAATTTCTCCACATTCCCTATATCCGCCTTAAGTCCCGTACCGAAAGCGAAGAAGGTATTAAGTGCGCTGAAGAATTTATTTCAGAAATTCTCCCTACTGCCGAAGAATACGGCATAGCTCTCTTGCTTGAAACGTCGGGAGCGTTTAAAAACACTGCTACCCTGCGCGATACCCTCGACAAATTTGCGTCCGACTCACTCGGCGCATTGTGGAATTTGTCCGAGGCTTACTGCGAAGAAAAAGACCCCGAGACCATAATCAAAAACCTCGGCGCATACGTCAGACACGTACATTTTAACGACGTTGAATTTGACAACGGAGAAAAAACCTATACTCTGGCAGGTGAGGGCGTTCTTCCCGTAAAAGATATTATGAATGCGCTCCGCAGCGTAAACTACGACGGCTTTATCTCTCTTGTATGGGATCCCGCTTGGTGCGAAGAAATCGACGATATGGAGATTATTTTCGCGCAGTTCACCCACTATATGAAACAGTTTTCCGATACGTCAAAGGGCGAAAAGAATTTTTACTACAACAGAGCGCACACGGGCCGTTTCAGCTGGAAAAAAGACGACCTTATCGACCTTACTTTTTCTCAGGTGCTTGACCGACTCGTCGAAGATTTCCCCGACCAGAACGCTTTTAAATACACCACCCTCGACTACACGAGAACGTACAGCGAATTCAGAGATGACGTTGATACTTTTGCAAGAACACTCGTATCTCTCGGCGTAAAAGCGGGCGATAAAGTGTCCGTATGGGCATCAAACGTACCCCAGTGGTTTATCTCATTCTGGGCTACCGTTAAAATAGGCGCTGTACTTGTCAGCGTAAACACCGCTTATAAAATACACGAAATTGAATATCTGCTCAGACAGTCGGATACAAACACGCTTATTATGACTCAGGGCACTAAAGAGACCGCCTACGGCAAGATTATTTCCGAGCTCTGTCCCGAGCTTGAAAACCATACCCCCGGCAAACCCCTGCACAGCAAACGCTTGCCTTTCTTACGCAACGTTATTTCGGTAGGCTTTGACCGCAAAGGATTCCTCAACTGGAACGACGCCATCAAACGCGCCGACGAAGTTCCCCTCGAAGAAATACACAGAATGGCATCGCTGGTTGATAAAGACGACGTATGCAATATGCAGTACACGTCGGGTACAACGGGCTTCCCCAAGGGCGTTATGCTCACACACTATAACGTCGTAAACAACGGCAAATATATCGGCGACCATATGGACCTTTCCACCGCCGACAGAATGATGATACAGGTACCTATGTTCCATTGCTTCGGAATGGTACTTTCGATGACCGCATCAATGACGCACGGCACGACAATGTATCCTCTGCCCTATTTCTCGCCCAAACCCGCGCTTGCATGCGTACACAACGAGCATATAACCACCTTTAACGGCGTTCCCACTATGTTTATCGCAATGATGGAGCACCCCGATTTTGAAAAAACCGATTTTTCACACGTAAGAATTGGTATTATGGCAGGTTCAAACTGCCCTGCCGACCTTATGAAAAAGGCGACAGAGGTTATGAATATGAAAGAAATCGTATCGGTTTACGGACAGACAGAGGCTTCTCCCGGCTGTACTATGAGCAGCTACTACGACTCTCTTGAAGTACGTACCGAAACTGTCGGTTCAGCATTTGCGAACGTCGAATGTAAGATAATTAACCCCGAAACCGGCGAAGATTGCGCTGACGGTGAAAACGGTGAATTTGTCGCAAGAGGCTATAACGTTATGAAAGGCTACTACAAAATGCCCGGAGCAACGGCGTCTGCAATAGATTCTGAAGGCTGGCTTCATACGGGAGACCTCGCTTGCCGCACTCCCGAAGGCAATTATATGATTACGGGCAGACTTAAGGATATGATCATCCGCGGCGGCGAAAATATCTACCCGAAAGAAATTGAAGAATTTATCTATACCTGCCCCAAGGTCAGCGACGTACAGGTAATCGGCGTTCCCGATGAAAAGTACGGCGAAGAAATTATGGCTTGCATCATTCTCAAAGAAGGGGAAACAATGACCGCCGATGAAATGAAAAAATATATTCTCGACCATATGGCACGTCATAAAGTCCCCAGATACATCGACTTTGTAGACAGCTTCCCCATGAATGCCGCAGGTAAGATACAAAAATATAAGATGCGCGAAAACGCTATCGAAAAGTTAGGACTTAAGAAGGCATAACAATGATAAAAAACAAATACTACGTGATTGACGCGCACTGCCACATTTACCCCGAAAAAATTGCGGCAAGGGCAGTTCAAGGCACGGATAATTTCTATAAAGCATATAACGACCACTCATACGGTACGGGAACTATCAATAATTTGCTCGAAGTGGGGGATGGCGCGGGAATTGACCACTATATTGTACAGTCAGTGGCGACAACACCCCACCAAGTAGGGCGAATTAACGAGTTTATTGCAGAGAGCGTGGCAAATGGAAACGGCAGATTTACAGGGTTGGGCACCCTTCACCCCGACAGTCCCGACATTCTTTCCGACTTTAACCACCTGCTTTCGCTTGGGTTAAAGGGAGTAAAGCTCCACCCCGACATTCAGCAATTTAAAATTGACGACTACCGTTGTCTTCGTATCTACGAGCTTTGCGAGCAAGAAGGTCTGCCCATACTTATGCACACGGGCGATCACCGTTACGATTTTTCAAACCCCAACAGACTTTTTCCCGTTATGGATATATATACAGGTCTGACCGTCGTAGGCGCTCACTTCGGCGGCTGGTCAATATGGGAAGAAGCTGCCGACAAGCTCGCTCAGTTGCCCAACCTCTACGTTGACTGCTCCTCAAGTCTCTACTACGTAAGCAGTGAATCAGCTAAAAAAATCATACACACGTACGGAGTCGACAAGGTTTTGTTCGGAACGGACTATCCTATGTGGGACCCCAAGCTTGAACTTGAAAGGTTTTTCAACATCGGTCTTACCGAAGAAGAGAATAAAAAAATCTTCTCCGAAAACGCAAAGAAAATATTTATGAAATAAGAACCCGACCCGCCATGCGCAATTAAATTTGCGGGCGGGTACCCCGGAACCTTGTTGTGTTCACAATAAATGCTATATGGGCATCGCCCATATAGCATTTTGGTTTTAAAAAAAACGCTTTCGCGTTTTCTTGAAAGGGGCTCAAGTAGTCAGGGCGTTGCCCTGAAACCTACAAAAGGACACTTTTGAAAAAGTGCCCTCTTGACTCCCTCAAAACTTTTCATAATGGGTTCCCCGAAACATTACGGCTTCTGCAGACCCAAGTCGCAAAGTTTTTGCCAAGCTTTTTTCAAAAAGCGGGGTCGTGCGGCGTTGCCGCCTTTCCTTAAAAGAAAGTA
>JAFUJB010000002.1 GCA_017473865.1 Clostridia bacterium | reverse complement strand
TATTCCTACGAAAGTATGCCATTTAACTTCTGTTCACTCGGTTTATTATTGTGTACTGCTTTTTGTTCTCTTTGGTTTTACCAACTCTCCAATCATTGCACCGCCGATGATAAGAACTGCACCTATAATCTGTAACGGTAGCATTGTTTCTTTCAAGAATGCTACCGAGAACAACACTGCGGACAACGGCTCTAAATATCCGCAGATAGCCACCGTCTGTACGTTCAGTTTGCCGATTGAAGAAAAATAAAAATAGCATCCAGTGCCTGTATTCAACAGACCGAGTATAAGAATCGGCAATATGCTCGTAGGCGCAATCTGCATAGCGTAGCCTTGTTTTAATCCCACAAATATCGCTACTGTTAAAAATGCTATGGTAAGCTGCAACGTGGAATTTTCAAGTCCAACAATATCCTTTGCCTTCTTGTTGCAGATAACCATAAAGGCATACATAACGGCAGAGAGCAAACCGCAGGCAATGCCGAACAGATCACCCTTGCCGTCAAAGGCGTTCCCGTTTATAAGTATAACGCCTATTAGCACCGCAAGAAAACTGAGCACTTTATTTACTGTGAGCCGTTCCTTGAACAGAAAAGGTGATAAAGCCATTACGATAACCGGACCGCAGTAATATAAAAGTGAAGCGATACTGACGCCGATTCGAGCGTATGCTTCGTATAGGAACATCCAACTTGTTCCCATTGCTATACTCGATACCGCAAGAAACAAAAACTGCTTTTTGTTTTTATAAAAAGTTAGTTTTCCACCGCTGATAAAGAAAATAGCAATCAGCAGGATACTACCTACCAGAGTACGAAGCAGCACAATGTTCTGACTGCTTAAATCAATAAAACTCGCAACAATGCCGTTTGAGCCAAACAGAAGCAGAGCAAATATGTATTTGAAAAATGCCTTATTATTCATACGATACCTCTTGTATTTGAACTGAAAATAGTATATCATAATATCAAGCATAACAAAAGCAAATGTTTGTAATGTTCAAAATCACAATTTAGAATAGGTACTCTTTATGGATATGAATTTGCAAAAATATCTCTCGTTTGTAAAAACGGTGGAATACGGCAGCTTTACAAAAACGGCGGAGATATTAAACTACACACAATCGGGCATCAGCAGAATGATAGCCGATCTTGAAAAAGAATGGGGTGTAACGCTTCTTGAACGAAGCAAGTACGGTGTTAAGCCTACAAGTGACGGAATGAAGTTGTTACCATACGCACAAAACCTTTGTGCCGATTTTTATAAGCTGAAAATGCAGGTGGATGAACTGAATGGTCTGCAATCGGGACTTATCCGCATTGGTACATTTTCAAGCGTGGCTACTCATTGGCTACCGAACATTATAAAAGAATTTCAAAAGGACTACCCCAACATCGACTATGAACTTCTGCTCGGTGACTATACCGAGATTGAAGAATGGATACACACGGGCAGAGTAGATTGTGGATTTTTGCGTTTACCGACACACCCCGATTTTGAAACCATCTTCTTAGAGAAAGATAAACTGATGGCGATCATCCCTGAAAATCATCCACTAAAGGAATGCGATAGATTTCCCGTAGCTGCTCTTTGTGATGAGCCATTTATGCTTCTTGAAAAGGGTGCAAAGGCAGAAATCTCCGAAATCTTTGAGCGTAATAATCTAACCCCAAATGTTAAATTTACCACTTGGGATGATTATGCGGTAATGTCTATGGTGGAAAGCGGTCTCGGTATTGCGATACTTCCCGAACTGATATTAAAGCGTGTACCATATAGAATTCTTGCAAAAGAGCTTAATGTTCCTGCATACCGTAATATCGGACTTGCTCTGAGAAACAAGAAAACAGCCTCACTTGCGGTGAAACGGTTTATTGAATATTTGCAGTATAGATAATTGCTGATATACTAAAAAATATGGATGGAACATACGCCTGCTCAAATTAGCAGAATTTTACTAAAAATTTGATTAGCAGACAATTAGCAAAACGGCGATTTTCTGCTAATCGCAATTAGCAAGATTTAGGTCGGGGAACGGTAAAAGTTCAATTTTGATTTGCTCCCCAAAAACAATAAAACTCACTCAAGAAAAATGATTGAGAAATAAAAAGTAAAAGTGCCGAAAACACTGTGTTTTCGGCACTTTTTGGCGCGCTTGCCCGGATTCGAACCGGGGGCGTTCCGCTTAGGAGGCGGACCCTCTATCCTGCTGAGGTACAAGCGCATATACGATACAGTTCAAACAGATTACCATTTGCCTTTTTGCAAAGGCAAGCGTTAAAACACACACTTAGGAGGGGTTTGTTATATCCATTTAACTATGCAGGCGTTTTATGCAGTTGTAATTGCTTACGGATTCTTCACTCGGTTTGTTCATACGAGTAAAGCGAGTATCAAGGTTTCGGGCACCTGTTCAAAATCTCCGATTTTGTCAACAGGTCGCAAACCTTATATCCATTTAACTATGCAGGCAAATTATTGAGTTTTTATTATATCATATATAATTTATTATTTCAAGTTAATTTTTGATTAAAATGAAAAAAAGAAAACGCTTCCGCGTTTTCCAGGAAAGGCATATTATGTCAGGAGCTTCGCTCCCGAACCCACACAAAAGAGGCTTTTTGAAAAAAGCCCCTTTTGAAACCGCAAAAACTTTTCATAACAGATTCTGTAAAATTGCAGGGGGCGGCGCCCTCGAAGACCCGAAAAAACAACCGGTGTGTCAAGCACGTTACGTCTTCTACAAACCAAAGTTGCAAGTTTTTTGCCAAGCTTTTTTTCAAAAAAGCGGGGTTGTGCGGCGTTGCCGCCTTTGTCTACTTTCTTTCCTTAAAAGAAAGTAGGCTCGGGTGCCTTATTTTTCTCTGATGCCGTAGTGTTCGATTACGTAATCCATATCCTTGTCGCCTCTGCCCGAGAGGTTGATAAGGATTGAACCCTTGCCCATCTTCTTTGCAAGCTTCATACCGTATGCAACTGCGTGTGCGCTTTCAATAGCGGGAATAATACCCTCAAGTCTTGAAAGTGTAAAGAAAGCGTCAATCGTTTCTTCGTCGTCAACAACGTCATAAATAACTCTGCCAAGATCATGCAGGAACGCGTGTTCAGGTCCCGACGAAGGGTAGTCAAGTCCGCTGGCTACTGAATATACGGGAGCAGGCTCGCCGTTTTCATCCTTAAGCATTATGCTGTTGAATCCGTGCATAATTCCCTCTGTGCCGTATTTTAAGCTGGCAGCGTGGTCGCCAAGCTTGGGACCTCTGCCGAGAGGTTCAACACCGTATATATCAACGTGGTCATTCAAGAATCCCGAGAAAAATCCTGCCGCATTCGATCCGCCGCCTACACAGGCAACGATTGCATCGGGAAGCTCACCCGTCATATCAACAAACTGTTCTCTCGCTTCGATACCGACAACGCTCTGGAAATCACGTACCATCATAGGAAAAGGATGGGGTCCGAGTACCGAGCCTATACAGTAAATAGCATCCTTGTATTCCTTTGCATACGCTTCAAAAGCCGCGTCAACTGCTTCCTTCAAGGTTGCAAGACCGTGTGTAACTTCAACAACGTTTGCGCCGAGTATCTTCATTCTTGCTACGTTGGGAGCCTGTTTCTTAATATCAACAGAACCCATATAAATATCACATTCAAGACCGAAATATGCCGCCGCTGTCGCAAGAGCAACACCGTGCTGTCCAGCGCCCGTTTCTGCAATTACTTTCTTCTTGCCCATATACTTCGCAAGGAGAGCTTCACCCATACAGTGATTGAGCTTGTGAGCGCCCGTGTGGTTCAAATCTTCTCTCTTTACGTAAAGCTGAACGTTTCCAAGTTTAGCCGAAAGTCTGTCTAGGTGCGATACAGGAGTAGGTCTTCCCTGAAATTCCTTGCGGATTCTGCGTAGTTCGTCGATGAACTTTCTTGACTTGCATATAGTCTGATATGCTTCTGTAATCTCGTTCATCGCCGCTTTGAGATCTTCGGAAATATAGCATCCGCCGTATTTGCCGAAATAACCGTTTTCATCGGGATAATTCTTAAAATAAGTATCAAAATCAATTCCGTTAAATTTCATTTTCTTTTCCTCTTTCGTATATATAAGTAGTTATTATTTTACTGTGTTAAAGTTCAGGCAACGAGCCGCCATCGTTTTGTTAAGAACATATTATTTCTCCTTTTTATAAACAAAAAATCCCCGACAGATATCATCTGTCAAGGACGAATAAACTTTATCCGCGTTGCCACCTTGTTTCATAGCAAAAAGCTATGCACCTTTGCGAGATACAATCATATCTCAGGCATCTGACGTGTGCCATACGTCGCAGAATACTCGGCAAAAGCCTTTGACTGCGCCCTCCGCGGTCCATTTGACGACTTGTTTTTCATCGGGCTCTCAGCTTTCCCCGACTCTCTGTGGAAGCATCATCGACTTTATCTCCGCATCAACGGTTTGTTTTTTGACTATACGTGGATTATACCACCATATTTTTAACTTGTCAAGGGGTATAAAAAAATACACGGGCAATGCCCGTGTATTTTTAGATTCTATCAGCAAGTCTAAGTACATTGATTATAGGCATAATGAGTACTCCGCAGATTGTATTGCTTATTCCGTGTATTATGTCATACGGAAAAATTCCCGCGGCAATCCACGCAAGTGTCTGCTCAAAATTAAGCCCCATCAAAAGCGCTTGCGAAGGAGCATATAGTGCGCCGAACAAGAATCCGTGCAGACCGCACACCGCAATATAAACTATGGGAGCTACCTTCGGGGGCATATTCTTGGGCAAAAGCATTACCGCTCCCCAAAGCACCGTCCAGATATACAGATACGGAAGCCACCAAACACTGAATCCGTAATACAGTCCGAATATAAAAACGAACAAATACAAAGGATAAAGAGCTTTCATCCTATAAACAACGGTGATCGCAACGATCAATACACCTACAAGATGTATATTCGGCAACGACTCCATTGCCAGCTTAAGCGCAAACATCAATCCCCCAAGCATACCGAATAATACTATCTCTCTGATCTTGAGTTTCATTTATTTTGACACCTTGAAAGAATAAGATTTTCCCTCTTCTATATTGGTCTTATCAACACCTGTCATTGCGTATTCGCCGTCAATATTGAAACTCCAATATGTTTTATCAACGTCGTAATCTGCAACAATGCCGTTTACTTTTTTTACGTAAAGCCCGTAGGCTCCTTGCTCTCCCTCAATAAGCTTTACATCTACCAAAGCTTCGCCTACTGTCTTTTTGTTTGTTTTTACGATAAAATTAGTTTCCTTTCCCGAAAGCTCAATTACCGAAAAATAAAACTGCTTCTGTCCTTCACCTACTACAGTTACGTCGTTTTGAATTTCGCCGTTCTGCAGGTCATTGTTTGACGGCAGGTCGTCCGTCTGAGGTTTTTCTGTTTTGTTGCTGCAACCGACTGTAATGAGCGCCCACACCGCAATAAGCGCAATACAAAGGATTACAGACAACAGTCTTCTGAGTTTTGTTGTCATAATTCTTTTCTCCTTTTTTAATATATAATTGTTGTTTACATTTCTTCACGACCGGCATACCGCGGTACTTCTTGTCGAAATGATTTATATTAATTGAGATATTTCGGCTTACAGCATTTTTCAAAGCCTTCTCGGGTTTATCCCCAATGACTGTTTCTCCGAATGCGGCTTCGGATATGAAAAACTAACGCTGAACACGGCGACGGGCTCGCACAGGATTCACACCTGTTTCCCTCAAAAAATACGCGTTGATTATATCACAGCCCCACAAAAAAATCAATAGGCATATCCATAGCAGATATGCCTATTGAACTATACTCTTTTTAGTTTTGCGAAAGTGCTCATAAGCTTTTTCGTTCCCGCGTTGTCAAACGCAACCTCATAGAGTATATCTGCTCCCATTTGCTTTGCGGAAAGCACTGTTCCCTCTCCGAAAGTTACGTGCTTGACTCTATTTCCAATCTCAAAAACAGACGTCTGCTGAGGCTTTTTTGTTACCTCTGTCTTTCTTGAAAGCTCTTTTGATAGCCCAAAACCTGTTTGGTTTGAATACGAGCCTGAGAAAGCAAAGCTGCTTTTTCTCTGCTCGTTTCCCTCTTTTGTAACGTAGTCATCGGGGATTTCTTCAATAAATCTCGACACCTTATTATACTGCGTCTGTCCGAAAAGCATTCTCTGGTACGCGTGGGTACAGAAGAGTTTTTCTTTTGCTCTTGTAATTGCAACGTAAGCAAGTCTTCTTTCTTCTTCAAGCTCCTCGTTATACAAAGCCGACTGATTTCCCGGGAAAATTCCCTCTTCAAATCCGGGAACAAACACAACGGGAAACTCAAGCCCTTTAGCACTGTGTATGGTCATAACCGTTACCGCATCAGCCTCGGTATCGTAGTTATCAATATCAGCAACGAGTGATACTTCGTCAAGATAGCTTGCAAGCGTGCCCTCCGGATTGTTTGTCAGATACTCTTCTGCGTTTGAGATCATCTGAAGGGCGTTGTCAAGTCTGTCTTTTTCGGCTTCACCGCCCTCAATGAGCATATTTTCATATCCCGTAAGTCTTATGGTCTTTTCTACAAGCTCATTAAGCGGAACATATTCCGCCATTTCCTGCAAATATTCAATTATCTTTACAAAATCAAGCAGTCTTGTGTGTGCTGATGAAAGCGCCTTGTATTTCGTGCAGTTTCTCATCACCTCGAACATACTGCATTCTTCCGCCGCGGCTATCTTTTCAACTGCGCCCATTGTCGTATCGCCGAGTTTTCTTTTCGGTTCGTTTACAATTCTTTTCAAACGAAGGTCGTCGTTCGTATTATTTATCAGACAAAGATAAGAAAGGATATCCTTGACTTCTTTACGCTCATAGAAACGCTGGCCGCACAGCATACGGAACGGTATTCCGCTCTTTACAAGCACGTTTTCAATAGTACTCGACTGCGCGTTCATACGGCAAAGGATGGCAAAATCCGAATAGTTTCTTTTTTCTTTCAAGACAAGCTCTGTAACCTTATTTACAATATATTTTGCCTCGTCTATCTGCGTTTCGCTCTGTCTGATAACTACTGGCTCACCGCCCTTTTTGTCCGTCCAGAGCTCTTTACCCTTTCTTCCCGAGTTGTTTCTTATAACCGAGTTTGCCGCATTAAGAATATAGCTCGTCGATCTGTAATTCTGTTCGAGTTTGATTACGTTTACGTTTTCAAAGGTCTTGTCAAAATTAAGAATATTCTCGATAGTTGCCCCTCTGAACTTATAAATACTCTGGTCATCGTCGCCGACAGCCATTATGTTATTATAGCCGCCTGCAAAAAGCGACGCCAGAACAAACTGTGCGTGGTTGGTATCCTGATACTCGTCTATGCAAACGTATCTGAATTTTCTCTGATAATATCTTCTTACCTCTTCATCGTTTTGCAAAAGGTCTACGGTCTTGACGATTATATCATCGAAATCTACCGCATTTGCCTCGGCAAGTTTTTTCTGATAGTGGCTGTAAACCTTTGCAATCTTCAAAAGACGCGGATTGCTTGTAAGTGTGTTGTTTTTCGCCTCTTCAACAAGCATTTCGGGTGTAATTAATTTATCCTTACATCTGCTTATCTCGTTACGCACCATTTTGGGATTAAGCATTTTTTCGTCGATGTCAAGCTCTTTCATACAGGTTGAAAGAAGTCTCTTCGTATCGTCTGTGTCGTATATCGTAATGCTTCCCGGCTTCAGTCCGACACGGTCTCCGTATTTACGCAAAACACGCAGACATACCGAATGGAAAGTGCCCGTCCATACGTCGCTTACTTCCTGTCCCAGATCTCTTTCGAGTCTTTCGGATATCTCTCTTGCCGCCTTGTTTGTAAAGGTTATGGCAAGAAGTGCCCACGGCGGACACGGGTCAACTGCATATTCTTTCAATATCTCGGCAATCTCGTCTTTCGATGCGTTTTTTGCCTTTTCGAGCCTTTCTACGTCGCTTTCGTCAAGGTCATAGGGTACTTGTTCGGAATTATAAGAATTACCGTATTTTATTATGTAGGATATTCTGTTTACCAGAACGGTTGTCTTACCGCTACCTGCGCCCGCAAGAATAAGCAGAGGGTTATTTACGGTAAAAACCGCCTTTCTCTGCATCGGATTCAAGTGATCGTAGAGTTTATCAAACAACTCTTTTTTCAGTTTTTTAAATCTTTCTTTCATATATTCCTCGTCTGCCTTTTATCTTTTGTATTATACCACATAACCGTCCGTGTTTCAACTGTTTTGTAATTTATTCATATATCGGCTTAAACATATTTTCATATCCTGCATATTATATTACAAAGGTATTATGCCTTTTATTTAAATAACACGGAGGAATCTATTCTATGGCAGATAACAAATCAAGCTGTCTCGGCAATATGTCAAATTCCTTCGGCTGCAAAGAAAATGTTTGTGTTGATGTAAGCCGAATTCTTGACTCCTGCCGCGACAAAGACTGCTTCGAAGACGTTAAGGTATTTCTTACGCCCTATGGCCGCGAAATAATTGACAACGCCGGAAGTATACGAGCAAAATGCTCAAAAATCCTCGCAGCCAATATTAATATTGAGCCTGTTCAGTTCAACAGAGGTTTCTATCAAATCTACATTAAATATTATATAAAGATCGTATTCGAGGCTTGCGTCGGTATGAACAGAAGCCGCGAATTTGAAGGTCTCGCCGTATGCGAGAAAAACGTTATTCTTTACGGAAGCGAAGGTAACGTAAGTATATTCAAGAGTGAAATGCAGTCGGGGAATTCAATTAACTGCGGCTGTAACACCACTATGAGCACCAACCTTCCCACAGTAGCCGTTGAAGTTCTCGATCCCATTATCCTTAATACGAAAATCGGCGAAATAAATAACTGCTGCTGTTGCTGCTGTTCTCCCGACGAAGTCCCTGAAAATCTGTGCGAGCTTTTCGGCGGCAGCTTTGAAGATACAGACAACGGAAAGAACCTTTACGTTTCTTTGGGCTTCTTCTCGGTAATTAGGATCGAACGTCCCGGTCAGTATATTGTTTCGGCAACTGAATTCAGCGTTCCCGACAAGGAATGCGTTATGTCTCAGCCCGACGATCCCTGTCAGGCATTTGCAAAAATGTCGTTTCCGACAAGCGAATTCAATCCCCCTTCAATAAGCTGTGCGAGAAAGAATTAAATAAAAAACCACCTGCTACGCGGGTGGTTTTTTATTATTTCTTGCCTATTTTTTCAAGGCGTATTTGCTTTTGTTTCTGCTTTTCTTCGAGCTTTTTGTTGTAATACTCTTTTCTGGACTCGTCCATCGGATATACCGTTCTGTTTGCGCGGTAAGTCATATTTTCATTTCTGCGGAATCTGATTTTTATAAGATGCTCTTTGCCGCATTCGCATTTGCCGATTGCAATATATCTCGCGGGTTTTTGCGTAAGCCATCCTTCACATTCAACCTCTTTTCCGCAATCGTGGCACTTAAACGTATTGAGCTTTTTATCCGTTTTTGCATCCTTGCAATATTTATATTCGTGAGGTGAATTGTAAGAATCGGGAACAAGCCTTCTTTTGCAATTGGCATAGTTCTTTATTCCCTCTTCCATATTGAGACGTCTGCAGATACAAGCCGTACTCAATGCGTCATTCAGAGCGTCGTGCGCCTCAAAGGGAGGCTCTCCAAGCAGCTCCATTGCAGTTGAAAGAGCGCACTGTTTTCCCTGCTTTGTTACCTGCTGATCGAAGATGGGCTGTATATTGTATGTATCGGGAATCCACTTTTCGTCAATTCCGTATATTATGAGGTTATCCCTCAGCATCGGGATGTCATCCCAGCCCCAAGTCAGTATACAAAATTCTTCTCCGCACCACCTTGAAAAATCTTCAAACGCCTTTTCAAAAGGTTTGCCGTATTTCAGGTCCTGATTGCTTATCATAGTAAGCTCAGCCACTCTGGAGTGCATTTTCGTATAGTATTTTGGGCATATCATTACGTTGAAAGTGTCAAGTGTTCTGAATTTTTCATCGAGCTTGACTGCGCCTATCTGTATTATCTCGCCCTTGAGATGTACGGGCTCTTTTACAGCGGCAAGCGGATGGCGCGGCTGATTCCACTCCATATCAAGTACTATATAGCGCATAGTTTATACGTTGAATCTAAAGAGAACAACGTCTCCGTCCTTCATTACATATTCTTTGCCTTCACTTCTGACAAGGCCCTTTTCTTTTGCAACGGTCATACTTCCGCATTCGATAAGCTCGTCATAACCTATTACCTCAGCTCTGATAAAGCCTCTTTCAAAGTCGGTGTGGATCTTGCCTGCCGCCTGAGGAGCTTTCGAGCCTTTAGTAATAGTCCAAGCTCTTACCTCTTTCGGACCTGCCGTAAGAAAGCTGATAAGACCAAGCAAAGAATAACCGGCTTTGATAAGCTTGTCAAGGCCGCTTTCCTCAAGTCCCATTTCTTTCAGGAACTCTTCTTTTTCTTCACCTTCAAGTTCTGCGATCTCTGCCTCAAGCTTTGTGCATATAGGAATAACTGCAGCACCTTCGCCGTCGGCATACTCTTTTATTTTTGCAAAATGAGAGTTTTCATTTATATCGGAAGCAATATCGTCTTCACTTATGTTTGCTACGTAAATAACAGGCTTCTTTGTAAGAAGGGGCATATCCTTCAGCATTTCAAGCTCGTCGTCGGAATAGTCAAGCTTTCTTGCGGGCTGACCTTGACTGAATGCCGAAAGTATTCTTTCAAGGAACGTAATCTCTTTTTCGTACTTCTTGTCACCCTTGAGCATTTTCTTTGCTCTGTCAAGTCTTCTTTCAACAGTTTCCATATCTGAAAGAATAAGCTCGTATTCGATCGTTTCAATATCACGCAGCGGATCTACGTTTCCTTCAACGTGAATAATATTGGTGTCTTCAAAAATTCTGACAACGTGGCAGATGGCGTCAACCTCTCTTATGTGCGAAAGGAATTTATTTCCCAGTCCCTCGCCTTTTGACGCTCCCTTTACAAGACCTGCTATATCAACGAATTCAACGACTGCGGGTGTATATTTTTCGGGAGTATACATTTCTGCAAGAACGTCAAGTCTGCTGTCAGGTACCGCAACAACGCCTACGTTGGGTTCTATAGTACAGAAAGGATAGTTTGCCGAATCTGCTCCCGCGTTTGTGATAGCGTTAAAAAGCGTACTTTTTCCTACGTTTGGAAGACCTACTATACCAAGTTTCATTACTTTTCTCCGTTTTCTTTTAATAATCTGAAATCATACTTTATCATTATATATCTTTTTTGAGTATATATCAAGTGTTTGACCGAAAAATTTTACGTATTTTGTCCCCTATTGACAAATAAGCAAATATGTGGTATTATGAATTATGTTAATTTTTTGTCAATCTTAATATTCATTTAAAAAAGGAGTAAAAAAACATGAGTACCACAATTCTTGTTATCGACGACGATATTAATATTTGCGAAATGCTCCGCGTTTATCTTGAAAATGAAGGTTATGAGATCAAGACTGCCAATGACGGCGCTGAAGGAATTAATTTCTTTAAGATCTACGAACCCGATCTTGTTCTCCTTGATATTATGCTTCCCAAAAAAGACGGCTGGCAGGTTTGCAGAGAGATACGCGAAATGTCCTCCAAACCCGTTATTATGATTACAGCCAAAGGCGACGTGTTCGACAAGGTTCTCGGACTTGAACTCGGCGCTGACGACTTTGTCGTAAAACCTTTTGATATGAAAGAGCTTTCTGCCCGTGTCAAAGCGGTACTCAGAAGATATTCCGCAAGAGATACAAAGGACGAAGATGAAGTTATCAAATTTGACAACATTGAAGTCAGCTTGCAAAAATACGAACTCAAGATTAAGGGCAAATCTATAGATATTCCGCCTAAGGAACTCGAACTGTTCTACTTCCTTGCCCAGAATTACAACAGAGTATTTACAAGAGATCAGCTTCTTGACAAAGTCTGGGGTTTTGACTACCTCGGCGACTCAAGAACAGTTGACGTCCACGTAAAGCGTCTCCGTGAAAAGCTTGAGGGCGTATCGGACAAATGGATACTTAAGACCGTATGGGGAGTCGGATACAAATTTGAGATCCTTCAGTAATCCACTATCTGTCATATTATAAAAAACAAGACGGTATGTGGTTTCCCCGCATACCGTCTGCTGTATTCAACAAACAAACCGCCCTTTTGTTTGCAGGCGGTTTTTCTTATGAGGTAATACAATGTTTAAAAGCATTTTTACGCGGTATATAGCAGCTTTTATGTCGATTATCATCATCAGCTTCGCCGTTCTTGCGGTAGTTGTAGGCTCTATTGTTGCCACACACTCGATGAACGAAAGAAAAAGCATAACCGAAGAATCCGCGAATACTGTTAAAGATTTTCTTGAAAATGAGTTTACACAGTCGAACACAAATGATATTCAGCTTTTTATCTACTATAATTACACAAACCTACGAAGAACGCTTACACTTTTTACTTCCTATGAAAAGGATCTTGTGCTTCTTCTCGCTGATACAAAAGGAAACGTACTTATCACGGATAAGCTTGCAGACGCAGAATACGTTAACGCAACCATTCCCTCCGAATTTGTTGAAGATATTGTAAAAAACGGCACCAATTCGGATTTCAGTTCATTCGGCGATCTGTTTTCTTCGCCGCAGTTATATCATGCGCTCCTCATTAAAAATAAATCAAACGAGCCCAGCGCCGTATTATTTGCGATTTCCACCGATTCATCACTTACAACGCTTTCCAAACTAATGAACCGAACCGTTATTACGGCTATGCTTATCGTTATGACGGCGGCATTGTTTACCGTATATTATACTACCAAGAAAATTACTGCTCCGCTTAAAAAGATCAGCTCTGCTGCAGGCGAATATGCTAAAGGTAATTTCTCAGTAAGGGTACCTGTAAACGGTACCGACGAAATCGCACAGCTCTCCGAATCGTTCAACAGCATGGCTGAAGACCTTGAGAACCACGAAAAAAAACGAAGCTCTTTTCTTGCCAACGTTTCACACGACTTAAGAACTCCTATGACCTCAATTTCGGGATTTATTGACGGTATGCTTGACGGCGCTATCCCGCCCGAAAAACACGAACACTATCTCAGCATAGTAGCGACAGAGGTAAAAAGACTTTCCCGTCTTGTTTCTTCCCTGCTCGAGATATCAAGATTTGAAGCAAGTGAAAAGAAGCTTAACATAACCCAGTTCGATATATGCGAAATGGCGCGCCAGATCCTTATTTCATTCGAAAAGAAGATTGACGAAAAGAATCTTCAGGTTGAATTTGAATGTGACAGCTTTAATCTGCCCGTCCTTGCCGACAAAGACCGCGTACACCAGATACTGTATAATATCTGCGACAACGGTATTAAGTTCTCCAAAGACGGTGGAAAATACGTTATTTCCATAAAAGAAAAAGGCAAGCAGGTGTTTGTCTCGGTCTATAATGAAGGCGTCGGTATTTCGCCCGAAGACCTTCCCTTTATTTTCGACAGATTCTATAAGAGCGACAAAAGCCGAGGCCTTGACAAAACAGGCATCGGTCTGGGACTCTTTATTGCAAAAAGCATTATTGAAGCTCACGGTCAGGAAATTTGGGCAACAAGTGCTTACGGCGAATATTCCGAGTTTGTTTTCACTCTTCAAAAGGCATAATATTCGTTGTTTACAAAGTTATAAAGATATTTATACAAACAAGTCATTGTTTATTAAAATTTGACTGATATGATTTATGTATAATCTTTATTGTAAATACACAAAAAGGAGGCAGATAAATTGGATAAAAATGCCAACAGCTATGTTGCTCATAACGAAGTTGTAAACGCACCGTTGTCAAGCAGAAGCTATAACATTTATTCAACCTTACGCAATCCAAAACCAAAGCTTAACGTTAAAAGTACAGCTCTCTGCCTTGTTTTTATAGCATCAATGCTCCTGTGTATACTTATTTTTGTATTATCAATCAGAGCTGCTTATTTTAACCGTACGCCCAACTCACCCACTGGACATACATCTATTGTTAAAACCAAAAGCAGTTATGACGCTAACCCATTTCTGAAGATTGAAACGGTTACCGAAGAGATTGCAGACGTATTTGACATCCCGGTAGGAGTAAAGGTTATTGGATTCTCCGACGATTCATATGTTTCGGCAGGTCTTAAAATTAACGATATTATCGTTAAAGTTTCGGGTGAACCCATTTCCTCGATTGATGAATTCAACAATATCATCAACAGCTTGTCGGCAGAAGATATCCCTATTTACACTATCTACAGAAACGGCGATTACAAGTACATCAGCCCCTATGACATTGAAGAATAAAATTACCGGGCACACGGATTTTTCCGCGTGCCTTTTTTATCTGATTTTACTTTTTATTGACAATACCGAGTGTAAGTGATAAAATATATCCATACAATCGAAAAAAGTTAAGGAGCATATTATGTCAGAAAAATATACCGTTACACTTCAAAGTATAATTAATGAATTTCAGCTTGAAACGCTCTTTATGCCGGACAAAGAAATATATATCGATTCATCGGATATAAGCCGTCCGGGTCTTCCCCTTTCGGGATATTTCGGATATTTTGATCCCCACAGAATTCAAATTCTCGGAAAGACCGAATACGGTTATCTTGAAGATTTTCCGCGTGAAATACAGCTTCAAAGGCTCGACGAATTTCTATCAAAAGAGCCCGCCGCCGTCGTGGTTACGTCAAAACTTGAAGTTTCTCCCGAGTTTATTGCTATTGCAAAAAAATACAACGTTCCCCTTCTCCGTACCGAATGGAGAACATCTGAATTTACCGCAAATATTATTTCTTCAATGAAAGTAAGCCTTGCTCCGAGAATTACGAGACACGGCGTACTCGTTGAGGTGTACGGCGAAGGTATGCTTATTCTCGGCGACAGCGGCGTAGGAAAAAGCGAGACTGCAATCGAACTTGTAAAAAGAGGACACAGGCTTATTGCCGACGATGCCGTTGAAATTAAAAAGGTATCTTCAAAAACCCTTGTCGGAAGCGCTCCCGAGATTATCCGCCACTACGTCGAGCTTCGCGGAATAGGCATTGTCGACGTCAGCAGACTCTTCGGTATGGGTTCTGTCAAAAACACTGAAAAAATTGATATGATCATTAACCTCGAACCTTGGGAAGACGGAAAAATGTACGACCGCTTCGGACTTGAGTCCGAATATACCGACATTATGGGAATCAACATTCCATCAACGACAATTCCCGTCAAGCCAGGCCGTAACCTAGCTATCATTCTCGAAATCGCTGCAATGAACCACCGTCAAAAGAAGATGGGTTACAATACGGCAGAAGAACTCAACAACAGACTTATGAATATGCATAATCAGTAATATAACAAAAGCGTTGCGTAGCTTACGTAACGCTTTTAATTTATACAACAGCGTGCATAAATATCCCCCAATTTTTATAATTCGATAAGAATATTATTTTTTTATAAAATACCGGAAAAATTATTTGTATTTTTGTTATATATGACTGAATTATTGTATTGACTTTATTTACATTTTTTGTTAAAATGAATTTGTATAATAATTTTTACAACATGGAAGGAAATGTTATTATGGAAAAGAAAATTCTTAACGTAGGCGTTATTTCCTGTAGCAATATGGCCGAAGGCCATATGAAAGGCGTTATCGCTCATCCTCAGGCAAAGCTTGTTGCTGTTTGCGATATTAACCTTGAAAAAGCAAATACAGTTGCTGCAAGAAGAGGCGTAAGCCGTGTTTACCAGGATTACAAAGAGCTCCTCGCTCAGCCTGATATTGACGCTGTAATTATTGTTACTCCCGACCATCTCCACAGAGAAATGGCAATCGCTGCTCTCGAAGCAGGCAAGCACGTTCTTTGCGAAAAGCCCCTCGCTCTCAACAGAGACGATATCAACGCAATCGCTGCTGCTGTAAAAAAATCTGACAAAAAGTTTATGGTTGGTCAGATCTGCCGTTATACTCCCAGCTTTAAGATGGTTAAAGATATAATCTCCCGCGGAGAAATCGGAGATCTCGTATTCGTTGAATCAGAATATGCTCACGACTACGAAAAGATTCTTAAAGCTTGCGAAGACTGGAAGTCCGATCCTGAAAGATGGAGATCCAACCCCGAAAGAAACGGCGTTGTCGGCGGCGGCTGCCACGCTGTTGACCTTCTCCGCTGGATTATCGGCGGCGACCCCGAAGAAGTCAGAGCTTATTCAACAAAGAAGATCTTTACAGACCTTCCCTACGACGATACTCACATCTCTATTATGAGATTCCCGAACAACGTAATGGCAAAAGTATTCGTTTCCGTAAGCTGTAAGCGCGACTACACAATGCGTTCTGTTTTCTACGGTACAAAGGGTACTATTATTGCTGACAACAGAAATGCTCAGATCGAAGTATTCAGAACCGAAATTGCCGGCGAAACTGTTGGTTCTCTTATTCCCCAGAAACCCAACTCCGAAGTAAGCGTTAAGTTCCCCGTTGCAATCGCTAACCACAACGCAACTGCTGAATTTGAAGACTTCGCTGACATCGTTCTTAACGATAAGCCGGTTAATACAACAGTATTCGAGGGCGCAAAATCCGTTGCCGCTTGCTTCGCTATCGTTGAAGCTGCTAAAAAGGGTCAGCCCGTTATCCCCGATTACAATTTCTGATTATTGAGCTGAAAGGAATTAGTTATTATGGAAAAGATTATAAATGTTGGCGTAATTTCCTGCAGTAATATGGCCAGAGGTCATATGAGAGGCGTTGTCCGCCATCCCAAAGCAGAATTGGTTGCAATCTGCGACATAGACGTAGAAAAATTGAACAAGGTCGGCGAAGAATTTAACGTTGCAAGAAGATATACAGATTACAAAGAACTTATCGCTCAGCCTGATATCGACGCTGTAATTATCGTTACTCCCGACAGAGAGCACAAAGATATGGCTATTGCCGCTCTTGAAGCTGGAAAGCACGTCCTCTGCGAAAAGCCCCTTGCTCTTACTCGCGAAGAATGCGTTGAAATTGCAGAAGCTGTTAAGAAGACCGACAAAAAGTTTATGGTTGGTCAGATCTGCCGTTATACTCCCGCATTCAAGGCTGCAAAAGAAATCATCGACCGTGGCGACATCGGCGAACTTATGTTTGTTGAATCAGAATACGCTCACGACTATGAAAGCATACTTAAACCCGGTAACTGGAGATGGGATCCTCTCAGAAACGGCGTTGTCGGCGGCGGTTGCCATGCTGTTGACCTTCTCCGTTGGATTGCAGGCGACCCCGAAGAAGTTCAGGCATATTCAAACCATAAGATCTTTGATCCCGAACTTCCCTATGACGATTCAACCATCGCTATTATGAAATTCCCCAACAACGTTATCGGTAAGGTTTTCGTTTCCGTTGCATGTAAGAGAAACTACACTATGCGTTCTTTGTTCTACGGCACAAAGGGTACTATTATTTGCGACAACAGAAGCGAAAAGTTCCAGCTTTACAGAACAAGCATCAACGGCGTAACGGAGCCCATTCTCAATCCTTCCAAGATGAACTCCGAAATCCCCGTTGATATTCCCGTTGCAATCAACAACCACAACGCTACTGCTGAGTTTGAAGATTTTGCAAGCATCATCCTCAACGACAAAGAAGTTACAACAACTGTTTACGAAGGTGCAAAGACAGTTGCAGCTTGCTTCGCTATCGTTGAATCTGCTCAGACAGGCAAGGTTGTTAAACCCGACTATAATTTCTGATTTTAAGCAATTTAATGCTGTATACGGGCTAGCCCGTATACAGCATTTTTTAATTATTTATAAAAATCATATCTATAGTTTTACTTTCTTAAGCAATGATACAAAAATAAAAAAACGACAAAAAACTTTTGCGTTTCCTATTGACTTATCTATAAAAATTCTGTATATATTATAATGGAATTTTATAATAATTGAAAAGAAGAAAAAAGAAAGGAAGTTTAATACATGGAAACGTATATCTTTAATGTATTAACAATGATAGGCGGTCTGTGCCTATTCCTGTTCGGCATGAACGTCATGGGACAGGGTCTTGAACTCAGCGCGGGAAATAATCTGCGCAACATTTTATCAAAACTTACAAACAACAAATTTGCAGGCTTTTTTACGGGTCTTATAATCACATCGATTATTCAATCTTCGTCTGCAACAACCGTTATGGTTGTCGGCTTCGTTAACTCGGGTCTGCTTACACTTAAGCAATCGGTAAGCGTAATTATTGGTGCAAACGTAGGTACTACCATTACCGCATGGATACTCAGCCTTGCAGGAATCGGCGGTGAAAACTTCTTCGTACAGTTACTTAAACCCTCGTCGTTCACTCCCGTTCTTGCACTTATAGGCATAGTCCTTTATATGTTCATTAAGAACGAAAAGAAAAACCACGTCGGTCTCGTTCTTCTCGGTTTTGCTACTCTTATGTACGGTATGGAAACCATGTCCGATGCAGTCGGTTTTCTTAAAGAAGCTGAATGGTTCCGCGAATTATTCATTATGTTCGAAAATCCCATTCTCGGTGTTCTTGCCGGTACTGTTCTTACAGCTATTATTCAATCATCTTCTGCATCCGTCGGTATTCTCCAGGCACTTGCTTCGGCAACAGGACGAGTTTCTTACGGTGCAGCAATACCTATTATAATGGGTATGAACATCGGTACTTGTATTACGGCTATGATCTCTTCCGTCGGTGCAAACAAAAACGGCAAGAGAGCTGCTATTATCCACCTTTCTTTCAACGTTATCGGTACTGCAATACTCCTTGTTATCTTCTATATTGGAAAAGCGATATTTAACCCGGCTCTTCTTGGCGAATCGGCATCCTTCCTCGGAATTGCCGTCGCTCACACAGCAATGAAGATTATCTGCACGGTTCTTCTCCTTCCCGCAACAAGCCTTCTCGAGAAGATATCCTACTGGATTCTTCCTGTTGACAAAACTCCCGAAAAAACTACTCTTCTCGACGAACGTCTTTTCACAACTCCCTCAATTGCCCTTGAACGTTCACATGCAGTTGCAATCGATATGGCAAAATGCGCTATCGGCACTCTTCTAAACGCAATAGAGCTTTTCAAAAATTACTCTGATGACCTTGCAAAAAAAGTCAGAGAAGGCGAAGAAAAATCTGATAAATACGAAGACGCGCTTGGTTCGTATCTTGTAAAACTATCCACAAAATCAATAAGCGCCGAGGACAGCCGCGAAGCCGCTATGCTTCTCAAAATCATCGGTGATTTTGAAAGAATTTCCGACCACAGCGTAAATATAGTTGAATCCAAGGAAGAAATGATTCAGAAAAACCTTTCTTTCTCCCCCGGTGCTCAAATCGAGATTAACACTATGGTTGATGCAGTAAAAGAAATTCTTGAGCTTTCACTTAAAGCCTTTACAGAGGGCGACATGAGCGCAATTGAAGCCATTTCTCCCCTTGAAGATATAATTGACGACCTCAAAGAAACGTTGCGTACAAGGCATATTATGCGTCTCCAGCAGGGTAACTGCTCAATCGAAGCAGGCTTTGTTTGGTCTGACCTTCTTACAGATTTCGAAAGAACGTCCGACCACTGCTCAAATATTGCAGGCTGTATAATCGACTTTAAGAGCCACGATATGAACATTCATCAGCATATAAGAGCTCTCAAATCAGGCGAAACAAGTTATCAGGAAAAACTTAAATTCTATCACGAAAAATATGCAGTATAAAAAAACGGTGTGTGGGCAACCACACACCGTTTTTAATAATACAGGGATATG
Organism: Clostridia bacterium; assembly: GCA_017473865.1. Taxonomy (GTDB): domain Bacteria; phylum Bacillota; class Clostridia; order Oscillospirales; family CAG-272; genus RGIG1995. The sequence continues at coordinate 71,579 of JAFUJB010000002.1, read as the reverse complement.
GGCATAACCCATATCCCTTTTTTTAAAGTCTGTATTCGAGCACTTCTCTATAATGATTATAAAAACTCTCAAACGTACCGTTGTCAAGCGACTCTCTGATCTTTTCCATAAGCTCGTTGTAGAAATAGAGATTATGCAGTACGCATAAACGCATTCCAAGCATTTCTCTTGCCTTAAAAAGATGTCGAATATATGCTCTGCTGTACGAGCGGCATACGGGACAGTTACAGTCCTCGTCTATGGGTCTTGGATCGTTGAAGAACTTTTCGTTATTGAGGTTAAGTTTACCCTTCCAAGTAAACAGATTTGCGTGTCTCGCATTTCTGCTCGGCATTACACAGTCGAAGAAATCTACCCCTCTGTGTACCGCTTCAAGTATATTAACAGGAGTTCCGACACCCATAAGATATCTCGGCTTGTCCTTTGGCATAAAGGGCTCGACAGTATCAATGATATCGTACATAACCTCTGCAGGCTCACCTACTGCAAGCCCTCCGATAGCATAACCGGGAAGGTCAAATTCCGCAATCTGCTTCATGTGTTCAACTCTCAGGTCGTGATACGTACAGCCCTGATTTATACCGAAAAGCATCTGGTTTGGGTTTACGGTATCGGGAAGAGAGTTAAGTCTGTTAAGCTCTTTGATACATCTTTCAAGCCAACGTGTAGTTCTTTCGCACGAACGCTTGGAATAGAGATATTCAGCAGGGTTTTCAACACATTCGTCAAACGCCATAGCAATATCAGAACCCAGATTCGACTGTATCTGCATACTTTCCTCGGGTCCCATAAATATCTTCTTACCGTCCATATGAGACTGAAAAGCAACGCCCTCTTCTGTTATCTTACGGAGCTTTGCAAGAGAAAAAACCTGAAAGCCGCCCGAATCGGTAAGAATAGGTCCGTCCCAGTTAAAGAACTTGTGAAGTCCCCCAAGCTCTCTTATAAGCTTGTCTCCCGGTCTAATATGAAGATGGTAGGTATTTGAAAGCTCCACCTGACATTTTATTTCACGAAGGTCCATTGTAGATACGCCGCCCTTGATCGCCGCGCTTGTACCGACGTTCATAAATACGGGGGTCTGTATCTTGCCGTGAGGCGTATCAAATTCGCCCCTTCTTGCGTTTCCTTCTGTCTTTAATAACTTGAAAGCCATATATAACTCCTTAAAAAATGCGGTTACTTACGCTTAAACTGTTTTTCAATGCTGTCTTTTGATATTTCAAAAGCAACAGGTCTGCCGTGAGGACAGTATTTAATGTCGGGCAATGCCATAAGCTTTCTTACGAATGCCTGAGTATCCTCGTAAGCATCCGGTCTGCCTGCTTTTATTGCCGCTTTGCATGATGCCTGATACAACGCTTTTTCAAATACTATGTCCTTTGAAAGAACAGCGCTTCCCGTGCCTGTTGCAAGTCTTGTGCATACGGACATAAACAGATCAATAGCTTCATCAAGACTTAGTCCCATAGGAACTGCATAAAGCATTACATCGCCGTTTTCTTCGGTTCTGATTTCAAAACCGATTGCGGATATCTCGTCGCAGAACTCGTTTACGGCAGCTTTTTCAACACTGTCAAGCTCGACCTTTTCGGGTACAACAAGGAACTGAAGAACGTCTTTCTTTTTCTTCATATTCTTTTTCAGTTCTTCAAATATCATTCTTTCGTGCGCGGCGTGCTTGTCTATTATAAGCACCTTATCCGCCATCTCAACGAATATATAAGAATAGAACGCTTCCCCGATTATTCTGTAAAAAGGCAGCTGCTCTTCTTTTTCATTATCTTCTGCGGAAGAATTATAAACATATTTACCGCTCGGGCTTTCATTTCTTCCGCCATAGTTATCATCAAGCACCGTATCGGGAGATATCTTTAAAACCTGCTCTTTGGGAGTCTCTTTTTTTGTTTCATTTTCATTCTCAACAAATGGCAAGGATATTTCAAAGTTCTCTTCTTTATCCCATACCTTTTCTTGTTTTTGTTCCTGTTTTGTTTCTTTATGCTGTACAGGCGGAGCAAAAAGCCCAAAATTCTCAAACGTACTTAACGTTTTATCCATTTCATTTGTAAACGTTAATTTTTCGGGAACTGTTTTTTCAGACTTTTCCTCAATGGGAACAAACGAATTGATTATATCAATTCCCTCTCTTTTTTTGTTCTCAATTTTTTCTTCAAGGTTAAAATCGTCTTTTGCTGAAATAATTTCAGGTCTTGTTACGCTTTTTTCAAGCGAGCTCCTTACTGTCGTATATACGGCGTCAAACACCTGTCGTTCGTCGCTGAATTTAACCTCCGCTTTGGTGGGATGCACGTTTGCATCAACGAAAGCCGGATGCACGTCTATCTTCAATACGCAGCAAGGAAATTTGCCTTCGGGAATATACGAATCAAACGCCTGTTCGATGGCGGCAGACACCGTCTTGTTTCTTATGTATCTGTCGTTTACGAACACTATCTGGCTGTTTCTGTTATTCTTTACGTTATCCGGATTGCCGATATATCCGTATACCTTTACGCCCTCGGTCAACCAATCGACCTTGGTCATCTTTCTTGCAAAATCTCTGCCGTATAAAGCGTATATAACGTTTATCAGTTTATTGTCGCCTGCCGTTACAAACTTGACAACGTCGTCGTAAATAAACTTAAACGAAATGTCAGGTCTTGATAATGCAAGCTTTTCGACCATATTTGCTATTGCCATTCCTTCGGTCATATCTTTTTTCAGGAATTTCCGTCTTGCAGGTACGTTAGCAAAAAGCTCCTCCACAATAACCGTCGTACCGTCAGGACAGCCCGTTTCAGCAAGAGCTACTTCTTCTCCGGGGGTGCATATCATCAACGTACCAATCTTATCTTCGCGTCTTTTGGTCATAATTCTGACCTTCGATACCGAAGAAATAGCCGCCAAAGCCTCCCCTCTGAATCCGAGCGTAGTTATTTTGCCGAGATCCCACTGATTGCTTATCTTACTTGTCGCGTGGCGCTGTATACATACGGGAACATCCTCGCGGCTCATACCTTTGCCGTTGTCGCATACTCTGATGAACGAAATGCCGCCTTTTTTGATCTCAACGGTTATCTTGGTCGAACCCGCATCAATCGCATTCTCAACAAGCTCTTTTACCGCCGATGCAGGTCTGTCGACAACTTCGCCCGCTGCAATCATATTTGCAACCTGAATGTCAAGTACATTGATTATTCCCATACACTTCACCCCTTTTTCGTATTGTTAGTCAATTTTATTCAAGCATTTTTTTAAGTTCAAAAAGTATGCCCATCGCCTCAATGGGCGTAGTAGTATTAAGGTCTATGCCCTTAAGTTTGTCTATTACTTCGTTGTTTGAGATGCTGTCAAATGAAAGCTCGTCCTGTTCATATTGGTTTACAACGCGTACAACTGTCTGACCGCCCTCTTCAATATCTTTGAGTATTTCTTTCGCCCTCTTTATAACGGGATTTGGCACTCCCGCAAGCAAAGCAACCTCAATACCGTAGCTGTCGTCGGTAGCGCCCCTTACAATCTTACGCAAGAATATCAGCTCGTCGCCCTTTTTCTTTGCTGCTATGTTGTAGTTAACAATACCGTCATACTGCCCCTCTAAAGAGGTCATTTCGTGATAGTGCGTGGCAAACAGAGTCTTGGCTCCGATTTTTTTACCTGCGCTGTATTCTGCTACAGCCTTTGCAATACTCATACCGTCAAAGGTGCTTGTACCTCTGCCGATCTCATCGTATATTATAAGGCTCTTTTTGGTCGCGTTTTTCAGAATATATGCGACTTCATTCATTTCAAGCATAAACGTCGACTGTCCGCTCGCAAGGTCGTCCGATGCACCTATTCTTGTGAATATTTTGTCAACAACGCCTATTCTCGCTTCTTTTGCAGGTACGAAGCTTCCTATCTGCGCCATAAGGACTATAAGAGCCACCTGCCGCATATAGGTCGATTTACCAGCCATATTGGGACCGGTAATAAGCATAAGTCTGTTTCTACCCGTATCAAGCGTCGTATCGTTGGGCACGAAATAGCTGTCTTTTACAAACATTTCGACTACGGGATGTCTTCCGTCCTTGATCTCGATAACGTCGCTGTAATCTACCTCGGGACAAACGTAGTTGTTTTTAACCGCTACGTCTGCAAGGCTGACGTATACGTCTACCAATGCAAGTCTATATGACGTCTTTTGAATTCTGTCTGCCTGAGATGCGATTGTTTCCCTTATCTTCTGGAATATCTCATATTCTATTCCAGCGATTCTGTCGGATGCGCCAAGTATGGTCGATTCAAGATCCTTAAGCTCCTGAGATATGTATCTTTCGCAGTTGGATAAGGTCTGCTTTCTTATATAATGCTCGGGGATAGGCTCGGTGTTCGATCTGAGTATTTCGATATAGTATCCGAACACCCTGTTATAACCAATCTTCAGCTTCTTGATACCCGTTTTTTCTTTTTCGCTCTCTTCAAGATCTCTTACGTACTGCTTGCCGTTTGAAATAATGTCGTTTAATCTGTCGACCTCTTGGTTGTATCCCTTTTTGATTATGCCGCCCTCTCTGATTGAAAACGGCGGATCTTCCACTATCGCCTCTTCAATGAGATTATATATATCTGTCAGCTCGTCGATGTCGTTATAAATACTACTGAGCTTATCACTTGTACAATCAGCAAGAAGCGCCTTTACCTGCGGTATAATACCGAGAGTGGCTGATATCGACTTAAGGTCTTTACCTCCCGCGCTTCCGTACATAACCTTCGTCATAAGTCTTTCAAGGTCAAGTACGCTCTTCATACATTCGGAGAGTTCTTCACGCTTGAAATAATCGTTATAAAGTTCTTCTACCGCTTTTTGTCTGCGGGTTATGTAGTAGGTATTGACAAGCGGAGTCTCCACCCATTTACGCAAAAGTCTTGCACCGGGCGAGCTCTTGGTCTTGTCAAGCACCCAAAGAAGACTGCCGCGCTTTTCTTTTGAACGCATAGTTTCGGTAAGCTCGAGATTTCTTCTTGTGTTAAGATCAATTTCAAGATACTGACCGGAGTGGTATATTTTAAGCTCTTTTATATATGAGCTGTCTGTCTTCTGTGTTTCCGTAATATAGTCAAGCAGCGCTCCCGCCGAGCGTATGATAGAATCGCTTACGTTGTCGCCGTTGTCAGTCGGAAGCTTGCCGAACTGTCTTATAAGCTCGCCCTTGGCTCTCGCAAGCTCATATCTGTCTGCTTGATTTTCGTTTACAAATGCGTTGAGTCGCTGCACTGCATAGTTGTATATACCTATACACTGCTCTTTTTTTATGTTGAGCATAAGCTCTTTGGGAGAATACGTCGCAATCTCATTGAGCATTCTTTCAAGATACTGTTCTCCCGTAATTTCGGTAGCGCTTATGTCCCCCGTTGAAATATCAGCAAACGTTATGCCCGCACTCTTGCCGTCAAGATACAAAGAACATATATAGTTATTCTTGTTTTCTGTTAACAGCTCGCTTTCAATTACCGTACCCGGCGTAACTATTCTTACGATTTCCCGTCTTACGATATCTTTTGCCTGCGACGGATCTTCCGTCTGTTCACAAATTGCGACTTTATACCCTTTTGAAACGAGTCTTCCGAGGTAAGTTTCAACAGCGTGATAAGGCACTCCGCACATAGGAGCACGCTGTCCTTGACCGCAATCTCTGCCCGTAAGAGTAAGTTCAAGCTCTCTTGAAACAAGGACTGCGTCATCAAAGAACATCTCATAAAAATCGCCTAATCTGAAAAAGATTATGCAATCTTTGTTCTTTTCTTTTATATCAAGGTATTGCTGCATCATAGGTGTTACACCCATTTTGTTTTCCTCGCATTCATTTTATTACCGTACCGTACATTGCAAAGGTATCGGCTTTGTCAATTTTTACGTTTACAAACTGCCCCACAAGGCTGTCGTCGCCGTCAATGTGAACAAGTCTGTTTTTGTCGTTTCTGCCTGTGTATTTATCGTCGTCGGTCTTACTCTTGCCTTCGACCAGAATCTTTATTGTTTTTCCGACGTATTCGCTGTTAAGGTCTTTGGTTATGCTGTTTTGTACTTCAAGAAGCTTTGCAAACCTTTTTTTCTTTGTTTCGTCGGGAATCTGCCCTTCCATTTTTGCCGCAGGGGTATCTTTTCTCGGTGAATAGATAAACGAATACACTGAATCAAATTCTACCTTACGGAGCATTTCAAGTGTATCTTCAAATTCCTCGTCAGTCTCGGTGGGAAATCCCACGATAACGTCGCTGGTGAGCCCTACGTTCTCAATTTTTTCTTTCGCATACGACACAAGTTCAAAATAGCCTTTTGAATCGTATTTTCTGTTCATCAATCTGAGCACTCTGTCGTTGCCCGCCTGAAAAGGAAGATGCAAGTGCTTGACTATCTTATCCTGCTTTGCAATTGTATCAATAAGCTTCTTTGACGCGTCTTTCGGGTGGCTTGTCATGAACCTTACCCAAAAATCACCGTCTATAGCGCATATATCGTTGAGAAGATCGGAAAAATCATATTCCGTTCCGAGATCTTTGCCATAGCTGTTTACGTTTTGTCCAAGCAGAGTAAATTCTTTGTATCCCTGCTTTGCAAGACATTCGATTTGTCTTAAAATATCCTTTGGCTGTCTGCTTCTTTCTCTGCCCCTTACGTAAGGCACGACACAGTATGAACAGAAATTGTTACAACCGTACATAACACTTATCCAGGCTTTGAAACCGCTTTCTCTTTTTACGGGCAGCCCTTCCCAGATGTTTGAGCTTTCGTGGTCAAAATAAAACAATCTCTTTTTTCTTTCAAATGACTCGTTAAGTATCTCGGGAAATCTCCAGAGCATATTCGTTCCAAAAAGAAAGTCTACGTAGGGATATTTATTTTTTATGTCGTCTTTGCGGTGCTCCTGCGTAACCATGCATCCGCATATACCGATTTTGAGGCTTCTGTTTTTTGCCTTCAAATGCTTAAATTGTCCCGTTATTGAAAGGGCTTTCAATTCTGCGTGCTCCCTTACAGCACAGGTGTTTACGACTATCAGATCCGCATTTTCCGGCGTATCCGTCTTTTCATATCCCATCTCAAGTGCCATACCCGCGATATACTCGCTGTCAGCCTCATTCTGCTGGCAACCAAAGGTAAGAACGTGTACTTTGGGAGTACAGCCTTTTTCAAGAGAGATTGCATTTGTTCTCTCTTTCATAAGGCTCATATATTCATATTGTCTTTCGATATCCTCTTGGGAAATATTAACAATTTTTTCTTCCATTTTTTCTTCCGCTTTTTAAAAAATACACCTGAAATTCCAATACCGCCGTCATTATCCAACAGTATTCGCTATTATAATATTATAACAATTATATTTATTATTGTCAATACAAATCCCCCTCTCATAAACTGTAATGAAACTTTTATTTGCGTGATATTTTTTAAGCAGATAACAGTGAAACACAAAAAATAAAGACTGTACGTACTATATCGGGTTATCTCCCCTTAATGACGGTCTTTTGAAAGGAGAAGTGTATATTGAATAACACAAAAATATGTGTGCTCGGCGGCGACCAAAGACAGCTTTATGCAGCACACGAAATGTTAAAAAATAAATACAATGCGGTTGTCTACGGACTAAAAACAGATTCAAGCATACAACAAGCGCAATCGCTTCCCGAGGCAATGGAAGACGCAAAGCTCGTCATACTACCCCTCCCGTTTACAACAGACAACGTAAGATTGTTTTGTCCATTATGCGACAAGGATATATTGTTGACCGACATAATCGAAAACGTCCAAAAAGACATGATTGTCGCGGGCGGCAAAATGTCTGACGCTTTTCTTTTAATGCTCAAGCAAAAGGGTGCATTTCCCTTCGATTATTATAAATCCGAACGTTTTGCCATCCATAATGCAATCCCGACGGCAGAGGGAGCCCTCGCAATTGCGATGAATGAGCTGAAAACTACGGTAAACGGCGCAAAATGTGCTATACTCGGCTATGGCAGGATCGGAAAGATCCTCGCAAAAACGCTCAAAAAGCTTGATGCAGACGTAACCGTCTACGCCAGAAAAGACGAAGTTCTTGCATGGGCAGAAGCAGAGGGTTGTAAAACTTATAAGTTTGAAGACCTTTGCGAAACCGTATCCAAAAACTCGGTAATATTCAACACGGTTCCCGCCCTCGTATTAACAAGAGAGGTGCTCGATAATATCGACGAAAATGCCGTAATTATTGATCTTGCATCCTCCCCCGGAGGAGTTGACAACGAATACGCAAAACTAATCGGCATAAAGGTCATATTCGCACTTTCGCTTCCCGGTAAAGTCGCTCCCGTAACCGCAGGTAAAATCATCGCTGATACCGTACTATCCTATTATAAGGGGGTAGCATTATGATATGTTACGCAATGTGCGGCTCGTTCTGCACTCTTCAACACTCGTTCGACATACTTGAAGCTATGGCGCATGGCGGAGTTGATTTTCTGCCCGTTATGAGCGAAAAAACGTATTCGACCGACACCCGCTTCGGTAAGGCGGAGCATCATATCTCTAAATTTGAAGAAATATGCGGCAAAAAGGTTATCCACACCATTCAGGATGCTGAACCAATAGGGCCGAAGCTACGTCCGGATGCTATGATAATCTGCCCCTGTACAGGCAATACTCTTTCAAAAATTGCAAACGGAATTACAGACTCAGCAGTTACTATGGCAGCAAAATCGCATCTGCGAAATAACAAACCTCTCGTCATCGCTCTTGCAACGAACGACGCATTGTCGGCAAATCTCGTAAACATCGGAAAACTGTCAAGCAGGAAAAATATATATTTTGTTCCGATGCATCAGGATGACCCCGACAAAAAACCTTCATCTCTCATTGCAAAGTTTGAAATGCTGCCCGAAACACTCGAAAAAGCAATGTCGGGCCAACAGGTTATGCCCCTTTTTCTCGGTAAAATATAATAATTTAATTTTTGAAAGCAAAATTTCAAAAAATTAAGACAAAATATATTGATTTTTGACTTGTTTTATATTAGAATAGACAGGTAATGTAAAAATAACGACTTTTAAACAAAAGAGGAACAAACCATGGCAAAGAAATTCAGAAGAATTGGCGTACTTACATCGGGCGGAGACGCTCCCGGTATGAATGCGGCGCTCCGCGCAGTTACAAGAGCAGCTCTTGCCAAGGACGTTGAAGTTATGGGTATTTACAAAGGCTACAAGGGTCTTGTTCATCCCCAGCTCAAACGTTTTACTGCAAGAGACGTTTCCAATATTATTTCAAGAGGCGGTACTGCTCTGTATTCTGACCGCTGCCACGAATTTAAAGAAGAAGAGGGCATGCAGAAGGCAATTCAGACTTGCAGAGAAAATGAGATCGACGGTATTATCGCAATCGGAGGAGACGGTACGTTCAGAGGTGCTACCGACCTTTCAATAAGAGGTATCCCCACAATCGGTATTCCCGCTACAATCGACAACGATATTGCTTCCACAGAATATACAATCGGTTTTGATACAGCCGTTAATACTGCTATTAACCTTATTGACAGACTCAGAGATACTTGCGAATCACACGCTCGCTGTAACGTTGTTGAAATTATGGGAAGAAACGCCGGTTGGGTTACTGTCGAAGCAGGCATTGCAACGGGTGCTTCGGCAATAATTATCAACGAAGTTGAATTTGACGAAGACAAGGTTATTTCTCAGATTATTGAGTCAAAAAAGAACAACAAGAGAAACTTCATCGTATGTATTGCTGAAGGTGTTCCCGCTCTTCTCAAGGATCCCCAGTACTCTGAAAAGTTTGCAAAGAGATTTCAGGAAAAGACGGGTATTGAAACTAAGTTCGTAAGACCCGCTCACGTACTCAGAGGCGGCGATCCCTCACTTCGCGACAGAATGATAGCAACACAGATGGGTAGCGAAGCTGTTCGTCTTCTTCTCGAAGGCAAATCCGACCTTGTTGTCGGTGTTCGCGACGGCAACATTACTCCTACGGACATCAATTATGCATTGAAGCTCGACCGTATGTATAAAGGTACGCTCGCAGAAGGCGACCTCGACAGCTATACTGCTGAACAGGTAGCTGAAATGAAGGCTTACTGCGAAAAGAGACGCGAAAAAATCCGCAATCTCTACCAGATAGCTTACGAAATGGCTCACTGATTAATATAAAAATGTGTGTGAGAATCCTCACACACATTTTTTATTTATACAATATGGCTGTATATGGGTGTTTTCCTATATACAGCCATTATTAAAATGCAACAAGAGAGAGTGTATGCTCAGCACACACTCTCTCTTGTTTAAATAAAAAATTTTCTTTCCATTAGTTCCCTTGCGGGACGATAGATTGCAAGGAATATAAGAAATGCACCAATCATTCCTAGAGATACGAGGGGATATATCGACCATCCGAGGAATCTTCCGACTTTGAAGGTTATTATCATCATAAATTCAGCAAGCATCATAAACGCTCCGAGAAGCATAAAAAATCCGCCTATGGCAAAGAGCTTGCCTTTTTTGAGGTATTTGAGTAATACAGTCAACGCAGTTACAAGCAATCCTATGCCGCCCACAACGGGAAATGCAAAACTCAAAAACCATCCGCCCTTTGTATAAAGGCTTATATAGAGCAGGAATACTCCAGCAACGGTAAAATCAATCGGCACAAAAATTACGGGGTTAGGATTCTTGAACCAGCTTGGCAATACAATAAAAATATATCCTGTAATAAGTCCTCCCATAACGTAACCCGACCACGTTACAGTCCCCATAATCTTTATATCGCACAAAAATACGATAACAGCAGCGAGTACTGTCGCAAAAGTAAGAAATATCTGCAAAAGATACGTCGCTCTCCTTGATTTCGGATATTTATGCTTTGGGTAAAGGTCTTCCCCTTCGCCCTGCTTTATTTCAGGATGATATACCTTTGTACCGCAAAGAGGACATATTTTTTCTGTGTCAGCAAGGCTGACTCCGCATTTTACACAATACATTTATATACCTCCTTTGTTACTCTGAACTGTAGAATCAATTCCCATATCCTTCAATACTTTGTGAAAATAGTATTCAAGCTCAGGCTCTTTTATGTCGCGGATAAAATTGACGTACAGTGTATCGTTGTATGAAAGCACACCGCAATTATAGGGCGCAGCCGCCTGAACACCGAGAATAAAATCAAACCGTTCTACGTATTCTTTCATAACCTCAGGAATCTTTACGTTTCCGAGATTTGAAAGACTCAGACACGACTTACATTCTCCAACGGTGTCAAATATTGCTTTCATTACGATATTTTTTATAAAGAGCGGCATCACTCTTACCGCCATAATCCGCTCACTGTTTACGTTTGCGGCAATCTTCATACTCATTTGCTTTTGGGTAATTTCATTACCCATTGTATGAACGATTATATTGCATATCTCGTCGAAATTGTACTCTCCGAGCTTGGTCAATATTTCAGGAGTTGTATAGAGCGCAAAGTTTCTCAAGGTCTTGCTTGGGAAAAGATTTCGCAGATTTACGGGAATAAGCACCTTTATGGGCTTTCTTCTGTTTATATTGGGAACCTTTTCTTTCTGAAGCTCCTGAAGCGCCATCATCATTACAGCGCATAAATAAGTCGTTAAACTTACTTTTTTCTCGTGAGCTTTTTCAAGCACCTGATTAACAGGTATCTCAAAGCAGGTATTATGCAAAAATCCGTTTTTCTCGGGTGTTCCCCACATATGCCACGCGGTGTTTTCTTTTCTGCTCGCGCTTATTCTTCCCGAATATTTTTGGAAGCTGTCTTCAAGTTCTTCGGGCGATGGGTCTTCAAGTCTGCCTAGTACTCCGTTTTCGGCAGGAATTGATATTTTATATTTTTGCTGCAGATATTCAGCAACAAGACTCTTCAGAAATATTAATGCTCCCGTACCGTCAGTAAGCGAATGGAAAAGCTCGACGGCTATTCTCTTCTTATACGCTATAATTCTGAATGCACATTTTTCAATGTCTTTTTTGGACATTTTTGTAAGAGGATAACTGCTTTCTTCGCTTATTTCGGGCAATTCCGAAAGCTGCTCAAGATAGTACCAGAATACGCCCTTTTGCAGTTTTACCGCAATAGACGGAAAACGGCGCAGAGTTACGTCAAGAGCAGACGAAAGTACATCTTTGTCAACTTCCTCTTTTAAAGTTGCGGAAACACGAAAAACGTTGCTCCAGTTTTGTCTTTGTGCGGCGGGGTATATCTTTGCCGCATTGTCAAGCTTAAGCCAACGCAGTTTTGTTTCCTTTCCCATATATTTGTTGAGAAATCTTCCGATCAGTTCAAAATCTTTTCTGTCTTCTTCAAGGCCGAAAAGCAAGTATCCGTGCCATCTGTCCGGCTTTATTATAAGCTTCGAATGACATTTTTTAGACAAGAGCTTTGTGTGAAGTATTCTTGCATCGTCAAGCAATACCTCCTCTTCACCCACAAAAATAAGCGAAGACGGCATATCCGACAGATCGCTGAAAATGGGAGACACAAATACGTTTCTCTTGTCGGTAGTATAGCTGTCGGAGAAAAATTCGAGCATTTCCTTTGTCATCGTCGGGTCTTTGTCTTTGTTTGTTTCCATAGTCTTTCCCGACATCGTAAGATCGGTCCAAGGAGATATGCTGATTATGGAACATGGCAGGTCTATCTGCTCTTGCTTCAGCCTCAGACAAAGTGAATAACAAAGTCCGCCGCCGGCACTTTCTCCGCAAAGCGTTACGTCGCTTGGCTTATAGCCTTTTTCAAGCAAGTACTTATAGCTTTGAAAAGCATCATCCAAAGCCGCGGGAAAAGGATACTCAGGCGCCAGTCTGTATGCAGAACAAAAAACTCTCGTTCCCGTTTCAACGGCAAGCGTTGCGGCAAACCCTTTGGCATATTCAAGATCACCGCAAGTATATCCGCCACCGTGAAGATAGAGTATTACTCCATGACGACGCTCGTCCTTGGGAATTATCCACGCACCCTTAAAGTTATCAAAACTATGCTCTTTTTCGATTATTCTGTCTTTATGCTTGGACGCCATAAGCTCGCCTATCTTGTTCTGCCCTTTTCTCATTGTCTTAAGCGAACAACTGTTCAAAAGCGGCTTAAACAGCGCCAATTGGTTTTTTAAAGTCTTTGCTGAAAATACCATATCAGTTTCCTTTTGGAATTGTTTTTTCGTTATTTCCCCTTAAGAGAAAATAACAATTTAGAAAAACGATATCTGATTCTGTTCGGGTAAGTCTCCAAGCGCTCCATTCACTCGCAAAAGTTCAATGATCTTCTTTGAGAGTTTTGCTTTTTCGGCAAGTTCTTCAATCGAAAGGGGATTTTCATCCCTTGCTTTAACAATATTCAAAGCTACGCTTTCGCCAAGTCCCGCAAGACAAGCAAAGGGTATTCTGATCTTGCCGTCTTCGGGCAAAAACGCCTTTGCATCCGATTTATACAGGTTAACGGGTAAGAATTTTACCCCCCTCGCCATAGCCTCGTTTACAAGCTGCATAGCAGTAAACTGTTCTTTTTCTGTTGCGGATGCTTCCTTTCCCTTTTCCTTGATAAGATCCATAAGCTGAAGCACCTTGCTTCTTCCGCCCATTACCGTTTCTCCGTCAAAACCGTCGGGAGCGGCGGTAAAATATGCAGCATAGAATGCAACGGGATGATATACCTTGTACCAGCCGAGACGGATAGCCGACATAACGTATGCGGCGGCGTGAGCTTTCGGGAACATATATTCTATCTTTTTACAAGAATCAATGTACCACTCGGGTACGTTATGCTCCCTCATTTTTGCTTCCATTTCAGGTGTTAAGGTCTTGTTCTTCTTACGGACGTTTTCCATAATATTAAATGCGTCGCCGTTTTCAAGTCCCTTATACTGCAAATAGACCATTATGTTGTCTCTTGTACCGATACATTCCGAAATCGTACAAGTACCCTCTTTGATAAGGTCCTTCGCGTTACCAAGCCATACGCCCGTGCCATGTGAAAGTCCCGATATCTGCAAAAGGTCGGAGAAATATTTCGGCTGTGTATCAATAAGCATCTGTCTTGTAAAGCCCGTACCGAACTCAGGCAAGCCAAACGTACCCGTTTGACTGCCGATATCCTCCTCTGTTACGCCAAGAGCGTTGGGAGAGGTGAAAAGCGACATAACCTTTTTGTCGTTCATCGGCACGTCAAGAATACTTATACCCGAATAGTTTTCGAGCATCTTGTATTTGGTGGGCACATCGTGTCCAAGTATGTCAAGTTTTAATATAGTATCGTGAAGGTGGCTGAACTCAAAGTGAGTCGTAATAGTCGAGCTGGTCTTATCTTCTGCAGGATGCTGAACAGGTGAAAAATCGTAGATGTCGTATTCGTGAGGAATAACTATTACACCGCCGGGATGCTGTCCCGTCGTCAGCTTTATGCCGAGACATTTGTTTATCAGTCTTTGTAATTCAGCTCTGTTTACCGAAACGCCCTTGTTTTCAAGATATTTGTTTACAAGCATAAAGGCTTTTTTGTCAGCCAAAGTTCCAAGAGTACCTGCTCTGAACACGTTTTCTTCACCGAAAAGTACTTCGGTGTATTTGTGCGCATCCGCCTGAACTACCCCCGAGAAGTTAAGGTCAATATCGGGTGTTTTCTCGCCCTTAAAGCCAAGGAACGTCTCAAACGGTATATCGTGTCCGTCGTGTATCATATTTGTTCCGCACTCGGGGCAGTCCTTGTCGGGAAGGTCAAAGCCCGAGCCTACCGAACCGTCGTTAAAGAAATAGCTGTACTTACACTTGGGACATCTGTAGTGTGGCGGCAGAGGGTTAACCTCGGTTACACCGCACATCGTCGCGGCAAACGACGAACCTACCGAGCCTCTTGAACCGACGAGATATCCTGCCGCTTCACTGTTTGCGATAAGCTTTTGCGCAATAATATACATAATGGCAAAGCCGTTGCCTATAATGGGGTTCAGTTCCCTTTCAAGTCTGTTTTTTACAAGCTCGGGCAAAGGATCGCCATACCATTCCTTAGCTCTCTTCCAGCACATTTCCTGCAGTTCCTCTTCACATCCGGGGAGGCTTGGAGGATAGAAGCCCGTAGGAATAGGACGTATCTGCTCAACCATATCGTTTATAAGATTGGGATTTGTAATTACAACCTCACGTGCAGTGTCTTCGCCGAGATATGAAAATTCTTCAAGCATTTCGTCGGTAGTTCTGAAGTATAACTCAGAATCACCCTCATCCGCAAAGCCTCGGTCAAACTGAAGCATTTTTCTGTGAATCTCGTCGCGCTTTTCGATAAAGTGCGCGTCGCAGGTTGCGCATACGGGCAATTTCGCCGCCCTTGCGACTTCTATTACCTTGCGGTTAAAGTTCTTGAGGTCTTCTTCGTCTTTTGCAAGTCCCTTTGCAATCATAAAGCGGTTATTTGAAAGGGGCTGTATCTCAAGATAATCGTAATATTTTGCAATTTTGATAAGCTCGTTCATAGGTTTTCCCGCAATAATTGCGGAGAAAAGCTCGCCCGCCTCGCAAGCTGAGCCGATGATAAGACCGTCCCGATGCTCGTTCAAAACCGTCTTTGGCACACGTGGATTCCTGTAGAAATAATCAAGATATCCCTTCGAAACAAGCTTGTAAAGATTCTTTAAGCCTATTTTATTTTTTGCAAGAAGTACCATATGATACGGTCGGAGCTTTAACGGGTCTGCTTTTTCACCCATAATTCTCGCCATTTCTTCGGTATCTCTCGCGCCCTCTTTTTTTAGCTTTTGGCACATAACGCCGAATATCTTTGAAAGCATTTCAGCGTCGTTATACGCTCTGTGGTGTCCGAACTCTCCAAGGTTGTAGTACTCGGCAAGAATGTTGAGCTTATGCTTTTTTAAATCGGGATTTAAAAATCTCGACAGAGCGACCGTATCAATGTAAGTGGGTTTAAAATGTATCTTGTGATCCTCACACGCCTTTTTGATAAAGCCTATGTCAAATGAAGCGTTGTGGGCAATAAGTATTCTGTCTCCAACAAATTCGAGGAAATTTTTGACCGCTTCTTCGGTCTTGGGTGCACCCTTTACCATATCGTCGGTAATGCCCGTAATCTCAATTATATTTTGAGGGATGGGACATTCGGGATCGACGTAGGTACTGAAAACGTCGGTTACTTCACCATTTTTAAATATTACAGCGCCGATCTCGGTTATCTTGCAGGTCTGTGCTGAGAGTCCCGTTGTTTCAATGTCAAATATACAGAACTCATCGTCGGTAAAGTTTGCAGTCTTGTCTCCGTATACGACACGTGCCGTATCGTCAACAAAATACGCTTCCATACCGTAGATTACTTTCATTCCCGTCTTTTCGGAAGCATACATTGCCCTCGGGAATGCCTGCACGTTTCCGTGGTCGGTTATCGCAATAGCCCTATGTCCCCATTTCTGCGCGAGCTTGATTGCATCCTCGGGGGCGATAATTGCGTCCATTGACGACATACAGGTATGTAAATGTAGCTCTACTCTTTTTTCTTCGGACTTGTCCTGTCTTGTAATTTTCTTGATCCTTGCGATATCAAGAACGTTCATAACAAGCTCGTTTGCAAACTTGTCAAATCTCACGTTACCCTTTATTGCAAGAACGTCGCCCGACTTTATCTCGCGAGTAATCTGTGATTCGTCTGACTCAAGAACCATTTTACAAAATATAGACGAATCGTTATCGGTTACGGCAAATTCAAATATAACCTTGTCACCGTTTCTGTTTTCTTTGGCTTCAGCCTGAAACACCTCGCCAAATATTACAGCATGGCGCAGAGGCTTGTCTAAGCTTCTCATAGGAACTGGCTCAAGATCAAATTTTTCGCCGTAAATATATTCTGCCTCAGTAGTGTCAAAATCGGTGTCGCCTACGTGAATTATGCCGCCTTCAAGCTTTTCAAATACGTTTTCTTTTTCTCCGAGCGCGGTAACTCTTTCAAGATTTTTCTTTTCTTCGTCTTTTTCTGCCTTTATGTCAATTACTCTCTGCTGTTCTTCTCTCTGTTTTTCCGCTCTGTTTATCTTTTCGGCAAATCCTTTCTCCTGCTCTTTTACAAAAGCTTCAAAATCAATGCCGCCGTTTTCGTCGCGCACGATCTCAACGTCGTATCTGAGACCGAACTCTTCAAAGATAACCTCTGAAATTACATTGGGTGTCTTTGCTGAATACAAAAGCTCAATACCGCCGTTTGTGAAAGATATCTCAAGTTTTATCTTATTTTCGGTCATTTCAAGATTATATTCATTGAAAAAACCGCGCGAAATCGCTCCCCGTCTGCCCGCTTCAAGCAATACCTCGGGAATGTAATCGCGTCCGAACCATTCAGGTTTGTATACGGTCTTTATGCGTACACTTTGAAGCGCATAACACTTTCTTAATGCCTCTTCCAGACCGTATATGGTCTTTTTGTCTACGACTTCACTCGGTTCGATATCAACCTCTACAAATTTCAGTTCTTTATTTATTTTTACGTTTTTGACGGGACATTCTTTTAATAATCTCTCGTATTTGGTGTCTCCTGCGTCAAATCTGTTGAACAGCTCAATAAGTGTCTTTGACATTATTCCACCCTGTTTTTTTACATTCTTTTTATTTCTTCGATGAGCTCGTCTATAATTCTGTTTTCGTCAATTTTTCTTATAATTTCACCCTTTTTGAAAAGTACAGCTTCTCCGACACCGCCTGCAATGCCTATGTCGCACTCCTTGGCTTCACCGGGGCCGTTAACTACACAGCCCATAATAGCAACGTCGATTCTCTTGTTGACTTTCAAGTCCGCCGTTCTTTTCTCAAATTCATTTGCGATTCCGATAAGATCTATCTTTGTTCTTCCGCAGGTGGGACACGAAATTATGTTTATTCCGCATTCTTCAGTAAGTCCCAATGCAGACAGTATCGCCTTACCCTCTCTGATTTCTTCAGTAGGGTCTGCAGTAAGTGATACTCTTATTGTATCGCCTATTCCATCAAGCAGCAGGCTTCCTATACCTGCGGCTGATTTTATCACGCCTTTATGTACCGTTCCGGCCTCGGTAACGCCGAGATGTAACGGGTATTCAGTCTTGCTTGCAAGAATTCTGTTTGCTTTTATCATATCGGCAACCCTTGACGATTTGACTGCAAGTATAATATTCGTAAAGTCAAACTTTTCAAGCAATGACGCGTGGTATAGTGCACTCTCCGCCAAAGCCTCGCCCGAAGGTCTGCCGTATTTTTCAAGTATTGATTTTTCCAAAGACCCGCTGTTTACGCCTATTCTTATGGGAATATTTTTTTCAAAGCAGGTATCTACGACCATCTTTACTCTGTCTTCACTGCCTATATTTCCGGGGTTAATTCTTATCTTGTCAGCCCCTGCATTCGCCGCCTCGATAGCCATTTTATAGTCAAAATGTATGTCGGCTACTATGGGGATTTTTATATCCGAATTCTTGATGGAATAAACGGTTTTTACCGCATCCATATCGGGCACCGTCATTCTGACAATGTTACAGCCGCATTCTTCAAGTCTTTTTATCTGTCTGTAGGTTGCTTCAAAATCGGCTGAATCGGTGTTGGTCATCGACTGTACCGATATTTTCGAATCGCCGCCGATATACGTATTACCGACTTTAACTTTTTTGGATGTACGTCTTTCCATCTTTTTCTCCCAAATTTATTATTTAAACAGATTTTTTACGTCATTAAAGCCTACTATAAGCATAAGAAGCATAAGCAGGCAAAGCCCCGCGAAGTGTATATACCCTTCTACTTCTCTCTTGACGGGCTTTCTGAATATAAGCTCGTATAACATAAATACAAAACGTCCGCCGTCGAGTGCGGGAAAAGGAAGCATATTGAATATGCCGAGATTCAAAGCAAGCATTGCAGTAAGGTCAAGCAAATTTGTAAGTCCTGACTTTGCTGCATCGCCAATTGCCGACGTTACCCCGATGGGTCCCGACATCTGCTCGACTCCTACTTTGCCCGTTACCAGATATAAAAGTGATTTCCATATCATATTAACGGTGGATTTGCTGTAAAACACAGTATGCTTTATTATGTTGCTAAAGCTTCTTCGCTCGCCATAGACCTTGAAATCAATTCTTCCGAAAGTCATTTTCCCCTGCGAGATTTTAGGAAATTCAACGTCCTCCAATACGACTTTTTTTCCGTCTCTTTTTACGGTTACGTCAACGGGACCGGCTCCTTCGAACATTACCGCTTCAACCATATCTCTTCCCGTATATACGGACTGTTTGCCTATTTTGATTATTTGGTCATCGACCATGAGCCCATAGTCCTGCAGTACTG
This sequence comes from Clostridia bacterium, assembly GCA_017473865.1. Classification (GTDB taxonomy): domain Bacteria; phylum Bacillota; class Clostridia; order Oscillospirales; family CAG-272; genus RGIG1995. The sequence goes on along the minus strand of JAFUJB010000002.1, from coordinate 52,241 downwards.
AATTTTCGTTAAATTCCGCAACTATATTCGTAGCAAGGTTTTTTGTCGAGCAAACGATTATGAGAACCACAAGAACACCGACAAGCACGTTCATAAACGCACCCGCCGCAACGATTATCATTCTCTGCCATACGGGCTTGTTGTTCAAAGCGTTCTCGTCGTTGCTGTCTTCATCCTCTCCCACCATGCTTACAAATCCGCCTATAGGCAACAGCCTGAGGGAGTATGCTATTCCTGTTTTCTTTGATGTTTTGGTTAATATTTTCGGCCCCATACCGAGCGCAAATTCGTTTATACCTACCTTAAACAGTCTTGCCGTCAGGTAGTGTCCAAGCTCGTGAATAAATATGAGAAATCCGAATATCAGTATTGCAATTATTACAGTCAATGCAGTTTTTTCCTCTTTTCAAGTATTTAGCGGTGTTATCTGCAAGCAAGCTCTCTTACAAGTCTGCGTGCGTTTCTGTCCGCCTCTTCGATTTGTTCAATTGTAGGCGTGTCAATATTCTTGTAACCCAATACTACCTCTTTTACCATATCCATAATGTCGGTAAACGAAATCTTGTGATTCAAGAATAAATATACCGCCTCTTCGTTTGCGCCGTTAAGTACAGCGGGTATAAGTCCGCCCATTTTCATAGATTTATATGCAAGGTCAAGCAATACAAACGTTTCTTTGTCGGGTTCTGCAAACGTCATCTTGCCTACTTTGGCAAGGTCAAGCTTTTCCTGCAGCCCATCAAATCTGTCGGGATAAGTTATTGCGTACTGTATGCAGGTTCGCATATCGGGAACGCCCATCTGCGCCAAAACAGCATTATCAATATATTCCACCATTGAATGTATTATGCTCTCTCTGTGAACTACAACGTCAACTTTTTCGACGTCTATATCAAAAAGGTGGCAGGCTTCGATAACTTCAAAGCCCTTATTCATAAGAGTTGCCGAGTCAATGGTAATTTTTTGCCCCATATTCCACGTCGGGTGAGCGAGTGCCATTTCGGGAGTTATCCCCGCAAGCTCTTCCCTCTTCTTTCCAAAAAAGGGCCCGCCCGAAGCAGTCAGAATAAGTCGGCTTACCTGCTTTTTCGGATAGCCTTCAAGACATTGAAAAATCGCACAATGCTCCGAGTCAACGGGCAACACAGATACGCCTTTTTCTCTCGCCTTGTTCATAACAATAGTTCCCGCAGTTACAAGAGTCTCCTTGTTTGCAAGAGCAATATTTTTCCCCGATTCGATAGCAGCAAGTGTGGGGCGGAGTCCCGCTTTTCCTATAATCGAGTTGAGAAGCATATCGCATTTTACATTATAAGCAAGTTCTTCAATAGCTTTCTCCCCGCCCGTAACGCAAGTGCTTGTGTCGGCTACTTTTTGTTTCAATATTTTCGCCTTTTCTTCGTCAAGAACCGCACAGTATTGAGGATTAAATTCTCTTATCTGTTCTTCTAGCTTTTCAATATCGCCTCTTGCGGTCAGCGCCTTAACTTTTATGTTATGCTTTCTTGCAACTTCAATACTCTGAGTTCCGATAGAACCCGTTGAGCCGAAAATCGCTATGCTCTTTTCTATTGTCTTTTTTTCGGTCATTTTTTATTCCCTCTTTTTTAATAAAACAGCTTGAATATGCCCGACATACCAAACATCATAAGTACAAAAGGTGCTGTCGCAATTACAGAATCAAATCTGTCAAGCACGCCGCCGTGTCCGGGCATAAGATTACCGTAGTCCTTAATTCCGTATTTTCTCTTAATGAGCGAGAATATTAAGTCGCCGCACTGCGACACAATGGAAAGAACGATACCGACAAGCGCCAATGCTATATAATTAGCGTTCATTCCGTCAACAAGCTTTGTAAGAATAAATCCGTACAAAACAAGCATAAGCGAGCAACAAACCGTGCCGCCGACAGCTCCCTCGACTGTTTTCTTTGGGCTTACGTCGGGGATAAGCTTGTGCTTTCCAAGAAAATAACCCGTAAAATATGCAAAAGTGTCTGTAATCCAAGGGCAAAGGAATACGAGCAGGTAAAAATACTGTCCGTTTGTAAAATCGCGGAGCAGTACTATGCTTGAAAATCCGTTTACAATAAAGCAAGTAGTAATCGTTGCCGCAAGAACACTTGAAATATCTATTTTCCCCTTTGAAAAAACCGCAAGGACAAACATTACAAACATATAAACGACAAGCACCTTGTGTGCAAAACCGTAAAAACCCTGTTCATTTTCAAAGTAAAAGAGACGTGCACATAATGGCAATGCCAATGCATACAAAACCGATGGCGCCATAACAAACCATTTTTTCATATCTATGCACTTATGCATTTCATATACGCCGATAACGGCAGCCGCGGAGAGCACGATGGGAAATACAACCGTATCCGAAAATATGAGTACGGGTATAAACAACGCTATACAAACAACCGCAGTTATAACTCTTGTTTTCATAAAAACCTCCAAAACCGCCGTCAGACGACAGCGCCGAAGCGCCTCGTGCGCTTGTAATATTCTTTGACCGCATTGTCAACGTCCTCTTCCGAAAAATCAGGCCACAACACATCGGTAAAATAAAGCTCCGAGTATGCTCCCTGCCACATAAGAAAGTTTGACGTTCTTATCTCTCCCGCCGTTCTTACGATAAGATCGGGGGGCGGACAGTGCGAGGTATAAAGATTTGCTTCTATGTCTTGTTCGGTTATTTCAGTCTTGCCCTGCTTGATAAGAGCATTTACGGCGTGTACAATCTCGTCTCTGCCGCCGTAATTAAGAGCGACGTTAAGTATCTTACTGTATTTTGCCGAATCTGCCTCAGCCTTCTCAAGCCTTGCTCTCAGTTCAGGCGTAAATCTTCCCTTGTCGCCAAGAAAATGAACCTGTATATCGTCTTTTTCCATAACCGTGTAAAGATAGTCGATATACTGTCCGAGAAGCTCCATAATAGCGTTTACTTCCGCTTCGGGACGCTTCCAGTTTTCCGTGGAAAAGGCATATACCGTTACGCAGTTAACGTTTATCGAGCCGCAGTATCTGACTATATTTTTCATAGTCTCAGCACCCTTTTTGTGCCCAAACTCTCTGGGCATTCCCTTTTGCTTCGCCCATCTTCCGTTACCGTCCATAATAAAGGCAATGTGCTTCAGATTCTCATCTGCCATTATTTTTTCGCTTTTTTGCTTTTTCTTTATACCAAACATAGTAAAAACTCCAACCAAGAGAGTGTGTGGGCTTTACCCACACACTCTCTGTTATCAATCAATAAAATGGGCGTGCGCCATTCTTTAGGCACACACCCGTGTGTTTTGTCAGATATCCATGATTTCCTTTTCTTTACGGGCTGTAATGGCATCTATTTCTTTAATGTATTTATCTGTCAAATCCTGAATTTCTTTTTCCGACTGCTTCTGTTCGTCTTCAGTCATTTCGTTCTTTTTCTTCATATCCTTTGCCTTATCGTTAAAGTCACGGCGGATATTTCTGACTGCAACCTTTGCATCTTCGCCCATCTTCGAAATCTGCTTGGAAATTTCCTTACGTCTTTCTTCTGTAAGCTGGGGGAACGTAAGTCTGAGTACCTTACCGTCGTTTGCGGGAGTAATGCCGAGGTCGGATGCTGTGATCGCTCTGTCAATGCTCTTGAGAGTCGTTGCATCCCAGGGTGAAATTACGATCGTTCTGGCGTCTGTAACCTTTACTTCGGACATCTGGTTGATCTGGGTGGGTACACCGTAGTAATCTACAGTGATCTTGTTAAGAACAGCAGGATTTGCTCTGCCTACTCTGATGGATTCAAGTTCGTTCTGGTATGCGGAAATGGATTTCTGCATTTTGTTTTCATAGTCTTTTGTTGCGAGTTTCATAATAAAGTCCTCCGATATATTTTTAACTGTTTATTTTTTAACTTATTTAAGAATGGTGCCAAGCTTTTCGCCCTTGATAACACGGATTATATTTTCGGGATCGTCAAGAGCAAACATCTGAATAGTGAGCTTATTTTCAAGTCCAAACGAAGCCGCCGTCCAGTCAAGAGCCTTAAGCCCGTTGTTAAGCACGTCAACGTAGCTTATCTCGTCAAGCTTTTTAGCGTTTTTATCAAGCTTGGGGTCTGCTGTATAAACTCCATCAATATTTTTTGCCATAAGTACGGCATCTGCGTTAATTTCTGCAGCACGGAGTACAGCTCCCGTATCTGTCGAGAAATAAGGACATCCCGTACCGCCGCCAAAAATAACTACCTTACCGTTTTCAAGGTGTTTTACCGCATCGCGCTGTGTAAAAGGATCTGCTATTCTCTCCATATCAATAGCAGTCATTACAACTGCCTCTGTACCTACTTCTTCAAAAGCCTGCTGAAGTGCAAGAGAGTTAATTACAGTTGCAAGCATACCCATATGGTCAGCTCTGCTTCTGTTCATTTTCGCACCCTGTCTGCCGCCGCGCCAAATGTTACCTCCACCGACAACGATGGCTACCTGAACTCCAAGCTCTACGCATTTTTTTACAGACGCGCATACTTCGTTTATAAAGTCATAATTGAGTATTTCGCCTTTACCGCAATCCTTTGCAAGTGCTTCGCCGGAAAGCTTGAGCAATACTCTTTTGTATACAGGTTTTGTGTCTGCCATTTTTACATCCTCCGTAAATAACGCACAATTTATCTATCTTAATCATTTTACATTAAAATTGCTCTTTTGTAAATAGTATTTTTGAATTTATATATATTATATTTTCGAAATCGGTTACGTAAAAAAGCACACAGCAAATCAACTGTGCGCTTTTGGTTATTCACTTAAATCAATAAATGCCGCATTGATGCAGGGACCTGATTTTGTGTTATATTCTTGATCGGTAACACTCACATTCCCCGCTCCTTCGCCGAATACCGTAATTTTGTCGCCTGCAACAAGGTTTTTTCCTCCAGAACGGCAGTCACGGACAAGGATCACGAATGTATTGCCGTTTTCAACGTATTCACAAACTATATAATCATTGAATTTACGGTTTGTGTAACTGCCTTCGAGATAATAGAAAAAGCCTTTGACCACAAGGTTCATTCCGACAAAATCTTTTTTATATTCTTCGGGGCTTCTGTAAAAATCTTCGGGGCTTACCATCGTACATTTCTGTGTATATTCTTCATAAGAAAGCGTACTGTCGACCGGCTTTTCAAAGGTGTTTTTAATACCTCCGATTATCGTTCCAATGCCAAACGTCGAAACTATGGTATATATTACAGCAACGGCAATTATGGTTATTTTCACATTCTTTCTGTAAGGGCTGCCTGCAAGAAGAATAATGCCTATAATCGGAAAGATGAAAAGCATCAGAATGATGAACCACCAACGGTGGTACCAGTCGACATACTCAACGACTTTAGACTTTCCGTTACGCTCTTTTTTCTTTTTTTGTTTCTTTCTGTTTCCCGCGCGCATTTCTTCCGGGCATTCCTTACCGCATATTGGGCAGTTGTCTTGCGGAAAAAAACATTCGCAATCGGGACACTTGTTCAGATCGGGTCTGTCAAGCTCGTTGTCATCCATAAATGAACCGATAAAACGCGACATAGTAACATCCTTTCTGTTTGGTCATAAAAAACTATGACTTTCTATAATCCATCGGTGAACAAGAATAATATTTTGTAAACTGTCTGTAGAAATCACTCGCATTTTTAAAGCCTACGCAGTCGGAAATCTCATTAACCGTTTTTTCGGTAGCCTTCAAAAGCGCCGCGCCTACTTTTGCTCTGAATTTAAGCGTATAGTTATAGGGAGACATCCCCGTACTCTTCTTAAAAATACGGGTAAAATGAGATTCGCTCAGATTACATATATCTGCAAGTTCTGCCACGGATATAGATTCGTCAAATCTGAAAGCTATCTCCTTGAGGGCGGGCATAATGTTGTATATATCGGTTTCTTCAGCATTTTTTATACTTTCTGCCTCTGCCGAGGCATCGGGGACTGCTCCCTTACGCATTGAAAGCAACGAATAAGTATAAAAATACAGTGCCGAAAGTCTTTCATATTCGTCGCGGCACGTTCTGCCCTCTTGAATTATCTTTTTGAGAAGCGTATTCAGCTCTCCCTCGTTTTCCTGAGTGCAGATACAGCTTTTCGGCAAGATAAGCTCGGGATATCTGTTTTTCATCTCAAAGGGATCAAAATATACGAAATCCCAGTTGCAATTGCTATTTTTAATACTCTTTGAGCAATGAATAACGTCGGGGGCAATGAGTACCGCATCCCCTGCTTTTACAGCATATATATCGTTTTCAAGTAGGAAAACTCCGTTCCCCGAAAGACATACGCCTATCTGATAGCTCGAATGATAATGCATTGACGCTATATTACTGTCGGGAAGATCCTGATTCTCAGGGAACCCGTAAAAGCATTTATTTTCCGGGGGATTGAACGGAACGTACTCTACGGGATATTCCGTAATCATTATTCTCTTTGGCATCTTATCCCCTCCGTGATGTTTTTTCAAACTTCCTCTTGATATTATTATACCTTTTTTAGCGTATTCTGTCAAGTTGTGAGGGAATTTTGTAATCATATTATATATTTTTATATTTTCTTTTTGTCGCTTCCCCGCCTCGCAGGTGGCGTTCAGCCTTGTTTGTATCGAGTACTTTCTTTACCTCGCTGTAAAGACTTGGATTTATGTATCTCAATTTTGTTACCAGATCTTTGTGAACAGTGCTTTTGCTTATTGCAAAAAAATGTGCCGTTTGCCTTACGGTTGCGTTGTTTTCGACTATATATTCGGCAAACAGTTCGCTGCGTTCTCGGAATTTTGAATTGTAGTTATTCATATAAAACACCAACCCTTAAAAATGCTTGGTACAGTATATGAAAGTGCCCTTAAAAATATATTTATAATTTTTTCGAAAACATATTGACAATGGCAAAAAAATGTGTATAATACTAAATGTTGCTTGTACAGCACACTTTGCGAGAGTGGCGGAACTGGCAGACGCGCACGTTTGAGGGGCGTGTGGATTTACCGTACGGGTTCAAGTCCCGTTTCTCGCACCAAAAAGAAAAGTCGCGAATAGCGGCTTTTTCTTTTTGTTCTCTTCACTTTTCACTATTCTCTCTTCACTTTTCTCTTAAAAACACGCGACTTTTCCAGATAAAAGATAAGAGAGAAAAGAGAAAAGAACAAAACATCACGGAATACCCGTTCGGGTGTGCCGTGATGTTTTGTTATGCCGTACGAAAACAGCAGTAAGAAGCATAACAGTAAAACCGTTTATTTCTTCATTCTATCCCTCCTTATTTATCCTCCCAAAGAGCTATAAACGTAACAGTATCGGAATATTTCCCTGCATATGCGGCATTTCCATCGACCAATGTAATGGGAATGAAAAACTAGGTCAAATAGGTGCAATCAAAATAACTGCCATATTATTTCATTTTCCTTTGCAAAATGATAATTTATTATTGCAAATACTCAATGTTTGTGCTACAATATGCGGACGTGACTTTAAAAATTAGGATCAGTTATAATATGAACAAATATCGCTCTCATTACATAAAAAATCTTCTTATCCCTTGTCTTGTGTTTTCTATCATCACGGGAGTTGTTTCATCGCTCTTTGTCATTGCCTTCAAAATTGCCTCAAGCTATGTTGTGGAATTATCCGAAAGACTATATGAAAAGGTACAGCACGAGCCACGGTTTCTCCCCTTGCTGATTGCCGGCGCTCTTCTTATGGGATTCATCGCAAGCCTTATAATAACATTCTCACACAGTTGTCGCGGAGGAGGCATCCCCACGTCGATTGCGGCAATACGCGGAATCGTAAATTTCAACTGGGTAAAAAGCATTTTCTTTCTTCCTATTTCTGCATTGATCACGTTTCTTGTCGGCGTTCCGCTTGGAACGGAAGGACCTTGTGTGCAGATGGGTACCGCGATCGGTGACGGCGTTATTCAAGTTGTCGGCAGAAAAAAACACCGAGGATGGCGACGTTATATGATGGTCGGCGGTGCTGCTTCTGGCTTTGCATTGGCAACGGGATCACCCATAACCGCGGTAATGTTTTCGATGGAAGAATTACACAAGACCTTTTCTCCGCTTCTTTTTTCGGTCGTTTCCGTCTCTGTTATTGTCAGCCAATTGATGTCACATCTTTTAGCTGCTTTTGGTATGGAATCCGCCACTCTTTTTGAAACGAGCCTGCTCCCCACACTCCCTCTCAATCTGATCTACATACCTATAATTATCGGACTCTTGTGCGGTGTATGCTCAATACTCTTTATCAAACTCTATAATCTCGTAGATATTTTTTTAAGAAAAAAGCTTAAATCCCTTTCTGTAAAGATTAAGCTTCCTGTTATTTTTGCGTTTGTCTCCCTTGTGGGTTTCTTCTTCTCGAAAATACTCGGATCAGGACACCATCTTATAGAGCATCTTATCGGCGAACATCGCCTTGAGACAGAAAACTTCTGGTATCTTCTCATCAGCTTTTTCATCATACGCGCTATTTTTATGATGGTATCAAATACTGCCGGAGTTACGGGCGGTATTTTCCTTCCCACACTTGCCTTTGGTGCTATTTTGGGCACGATTTGCGCCGAGTTGTTTATATCGCTCAACTTTATAAGTGAAGAATATTACGCTCTTTTGGTTGTCATCGGTATGGTGTCGTTTTTAGGAGCATCTATGCGTATTCCTGTGACTGCATGCCTATTCGCATTTGAATCGCTCGGCGGTTTTAATAATATTCTTTTGTTAACCGCTGCCGTTACGGCTGCATTTATTATGGTTGAGGTATCCGGCCTCTCCGACTTTACAAGCACGGTCATTAAATCAAAAGCGCATGCGATCCATAAGGGAAAAATGCCTCATGTTATCGAGGTGCCGCTGACTGTATACAAAGGATCCTTCGTAATCGACAAGGACATCCGTGACATTCTTTGGCCCGCTTCCTGCACTATGCTGTCAATAGAAAGAGGCCCAAACAAAACAAACAAGATAGGAATTGCCGAGGGGGATATCCTTACCGTACATTATACGACCTATGATCCCGTGGCAACCGCTAACGAATTTGAAGTGCTGGTCGGAGACCAATGCGAAGAAATTGACAAAATCATGCGTCTCGAATAGAATCCGGCTTTAACTTCAACTTTTGATTAGTTTCGTCGTGAACACTCGCATCATAATCACGGAATACCCGTTCGGGTGTGCCGTGATTTTTTGTTTTTCCCCTCTCAGTCTGCTGCGCTGACAGCTCTCCCGCGGGGAGAGCCTTAAAATTACCTTATAACAAAAAAGTATGGGCAAGCAAACCCATACTTTTTTTAAAAACTAGCGGTACATATCCGCATTGTTTATTTCATTACACTTAAAAATTCCTGAAGTCTCTTTGACTGAGGATTGTCAAATACTTCTTTTGCGTTTCCCTGCTCGGCAATTACGCCCTCGTCCATAAAGATTACCTTATCAGATACTTCTCTTGCAAATCCCATTTCGTGAGTTACAACAAGCATTGTCATATCCTCCGCCGCAAGCTCTTTCATTACTGCAAGAACTTCAACGGTAATTTCAGGGTCAAGCGCCGACGTTGGCTCGTCAAAACAGAGTACGTCAGGTTTAAGAGCAAGCGCACGGGCAATTGCAACACGTTGCTGCTGACCGCCCGATATCTGACAGGGGTAATTATCCATCTTGTCCCCGAGTCCTACTTTTCTGAGAAGGTCAGAGGAATGAGATAAAATTTCTTCTCTTATCTGTTTTTTATTCTCCTTATAATCGGGACGCTCCTTTGCATGAAGAAGGGGGGCAAGAGATACGTTTTCCAAAGCAGTATACTGCGGAAAAAGGTTAAAAGACTGGAAAACGAGTCCGAAATGCAGACGCTTTTGTCTTATCTCCTCGTCGGTCTTCGCTTTTTTGTCAGCCGCATCAAATAAGAGATCTCCATTCAGATAAAACCGCCCAACATCAGGAGTTTCAAGGAAGTTTACACAGCGCAAAAGAGTGGTCTTACCGCTTCCGCTCGAACCGATAACACACAACACTTCGCCCTTTTCAATTGAAAAGCTGACGCCTTTGAGAACCTCGGTCTTGCCGAAACTTTTTATTATATTTCTTGCTTCAAAAACTGCCATAAAAAGCTCCTTTCAAACCTATATCCTATAGTAGTCAAGCTTCTTTTCAAACCAACCAAAAAGAATGGTAAGTAAGCCAACGAATGCGAGATAGAAAACCGCTGTATAGAACAGAGGCCACATAAGTCCGTATGCCGCAAAGTTCTGCGCTGCCTGAATCACTTCAACGATCATAATTACTCTCGCAAGAGCAGTATCCTTAACAAGCGTTATAACCTCATTTGACATAGGTGCAAGAATTCTCTTGACGACCTGCATAAGTACAACCTTGAAAAAAACCTGAGTCTTGGTCATACCAAGCACTTGTCCCGCTTCATACTGTCCTTTCGGAATACTCTCGATTCCGCCGCGGTAGATCTCGGAAAAATAACAGGCGTAGTTGATTACAAACGCTGCAATTACCGAGGCAAAACGCGAAAGAAGGGGTGTTCCGAGAAGAAATCCCGGCACGTAGAAAAATATGATGACCTGAAGCATAAGCGGTACACCGCGTATGATCCATACAAATGTTTTTACAAGATAAGCAAACGGCTTGAATTTTGACATTGAGCCGAAAGCTATCACCAAACCTAAAGGAAGCGCTAACACGAGTGTTAGCGCAAATATCAGGCAGGTGTATTTAAGTCCGCCAAGCAAACTTAATGTTACTTCCCAAAATCCCATTACTATATTTCCTTTTTATTAATGTTACCCTTTATTATTCGATCGTTTCGGTAACCTTAAGTACGTTTTCAAAGCCGTATTTCTTTGCGAGCTCCATAAGTTTGCCATTTTTTTCGAGAGTCTTGATTGCTGCGTTTACCTTTTCTGTAAGGTCAGAGCCCTTTTTGAAGCCAACCGCATAGATCTCGGATTCGAGCTCGATCGCTTCAACGATTGCGAGGTCTTCATAGTCTCCCTTACCGCAGATATTCTGAGCAAGAAGAATGTCAACAACGATGAAATCTACAGCTCCCGACTTAACCTCTGTGAAAGCATTGATCTGAGCTGTTGCCGTAAAGATCTTGTCTTCGTCTGTTACGGTTTTAGCGTATGCCGCGCCTGCAGAACCGCCTTCAACGCAAGCCTTCTTACCGCTGAGGTCAGCTTCTGTCTTGTATGTATCAACTTTGTCCTTCTTAACAACGATGCACTGCTGGTTGAGCATATAGCCGTATGAGAAATCAACGAGATCGGATCTTTTGATGCCGTCATCGCTGGAGTTTGCAGTAAAACCGTTCCAAATGCAGTCGATTGCGCCGGAGTTAACCTCATTGTACTTCTGTCCCCAGTCGATGATCTGGAATTCAACTTCCATACCGAGAATCTTACCAACTTCAATTGCGAATTCGGATTCAAAACCTGTCCAGTTGCCGTTTTCGTCTTTTTCATTCATGTTTTCAAAAAGTGTTACACCGCAAACAAGCTTGTTGTCATCTTTTTTGCCGCAAGATGCAAATGCGAAAACCGTTCCGATAATGAGCAAAACGCTCATAACCAATGATAATATTTTTTTCATAATAAGTACCTCCGAAGCGCCTTTTTTGACGCTTTAATCATGTTCTGTCGCTTTATTACTTTACTTTGATAAAGTCGATGTACGTATCATAGCACATTACCTTTCTTTTGTCAATACATTTTTCAATAAAAATAAAAAAATTGTCTGTATACGGACTCCGCCGTATACAGACATATTGTTTTTACTCAAAATGCATTCATAGCAAGATGCAAAACGTTCTTTGCCGATACGTTTCTTACGTATTCGCGACCGTTGTTTCTGAGGGTAAGCATTTGACACTCACTTCCCTCTTCTGTGCTGACCGCAATGTATACAGTACCTACCGGCTTTTCAGGAGTTCCTCCCGTAGGTCCCGCAATTCCCGTGATACTTATTCCTATATCGGCGTTCATAAGCTTTCTTACGCCGTCCGCCATCTGCAAAGCACACTGTTCAGACACTGCTCCAAACGTATCGAGTACGTTTTTCTCAACGTTCAGCAGACTTGCTTTTATTTCATTAGCATAAGAGACTACGCTTCCGTCAAGAACGGCAGACGAACCGCTGACGCTTGTTATTTTGCCCGTAACAAGCCCTCCCGTACACGATTCCGCCACCGCTATCTTCTTGTTTTTTTCGGTAAGCTTTTTTACCAGAGCTTCTTCAACCGTCGTATCTACCCCGTATATATATTTGCCGACTTCGGTCTGCATAAGTTTTTCGATCATCTCAGAGCAAAGCTTTTCGCCCTCCTCTTTTTCTGCGGTTTTTGCCGTAACGCGCAGTCTTACCTCGCCGTCTGCGGCGTAGGGGGCAACCGTAGGATTGGTTGAGTTCTGCATTAAATCAATCAGTATGCTCTCAACCTTTGACTCGCCCATACCGAAAATATTTACATTTTTGCTCGTAAATACGCTATCGCTCAGGCTTTCAATATAAGGCACGACGTATTTTTCGAACATAGGTTTCATCTCCCGCGGGGGACCGGGAAGAATTATCGCCGCCTTATTTTCTTCTTTATTTTCTATAATAGCTCCCGGAGCGGTTCCCCAGTCGTTCTGCAAAACCATACATTCTTCAGGCATATACGCCTGCTTTACGTTGTTTTCCGTCATTTCGATATTACGCTGTACGAAAAATTCCTTTAGTCTTTCATACGACTCTTGGTGAAGCGCCATTTTTTTGCCCATAATTTCAGCAACTGTCTCTTTGGTCAAATCGTCATAGGTGGGGCCAAGTCCGCCCGTTAATATAACAAGGTCAGCCCTATCTAATGCTTCCTTCAAAAAAATCTTCAGTCTCTGCGGGTTATCTCCCACAACGCCCTGATGGTATTGGTTAACCCCCAGCGCCGCAAGTCTTTTTGATATATATGCCGCGTTGGTGTTGACTATATCACCGATAAGTATTTCGGTTCCAACGCAAAGTATTTCCGCGCAATTAATTTTCATCTTACCTTACTCCGTTTTGATCATATTCTTATTATATATTCTATCACGTTTTTTACTTTTTGCAATCTTTAACAAATAATTTATTTACAATAATCTCCATTTATGATATAATTTATGTTTGTAGAAATAATACTACTTGAGAGGTACTTGTTTTGAACATTCCGAAGTTCGAAAAGGGCGATACGCTCATTATGAAAAAAAAGCACCCCTGCGGCTCTTCCTCGTTTGAGGTTTTGCGTACAGGCAGCGATATAAGAATAAAATGTACGGGATGCGGGCACGACCTTACAGTTCCGCGTGTAAAGCTTGAAAAAAATATAAAAAAAGTCGAATACGCTTTATGCAAAAAAGGAGAGGATAATATATGACGGATTTGAATTTATCAACTGAAATAAAACAAGACAAAAAAATCAGATTCAGCCCGTATCTTCTTTTGGCATTTGCAGTTCCCGCACTGCTGTTTTTAATAATCTATCTCTTGAGAGACGTATACCCATTAGGCGAAGAATCGGTACTTGTACTCGACCTGAACGCACAGTACGTGTATTTCTTTGAAGAACTGCGCGACATTTTGCACGGCGACGGCAGTCTGCTCTATTCGTGGCAAAGAGCTATGGGCGGCGAATTTATGGGTATGTTTGCATATTACGTTGCAAGCCCCTTTAACCTCCTAATCGCATTCTTCCCCGAAAAATCCATAACGGAAGCTCTCCTTACCATATTTATTCTTAAAGCAGGTCTCTCCGGCTTTAACTTTGCCGTATATCTTCACTACTCGGGCAGAGCAAAAAATAGGTTTGCAACCGTTATTTTTTCAACAATGTACGCGCTTACGGCGTACGCTGTCGTTAACGGCCACAACACAATGTGGATAGACGCTTTACTCTTCTTGCCCATTCTTATTCTCGGTCTTGAAAGTCTTATAAACAAAAAGAAGTATATCCTGTATACAATTATACTTGCAATCACCGTTATGTCCAATTTCTATATTGGTTATATGGTCTGCATTTTCATTGTTCTGTATTCATTCTTCTATTATTTTGCATACGGATATTCGGATGAATACAATGAAACCGGCGAATCGTATCACTTCATTAAATCATTCTTGCGTATATTGCTTTTCTCGCTTATTGCCATAGCGATGGCGGCAGTAATAATCTTTACCGTATACTACTCTCTTAAATTCGGCAAGAACGATTTTTCAGATCCGAAATACGACTTAAATACTAAGTTCAATTTCTTTGAGCTTTTTGCAAAAATGCTCCCCAACTCGTACGACACCGTACGTCCGAGCGGACTGCCGTTTATATACTGCGGAGTACTTACGCTCATACTTCTCCCCATTTACTTCATCACGAAAAAAATATCCCCCCGTGAAAAAATATGGTCCGCGCTTATACTTTCAGCACTACTCTTCTCTTTCTCCGGCTCGACAATCGACATATTCTGGCACGGACTGCAGAACCCTAACTGGCTCAACTACCGTTACAGCTTTATGCTGTGTTTCTTGATGGTTACCTTTGCGCATAAGGCGTTTTGCTTTATAAAAGAGATAAAGTTTAACCACGTAGTCGCGGTTTGCCTTGCTCTTATATTTATTATCGTATCAGTGCAAAATCAGGAGTATGAATATATTGACGGCATTCTGTGCATCTGGCTCAGTCTTATACTCGCCGGTGTTTATCTTATTACCCTTTATTTCCATCACAAAGAAAAAGGCGAAAATTTCACCGCTCTTATTCTTGCAATTATCGTTTCGACCGAACTGCTTATTAACGGCTATCTAAACCTCGATTCGCTCGACAGAGACGTCGTTTTCAGTTCAAGAACGTCGTACAGAGAGTTTATTGATGAGCTTGATCCGCTTGTCGACTATATCCATAACAAAGACGATTCGTTCTACCGTATGGAAAAAACGTCGCACAGAAAAACCAATGACAATATGACCCTCGATATAAACGGTCTGTCAAGCTCTACGTCAACGCTGAATGCTTCGGTTATCAAGCTTCTTAACCAGCTTGGTTATTCGTCTAAATCCCACTGGTCGAAATACCTCGGCGGTACTCCTGTTTCCGATTCGCTGCTTGGCATTAAGTATATAATCGATACAGACCAAAACAGCGAGCTCTACGAACAAATACACAAAACCGACGACCACAGAATATACAAAAACCCCTATGCAATGAGCATTGCGTTTGCGGTGTCCACACAGATGGAAGAGGTTGATTTTAATTTCTTCTCCACTCCTTTTGAGCTTCTTAACGCTACTGTTACGGCTATGCTCGGCGAAAAAGAAACGGTTATGCTTTTCAAGCCGATTGAAAACGTAACGGAATCTTTGCAGAATACACGCTCGGAATATGCAACTCACGAATATCTAAAATATACCCCTATGAATACGTCGCTCGACGCCTCGATAAGCTATATGTTTACGGCGGGTACGACAGACGAGATATTCTTCTTCTACCCTTCAGACTATCCGAGAAAGGTCGATCTTTCGCTTAATAACAGAGATTGGGGCACCTTCTTTGATAATGAGACAGACCGCATTATTTCTCTCGGCAGCTTTGACGAAGACGAAACCGTAAAACTGAGAGCAACTCTTCAAGACGAAAACCTCTATATTCTGCGCGATCAAAAATATTTCTGGTCGCTTGATACAGAGGTATTTAAAGACGTATTTGCAAGACTTAACGAAAACAGCTTTGCTATCGACGAATATACGGCTACCTATTTTAAAGGAAAGATTACCGTTGATGAAAAAGAAGAACTGCTCTTTACGTCAATTCCCTACGACGAGGGATGGCATATAATTTGTGATGGAGAAGAACTGCCGCTCACAATGACGGCTAATTCCCTGCTCGCAGCCGAGATCCCTCAGGGCGAACACGTGCTTGAGCTGAAATATCTGCCCGACTGCTTCGTTCAGGGCTCTGTCATTTCTTGTATGGGCATTATACTCTTTGCCGTCATCGTTATACTTGATCTTTCAATCAAAAAATCCAGAAAAAAGAAAGCATTAAAGGTTAAAGAATCAATAGACGAATTCTATCAGAACTTTGATTTTTCCGAAGTTGAAAAAGTTTCCGATAAACAAGAAAAAACAGAAAATACCGAAGAAACTGAATAAACAATAAAAATGCTGACCACCCTCAAACTTGGGGGTGGTCACTTTGTTATATAAATATTTTGAATATCCAACCGTATTTACACTTGGCGGTATAGCGTATATGTTCCTCGAAATACTGTGGCGGGGATATACCCACTGGTCAATGGGTATATGTGCAGGAGTGTGCCTGCTCGGAATATACGCATTTGAAAAAGCTTTCTCTTACACGCCGCCTATATTGAAATATTGTCTCGGCGCATTGTTTATTACTTTCAATGAATTTATAACGGGATGTATCGTCAACGTATGGCTCGGATGGAACGTATGGGACTATTCAAAAACTCCGCTGAACGTCTGCGGACAGATATGTCTTTTATATTCAGTTCTTTGGTTTCTGCTTTGTATTCCCGCCTTTTTTCTATCAAAAAAGCTTATACAAACGTTTCAAAAAGAACAAACAGCATAAAGGCTTTATTATCAAAACAGAGAGAGTGTGTGCTATGGCACACACTCTCTCTGGTATTTAAACAATATGTGGGTATATGCGCGAAGCTCATATACCCACGTTGTTAAATTACTTAAGTACTTTTTCGATCTTCTTGTTTTCTGCCGATCTGTATGCAGCGTCAGTAACCTGCTGAATGTGGAGACCGACTTCCATGGGAATTGCAACTTCCGCATCGTTAAGAATTGAATTGGAGAAAGATTCGATCTCTCTTGTGTACATATTGCCAAACTCAACGTCGAGTTTGACTGCTTCGGAATCTGTTCTGTCCTGCTGAGCATCGTAGCCCTTGTCTTCGGACATATAAACCTCAACGTTACCTTCATCGATCTGACCGATGGTCTTTTCGCAGATAACCGAGCCCTTCGTTCCGTAGATTTCAACACGGTTCTTTACAGCCGCATCGGGAACGTTAAAGTGTGCGTCAACGTAACCAACAGCACCGTTACCGAGCTTGATAAGAATGTTTGCAGAGTCGTCAACGTTGTAAGTAAACGTTCTTGTATCAACAAAAGCCGCTACTTCTTCTGTTTCTGAGCCAATCATATATTCAAGAATATCAATGCAGTGTACAGCCATATCAACAAGTGCACCGCCGCCCGAAAGCTTCTTGTCCTGACGCCAGTTCTTTGCTGATTCCGGGAACCAACCGGAAAGCTGTGCTCTCGCGGATACAACGTTACCGATCTTGCCTTCTTCGATGAGCTTCTTGATTGCCATATGATATGCACCGAATCTCATCATAAAGCCTGTTGCATATTTAACGCCGGCTGCCTTGCAAGCCTCGATAATCTCTTTTGTCTGTTCAACAGTCATAGCGATGGGCTTTTCACAAAGAAGGTGCTTCTTTGCCTTTGCAACTGCCATTGCAGGTTCAACGTGAGCAAATACGGGAGATGCGATGTAAATTGCTTCAACTTCGGGATTGTCAATAAGCTCCTGATAATTGTCGTATGCATATTTACAACCATACTTCGCTCTGATCTTTTCTGCAAGCTCCATATTGATTTCCATTACTGCAACAAGCTCTGCGTTGTCTGCAAGCATCATACCGGGTATTGTACGACGGTCAGCAATACCGCCCGCGCCGATTACACCCCATTTTACCTTTTTCATAGTGGTTTCCTCCGAAAATATGTAATTGTTTTTTATTTGCTATTAGTTTACTGATTAATTATACAATATCTTTTTAAATAATACAAGTCCTTTTCTTTTTTTTATACTACATTTTGCCAAATTTAATTAAAATGTGTATACAGATATTGAAATCAAAAAAAATGTGTGTTATAATGGGCTTTAGTATGCATTGAGGAGATGATATCTATCAAAAAAAGCAAAAAACGGTTGCTTATCCTCATTCCCATATATATTTTGATATTCTGCGCTATCTGCATTGGTGCAATATATGCTTCCATCGAAATGAGATACCGCATACAAGAGAAAAAAGTATCCGAATTGGAATCGGAACATTCAGACGAGCTTTACTATTTTAATCAGTTGACATATAAAGAACAATTACTTTTCAAAGCTATTTCAGAGTCTGCAAAGGCTTATAAGAGAGGCACCGAGATACTTCCCTATAAATACTCGGAAGATGAGTTCAAGAGAGTCGCAAAAGCGATTTCCTTTGATTGTCCCGAATATTTTTATCTCGATACCGCATCCTTCAAGCTGTTTTGCGATGACTATAAGTCCTACGTCGAAATGAACTTTCTGTTCTCGGTTTCTGATATCAATAATATGAAAATGGAGATTGAAGCGGTAAGCGCGGCAGGCGTCGCATACGCCACCGAGGATATGTCGGATTTTGAAAAGGCAGTCGCCATTCACGACTTTTTGACAAAACACTGTACCTATGCCGGTACGACAACTAACCAAAAAAACATTCCGCTCACAGCTCATACGGCTTACGGAGCATTGATAAACAAGCTTGCATATTGCGACGGCTATTCTGCGGCGTATAAAATACTGCTCAACAGATGCGGTATCGAATGTATTATCGTCGAAGGTGCCACCGACGTTGAGCCTCATCTTTGGAACATCGTAAAACAAGATGACCAATATTATCATATAGACTGTACTTGGAACGATCCCGACATAGAAGCGCTGTCAGACTTTGCGTTTCACGGATTTTTCAATCTTTCCGACTCGGAAATTTCAAAATCGCATCTGATGTATAAGGATTTCAAGCTGCCGCGCTGTTCTTCAACGGAAAACTACTATTCGCAAAAAGGCGCAAAGGTCGTTTCCCCCGATAAATTTGAAGAAATCGCATATAATCAGATCAAAAACGCAGTCGAAGAAAAAGAAAAGTATTTTGAGATTTATCCCATATACACAAACAACCAAGAGGATTACAAAGAAAGCTTGCTGAAAGCAATTGACAAAGTTAACGGTGAATACGAAAAGTCCATCCTCTCACGCTCATATCAGGCATTTATTGCAACCAAAGACGGCTATTCCGTTACGGTTCAGATATATTATATCAACGAATAAAAAACACGAGGTAAAATTATGATCAACATAGCAATCTTAGGCTTTGGCGTTGTCGGAAGCGGCGTTGCCGAAGTGCTCACAATGAATAAAGAAATTATAAAAGAACACGTTGGCGACGAAGTCAACGTCAAATATATCCTCGACCTGAGAGATTTCCCCGACAGTCCCTTTGCCGATAAAGTAGTTCACGACTACAATATTATTCTCAACGACGACGAAGTAAGCATTGTTGCAGAGGCTATGGGCGGTCTTCACCCTGCATTCGATTTCTCGGAACAGGCTCTCAAGAAAGGTAAATCAGTAGTTACGTCAAACAAAGAGGTAGTTGCCGAAAAGGGCGACGAGCTTCTTAAGCTTGCCGCAGAAAATAACGCAAGATATCTGTTTGAAGCAAGTGTAGGCGGCGGTATTCCCGTTCTCCGTCCTCTCGGAACATGCCTTGCGGCAAACAAGATTAACGAGATCAACGGTATTCTCAACGGTACAACAAACTACATTCTCACACAGATGATCGACTTCGGTAAGACGTTTGAGGTTGCCCTCAAAGAAGCTCAGCAGAAAGGCTATGCAGAAGCTAATCCCACTGCTGACGTTGAAGGTATTGACGCTTGCAGAAAGATTTGTATACTTGCAGCAATTGCATTCGGAAAGCTTATCAATCCCTCCGAGGTTTCAACTCAGGGTATTTCAAAGATCAGACTTGAAGACGTAAAGAATGCCGCAGAGGCAGGATATTCCATTAAGCTCATCGGTCAGGCAAAAGACGTTAACGGCAAGATGGCTGTTTCGGTTGCTCCCCGACTTGTTCCCTATACAAACCTTCTTTCCAAGGTTGACGACGTATTCAACGGAGTTATGGTAAACGGAAACGCTGTTGACGACGTAATATTTATCGGCAGAGGCGCAGGTATGATGCCTACGGCAAGTGCAGTTGTTGCCGACATCGTTGACATTGCAGGCAGGCCCGAGCTTAAAAATCAGCAGTGGGCAAAAGCAGAAAGAAACGACCTTGCATGTGCATGTGAAAAGGTTGCAAAATACTACGTATGCACAAAGTCGGGCGAAAACGCTGTTAAAGAAGTATTCGGTGAATACAAAGCTTTATCTGACAAAGACGGCGAATTTGCGTTTATTACAAACGAAATCAAAAAAGCCGACCTCGACAAGCTCCTTGAAAAGCTCGACGTTCTTTCTTGTCTCGAAATTCTTTAATATAAAAAATATGGGTACGCAAAACGCGTACCCATTTTATTTCCCGCTTTTTTGTAAAAAAGCGGGGCAAAAAACTTCAAACACCCATTTAATCAACACAAATATAGCTTTTCTGCACTATTTTAAGAAAAAGCACCAACGTACGAAGTTGTATAAGTTCCATCATCAAGTATATTTCCACCACTTGCATAGTTATCTAAAGGTAAAACATCAAATTCTACCATTTCACCATTTTTGTCATCATAAATTACATGAAGTCCACCATTATCTAAAATAAATATTGAAAGAACATTACCCCAAGTACGTCTATCACAAACGTCACAGTCACCATATTCATACACAGTCTTTCCAAAAATTTTACGCTTTGTAATTCGAGGATCGATAAAGCATTCATCTGCAACCGCATCCTTCTTAGGAATTTCTTCAGTGATAGGTGCTTTACCACATCTGCTACACCTACATTCCTTAATGCCAGTTTCTGTAGTTGTAGCTTCTTTTACAACATACCAAGTTGTATAACTATGACCAAGAGCTGACACGTAATCATCATATTTTACATGTCCGCAGTCAGAACAAACATAAACTGTAAATCCTCTTTCGGTACAAGTCGGACGAATTTTCCCTCTGTTTTGCTCATCATGCCACCCCGAACCATCCCAAACACCATTATTTACATATACCCAAGGATGTTGGGGGCGATAATAGTTATGATTGTGTGGTAAATCAACTTGTGTTGTATTAGGAGCTTTTATAGCTTCTGTAGTTTCAGGGGCATTTGTAGACTCAGGAGTTACTGTTGTTTCTTCTTCGGGTACAGAAGTCTCTGTAGAGGTTTCTTCTACAAGTATGGTGGTTTCTGAAACGTGGGTAGTGGTTTCATCTTCGGGTGTTCCCGTCGTTTCAAATAAAACTGTCGTTCCGGTACTGTCGGCGGTTGTATCATCCAAAATAGTTTCATTATCAATTGGAGTGTTAGTTATATCTTCCTTGCCACAAGCACAAAAAACAACTACTACGCACAACAAAAACGTTAACATAAGCTTATTAA
This sequence comes from Clostridia bacterium, assembly GCA_017473865.1. Taxonomy (GTDB): domain Bacteria; phylum Bacillota; class Clostridia; order Oscillospirales; family CAG-272; genus RGIG1995. The sequence goes on along the minus strand of JAFUJB010000002.1, from coordinate 30,829 downwards.
TTGATTTCATAGATTGATTACCTCTTTTTTAGCATTTAACGCGAGGTATTCTACATTATTTCACAAGAAATGTCAATATATTTTTTGCGATATAGTGTAACTTTTTGCCTACACCTTTGGGGCGGTGGCATGAAACGTGACGAAATGAGCCCGCGTGACTTTAAATTTAAGTTTACTTCATTGAAGCCCTTTCTCCTTCAGTCTCTCAGTCGCTCGACAGTTCCCTCCCGGCTGAACCCTTTAACGCGCGTTAACAATTTGTATGGGCGACGTCCCGTTAACCCAATAAGAAAAGTTTTGAGGGAGTCAAGAGGGCACTTTTCCAAAAGTGTCCTTTTGTGTGGGTTCGGGAGCGAAGCTCCTGGCGGCAACGCCGCAAGACAACACGGTTTTGTGGAAGCCATAATGTTCAGCGAACGGGGGTTCGGGGGCGAAGCCCCTGACTATTTGTGCCTTTCCAAGAAAACGCGAGAGCGTTTTCTTTCTCGGCTTCCTCTGACGAGGGCAAGTGGTTACACTCGCCAAAAAGGCTCTCCCTTCGGGAGAGCTGTCGAGCGTACGCGAGACTAAGATGGGTTGAATACTTCGATTTATTATGGTAAATAGTTTTCACTCAGCAAAATACGCATCCGTTTCTTTTTTTATTTCATTTGAAAGTATGAGTATACATACGGTATTTATCAAGGTCATAAGAGAGATATTGAAGTCGGTAAGACTCCAGAGAAGCTTGCCCGATATTTGCGAAGCATAGACGACAGCGAGGCAATAAAGCAGCGTATATATACTTGTATACGCCTTTTTTTCGGAGAGATAGTATACACATTCTCTGCCGTAGAAGCCTTGGCATATTACCGTTGCGTATGCAAACAAAAATACGGATATGACGATTATATATCCTGCAATATTCCCTGCATATTTTGAATAGGAAAAGAGTACAAGCTCCATTCCCGTCAAGCCTTTTTCAACTACTCCTTCGGTATATGAAAACAGTATGACGAGAGCCGTCAGATTACACATTACAACCGTATCGGCAAACACCTCGAATATGCCCCAAAAGCCTTGTTCAGCGGGACTTTCAAGGTTAGACTTTGCGTGCGCGATAGGCGACGTTCCGCTGCCCGCTTCGTTTGACATTATCCCCCTCGCGACACCGTAGCGCATTGCCCTTGTTATCGCATATCCGCCTACACCGCCTATCGCCGCTTTAACGCTGAAAGCTTCTTTTATGATCAGACTCAAAACGCTTCCGAGCTTGCCGAAGTTTACAATAATTATATAGAGCGACAGGAGAGTATAGATAGCAGTTGCAAGCGGTATAAGCTTTGACGTAATTCCCGACACCCTTTTCGTCCCCTTTGATATGGACAGAAAAATTATGACTGACATCAAAGTACCGATAAAAATCGGCTTGGCTGAAAAGAACTTTTCAAAAGACTCTGTTACCGCGTTTATCTGTACGATATTTCCAACGGTGAACGCGTTTACAATGCACAGAAATGCAAAGATGACGGGCAGCGTTTTGCTTTTAAGAAGCTTACGCATATAATACATTGCGCCGCCTCTGTATTCTCCGTTTTTATTTTCGCGCGTTTTCATTGCGAGAACGACCTCACCGTATTTGAGGGGCATTGCGGCAAATGCGCTTAAAGTCAGCCAGAATACCGCCCCAGGTCCCCCCGAATATATGGCGGTCGATACCCCTACTATGTTCCCTACCCCCAGCGTACTCGCCAAAGCTAACATTGCCGTTTTGAAGGGAGAAATGCCGTCTTTTGTGTTTTTTCTCGTAATTACTGATATTATCTTCTGCGGTCTGCATATAATAAACAAACCGTATTTTATAAAAAGCCATCCCCCAAAGGCAAATACTACAAAGGGCAACGCAGGTCCGAATATAAACGTGTTAAAAAAATCAAGTATGTTCTGCACAGTTTTCTCCATTTTGTTTTTATGGATTTATATTCTTTCGGGCGCTATTTTATTACTTGGCAGCATAAATGTTAATTAAATGTTAATAATATGGATTATACTTGATTTTTTACTGGAAATTATATACAATATCAATCAGCATTAGCAAACAAACCACACGAGTGCTAAAACTTAATTTGTTACTAATTTTTACACCTTTAAAGGAGGATAATTATATGACACTCAAACCCTTGGCAGACCGTGTTGTTATCAAAATGGTCGAAGCTGAAGAAACAACAAAAAGCGGTATCATTCTTGCAGGAACCGCAAAAGAAAAGCCTCAGGTAGCTGAGGTCGTTGCCGTAGGTCCCGGCGGACTCGTTGAAGGCAAGGAAGTCGTTATGACCGTTAAGGCAGGCGACAAGGTTATCACAAGCAAATATTCCGGTACTGAAGTCAAGTGCGACGGAGTAGAATACATCATTGTTAAGCAGAGCGATATTCTCGCTATCGTCGAATAATCGGCGCATTATTTAGGAGGTAATACAAGATGGCTAAGGAAATTATGTATGGCATTGATGCCAGAAACGCCCTTCTCCGCGGCGTTGACAAATTGGCTGACACAGTTAAGATCACAATGGGCCCCAAGGGCAGAAACGTTGTTCTTGACAAGAAGTTCGGCGCTCCCCTCATTACTAACGACGGCGTTACAATTGCAAAGGAAATAGAACTTGACGACGCTATGGAAAATATGGGCGCTCAGCTTGTAAAAGAAGTTGCAACAAAAACAAACGATGCGGCTGGCGACGGTACAACTACTGCTACTCTTCTTGCTCAGGCTTTGATTCACGAAGGTATGAAGAACGTTGCGGCAGGCGCAAATCCCATGGTTCTCCGCAAGGGTATTCAGAAGGCTGTTGACAAGGCTGTTGAATCGCTCAAGGGTATCTCAAGAGAAGTTAACGGCTCTGCCGACATTGCAAGAGTTGGTACGATATCCGCAGGCGATGAAGTAATCGGTACACTTATTGCTGACGCTATGGATAAAGTTACAAACGACGGCGTTATCACCGTTGAAGAATCCAAAACTGCCGAAACATACTGCGAAGTTGTTGAAGGTATGCAGTTTGACCGCGGTTACACATCTCCTTATATGGTAACCGATACAGATAAGATGGAAGCTGTTCTCGACGACGCTCTCATTCTTATCACAGACAAGAAGATATCCACAATTCAGGAACTCCTTCCCCTTCTCGAACAGATCGTTCAATCGGGCAGAAAGCTCCTTATCATCGCTGACGACATTGAAGGCGAAGCTCTTACTACACTCGTTCTCAACAAGCTCAGAGGTACTTTCACTTGCGTAGCAGTTAAGGCTCCCGGCTTCGGCGACAGAAGAAAAGAAATGCTCCGCGACATCGCGATCCTTACAAACGGCGAGGTTATTTCCGACGAGCTCGGTCTCGACCTCAAAGAAGCTACCGTCGATCAGCTCGGACGCGCTAGACAGGTTAAGATTACAAAAGAAAACACTATTATTGTCGGCGGCGCAGGCGACACAGACGAAATCAAGAGCAGAATCGCTCAGATCAAGACTGCAATCGAAACAACAACATCCGATTTTGATCGTGAAAAGCTTCAGGAAAGACTTGCAAAGCTTTCGGGCGGCGTAGCTGTTATCAAGGTTGGCGCGGCTACCGAAGTTGAAATGAAAGAAAAGAAACTCCGCATCGAAGACGCACTTAACGCTACAAGAGCGGCTGTTGAAGAAGGTATTGTTGCAGGCGGCGGCGTTGCTTACCTCAACATTCTTCCCGAAATCCAGAAGCTCGCTGATTCGCTCGAAGGCGATGAAAAGACGGGTGCAAACATTGTTCTCAAGGCTCTTGAAGCTCCCGTTCGTCAGATTTCCGACAACGCAGGTTTTGAAGGCTCGGTAATCATCAACGAGATCCGCAAAGCAAACAAGGCTGGTTTCGGATTTGACGCTTACACAGAAAAGTACGTTGATATGATCGAAGCAGGTATCGTTGACCCGACAAAAGTTACACGTTCGGCACTTCAGAACGCTGCATCCATCTCTTCTACGATTCTTACGACGGAAGCTCTTGTTGCAGACAAGAAAGAACCCGTTGTGCCCGCAGCTCCCGCTCCCGGCGGCATGGAAGGCATGTATTAAAAAAATGGCATAGGACATCGGTCCTATGCCTTTTTTTAACACAACATAGAGAGTGTGTGCGGAGCACACCCTCTCTGTTGTTAATGAAGAATGAAGAGTGGAAAATGAAAAGTGAAAAGTTAAGGTAAAAAACTGCAACGCGAAAACGTTGCAGTTTTTTTATTGAAATTTACATTCCAGAGTTCTTGCTTTTTTACGATAATAAGTTATCATAACGTATTCATCAAACCACTCTATATCATATTTCCTGGTTCCGATGTCCGTCTTTTCCCTGCCAATACATATTGCGGTATTGTCTTCATTTATCTGAAAAACACGGAAATCTTTAAAATGCAAAAGTGACTCTTCTTCAATTACTATGGTGTGATTTCCGTCTGAAAATTCATAATACGTATTACCTTCATACCGCGCAGTAAATCGAAAATACAAACCGGATGATATTACAAATAAAACAACAAAAATGATCACCCACAAAAAGAGAAGTTTTATTACTTTCCAAGCAATCCTGCAACCATTCTTTTTCTCTTGCTTTACCATTTCAATTATTTTTAAAACGCTAAGCCAAACACCTGAAACAGCTATTATTGCGAGAAATATCCATATTAAAACGCGAACAATATCGTGCCATGACTGGCGTATTATTCTCTCTCCGGTATAAATATATGTTTCGTACGGTATTTTGCCCGATACCAAAATAGTTGCAAGAACTCCAAAAACCATACACACCCAAAGAGAGATATTCAAAAATTTTTTCGTCTTCGTCATATTTACCCACCTTTCTTATGCGCTAAAAATAACGACCAGTCCGCAAATCGCAGCTCCGATTAAAATTACTTTTAACCATTTTGAAAAAAACTTCTGTTCCATACGAATAAACCTCCTGTATCTGTTGCTTTCAGTATATCACCTTTCTTTAAAAATGTCAATAATAATTTATCGATTTGCGATAAAAAATAGCCGCTCAACAATACACTATACAAGATGAACCATTTAACTACAGTCTTTTTATAGACTTTATGCATCCCTCCGGCAGACATGAAAAGACCTTGATATTCTTGAGAATAGCAGGATTACATTCAATATAGGAGTTGAAAATATGAGAACATACACGCAAGAAAAAAAGCAATTGGTGAGAGTTCAAGTCTTGCTCGAGAAAAATATCTTTTTTTGTACGCTCAACCTAATAACTAAAATTTTGCCTACAAAAAAGAAAAAACCCTGATGAAATCAGAGTTTTTCTTTGGCTACATCTTTTTTGTAGCCCTTTGATTGTCGAGATGACTGGATTCGAACCTTTTCAATTAGAAAATCTATTCCCTCGTCGGTGTCTGAATATTTGTGCCCGTTTTCTGTTACGCTGAATACAAGCTTTTCACGGGTATCGGCATAATAGTTTTTAAGTCTTTCTGCCTCGGTTATCGCCCCGTTAACCTTAAAAATCCCGTCATTCTTCCCCACTTCGATATACAAAGCTCTCGGATATATCAGCGCCGCCATCTCGGCATCGCCAAATTTACCCGCCATATTCGCATATACAAAATCAGGTCTTGGGTTTTTCGCTCTGTCGTTAAATACGCAGGCAGAATAAACCGCTTTTATTCTGCTGTCAAGTGCAGCAAGAACAAGTGAATAATATCCACCGTATGACAGTCCCGTTACGCCTATTTTTTCACTGTCGATAACGTCGTTTTCGCATAACGCATCAATTGCCCCCATCATACATTCACACTCAAATGAAGTGATACTGCTTCCAAGCATTTTAAATTTAGCGTCAAGCTCAAACCGGTCAAACTTATTGCCGAATTTTTTGCCGTCCCATATAAGCAGCTGCGGACAGAAAACGGCTACGTTTCTGTCAAGCAGTCTTCTCGTTATGTGAGAATAATAGTTCTCGCCGTATATATCCGACATAAGCTCGGGAGTTCCCTCTCCGCCGTGTATTGCGACTACGAGAGGCAATTTTTCTTTTGCATCAAACGGCACAAAAAGCAGTCCTTCGAATTTTATGTTCTTTTCAAACTCAAAAACAAGTCTGTATATATACCCTTGTCCGTCAAGCCCCACAAATATCTTGCTTACGGTGTTTTTTACTTTTCTGTCAAACAACGGGCTTCCAATTATATTCTTGAAATCGGACAGATATTTTTCTCTGTTCTTCTTGATTTTTTCAGGGGAAATATAGGCTTCTCTTTCTCTCTGCTTTTTGTCAGCCGCATCTTCCGCAAGAGCGACTACAGAGTCAAGATAACCTTTTCTGTATACTTTTGCTTTTTCGGGTTCTTCTTTGTAAAGTCCTTCGTAATTTTTCAAAATAATTATTCCGTTTCTTTGTTATTAAATACTTTTTTGAGTATAAAAGGATAAATTCCACACACCCAGAGAGTTACGAGCATATATCTTATCAAACCGACGACAGCAGTATCGCCGAACAGCTTTTTGGGCAGCTCTTTCAAGGCGAGTGTGATTGCAATGCCAATGATAACTTTTACTATCTGATGCCACATTTTCGGCGTTTTTTCAACAAAACCGATCCACTTTCTTTCGACAAACCAACCGATTGCAAAGCCTATTCCCGCGCCCGCTGTCTTGCAACAGTCTTCAACGTATTTTGCTTCAGTAATGATTCCTTTGCCCTTCAATACAAATGAATAAATGCAAACACCTACCGATACGGCTATAAGTACCAGAGCTACAAGCCAGTCGTATTTTTTGTTATTTTCGATTTTCTCAAATATTTTTACAAAAACGAATACGCAAATAAGCGAAAGGAGCATTGATACGATAACGTCGGACGCATAGTGTACACCAAGATAGTTTCTTGAGAAGCCGACCAGAAGAAAAAGTACAACACACAAAACCTTTGCCCATGTCTTTTTGAGTATTATTGCAAGAGAGCCGAAAAGGGTTGTTGCGCTCTGTGTGTGTCCGCTAGGGAACGAATACCCCGTTGCCTTTTCGATAGCGTTGCCAACGGGCTTAAAATTCGGATCTTTTATCCACGGTCTATCCACTCTGAACGTTATTTTCAGTCCTTGAATGAGCATTCCCGATGCAAAATATGCAAAGCCGATCTTGTATGCCGTATTTTTATTTATGCACCAGAAAATAATGCATATAACCCCCAATGCGACAAGCTCATATCCAAGCTCGGTTATAACAGCAAAAAGCTTGTCAAAAAATGGGTTACGTATCTTTTCAAGCAAATACAAATAATCCATAACAATCAGTCCTCGTTTATTAGGATTTTTATGGCTTCAACAGCCGTTTTAATTGCCATTTCGGTATCGTGGCAATCTTCTTCAATAAAGCCTTGGGCTTTTCTTTCCTGATTCCATACAACGCTGAAAACAGAGCCGCACCGAACACCCAGATTTGCCGCCGCTACGAACAGAGCCGCCGACTCCATCTCACTTGCAAGTACACCAAGTTTTTTCCACGCTTCCCATTTTTGCAAAAGCTCGTATGAAACAGCGCTCTTTTCGGGGGAATGTTGTCCATAGAACGAATCCTTGCACTGAACGACACCCGTATGATATTCATATCCAAGTTTTTTTGCCGCCTTTACAAGCGCAGTCGTTACGTCAAAATCAGCCGTCGCGGGATATTCGATGGGTGCATATTCACGGCTTGTGCCTTCGTTTCTGACAGCACCTGTCGCTATAACTACGTTACCCGATTTTACTTTCATATTTATTCCGCCGCAAGTTCCTACTCTGATAAACGTTTTTACGCCTATCTTCGTCAGCTCTTCCATAGCGATTGATGCCGACGGGCCGCCTATTCCGGTTGAAGTAACAGATACCGTTTTTCCGCAAAGCTCGCCTGTATAGGTTACGTACTCACGGTTTTGTGCTACCTTGCGCGGATTATCAAAATATTTCGCGATTTTTTCGCACCTGCCGGGATCACCGGGTAATATGCATATCTCACCGACGTCGCCCTCTTTACAGGCTATATGATACTGAATACTCATTAATACCGCCTCTTTTTCTTTTTTATACACAATAATTATACAGCTTTTCTGCCAAATTGTAAAGGTAGGATTTTTCAAATTGTGCATTACATAAATTATTAGGTTATATTTTTAGGCAATATAATTAAAAAATATTAAATTATATTGTTTTTAGCGTATTTTTTTGTTTAAACGGTTGAATTATTTTGTCTTTTATGTTACATTTATTATGGGTTTCTGTATAACACTGCACAGAGCCGTTAAAACCATTTATTTATGATAAATGAAATTTTATATATTTTTTAAGGAGATTTTGTTATGACAAACGTAAAAATCCAAAACAACTGTAAAGTTGCAACATTTCCTGCACCTACAGGAGACTACAGAGAGATAGTTCTCGGCTATATGATGAAAATGGCTCAGGTAAAATGGACTCCCGACGTAGATATGAACGTTGTTATGAAAAAATCATACGATTACAAAGCTGCACTTGAATACAAAGCAGGTGTTACATACTACGGCATGCCCTATACCGACACAAAATGCGGTCTTGATGCTTTTGAACAGTTTGTAAAAGACGGTGTATTCTCTTATGAATCACACTACTTTGACGATCTCATCGGCAACCACTGTTCTTCCTCTATGGCTCGCGCATTCCAGCAGCTTATCAGCAACGGTAATATGGGCGGTACAAAGCCACAGAAGAGCTATGCCGGAATCTTCAAATTCCCCAACGATATTAAAATCCCTTATGAATTGTACGGCGATGCTTACGACTCTTTCGATATCTGGAACCACAACTCAAAGGCAAAGATCTACGAAGCTTACGGCATGATGAAGCCCGGCGACGTTATTTACTTCTCAAAGAAGACCGGCTCCGGCCACGTAAGAATGGTTAGCCAGGAATCCATCATCGTTTATGACGAATACGGTATGATCGACGGCGAAAAGAGTGAAGTTATCGTTATCGAACAGACAAACACTTGGGACAAAACCGTTGACATTCCTACAACTTGGTTTGTTAACCGCCACTATAGCTTTGATACACTCTATGAAAAGCACTTCATGCCTATCACGCTTGAAATTTACTCAAACGGCGAAAAGTCAAAAGACGCTTATATCATCTACGACGGCGAAAACAATGCAGATACAATCAAAAACGGCGTAAAAGGCACTGTTACGTGCACCTTCCCGCTCGACTACGCTTATGCAACAATCAAGGATAAAGACGGCAAAGTTGTCAGAAAGTCTCTTACCTACAACGTTATGAACAAGTATAACCTTAACCTCGAAGATATGAACGCTGACCTTGATATCGCGACACTTCCTTCGGGCACTTATACTTTCAAATACCGTGTTGCTATCGCTCGCGGCGGCGTAGACTTTGAGTCTTTTGAATTTACTGTTTAAAATAACTGCAACAAAAAAATTCCCGATTACAACACGTCTTTTGCGGAAATAATATAAAACACGTTTTGATCACCGTCGAATAACTTGATTGTTCGGCGGTGTATTAAAATACAAGAGGTAATATTTATGAAAAAGCTTTTTGTGATTTTTCTCTGTCTGATCGTATGTCTGTTTGCAGTCGCTTGCGCAAACAATTCAAAGACGGACAACAACGACAAGGATGATATCGACACATCTGACGTTCAGAACGATGACGATAAATATGTTCCGGGTGATGACGAAGATAATTCAATGTTTGAATATCCAAAAGCTCCGCGCGAGTACGTCGTAAACTATATGAGAAATATGGCTACAATCGAATGGACTCCGAAGACCACGTTTTTGCTTTACGGAAAGTATCAGGCCTGGAAATACAACCTGACCTACAAAAAGGGAGAAAAATACTACGGTCTTCCCTTCCTCGTTGATTCAAAAGGTTCAATGCAGGAATTTCTCGCAAACGTTGATAACGGAGTATACGTCGGCGGAACCTCTGCACATGATTGTATCGGAAACGCTTGTTACGACGCGGTATATATGTCGCTTATTCAGGTATGCCCGTCGATAACCTTTAAGAGCACAGAAGATATGCTCCCCAAAAACAACACAGGATTTGTTGCTATCGGAGACTGGAACTCAAACCTGACAAAACGCGACACCTCGGTGATTATAGAAAACACATCAACAGAGATTATGTGCAAAGCATACGCACAGCTCAGACCCGGAGACGTACTCATGAAGCATATTGTTGTTCAGGATGCGGGACACGCCAGAATTGTAAGCGGAAAAGCTCACGTCGAATATACGGAATATAACACCATTGATATTACAAAAAGTTATGTTACGACAATTGAACAGACTAACGTCTGGAACAACGTATCGCCGGTAAATACTACTTGGTGGGTAGACAGAAAAATAACTTTCAGCGCACTTTTGAAAGACTATTTTGTTCCGGTTCGACCGGTTGACTATATCGAAACGCCGGATGCTCCGTATATAAAAGCCGACGGACTTACCTCGGCTGAAGAAATTGCCGAAGCAAGCAGTCTTTCGGGAACGATTTCTTCCAATCATTATATAATGAAAGTCGAAATCATAATTACAAATCAAGACGGCAAAGAAATGTACAATAATACGTTCTATCCCAACTCAAAAAAAGTATCTCTTGAAAACGTAAAATACTCCCCCAAGAACGACCAATACGAAAACGGCACTTATAAATTCACATTAAAGGCTTCTCTTGCATCGGGTACAAAAACACTCGCTGATTATACCTTTGATATTAACCATTAAAATGTGTGTGGGCATCGCCCGCACACATTTTTTGTTTTTTATAAAAAAGCAATCGACCTAACTTCTGTATATTCTTTCTTGCACAAACAAATAATATCTTTGTAAAAAACAAGAAAGGCACAAGAAAATGAAAAACAAAGAGAAAAGCACCGAACACCTCGAAAAAGCTATGCTTGAAAACAGAATTGCATCATCAAACGATTGTACGGGCTATATGGTTACCCTTCCCGAAAACAATTCCGAGTCGGAAAACATATCCGATATGCTTAATGTCCCCACTTCAAAACGAACTCACAAAAAGAAATAACCCTTGGTATGCAGTTGACATAAATTGCATTAAATGCTATAATTTTTGCAGATAACTATGTTTAAAGGATGCTCTATTCTTATGACAGATTTTTTTAAAGAAAAGCTTCAAAGTCTTTCCTGCAAAAATATTGTAACAAAACTGATAATCGCTATTATAGCCGTTTCACTCTTTGAAACGGCTTTTTCCCCGTACGATTTCAACACCGCGGAATATTTTATCTCAATTAATTTTACTCTTTATCTGGTGGCAGTCGTATGCCTGTTTTTATTGCTGTTTTTTACACTGGATGAAAGACTTGACGGATATATACTTATTTCACTTTTGGTCTATTTGTTCATACTGACAAACTACCAGAGCAAAGACGTCTTTTTCGCTCTGCTCACGTCGCTTGTTGTGGGTGGATTTATATTCTATTTTTCAGAAAAACTGTCATTTCCGCAGTTAAGTAAAAAAATTACTATTGCTCTCATAATTGTACTTGCCTCGCTTTTTGTATTTTTCGTAGGCGGAATTACGATTGCAAAACACTTAAGCCACAGAACTCCAAACTTCGACTTCGGCATTTTTTCGCAGATGTATCACTATATGGCAGAGACATTCGTCCCCTACACTACCTGCGAGAGAGATATGCTTCTGTCGCATTTTGCAGTACATTTTTCTCCCATTCTTTATATAGCTTTGCCGATATATTGGTTATTCCCCAACCCGTGTACCATACTTGCAGTTCAGGCAATTGCGGTCGCATTGGGGGTTATTCCTCTATATAAACTGTCGAAGCACTTCGGTCTTTCAAACAACAAGACTCTTGCATTTATAATAATGTACGTTCTTCACCCGACGGTCATCGCAAATAATTTCTACTACTTCCACGAAAACTGTTTTTTGACTGTAATGCTTTTGTGGCTGTTCTATTTTGCCGAAAAGAAAAAGGCAATTCCCACCTATATATTCGCGCTTCTCACAATGATGGTTAAAGAGGATGCTCCGATATACGTTCTGTTTTTCGGACTGTATCTGCTTTTCTCAAACAAAGGCAAGCTAAAAGGCGCATTAATGTGCGCGATGTCGGCAATATATTTCTCTGTGGTTACAAAGCTTATGAGTATATACGGCCAAGGGATCATGACCTACAGATACGACAACTTTCTGTTTGGCGATGATGGCAGTATCTATGACGTTGTATTGAACGTGATAAAGAACCCTTCATACGTTTTCACACAGCTTCTCAGCAACGAAAAGATAGAGTTTTTGATACTTATGCTTGTTCCGTTGGCATTTCTGCCGTTTGCCATTAAAAAGCCCTCAAATATAATTCTGCTTTTCCCGATGATACTCATAAATCTGATGACCGATTACGTCTATCAATACGATATTGCCTTTCAGTATACCTACGCATCGGTTGCTTTTCTGTTTTATCTGTCCATAATAAACGTAAGCGAGCTTAAGCCAAAGACAGCAAAAAATCTGCTCTTGTGCGGTATTTGCGCATCATTGATATTCTTTACATCGGTCAACCTTTACAGGATAGATGCCTTTGAAACCCTTTCAGAAGAGAAAGAGGAGATAACCCTGATCAACGGCGCACTTGAAACCATTCCAAAGGATGCAAGTATAAAATCGACTACTTTCTTTATTCCTGCACTGTGGAACAGAGATGAGGTATACGAAATAGCATACACAGACGAAAAGACCGATTATGCTGTATTTGACCTTCGTTGGAGCAAGAACGAACACAACGAGTTTCTGAGAAATGAGGCAAAAGATTTTGAGCTTTCTTTTGTGGAAGAAGGCGTTATTGCAATTTATAAAGCAAAATAATCCTTGGCGTATCTGCTTTATCGCAGGTACGCCAAACTTTTGTTCGCAAACTCAACCAGCGGTTGCTTTACGGTCGAAAAACAAGTTATTGTATTAGATTTGGGTGTATGCTACAATAAATACAGAATCCGGATTCAATCATTTTACGAGGTGAATTTATGACTATTGGCGAAAAAATTAAACAGTTAAGAAAAAAGAATGATTTGACACAAGAAAAGCTTGCGGACTATCTTTGCGTTTCCTATCAAGCAGTTTCAAAATGGGAGTGCAGTTTAAGCAGTCCGGATATATCTTTGATTGCACCTTTGACCAGACTTTTTCACGTTTCTTCCGATGAGCTTCTCTGTCTAACACCAGAAATCACAGATGAGAGAAAGGCATATTTTGATGCGGAATATTACGAGTTTTGGAATAAGGTGAATATAGAAGCCGACTTGGAAATTGCACAACAAGCCGTTATGGAATATCCGGGCGATTTTCGCTATTTACATTGGTTAGCAAGTGTCGAATGGTATGTTGGAATCGATATAAAATATCGAGGAACAGAAAAAGGAAGGGATTTGTTGGAAAGTTCTATTCATCATAACTTAATGATTTTAGAAAACTGTGATGATCCTTATCTCAAAAACGAGGCGATATCCGGACTTGTATTTTCCAATAAAAGCTTGAACAGAATTGATGAGGCAAAAAAATATGCTCTTATGTATCCGGAAGCACCGCAAACAAGCCGCGAATCATTGCTTGCGGTATGTCTCAAAGGTGATGAACTTACTGATCACCGCCAGAAAATGCTTAAAAAAGGTTTAGGTAGTTTGTGCACAGCATTGATGGAAATGTGGGTATATGATAACTGTGATCAACGCTACGTAGAAAAAGCACTTGAAGCAGAAGAAAAAATTTTGCGGATCATCATTGATGATGATAACTTGAATGCTTTTAATAGTGGTATGTATTTGATAAGTATGAAACGAGCTGAAATAATGGCAATAAACTTAAATTGTGAGGATGCAATCGAGCACTTGAAGAAGGCAAAACAATATGCAACCCAATTTGATAAATATATGCAAGATCAAAAAGGAGAATATACGTGTTTACTTCTTGATCGTTATTCTGATTATTGTACTGACTCTCGTGTTGAACATCATTTCATTGATAGTTGGAAAAAAGAAATAACAGAGAATAAAAAATTTAATGTTCTGCGTGAACATAAGGAATTTCAACGTCTTATTAACGAATAAATATAAGCCCCGCTTTGCGCGGGGCTTTGCTTTTGTGCCCACAAAAGCAGTGCTTCGTATGACTTAATTAAGGACTCATAATTTATAATTCACACCAAATTCGGTAAGGGGACGGCGCACACGAGACCCCCAAAAACTTACTTCGTGCGTTTCGGGGAACCCCTACCTCGACGTCCCGTTTAAAGCGAAGCGGGGCAAAGAAACCTTGCAACAGGGGTTTGCGGAAGCCGTTATGTGATTGCCCTCCCTTTTGTTTTTTTCGGGTCGTCGAGGGCGCCGACCCCTACCAAATTTACAGAACCCGTTATGAAAAGTTTTGAGGGAGTCAAGAGGGCACTTTTTCAAAAGTGCCCTCTTGTGTGGGTTCGGGAGCGAAGCTCCCGCTATTTATTGCCAACAAAAAACACCCCAATTTTGTTAATTCGCTTTAAAATTAACATAATTCATTGACACACAATGGAATGTGTGGTATAATATACACAGAGATCGTAATATAAGGAGAAATTTAGTATGACAAATCGAGGTCCGACTATTCACAGAGCTACGCATCTACCTTTTCAAAAATATTTTCCGAAATTTGTTTTATAAAACGTACATCTACCGCGCATTGACGCGGTTAGGTGTGCGTTTTTTCTTCTTTCCAAAAGCGCGGATTGTTCACCTATTTACAAGAGATAATTAAACAATTTTTAGGAGGATATAAGGTATTTATGAAAAGGAATGTTATTATTTCGATAGTTGTTCTACTGGTACTAACAATAGTTTTAGTAACTGTGTTTGCATCAAAACATACCAAAGAAAATAAAAACGAAAAGATTCTTGATTCACTTATGGATGTATTTACAAATACTATTTCCGATTCTACAGGAACTGACATAATTGAAGAAAAGAGCGTATATGGCAAGTTAAATGGAAATGGAAATGGCATACAGTATTTTGGTATTGTATTGCTCCATAAGGATTCTGTTGAGAATATAGATTCCTTGATTTCAGAACTTGATGCACAATTTGAATTTGTGGGTTATAGTGCACAAAAAGATAGTGAAATTTCTTCAAAGTATCTGGAACATAGAAAACTTAAATTTGATACTGTTGTTGCAGAAGAAGCAGAATATATATCAATTTATTTCTTTAATTCTTGGCATCCGGATAGCGATCTCCTTGATATAGCGGGTCATTAATTACAATTACTCTTTATCTCTCAAACCAAAGTAGTATAGTTATAATATAGAAAAATACAGGAGGCACAATAATATGAATTATTTTCAGTACTGGTTTCCAATATATTGGCTTTATACCATTCCAAACTTTGTTATCATTTTATTTGCAAAGTGTGCCGATGTGGTTTTGTACAAAAAACTGCGAATGACGGACAAGACAGCAAAGCTTCTCTTCCTTAATTTTTTTATTATAGAAGCGGCTCACGTTTTAGCCGTAGGCATTGAAATCTTGAGTCTACATTGGGGGGCACTACTAATCTTAATTCCAATTTTTACGGTGTTACCGTTAATTACATTACACTTTATTGAACGGAAATTTATAAACCACCGGTTGGGTACGCCTACATCTCCAAAAAGAATTGTCACTACCAATATTGTACTGGCATTGTTATTCGACTTATCATACGGTTGTTTTATTCGTTGGTTTTTTGCTTCTAATGAACCTTGGCTATGTACCTTAAAACCGAAATACATATTACTCATTGGTATCTTTGCACTTGTAATTTCTTTTGCAATTATTAAGGTCGTAATCCAAACGCGCATACTAAAAAAGAAATCCGACGATTCGCTTAGTCAGTCAATAGAAAATCCGGCAAAATAATAAAAATCCCTCTATCGGGGATTTTTTATTTTTGCCTGCCAGCCATCAATTATTAGCTATACGTAAACGGGTTGTAATAAAAGCCTTCCTCCGGGAGGAAGGGGGACCACGAAGTGGTGGAAGGAGCCTGCGTAACTTACAGTAAATATTTTTTTACCATAACGCACTCTCCCTCAGTCTTTTGCTCCGCAAAAAATCCAGCTCCCTCCCGGAGGGAGCCTTTCCGCAACACCCTTTTTATTTGTATTATTTATTATTCTTTTTCTCCTCAAAGGTTAACCTCAATCGAACCACGCAACTATCACGTAGATCTCGTGATATAAAAAAAGCATATTGGTAAAACCAATATGCTTTTTTTAATAACACATTTTAAATATTTCTTTTATCTTGTCAAAGTCGAGCGAAACATAGGTTGCTATCTCTCTGCTCCTGCCGAAAGTACAAAGCTCGGAAAGCTTATCAAGACAGCTTTCGGGAATATCAAAATCGCGAAGCTTTGTAGGCATTCCGATCTCGGCAAAAAAATCCGACATTTCCTTTATGCCCTTTTCTGCGGCTGTTGTGTCGTCAGTTTCGTCTACGTCCCATACCCTTCTTGCAAACTGTGCAAAACGGCTTATATCGCATTTATAAACGTACTCTGCCCAAGCGGGAAAGAGGACTGCAAGTCCGGCGCCGTGAGCAATATTTTCATATTCGCCGCTGAGCGCGTGTTCAAGCTGATGTACGGGCAAAGAGTTTTCTCTGCCGCAACCCGTAAGGTCGTTATGCGAAAGGCTTGACGCCCACATCATCGTCGCTCTGGCTTCATAGTCGCAAGGATTTGCCATAAGAGTTTTCCCCGCGTTTATAACCGATTTCAGAATACTTTCGGCAATTCTGTCGGTAAGCTCGGTAGGTTCACAGGGAATAAAATATCTTTCCATCGTGTGCGCCATAATATCAACAATACCACACGCGGTTTGATATTTGCTTACCGAATAGGTCAGTTCGGGATTGCATATCGCAAACAGGCATCTGTTATATTCGCTGTTGAAGCCTCGCTTCATATTAAGCTCTGAATTCGTTATTACTGCCGACGAGCTCATTTCACTTCCTGCCGCCGCAAGTGTCAGTATACAGCCTATAGGCAATCCGTTTTCCACAAACGCTTTTCGTGTGGGGAAATCCCATACGTCGCCGTCGTAATTTACTCCCGCTGCAGTATATTTGCAAGAGTCGATAACGCTTCCGCCGCCTACGGCAAGAATCATTTCAACGTTATTTTCTCTTGCAACTTTGATAGCATTTCTGACAAAATTTATGTTGGGGTTAGGTTCAACACCGCCCATTTCAACTACTTTTATACCCGCTTCATTGAGTGATGTCATTACTTCATCATAAAGCCCGCTCTTTTTGATGCTGGACATTCCGTACTGCATCATTATTGTTTTAAAACCGTATTCTTTTATTATCTTTCCGACGTCCTTGTGCTTGTCTCTGCCGAAATGTACCTTTGTGGGCGCATAGTATGTAAAATCGCGCATAACTGTTCTCCTTTTATTTTTACTTAAGTATATAATATACCGCTATATTGCTTATAACGGTTATAGAAAGTCAAAATAGTGCTTTTAGACACTATTTCGACACCAAATCGCAGATTTGGTAACAAATTTCTTTGGAAATTTGTCTTTAGCCGTTGCAATGAATATCGGCTTGTCGAAATGCCTTAAACCGTTTCGACATTCTATAATCATTATAACAAAAAAGTGACGGCATCAAAAACGCCATCACTTTTATAATTTACAGTGCTTTTTCATAGGTTGCGGGATCGGGAAGGATTACCTTCTTGATGTTTGCGCCTACCCCGCGAAGCTTTTCAACCAGATTATCGTAACCGCGTTCGATATGATAAATGTCCTCAATTTCGGTTCTGCCCGATGCGATAAGACCTGCAAGTACGACTGCCGCACCTGCTCTGAGGTCAACTGCTCTCAGATTTGCCGCTGACAACGGCTGACCGCCTTCAATTATCGCGGTTCTGTCGTCAACTTTAATACAAGCTCCCATTCTGCGAAGCTCGTCAACGTATCTGAAACGGTTAGAGAAAATACCTTCATTCAAAAGGCTTACTCCGTGCGCCTGACACATAAGAACGCACATCTGAGGTCCCATATCCGTCGGGAATCCGGGATAAGGAAGCGTCTTCAGGTTTATTCTCTGAAGTGTGTCAGTCTTGCGGTAGACGGTTACGTAGTCGTCATATTCTTCAACGGCAATACCCATTTCTTCCATTTTTGCAGAAATGGATTCAAGGTGCTTGGGAATAACGTTTCTTATATTCAATTTGCCGCCCGTTACAGCCGCAGCAATCATAAACGTTCCGGCTTCGATCATATCGGGGATAATAGCATAGGTGCAACCCCTCATTTTTTCAACACCCGTAATCTTGATAGTGTCAGTACCTGCACCCGAAATCTTCGCGCCGCAGGTGTTGAGGAAGTTTGCAAGGTCAACTATATGAGGCTCACGAGCCGCGTTTTCAATGATCGTTACGCCCTTTGCTCTGGATGCAGCAATCATAACGTTAAGCGTTCCGCCAACCGTTACAGCGTCAAAATAGATATTGCTTCCGGTAAGTCCGTTTTCTGCGACTGCCTCAATACAACCGCCTTCAATAGTTACCTCAGCGCCCAAAGCTTCAAAACCTTTTATATGCTGGTCGATAGGTCTTACGCCGAGGTCGCATCCTCCGGGAAGTCCTACCTTTCCTTTTCCGAATCTGCCAAGCTCTGCTCCTACGATATAGTATGAACCTCTCATTTTTCTGACGAGTTCATAAGGAGCTACGCCCGCTTTGACACCTCTCGTGTCGATCTCAGCAGTAGTTTTATTGATTCTTCTGACAGAACCGCCCATGCTCTGAATAATCTCAAAAGCAAGAGCAACGTCGCTTACGTTCGGTATATTTTCAATGACACATATATCGTCTACAAGAATAGTTGCAAGTATTACAGGAAGCGCGGCATTTTTCATTCCGCTTACTTCAATGTCCCCAAACAGCGGTTTCCCACCGTTTATTATCAATTTTTCCATTATATCTCCGTTCTGTTGCATAATCATCAAGCAACAATTATGTACCGTCTTTTATTATGAGCAAACAAGATAATCTATAAACGCTATATATTAACACATATATAACCAATCTATTATAACATAATGATAATCAATAATGAACAATTTGTTTCATTTGTTTACATTTTATTTACAATACGTCATTGTTTGCCTTTTTGTTTTATCAAACTACTGCCATTGTATGCAAAACAGTCTTCGCGCGTTACTTTTGGTTCTTTTTGTAGTAAGCGACGGTAAGGTCAACCACCATACCGTAACTTGCACTTCCCTCTTTTACTCCCTGAGTCTTCAGGTAGGTATCATTTACGGCGTCGCTGACGTCGGAGGCAACCGATTCTCTGTATTTTTCAAAGAAATTGCTGTATGCGACAAGCTCGCCCCTTATTCTCGAATCAACGCTGTAAATAATATCATAGTACGATTCGGGATCGGCTCTGTAAAGTGCGTTTGTAACGTATTCAAACATATTGAGATATGCGCTGTATCTGATATATGCGTCATCGCTGTCCTTGCAAACGAGGAAAGCGACAAAATTCGCCTCATTTTCGGGCGCAATTCCCCTCTGGTGCGCAAGCTCATGTGCCGCAGTAAAGGGCAGACTGTAGTCGGGGAAATTAATGTTAAGGTTTGCTTCGCCGGTATAGTATGAATACACACCTGAAATATGCGTATACGTCATAGGCTCGCTAAGCGCAATATATTTTAGTTTTGACTTAAGATTTTGAATAAACGTATATTTTTTACATACTTCTTTATATGTGCCGTTAAGCTTGACGTTCATATCGTCAAGCGAATAAGGCATACAGGACGAGCCATCGGTCTTGTACGATATCTCATCGAGCAAAGGCTCGATCTCGCCCAGCAGTATTACCGCAGTATCTTTAAGCTCCTGAGAAGTAACCGCCTTTTCTTCAAGAGAAAGCTTTTCTGAAAGCGGCGAGCCGTGATATCCCATTCCGTAACCGAGTACGAATATCGAATACATAAAAGATAGTATGGAAAGCAATACTACGATACATCTTACCGATGCTTCTTCCGACTTTTTGTAAGCCTTAATGCTGAAATACATCAAAACAAACGCTATAAGAGGCAGAGCAATTATGATAGTTTCTGCAAGCGAAAAAGGGATCCATGACGTAAGATATGCAAGAGCAGCCCTCACAAGCGAACCTATGTTACAATTATAAAAATCGGCAAACCTCTCGCTTGCAAGACAGGCTATATGAATACTTCCGGCGACTATAAACAAGCAAAAAAGCACAAGAGAAAAAACGGGACAATATCTTTTGATAATCCCCTTAAAGCCTATATGCTTAACTTTGTTTTTTTCATCTGTTATATTGTTAACCGTTTCCGCCTCTATCACAGTCTGCTTTTCGTCCATTTGGATTTCTCCCGTTTTTTTATACATATATCTTTAATCTTTAACATAATTATTATACTACAAAAGATTATATATTTCAATGCAATTTTATTAACAAAATTTCGGAGGTAGATTATATGAAACACCCAAGAAAAGCACTGCTCCTCATTTTGCTTACCGTGCTGCTCATTTCCGCGTTTTGCACTACACTGTCAGCCAAACAAAACAACGCTCCCATTTCCCCGGCGCTTGCAGTCATAGCCTCGGATTTGCAAATGAAAAAATGCGGCATTACTAATACGGAAATGCATTTTTCAAAAGCCGATTTTGACAACTTTTTTAATATTGACTCTGTAGATTCGATTACTATCTCGTCGCTCCCCTCCGAATTCGAAGGCAGGTTGTATCTTAAAGACGTTCCCGTAATCGCAAACCAGACCGTTTTTCGCTCCGACATAAAGGATCTGTCGTTTTCTCCCACGTCGAATAATATAAAAACGGCGTCGTTTAGCTTTTATTCCGGCAATTCTTCCATTGAAAGTTCAGTGCTTTGCAGTATGTATTTTTTACCCGAAATAAACACCGCCCCCACCATAATCCGCAATACGATGGGCGGTCAAAGACTGACCACCCAGAAAAATATTATGGTATATTCAACCCTTTCGGCAGTTGATGCAGAGGATGACGAACTGTGCTTTGAAATAAAAACGGAAGCAAAACACGGCATCGTATCTATTACAGATAAAGAAAACGGCGGTTTTACATATACTCCCGCATCCGACTACTACGGAAAAGACAGCTTTGAATACGTGGTATACGATCAATACGGTAATCGGTCCGACAGCGCCTGGATAAATATAGAAATTGAGAAAAACGAAAAAGATACATTCTTCAGCGATATGTTAAGACACCAAAGTCATAACAGCGCGGCAAAAGCTACTAATTATAATATTATGTCCGGTAAACTCATCGACGGAAAGCTCTGTTTTATGCCTAATTCGACCGTTACAAAAGCCGAGTTTGTAGCAATGGCTCTTAAAGCATCAGGCAACAGCGGAAAAGTATTCGTAGCAGAAACAGGATTTGAAGACGACAGCGACATTCCCTCAAACCTTAAATCATACGTCGCATACGCTGCAAATACGGGAATCATAAGCGGAACAAAGACCGAGCAGGGTGTGTTCTTCTACCCCAATACGCCTATAACAAGAGCTGAGGCGGCTGTTATTGTAAGCAATATTATAAACGCTGACAAATACACTGAAAAAACTGTATTCAATGACATTTCAGACATTCCCTCTTGGGCAGAGGATGAAATTATGACACTTGCAGAAATGAAAATTATGACCGACGTTAAAGACGGCAATTTTTTGCCCAATGACTGCATTACGAATATTCAAGCGGCGGATATCTTTTGCAAGGTATATGAAATGCAATAAATCAATTATTACCAGACGGTGTGTGGGCAAATCTCACTCACCGTCTTTTTTATATTTTAAAAAAATCTGTACATACTAGATTTGAAAAAAAGATTTAAAAAAAGGAGTGATTGATATCAGCAACAAGAAAACACAATATCAAAAATATGCAGACAAGACCGCGCAAAAATCCCCCCTTTTGCTTGACTGTGTAAAAGCCTTTATTGTGGGGGGACTTATCTGTTCATTTGCGGAACTTATGTTCAATTTCTATCTAAAAATTGGTTTAAAGGAAGATACCGTAAAAATACTTGTTCCCGTAACGCTAATTTTTCTTTCGGCATTTTTTACCTCTGTCGGAGTTTTTGACAAGCTTGCAAAACACGCGGGCGCAGGAACACTAGTTCCCATAACGGGATTTGCAAACGCGGTCGTATCCCCTGCCCTCGACACAAAAGCGGAGGGATATATCCTCGGCGTCGGCGCAAAGATGTTTACTATTGCGGGGCCGGTGATTGTGTATGGTACTGTAGCGAGTGTGGTTTACGGCTTGATTTATTGGATAACGACGCTATTCTAACACAAAATGCTTGACCAAGTTGGTCAAGCATTTTTATGTTGCTTTTGATTTCAAGAGCAATATTTACAGCAAGGCACATTCTGGGTATATATTATCAGCACTTATTTTCTTGCAGCCTTGCTTGCCCCAAGGGAAAGTTACTTCGTATATCGTTGTATCGAAATGGATAGATGGCATACTCTTGAATATTGGCCAAGCAAAATGTTTTTTGGGTAGTCCAATTACAAACATTTTGTATTTCTTGCTAACCTCGCGTTTCACCTCGTTGAGAAAAATGCGATAGTATTTTGGGTTGTCATTTTCACTTACGAAAAACGAGAGCATAGGAAAATCAAGCGTTACATTTTCCTTTGGAAGTTTAATGTAGCCTAAAAGAGATAGAATGGGATTAGCTATACAAGCCAATTTCATTATTTTGCGGTATTTTTTTACGACATATTGTTTGTATCCTGTTTGATTCCAAAGTGCAGCAGTTGCAACAATCTGATTATCTTTACTTAGAATATAAAAATTTTCATGTGTTAGATTGTGAAACTGTTCAAGTGATGTTATTACAGGGAAAAGGTCATTTTTCCGTCCCTGCTTATTTAGAAATTCAATAAGCGTTTTAAGGTCGTTTTCAGTGGCTTTTCTAAAAGTGAGATCATGTATAGGTGATCTTACTTTGATTTTTGTATTCAAGATAAACGTGGTATATTCGGTAATAGGTTTCATCGAAACGATGCGCGTGCTTTTTTTAAACATTTTTTGAGCATCTTTATTATCCGATACTACCGAGCAGTAATAACAATCTATATCATCACGCCAGAGTTCTCTGATAAATCTTGCTCCAAATCCAATGCCTCCGTTGTATGCTGCATCTTTTTTCAGCCCACAAATATAGGCGGCTTTGCATATCTCACCATTTATATATACTTCGCGTATAATTTCAGCACAAGTGCCAATGGTACGATCTCCGGCTTTTGAAACAAACACACGCGCCTCGCCCGACTCTTTCATATAAGATTCATAAGCATCGGGACGGCGGGTATATAAAAGTTCAATATTGCCCTTGGCAGCGGAGCTTTCAAGAATCTGTAGTATCTCTCTACCGTCGGTAGCTGACGCCTTGCATTTTAACTCGCTCATTTTTTGCTTTCCTCTAAATTTTCACCGATTGGAATTCCTGCCCGCTTATCAACTTCAAAATGGAAAAGTATATTGATAAACCAAAAAGCAATATTGATCATAAAGCGGTTGGTTCTGGATAACATAGTTCTACCACGTTTAAAAATCGAACCAAATCGAAAAAACTCTTTTTTATACTGCTTGCAGAATGTACGCAGTGATTCGGGCGTCAACTGCTTGGGAGTAAACGTGATCGTGCCGAAGGTATATCCTCTTTGCAACCACCATTTCTCAGAAATCAAACGATTATCCGCCTTGAAGGAATCATAAGTCTTTGTGTTGGGAAAAATTAAAAGGTGGTTGAATGCAACAACGAAAAACTGATGCTTTTGACAGAAGTCAAGCGTCGCTTTAAAAGTGTCCTCGTTGTCCGAGTCAAAGCCGAAAACAAAGCTTGCATATATGCCGATGCCCACATCGTGTATCTTCTGTATCAAAGCATCTCTCTCCCCAAGGCGTTCTGTCCAGCCTTTGTTCATTTGTTTGAGATTATCGCTCTCAATGGATTCAAATCCGATAAGTACCATCTCACATCCGCTTTCCTTCATCAAACGGAGCATTTCTTCGTCTCTTGCGATGTCAAGAGTGATCTGAGTTGTCCAAATAATATTGAGCTTTTTCAATTCTTTAAACAGTTCACGTGCAAAGGCTTTATCCGAAAATATACTGTCGTCCACGAAGAAAAATATCTTGTGCTTGCAGGATTTGATCTCGTTGATGATATCTGTGACATCTCTGTGTATGTAATGCGAATGATAATATTGTGCGATAGAGCAAAACTCACAGTTGTGATAACATCCGCGCCCTGTTTCTACAAGGGATACGGGTAGGTATTTCTTCATCTTATCGGCATAAATGCTTCTGTTTGGCATTTTGTAGGCAATGCAAGTACCGCCGTCATAGCGTTTCTGTAAAGTTCCTGCTTCAAGGTCGCTAATAACAGAAGAAATGATACGGTCTGCGTTGCCAACCATAATAGCATCTGCGTTCTCGGATACTTCTTCAGGACAAAGGGTTACGTGATAACCGCCCATAACGACCTTCTTACCGCGCTTTTGAAACTCGGACGCGATAAAATATGCTCTTTTAGCGGTGTAGGTCTCAACCGTGATAAAAACGATATCGGTATTTGTGTCGTAATTGATGTTTTCAATTCTATCGTCAAAAAATTCTCGTTCATAAACTTCGGGAATCATAGAGTTAAGCACAGCAATAGTGAGTGGTTCCATCAGCCAACTGCGCAAATATTTCTGCCCCGGCTTTTTTCCTATTGCAGGAAGTATAAAGGTTATTTTCATTTTACTTTTCTCCTTTCGGCATAGGAATATCGCTGTTATCCGTCATAATATCTGCACCGAATATTTCAAATCCTTTTGCATATTTTCTGTACCCAATATTGACGAGCATATAAAGGCTTTTCATGGTTCTAAATTTAGTTAGATCAAGCCGTTTCCAAATACTTTTCCAAGAGTAGGTTTCTTTCCATGCCCATGCGACACCTGCTTCCAGCTCTTCTTTGGTCATCTGCTTTGGCTGATATACGCAGTGTTCGACATCATACATAGCAAAATCGCGTTCTATGATACGACCCCGACTATCAAGCTCGCGGTAGAATTCCGTACCAGGAAAAGGTGTGATGATAGAAAAACGCGGCAGGTCAATCCTGGCTTCGATACAAAGTTCAACGGTGCGTTTGAATACGTCGGGGCCGTCTTCGTCCGCACCAAAGGCAAAGCAACCCATAACCATAATACCTCTGCGATGAAGCTTGTCCATCAGTTCCTTGTATTCTTCAACGTGGTTAACCCCCTTATGTATACCTTGCTGCGTTTCTTGATTGACTGATTCAAAGCCTATGAGAATGCCTTTACAGCCACTTTTTTGGAAGATATCGAGCAATTCATCATTGTGGCCAATAGCTGTAGTTGTCAGCCCCATCCACCACTTTTTAAGGGGAATCATGGCCGTGAAAAGCTCCTTGGCGTATTCCAAGTCAGAAATCAGATTCACATCGGGAAAGATGACCTCTTTTCCCTTGAACGTCTTAATCTCTGCAATGACGTCCGCAATGGGACGTGTGATGACCCCCTTACCAAATGCTGCAGGATAGGCGCAGAAGGTGCATGAGTGATTACAACCTCTTACCGCTTCTACGGTGTTGAGGGTTATATATTTTTTCTTGTTGAGCAGATCTTTTCGGGGTAGGGGTCTTCCAGCAATATCTGGACAGCCTTCTCCGCGATATATTGGCTTCAGACATCCGTCACGGATATCGAGTAGAGCCTGCGGAAAGGTCTTTTCTCCAAGACCTGTGAGAACGGCATCAGCGTGTTTTGCTGCTTCATCGGGCATGAGTGTAGGATGAACACCGCCGAGAAGCACCGTTTTTCCAACGCTCCGGAAGTAGTCGGCATAGCGGTAGCATCTTGACGAAGTGCCCGTAATGCAGGTAATAGCAATAATGTCGGCATCAGTGTCAAGCGGAATTGCTTCAGCAGTTTCATCATAGATCACGACCTCGGCTTTAAGTTCCTCCGGGACAAGCGCGGCGAGGAGCGCAAGCGTTATGGGCGCATAGTGAAGCCCCTTGTGAAACATACCGTTATATCTGTGCATCGCGCCTGCTGGTGAAAGTAACGCTATTTTCATAGTAAATTAAAATCCTTTCTGCAATCAGTTGATCGGAATAAACGAAGAAATCGCCATGAGAACGATTGCTACAGCGATGGCGGAAATCATAACTTTGTTTCGTGAAAATTTGCCGAGTAAAAGTTTTTGTTTTGGATTTTTTACGGCATTGAAATAGGCAGGTAGAACAACAATAACGAGAACGATAGAGAGTGCGCCTGCACCGATTTGAACATAATCAAGTATTCCAAGTGGAAGAAGTACGGCAATGATCAGTGAAGGAACAGTTGCGATGAACCAAGAGATCTTTGTGGATAGTCCAAATTGTCCGCTTACAACATCCGAAAAGGCGAATCCACTTGACCAAAAGGAAGTAAACATAGCAAGTAATACAAGGAGTGAGCACAGAATCCTTACAACAGGGATTCCGATGCTCTGGGCAAGACCGATGGTAGCGATTTCGGTAACCGTGTCAGAGCCAAGTATGACCGCAACGGCAAATGCAGCCGTAATCAACGCGTTGAGAGTAAGACCGCCAATGATAGCCTTACCCGTTTGTTCCTTCTTTTCGATATGGTTGCAAACTTGAATGATCGAAAAAATAGCGGAAAAGGCAAACATAAAAAGACCGTACACAGCAAAAACGGTGTTTGGTGTGCCAAAGGAAAAGTTCAGCGAACCTTTTACGTTGATGAACGACAACACCATCAGCACAAGAACGACGCCGCCAATTAATAGCATAGAGAGCTTTTCACCAACGCCCATACCCTTAACACCAAAAACAATCACAACAGATGCGAGAGTGTAGAATATAATTTTTGTAACCGTGTCATTCAAACCCAACAGATCCGTCAGCACATTGCCGGCACAAAGAATATATACGACCAAGTTCTCAAGTAAAAGAAGCACGAGCAGAACGAGAAAAGCAATGTTAAGAGCTTTTTTACCCTTTCCACTGAATAGATGCTCGTTAAGAATTGCAAGGAGATCTTCGGGTTTCTCGGAATTACGCGTAAGATCCGCGATGATCAGATACATAAATGCACTCGCTGCATAAGCAAATACGAGAGCAACAAGTGTACCGAACACACCAATTTTAACGATGGCGTACGGAATGGTCAAAATTCCCGTTCCGATACCTGCACCAGCCACCAACATGAGTGATTCCAGAAATGTAAGTTTTTTATTTTTCATATATGGTTATTATCCTTTTTTCAAAGTGTGATTACAATTATACCATATTTTGCTTCGAAAGTAAATAGACCCCAAAACTGGTGTGTCCTAAGATGACATCAGCAGAGGGCTTTGTCTTGGGCGTCGGTGCGAAGATGTTTACAATAGCTGGGCCTGTTATTGTGTATGGTACCGTGGCGAGTGTGGTTTACGGCTTGATTTATTGGATAACGACATTGTTTTAACCAAAAATCGTCGCCGAGATGGCGACGATTTCTATTTGCGATAAAACTTATAATATCTGCTTCCCGACCAGTTGGAAACTTCAATAATTCCATGAAACGCAAAGACATTCAGTCTATTAAGAAAAGAACGCGGTTTAGAGATTCTACTAATGAAATTTTCAAAATCGGATATATCTTCACTGTTGTCTAACACATAAGAAGCCATCATTGAATATCGTATTTGTTTTTCAAATTTTTCTTCATCAGGATAGGCAATTGCTACTGCCAGTTTATCATTAAGTACGTCTTGAATAAGTTCGACTACTTCAGAAACATCGGAATGACATTCTAAAATACCACCGCAATTACTTAAATCGACGAAAATACCTTCTTCCTCGTTTATGGAAACAATTAAAGGAAAGCGTGGGTTTTTAACATTTGGATAAGTCAAGGAAATATAATCAAAACCGGAATCTATTTCCCATTCAATATCGGGCAAAAGTTGTTGTATTTCAGAAGAAATTTTTTTGATGTCAAATAAATTTTGTCCTTGTGAATCCATCTTAAACACCTCACTTTATTTTATTATACCACACCGCCGCTTTAATGTAAACGATTCTCATTGTCTTTTATTACATTTGACTTTTTTGATTTACAGTTGTATAATCATATACGTAATAATATTTAAGGAGATGATTCTTTTGAAAAGGTCATTGATTTTCGTTATTTGCACTATTTTTCTGATTATGTCAGCTATGGTGCTTTTTGCACTTGATGCCCAAAACGTTGAGCTTACAACGGGCAAGGACGCGAAATCTCAGGCTATACTTGACTCGTTTTCTGAATACATAGAGCAGAATTCAACTGTAACCGAATATAGTGACGGCACTAAGGTAGTCGAACTCTCACCCTTGGCGTCAAGCATAACCCTCGGCGAAATACTTGATGAGCAGAACGTTGTAACTGTCAACAGGCAGCCACAATATTCGACCAAACTCCCCGACTATTCTTATACAACAAATCAACAGCACACACCCGTGGCTATAGAACAAAATTATCTTTATTCATTGTATAACGATGAATATAAGGCATTTTACCGTTCGTTTGCACAAACTTTAGATAATCTTGGTGAAAGAACAGAAACGTTTTCTTTCGCAGACGGCACTGAGGCTTCTACCTTCTATTTCGGCTATCTTTTTGATAATCCTCAATATTTTTACGCGGCAAGCACATGCGCTATCTACACTGAGGGCACAAACAAATACTCTATATCAATTACATATTCAATTGGCAATAATGACGGCGATAGTTCAGGGTATGGACGTGGAGAACTTACAGAGGAACTCAAATCAAGAATACTCGACAAAAAAGCTACGTTTGACCAAACAGTAGATACCTTTATCTCAACTATTCCCTCGAATGCTCCTGACGTAGTCAAAGAAAGACTCGTTTATGCGAAAATTCTCCGTAATTCTTATTATAATCTTGATGCTGTTAACAACAAGCTTTGGGACGGGCTTGCAAACGATAACTGGACGGCATACGGCATATTGGTAAACGGTTACGGCGTATGCGAATCGTATGCGGAAGCATTCCAAACTCTTTGTAAGGCTGTAGGTATTCCCTGCACGGGCGTTATCGGCACTGCGGGCGGAGGACATAAGTGGAACGCAGTAAAGATCGGCGGAGAGTGGTATCAATGCGATATCACCTTTGACGACCCCATTGGCGGCGAAGAAGGCGCAGCATATTCTCAATATTTTAATTTAACTGACACTCAGATGACTGAGCTTCATCACGATTGGTCAAACTGCGACTTCTCTGTTCCCGTGTGTACTGCAACAGAATACGGACGCGATAATTTCTTCAATATTTTTGAAGAGGATTCCGAAGGAACACTTCACTTCTTTTTAAATAAATGCGACTCCACCTGCGAAAACTGCAGTTTTACAAGATATGTGGGAGATCATGAATACGCCGACGATCAGAGCGAGGTTTGTATACATTGTGGCCATAACCGCCCGAACGGTTGGATATTTGAAAACAATAACTGGTATTATTACGAAGACAATATGCTCGTGAGAGATGCCTGGAGAATGGCTGAACACGGCGAAAGATATCTCGGCTACAACGGCGTTTTGGTTACAAATGATTGGGTATATAAAGACACCGGTAACTTCCCTGTTTTTGTTGGCGAAGACGGCTACCGCGTACGTAACAGCTGGGTTACCTGCTTTGGCGAACGTTTCTATTGCGACGAAAACGGTTACAAAGTTTACTTCAGCTTTATAAAAGACGGCGACAGATGGGCATACGTTAACGAAAGCGGCATTTTCACCGACGTTACCGGTTGGCTCAATTACGAGAATGATCGCTACTATATTGAAAACGGTTACCGTCTCGAAAATGCGTGGGCAACGGATTTCGGCGGTCGACGCTACCTCGATGAAAACGGCAAATATGTTAAAGATACTTTCGTAAGAGATAACATAGGTCTTGCATATATCGAAGACGACGGTTATTTCAAAGGCAGAAACAATTGGTTATACCACAATGATACGTGGTATTTCCTCGAAAACGGCTACGCCGTAATAAATACTTGGCGGCTCGACAGCATAGGCTGGTGCTACCTTGGCGAAGACGGAGCTATGCTTACAAACGTGTGGTTGAAAGATAGCGTTGGCTGGTGCTGGCTTGACGATAGTGGTTACTGGGACGGCGTATACCACAATTCAAACAGTTTTGAAAAGAACGGTTGGCAACAAGAAGGCGGTATTTGGTACTACTATGAAAATGATGAAAAAGTAGTAAACGCTTGGAGAGAAGACAGCACGGGCTGGTGTTTCCTCGACGAAGAAGGCAAATGGGTAATCGATGCATTCGTAAGAGACAGCGTTGGTTGGGCATATATTACAAAAAACGGATACTTCTACTATGATACGAACGGCTGGGTTGACTACTACGGAACTTGGTACTATGTTGAAAACGGCTATGCTGTAACAAACGCGTGGAGAGCTGATAGCGTGGGTTGGTGTTACTTGTCCGAAACAGGAGCTATGGTAACAAACGGCTTTGTAGAAGACAGCGTAGGTCTTGCATATATTACCGGAGACGGCTATTTCTACTATACGGAAAACGGATGGAGACTTGTAGACGGTCAATGGTATTTCGTTGAAAATGGATATGCAGTAACT
>JAFUJB010000004.1 GCA_017473865.1 Clostridia bacterium | reverse complement strand
TAGGGGGAACCCCCTCGGTCGTTTTAGGGGTAGGGGTCTTTAGGGGCGGGGGAATCGAAACCCCTGCCCCTAAATGCCTTCTTTGTAATACTTTCTTTGCACAAAGAAAGTATGGCTTTCTGACAAAATTGGTAATTGATTTTAGCCCCTTTTCAGTGAACTAATCAAAACTCCTATTACTGTCCATATAATTCTGCAGAATTATTTGTGCTGAAAGGGTGTCGACGACGCCCTTTCTTTTTTTGCCGCGGGTATTCGTTTCATTCAGAAACTGGTGTGCCGCCATTGTGGTACATCTTTCGTCAAAAAGCACTACGGGCAATCCCGTCTTAACCCTCAGTCTTTCAGCCAATTTAGCTACTTTTTCTGCCTTTGGCCCCAGAGTACCGTTCATATTCACAGGGTTTCCGAGAACGATAAGCTCGATTGAAAGCTCATTTGCCTTTTCGGCAATTTTGTTTATAAGTCTGTTTATGTCTCTTTCTTCAATATTGCCTATTCCGCTTGCAAGAAACCCCAAGGCATCGCTTACCGCAAGTCCTGTTCTCGCTTCGCCATAGTCAATTCCAAGAATTTTTTTAGCCATATTTTTCTCCGTATTTCAGTTATATCGCATACACTCGACAACACCTTCAATCACGCCGTTGCACCAGTTGTGTATGTCTTCAAATACCTCTTCTTTGTTTGTCTCGTTTATAAGCTCGTGTCTTGCGCCCTCATAAAGCTTGAAAGTAAGGTTATTTATTTCCGCATCAACAAGGCTTTCGTAAACCTCGGTTACGCCCTTTCCTTTGTTGCCTATAGGGTCTTCCGTACCGCTTATAAGCAAGATAGGCAAGCTTTTGGGAACGTCATACGCCCACTCGGGATACGACACGTTGTCATAGAGCTTCAACAGGTCGTTGAATCCTCTTGACGTAAAGGTAAACCGACACATTTCATCATCGTGGGTTTCAATGCCGACGTTGGTATCGCGCGACACCCAAGCCATCGGTGTTTTTTCGTCTGTGTCCATATCAAACACCTTCATTATCGCCTCTTTCAGCGACTCGACACGCGATCTTCCGCCCTTGAATCTCGACGTAAATTCACTCAAGGCGATCCCCTGCTTTACGGGATATTTACCGCCTACCGTACCCGCAATTATTGCACCGTCGATATCTGTTCCGTGGTCTACTATATAGTCTCGCAACACAAGACTTCCCATACTGTGTCCAAACATAATATAGGGTAATCTCCTATATTTCTCGCGCATAATAAGTCTCAGACTTTCGGTATCTTTGCTGAAATAAGTATACCCCTTTTTCGCGCCGAAAAAGCCAAGGTCGTCTTTTGTTTTTGCACTTCTGCCGTGTCCGCGCATATCAAATCCGCAAACAACGATACCGTTGTCGCACAGATATTCGGCAAAATGCTCGTATCTCTCGAAATATTCGCACATACCGTGAATTATCTGAAACACCGCTTTTGGCGTTCTGTCGGGTGTATACACATAATATACTATTTCCGTTTCCTTGTCTTCGGAAAGGAACGTTTTTTGTTCTTTGGTATAAGCCATCTGCCTGACAATTCTCCTTTTTGATAATTATGGGCGGCACAATACGATGCCGCCCATTTTCTGTTTTTAACTCAATTTTATACCTATATGTTCGGCATATTTTTCTACGTCCTTGCGAGTGGGAACGGCATTGTAAGAGCCCTCTCTCGATACTGCAATAGCACCTGCCAGATTTGCAAATTCACAAGCCGCCTTTATATCTCCGTGTCTGAGATATTCAGTCGTAAGAGCCGCGGAAAAAACGTCGCCTGCCGCCGAGCCGTCGACAAACGTAATATCGTAAGCCGGTACGACGTGATAGTACTTTCCGTCATAGATAAAGCTGCCCCTTCTGCCGAGCTTAAGTACGATATATTTTGCATTAATTTTTGTGCAAAGAGCCATACATACTTTCAGACATTTTTCGGGATCGCTCGGATATACCCCCGTATAATGATATGCTTCTTCTTCGTTGGGCGAGAATATCTCAACGTTTTCAAGCAGTTCAAGGGGTAATTCAAATTTTCTGGGACCAGCGTCAATAAAAACGGGTATCTCCTGTCTTTTGGCAAGTCTTGTTGCCGCAACACATTCTCTGTCGGGTAACTCAAACTGCAAAAACAACGCGTCGGGATAGCTCATAAATCCGTTTTCAAGATCCTCTCTGCCAAACTTTTTGTTGGCTCCGGGATAGTTAATGGTTCTTGTGGAAATTCCCGCTTCGTTAATAAGCGCACTAAAACCGGTATCGACCTCGCTGTCCCTCGTTATGTATCTTGTATCTACACCGCAGTCGTTATAATATTTTATGAGTCTTATGCCGTTTTCGTCATCGCCTACGCGCGCGCAAAAAACGGAGTCCGCAGACAATTTCGCAAAAGAGACTGCCGCAACGCTTCCGCCGCCTCCCGGGGCATACGAATAGTTAAGTCCCTCGACCACGCCGTTTGCCGCAGGAATAGCGCTTGTATTCAATATCATATTCATATCGGCTCTGCCGACTGTCAATATTCTTTTGCGCATTTTTGCACCCTCTTTTATCGGTTTATTTTAATAGTTGAATTCTTCGCCGTTGTGTTTGATTGTAACCTTGTTTACGCCCGTGTCGCTCGCTTCTACTCTACCGACTACCTTTGCTTCAACACCGTATTTTTCAGCGGTTTTAATCATAAAGTCAGCGTCTTCGGGCGAGCAGAACACTTCGAGTCTATGACCCATATTGAAGATTCTGTACATTTCTGCCGTACCTACGTCGGAGTTTTCGCCTATTGCCTTGAAAAGCGGAGGAACGTCAAAAAGGTTATCCTTGATGTAGTGAAGTCCGATGCCGAAGTTCTTGCACTTAACCTGACCTCCGCCCGTGCAGTGAACCATACCGTGTACGGCTTCTCTCTTCGCTTCGAGAATTTCTTTTACGATAGGAGCGTAAGTTCTTGTGGGCGAAAGGATAGCATCGCCTACAGTTACGTTCGTACCGGGAAGAATATCGGTGAACTTATAATTTCCACAGTAAACCTGTGCATCGGGAATCGTGTTGGAGAAAGTTTCGGGATATTTTGAAGCATATTCATGGGAAAGAAGAAGGTGTCTTGCCGCAGTAAGTCCGTTTGAACCCATACCTGCATTGTACTTATCCTCATATACAGCCTGTCCCGACGATGCAAAACCGACGATAACGTCGCCTGCTTTAATATTATCGCAGTTGATTACGTGGTCTCTTCTCATTCTTACGAAGAAAGTCGAATCGACGATAAGTGTCTGAACGAGGTCGCCGACGTCAGCGGTCTCACCGCCGCACATCGTAATATCAACACCGTACTTACGCATTTTTTCAACGAATGCAGAATAACCCTTGATAACGTTTGCGATAGCCTTTCCGTCAACACGGTGAGCATTTCTGCCTATCGTATTCGACATAATAAATCCCTCTGTCGCGCCGACACAAAGAAGGTCGTCGAGGTTCATTACCATCGAGTCCTGAGCGATATCGGAAAATGCTGTGTAGTCGCCCGTTTCCTTAAATTTTATGTATGCAAGAGAGGATTTTGTTCCCGCGCCGTCTGCGTGCATTGCAGAGCAGTATTCTTCGTTACCAGTGGGGTCAGGCATAAGTGTGCAGAACGCACCCTTGAAAACGCCCTTATCCAATGTTTTTACCGCGTTGTGAACGTCTGTTTTTTCGGCGGAAACGCCTCTCGACAAATAAGCTTCGCTCATATATTTTTTCTCGCTTTCCGCTGTACCTGAACAGTACAGCCCTAATTTACTATATAGATATTTAATTATAACACACTTTTTTCAGTCTTGCAAGTAAATTTAACCAAAAAACGACAACTTGTTTATTTTCGACAAATCACCTCATTTTCTATGCTTTCAAATACGCTGTTTAGGTGAAAATATTGTGAAATCAAGTGAATTTTTTGTGAAATCGGTTGATATATTGGAAAGATTTATATATAATATAATAGATTTACATTTTCCGGCCGAATATTTTTGTAAGGGTGATTGTTATTACTGACAAAATTCAAAACTATAAAGACAGCATAAAGGGCAAACGAATTTCCGTTTGCGGAATCGGTGTATCCAACCTTCCGCTTATTGATTTTCTTCTTTCCGCGGGCTCAAGCGTTACTGCGCGCGATATGAAAGAAAAACAAGCTCTCGGTGAAATTGCATATTCTCTCGAAGAAAAAGGTGTAAGGCTTATATGCGGTAAAGAATATCTCGACAACATAGACGACGAGATTATTTTCCGCACTCCCGGCTTGCGCTATGACAAGCAAGGCTTTGTCGACGCGATTAAAAAGGGGGCTGTTCTTACAAGCGAGATGCAGGTATTTTTCGACCTCTGCCCCTGCAAAATAATCGCGGTTACGGGAAGCGACGGAAAGACCACCACCACTACGCTTATTTCCGAAATACTTAAAGCGGGCGGTAAAAAAGTCTGGCTGGGCGGAAACATAGGCAAGCCCCTTCTCCCCGACGTTGACAAAATGTCGGAAGAGGACTTTGCCGTAGTTGAGCTTTCTTCGTTCCAGCTCCACACTATGACATCTTCACCCGAGATTGCCGTAATTACCAACATTTCCCCCAATCACCTTGACTATCATACGGATTATCAGGAATATATTGACGCTAAGAAAAATATTTACAGGCACAGAAAAAACATTAAGCTTATAACCAACGCCGAAAACAGCATTACTCTTGAAATGGCAAAAGAAGTTAAAGATAACGTAACTTTCTTCTCAAGCAAAAACAAGAGCGATATTTATGAAGAAGACGGCGTTATCTACGTAAATAGCGAAAAGGCACTCGAAACAAAGGATATTCTTCTCCCCGGCATACACAACGTAGAAAACTATATGGCGGCAATAGGGGCTACGTCAGAATTCGTTGATAAAACTGCATTTACAAAAGTAGCCACAACATTCAAGGGTGTTGAACACCGCCTTGAATACGTTACTGAGAAAAACGGAATCAGGTTCTATAACGGCTCTATCGATTCAACTCCCACAAGAACAATGGCGGCTCTGAGTGCATTTAAAGAAAGAAATCTTGTGGTTATCTGCGGCGGTTACGACAAAAACCTTGACTATTCCCCCTTAGCACCCGTTATGGCAGAAAAAGCAAAATGCGTAGTACTTACGGGCGCTTGTGCCGACAAAATCAAAAAAGCATTCGATGAATGTAAAGAATTTGATACGCAAAAAACCATCGTAAAAGAAGTCTGCGATTTTGATGAAGCGGTAATTACCGCATATAAGTCGGCAGAAAAAGGAGACATTGTTTTGCTTTCTCCTGCAGCAGCCAGCTTTGACCGTTTTAAAAATTTTGAGATCAGAGGCAGGCATTACAAAGATATAGTTTTGAACAGGATATAAATAATATGGTTATTTCAGACAAATTACTCGAACTTGCAAACGAGGCGGAGATCGCCCTCAAAGACAGATTTGCCAAGTTTGATGAAATTGCTTTTAAAAACACGAAAAAAGTACTCGAAGCCTTCAGCGAAGAACGGGTAGCTGAAGCCCACTTCGCAGGCTCGTGCGGCTATGGCTACGACGACAGAGGCAGAGACACTCTTGACAGAATATATGCAAAAGTGTTCGGCAAGGAGGCTGCTCTCGTCAGACATACGCTTATTTCGGGAACACACACTCTTTCGACGGGACTTTTCGGGCTTCTCCGTCCAGGCGACACTATGCTCTCGGTTACGGGAAAGCCTTACGACACACTTGATGAAGTTATCGGTATAAAAAATGACGGAAACAGCAACGGAAGTCTGATGAATTTCGGCATAGTATATAAGCAGATAGAGCTTACCGAAAACGGCAAGGTCGATATAGAAAAGCTTGTTGAAATATTAAAATCAGAAAAAATAAAAGTGGTATATCTCCAGCGCTCAAAGGGGTATCTTGACAGACCCACCCTTCCCGTATCGGAAATGAACGAGGTATATAAAGCGGTAAAATCGGTAAGCGATGCATACGTATTTATTGACAACTGCTACGGCGAATTCGTTGAAGAAAGCGAGCCCGACGCTGACGTAATCGCAGGCTCACTTATCAAAAACCCCGGCGGCGGTATGGCTGAAACGGGCGGTTATCTTGCAGGAAGCGCAAAGGCTATTGAGCTTATTTCATACAGACTCACATCAGTAGGCATCGGTGCTGAAGCGGGTTGTACACTTAACACAATGAAAAGTATGTACAAGGGCTTTTTCTACGCGCCACACACGGTTGCACAGGCGCTTAAGACTGCGGCATTTTCTGCTTATATTTTCGAAAAACTCGGATATCATACCAATCCCTCTTGGAACGACGAGCGCTATGACATAATTCAGGCAATACATATGCTTAGCGGGGACAAGCTTTGTGCTTTTTGCCGCGGTATTCAGGCAGGCTCGCCCGTCGACGCTTACGTTACTCCGGAGCCGTGGGATATGCCCGGTTATTCTGATGCCGTTATTATGGCAGCGGGTACATTTACGCAGGGGGCATCTATAGAACTTTCCGCCGACGGTCCTATGAAAGAGCCATATATCGCGTATTTTCAAGGCGGACTAACATATGAAAGCGGTAAGATTGGCATACTTTACGCTGCTCAGCAGGTTTTGGACAATTAATTCAAATACAATATATTTTCAGAGGTAGATATTATGAAAAAATTTCTCGCATTGTTTTTAGCTGTAGTATTTTGCTTTACACTTCTCTGCTCTTGCAGCAAAAATACAGAGGGCGCTCCCGACGGTATGAAGGCAGTCGAAAGCTCGGACAAGCTTGACTACAATATATACATTCCGGCTCACTGGATTCAGGACCTTTCAACAGGAGTTGTCAGCGCCTATGTCAGCAACTCTGACCTTTCAAATATTTCTATGACGCAGTATAATCTTGAAGAGCTTAAACCTCTCGACGACTACGTAAAGCAGTACACAGATGAGCTTACGGCAAACCTCGACGAGTTGAAAATGAGCGAAGGCTATCCACAGAAGATGATACTTGACGGCGTTGAAGCGAAAAAACTTGAATATACAGCCTCTCTCGCAGGAAACACTTACAAATTTATGCAGGTTATCTGCATAAAGGGCGCTACCATATACTATTTCACTTATACTGCCCTTTCCGAAAACTATGACGCAAACGCGGAAGACGTACAGAAAATTCTTGATAACTTCGCTTTTAAGAAGAAATAAGAAAGAAAACAAAATGATATATCTTGACAACAGCGCGACCACCCCGCTCTGCAAAGCGGCAGTCGATAATATACAAAAAGCGCTCGAAATTTTCGGAAACCCCTCCTCCCTCCACAGCGTAGGATTTGAGGCGGAAAAACTGAAAGAAAGCGCAAGAGATAATATTTTTAAAGCACTCGGAATAAGAAAAAGCTCGGGCGACAGAATTATATTCACAAGCGGGGGCACCGAGGCAAACAACCTTGCTATTTTCGGTTGCGCTCACGCGAAACCCTCGAATAAGGGTAAAAGAATTATTACCACAGACAGCGAACACCCGTCAGTCCTCACTCCTTTCAAGATGCTCGAAAACGAGGGGTTTGACGTTGTATATCTGAAAACGGAAAAAGGTGCGGTTAATATCGAAGACGTAAAGAAATACGTCGATTCAAACACAATTCTTATTTCGGTTATGACCGTAAACAATGAGACGGGAGCATTATACGATATACAAAATATTTTCAAGACAGCAAAACAAATTAACCCGAACGTTACAACGCACACCGACTGCGTTCAGGGATTTATGAAAATACCCTTCTTCCCCGCAAAAATGCACGTTGATATGTGTACGGTAAGTTCGCATAAAATACACGGTCCGAAAGGCTGCGGCGCTCTTTACGTATGCGCAGACGTAATCAAGACAAAGCGCATAGTGCCTGTAATCTGCGGCGGAGGTCAGGAAGGCAACTACCGCTCGGGCACCGAAAATATGCTCGGTATATGCGGTTTCGGCGGTGCTTCAGGCTATATGCAGGAAAGCTTATCTGATAACTGCGCAAAACTTAAAGAGCTGAGAAGTTATGCAAACGAAAAGCTTTCTTCAATTGTAAAATTAAACGAACCCATAAACTATGTTCCATATATTATTAATTTTACCCTTCCCGATATAAAGAGCGAAACTATGCTTCACTATCTTTCGAGCAAGGGCATATTCGTATCGAGCGGGTCTGCGTGCTCGTCAAACCACGCAAAAAAAGCAAGCCACGTGCTCCTTGCATTCGGACTATCCGAAAAGGAAGCGGATTCTTCTTTGAGAGTAAGCCTTTCGGAAGAAAACACCAAAGAAGATATCGACAGTCTTTTCGACGTGCTTTCTTCGGGAATTTCAACGCTTGCAAAAACCAAGTAAAAAATAATAGGACACCGTCCTTTTTAAAATTAAAAAATAATAATCTCATTTACAGGGGGATAAACAATGATAAAAATTGACCATTTGGTTAAGCACTTCGGCGACAAAAAAGCTGTAAACGATATAAGCTTTACTGTCGAAGAGGGCGAAATCGTCGGTTTCCTCGGTCCTAACGGCGCAGGAAAAAGCACGACGATGAATATGCTTACCGGCTATCTTTCATCAACGTCGGGTAAAGCAGAAATTGACGGCATCGATATTTTCGAGTCGCCTATGGAAGCAAAAAAGAAAATAGGCTTTTTGCCCGAACAACCGCCTCTCTATCTGGATATGACGGTTCAGGAATACCTTGATTTCGTATACGACCTCAAAGGCTGTAAGCTTAACAGAAAAAAACACATCGCAGAAATATGCGACGTCGTAAAAATTACAAACGTATACAAACGAATGATCAAGAACCTTTCAAAAGGCTACAAACAGCGTGTAGGTATCGCACAGGCACTTATCGGTAACCCGAAAGTAATTATTTTCGACGAGCCTACCATCGGTCTTGACCCTAAGCAGATCATTGAGATCAGAAACCTTATCAGAACTCTTGGCAAGAACCATACAGTTATTCTCAGCACACACATTCTTCCCGAAGCTCAGGCAGTATGCGACCGTATCATTATTATTAATGAAGGTAAAGTTGTCGCAAACGAAAAGAGAGAAAACCTCTCAAATCTTATTCAGGGCAACAGACGCTTTGAAGTACAGATTTGCGGCCCTCAGAAAGAGGTATTGTCAGAGCTTAAGTCCATGCAGGGCATAAATTACGTTGAATATCTCGGCGGAGCAGATATGGACAGCCACTCGTTTATGATAGAAAGCCAGCCCGGCGTCGATATAAGAAAAACACTCTTCTATCTTCTTGCGCGCAATAACTGGCCGCTCATTAACGTTCAGGCTATGGGGGCGACTTTGGAAGACATATTTATTTCTCTTGTCGATAAGAAACCCGAACAGGAAAAATCAAAACGTTCAAAAAAGACTCAAGGAGGTAACTGATTTATGTTGGCAATTTTCAAAAGAGAACTCCGTTCTTATTTCTCAACGTCGATCGGATATATCTTCGTTGGTATTTTTCTTGCACTTAACGGTGCTATATTCTCATACTGCACACTTCAGCAGTTTGAAAACAGCAACGTTTCTCTTTATTTTACTCTGATGATTTTCGCTTTCGTAGTTATCCTTCCTCTTATTACGATGAAGCTTTTCTCGGAAGAACGTAAGCTGAAGACCGAACAGCTTTTGCTGACATCTCCCGTAAGCCTCTGGAGCATGGTTTTTGCAAAATTCCTCGCGGCATACACAATTTTTGCATCTACTTTCCTCGTCGGATCTTGCAACTTTGTCGTTCTCTATGAATACGGACAACCTTCAACAGCGATTATTTTCGGAAATATTATAAGCATACTCCTCGTAGGAGCTGCTTTTATTGCAGTCGGTGTATTTGTATCAGCATTAACCGAAAACCAGCTCATTGCCGCTTTCGGAACAATGGCAATACTCTTCTTGATGCTCCTTCTCGGCATCGTCGGCTCATATATTAACTTCACTCCTCTTCGAGTGCTGGTAAACTGGCTGTCCATTTTCACCCGCTTCTTCCCCTTTACCTACGGTGAATTCAGCTTCAGCGCTATTGTTTACTACGCTTCTATTGCATTCGTATTTTTGTTCCTCACAGTGCGCGTTTTCGAAAAACGCCGTTGGGAATAATTCTTGATGAAAGTGAGGCATAAAAATGAAAAACACAAAAAAATTCTTTTCTAATAAGAAATTTAAGTATGGCTCTGCCGCAGTAATATTTACCTGCGTATGCGTTGCAGCCGTAATTATATTCAACATTATCTTTTCATCGCTTGCAGGCAAATTCCTCTGGAGCATCGATATGACGACAAACCAGCTCTTCACTCTTTCGGATGCTTCGCGTAAACTTTTGAAGGACGTTGACAAAAAGATTACGATCAACTTCTGCCAGCCCCTCGATACTCTTATTGAAGACGAAGCGCAAAACCTTATCTATCAGTGCGCGAAAGAGTATGAAAAAGCCTATGACAATATCAGCATTGAATATATCGACATATTGACCAATCCTTCTCTTATTGAGAAATATTCAAGCAGCTCAAACACAAGAATTAAGACCACCAGCGTAGTTGTTACAAGCGATACAGACTTCCGTACTTTTACGCAGGAATCGTTCTTTGCAACTGACAGTGATTCGGGCGTGGTTCGCGCCTTTGACGGAGAACTCAGGTTTACTACGGCTATTCTTCAACTCTGCTCCGACAGTCCTATTGCGTATTTTTCTACAGGCCACGGAGAGACAGTAGGCAGTGCCAATAACCGCCCTGATCTCTGGAAGCTTTTTGAAAACGCAGGTTATGAAGTAAAAACCATAGACTTAACAAAAGAAGAGTTTAACGAGGAAGCTCAGGTGCTCATCGTTAACGATCCCAAGAGAGATTTCTGGGGTATGAACGATGAAGTCAACGAAATCGACAAGATTGTAAAATATCTCAACAACCTCGGTAATCTTATGGTATTTGTCGATCCCGAGACCCCCGAGCTCCCCGAATTTGAATCCCTGCTCGAAGAATGGGGTATCAAGCTTGAAAGCGCGGTTATAAAAGACTTTGAAAACTCCTTCTCAAACGACGGATTAAAGCTCAACGCTTTCTATCCTACCGAGACTATGGGTTCGACACTCTACAAAGAACTTACAAAAATGGACCTTGCTCCTAAAACAGTGGTAAATAACGCGCGTCCTCTTTCGATAATATGGAACGTAAACGGTACGGACTCTACCAATTCCCTCTCTCAGAGACACGCTTCCCCCGTACTCCAGTCGTACAGCTCGGCACAGGCATTCCCCTATAACGAAAATTCCGACTATACCGCTAAAGCTCCTTACAATCTGGTAACTCTTACTCAGGAAACACAGTATGTGAACAATCAGGCGTATCAGTCATACGTAATGGTTGTAGGCTCAACAGACTTTGCAACGGACGCATATTTGCACACCAACGCCTATGCAAACAGCGATATTCTCTATGCGGCAATGCGTATTATGGGTAAAGAAACCATTCCTAACGATCTTGAGCACAAATATCTCGAGGATCAGTCGCTTGAAATAACCAAAGAAGCAGCAAATAACTGGACTCTCGCAATCTGCATTATTGCTCCCGTTATTGTATTTACAGTAGGCACTATTATCCAAATCAGGAGAAAACACTTATGATAAAAAAGCGAATTATTCTTATTTCGGTACTCTCTGTACTGTTTATTCTTATGACAATCGGATATTTCGTTTTTGTCGATCCGCTTCTCCGTGATAACCATAATCATGATAACATCGAACTGCTTGACGGCGAGGTGCTTGGTTCGGCAAACTCGATCCTTATGTTTGATCAGGTTGAAAGAGCTAACCTTGAGTCCATCGAAGTTCAGAATACACACGGAAGCTATACTTTCTTTTATGACAAAGACAAAAAAGACTTTTTCATCAAAGACTATACCAATGCGCCTTATAATAATGAAATGATAGCGACACTCGTAACGTCGGCAGGTTACCCCAACACGA
This sequence comes from Clostridia bacterium, assembly GCA_017473865.1. Taxonomy (GTDB): domain Bacteria; phylum Bacillota; class Clostridia; order Oscillospirales; family CAG-272; genus RGIG1995. The sequence goes on along the minus strand of JAFUJB010000004.1, from coordinate 23,518 downwards.
TGAAAAGAGTTACGACAAAAGCAGATAATTTCAGCGAATACGGCCTTGGCGAAAAAGACAATCCCGCCTCCTACGTTCTGAAAACAAGGGATGGAATAACACACACGGTTTATATCGGCAAAATGATTCCTACGGGCGCAGGTTACTACGCAAGATACTCAGGCAGAGACGCTGTATATATTGTTGAAGCTTCTATTTCAAAGACACTTCTCGCTCCCGTAACCAACCTTATTTCCCCGATGCTCTTCCTTCCGTCAACACAGACGAACTATTTTGCAGTCAAAGATTTCATAATTGTAAAGGGCGGCACGCCATTCGTCAAGATTAACACAGAAACCCAAACGACTACCGATGAAAACGGCAATAAATACGAGGAGTTTGTCAAATACAGAATGGATTTCCCCGCAGAATATTCGGTTTCCGACAATTATGACTCTCTTCTCCAGAGCTTTATGGAATTCAGCGGCGAATACGTTGTTGCTTTAGGCAAAGATGAAAAATTAGTCTCGGATGATGTCCTTGAAAAATACAATCTTAAAAAGCCTGCTTATGAACTGCTCTTCACTCACAACGGAATTGACAACGATATTCTTATAAGCGAAAAGGACGAAAACGGCATATATTACGCGTACTCTCTTATGTTTAACGTAGTATGTGCGATGAGTAAAGACACGTTATCTTTTCTCGAATGGGGTCTGTTGAACTTTATTAACAAGCCCCTTGTAAACTTAGATATAGAAGAGGTCTCAAGCATAAGCGTTTCGTCGAAAGATTTTGAAGAAACCTTCTTGCTCTATTTCTCCGAAGGCGAAAGTGAGCAAAATCCCGTTACGGGTACCGTTACAACCATCAAAAACCTTGATGTCAAAATGAAAAGCAACGGAAAATACGTAAAGAGTTCTCAGGATTTCAGACATTTCTATATGGGAATACTGACGACAAACCTCGTAACCTACGCAGACGTTGAAGATGAAAAGGGTCTTGAGCTTCTTGCAAAGGTTACCGTTATAACGACAAAAGGCAAAAAGATGGAATTTGCTTTCTATCCTTATGCAACACGCCGCTGCTTCTATACTCTGAACGGCAAGGGCGAATTCTACGTTCTGAAAGACGGAGTTGAGAAGATCGTTAATGACGCTATCCGCGTTACAAAGGGTGAACCCGTCAACTACCTCGATAAAGAATAAAAAATGTGTGGTTAAAACCACACATTTTTATTTTCAGCACACAATTTCAATTGTGTGCTTATTTTATCCCTCCGCAAGTTTTTCAACCGCAACGTAAATGTTTGATATCTGATACCACGTTCCAAAATCGACAATACCGCTTTGCGGCAGATCAAATATCTCCTGAAACTTTCTGACAGAGCTTGCAGTCTGCTCGTCGTATACGCCGTCAACCCTTACTTTCTGTATGGCAGGGTAGTTGTCTGATATTGCGTTCAGCTGTTCTTGTATGGTCCTCACAGCTCCCCCTTCGCTACCTACGATTAAAGCCTCTCCGGGATATGACAAAGGAACACCCGCAACCTCTTCTGCCGCCGCAAGATATATTTCGCTTCCGTAATACTGTCGTAATATTTCAACCGCATCATACCCTCTGTCGCCAAGCTCCTTTGATCCCCACTGGCTTAACCAGCCGGGGCACGTTACGTTGCTTCCGTTGCAATACTGCGTAAAGAGAGGCTGACGTATATTAGGCTTTGTTATGTACGTAGTAAACAGATAGTCAACTACCTCGGATATTTCCGAAAAAATATTTCTTCCGTAAACAAACGCCTGATCGTATGCCGTCGAATTTGTTATGGTAAAATCATATCCTTTTCCCCTGTACCACTCGGTATATACGCGGTTAAGCGTAAATGATATTATGGCGAGAATATTGGCTTCAAGCGTTTCAATCGGCCAAGTCGAGTATATTTCACAGCTTGCCACGTTTTTTATATAATCTTTAAAAGGTACGTAATAATTCTGCGCCGAACTGTTGCTCGGTACACCGTCGTGAACAACGATAAATTCGGGAATTATAGGCTCGGGAAGAACGATAAATCCCTCTCCCTCGGGCAATGGCTTTACCGATTCTTCCGGAATCTTAGGCGGGAACGTCTGCCACAACGTATGCGGTAATATAAATATATTATTTTGGTTCGGAAAGCTTATTTGCCTTTTGTTCAGAATTATATTCTGCAATGCAAGCGTATCGGGTAATATCTGCACACCCTCAATCTTGACGGGGTCATAGCCGTCAACGTTTACCTCTACGTCATATTCGGAATACGGTTTTACGCGCGAGTCGGGTTCTAGTGAAAACTCAATATCGGGCGCTGTCAGATCTATCGTTTCGGTGTTTCCCGAAGAGTCTGTCGTTATCCTTTCAATTATCTCGCCGTCTTCCCCTGCACCGCTTATTGTAACGCTTACGTTGTTGAGCGGTTTACCTTCGTTTTCTTCATATACACTAACCCGTAAAAATCCTCTCTGAAAACTGCTTTGATTCTGCAAAATAATCACCTCGTAGACTTACTTTATAACAACTTATGCATCAAAAGCATATACTGCCATAAAAAACGAAAAGGAATGATGAATATTACAGCCGATATCAACGAAAGAATTTCAGATTTTATTCTACCTCCCCTTTCGGAAGGCAGACTCGAAGTTATCGTAAAATACGTTAACGACATATCCGTATATGCAGACAGTTTTGATAGCATTGAAATACTCGACAACAATTTTGCCATCATAACGGGCAGTACAACACAGATAAGGACACTGTATACAAATCCTGACATAATATACGTTGAGCTTCCGAAAACGCTTACTTATGAACTTTCCTTCAGCCGTTCTTTTGTGTGCGCTTCAAGAGCGCAGGGCGAGCCTTATTTTCTGACAGGCAACGGGGTGGCTGTAGGCATAATCGACTCGGGAATAGACTATACACATCCCGATTTTAAAAATTCCGACAACACAAGCCGTATATTATATATATGGGATCAGACTGCCGACGGAACTCCCCCTATGGGATTTCGGTCGGGTGCAGAATATACAAAGGATATGATAGATACAGCCCTTATGTCTGATTCTCCCTACAGCGTACTGGATTTTCGCGACGACATAGGACACGGAACGGCGGTAGCGGGAATAGCTTGCGGAAACGGTAACTCATCGGATGGCAGAGAAAGAGGTATCGCGCCAGATTCGTCAATAATAGCCGTTAAACTCGGCAGACGGGGCAACGGCGCATTTCCTCGTACCACCGAGGTTATGAGGGCAATAAAATATACCATTGATAAGGCGAAAGAGCTTAATCTCCCCATTTCAATTAATTTAAGCTTCGGAACAAATAACGGCTCGCACGACGGTAACTCCCTGTTTGAGCAATACGTAAATGAAGCATCTAACGAGTGGAAATGCGTAATATCTTCCGCCACGGGAAACGAGGGGAGTGCATCCCATCACTATTCTGCAATCTTACAAAACGGACAAACGCTTGACATTCCATTTTCTGTCTCAAATGCCCCCTCAAAAATTTATATTACCATTTGGAAAAACTTCGTTGACACAATGTATTTCAGGCTAATCTCTCCAACAGGTATGCGTTCGGTGGAACTTATTCCTACGCAAAGTGTATATAATTTCACCCTATCGGATACTAATATTACCGTATTTTACGGTCAGCCCACAACGTATACACAGTATCAGGATATGTATATATTAATGGAAAGCAATGATATTTCCATTCGCGAGGGGATTTGGTCGCTTGAAGCCTACGGCGCCGATATAACTGACGGCAGATTCGATATATGGCTTCCTACTCTTGAAGACGTTACCAACAATACGGCATTTTCCTTTCCGGACATAAACGTTACACTCACTCTGCCGTCTACCGTGCAAAACGTTATATCTGTGGCAGGTTATGACCAATATACTAACACCCCTGCCGCTTTTTCGGGCAGAGGATATACCCGAAACAACGTATACGTAAAACCCGACGTATCTGCCCCTTCCGTTAATATACTTACAACAAGACAGGGCGGCGGATATATGAGATATACGGGAACCAGTATGGCGTGCCCGTTTGTTACGGGCGCATCGGCTCTTATTATGGAATGGGGCATAGTCAGAGGAAACGACCCTTTTTTGTACGGTCAAAAAGTAAAAGCCTTTATCCAGAAAGGCGCAAGGAGAAACTCAAACAACGTATACCCCAACAGGATACAAGGCTACGGTACGCTATGCATTTCAGACACACTTGATCTATTAAATAACTACAAAGGGGGAATGGTATTTTGAATAATGAAAGTCTAAACGAATTCGCAAATGCCCCTGACACTACAGATTTTGTCATAAGGGCAAATGAATATTACATAAACGAGATACAAAACTATCCGTTTGTCAGAGTTACGCAAATACTGTCCGACTATTTTATTCTCGGATACGTAAATAACTCCGATATAGAAAGGCTCTCCGACATACTCGGAACAAACTTTTATTCTTCTCTGCCCTATGCGATGGGACTGCTCGACCGCTCGGCTCTGGAGAGTGCCGGAATAATTCAAGTTCAGGAACAGTCTTTTCTTGAGCTTACGGGACGGGGTGTACTTGTCGGAATAATTGACACGGGAATTGACTACACAAGCCCGATATTCAGGTTTGAGGACGGTACAAGCAAGATAGTGTCAATATATGACCAGACAATTTCCGGCAATCCTCCAGATAATTTTTACATTGGTACTGAATATACGAACAGTATGATAAATGAGGCATTGCAAAGCCGCACTCCATACGATATCGTGCCCAGCAGGGACGAAAACGGACACGGAACTTTTCTCGCATCGTTAGCATCGGGTCGCGAATCCGGCAACTTTAAGGGGGCAGCCCCCGACTCTGAGCTTGTGGTTGTTAAGCTTAAAGAAGCAGGAGAGTTTATCCGAAATAATTATCTTGTACCAGAAGACAACGAAAACGTATACGAATCGACGTCGGTTATGCTCGGCATAGAATATATACTCCAAAAAGCAAGGGAGCTCGGCAGACCCGTCGCCATCTGTCTCGGCGTCGGAACAAACAGCGGCTCGCACGACGGCAATACACTTTTTGAACAGTACATAGGTATGGCGGCAAACATAACGGGCGTATGCATCTGTGCGGCAGCAGGTAACGAAAGCCAAGAACGGCATCACGCACAGGTGAACGTAACACAGGGAGGGCAAGTCAATTTTACCGTCAACAACGAAAACGCTGGAAGCGGAATATATCTGTCTTTACTCAACTCGGCATCCGACAGGATATCCGTTTCCCTTACCTCGCCTACCGGTGAAATCGTAGGCAGAATCCCCGCAAAAGGCGGTACTTCATATACATCCCGCCTCGTACTTGAAAAAGCCAAAGTTACAATACAATATTATTTTCCCCTGTCCATAAGCTCGGGGCAGGCTACTATCATAAAGATTGAAAACGCCACTCCGGGACTTTGGACAATAACCCTCTACGGTGATATTGTACTTGACGGCAAAGTGGACGCATATCTGCCTATTTCAAGCGTCGGTTATCAGGGTATTGAGTTTCTTGAACCTGACCCGTATTCAACCATTACCGTTCCAGGCACTTCGTCAGCGGTGATAACGATCGGGGCTTATAACAATTCAGACAACAGCCTTTTTATTAATTCTTCGTGGGGCCCCACACGAATGCCGTCAAATTCACCCGACTTTGTAGCTCCCGGAGTAAGAGTTATAGGATATTATCCTCGAAGCGAGGGAGTTATGAGCGGCACATCCGTTTCTGCCGCCATTACAACGGGCGCCTGCGCGCTTATGCTGCAATGGGGCATTGTCGAAGGAAATGCGCCCACTCTCGATACTTTTCAGATAAAAGGATATCTTATACGCGGCTGCGAGCGGGATAATAATATGATGTATCCCAACTTTCAGTGGGGCTACGGAAAGCTTGATTTGTATAACTCCTTTAATCTATTGAGGGAAACATAATAAAAACCGTCGGTATATGGGCATAGCACATATACCGACGGTTTTGGCTAAAAAGAAAAACACAACAGAGCATTATCTTTATGTACAAAAAATATCATAAGATTGATATTTCACAAGATAATCGATCTGTCGTGCTGCTGTGAGTTTACCATTCCCTATTATAACTCATATTTGTCGATTTGTAAATATATATTTTGAACGATTTTTAACTAATTTTTTTGTTGCATTTATCATTTTGGTAGAAATTGCAGAATTTTGAAACACGCAAAAAAATTACGAGTGCCCAATCTCCCCCATAAAGCATATTATACATCGAGGAGATTTATTCTTTTCAACAAAAAATTTGACTTAAAAATTAAGGAGAAGTAATTTATGAATTACAACAGAGGCTGTTACCGTCAGCCCACTGCCTGCGGCTGTGCGCCCGAAAGAAATTACGCGGCAAACAGGAGAACGTCAGACAAATGCGGCTGTTCATATACCCCCCGCAGCTACGCCAACACCGAAGAGATGAACTACAAGCTCGGAATGGTTTATTCTCCCTACCAGAATTGGCAAAACCTCTATCCCTGTGATAAAGGCTTTACCGAGGGAACAATATTTATGGAGCTTAACAAGCCCTTTGAAGGCTACAAAAACGGAAAGGGAGGCTGCTGCCTGTTATGACAGAAAGAGAAAAAATGCTCAAAAAAGTGCAGACTGCCGATTTCGAGCTTATCGAGGCAAATCTTTACCTTGACGTATATCCGTACTGCAATAAAGCGCTGGAATATTTCTACGCAACGAGAGAAAAGGCAAATCATCTGCGCAACGAATACGAAGAAAAATACGGTCCTTTGACCGCAAATTCAACCAAGGGCGACACGTGGAACTGGATCGACTCGCCCTGGCCTTGGAAATGTGAGGGATAATATATATGTGGATCTATGAAAAGAAACTTGAATACCCTGTAAAAATAAAAACCCCAAACGCCAAGCTTGCAAAGGCAATAATCACACAGCTCGGCGGACCCGACGGCGAGCTTGGAGCTTCCCTTCGTTATCTTAACCAGAGATACAGTATGCCTTACAACGAGGTAATCGGCATTTTGACAGACGTCGGAACTGAGGAACTTGGCCACGTAGAAATGATAGGTTCTATCGTATATCAACTTACACGAAACCTGAGCATTGATGAAATTAAAAAATCCGGTTTTGACGCATATTTCGTCGATCATACAACAGGCATATACCCCGTTTCGGCGGCAGGCGTGCCCTTTACTACCGCTTATCTGGCGGTCAAAGGCGACGTATTTGCCGACATTCACGAAGACCTTGCTGCAGAACAAAAAGCAAGAGTAACCTACGACAACATTCTGCGCCTTTCGGACGATCCCGACGTTTCCGATGCAATCAAATTCCTTCGCGCAAGAGAAGTAGTTCACTATCAGCGTTTCGGCGACGCACTAAGAATTATGCAGGATAAATCTTGCGAAAAGAAAAACTATTATATGTATAACCCCGCATTCGATAAAGCAGGCATTGACTGCAGAGATAATAAGAATAACGGTTGCGGTTGCAATTAACACAATAAATTGCATAAAACAAGAATGTGTGGGGGCTAAGCCCTCACACATTCTTGTTTTATATACTATCATCGTCGTCTTTGTTGCGTTTTTCGTAATACTTCCAGAGCCACTGTCTGAATTTACTGTTGGAAATATCATATTTACCGTTCACCCAGAGACCGCTTCGTGTTTTACCGAATATGCCCTTTTGATGATATGTTCCATGCCCGTTAAATACGTCGTTTTCCCACTGTCCGTTATAGTAAGAACCGCTTATATATTTCATTTTGCCTTCGCCCGACTTCTTACCGTCACTCCAATTTCCGTCGTATTTCTTGAACATTTCGTAATTCGGGGAATATATCATAACACCATGGCCGTTATACCGTCCGTCTTTGAATCCTCCGTCGTAGACCGCACCGTTTGCAAAAGTAAACTTTCCGTTACCGTCATGGACTCCGTCTTTCCATTGACCCTCATAGATATCGCCGTTTCTGTAGATCATTTTTCCAAAACCGTTAATCAGTCCATTTTCAAAGTTTCCGTCATAGGACTCCCTCGCGTCTCCCGCGTTATATATCATTTTGCCTATTCCTTCAGCTTTTCCGTTCACAACAGTTCCGAAATACGCCCCGTGTTTGTAGATTATCTTACCGTCGCCGTTATAGGACTTTCCGTCTTTCCATTCACCCTGCCATGTTGTGCCGTCTCTATACGTTAATAAACCGTAGCCGTTTTGTATGCTTTTTTCAAAAGAACCTTCGTACTTTTCAAATAGCTTACTTGCGGTATACAGATATAATCCTTTGCCGCAATATGCGTCGTTTACCCACTCACCTTCATAAACTTCACCGTTTTTAAAGGTAAGCTTACCAAAACCGTCTCTTTTTTCATTTTTCCAGCTTCCTTCATACTTTTCTAAATTTGAGTCGGGTTTATAAGTAAATACGCCCTGTCCGTGATATTTGCCGTCATTCCATTCGCCTTCATACGATTCGCCGTTTTTATAAGTAAGTATTCCGACAGGTCCCAACTTGTCGTCCTGCCAATCACCATCGTAATAATCAAAACGTTCATTTGAGGCGTATACCATCTTACCCTTGCCGTTAAGCTTGAAATTTTTTATTTCTCCGACATATACTCTTCCGGAAGAATATTTCATCGTACCGTAACCGTTCAGTCTCAGGCCGTTTTCAAAAGTACCTTCCCATTTTTCGCCCGTCTTATAGGTAACGACACCCTGACCGTTGCACTTATTTGCTTTCCATTCGCCCGTATATACACCCAACTCGGTTTGCGGTCCGTAGGTCAAAGTACCTTTGCCGCTATATTCATTGTTAATCCATTCGCCTTCATACACCTCGCCGTTTTTAAAGGTAAGTTTACCAAACCCGTCTCTCTTGCCGGTCTTCCACTGACCTTCATATTTTTGCATATTAGAAGACTCGGCATAGATATAAGTACCCTTGCCGTTGAAACTGTTTTTCAAATATTCGCCTTCGTATATCTCGCCGTTTCTGAATACAGTTTTCCCGTAACCCGTTCGGTCTCCTTTTTTCCACTCGCCCTCATACATAACGGCGTTACTTGTTTTTTCGTACAGCATCTTACCGACGCCATTATAAGTTCCTTCGGAAAAATCTCCCTCATATATGACACCGCTTTTAAAGAGTATCTTGCCGAAACCGTCAAGTTTACCCTCTTTGAACTCGCCTTCGTATGAAACTATGTGGCTGGTTTCTTCATACTTCAGTTTTCCGTGCCCTTCATATTTGGCTTTAAGCCATTCACCCTCGTAACAACTGCCGTCTTTATATTTCATTACGCCGTTGCCGACGATGTCGCCTTCTTTCCAATCGCCCTCGTAATATTCCCATTTTTCATTTTCGGCATAGGTCATTCTGCCCTTACCGTCTGTTTTTCCGTTTTTTAATTCGCCTTCATAGACTCTTTTGTTGTTGTAAACAACGCAACCGTTGCCCGTGCTTTGAGCACTTGCCTTCCATTCGCCCTGCCACGTTTTGCCGTTTTTATACGTTATTAAACCGTAACCCTCGTATTTGTCGTTGACGAATGCACCCTCATATTTTTCATAATGAGAGCTTTCCGGATAATAATATACTCCCTGTCCATGACACTTGCCAAGATAAAAATCGCCCTCATACGAGCCACCGCTTTTGTAGATAATGACACCTTTTCCGTTGGGGTTGTTGTTCTTCCAATCGCCCTCGTAATATTCAATAGTACTTGATTTCGGATAAACAAGTCTTCCCTTTCCGTTTTTCTGTCCGCTTACAAGATCGCCTTCATAGACATATCCGTTGCTTTGTGTGTACTTGAAATAACCGGTAGTTTTGCCTTCGTGCATTTCTCCTTCATACACGTCGCCGTTTTTCATTCTGAAAATACACTGTCCGTTTGCCCTGCCGTTCAGGAAAATACCTTCAAGATATTCTCTCTGATCGCCGACCGGATAAGTAAGTTTTCCCTTACCGTTATATTTGTTATCTTTCCACTCGCCCTCGTATACCTGTCCGTTTTCATAGGTACAAACACCAAAGCCGTTACGTCTGCCGTTAAGCATCTCGCCCTTGTAATCTCCCGTAAGAGACGCGTCGTCTCCCGTAAGGTCGATTACGTTGAACTGACGGCGTATCTGCACGAGAAGCTTTTCAAGATAACCTTTTGAACCGTGAGTAATATACGTTGCCGAATCTCTGAATGCATCAAGAAGAAACTCCTGAAAATTCTGGTCGTCATCTTCAAAGAGTTCGCTTTTTATATCGTCGCTCAGCGCGCTTTTTATCATAGAAGAGGGGCTGTTTTTCGTCAGATTTACGCAAAAATATCCCTTTGCCACCTTTTCGGACTCAAGCTTGAGATTTCTGCCCATAGTGGTCAGTATCTCTTTATAAATCGAATCGCTGTTGAAAAAGTTCTCGCTGAGATAGAAAATAACGCCGCTGCAATGGGGATCGTTTATCTTCTTGTACACCTCGTCGTCCCAGTCATACCCTGCCAAAAGCTCTTCGTCATACCAAAAACGCACGCCCGAATCGTACATTGCCGCAAGGTCGTGGTAAACTTTTTTATAATCCTTGTGAGAATAGCTGATAAAAATGTAGTTCTGGTGTTTGGCACACTTGGGTACAGGCACTCTTTCGCAATCGGATATATCCTTTGACTGCAATAAACTCTCTTGATATTCTTTGCAATTAAAAGTCGACATAAATACTCCCTTTTCGTATTTTTTCACCTTTTTTTACATTATAACATATCTATAAATTTTTTTCAATTTTATAAATAAAAAATTTATCATCGGTTGACATATTTTGAAATAGGGGTATAATAATATCTTAGAAAGATAAAAAATATAAGGAGAATAACCATATATTTTGATATACGGTTTGGTGAAAAAATGAGCGAAAACTGCACACATGACTGCTCTACCTGCTCTGAAAACTGCGCAGACAGAGACCCCAAGTCATTTATTGAAAAGCTTAACGAAGCAAGCAGCGTAAAAAAAGTATACGGTATTGTAAGCGGAAAAGGCGGCGTCGGCAAATCCCTCGTTACGTCTATGCTTGCATCCGCAATGAATAAAAAGAATAACCGCGTTGCCATCCTTGACGCCGACCTTACAGGCCCTTCAATCCCTAAGGTATTCGGCATTAAAGATAAGGCTTATGCCGACGACAGAGGAATTCTTCCCGCAAAAAGCAAGGGCGGTATCGACGTTATGTCGGTAAACCTTATTCTCCAGAATGAGACAGATCCTGTCGTATGGAGAGGCCCCGTTATCGCGGGTACGGTAAAACAGTTCTGGACAGACGTTGTTTGGGAAGACGTTGACTATATGTTTATCGATATGCCTCCCGGCACGGGTGATGTTCCGTTGACAGTTTTCCAGTCGATTCCCGTTGACGGCATAATCATCGTTACATCTCCTCAGGAGCTCGTTTCGATGATTGTTGAAAAGGCTGTAAAAATGGCTCGTATGATGGATATTCCGATTTATGGTATCGTTGAAAATATGTCATACTACGTATGCCCCTCCTGCAACGAAAAGCACTCTATATACGGAGAGAGCCACATTGACAGCATTGCCGAAAAGTTTGGCATTGACCATATCGCAAAGCTTCCCATTGACAGCAATATCGCAAAGAAATGCGACGAGGGCGATATTGAAAGCCTCGAACTTTCATTCCTCGACGATTTTATAAAAGAGCTTTAAAACACACGGCAGTATACGGGCACAGCCCATATACTGCCATTTTGTTTGCAATCAAAAAGAGTATATGGACTGCCCATATACTCTTTTTATTTTATAAGTTCTTTCGCAATATTGTAAAAAACTTCATTTACAATATCCGCTTGTTTTTTTTCAAGTTTGTGTCTTGCTTTTTCGAGCATACTCTTTCTGAGACCTGTATTATGCATATCGCTCGCAACAATAACCCTCTTGCCGCTTTCGTTAATTTCCGTAAGAAAATTGAGCCACTTATGCTTAAGCAGAGATTTCGCATTCATTTGATATACAACGTTAACTCCGCTAAGCTCTGAAATAAATTCTCTTATATATGGATATCTCTCTACGTGAGCAATTATTGGAACAAAGCCCTTAATGGTAAGCGAATACAACCACTCGGCATACGAAACGTTATACGCCAACGGCGAAAGCTCAACAAGCAGACAGTTCGTATTTTCAATACACAGTTTTGATATGTCTGTATATGCCGAAATATCGTTGTCAAGAAATATTTCCGCACCGTATAAGAGAGCGGGAACGTCAGCTTTTGTTTCTTTTATTTTCTGTTCAAGAAGTCTTATACTTTCACCGCGTTTCTCAAGAAAATCTCTTATGCTGTTTTCTTGGTGTATGGTTATATGCGGTGTACCGATGCAAAGCTCAACTCCCTGCTTTCTGCTTTCCTCAAGCATCGCAATGCTTTCATTTACGCTTCTTGCACCGTCATCTATTTTCGGCAGAAAATGCGAATGAAGATCAATCATCAAAATAATTCCTGTTTATTCTTTGTAACGATATCCGTATTTATTTTTTTTGTAATATCCTATGTTGTCGTTTTCTTTATTGTCTATAAGAATAGTACCGATAATATTTGCATCGACTCGCTTCATCTTTTCAAGAGATTGCTCAATCATATCATAGGTCGTGTAATCCTTTTTTGCAAGAAGTATCGCACCTTCGCTGAGTTTGATGGGGAAAATTGCATCCGTAACTATATTAATCGGAGAGGTGTCAAGGATAATATAATCGTATCTTTTTTTCAGCTCTTTCATAACCAAAGCAAAAGAATTAGTCTGCAACAGTTCAGCGGGGTTAGGGGGAATCTCGCCCGCCGTAAGTACGTCGAGGTTTTCTTTTACGCCGACCTTAATTGCAGTGTCAAGCTCGCTGAAACCACAAAGTACGTTTGACAAACCGTCTTTTCTTTCAATTCTCAGATATCTGTGAAGCTTGGGCTTACGCAGGTCGCAGTCAACAATAAGCACCTTTGCATTCATCTGAGCAAAAGTAAGCGCGAGATTGATGCAGGTTATCGACTTGCCCTCTCCTGCAGTCGCACTCGTAATAACAATTGCCTTGCCTCCTTCTGTTTTGGGCATTGAGTACATTATATTTGTTCTGATGGATTTATATACTTCAACAACACCAAAATCCTTGCTGTAACAAACGAGCATTTCCTCCGGATTAAAATCCATTGTATACATATTTCTTTTTGACTTATTCAAAATATTCCCTCATTTCTTATTCAGATGAGTGTATATGCTCTTTTATTTTAACATCTAATTATTTTTTTGTCAATGGCTATATAATGTATGAGTAGCAGCACCCCTTTCTATCCATTTAATAATTAAGTTTTATATAACTTATTGACATATCAACAAAATATGTGTACAATTAGTTAACCCCCTATTAACATAAAGGAGTTTTTTATGAAAAAAAGAAAAAGACGCTTCGGCGATAGAAGCGACGGTTATCGGCTTAAGAACATTGACCCTATTATAAAGCTTATGCCTTTTATTATGAGATATCGCAGCGACGCTATGAATATGTTTTCTTCAAGCGTCAACATTACTGCTGCAGAAGAATACATAAAAGAAAAACACGCGGAAGGCTACGAGCATTTCGGACTTGTTCACCTCATTATCGCGGCTTACGTTAGAACGGTCTCACAGCGCCCCGCGATTAACCGTTTTGTCTCGGGACAGCAGGTCTTTGCCCGCAACAAGATTGAAATTGCGATCACCATAAAAAAAGAAATGTCTCTCTCGTCCCCCGAAACGTGCATAAAAATGATATTTGAACCCGACGCAACTCCCGTCGATATCTATAACGAATTTGACAGACAGGTTCAGGAATACCGCAAGCAGCAGGCAGAAAGCGATTTTGACAAGACGGCAAGAATACTCAACTATATTCCCCGTTTCGTACTGAAATTTGCAATTTTTCTGCTCCGAGTGCTTGACTATTTCGGTATACTTCCGAAATTCTTGCTCAAGGTAAGCCCCTTCCACGCTTCAATGGTAATTACTTCAATGGGCTCACTTGGAATTCCTCCCATATTCCACCATATCTATGATTTCGGAAACGTTCCCCTTTTCATAGCTTTTGGAAAGCGCCGCAAGGCTTATGAACTTAATGCGGAAGGTCAAGTCGAAGAAAAGATCTATTCGGATATGTGCGTTGTTACCGATGAACGTATATGCGACGGTTACTATTACGCATCTGCATTTAAAATGCTTCAAAGACTGATGAGAAACCCCAAAAAGATGGACGTTCCTCCCGAAGAAATCATCGAAGACGTTGACTGATTTAGTATAAGTACATTCTTTAACTAAAAAATTCTGTCGCCCGTGTAGCTTGCACGGGCGATTTTTTCGACAAAAATCCACTTGAAATATAAATCAAACTGTGATATAATGTTTTGGCTGTCGTATTGATGGCAGTATTTCAAAACATTTTAACGGAGGTAGCCATGGACAAAAAGAAAAGCATAAAAATAGTTGCAAAAAACAAAAAAGCCTACCATGACTTCTTCGTTGAAGATACCTATGAGGCAGGCGTACAGCTTTTCGGCACCGAGGTCAAGTCGGTAAGACAGGGCGCAGTTAGTTTGAAAGACTCATATTGCGTAATCGACAAGGGTGAAATATATGCCACGGGCATTCACATCAGCCCCTATGAAAAAGGCAATATATTTAACAGAGACCCTCTGCGCGATAAAAAGCTCCTTATGCACAAAAAAGAGATTATTAAATTATTTTCTCTTAAAGGCAAAGAAGGATATACACTCGTTCCCCTTTCGGTGTATTTTTCGGGCTCAAGAGTAAAAATTGAGATTGGGCTTTGCAAGGGTAAGAAGCTCTACGACAAACGCGAAACCGAAGCAAAAAAACAGGCAGAACGTGCAATTGACCGCGCTATGCGTGAAAAGAACAAATAATAAATACGGTGTGCTACTATGATTCAAAAAGTCATTGATATCAATATCGACTTTACCAAGCTCGGTAGAAACCAAGAGGACTATCAACCAAAGCTATATGCATATATTCCGAACGACCAGAAACAACTTGCAGAATATATGCCCAAAAGGCCCGCAATGCTTATTTTACCGGGCGGCGCATATCGCGGCACGTCCGACAGAGAAGCAGAACCGATTGTACTGTTCTATCTGTCAAAGGGTTATAACTGTTTTGTGCTTAAATACAGTTGCTCTCCCTCGCGCTTCCCCGTTCAGCTTGCTGAAACGGGCAAAGCACTTCTCACTATAAAAGAAAATGCAGAAGAATGGCGCGTCGATACAGAAAAGATTTTCGTTTGCGGTTTTTCTGCAGGCGGACACCTTGCCGCTAGTTTAGGCGTATTTTGGGATAAGCCCTTTCTTGCCGACATACTCGGCACAACAAGCGATATGCTCAAATTCAGAGCACTCGTACTCAGCTATCCCGTAATCTACTGCCCTGATGAAAACCACTGTGTTGGACGAAGACACTTTAATGGTGCAATTGCAACATACAAAAACCTTCTCGGCGAAAAGTATGAAGACAAAGAAGCCGTTGAAATGCAAAACCTTAACAAGCAGGTAAGCAAGAACACGCCGCCAACGTTTATTTGGTCAACGTTTGAGGATGCTCAGGTTCCCGTTGAATCGTCTCTTTTGTTTGCTCTTGCGCTCAGAAAACACGACGTGCCGACGGAGCTTCATATATATGAACACGGCGGACACGGTCAGGCTACGGGCACGAAAGTAAGCTGTAATTCAAACCAGCGCCTTGCCGACTGGATGGAAATCTCTTATTTGTGGCTCGAAGAAGAACACGGTTTGCCTAAAGTATAAAACATATAACATTATCACATTCTATAAATACCCAAAACATTTTGCACAGTAAAACACTTCATTGCGATGTCGTTTTTTCGACATCGCTTATATGGGGCGTATAGAAAGGTATAGTTTGTAAAAAACTATACTGCTTTATATCATTATATGGGGTCGTAAAGGTTTCGACGGGGATTTTGAAATGTGTTAAGCGGGTAGAGATGCAGTACCTCTTTAAACAACTGTACTTTTTAAAATTAAACGCTAAAGAAAAAGTAGCACTCGCTGCCTAAGTGCAGCGCATCTTGCCGAGGAGTACCGCGACCTCGTCCAAGGTGTCAAATCAGCGGTGAACGCGAACTGTAAATTTTCGTTTATAACAGTCATGAACAAAAACGATACAAATTGCAAAGCCTGTTTATCGGCGTTGTAATTTGGAAAATTAATAGATAAACTGCACCCGGAGAAAGATGCGTGGATAGGTTTTCGGACAGGGGTTCGACTCCCCTCGACTCCACCAAAACGAAAAAGCCGCTTAGCGCGGCTTTTTTGTTTTGGCTTGATTATGTACGAGAGGGGAGTCGAACGCAGCGATAAAAATGATTCAGTGAATCATTTTTGAGCGGTGACCGAAGCTTTTTGCAAAGCATAGACTTCATCATATACGCTCATGCCTTTGCAAAAAGCAAGAGCGACTCCCCGTAATTTTTTTACAATCCTTTCTCACAAAAAGTGAGAAATAGCAGAATACGCCTTATAGCCAATCTTTACTGGATATAAGGCGTATTGCTTTTTGATAGCTAGGATATGCATTGAATACAAACTTAGTCAAACTATAAGAAAACCAAGCCCAAAACAAAGACGCACAGCTTCTGGCAAGCATTTGCTTAAGACTTTAACTTTGTGTTGCTATTAGTTGTTCAAGCACCTTTTTGAACACTAGCTTATTAGGATAGTAATTATCATCTGAAAATATTGATATTCCTTCTTTTGATTGGTATTCAATAATCGCCGCTGCAACAGCCGCACTTCTGCTTTGACCATGTTCGCATTGACAGATTAAAAGTTCAACCTTATCAGCTACCTCAAAATAAAATTCTGCGATTTGCTTCGCCTCTTTTTGAGTAAACATCGAATATTTTTTCTCGATTTTTTTGCGCTCATCTTCGGTAGGCATTCTTCCAAGCTCATCAATAAACACGTCGTTGTCAACATCATCAAACTCAAGCTGAAGTAAATATTTCGGTTTATTTTTTAGTTCTGCAAAACTCCACCCAACATCTGTTATGCTGATAAGCGCAATTGATTTCTCGTATTCTTTCAACGCAATTTTTTCCATTTGTTTCCTGCTTAAAATTACTATTTTCATTTATTCTTTATCCTTTCTAACACTTTACTCAACCGTATAAATTTTGTGTATCCATTTGTTTCTCCATTTCCGTTTTCATGCGCCTTCATACATATAGTCGTTGGAAAGATAAAATGGTTAAGATGGTTTCTATACTTTTTGAAATAATTATATCACGAAATTGCGAATTAGTCTATATCAACACCGCCGAGAGAAACCAATTACGGTTACTCTCGGCAGCTAACTCATATCATGCTTAAATAGTTGCACCTTCCGGCAGTGCGAGCTTTTTATAAATGGAATCTAAATACCAATCGCTTTGCATTGGTTTCAAGATAAAAACACCTGAATTTATATTGTCCTTGATAATCATAAAAATAGGTTTTCCTGCCCTCTACTTAGGTAATAGGGGCAAAAAGTCATGGGGGACATCACAGCTTTTTCGCTAGAATTTAAAACATTTCATTACGAAAATGCACGTATGACATTACTGCCAAATGTGCGTTGTTACATCGTATTATGAAATAATTTGAGAAAATTACGTCAAAGAATACAATAATATGCTTATCTGTGCCAAAACATAATTCAACAAATTTTGTAATTAGGTTAAAACTACTTTATTTTTCTGAGAAAATATGTTACAATAAATAATTAAAGAAGAAGCTGAACAGGAAAAAGGATTACTTTTTACCAAAGGATCAAGAAATCAATGTGCTCTCTCCCAGGAGCAACTTACGGAGAAAATGGCGGTATCTCGATCTGCTTATGAGGTGAAAGAAAAATGAGTCGAAATAAAAAATTGATATTATATGGAACGATGTTGCTTGTGGGTTTGCTGGTATTCATCCTTGAAATATTTGTTTTTCAAAAGCCGGATGGCATCCTTGGGCTGGTCATTTGCATAGCAAGTATTTTGATGATATTTGGAAGTATCATAAAACTCTGCATATTGAGTCCCAAATTTGAAGACAGTTTTTTAACGGTACTTGATATTTTCTTTTGGCTACCGTGAATTATAAATGAAAAAGAAAACGTTATTTGGAGGATTACTTATGGAACTGAGAAAATTAGACAAGAATGTACTTAAATTATGGTATATCCGTGCGGCTATCGGAGCGCTTGCACTGGTGGGTGTCTTTACAAGTACGGCTGTAATTCTGAACGCAACGGGTGCGCCCGGCGACGTAACGCTCGCTGTCTTGATAGGTGTCGGTATACCTGTCGCTTTACTTCTTGCCATTATTTTGATTATGCCGGCACTGCGCTATAAAATGTACGCCTGGGGATATGACGATAAAAGGATCATTGTAAAACAAGGCGTGATTTTCAGACAAAGAGTAGTGATCCCTGTCTGTCAGATTCAGGATCTTCATCGAACACAGGGACCGCTTATGATGATGCTGAAACTTAGTGGAGTAACCATTTCGACGGCGGGATCAAATTTTGATATTTCTACGCTCACAACCGAAGAGGCAGACTGTATGATCGATGAACTGGAGCGCAATCTTGAAATGAGAATTGAGGAACTGAGAAATGAAGAAATTTGACAAAGGATATATTTATTCCAGCTTGTTGTCGGATTTATTCAGCTGCCTTGTAATAGTGTTTATATTTCTGGAGGATTTTTTCTTTAACGATGAATCAAACGCGGAAGATATTTTCGCGGCAACTCCGATTTTTGTGATTGGGTTTGTTATAATTTATCTCTGTTTTATTGCTTACAGGATTCTATATTACAAGACCTCCGGCTACGAACTGACAGAAAAGGAAATCAAATGCAACAGAGGGGTTCTGTTCAGAAAACGCTCTGTATTAGACTACAAAAAGGTACATGCCATCAATAAAAAACAGAACATTTTTCATAGAATTTTCGGCATCGCAATTCTGACGGTTGACAGCGGCTCTACAAACACCTCTCATCAGGCTGAGATTACTATTATTGAAAAAGATAAAATCGTTGACGCATTGCTGAACGAACTGAATGCACTGAAAGAGGGCGGTGCACCAAGTATGGAGAGCACCGAGCCAAAGGAAGAACTTCTCCTTTCGGATGAAGATAGCCTCTACCGCTTTACTTCCGGTAAGAAAATGCTGTACACACTCATCAACATAGCTTCCACAGCGTTTTTTACGGCGTTGTTTGCAGTACTTGCCATTATCGTTATCGGTATTTGCAAGCTGATGATTCAGCAGAATTTCCTTGGTACTTGGGGGCAGTATTTCCTGTACGCCTTTTTGATTACCGTAGGTGCTATGCTGCTGTTTTCCATATTTTCCCTTATCGGATGCCTGATCCATTCCTTTGTGGGATATTACAAGTTTAACATTACTAAGCGTGGAAATGACATCCAGATTTCCTACGGACTTTTGGAAAAGCATACCAACACCTTCAGCTATGACAGAATTAAAGCCGTTAAAATTACCCAAGGTCTTGTGCAAAGGATGCTCGGTTTTGCGTCCATCAACCTTGAGGTTATCGGTTATACTGTCAATAGCGGTGACGATGATAAAAATGCTAACCTTGGTGTGCTCGTACCGTTTTGTAAGTATGATGAGATAGGCGAGATATTAGGCAAAGTATTGCCTGATTATGTTCCGGACAAAAAGCAGACAAAATCTATTTCCTATTTTTCATTTATATCCTGGTTTACCTTAATTCTTTGTATCATAACAGGTGTAGTGTTGCTGCAAGCAATACTGCCTATGCTGATATTCAATGTTTCTTCTTCGGTAACGGGCGCTGTTGCACTTGCCATTGTAGGACTGGCAACCATAATACTTGCTGTGAAAGCATTAAGTGCTATTCTCAGTTACCAAAATAACGGTCTTGCGATCAGCAACGGTAAAATAACTGCGTATTACGGCGGATTTACTAAAAATGTTACTGTGTTTATGTCCAAGAATCTTATTGCGGCAGAAAACGTAACGACACCGCTTCGCCAAAAAGCAGGAATTACAAGTCTTGTTATGCACCTTAAAACCAATGCACTGTCCAACGAAGTAAAGGTACATATTCAAGATGACAAACTTGCAGAAGAAATTGAGCATATATTGATAATCTGAAACCGTTTTATATGGTGAGGTTGATAAAAAATGATATTTGAACTTAAAAACATAGAAAAATCCTTTGGTGAGAAAAAAGTTCTTACCGGAGTTTCTTTCAAAGCTGAGGGCGGCAAAGCCTTCGGACTGCTCGGCAGAAACGGTGCCGGCAAAACTACGTCTATTCGAATCTTGATGAATGTATTTCCCGCAAACAGCGGTGAAGTACTGATTGACGGACAGCCCATCGATTACAATAAAATTGGCATCGGATATCTTCCTGAAGAAAGAGGTCTGTATCCGAAAAAGATTATTATCGATCAGCTTACCTATTTTGCAGAGCTGAAAGGAATGAGCCATAAGGCAGCTGTGCAATCTATCGACTATTGGCTCAAAAGACTTGGTATGACCGAATATCGCAACAAAAAGCTCGAAACCCTTTCAAAAGGTAATCAGCAGAAGATCCAGCTTATTACTGCTCTTGCTCACGACCCCGACATTATTATTCTTGACGAGCCGTTTTCGGGTCTTGACCCTGTAAATGCAATGCTCTTAAAGGATGTGGTTAAGCAACAGATTGCAAAAGGAAAAATCGTTCTGTTCTCCAGCCATCAGATGAGCTACATAGAGGAATTCTGCGACAGCATTGCTATTCTCAATAACGGTGTTGTTGCTCTGCACGGTGATTTACACGATATTAAACGTGACTACCCCCGTGACCGCCTGGTTGTAAAAACAGAAACGCCCGATGCAATTATTGCTGATTTTGGCTCTTCCTGCACCGTTATGGATAACGGTGATTTGATGATTCGCTTAGGCTCACCCTCCGAAAAGAAAGCCACTATGACCCGCCTTGTAGAAAACTACGATATTGACGAGGTAAAGGTTTTTGAACCTTCTCTCAACGATATTTTCGTAGAATATGCGGGCGATGCTGCAAAGGAGGACTAAGCAATGAAACAGTTTGGAAAAATACTAAAATTTGAACTTAAGAATTACGCTAAAAACAAGGCGTTCGTAGGTGTAACTATCTTTTTGATGGTGGTTATCGCTATCGTTATGTTCTTCCCTCGGATCACCGCATTGTTTGAATCAGACGATACTTCTGATACCACCGCAGACCTTTCCGTTATGCTCGTAAAGGCAGATGATCCTACACAGGCGGATATGGTAAAAGAAACGTTTGCCGCATCCTTTACTGACTATGACGTGCAGATTACAGATGAGGAAATCAGCGTAATCAAGGATAAAATTACTTCCGGTGATGTAGAGTGTGCTTTCGTAATGAACGGAGCAACCTCGTTCACATATTACGTAGATAATCTTTCAATGTACGATATGAACCCCGATATCGCAACCGGTGTCCTGCAGCAGATCTATCAAATGAATGCTATGATAGGCGGCGGTATGTCAGCTGAAGATGCTGCAGGTGTTATGAGTATTCAGATTGATGCGCAAGTGGAAAGCCTTGGCAAAGACCAGATGCAAAACTTCTTCTATACCTACATTATGATTTTTGCTCTTTATATGGTCATTCTGCTTTACGGTCAGATGGTAGCAATGAGTGTTGCAACCGAGAAAAGCTCCCGTGCTATGGAGCTGCTTATCACCAGCGCCAAGCCCATCAATATGATGTTTGGCAAGGTTTTGGCGGCTTGTATGGCAGGTCTTGTTCAGCTTGTTGCCATCTTTGGTTCGGCACTCGTATTCTATAATGTGAATAAGTCCTATTGGGGAGATAACGGAATCATTGACTCTATCTTTAATATTCCGCCTGAGCTGTTTGTATATATGCTCGTATTCTTCCTGCTTGGCTTCCTTATTTATGCGTTCCTCTACGGTGCAATTTCTTCTACGGTTTCCAAATTGGAGGATATCAATACTGCCGTTCAGCCTGTAACCTTCCTGTTCTTGTTCGGCTTTATGGTGGTTATATTCTCTATGACCAGCGGAAGTGTGGACAATGTTTTGATGACGGTTTGTTCCTACATTCCGTTTACTTCACCAATGGCAATGTTCACAAGAATTGCTATGAGCACTGTGCCTTGGTATGAGATTGCGATTTCCATCGGCATTTTGGTTGCATCTACCTTTGAAATTGGAATTCTTTCTGCTAAGATCTACCGTGTAGGTGTTCTTATGTACGGAACTTCTCCTAAGCTTGGAAACATCATTAAAGCTGTTTGGAAGGCATAACTATATTTGTACGATGACATTTCATTATCACATTTAACCGCAAAAACACCTCAAAAAAGCTTTCTCTCAAAGAGGTAAATAGTTCGTCTTTAACATCAACGACTCCACCAAAAAACGACAGGTTTCGACCTGTCGTTTTTTTATTCATTGCAAAAGCCTTGACGATATATACGGCTTTGCCGTGATTTTTACAAAACAATTTCCCTTTGTAGTTTTTTACTATTTTTTATACACATTTTTGGGTATTATGACAACACTATGCAAGTGAAATAAAAATTTACTTTATACCTCCTCAATTATTGCTGTCTTGTCAATACAAATTTTTAAAAACGTACATCTTCTATTA
This sequence comes from Clostridia bacterium, assembly GCA_017473865.1. Taxonomy (GTDB): domain Bacteria; phylum Bacillota; class Clostridia; order Oscillospirales; family CAG-272; genus RGIG1995. The sequence goes on along the minus strand of JAFUJB010000004.1, from coordinate 712 downwards.
ACACATTTTACTCTTTTTCATTGTAAAATTATATTGGTTCCTTAGTTGAATTTTCAAACAGCATTTTTAGCGTATAAGCTCTGTACTTTATCAACAAAAAACCTCAAAAAGACAGCTCCTGTCTTGACAATTCGGCATTTTGGAGATATAATATTACCGTAGATATTTTGTGCCCGTTTTCCCCTGCTGTATTCTTTTTACGGCAGAGTGAAAATTACTCACAAAAAAACAAAAATATTTAATATATTAAATCTGAAAGGAAACATCGGCTATGAAGAGATCAATCAGACTCCTTGCTCTGCTCCTCGCTCTTATTTCCGTTTTCTCGTTGCTTGTTGCTTGCGGTGGAGACGGCAATAAAGAAAACAATAATGGTAGTACCATTATTGACCCCCCGACAGCGTATGACCCCAAGCTTCCTAAGAAGGACTATAAGGGTCACGAATTTACCTTCATCACCCAGCAGTCAAACGACTACGGCTATCACGTTAAGTACGTCGTTTACAACGAAAGCGAAGAAGGCAACCTCCTCAATGACGCTATCAAAAAGAGAAATGACGCTATCGAGGAAAAGTACAACGTTAAGGTTAAGCACTACGATGCTGCTAACCTCCTCAGTGAAGTAAGAACACAGTGTATGGGCGGCGTTGTTGAATTTGACGCTATTCTCGCAAGTGCTCGTACGTTGTCCACTCTCGCAAGAGAAGGTCTT
>JAFUJB010000020.1 GCA_017473865.1 Clostridia bacterium | reverse complement strand
TATCCATACAGTTGGACCGAAATATCCTACAGAGAATTGCCAGTTGAATTTGGCAAAGTGCTATATAGAAAGTCTAAATCTTGCCAAAAAGAATGAAATCCACAGCATTACTTTCCCCTTGATTTCTACAGGAAAGTTTAGTTATCCTAAAAAAGAAGCTTGCCATATTGCTGTACAAACCGTAAAAGAGTGGTTGAAAGAAAACAGTGATTATAGCATGAAAGTCGTATTTTCGTGCGTTGACCCTACTATATATGAATTGATTTATTCAGAATTGAATGATAAAGAGGAAGAATAATCATCACGATGAAAACAAAAATTGGTGTTATAAGTGATTTACATTTATTTAACAAAACTGTAAATATAGAACGAGCTCTTTTAAAACTATATAATGTTGACTTGCTTTTAATCGTAGGTGATATTGCCGATCGTGCCGATGAGAAGCAATACGATATTTTTCTCAATTTATTTGACGAAAGATTCACGATATACCCGTGTATTGTGTTTCTGGCAATCACGACAATCCTGCAAAAGACGATACAAGCTACAGACAGTTTGAAAGAAAACTCAACAATGAGTATCCATCCATTGTTGATGAATGCGGCGCATTTTACAAATGCATCAATGAGCATGTTGATCTCATTGGTCTCAATCCCTTATATCATCAAAAGCAATTTTTCTTTCCCAACAAGGGAATACAAATTGACTTCTTGCAAAAACGATTAGCTGCAAGTTTGTGTAAATACCATATCGTGATGTGTCATCCACCGCTTATTGCACATAATCCTCAACGCACAGCGGACATGACATCATATATCGTTGCAGAGCAAGACGCAAAGATTCAAAGTATTCTTGACGAAAACAAAAACATCGTTTTCCTGTCGGGACATACTCACGTTTCACCCTCGGTTGAATTTGACGAAACGCGGGGCAATCTGTATATCAACGACGGAAGTATCTGCCCGAGAACAACAAAAGATAAAAACGACAAAATTCAACAAGGAAACGTAACTTTGCTTGATATCGATGAAAACGAGATTTGTGTAATTGTGAAAGGGATTCATACTGACACGCTGTTGTTTGAAAATACCTATGAATTCTAAAAAAACACTTGGGAGTGGACATTAGGCGGTGTGGGCGTACTTGCAAGAAAAGACTGGATCGATGGAATGATAAATAAAACTCTTTCTCTGTAAAGAAATGAAAGGAGTTACTTGATGACACAAGAAAAATACAATATAAAATATGCGGTTGCCGCGGTACGCGGACAGCTGAAACGTACCGATAATACTATGGCAATATGCTCAGATCTTTTGAACAAGCCTTTGTGTGATCTGAGTGATGCTGAGCAAACGGAGCTTATAGAGTACGGAGAAAGATTGGGCATTAAGCTGTATTATTTCAAAAACTCGGACAGACAATTACCCCGCGTCAACAAGGTTTTGGGGTTTTTGAAGGGTATATGCTTTGAGACGTTATTGGACGTGGGAAGCGGACGCGGCGTATTTTTGCTGCCGTTTCTCGATGAGTTCCCCTACATACAAGTAAGGTCAATCGATATTTTAGATAAGAGAATTGATTTACTTTCCGACTTGTCAAACGGTGGAATAGATGCGCTAAGTGTAGAAAAGGCAGATCTTTGTGAGCAACCGTATCCCGACAAATCCTTTGACGTGGTTACCTTGCTTGAGGTGCTTGAGCATATTCCAAACGTGGAAAAGGCTATAGCGAGCGCGGTAAGAATGGCTAAAAGCTACGTTGTCGTCACCGTTCCCTCAAAAGAAGACGACAATCCAGAGCACATCCATCTTTTGACAAAGGACAAGCTGACATCATATTTTAATGCTTGCGGGGTAAAAAAACTCAGCTTTGACGGCGTACCCGGACATTTGTTTATGATTGCAAAATTGGAGGAACAATAATGGATTTTAAAATCTTGAAATATCCGAGAACGCAACATCTTCAAGGTTCGAGGCTCCAGGAAGGTGATGAGGATCTGAGTCAAGTACCGTTTGAGGAAATTCTCGGAAAACATATAGTAATAGAAGAAAAAATAGATGGGGCAAATTCAGCTATTTCCTTCAATGAACAAGGTGAGCTGCTTTTGCAAAGCAGGGGGCACTATCTAAACGGCGGATATAACGAGCGCCATTACAATTTGATGAAGCAATGGGCTAATAACAACAAGTCATTGTTTTATTCGGTGCTTGGTGCAAGATATATCATGTATGGAGAATGGATGTATGCCAAGCATACGGTCTTCTATGACGCACTTCCCGATTACTTTATGGAATTTGATATCTTTGACCGTGAAAAGAATATTTTTCTTGATACCGTGTCACGCAAAAAAATTACGGAACAGATGAAGATCATCCACTCCGTTCCCGTACTTGCACAAGGAGCGTTCAAATCCAAGGAAGCCATTCTCAGTTACTTGGGCGACTCAAATTATATCACTGAAAACCACATTGATGTGCTTAGAAAACTGTCTGAAAAACAAGGACTTGACATTGAGCGTCAAGTGAGAGAAACAGACCCTTCTTTGACAATGGAGGGATTGTATATCAAGGTTGAAGCAGACGGTGAAGTCAAGCAGAGGGTGAAATTTGTGAGAAATACCTTTTATCAATGCGTCAATGCCTCGGGAAGCCATTGGCAGCAAAGACCCATCATCCCAAATCAGCTCGCGGCGAGCATTAAAGATGAAAGCAATGAATAATTTTGATGATTTCAAACAAATAACAAAGCTTATCCCGCTTCACGGAGAAGGTATTGATTGGAGTGCGCTTGAGGCGACAAGCTTGTCTTCGATATTCAAGGAAATGGCAAAAACCAACCAGAATCCTTTGTATCACCAAGAGATCGACGTTCTCACTCATACCAAAATGGTGTGCGAGAAAATGGTGGAGCAGCCGGAATATATAAACGGAAGCGAAAGGGATAAAACCGTTCTGTTTTGGGCGGCACTACTTCACGATATAGGAAAAACGGCGTGTACGGTGGAAAATGACGGAGTTCTGACATCCCCTCATCACTCGTCGAAGGGCTCAGTTATGGCAAGAGCCTTGCTGTGGAGAGATCTCGGGCTTTGCGGAAATGAAAATAAGCAACAGCTCCGGGAGGCTATATGTTTGCTCATACGCTATCACTCCTTCCCTCCCTATGCGCTGAGCAATTCAAATCCCGAGTTGAAATTGCTTACGGTTGCTGCAAACGGCGAGCTTGCGAAAAATTTTTCGCTTGGTAAATTGTGCGTGCTGGAACGCGCAGACGCGCTTGGAAGAATCTCTTCCTCTGCGCAAGATATGTTTGAAAGAATAGAATGTTGCAGAATGCTTGCAGAGGAGCTTGAATGCTTGAATATGCCTTACGAATTCTCCGATGATTTTTCAAAGCGAGCTTATTTTAAGGGAAAGACATCTTGGAGAGAAGATAGTCTGTTCAACGATTCTTGGGGCAAGGTGATTTTGATGTCCGGTCTTCCCGGAACGGGAAAGGATACCTATATAAAGGCAAATTTTTCCCATCTTCCGATGATATCGCTTGATGAAATAAGAAAGGAATTAGGCATACCACCTACTGCTAAGCAAGGAAAGGTCGTGGCGATCGCACACGAAAGAGCGCGCGAATATTTGAGAAAGAAACAACCTTTCGTTTGGAATGCAACAAATATAACGGCGCAAACCAGAGATATGCAGATTTCTCTATTTGAAGGTTATGGGGCTTCTGTAGAAACTGTTTTTCTCGAAACCGAATGGGATGAACAGCTCAACCGCAACAGAAACCGAGAGACGCAGGTTCCGTCATCCGTGATTGAAAATATGCTTTCAAAACTTGTGTTGCCTGAAAGATATGAAAGCGAAAAAATTATCTGGAAAATTGTGTAACAAATTAGAAAGGAGCTAATTAAATGAACAAAAACTTAACCGAAATGATTTTTATAATGGACCGCAGCGGTTCGATGCAAAACCTCGTTTCTGATACGATTGGTGGCTACAACAGTATGATCGATAAACAGCGGGGCGAGGACGGCGAGGCTTCAGTTACAACCGTATTATTTGATGACCAGTACGAAGTCCTTTTTGATAACGTAGACATTAAGAAGGTGTCTGAACTCACTAATAAAGAATATTACGCCAGAGGCATGACTGCACTTCTTGATGCAATCGGCAAGACAATCAACCATGTCGCAGCGAGACATAACAACTCCGTTGATAGCGCTGTTCCTGCTAAAACTGTTGTGGTTATCATTACCGATGGAATGGAAAACGCAAGCAAGGAATATAAGCTTCAAACAGTAAAGGCGATGATCGAAAAGCAGAAAAAAATTTTTGGATGGGAATTTGTATTTATGGGTGCTAACATTGATGCGATTTCTGTCGCAGGAAGCATGGGTATTGATGCAAGCCGAGCCGCTAATTATCATGCCGATGGTGTCGGTACGGCAACTAATTTTGTGGCTGTTGGTAAAATGTTCACATCGGTCAGAAAAGGTAACAGTGTAGCAGACAACTGGAAAGAAGAAATAGACAAGGACTATAACAGCAGAAAGAAGTAACCATTGGAGGTGTTTTCATGAGTTATCTTAATGATTTACTCGGCAAATTCTTTGGCAATAAAAACAATGACGGTCGATCTGCGGAGTCTAATTCCACCCATGAGGAACGCCGGAACCTAAATGAGTATATTCATTCATTGTTTTTTGGAGAAATTGCTCGATCTTTTGTTTATGAAAGAGTAACCCGATGCTATGACGACACCAAATACGGAAAAAAGTTTTGTGCGAAAGCGGTAGCCTTGTTCGGGGACTTTGAAAAAGAAGATGAGGATGAATCGCATTTAACAATTTATCCGGACGGATTCGTTATTACAAAATATATCGGCGATGCAACCGACGTCGTTATTCCGTCATATATCGGCAGAATTCCTGTTATTGGCGTTGGTGAAGGAGTGTTTGCTGACCACAAGAAGATCGAATCTGTCTACTTTGAGGAAGGCATCACTCGAATTGGCGAGTATGCTTTTGGCGGGTGCCATCGCTTACATAGTGTGCATTTGCCCTCAACTTTGATAAAAATTGATGAGTCTGCATTTTGTGATACTCCATTATTGGAGACGATTGATCTGCCGCAAGGATTGGTTAAAGTTGGACAAGATGCTTTTTCCGATTCGGGGATTACAGAATTAATACTGCCTGATTCTCTGGAAACGCTTGGAGATGGGTCCTTTATGTATTGTAAGAAATTGAAACGTGTAAAGCTACCTTCGGGAATTCGCCACTTTGTAGACTATGAATCGAGCGACGGATGTTCTGATGATTTAGAAGCATTATTTATGGGAGACGACAGTTACTTTTATTTGGGAGCAGTTCGAACCTTCGATGGCTGTACTTCCTTGACCGAGGTAGAATGTGATTTTGAAGCACTGGGGCTTTGTGAGCGGCAAATAAAGGACATATTTGGAGGTACTCCCTGGTACGAGAAGCGAAAAGATGAAATTGCAGAATAATCTTTGTAACAAATCGGACGGGAGGTAAGCAATATGAGATACTATGAAACGCCGCGAGAGGAAATTGATAATTTTCGTGAGGAATATGAGTTTTTGAGTAACTTCTATCCTACTAAAGTTGTATTTGATGAAATTACATATTATAACGCAGAAGCTGCTTACCAAGCACAAAAATGCTCGCGATATGAAGACAGATTTCAGTTTGCCCATATGTCTGCCGATGAAGCCAAAAGACTTGGACAAAAAATGGAGATACGTCCCGATTGGAACGAGATCAAATATCGTGTTATGGAACAGGTCGTTTATGCAAAATTCGCTCAAAATCCCACGCTTGCTCAAGATCTACTTGATACAGCGGACAAGCCCTTAAAGGAAGGTAATACATGGGGAGATGTGTATTGGGGGATAAATTTGAGAACCGGAGAGGGCAAAAACAATCTCGGAAAGATCCTCATGGATTTGAGAGAAAACTTTCGCAAAAATGGCATTCCCAAAGTTACCACGCTGGGCAATTCGCAAAAAGGTCCGTTCGGAGGAATCTGGATCGACGACTATGACATCACCTTGTCAGAATGTGAATGTATCGTCAACGCAGCAAATGAAACGCTTCTCGGAGGCGGTGGTGTAGATGGTGCCATCCATCGTGCAGCAGGTCCCGAGCTTAGAGCCGAATGTGCCACACTTGGCGGTTGCAATGTAGGTGAGGCTAAACTTACAGGTGGGTATAGATTAAAGGCAAAATATATTATCCATACAGTTGGACCGAAATATCCTACAGAGAATTGCCAGTTGAATTTGGCAAAGTGCTATATAGAAAGTCTAAAT
>JAFUJB010000019.1 GCA_017473865.1 Clostridia bacterium | reverse complement strand
GAGAAGGTCATAGCTGTACTTTGTCTTTTTGTTCAGAGCAAGGTCAAGTATTTCCGACAGTCTTGACGATGAGTCGTACGTGTATCTGTATCTGAGAACATTATTTATCGTCTTTGTATTCTGACGGTAGAATACGTCGTAGCCGTATTGTATGCTCGTTCCGTTGCCGTACGACATCGTAACCGGCAATCCCTGCAAGTTATATGTATACGAGCTGAGCGTTCTGCCTTGGCCGAGCTTTGTGCTCAGTGTTCTTCCGAATCCGTCGTATATAAAGCTGTATTCGGTTCCGCTCGGCGATTGTATCTTCGATAGGCGGTTGTTTATGTCATAAACGTATCCAACAGAGCTGAGAGTGTTATTTCCCTGTTTTACGTTGACTCCCGTAACAAGCTCGCTTGAATTATACGTATAGTTTGTCGATATATCTTTTGCGTTTGTTGTCGAGGTCAGATATCCGCGCTTTTCGTTATACGTATAGCTTGTCGTATTTCCTCGGCTGTCGGTTTGCGACGTCATATATTCGCCGTTATCCGAATATTCCGCCGACGACGTTATTTTGGAATTGTCCGCGCTGTCGTTCGTTTCACAGGGAATAAACAGGAATTGCTGACATTCTGTGTCGTAAGTATTGTAAACATAACACTCGTTATTGTTACCGTCAAGGCTATAGTTTTGTCCAGCAACTTCAATCGTATAGATATTGGATTCTATGTGATGAAGAGTAAACTTTTGATACGTTGTGTTTCCCTCGCCATACAGTCTTACGGGAGCCCAGTCATAAAGGGTGTTGGGCTCAACACTGAGCAACATACCGGGGGCACAATCGGGTGAAAAACTGTAAGTATCGTCGGCGTTTTTAATTAATTTCCAGCGTTGTGCTCCGGCTTTTGTGAAATCTTCAAGCTTGATAAGATTTCCGTCCCAGGTATATGAATAACTGTCGTCCACAAACTTTTTATAATATACGTTCATTAAATAGTATGAATTCCCGGGAACAAGCTTGTTTCCGAAAACAGTCGAATTCGTTACGTTTCCGTGCGAATCATAATCATATATTGACGATACACCGCCCGACGACACGAGATTAAGTTCCGACGGATTGTCATAATAATATCCATAGAATATTTTTCCGCCCTGAACGTTTGTTTCCTGTATCAGCTTGTTGTTTCCATTGTATTGGAAAGTATAGTCTTCTTTGCCCTGAAGGTCGACTGTACTTACTACGTTGCCGTCTTCGTCGTAGGTATAACAGGTTCCGAACGTATCCCTGACAAGCTGCGCGTTGTCAAACCATACGTTGTTGCAATTGTTATAATACAGCAGCCATATATCTACCGTATCATAGTCTCCGCTTGCCGTCGCAAGGCCCGACACCTTTTGCCATTCGGTACAATACGAGTTGAATTCAAAATTACATTCGTTTATTCTCGTGCCGTTTGAAAGGAAACTGACGTAGAGAGAAAACTGCCATCCTGTCGCAGGTACGGAATATGCTCTCGCAAAAGCTGAGGCGACGTAAGTATCCCCTTTCTTTCCGTCGGAAATACGGAAAGACTGAGAATATTCAATGCGGTCATGAACACTGCCCGTAGCAAGACTTACCGTTTTTGCATGCGCATGTATATTGGTTATAACTGTCTGACCGCTGAAAACACCCCAAAATGCTTGTCCGTTTTCAAAGCCGGCGTTTTCAACGAGGTTATATTCGGAAAGACCGCCGACTTCAAGCTGAATACAGTCGAAATACACGTCTCCTTTTGCTCCGTTCAGCTTCATTAGCACGCCTATCGTTTCATCTCTCGGTGCGACAAAGTCCACGGATATTCTCTGCCATCCGTCTTTACGTTCGGTCAATATCTCACTTTGAGCAATATAGCCGTCATTGTTTGTAACACAAAGGCTTGCACCCCCTGCCCCCTCTTGCATATCTTCAGTATTTACGTATGCCGAGAGAGTGTATTCAGTTCCGCCTACAACGGCGACATAGCACACACCGATAACATCGTCGCAAATGCTTGAAGCAGGTAATGAAAGTTTGTATGAACGTTGACCCAAAAAGCTTTTTTGGGTGCTGTGTCCTGCACTTGATTCGCCCATTACATCTGAATTGCCCCATATTTCATGTGCAAAATATCCGTCTACTTCAAAGCTGTGATTGTATAACAAATTTACAGTACTTTTTTGTACTTTACTCACAGACGTGAGGTTTGCCGAGCCTTTAAGTGTTTCGGTGTTTCCGTTGTTGTATTCATAAAACTGTGCAAAGCCGTCGTAATTTCCGCCTGAACTGTCAACAACACTTTTTAAAGTTCCGATTTTTGAAAAAGAGTATACGTAGTTTCTCCAACCATCGTTTTTGTCAATGAATACTGTTGATGTGGGTTCGTAGCGCATTTCCATATCAGCGCCCGCTTCTCCGTTGCTTCCGCGTTCGGTTACGGTTTTTACGCGCATCGGAGAGCCGTTTGTATACGTATAGTTCAACGAATAGCCGTCAATGTCGCAAACTTTTGAAATATACGATTGCCCGTCGTCTATATAATGGTAATTAACGGATTTCCCGTCGGGATACATTATTGTTCCGACAGAATAGTTGTTTTGCGTAACGTTTGTGTTGAATAAGAGTCTTATCCAGTTTTGACCGTCGCCTTCCAGATAACGCACACTATTTAAAAAACCGTCAGAACCGTATCCGAAATCAACCCTGTTTCCCGTTGAGGACGCTACATACGTTACCTCCGTTGGATTATTGATATTTAAAACTACGTTTATATAATTCCCGTAGGAATCTTCGAGTTTTGTCAGATGCCATTCGTCAGCGGTGCCGATTTTTGAAAAATACATAGTCGTACCGCTTCCGTCGGTCATTAAGTATTTTTGAGTTGACGAATCGTACGTAAGCTTGCGTTTTTCAAATATTTCATCAATATACGTACCGCTTTCCGAATCATATTTGAAATAGTGCGCCGTACCGTCGCCGTCACGGTATTTTATGTGTTCTATACCGCCATAGTTATACAGTTCGCTCTTGCTTAGTTTCTGCGACCAGTTCATTGTCCATCTGTAACCGTAGGGCGCTTTTGTGTCTCGGATAATTCCCGTGTTGTATACCAAAGAGACGGAAATGGGCATAAGAGAACCACCCGTTTGCACGATGTTGTTTATGATGGTCATATTGCCAGTTAAGTCGTTCGTGTACACTTTTCCCGCTCTGCCGGCATCTTGAACGTGGTATGAAAGATAGTCCTCAACGCCGTTTGTGTTTATGTATTGGTAGCTGATCGCGGGGTACATCCAACTTGGCACGTAAGTGCCGTTTGTTGCAAGGAAAAAGGCGTCAAACTTATCGTTTGGACAGGGACGCTCAAACCTCAAAAGAATTCCGTAATTTGTTGAATAACCTTCAGCCCATTCGTTTGCAATTTTTGTTATATCCCATCTGTAAAAATCCGTATCGCTTCCAACAACCTTGTATGCAGTAATCGTACTGTCATAAAAATTGTTGTTTGGGTCAACGTTATTGTAGGTTGCCGTATCTTCAGACCAACTGCGCAAGATTTTATGCGCGGCAATATTAACCGTAGGCGAATAAGAGTTCTGATTTGAATAATCAGGAGTTGCATTCGGGTGCATACAGTATGGGGTCAATATGAGTTCCGAATGTATTATCTTGTCCCCCGGTTCAAAGTTCGGCAACGGATATTTGACAAGCGCATACCCTTTGTTGCACACACGAATATGATTCTGAATGTTATAGTTTATATTGGGATATTCACCCATTATATGCGTATCGTGTATATCTTCTTTTGAAACACTGAAATTAAATATGGGGTCGACAGTAACAGGATATTTTGCATCTTCGGGAATTTCAAAAGAAAGCTTTACGGAAAACTTATTATTTTTATTTTCCGTCAGTTCGATTGACAAGCTTTCTGACGTATTTCCCTCGGCATCCCACATCGAAGGCGCAGTTATCTCATATATGAGATTTTGTGTTCCCTTTTCGTAAACAGAAATACGTTTGCTGTCGTTTTGTATTACGTCAACGCTGCCCGTAACGTGATAATTATATATGACGCTGTCAAAGTCAACTTTTTCTTTGATTATAATATTTTCTTTAAGTTCGTTTGAAATGAGTGTATACTCAATGTCGGTATTCGGAAGTATGTTGACATATTCAAGTTTTCCCGAAAGTCCTTCAAGAACGTAAGGATCCTGAATATCTGTTTTCTGTTGTTCCTCGACCGTTGCCTGCACTTTTCCTGCATTTTCAATCGATACCTTTATTTTGTATCCGTTCTTGTTGATGGTGTAAAGCTTATTAGGGTTGCTCTTTTTCATAAACTTTACATAAGTTTCATTGCTTGTGTTTGAAAATACACTGTCGTTTTCATCAACGTCAGATTTAAATGTATTATCAATTTGCAAGTATTCCCCATCTTCGTTTGCATAGTGTACGTCTTTGGGGTATACAACTGCCGTTGTGCTTCCGTCGCTCATCCGAAAATATTTCATATTCGGCTGTCTTTTTTCAGTCATTTCCGAGAGAACGAATACTCCTTCGCTTTCTGTGTTGTCAGCTTGGGAGTCTTTCTTATCAACTACGGATTCTTCGACAGAATTCTGTGGGACTGTACTGTCGGATGGATTAATAGCATAAACCACCGAAAGCGGTATGGACGTTATAAATATTGTTATTGCAACAATAAATGATAAGATCCTGCCTGCCGTACGTTTCATAAAAAATACCTCCTGTTTTTTCTTTTGTATTCCAACAAAAAGAAGCATAAACCGACTATAACGCACGGTCTATGCTTCAATTATACTTTCAACACTTTATTTTTAGGGAGAAAACAGCATACCAATGTTTCTTGTATAGTCAAAGGCCTTCTCAGTACGTTTATATCGGTCTGTTGTGAATGTTGCTTTGTGTTGTGCTATTACTATTATATCACTTTTATTTTTTATTTACAAGAGAAAATATATACACTTTTTATAAATACGTTCTATATTATTTGTTGACGGATTGTGTGAGATTGTGATATACTGTTTCTAACAAATTATTACGGGAGATACACTATGAATTTTGCATCATTTGAACTGTCGGTCGCTGCAATAATCCCCGCCGTTATTCTTGCAGCTTACATATTTTTTAACGACAGACTCGAAAGAGAGCCCCTTCCCCTGCTGGCTCTGCTTTTCGCAGTCGGCGGTATTGCTTACTTCCCTGCATACTACCTTGAAAAACTTGTTGTCGGTCTTATTGACAAGGCATTTTCGGATTATGCCATCGGCAGTATCGGCGGTATTGTCGGTTATACGGAAAGCTGGGCGGAATATACTCACGGTCTGCTCGTTGTGCTTATCGGCGTAGCACTCATCGAAGAACTCATTAAATGGGCGGTTATGTTCCTCATCACGTTTAAAAACAAAAACTTTAACTGTATGTATGACGGCATAGTTTACGCCGCTTTCGTTGCGCTCGGCTTCGGAATGGTCGAAAACGTGCGTTACGCTTGGCTTGGCGGCTGGGACCTGCTCTTACTTAAGACAATAACAACTCTCCCTGCTCATCTGCTCTTCGCCATTGTTATGGGTTATCTCTACACTATGTGGAGAACTCACAAAACGGCTCGCTCGGTTGAAAAGGAATACGAAAAGAAAGGTCTTATTACCGTCAAAAAGCCTTTCCGTCCTTGGATTTGGTTTGCCGCAATGATAATTATACCCATAATTCAGCACGGTGTTTACGGCTTTGCAGGCTATTTCGGCACTCCGATATTTAACGTTATCTTCTACGTACTTAACACAGCAACATTCATCGCTTGCATCGTCGGAGTCATCGTTCTTTCAAAGAAAGACGGTCTCAGAGGCAGATATGCAGATATGATGCTTGACAAAAAATATCCCGAGACAAAAAATCTCTGCAACGTAGTTGACGATATTACAGACGAGGAAAACACAAATGAGCAATAAGAATAACAAGAAAAACGGTTGCGGCTGTTCGTGGATATTTTGGGTTGTCATTGCGATAATTATAATTTCAGTTGCCGTAAGCGGTTCGGGCGACTCGTCCGACGGAAAAGACCTTGACGAAAATATCTTTGACAGCATTAATGACGATTACGGCGATTCCAACACATCGGACACCACAAACGATACTAACAACAATACTGATAATAACACAAACAATAACAATAAACCGGTCAACAAAGCTCCCTCCAACAGCGAGATTTACAATCAGCTTAATTCAAAGCAGAAGGATATCTATCATAAACTGCTCGAAGGCGTAAAAAAGGGAGAATTGAACTTTACTTTCAACAATGCTGACGTTGAAGACGTAAGCTACGCCTACCAGACGGTATTTCTCCACTCGCACCCCGAATTCTTCTGGCTTGACGGAGCTTTTAACTACCGCCAACGTACAAACAGCATTACGGTTACTCTCAAGACTTACGATTACTGGAAATATACGACTAACCCCAACAAGTATATCAATCAGCTTAACACAAAAATCGAGCAGATACTTGCAAAAGCAAATACATATCCAACAACCTATGAAAAGGTAAAATTCGTACACGACTATCTTATTCAGAACATTGAATACGACTATGACGCTCTCAAAGAAATTAACAATACATTCAGATCAACGTCGACTGAACAAGCGTTGTCCATTTACGGCGCGCTCGTTAACGGCAAGACACTCTGCGGCGGTTATTCCGAATCGTTCTATACGTTGATGAATGCGCTCGACATTGAGTGCTACTATATTACAGGCTATGCGGGTGAATATCACGCCTGGAACTATCTCAAAATAGACGGTGAATACTACTATATGGACGTAACGTGGGACGACAAGCCCCTTCCCGACAACAAAGGTAACCCGATATATCCCGCAAACGTTACATACGACTATTTCTGTCTTACCAGCGGTGAAATTGAGAGAAACCACACTCCCGACAGCAACGTAAACACGCCCGATTCCGATTCAACCGAATACAGCTTTTTCGTAAAAGAAGGGCTGGTGTTTGATTCTTATAACTTCACCGAGGCGTCAGCTGCACTTTTAAGACAGCGCGGCAACAACGCTCTTTTCCTCAAATATACATCAAAAGCTTCTTTTGATGCGGCAGTCAAAGACCTTATTACAAATAAGAAGATTTGGTCTACCAACGCAATAACAACCAAGCGCTACTGGTACGTTACCGACAAAGAAATTTATACTATTATGATTATTCCGAACAACGGATAACCGTCTTCGGCAAATAACTAAAGGGTAGGTTTATTATAATGGACAACGATACACCTATTAAAAGAATGCCGCGAGCTTTTCTTTATAATCTTAAAACAAAGCGGAGGTCTTTGCCGATCCGTAAGGAAGTTTACAAGATGGGCAAAGAAAGAAGCTACGTTGACTATCACATAGACAACATAGCTGTCAGCCGTCATCACGCAAATATTGTTTATCACGATGATAATTTTTATATCATTGATTTGAATTCAACCAATCATACCTATATTAACGGTACGGCGATTTTGCCGAATACGGAAATTATGATTAAAAACGGTATGGTCATACGTCTTGCAGATACGGAATTGCTTTTCAAAATTGTATAATAACCAAAAATGGCTATATATGGACGAAGTCCATATATAGCCATTTTGTTGAATACAATAGATGGCGTGCGGCAAAGCCCGCACGCCATCTTGTTTTATGAAAGTTTAATACTGTAAGACGCCTTTTCAAACTCGACTTTGCGGTTATCGGGACAGCCGTAAAGTTTTATCGTGCCAAAATCAAGCTCTTTGAGAAGCTCTGACGAAAGTGCTTCAAAATAGTCAAGCTCGATCGTATATCCTTTAAGTCCGTCATAGAACGTATTGTCGCTGAAATCGTTGCCTTTAAGGTTTAGGGTACTGTAATTACATTCTTTAGGTAACAACAGCGACGTAATGTCGTTGTCAGAAAAGTCTGCATATATACTGTAGGTCTTGTCAAATGATAGTCCTTCAATGCTTGTGAGCTTGTTTTTAGAAACGTCAATATGTCTCAAAACACCTTTTATGCCTTCAAGCGTTGAAAGGTTGTTTCCACTGACGGAAACAGACGAAAGAGAGGTACATTCCGAAAGAAATGCAAGCGAACTAAGAAGATTATTGTTCGCATTGAATTTAGTAAGCTTCTTGCAAACCGAAAGCTGAGAAACATCATTCAGCTTGTTGTTGTCAAGAATGACAATCCTCAAAGTTTCTGCCGAATTCGCAAGGTATGAAACGTCTGTAATCTGATTATCCGCAAGACTTACTTCTTCCAAAACCGTCATATTCTCAAGCCCGTCAAGAGAATTGAGCATATTATTATCGGCGTATAGCTTTTCAAGATATACGAGTCTTTTCAACGGTGCAAGACTCGTAAGCTGAAGTCCGCTTACCGACAGGCTTTCAAGCTTTTCAAAAGCAGAGACAAATTCAATATTATTTATTCCCGTATTGCTTACGTCAAGTTCTGTAAGCCTTTCCGAGCTATGTATAACGGCACTTACGTCGGTAAGGTTGGGGTTACCGCTCAGGTCAATAGCGGCAAGCTTTGTAAGATTTTTAAAATCTATGCTCTTAAGCTGTACGTCGTTAAGCTTGCAATTTACAAGTTCAAGGCAGTAGAGCTCGTGCAGTCCCATTTCCGTAAGGTCATTCGTTTTGAATGTTGAATTGGATATTCTTATTGCTCCCAAATCCTTAAATTTGGATATCTTTTTTACGTCCTCTTGTGTAATTTCTTTTTCAGTCAGCGTAATCGAATAGTCCGACTTTTTAAATTTTTCACCGGCAACAGTAATGGTCTGACTGACGTTATATGCAATAATACAGCCAACAAGCAACACAAAGGCAAGGGCAACGACCGCTATAACCTTTATGTCAGACATTTTTTTCTTATTTTTAGGCGTAGCCGGCTTTTTTTCAGTACTTTTTTTGTATTCGGGTACACTCTTAGGAGTGGGTTTCGTCTCATTTATAGGCTCAGCCTCAGGCACTTCTTCATTCTTTGCCTGCTCTGCCTTTTCCTTTGCGATCTTCTCCTGCCTAATTCTCTCCTGTTCTGCCCGTATCGCTTCTTCTGCGTTGGCTTTCGCGATGAGTTCTCTGATCTCTCTGATCATTTTCTGAACACTCTCGCCTCTGTCGATATATGCAGGATATCTCTGAACGTTGCTGAGATAAAAGCTGAATTCGTCGTTTAGTTCACACTCTTCAAGCATAAACGGCAGAATGACCTTGTTTGCATTTATTGCCTGATCAAGCTCACGGGGAACCCATTTCGACTTCTGAGCATTGTTCGAGAGAATAAGTACAAATGCCTTACAGCCGTTAATCGCTGCCGGTATTTCCGAGGCGTAGCTCGCCCCTCCCGTTATGCACATAGGTGCCATCCAGCACGAAATACCGCTGTTTTCCAAAGTATTCTTCACCCACAAAGCATCGTCAAACTCTTCGGATTTATAACTTATAAATACTTCTTTCGTTTTCATAGACATTCCTTCTGATTTTTTTATTATTATAACACACACCTATGAAAAAAACAAGGTTGTGTTTGGTAAATACTCATATACTCCCAACGCTTCCGCGTTTTCTGAAAAGGCACAAACAATCAGGAGCTTCGCTCCCGAACCCACACAAAAGAGGCTTTTTAAAAAAAAGCCCCTTTTGAAACCGCAAAAACTTTTCAATACGGCTTCTGTAAATTTGGTAGGGGTCGGCGCCTTCGACGACCCGAAAAAACAAACGGTAAGTCAATCACATTACGGCTTCCGCAAACCAAAGTTGCAAGGTTTCTTTGCCCCGCTTCGCTTTAAACGGGACGTCGTGGTAGGGGTTCCCCGAAACGCACAGAGTAAGTTTTGGGGGTTCTCGTGTGCGCCGTCCCCTACCAATTTTCCAATAATACATTATTGTTTCTGCAGACCCAAGTCGCAAAGTTTTTGCCAAGCTTTTTTCAAAAAGCGGGGTCGTGCGGCGTTGCCGCCTTTCCTTAAAAGAAAGTAGGTGCTAAGTTTTTTTCAAAAAAGCGGAAAAAAGTGTGTGAGACATGCCCACACACTTTTTTGTGTACTGATAAATTTTAGTCCAAGGGTTCCATTCCTGCCGAAAAAGGAGTTTCAATAAATGCTTTCGTTTCTCTCGCCAACGGATATTTGTCAACGTAAAGAAGGAAACCTGCACCGTATTCGTCCTCTCTCGCCATAGTCAGAATCTCACTACGCTTTGCAATAGTAGCTTCTCCGATATGATACAGATACTGTATCTCCGTCCACATAGCCATACCTTCATATACGATAAGCGACATTTTTGCGCCGTATCTCTTTTTAATAAAACTGCGCTTCCAATGCGTATACTGCCATATATGAGTAAGCTCGTGGGCTACAGTAGCTATAAAGGATGCGCGCGGAATTCCGTTTTCAACATAGATGGTATAAGTACCCTTATGTTCAACGGCAACTCCCAGTATAAGTGCGTCCTTCGGAGGTTTGCTGAGTCCCTTGCTGATTTTTTTCTTGAGTTTTCTCTCTTCAATCATTTCAACCGAAACGGGTACGTCTATGACCACCCCAAAGAAAAGCTCCATATTAATCAGAATTTCGTTAAATATCTTGTTGAAGTCTTCAAGAGACTTTACAAGCGAACGGCTGCAACCCGTACAGCGTTTTCTGCCGTCGGGCAGTCTGTAATAGTCAACACCAGAAATGGGAAGACCGCAATACGAGCATACCTCGGTTGCTTTTTCGTCATCCTTGACGATTGCCGAGCCGTCTTTGTGCATTCTTGCCTGACGCAGCTCGCCGCCGTCGTATTTCAACTGTTCTGTAAGGAATTTCAGCGTGTTCTCATAGTCAATACCTTCGGGAACGTCTGAACCGCCGTACAGAAGATAATTTCTCTTGTCGGGAAGCTTTTCTGCTCCTTCAACCTGTTTTACGTCGGATGATTCTGTATCTGTGTTTGTTTCTGCAGTCTGTCCAAAAGCAAAAGACGTTACGTTATCCGTATTCTCTTCGGGTTCAGCCTGCATATTTTCGATTTTTTCCTTTTCAGACTCCGGATACATCAAAATCACCCTCCTTTTCTTCAGTTTTTATATCTTCTGTATTTTCTTCCGTTTGTTCTTCGGTATTATCAACGGGCGCTTCTTCACCCTTTTTGGATTTTTTATCTTTCTTTCCGAAAAGCGAAGCAAAAAATCCTTTTTTCTTGGGCTTTTTCTCCTCAACGGTTTCTACTGCAGTTTCTTCAGCAGTATCCGCAGCCGTTTCCTCGGTCGTATTTTCAACGAAATCTTCGGTTACTTCTTCGGCGGGTTCTTCGGGAGATTCGGAAACTGTTTCTTCTGTTTTTTCCGCATCTTCCTTAGATTTTTTATTTTTCTTTCCAAAAAGCGAACCGAAAAATCCCTTTTTCTTAGGCTTTTTCTCTTCAACAGTGTCTACTGTCGTTTCTTCAGCCGTCTGTTCGCTCTGTTCCACAGCCTCTTTTTCGGCTTCTTTTTCTGCCTTTTCAGCCTCTTTCTTATCTTCGATTGCCTCGTGGCGATTTTGCATCTTGGCATCAAACTCTTCCTGCGAGCAAGCGACCCATTTGCCTTTTACTTTCTTGTGAGGCTTGCCGTAGATCATCATATAGTCCTGAGCAGGAACTTCGGGCGTCTTGTTCTTTTTACCGAACAGACCCTTGAACCAGCTTCCGATCTTTCCGAAGGCCTTCTTAACCTTTTTGAACGCTCTCTTTATCGGGTTCTTTTCAACGGGTTCTTCAGGTGCTTCTTCGGTTACTACTACCTCTTCTTCCGCCTCTTCTACCTCTCCGAACATAGACTTATTCCATGCGAGATAGTCAGAAATGATCTGCATTATACGTTCAAAGTTTCTTTCAACGGAAACAAGAAGACCGATATCAAGCTGGCTGTCTTCGATAATGTAGATACAGTTTTCTTCAACAGCATCTCCCGAAAGCGAATAAGTAAACGGTCTTTCGTATTCGCCTGCGGTAACAGCTGCGATATAGGGCTGATTCTCAGCAAACATAGTTCTGAATGCTTCGTTCATAAGGAGAGTAAGCGTTGTTCTTACCTCGGGTGTAAACGCTCCCTTAAAGTCGGAAAAATCAAGCTTCAGGATATGTTTATTGATGTAGTTTCTCTGCGGTACGTTATTGATAGCTACCTTTGTAGCGTTTTCAAAGTCGTTGTATCCGTTCATACGCCAGTAAGCAGGCGTATCAACCGAGAAGTTGGCGAACTGATTATAGACTTTAATACCGTTAAGGGATCTTAACATACCCATATCGGAGTTATCGCTGGCAGAATCAAGTCTGTACTTTCTTATCTGACGGTAAGAGTAACGGCCGTTAATGTGATCGGACGCTCTGCGTACGATAACCTGATTATCGCTCGTTACCGAAAGCATTTCGTAATACTTACCGTTCAGTGTAACAAACTGACCGGGCAGATACTTCTGGAGTATATGGCCCTTAAGCTCAGTACCGAGGAAGGTACTTTCGTTACCCTTTTCAGCAATATACCGAGCGCTCTGGAGATCGTCGATAACGTACTGCTTGAAATAGGTATCATTAATTGCGAATATATCCTCAAACTTGCCCGTTTCGATGCTGAATTCGCGTTTGTAGGTTATTACGTCTACATTAAACGTCTTTCTGCCTGCGGGGGTGTCTACTATTATCTCGTCTTCGCCGTTTTTGCAGTAGACTTCGCATATCTTTTCCCAAACGGTTTCTTTGAGTCTTACTTCATTTGTGTCTGCGCCGATAAGCAAAAGTTCTTTTTTGATATCCTCTTTGAACATACCGAGTATGCTCATCTGCAGACATATCTTCAATACGGTATTTCTCTTTGTTCTTGCATAGTCAGCGGAAATATACGGAATCGCTTTGGGGTCTGCAATAAAGACCTTTTCGTTTTCCGTCATATAGCCGCGCAGCATATAGTCGGATGAAATAACGTTTACAAAGCCCTGATTCTTCGACATAGTCGTGAATTCGCGCTTGACTTCAAACAAGTTGTAGAACTCGTCTTCAACGGAGATAAAGGAATTTTCCCTTACCTGCTCATTACAGAAGTTATAAGACACCTTGAAATACTTGTCAAACGTTTCCTGAGTTGCGGGCAGAGTAGTCGTGCCGAGCAAGTCGTGGAAATACTGTTTTGCGATCCAGTGCTGGTCAAGTACGGGATATGCGTCGCCGCCGTACCAGATAGCTCTCTCGACGTTATTTTTCAAAGCGGTAAACGATATTTCCGTACCCATACCGAGATATCTTGAAATACCGGGAGTGATACGGTGCTGCAAATAGTCGCTGTCAGCCGTCCAGCACATATGAGAACTTGTACCCTCGGGGAATTCCGTTGCGGAAACCTCGGTGATGTTGGTCATAAGAATGTGCGAGAGCGAGTCAACAAGACCGTCGCAGTTTTTGTCAACAGAGCAATATACCGCGTTATTGTTTACGCTTATGTTTCTTACAAGAAGGTTAAGACCGATCTGCGCTGTAGTAACGAGTCTCGAAGGCTCAACAAGCACGACGAACGATACTTCGTTGAGAAACTCTCTGTTTGCCTTGTGGAGCTCAAGATCGTGTACGCCCGAACGCGTTACAATACCGATGTCGCACGTCTGCGCAGTTCTGTCAAGCTGCTGTATGTTCCACAGCGAAGGCAGGTTAGTTACTTCAAACAAGCCGTTTTCGCACCATGACATTACGTCGTCTTTCGTTCCGTGTCTGCCGAGTACGATAAGCACCTTGCCGCCCTTGAGGAGCGCTGTGTGCATGGCGTAGAACATATAAGGGTTAAGCTTGTAATAGAAAGGAGTATTGAAAAGCAGACTCTTTCCCATCGTAAGCTCAATACCCGAGCGAACGTAGTCAGCGCTGGGCACAAGGCCCGTTTTTGCTTTGTTACGAATAAACAGAGAATAGTTCTGACCGGTTCTGCCGTATTCCTGCTCGATCTCTTCAAGTATCTGGTCGATCGAGCCTCCTCTGACTATACCGTCGTTAACGGTCGTACCATCAGACGACAGCTTGTCGCCGAAAAGTTCTTTAAGCTTCTTACGGAGTATAACGTAGTTGGTAACGTGTCTGGAGTTGTCTACTTCGGCTGAGAACTTGTTTTCAAGCTCGTCATATTCAACACCGTCTACAAAAAACGCTACTTCGCCTATAAGTATAATGGGGAATATAGGATAGAACGGTACCTGAATCAAGCCTCTTTTGCAAAGATAGAACGATATGAATACCGCGATCGCCGAAATTGCAGTCGTTGCATAATAAGCGGTCTTAAGCATAGTCTTTGCCTGTCCGAAGTGATTTCTGATATACCATTTGTCCATTCTCTCGTCATAGTCGTAAAATATCGATACTATCTTGTTCGTAATGGCTGTGTTATGCTTTCTCGGTACGAAAATAAGAAGCAAAAACTTCTTTATAATAAGATAGCAGAACATCGAGCACGTATTGAACAGCACGAGTACTACGTATACGAGATTTATCTTGGTCAAAAAGTCGTGTATAACTTTTGCAACCGCTTCAAATACGATCTTGATTATATTGCCTACGAACGCAATGTCCTTTACCTTATCTGCCCATTCTCTCAATTTGTCTACTATATTAAAGAAGAATGATACAAACGTGTTGCCAAGCTTGTTCATAAAAATGAACAGTACGATACATACCACAAGGGCAACAATGGGCATAAAGAACTGCTTGTTTCTGACCTCTTTTTTCAGATTGATCTTCGTATCAATCAAGACAAACAGAATGAAAGGAATAAATGCAAGCGACAACAGTATCGTGTTATATGTGTCAGTCATATATTTCCTCCATTCTTAATGTAATTTTGGTCACGAAATCCGAGGGAAGCTCTACCTTGTTGCCCGCCGAGATATAGTCAATTACTATTCTGTCGTCGGGAAGGTAGGGCGGATCATAGTCGTATTCAACTCTGTCGATTCCAAAGTCATAATTATAAGGAAGGGTTGCAAGCTCATCGCATACGATATCTTCGTCGACAAAATCGCCGTAGTTGTCGTACACGAACGCTCTGACCTTTTCCATATCTATCTTATGCTTCTTTCTCGTGCGTATATCTTTGTCAAATCTGTCGATATTGTTTGCGGAGAAATTCAGTACTTTGTAACCGCGTCTGATGTTGCTTACGCAGCTCAGATACTCAGAATACTTTTTCATCGCGTCGCGCACGTCGTCTCCGATTTCTTTTACTCGCTGGTTAAAGTCATTAATCGCCCTCCTGAGAGGAAGCCTGAGAAGCATTACCGTAACAACAAATATCAACGCCAATGCTCCCGAGCAAATAAAACCGAAGAAAAGCGCCGTAGATACGGTGTCAAAGCTTGCCCTGTTTGTAAACAGAAGGGGTACAAACGTTAAAGCAAACAGTAATACGCAGGTCAAAGCGAGAATAAAGGTGGTCTTTCTCTTCATTCGGCGGCTCATAACCTTTGTAACGTTCTTGCTTTCTTCATCTAATTCTTTGTAATAGCGGGAAGTGTCAAATATGTTCTTCATTTCCATGGACACCATTCTGTCCTTTTCGGCATCCGTATGTTCACATACGTCATCCATCTGGAATGAGTTCATGGCACGGATCATATTGTAATCCACTTCGCACTCTCTATCCAATTTCTCTACTGATTTTTTCAAAGCGCGTCTGGGCTGTTTAACGAGTTTTTCAACTGCATTGTTCGTTTTCTTTCGCTGAGCCAGCCAGTTGGTCGCCTCATCGCCGAACGAGTCGCTGTAGTAACCGTAATCCGCCTGATCAACGTAGAGTTCGTCTTCCGAGAAATCTTCGCTGAACGATACT
This sequence comes from Clostridia bacterium, assembly GCA_017473865.1. GTDB lineage: Bacteria > Bacillota > Clostridia > Oscillospirales > CAG-272 > RGIG1995. Next base: position 10,408 of record JAFUJB010000019.1, on the reverse strand, counting down.
GGTACGATTACGTTCGCGCAAAACAGTTTTTCCGCATCTGTGTCGGATAATTCTTTGGGTATTTCCCTCTTTATCTTATCTATCTGCGAATCAACAAGCCCGATCGTGCTGTTAAGTTTGCCTATGTATGCTGTAACAATGGATCTGAGAGTTTTTTCGTTGTTCTCGCTTTCAAGACAGTACAGTCTTCTGGGGAGAACGGTTCCGCTCGGTATTTCGTTCAGGGAGAACAGTAAAAAGTTATACAAGAAACGTATATGATCATATCTGTAATCCTGATGTGTTGCGGGAAGTATGTCGGACACGATAAATCTCATCTTGTCGAAATACATATTTCTTCCGACAAATGCCGAATATTCGAGTCCCGTATGGTTTTCCCAATATACCTGAGCATCGAAAAATCCCGTTTCGGTAGTTCTTTCCGCAAAACAGATAACCTCTGACGGAAGAACGATACCCATAGATCCCTTACGTCTTGAAGCGCGGTCATCGGGAAGCATCTCTTCGACGCATTCTTTTCTGATTTCACTCTTCAGACGGTCTTGTTCCAAATGATAGTAGTGCTCGAGTTCAGTAATATATTTTTCAAAATTCAGTGAATCGAGCTTCTCATTTACATAGTCCCCGATATCGTGTCTCTTTGCAAGATTCTTGCCGAGAAACTCATTCGGAAGAAAACAAAGACAGGTTACAAGTCTCTGGAAGGGTAATTTCAGCGCATCTCTGAATATCTCCCCTTTTTCTGAAAGCATATTCCGTATGCGTGTGTTACAGTCTTCCTTCCACTTTTCAAACATAACCGGTGTCAATTCTTCAATTTTTTCAGCCGAGTCGGCAGATGACACTTCATCGGTGTCATCTGCGTCGTCAACAGGATTGATTATCCGGTTTTTCTCCTCGCATTCAGCGATACGCTGATAGCTTATCGCATCGTACGGGTTCTGGCAAAGTGTAAGGCTGTCATCCTTCAATATGACTGCTCTCCACGTCTTGTGTCTTCCGACTGTACGTACAAGATCGGGTACACATTCGTATAAAGTCTTACCCTCGGGTATCCACTCACAAAACGCAAACTCTTTATTTAATCTGTCAAGAAACGGCTTGAAATACAATTTGTTCTGTTCAATCGCTTCAAAATGCTTTTTCTCAGCTATTATGACAGTGTACATAAAGTGCACCTCCGTTTTGATAGGTTAATAAATTATCTTGAACGCTTTGCAATGTGGTCGAGGAGTGTTTCGTAATCTTCGGGTTCGGGAGCAGAACGTACTTCTTCCTGAATCTTTCTTCTGATAGTGTCTATAACTTCACAATCATTTCTGTTTTCGGGAAGGTTAACAAGGTCAACGTATCTGCTGTAGTTTCTTTCCAAAAGGTCGAATTCGTTAACAAGTCTTGCGCAGAGTACGAACTTAACGTCCTCTTCCTTTTCCCAAGTCTTGTATTCTTCGCGGAATACGTCGATAACAGCGTCTACCATAGCGTTAAGCTCGGAAACGTATCTGCCCGAGTTGGGAAGTGAGTAGTAATACATCAACGGAATTGCAAACAAGCTCGTTGTATTTTCGGTAAGTCTGCCCTTGAATTCGGGATCTTTCTTGAGAGCCATCTGGTTCTTTTCGATTTCTGCAGCGATCTCTGCAAGTTCTTTTGCAGACTTGCCGTCGTAACGCTTCGTGCCGTTATAGAAATCAAACATATCGAAGTTTGCCATATCCTTGAAGAATTCTGTTCCTTCATAGTTGCAGTTCTTCATAATGGACATTGCGCGCTTACGCTGCTTGATAACTTCGTTGATATCCTGAACAACCTTTGCATTTACGTACAAAGCGTCGAGGATTTCATAGAATTCATCGCAGAGTGTTCCGTTGGGAACTACGAGTGATTCCGTACGGTCTTCGGAGCTCTTGTAGTTATAAACCATCTTGCCGCCTGCTTTAAGTGAAAGCGGGTTATGCTGGATAGCGCCGTGTACAATACCGTAGATGAACGCCTTGTGGATACCGAGGATGATCTTCTTCTGGTATTCGTCGTCAAGTTCGGGCATTTCCTTGATGCTGTCCCAACGCTTATCAATATGTGTGGACATTGCAGCGTTCTTTGTAGAATCGGGGCCGATATTCTTGGAATAGTTGTGGTATGCCTTATGGTATGTACCCGATGCTTTCTTACCTGTTTCGGTTTCGAAAGGAGCCGCAAATTTCTTGAGCTTGTCGGGAGTTACGTTGTAGAGTGCGTTAAAGAAGCGGATTTCATACTTGGAAACGGATTCGCAAGCATCGCCCTTTTCAAGAAGCACCTTAACGTTAAACTGACGGTTGTCCGTAAGAACTGTATTGTATGCGCAGCGGTTAATTTCTCTGGGTTCAACGTTGAGCATCTTCTGTATGGAAGGAGCTGCAATTCTTGCGCCCATTGCGATCTTTGTCTTGAGGTAAGATTCAGCGTCGCTTGTCTTATATACGAATTCAGTCTTGCTTGCGCGAGCCTTGATTCCTTCAACGAGCTTGTATTCGAGAACGATGGAGTTGATTACGTCAACGTTCATATCGTCGCACTTGTCAAAGATCTCGTTCTTGAAGTAACCCATAAGAATATCGTCAAAGATATCTTTGTGGCGGTTTTCAATAGAGAGGTCGTCGCCTGCAATTTCTCTTTCGAGATTGAAGATAGCATTCTTCTTGATCTGGTCAAAGATTGCACCGTTAACTTCCTTGCTGAGCAATGTGGATTCGGATGCTGTCTTGTTAACAGACGTACGGCTGAGCTCTGCAAGTACGTCAGCGTCAGAGCAGATGTTAACTACCGAGTCGCCCTTTCTGTATTTAAGCTCGTTTGCAATATCGTCCTTCAAACGAGTGAGGCGCTTAACCTTTTCTTCAAACGTACCGAAGAAGTTTTCGTATTCTTCGCTGAACGCTCTGATATATGTAGCTGCCTTCTTGTATGCGGCATACTTAGCTTCTTCTTCGCTGAACGTCTTGATAGTATCGAATATATCGGGAAGTGCGCTTGAAGCAAGAGCGTAGATAGCCTTGTTATGTCCCTTGATATTGTCGATGATAGTAGGATTCTTGAGTTCGTTTTTCTGGAGAGCTTCGATACCCTTTACAGGACCCTTTGCATACTTGAACGAGAAGTCCATCGTATCTGCCTGATCAAGTGCATCAAACGCATTGTCGCGCTCCGTGCTCTTTGCCTTTGACTCGAATTCCTGCATCAATCTGTAAAGAATGTAACGAGCTGCGCAAGGATGAGCAACGTCGTCCATTGAATTCTTGAGAAGTCTTTCAACGCTGTAGGGTTCTTCGATGGCAACTGTGCTCTTTTCGTTTGTGAATACACCCTCTACGAAACGCTTTGCGATATCGTCGATCTTGTAAGTGCCGTCCTTACCCTTTGAAAGAACAACGTCGCGGTAACCGATAACGCTGTCAACAACACTCTTAAGATTTGTTTTGGGGTCTGCAAAGTTTACACTTGTAAGATCGGGGATTGCATTAAGGCTGTCTCTGATCATTGCATCGTCATTTACCAATTCGATAATCTTGGTTTCAAATGCATTGATATATTTTTTAATATCCGTGTCAATCGTTTCAAGATATGCGCCGTAAAGGTCTTTTGCAAACGCATCGCCGCCGTTTCTTGCAGCGCTTTCGAGCTGTTCAACGTAGAATTCTCCCAGCTTCTTGGATGAGTCGATAGACTGGCCTCTCTTCTTCTGTTCTTTGAGGTAGAGCTTGTGAGCCTTGTCGATCTTTGTCCACTTGGAAGATTCGCCTTCGCCGCCGATACTGTCTGCAGCGAGGTCGCATGCAACGTAGTCAACGATTCTTTCATAAGGATATCTGATGATACCCGCACCAATACCGCCGAATCTGTTACGTCCGCGGGATTTTGCAAGTTCCTTGATAATGTTATCTTCGGTTGAAGCAGCCTTTCTCTGCATCGGGCCTATGTTCTGTTCATAGAGCGCGATGGAAGCCTGTTCTTTGTACTGTTCATAGCTTGTAAGAGTACTGTCTTCAGCGTCCTGTCCGTCCATAAGGAAGCAGAAGTCGATAGGAAGCGTTGAAAGAGACTTGAGCTTGTCAGAGCCAGCGATCGGCACGTCAACGTGGAGGTCGCGGTACTGCCAGAGGTCAGGATCGAGATCAACGAAGCCGGAGCCCTTCATCATAAATGCGTTAAGCTCTTTAATGGTAGCGTAGCCGTTACGAGCCTGGCTGTCGCGCTCTGTCTGAGAATCAATAACGCTGTCGAGCGTTTCGGGAAGGAGGAGGAGCGCTCTTGTAAGGAGGGCCGCATTCGGATATTTTTCTTTTACGTAGTTACGGATAAACATTGAGATGGGGAGGATCATACCTGAACCTGTACCACCTGAAGATGAGCTTGCGATAATGCAACGCATTGACTGCTTAAGCTCTTTGCCTGTCTTTCTGAAAAGACTGTCGATAGAATCATAGAGAGGACGGATTCTGCCTGTCTTGATCGTAGCGTCTACAGCAAGACGGGAGATCGCACGAACCTGACCTGCACCTTCGGACATTGTCTTGTCGTACATAACCGCGCTCTTGGGGAACCAACGCTTACGAGCATCGTCGTCGTTGTCAAGGAACGCACCGACTGTCTGTGTCGTCGATGTTTGAATTACGTGAACGAAGGGAAGTTCGTCCTTAATTCTCTTGAGGTCGTTTACGTCAGTATCCATACAGAGAAAGCTGATATTTTCTCTTTCTGCAGGATGACATCTCTTCGCAATTCTCTTTACGATGTCGCAGCCTGCGCCGCCGATACCGAGGAACAGATACGCCGCATTGACTTCATTGGGCTTAAGGTCTTCCTTTAATCTTTTGTTTTCCATAAATTTTCTCCCTTTATGTAATTAAATTTCAATTAATTTTTACTCTTGTATTCCAACCTGCCGGTTATTGTGAACTGTGTGTCTCTTCCGTAGATATTCTTGGTACCTGAGAAGGTTACCGGCTTTTGCAAAAGATAATCTGACGTTATTTTCTTTAGAGGTACCAGTTGGTTAGCATCGTTACGTTTGTACTTCTTTCCGCCTATGGTAATATCATTGACGTGTCTTGAAGATTCAACAGTTTCGTTTACGATCATAGCACTTCTGTCTTTCGATCGCTTATATCTGTAACTGTCCTTTGCGGGAACAAGCAACGCCGAAACAGAAACACCGTTAAGCTGTCTTGCGCTGGATTCGAAGGTAATAGTTCTCTTCTTTCCCTTCTTGGGGTAAGAAACCGTAGCCGTAACAGCCTGCGGGGTCTCGCCGTCGATAATTACTTTGACTGACCTTGGGTCAAAATCAATTACCTTTGGCAGAACGGGCGTTCTCCAGTAAATCCATAAGAGAAGCGCGATAATAAGAAGTATGATAAGCCAAATGAGGATTACCAGCCACTGAGGAAGCATCTGAATGGTTATGCCCATTTCGTTGTTTGCCGTAAGCTCCTCACCCGATCTTGCGATTACGCCCGACGCGTCAAACTGAATGGTATAGCTGCCTTTTTCAAGCTTGCCGTCAGGGTCGATCTTAATCGAATAAGCGCATTTGTCGGGCAGCTTCTTAACGATCAGGTCTACGCCGTCTGCAGTTGCATTAAATACCATCTTGTCAAACTTTTCTTTGGGAATCTGTTTGCCGTTGTATTTAAAAGTAGCGATAATTTCTTCGGCGTCCTCGATCTCCATTATCGAGAATACAGCCGTCTTGTACTTGATATCCATCGAGAAAGTATCGACTACTTTGTTTACTTTAAATGACGTGCTCGCGTTGGATTTTGAGTCTGCAACCGTATCAGACGTAATAAGCGCGTTTGCCGATACCGTATATTCACCCTCGGGTACCGCAACCACTCCCTCATTGGGAACGACCTTGATTTCATACCCTGCGTCTACACGCTTTACGTCGAGAGTCATTCCTTTACCCGAAAGGCTTGCAGAAAACTGTACAGAGTTAAGCTCGTCGCCCGTCAATTGTTTTCCGTCATAGATAATGGATGCTAAGAATGACGGTGTACCTGCTACAAGGTCAGCGTCAACGTCATCAAAACCGCCAGAGAACTTAATGTTAAGCGGTTTCGCTGCTCCCTTTATTCCCTTAAAAGGTATTGAGAGGAATCCGAGCTTGCTTCCGTCTTTGCGAATCTTATATCCGTTAAGGAAGTTGACCTCTGCGGATTTGAGGACAAATTCCGTTTCTTCGGTAATGTTGATTTTCAGTCCGCCTGCATCCTTACCTTTTTCCGTCTTGGTCTGTCCGTTGACCGAATAGACCAATTCGTAGTTTACGTCTCCGAGAAGGCCCGACTTAAGTGAGTTCCCCTTCTTGTCAACGAGAGCGTACTGCACGGTATATTCACCCGGAGATACCTGTTCGGAGCCGCTTATTACGGCACCGTTAGCATTTACCAGCTGAATCTGCAGGTCAGCGTCAACCTCGTAGTAAAACGCAACGCTCGAAACGTTACCCGTCGAAGTACAGCTGTAAGTACCTTTTGCAAGGTCGTTGTATACAGCCATATAGCCCTGAAGGGTTTTGTCAATACCGAACTTTTCTTCTACTTTGTATTGGCTTTTACACCCCGCCGTAGCATAAGTGGGCTTAAACTGCTGGGACGCTTTGTACTCTTTTCCGTTGCTTGTGAGCTTGACGTTGTCTATGTTTTCACCCTGAATAAATACGTAAAGCTTTGAAAGGGGAATATCAAAGTTGACTTCCGTACCCTTTACGTACTTACCCGTCAATTGATCTCGTCCGAAGATCGTGTTACACATATTCGTGAGTACTTCGGGAACCTTTTGGGACGTTGCCGTCTCTGCTCCGTAGTATCTTGAATCGGGAGCATTTATCTGAGGAGCATTAAGCCCCTGACCGATACCGAGATAGAGAATGTTCGTATCTCCGATATAGTTCGAAAATCTCTCTTCAAGAGCAAGCTTGGTCTTGGTCTTGTTGAATTCTTTTCCGTTTTCGTAGAAGGTAGCTCCGTCTGTCAAAACAACGAGCCATTTTTCGCCGCTCTCCTTAAGAAGCCCCTTGTACGCCGAGTCGATTGATTCGATAGGCGTATCACTGCCATGAGTAAGGTCCGATTTGAGAGTATGTATCAAGCTCTTTTGTTTATCCTCGGTTACAACCATCGGATTGCTTTCATGTGTGTAAACCTCTTTACTTCCTTCGGGGCTTACGGGCCACATCGGATAGATCATAAGCTTATCGCCTTTGTTCATCATCGTGGCAAAAACTTCTATCGCATACAGTGCCTGACACCACGCCTTGTTTCCGTTCATAAACATTGAACCGGAATTGTCGTATACGATAGCGATCGTTCGCTGTACGGTTTCCTTACCGACGGCAGATGCGGGCGTCGCGGGTGTTACGAACGCGAAGCTGCCTACGATAAAGACTGCCGCCAAAACAAACGACAACAATCTTTTCAGTCTCATATTGCTTTTAACCTCCGGGCTGAAATTTTTATTCGAATATCTCCGGCTTAATAGGCAAGCCGAGATACGTATTTAAACCGCTTTATATATTTATATATATAAATACGCTATTATATTGTACAATCCTATGTCGATTTTGTCAACATTTTGACACAAATTGTCTAATTATTCCTTGTTTTTTGTTAATATTTTTCCGTTTAACGGGGCGTCGAAATAGGGGTTCCCCGAAACGCACGAAGTAAGTTTTGGGGGTTCTCGTGTGCGTCGCCCCCTACAAATTAGATAATATCGTCTCTGCAAACCCATAGGCCGTGCGACGTTGCCGCCTTTGCTTTAAACGGGACGTCGAAGGCGCCGTCCCCTACCAATTAGGAAATATCGCCTCTGCAAACCCATAGGCCCTGCCGCGTGGCGGCCCCATGTTGCAAGATTTCTTTGCCCCGCTTCGCTTTAAACGGGGCGTCGAGGACGTCGCCCCCTACAAATTAGGTAATATTGCCTCCGCAAACCCATGTTTGAAGTTTTTTGCCCCACTTTTTTACAAAAAAGTGGGAGGATTCTTAAAATACAAAAAAGAGTATGCGGGCTTTTGCCCACACACTCTCTCTTTTTAGTTAGCAAATTCGTTTGCAATTTCTTTTTTCGCAAACTCGGCAACGTCTTTTTCAAGACTTATTCCCGCCCATATTTTCATATACGCCGAAACGTATGTTTCGCAAGGCATAGGTACAATACCGAAGTCGTCATAGAGCGCTGTACTCTTATAGGAAACCTCGGTCGAAAGATTGGTTACAAACACGGGAATTCCTCTCTTTGACGCGCGCTTACAGAAGGCTTTAAGCTGCTCATTTGCGGTGTCGAGCGTACCCGAATGGTAAGGCTTCAGTATAACCGCCTTTACGCTTTCAAGGGAGTACGAATAGTCGTTTCCGGGGTAGCTTTCAATAGAAAGAATACCTGCGTTTTTTGTATAATCCACAACACCGATATTACCCGTATTTCCATATTTTTCTCCACTGCAGATTATCTTTCCGTCATATACCGCAAAGGGTTTTCCGCCAATGCTGTATACGTTCGAATCATACTCTCTGTGTTGAAGAATACGCGAGGCGATGTGAATATTTACATTTGCTTCGTCATTGTTTTTATAGCTTACGAAAACACCGCTTGCAGTCTTTGATTTGATGAATTCGACCGCCGTTTCAAAGTTGATATATCCGTTTGTTCTCTCGTCCTCAAGAGGATAGTCAGCAGACACCAAAACAACGGGAATATCACAGCCGTTAAACGCATATTCTACCGCCGCAGCGCTGTATTGAAGCGTATCGGTACCATGCGTTACGATTATTCCGTCAAATCCTTTTCCGAGATTTTTTTCAATCTCTTTTTGTAAAATATTAAGCTCGTCAGCCGAAAGATTTTCACTTAACATACTGAAAGGCGAGCTTGTTACAAACTCGATTTCTTGATTATTTTCATATCTTTTCAGCAGAGCGTAATGGGTGGCGCTGTCAACGTCAGCCCAGCCCCTTTTTATGCTGCTGCCAATCGTTCCACCCGTAAATATAACTGAAATTTTCATATTTTTTCTCGCTTATTATCTTTATTTACGTACGTTATTTCGCCTTTATTTCAAGCACGCACTGCGTCTTAAATTTACTGTTCAGAGGGCACTGTGCACATACAAGCTCGATCTCCGTGGAGTTAAGCAATACTTCCGCAACGCCCGTACAGTATCCCTTGATAAAATAACATATTTTTCTCTTTTTCTTATTGTCGACGATAAAAGCTTCGTTTATACAGATCGTGCCGCCAATCGAGTCAGTCTCTTCGTCAAGCTCAAGGTTTGCGGAAAACTTACCCCAGCCTACTGCCGAGTCAAACTTACACCATTTGTCAAACTTCATTTTTATGTCGTCGACACTATAACCGAAATCCCACTGATTGCTTATTCTCTCGGCAAAATTCTTACCGCCGGCGTAGCCGCTGTTAAAGAATATTTCCTGAGCCTCGTCTTCGCCCACCATTTTGTCGACTTTTTCGTATATTTCGCCCATCATATTAACAAAAGTATCGGTTCTGAAGCTTACGTTTCTCTGGTGATCTTCGGGGTTGATCATAATTCCACGTGAAGGCACGTACTCAAAAACGGTAGTTTTCGGGCCGTCTTTTACAACCTCGGGTTCTTCGATAATAACGGGTTTAGCCTCTTTCTTAGGAAGCTTATCCGCGATAAGATCCCTGATCTTTTCAAAATATGTATCGACCGATTCGGGATAAGCTGTTATCCACTGTTTTCTTCCGAGATAATACTTATATTCGTCGGACATCTCAAAGTCTTCGATCAGAATAGGAAGCATTTCCTTCTTTTTGTTTATTACCGCCTCGACCTCATTAAGCACGTGTTCTGACGGTAAAATTGCCGACGACGCAACGAGCACGACCAGATTACAGCCTTCAATAGCCTCCATCAATGCCTTGGCATAAGCCTTGCCGCCGTCTATATCACGGGGCGCAATAAAGCAAGAAACTCCGGAATTTTCAAGATATTCAACAATTTCGTATGCGACAGCCTTGTCGGCAGACGCGTAACTCACAAAAACCTGTTTCATAAACTTCCCTACCTTTTGTTTTTAATTAAAAAAACTTCGCTTTTTACATATTATAACACATTTCGCTATAATTTCAAATATTTTTTTATATTTTGTAAAAATCTTTGCAAAAAGCGAGGTGAAATTCACCTCGCTTTCTTTAGCAGGTACTTGACAAAACGACTCTAATGTGTTAGAATGTTTATACTCTAACAAATTAGAGAAAGGGAGTATATATTATGGATACACCGAAAATATTTGAAAGTGAATATCGCTTTTGCTTGATTTTATGGGAAAACGAACCCGTTAAAAGCAGTAAACTTGTGGAGCTTTGCAAGGAGCAGCTT
>JAFUJB010000018.1 GCA_017473865.1 Clostridia bacterium | reverse complement strand
GGTTTTGCAGAGGCAATATTACCTAAATTGTAGGGGGCGACGCACACGAGAACCCCCAAAACTTACTTCGTGCGTTTTGGGGAACCCCTACCTCGACGCCCCGTTATGAGAAGTTTTGAGGGTTTCAAAAGGGCGCTTTTCCAAAAAGGCCGCCACGCGGTAGGGCGACACGGGATAGTAAGGGCAGTGAGGTTTGCAAAAATGTTATTGTTTTTACAGACCCAATGTATGAAGTTTTTACCCCGCTTTTTACAAAAAGCGGGAGGGTTTCAGGGCAACGCCCTGACTGTTCGTGCCATATAGAAAAGAATATGGCTACACACGGGCGAAGCCCGTGTGTAGCCACTATTTTTAAAATGTAATGGTGTGTACTGCGTTAAAGGTTTCATCTTTGCCGAGCTTCTGAATACCGACTTTTTCTTTAAAAATATAGTTACTGTCGGTGAAGTCCGGGAATCCGTACCAAGGTTCAACGCAGAGGTAGGGAGCGCCGGGAACCATCCAGAGAAGGAGGTTTTCAAATCCCTTGAAATCAACTTTTACGTTGTGAGTTCCGTCGTTTCTTTTAATTGTAAGGTTGTCAAAATCAATATCCTTGAATACCAACGCGTCTACTTTGAAGTAGTCGTTCTTGAGGGGGAGAATATTACTGTTTTCAAGAATTCTCGTTGTTTCGTGGCTTATGATAGGACCGACAACGGTATAAGAATCAAGGGTAACGTTCTTGTCAAACTCAATATAGAAGTTTTCGATACCGCCTTCGCACATATATCCTTCGTGGCCGCCGACAGAGAAGTACATATCGCCGTCCGTTTTGTTGTTTACGATATATTCAACGTCGATGGCTCTGCCATTCAGGGTATATTTAACCTTGAATTCAAACTTGAAAGGATAGTTTGCGAGAGTTTCTTCGGTTTCGCGGAGGGTAAATACGGCACTCACGTCGCTAAGCTTTTCAGCCTCAAATTCCATAAGTTTTGCAAAACCGTGGCTGCCGAGAGTGTATTCTTTGCCTTCGTAGATATACTTATTGTCGCGGAGTCTGCCGCAGATGGGGAAAAGGTTGGGGCATCTGCCCTTCCAGAAAGCAGGGTCGCCGTTCCAGGTACATTCTCTGCCTTCTTTTGACGTAACGGAGTAGAGCTCCGCGCCTATTTCGCTGATCTGAACCTTAAGTTCTTCGTTCTGTAATACTACCATAGTTGTTTACCTCTTTAAGTAAATAATGTAAATCTGACAGGATAATTATATCACGGAACAATGCCTTTGTCCACAAAATTGTAAATTTTGTTATATTATTATTGAAAAGTACGTGTGATGCGGTATAATATGTTTATAACAAATAAAAACAACAAAGGATATGCAATGAAAAAAATATTATACACTTTGATTCTTGTATCTTTAGCTATAATTTTGCTTACGTCGTGCGGCAAGAGCGAATATACTTATGAAAAGGTTGAAAACGGTGTCGCCATTACCGGATATACGGGAGACGCAACTCACATTATTATCCCCGAAAAAATAGGCAGAAAGAACGTTGTTGCCATTGGCGAATCGGCTTTCGATGCTACTAGAATAATCAGCGTTGTCGTTCCCGACAGTGTAAAGACAATAGAGAAATACGCTTTCCGCAGATGCGGAAATCTTACAAACATTGTTCTCCCTAAAGGACTCAACAGAATCGAGGAAGGTACTTTTACCTTTTGTTCTGCATTGCAGAAGATTGATATACCAAACGGGGTTGAATATATCGGCACAAACGCTTTTGCGGGTACAGCGCTTTCAAAAGTAACTCTGCCGGATTCTGTCAAGGTAGTTGGAGACTATGTTTTTTATAACTGTACGCACCTGACGTCGTTCAAGGCGGGGAAGGGGCTTGAAGAACTCGGGAAATACGCCTTTGCAAACTGTATTTCACTTAAAAGTCCGGAGCTGAATGAGGGACTGAAAAAAATGGGAAACAACTGCTTTGAGCATTGCAGTTCAATGACTGAATTTGATATTCCCGCAAAGGTAGAAACTCTTGAAATGGGGCTTTTCGCCCACTCTGCGATAGAGAATATCACTATCGCCGGCGGCGTTAAAAAAATATCGTACTACGTGTTTGAGGGATGCAAATCGCTGAACAACGTATATATTTCTCCAAGCGTTAACGAGATGGATTCAAACATATTCAATGAGTGTAAGGGTTTTGTAATACACGGAGTACGCGACTCGCAGGCGGAAATATACGCCGACACATACGGCTTCAAATTTCAGGAATATAATTTTGAATAAAGTAATAGGCTATACACGGGTAGTCCCGCGTATAGCCTTTGTTTATTCAACAATATTGGGCAGGTCAACGACAACGTAGTTGTGTTTTACTGCAGGCAGGTATTTTTCAATAATATCCGATGTTTTTATTTTTAGGGTGGAAGTGTTAATGCAGGGATGGCACCTGACGTATTCGCTCTGTGCAATCTCTCTGTCAAGCAGGAGCTGAACTTCACAGTTTTTGTCGTTCATAAGTCCCATAATGCTTACCGAGCCGGGTGTAATATCAAGATATTCCATCATTTTTTCGGCAGGTGCAAAAGAAAGACGTGCGCTTCCTATCTGCTGACTGATATCTTTTGTTTTGAAAGGCTTTTTACCGGGCATCATAAGCATATAGAACTTGGTCATCTGTCTGTTACACAGAAATAGATTTTTGCATATGTCGACGCCGATAATTTCTTCAACCTTTTCGCAGTCCTCAATAGTATCGGCTGTATCGTGGTCTGCTCGCTCGTATTCAATTCCGAGTGAGTCGAGCAGGTCGTATACGCGGATTTCTTTTTCAAGTCTGTTTTCAGCCTGTTCGGGTCTGCCTTTATATAACGTAGTATCAACGTAAAATTGTTTTGTTTCCATTCTTTTGTTCTCCGTAAATATGTTGTTGAATTATTATACATTATTTTTATTCTTTTATCAAGTCAATTGTTCTGTTTGGGCAAAAAAATATTAACAAAAACGTTGTTGACAAATCAACAACGCACGTGTAAACTGTAACCATAAATAATAATTAAAAAGGTAACAAATATGAGTACAGAAAAAGTAAAAATAGTAGTAGACTCGTCAAGCGACGTGTTGCAGTTTGAAAATATAGGCTTTGCTTCTGCCCCTTTGAAAATAATTACGAGCGAAAGGGAATACGTGGATGACAATAGCCTCGACGTTGGCGAAATGGTAGAGGGGTTGTTGCATTATAACGGAAAATCGTCTACCTCATGTCCAAATCCGGAAGACTGGCTAAAGACTTTCGGAGATGCTCAGACCGTTTTTTGCGTAACTATAACGGCGGCATTGTCGGGCAGCTATAATTCGGCGTGTATAGCAAAGAAAATGTATGAAGCTGAATACCCCGAAAGAAAAGTATACGTTATAAATTCATATTCCACGGGGCCTGAAATGAAGCTTATTATTGAAAAAATAAGAGAGCTTGTGCTTGCGGGGCTTGAATTTGACGACGTAGCTGAACAGACACAAACGTATATGAAAAAAACGGGACTGCTTTTTATGCTCCAGTCAATGAAAAACCTTGCCAACAACGGCAGAGTAAGTCATATTAAGGCGAAAATGGCAGGTATACTCGGTATACGCGCACTTGGTAAAGCAAGTGATGAGGGAACTCTGGAAATGCTCGAAAAATGCCGCGGGGAAAATAATTCAGGTATTGCAATTATTGCTCAACTGAAAAATCAGGGGTATAAAGGCGGTAAGGTAAGAATTGCGCATTGTCTGAACGAGAGCTTTGCTTTACGCATAAAGGACCTGCTTGTGCAGGAATTCGGTAATTTTGACGCCGAGGTATATTCTTGCAGAGGACTGTGCAGTTTCTATGCGGAAAAGGGCGGTATACTCGTCGGATTTGAAAAATAACATGGCTAGAAAAAAGAGAGTGTGTGCTCCGCACACACTCTCTTTTTATCTATCTGTTGAGAAAATATATAGCAATGTTGAGATAACCCGCAAACGCTACCCAGAGAGCGTAGGGGATTTGCAGATATGCCGCTATTGGTAAAACTTTATTGTACGATATAATGGTGCGCACGATTAGATAGAGCAAAATAACAAGCCAGATAAATGCAAAGAGATAATTTCTGAAATTAAAAAATATTATCGACCATACGAAGTTGAATGCAAGGCTTATTGCATAGTAGGCAATGCCGATGTCGGCATTTTCAACGTCGTTTTGGCGGTTAATTATTACCAATGCACTGCTTATTCCCATAAGGATATAGAGAATTGTCCAGACGATAGGGAACAGTATTGACGGAGGAGAAAGCGGCGGTGTTTTTATGGATGAATAAATATCCATTGAATCCATAGTGAGAAATGCCGCAGAAATACCGACGGCAAGCGGAATAATGATAGATATTATGAATATCAGTATGTTACGCCCGAGTTTGTTTTTCATAATGCCCCCTGAATTAATGTTTTGTGGTGTTTTATACTATGCTTAGGCAGGGGGATAATATGACAAAAACGTTGAAATTGAGTAGGTTTGGTGGTATAATGAGCGTAATAAGCAAGAAAAGGGGGAGCAGTATGAAAAAAATAATGATAATCGGCTGCTCCGGCGCAGGCAAAAGTACGTTTGCCAAAAATCTGCACAGCATAACGGGAATTCCGCTTTATCATCTTGATATGATCTGGCATTTGCCCGATAAAACGAATATAAGCCGAGAGGAATTTGACGAGAGGCTGAAAAATATTCTTGAAAAAGACGAGTGGATAATCGACGGCAATTATAATCGTACGCTTGAAATGCGGGCTGAAAAATGCGATACGCTGTTTTTTCTTGATCTGCCCATTGACGAGTGCCTTTCGGGAGTAGAAAAACGCATAGACAAGGCAAGAGACGATATGCCTTGGGTCGAGGATCGTTTTGATCCCGAATTCAGACAATGGATAATTGATTTTCCGGCACGTGAATATGAAAAAATAAAACAGCTTATAGAAAAACACCGTGACAAAAATGTTACAGTTTTTACATCTCACAGAGAGATAGACGAATATATAGAACGTTTGAGAAAGGGAGAAGAATTATGAAATTGCTTGTTAATGCTTTGACGAAGTTTTTGCTTGGTTTAGTTCTTTTGGGTGCGCTTATTTTTCTGCCTGCGGGAACTTTTGATTATCTCGGCGGATGGATATTTATGGCGGCACTCTTTATACCCGTATTGATAATGGGTGGAGTGCTCTTTATAAAGGCGCCTACTTTGCTTGAAAAAAGGCTGAAAAACAAAGAAAAAGAAAAGGAGCAAAAGTCGGTCGTTGCTTTGTCGGGACTTGTATTTATCGGCGGATTTGTTGTTTCTGGACTTGATTTCCGTTTTGGTTGGAGCAATATGCCGAGGGCGGTTATGATAATTTCAGCGCTGGTTTTTGTTTTCGGCTACGCTCTTTTTGGAGAGGTAATGAGAGAAAATGCCTATCTTTCGCGCATAGTTGAGGTGCAGGCAGGACAAAAGGTGATTGACAGCGGATTATATGGAATCGTACGTCATCCAATGTATATGTCGACGGTCTTGATGTTTCTTGCTATGCCGCTTATACTTGGTTCGTGGTACGCTTTTATACTGTTTTGTGTGCATCCGTTTTTACTTGCATCACGCATAAAAAACGAAGAAAAGATATTGACCGAGGGACTCAGCGGTTATTCCGAATACAAACAAAAAGTAAAATACAGAATGATTCCTTTTATATGGTAAACTCCTACTTTCTTTTAAGGAAAGGCCGCCACGCTGCGGGGCGACACGGGATAGTAAAGGCAGTGAGGTTTGCGAAAATGTTATTGTTTTTACAGACCCAATGTATGAAGTTTTTGCCCCGCTTTTTACAAAAAGCGGGAGGGTTTCAGGGGTGCGCGTGGCGCGCCTGTGCTATAACAAAAAGGGTATATACGGGTCAAACCCGTGTATACCCTTTATTCGTTCAATTTAAAAATTCTGACTGTTTTTTCAAGTGTTTCTTTAATATTTATGTGTTGAGGACATACCTTTTCACATTCTCCGCATTTCAAACATTCTGCGGCAAGGGTTGCGTTTTCTGCAAGGTCCTCTTTTGCTTGTAGTTTTGTTTTCTTTGCTGAAAGTACCGAGTTATATGCCGAAAAAATGTTTGATATCGGTATTTTTACGGGGCATACGTCTGCGCAGTAGTTACACTTTGTGCAGGGGACTTGTCTTACCTCGCGTATAACCTCACGAGCCTTGTGGGCTGCTTCAAATTCTTTTTCTCCGAAGGGTTTAAAATTTGTAAAGGTGTTAATATTATCCTCCATCATTTCGGTAGTTCCCATACCCGAAAGAACCATATACACACCGGGCAGGCTTGCGGCGTATCTGAGGGCATACGACGCGTGGCTGCCTTCTGTTACTTCTTCAAATATCTTTGCCGCTTTTTCGGGAATATTTGCAAGATAGCCGCCTTTTACGGGTTCCATAACAATAATCTTTTTGCCGTGTTTAATTGCAACGTCATAGCATTTTTTACTTTGTATTGCGGGATCGTCGTAGTCAAGATAGTTAATCTGGAGCTGAACAAACTCAATCCACGGGTTTTCGGTTAGTATCATATCGAGATATTCGGGTGTGTCGTGGAATGACATACCGATATGCTTGATTTTGCCTTGTTTTTTAAAGTCTCTTATAATATTAAAAGCGTTGCATTCTTTGAATTTCGGATAATTATCATGGTTCATACAGTGGAACAGATAGAAATCAAAGTAGTCAAGACCGCATATCTCAAGCTGTTTTTCAAAGAGGGGAGCTATATCGTCTTCTTTTTGAAAAAACCAGCCGGAAAGCTTGTTTGCGAAGACGTAGTCTTCTCTGTCATATCTTGCAACAAGACATTCGCGCAGAGCGACCTCGCTCTTGCCGTCGATATAACCGTGCGCGGTGTCGTAGTAATTAAACCCCGCGTCCATATACATATCAATCATTTTATTAAATTCGTCGTAATCGACCTTGTCATCGACTACTTTCAGACGCATAATTCCAAAACCGAGTTTGTTTTTTATCTTTTCAAACGACATAGTTATTCTCCCGTTTTCTTTAGTTTACGGATATATTTTATCATACATAAAAAACAATATCAAGTAGGAAATAATAATTGTGTAAGGCTATGCAGACAATCCGTAACTACCGCTTAACGGGTCTTTAAAAATATTTAACTGCGGAGTAAAAAAGGTGAAAACGATAAACAAAGCACCGATAAGACATATTATGCCGATTGCGATATACGGTCGGCGGCATTTAATAGTTTCTTTGTTGAGAAGCCGCGTTTCAACGTAAAAGGTTATTGCCGCCGCCACGAAAAATATTGCTATATTCAGCCAGTCGGGTGAACTGCCTATTACTCCGTTGTAGGCATAGAACAAGGCGGGAATTGTGGTTAGTCCCGATAAAATACCTATCAGTTTTACACACCAATAGTTGTCGGAATCTTTGATAAAGAGACTTTCGGCAAGAGTAAAGATAAGCCAAGGGAAAAAGAGAAGCTTCATATGCTCCCAAGTAGATTCGTTAACGCCGGAAAATGGGGCAATAATAATACTTTCGTTTGTCCAATCGTAGAGAAAATGGAGCAGAGTACCGCCTAGCGAGGTAAAAGCAAATCCGAAAAACTGCAAAGTGGGGACGTTGTTTTTCATAGTCATACCGCCTGCCTTTTTTGTGTTTTTTAGATTTTATGCTCTGAAAGATACGTTTATTCTTTTTTGAAAAAAGTGTTGAAAATTAACATATGTCTGTGTTATAATAATACAAAGATTTCTTAGAAAAACATAAAATATCCATTTTCAAAACTTGAAAACAACGGTTTTTCGCGAGAAACATCTTATGGAATATGACAATAGGAAATCCCCCTGAAACCGATTGGCTTCAGGGGGATTTCCTGTGCGGTTGGCTGCTTATACCAACCGTATCAAATAACTTTTTTGTTTGGGAACAATGGAATTGTTAATTTTTATTTATGTGTTCGATTGCATTTACAATCTGTGCGCTTAACTTTGCATTTTCTCTGTTTGATGAATCGCGCAGTTTCAGATAGCAGTTTAAACAAAGCTGACCACAGCCAATTTCAAAGAATTCTCTTTGTTCAATGGGAGTCGACGACAGTACATTTGTCTGTTCGCCGCACATTATGCATTTTTCGTATTCTTCCTCAATTGTTGTGTTCGTTTTATTCATATTCTACTCTCTGTCCGTTGTGTCTGTCGGTTCTTTTTTGTTTTCGGGTGTGCTTGTTTCCGTCGGTTCTTCAGCGCCCGTAGTTTCCTCAGTTCCTGTTGTTTCCTCAGCGCCCGTAGTTTCTTCTGTTTCTTTATTTGTTGTTTCGGGGTCTTTCTTTTCAGGTGCTGTGGTAACGGAGTCGGTAGTTTCAGGTTCTTTCTTTTCGGATTCCGTAGTAACTGAGTTGGTTGTTTCCGGAGGAGTAGTAGTATCTGTTGATGTCGTTGTTTCGGGTGTAGATGTTGTTTCCGTCGGAGCGGTGGTCTGTTCCGTGGTGTCGGCTGGGATGGTCCAATCTGCCGGTGGGATCTTCAACTGCTGTCCGGCTTGGATATTGTTTATATCTGTTAATTTGTTGTATGCTGCTATACGCTCAACCGTAGTGTTATGCTTTTGGGCAATCTTTGACAGAGTATCGCCCGATTGTACCGTATAAACACCATCAGTAGAGGTTGTTTTATCCGTAGTATCTTGCTCCTCATTCGTTGTGGAGTCATCGACACCGTTCGCTGCAGTAATCAGATCTATTTCAGTACCCGTAGCCTTGATGTAGAAGGGTGAGGTAGTATCTTCGTACCCATAGAAAGAGGATGTACCCCAATGGGACAGAATAGTAATTTTTGTTTCTGCTGATATCTTCAAGGTGAAGATGACACTTGCATCGGTTAGGTTTCTTGCAGCATCTTCGCCAATCTGCGCCGTATGGTATTTGTTTTCGCCAATGGTAATGATGCAGAATCCTGTATCTGCTGTACTGTCACCATCGGAAAGTTTTACAGTATATGTACCGGCAGGCAAGGTTGCGGTCTGGTACTTGCCATCTATTGTCAGAGGAATATCGTTTGTTCCATTGCTGATCGTGATGTGTGCTTCAAAGTTTGCCGCTTTTATCGTGTTGGAGCCGGAAGTGACGTTGTGTGTAAAATAGGCAAATGCCGTAAAGCTCATAGCTGCCAGGCAAACGATCATTACAATTACGGTAATAGCCGTTCTTATAAGCATTACTTTTTCGCGAATCTTTCCGTGTTTTGGAATATGGAAAAACTCGTTATACAATTCTCTCATATTACCGGCCTCCTTTCTTGGTCTTGCTGTGTGTTATTTTTGTTGATCAGCCTTGACGATGATGCCAAGCTCTACTTTGGGAATAATATCGCCACGATAGTTAGCTTCGTTGCCTACTTCCTCGGGCATACGGACGATAAGTGCCATATATGCGGTTTCGCCTGAGTCAAGAGCGGCTACGTCGGTAGCGTAGTTCTGCAATTTCATTGTAGCAATAGCGTTGGTCTTATCACGGGTAGATACCAATTCTTCCATTTTACTTTCACTGTCGGCAATCGCTACGCCGAATTTTAAGTGCTCGTGCAGACAGAATTTCTGTCCGAATACGTTTGTCGACGTGGTGAAGCCTTTTACGCTCACTGCCGTATGGAAATCAAAAGCGCGGTCGCCTTTGTTTTCAATTTTTAGATATACTACTTGAACGTAACCGGGTTCATAGAGCGCCTCGTTGTCAAATATTTCGGTGTTGCTGTCGACGGGATTCCAAGCGCTGTTGGCTGTTCGATATGATACGTCGAGATCGAAATCGGCAAAATGGAAGATATTGTTGACCTCGGGCGAGGTATCGGCAAACCATGCCAGCGATGCTCCCGTGCCGAGTATGCACCAGAGAAAGAGCGCGCATAAACTGAGGGCTAAGGCTATTTTTTTGTATGTGATTTTGTATTTATGGGTCTTCACGCCTTATTCCTCCTTTTTTCAGCGGTTAGTGGCGTTTTCTTTGTTCTCCTTATCCTTTTTGCGCCATACCAAAAGAATAATTATCATAATGAACGAGCAGAGCATTACCGAAAGCCACAGCATAAAATTACTGCCTGTTTGCGGCGGCTTTGGATCTTCTGGCTCAATGGGTAATTCTTCGATTTTGAATTCCCAGTCGAGATAACCGATACTGTTTTGGAATTTGTTGTCGAGCTCGACGGGGACGTTAAGAGTTACGTCAAGATTGACTTCGCCGCCCGAATACAGCGTACCGAGATATACCCAATCGGTAAGCTGGGCTTTCTCGTTTGCCGAAGCATCGAACATATATTCCATTTTGTTTTCTTCGCTCTTTTGCACCTTAAGACCAAGCTGTGAAAGGAATTCGACAGAGTCCTCGTGTGCGCCGAGAGAGCGTATATAAAGTTTTACCTTGACTTTGTTTGAAGCCTTGTTTTTAACCGTTATTTTTTGAGTCAGACTGTCGCCCGGCATAACGTCCTTGAAGTCGGGGAAAAGGTCGGTGAGCGACTTGTTGCTTCCCGGTTCAAAAACGAATTGTCCCGCATCTCCGCTGTAGCTAACCTTGCCGTCTGCCGCATATAGCGGTAGGATTGAATTGAGGGCGATCACAATGGTAACGAATAATACGATAAATTTTTTCATTTGTGTCCCCCTTATTCAGCCGGCCAACCCGAAGCGGTATACGTCTTGTTGTCTGTGAGCGGGTTGTTTTCGCTCTGGACTGCTTGCGCATCTACCGTAAGTGTAAGCGTTTTGCCGATATAGTTGTTGTCTACCTTTGAACCCACGATCTCAACGTGCGAGAATATTTCGGGGGTGGTCTCGTTCGGGTCTACTTTATCTTTGTAATAATACCAGCCGTCGTGAAGCTCCCAATACTCATTGTTTATGTTAAGCTTGAAGCAGTCGTCAGCCGAAAGCTCGGTCGAGTCTACGCCGTAAACGAGCTTGACACGCAGATAGAACGGGTGATTGCAGTCGCTTTCAATAGTAACCTCTTTTGAAACGACGTCGCCGGGGATTACGTATACGCCTGTGGAAGGGAACTCCGTGCCCTGATCAGTGGTCTCGTGGATAATAAATTGTATGTTACCGGAGGTAACGACGTTGGTTGCCTTACCGACGGTTGAGTAATAAGCGACAGACGTCTGGCTTATAAGAGACATAAATATTGCCGCGAGCGCAAAAATGATTATTCTTATATTTATTTTGCCCAACGAAAGAGCCTCCTTTTTGTAAAATATGCCGTATAGAGTTTCAGCAATCAAAAGACAAAAATACTTCGCATTTTAAGGTAAGAAGTAAGAGGTAAGAGTGAAGAAGTAATGTGTCGACAAAGCCGACGGAATAAACCGTGCCTAAGAAATACATAACCTATTACCTATTCACTATTACTTATTACTTCAAAACCGCCTTGCGGTTTTTGTCCTTTGATTGCCGCCTATCCCCGAGGGGATAGGACGGACTTATAAAACTTGATTAATAAACGTCTACGCCGTCGATAACAACGTTGAGCTTATCTGTACCCATAGAGTTCTTGTTTGCCCACAGGGTAGAACCGGTATTGATACCCTTGTCATTGATCTCGTAACCGTTAACTGTGGTGTCGTTAACGATGAGCTCATAAGACTTGCCATAATCGTTACCGATTTCGATAGCAGCTTTAAGGTCGGTAAGACCACCGTTATCGTTGAAGGTACATCCGTTTACGGTGAGCTTGGTGTTAGCCGTACCGTAAAGGAGTACTGCCTTACCGTCGGAGTTGAAGGTGCAGTTATTGAAAGTAGCAGTAGGTGCGCCCCAAGTCCAAACGTTATACTGGTCACCGCTTACATTGAACGTGCAGTTCGTAAATACAGAGTCGCCGTTAAGGCAATAGCAGTTTTCGAACACACAGTCATTGTAAGTAGCATTCAAGCGTGCATAACCAGCATAGGTTTGATTGTTGGTCTTAATGGTAACTCCATTAAAGGTAACGTTGGATCCGTCCAGATTGTAATCAAGCTGACCATTTGCTTCGCCCTGTCCTGCAGGAACTACCTCAATAATCGCAGCGTGAGTACCGTTAAATGTCAGGGTCTTGCCCTTTGCAGCGGCGGGCATGTGATAAGTACCATCGGCAAGTGCAATCTCAGTCTTACCCTCAGCAATTGCAGTTGCTAATTCGCTGTCATTTTTTACAAGGATTTCACCCTTAAAAACAATCCAATTATCTCCGACCTTAGTGGTGGAATAGCCGGCAGCAACCCAATTGGAAGGATCAAAGCCGAAGGTACCGCCAGTGATGATAACATCTCCAGTGCCCAGGATACCAGCAGTATAACCGCTGCGAGTAGAAGCCTTGCCGAAGGTACCGCCCTTTACATATACGGTCGTGCCGTCACCAGCATAGATATAGGCACGCTTTTGATTTTGAGTCTTATTGAAATCAAAGTTACCGCCGTTGATGGTAAGGGTAGATCCGTTGCCTACAACATAGAAAAGATAACGACCGGAAGTGTTCTTGGAATCAACTTCAACGCTACCGCTATTGAAGGTAAGGTTCGCACCGTCGGTAACGCCGATAGCACCGTTAGCGGATTTAACGGTAACATCGTTCAGAACGGTAGTGGAGCCTGCATAAGCATTGATCGCATAACCGAAAGTATTGGTGCCGGGAGTACCTGCATTAACAGTTACGCCGTTAAGAGTTGCGACGCCATAGTTTTCGAAGCCGGTATTGTCATTCTCAATTTT
>JAFUJB010000003.1 GCA_017473865.1 Clostridia bacterium | reverse complement strand
CACCTCAAAAAGTTCGCTGGACTTGAAGCACTTGAAAACGGCGAAAACCTTTCGGTTAACGAAAAAGCAGAATTTGACGGCGCTACCGCATTCAAACTTGCTCATTCGTGTATGTCCGAAATCCTTTCCACAGTTGAATAACACACAAAAAGCTCCTTGTTGGCGTACCTGCTTTATCGCAGGTACGCCAATTTTAATATTTTTTGATTTCCGCTTGACATTGACGCAACGTCAAGTGATATGATATAATATAAAGGAGGGTGAGGATATGTATCAAAAGCCATTATACGATATTACAGAAGTTTGCAAGATGCTTGGCATTACATCAAGAACTCTTCGGTTTTACGAAGAAAAAGGCATTATTCAAAGTACTACGATTGGCACTTCATTACGCCGACAATATACCGAGGAGCAAATTTCTAACATTAAAAATGTTCTTGTCCTTCGTACATTGGGCTTGTCCGTAAAGGCAATTGCAGAATTGCATACCAAAGGAACGGATTTGAAAGACGCAGTTCTTTCCAAGAGGGCGGAAATATATGCCTTTATTGATTCTCGAATAGGCGAAATCAATCTTTTGAATGAAGCTTTATCAGCACTTGAAGCCGGTAAAAATATATTTTCCGAGGATTGGCAATTTTCTTCTGCCATGAATGCAGAAGAAAAAGAAATCGCTCGAATTTGTACAGATGCCATTTTAAACAGAGATACTGACACGCTCTATAAATATCTAAGTCCTCGTTTGGCAGAATATATGCCAAGAGACGTTTACTGTGTTGTTCGAAAAGACACGTTATCTCCGCTTGGTGATTTTGTTTCGATTGATAAAACAGTTGCAGACGACAGATTATCAAATAAACTATATTGTTTTGTCAGATTTTCAAAGCTCGGTCTAAAAATTACATACGTGTTCCACAGTGGAAAGATAGATGGTCTTTGGCTTGGATATTATGATACAAATACGAGGAAAAATAAATGAAAAAAATTGTGATTGTCTTGTTAATAATACCATTTACTATTTCCTTAACCTCCTGCAAGATAAATTGGTTCGGTCAGCAATATGATGTTCCATGGTGGGTGATTGCTGTCCCAGTAGTTGTCTTTTCTGCAATCGTCTGGTTTGCCGCCGGAAAGCATATCGCATCAAAGAAATATGTCTGTCCAAAATGCAATAAAACTTTTTATCCAAAGTGGTGGCAGGCAGCGGTTTCCATTCACATGAATGATGATCGCGTTTTCAGATGTCCGCATTGCGGAAGAAAGGGCTTTTGTCCGCTTTCAATAAAAAAGGAGGATTGACTATGATTATTTATTACTGCATAACTATCATAGCAAATATTGCCGCCGTCATCGTTTTTTATAAAAGCATAAATATCACAGGCGAATCACTCATTCCACTATTCTTGATTGCATTGATGATCTTCCAAGCCCTATACTTTAAGAATGAAAAAGTGGAAAATGGATTCCGAACTGCATACGGGTCTAATCTCACTGCAGATGAAGAAAACAACATGCTTAGTAGCAGTTCATCTTTTCTATTTGCCACAATTCCGTGGATGATACCATTCATTCTATTCTTTCCGTCATTTGTAAAAGTTCTTTCGGTTTTAGTTTACATTGTCGGTCTGATTGGCGGTTTGATACTGTACAAGATTAAGAACAAAGAAAAAATTATGAATCGAATGAATGCGGAAGAAATAGAACGTCAAGAACAAGAAAAGAAAGAGCAACTTGGAAAATGGAAATAGGTATCTCGCCCCGCCTCGCGCGGGGCTTCGCTTTTGTGTCCACAAAAGCAGTGTTTGTCAGGAAACGAATACGGACTTCGGTTAACGAAAAAGCAGAATTTGACGGCGCCACCGCATTCAAACTCGCTCATTCGTGTATGTCCGAAATTCTTTCCACAGTTGAATAACACACAAAAAAAGCTCCTTGTCAAAAGGAGCTTTTTTTACTTACAATTATGTATGCATATTCAGTTTCAAATTGATCTGTAATATCCAGTTTCGCCCTATGAATATAATCACATATATCCAGAGGATCGTCGGGATATATCTTCACTTTTCTCGTGCCCATATCTATATATTCGCTTTTGTTTTTATCAATAGAAAGAACATACATCCCACCGTCATTTAACAACGAAGCAATTTTTTGAATTGCTTGTCGCTTGTTTTCGATGTGCATAAACGTCAATGATGAATATATCACGTCAAACCTACGGTCAAACTCAAATAACATAAAATCATCGCAAACAAGCTCAACGTTTTGACAAAACGATAAATTTTCTGCCGCTCTTTGAATAGTTTTGGGTGAAATATCAATCCCCCAAAAATCTCTACATAAAGGTGCAGTTTTGACAGCAATTCGCCCGGTGCCGATCCCAATCTCCAAAACCGATTTATTCTTGTCAAGCCGCATACATTCAACAAATCTCTCCCCATCCCATTTATCCATATACTCTTTCAATGGCTGCGGATCTCGAACGGGATCGTTGTTTTCTTCTATTAGCCTATTATAATGTTCAATAACTTCTTTCATATATTCATCCTATGACCAAAATTAACATTGGAGAATTCTCATCCGTAATTTTTCAAATAATCCGAAACGATGGTACACAACTCATCAAAAGACGATGCCGTATTTACCGCCTGTCTTGCCTTTGCCGCGCCCTTTTCACCCTGAATATACCAAGCAAGATGCTTTCTTGCTTCCATAACTCCCGTATATTCGCCCTTATGGCTAATCATAAGCTTAATATGCTCCATAGCAACGTTAAGACGCTCTTCAAGAGTAGGTCTCGTATATTCTCTGCCCTCAAGAAAAGCAGTTATTTCTTCAAACAGAAAAGGATTTCCCATCGCCCCCCTGGCAATCATAAGTCCGTCGCATTTCGTCAATTCGAGCATTCTTTCCGCCGACTTTGCATCGTATATACTGCCGTTTGCAATTACGGGTATTGATACGCTCTCCTTGACCTGTCTTATAATATCAACATCAACGGGATCGCGGTACATCTGAGCCCGCGTTCTTCCGTGAACGCATATAGCCTTGGCACCGTTTTTTTCAACGATCTTCGCTAATTCAACAGCATTTCTGTGATCATCGTCCCAACCGGCTCTTATCTTCACCGTTACGGGCAGTTGTACTGCATTAACTACCGCTTTGACAATTTCGCCCGCAAGCTCGGGATTTTTCATTAATGCGCTTCCGTCCCCGTTTCCCGCAACTTTCGGAACGGGACAGCCCATATTTATGTCAATTCCCGTTGGTAACGCGCTGTTCTGACAAGCCTTGTAATTATTTGTTGCAAGCTTTTGCGCAGACTCTGCCATTATCTCTGGATCACTGCCGAATATCTGTATAAAGAAAGGCGCTTCGTCTTCGGAAAATGCGGCAAGCACCGCCGTTTTCGTATCATTGTAATGCAGTCCCTTTGCAGAAATCATTTCCGAAACGGTACACTCTGCACCGTGATCTCGGCATACTTTTCTGAACGCTCTGTCGGACACTCCAGCAAGAGGCGCCAAAAACAATCCGTGTTTTAAAGTCAATTCCCCGATTTTCACCACTGCATTTCACTTCCTTTCTTTTCGTTGGGTATACTATAACATAAAGTTTCATGCTTTACAAGTACAATAATAAAAAAAGCCTGCATCACTTCTGTGATACAGGCTATACGTTTATCAACCTAAATAAATAACACTAATTTTTATATTCAAAAATATCTGTATGGTAAGCCACGACGATTTTGCCCGTATCTTTTTCGGTTACAACAATCATAACATCGCCGCGATGTGTAGTACGGTGAATATTGTAATCTATCATACGGATTCCTTCCTTCCAACAATAAAGCTCTTTTGGAACACGCCATGTTTTTCCGTTTTCAAAACGGATACTATAATTATCAATATGCATAGATCGGCGATCAATATGCATAGATCGGCGATTTGCTCTACGCATATAATGCTCTTCATCGGTACTGCTTACTGTTTCTGTCGTTATATCATAATCATTTATCTTAACGTTTTTGATTTGATTTTTGAGGCGGAAATAATAAAATATAGTGCTAACTATTGCCAGAACTACTAAACCAAGTAAAAACCAAAGAACAAAAAAATCTAAGATAAATACCATCACAAAAAACAAAACAGCAAAGATTATGGCAGGAAACATACCTTTTTTATAAGATTCTTTCGACTGTTTTGGCGGATTTTTGAGAGCACTGATAATATCTTTTTCTATTTCAACATTTGTCACAATATGTTTTTTTGCCATTTCTCCACCTCATTTCCGGGGGTATTATAGCATATTTTTTGCGGAAAGTAAAGACAATTTTGGTAGATGAGGGGTTTGTGTCCCGCCGTTTTGCTTGGCACGAGAGTCTCGCTTTTCGGCGTAGAGTTTTTCTGCCGTTTCTAACCTTAATAGATGTCGACCGTTAATTATCGGTTATTTCATAGTATTTAGAGTGATAAACCAATAGTGGAGCTTTTTTTGATCTTAGCACTATAACATAAAAACAGTCTCCCACCGTGGAGTAAGAATAAACATCATCTTCAACCGCCACTCTGCCGCAACGAAAATATAGTGAATTCTCTTGTGCTGTGCGACGGTAATAGCGAATCATCTCTTTTTTCTTTCGTAAAGTTTTTCTTCGGAAATTATAAACTTTCCTTTTTTCGCTTTGTATAAATCAATATAATAATAGTTGAGAAGAAAGACAGTAAAAAACAAAATAACAATAGGTCCCAAAAACAATCCCAACGTAAGATAGCCTCTACCGGAAAGATGTCCTGTATGGTACTCAATCATTATGTCCGTGTAGTTTATCACAAACATAATGTATGCAGGGATTAAGACTGCGGTTAAAACTGTCAAAAAAACAACAAGAGATTTTGATTTGTTTATTTTAATGAGTAATTCTCGTTGTATATCGTGCGTCGTAAGCACTTGCTTTTTCATATCCCCACCGCCTTTCTTGATTTATTATTGCGTATCTTTGCATTCATACATCATCGTATGAAAAGCGAAACAAAGTTCATTTTTCTTTGTATGAAGAATGACTAAATAAAATTCGTCTCCTACAGTCGAAAGATCAAATGTACTTTTTGAGGGAACATATCGACCATTCAATGTAAAATATATGGCATCAACAGTATGTCTTCCCATTGGTTCGTCTTTTGACAAGCGAGATATCGTGTCTTTTACAATCGAAAACTTGTTTTTTTCGACCAAATGAAGCTTTATGATATTATAGATCAATTTATAAACAAAAATAAGAGGTGGAGCAGCACATACTAAAATAGTAACTATGCCAAATATTAAAATGTATTTCGAAAGATATAACCCTATAAAAGCCAGCGGTACAAAGATCAACAACATAACCATAAGCAAAACTACGTCGTGTAGTAATTTACCCTTCGTCAATCGAATAAGCTCCTTTTGGCAACCTTCTCGAGTCAAAATGTTTTTAGATTCTTTTGGCATAACATCACCGTCTTTCTAGGGTTATTATAACATACAGATTGCAAGCTGTAAATAGATTTAGTGATATGCTTCGCCTACGCTCAGCGTGATATTTTTGCTCCGAAAAAGTGATATTGAAGCCATACGGCTTCAGTGATATTATATTCGCCTCCCAAACTCGCGAAACGAATATCACTGCCAAGCAATAAAACTCGCCGAAGTCGTGATGATATACCAAGCCTGCGGCTTGGATAAAAAAATACCGAGAACAAAGTTCTCGGTATTTTTTGTGTTTGGTGACCGTTTTAGATGATATGGCTAAAACATAGGTATTCCAAGGGTTTTCGGCGTTTTTTGCTTGATTTTAGCTCTTTATTTTAATTTTTTAACGGTTTTTTCTTATTTTATCGAAAAATCCAAATGACAGAAATAGATGACATTTTGCTTTCAATTAGTTTGCCGTTTCTTCAAGTCTTTTTATGATTTGTTCAAATTTATCATTTTGCTCACACTTATGGTAAATTCCATTTTCATCTTTCAAATCACGCAAAATGCTGTTGAGTACATTTCGGCAACTGTTATTTTGAGTAGGTTTAGATGTTTGTTCTATTGTATATTCCAAAGCATTTACAAGTAAAGACTCAAACTTCAAACTGCTTGGCAGGGTATCGAACGCAATACAATGATCGACACATTTTTCGAGATTTTCGATTCCCTCATCTATCTTTCCATTCTTTAATAGTAACACGGCAATATCTTCGTATGCATCTCCAATTCGGATATGTGCAAAAGCATAATCCTCTTTTTCATATACGATCTCATAAAAAGCAATCGACTTTTTCAAAAGCTCAATCTTTTCCGTGTCGGTGTAATAATCGCCGTCAATCATACAAGTGATCAGCCACCAAAATTGCCAATGCAGTTTTTGAATCGTGCTTTGACAAAATTCGATTTTTTCCTGACCGTTTAAAAATTTAGGAAGTGTTGTTTCTGCCGTACTATACAGAGTAGGGAGCTCTCTCGCTATTTTTATGGCAGTTTCTTTTTCACCATTTCGCCAAAGAGAATAACACATACAGGACTGCGCTTTATTTCTTATTTTATTATCCGTGCAAAATTCCAAAATGCGTTCACACAACTTTACCGATTCGTTTCGGTTCTTTTTGCGTTCTTCTGCCGTATCTCCAAATCCGTCAAGAAAAACAGCAAGCTCTAACATAATGTGAAAATCATTTGGAAAACTGCGCAATCCTTCTCTTAATGTGAAAATACAATCGCCAAGCTTACCTTCGGAGCTGAACTTTCTGGCAGTTCGCAAAAAATTGTCTCTTTTTTCTTTATTCTGAATTTCATTCATACCGACAAGCTCATCAAGTGTTACGTTGAAAAAACATGCAATAGAGGGCAAAAGAGTAATATCGGGATATCCTTCATCTCGTTCCCATTTTGAAATTGCTTGATATGAAACGCCTATAAATCCTGCCAACTCCTCTTGTGTGATCCCTCGATCTTTTCTTAATCTCTTTAAATTTTCAGAAAGATTTAGTTTCATAAAATCTCCTTATGTGTGTAAAAAGTAAACAGCGCTGTTTCTGATTATAGTATATACCAAATAGAGAACAAGCACAATAACCGCTTTTTTGAGAAAAACTCAACGTTTCGTTTAGTTTTTGGATATTTTAAAGCTGCTGGAGAAATTTGTAATAATCCTCCAGCAGCTTTTTGTTTTTATCAAAATCAAGCATTTCAATCTTTTTCTCGTTGATCTCATACGCCTTTCGAATAACTTCGTAGGCATATTGCTCGTCTTCGTTTTTCGGGGGATTTTCGAGAAAAGACAGCTTGCATCTCAGTAGAGTTAATTTTACTTGATAGTATGGTTTTAGATTTGGCATTTTCGTTCTCCTTTCGGGTGGTAAACACATTATGCCCAAAAGGGACGAGAATGCAAGAAAAGTTTTTGAAAATTATTTGTTGAGATTATTATAACATAAAAGTCTTTGTTTGTAAATAGTGAAGTATCGATGTCTTCGACTCGAAGTGATGTAGCGCTATCGCACAGTGATGTATTGCTCCTTCGTCGCAAAGTGATGTGATGTTTGCCCACTTCGCCGCAAGGCGAAACATCACTCACGCAGTGAACATCACTGACGAAGTCAACATCACTTGCCCGCAAGGGCAAACATCGTTCAAAAAAGCCTATCACTTACGTGATAGGCTTTTTTGTGGCTGCGGAACTAGGATTCGAACCCAGACAAACAGAGTCAGAGTCTGCCGTGCTACCGTTACACAATTCCGCACCAACGCGATATATTATAGCAAATACATATTTGTTTGTCAATACCTTTTTTTAATAATTTTTGAAAAAACAAAACTCTTTCGAGTTTTCTCAAAAAGGCATGTTATGTCAGGGTTTCACCCTAAAACCCACAAGAGGAGCTTTTTGAAAAAAGCTCCTCTTGACTCCGCAAAAACATTACGGCTTTTGCCCCCTATGCCCTGCCGCGTGGCGGCTGAAAAAGTGCCCTTTTGAATCCCTCATAACTTTTCATAATGACTTATGCAAGCCCAAGTTGCAAGGCGAGGCTCGGGACGTCGAGGGCGCCGTCCCCTACCAATTAGGCAATATTGCCTATGCAAACCCATAACCCTCTCCGTCAACATTTTGTTGCCCCCTCTTCCGTAGGGCGAGGCTCAACTGCTTCCGCAAACCCAAGTTGCAAGGTTTCTTTGCCTACTTTCTTTCCTTAAAAGAAAGTAGGAGTCTATTTCTTTTTTATTTTTTCTTTGCGGCCGTCGGGATACTGAACGTAGGTATTATCAAGTATGCCCGTCATCGACGCGCGAAACTGTTTCAAATATTTCGCGCGTAATTCGTCGCGCTCAGCCTGCTCTTCAACGGTGAGCCCCTGCTCTTTCGCTTTCTTCGCAAGCTCGTTTATTCTTCCAAGCAATTCGTCCATTTATACTTTTTCTCTTTCTATTTATTTCAAATCAACAACCGTTACGCCATAATCGCCTTCGCCGTATTTACCCGCTCTGAACGATTCAACCCGGTTATCCTTTTTCAGATACTTCCATATCGCCGTACGTAATGCGCCCGTGCCTTTTCCGTGCAAAATGGTTACGGATTTTACCGACGAAATCTTCGCATCGTCAAAATACTTATCTATCATAAACCACGCATCATCGCCCGTCTGTCCTCTTACGTCAATGGTAGGTTTGAAATCACGTTTAAACGACGCTACCGCACTCGCTCTCGCTCTTTCTTTCTTTGCTTCTACCTTCTTGACGCTTTCGTTAAGCACAAGGTTTGATATATTCGTCTTGGTCTTGAGATTACCCGTTTGAACTTCAACTACACCGTTGGTATTTGGCAGTTTGGTTACTGTTCCGAGCTTGTTTATATTGACGAGTAACACCTCGTCGCCTATCTTCAAAGGCCTCGGCAATGCATACCCTTCGCCGACCTTTCTTTCGATTACCGGATCTATCTCTTCATCAGCAAATTTCAGCTTGGTTCTGATAAGATTTCTTGCATCTTCCAAACGCTGAGCAGCATTCTCGGCATCCTTTTCTTTTTTCAGCCTATCGAGCTGTTCAAGAACGAATTCGCTCGTCTGTCTTGCCGAGCCGAGTATTCTCGTAGCCTGCTCCCTTGCGGTCTTAAGCTCTTTTTCTGCCCTTCTTTCAGCCTCAAAAATTCTGCTCTCCGCTTCGGATTTATACTTTTCAAAATCCTCTCGCATTTTTTCAGTTTCAAGAGTCTTTGTTTCAAGTTCAAGTCGGCTCTCGTCAAGTCTGCCAATAACCTCTTCAAACTTCTTATTCTCTTTCGACACAAGCTGTCTTGCGTGTTCTACTATTCCGCCGTCAAGTCCCAGCTTTGTGGAAATCTCAAAGGCATTAGATTTACCGGGTGTTCCTATAATAAGTCTATACGTAGGCTTAAGAGTATTTACGTCAAATTCGCACGAGCCGTTTTTCACCCCGTCAGTTTCAAGTGCATAAGCCTTAAGCTCCGCATAGTGCGTCGTAGCCGCACAGAGAGCGCCCTTGCTTCTTACGTATTCAAGCACAGCCATAGCCAGCGCCGCGCCTTCAACGGGGTCAGTACCCGCTCCAAGCTCATCGAAAAGCACAAGCGAGTTATTCGTTACGTTTTCGGTTATTTTGATTATATTTACCATATGCGACGAGAACGTAGAAAGCGATTGTTCTATGCTTTGCTCGTCGCCTATATCAGCGTGCACGTCCGAAAAAATACATATTGAAGACGATTCCGAAACAGGAATGTGAAGCCCCGACTGCGACATAAGCGCAAGCAGACCTATTGTTTTGAGTGATACTGTTTTACCGCCCGTGTTGGGACCCGTAATTACAAGCGTATCAAACCCATCGCCCAGTGAAACGGATATAGGCACGACCTTATCTTTATCAAGCAAGGGATGACGCGCCTGAACGAGATTATATCTTCTCTCTTTTGTTATCGTTGGCTCACAAGCCTTCATAGCCGAAGACAGTGATGCTTTAGCAAATATAAATGCCAAAAGCGTTATATTTTCATAGTTAAGCGTTATCTCCTCCGCCCTTTCCGCGCAAGCCGCCGAAAGAGTGTACAAAATACGCTCTATCTCTATTTTTTCTTTATTTTCAAGCTCGCGAAGCTCATTGTTTGCATCAACAACGGGCATTGGTTCAATAAACAAAGTTGAGCCCGTAGCCGACGTATCGTGTACAAGACCCTTTATCTCGTTTTTGTTTTCCACCTTAACGGGAATAACGTATCTGCCGTTACGTATGGTTATGATATTCTCCTGCAGATATTTTGAATATGCAGGACTGTTTATATATTTTTGCAAAGTGTCTCTTATTTTCGCATTTGTATTTCTTACCTTACGTCTGATGTCGCTTAATGCAGGGCTTGCATCGTCGGCAACGGTGTCCTCGGACGGAAGCGCTCTGTATATTCTTCCTTCAAGGTTTTTGTCAGTATAAAGTCTGTCAAATATTTCAATAAGACTGTTTTCCTCGCGGACGTCTCCTTTGGAGTACTCAAGAAGACCTCTTGAAGTTCTGAGAACGTTTGCAATATCAAGCAGAGTTGCAGGAGAAAGGGACGCTCCCTTTTTCGCATTGTCGATTGCAAACGATACGTCGATAACGTTACCAAACGAGGGCAGCCCCTTTTTGTTAAGATATTCAAGTGCATCGGTAGTCTGTTTCAGAGTATATTTTATTTCCCATTCATCAGCCGACGGAACCAAAGCCCTTGCCATATTTTTTGCGCCTTGCGTGGACGCAAAATTTGACAAAAGCTCGAGTATCTTATTATATTCTAGTGTTTTTAATGCTTTTTCAAATGCCATTTTTTCTCTCTTTTATTATTATGATTTTATCTGTTCTTTGTATAGATCGAGCGTTACAAACGACTTGCCGACCTGATTCAGCAAGTATTTTTCAGTTATATTAGTAAATAATTTTAAAGCTTCCTCGGTAAGCTGAAATGAAAATAACCGTTCAAGCTTAGTATTTTCAACGTACTGCATCGCCGCTATAACCGACTTTGTGGCAGGCAGATACATTCCAGTCTGTCTTTCTTCAAGACTGTTTTCCTCTTTCAAAAGACAGCTTTTGCAGACGATATTGCCGTTCAGCACGTCAAAATATACGTTTTCTTCGTCAGCCACACCGCATTCGCGGCATCCGAGAAGATAGGGACTAAGCCCCATTTCAACGCACACGCGCAGTTCGTAAGCGCTTTTGATCACGTCAAAATGCGCCATATCGTTTGACAAAGCGTAGAGCGAGTTCAGCGTAAGCCTGAGCAGGCTGTCGTGTCTTTCGCCCTCAACACTTATTTCGTTTATTATTTCAAGAAAATACTGACCTAAAAAAAGCTTGTCCATACTGTTTACTATATTGAAGAAAGCTTCGATATAGTCAGCCTCTTTTATGTAGTAAAAATCTTTCTTTCTCGTCAGCACAAATTCAGAAAAACAAAACAGTCTTGTCGGAGTCAAAAACTTACTCTTGTTGCTCTTGGCGCCGTGGCAGTAAACCGATATGCGCCCAAGCTCTGCCGTCAGGACGGTTATTATCTTGTCGTTTTCTTTGTACTGCACCGAGCGGGTAACTATACCCTTTACCTTAATTAAATTTTGTTCAGCCATCAGTCAAGCTTGAAACCGAAGTTAGTTATATTCTGCTGAGAATCTCTCCAGTTTTCTTTTACCTTTACCCAGATATTCAAGAATACTTTTACGTCAAAAAACGCTTCCATATCTTCTCTTGCATACGTACCGATTTTTTTAAGCGTTTCGCCTTTTTTACCGATAATTATACCCTTATGAGTCTCTTTTTCGCAATAAACGGTGGCATTTATTTTGAGTAAATTCTTACCCTCTTCAAACGTATCAATAAGAACAGCAGTTCCGTGGGGGATTTCTTCGTCAAGCAAACGAAGAAGTTTTTCGCGTATAATTTCAGCCGCGATCTGTCTTTCGGGCTGGTCGGTAAGAGCACTCTCTGGGAAAAACCATTCGCCTTCGCGCAAGAAACCTTCCGCTTCCTTAAGAACTATATCAACACCGTCGTTATTTACCGCGGAAATAGGCACTATTGAATCAAAATCATGGAGACTTGAATATGCTTTGATAGTCTCTCCTACCTTCTCTGCATCCGCTTTGTCGGTCTTGTTTATAACAAGTATTGAGGGCAATTCCTGCTTTTTAATTCTTTCAATAAAGCCCTCTTCTATCTGACCGGGCGCATATGAGGCATCGGCAACGAGAATAACGGCGTCCGATTCGCCAACGGTTTTGCGGACGTTTTTAACCATATAGTCGCCAAGCTTCGTCTTGGGCTTGTGCATACCGGGGGTATCAAGAAATACGTACTGGTCTTCATCTTTGGTAAGAATACCCGTAATTCTGTTTCTTGTCGTTTGGGGTTTTTTCGATACTATGGCAATCTTCTCGCCCATAAGTGCGTTAAGTAACGTCGATTTCCCGACGTTTGGTCTTCCTACTATTGCAATAAAAGCTGTTCTTCGCATTGTTGTATCCTCTTATCTTTTCTGTCCGATTTTTTCCAAGATTTCGTGTTGTTTTTTAAACATAACCTGTTCGTCTTCCTCGCCTGTTTCGTGGTCGTATCCCAGAAGATGCAAGCACGAGTGTACACAGAGGAACGATATTTCTCTTTCAAGCGAGTGGCCGTATTCTTCAGCCTGCTCTTTTGCCTTTTCCAGCGAGATAACTACGTCCCCGAGTACGACCTCTTCCCCCTCGTCATCCATCGGGAATGAAAGCACGTCGGTCTCGCGGTCTATATTTCTGAATTCGTTATTAAGTGTTCTTATATTCTCATTATCGGTAAAGGTTATTGAAATCTCGCAGTTTTTTGTAAAGCCTTCGTGTTCGAGAGTACCCTCGACTGCCTTTTTGACAAGGGTTTCATAGTCTTCGGTATACTCAATTTTATCCTGTTCGTTTTCTATATAGTAAGTTATTTTCATATTTTCCTCTTTATATGAACGTTTTTCTGTTTTTCCGTACGCTCTTTATCGTACTTTTCGTATGCATTGATAATACGCTGAACAAGCTTATGTCTTACGACGTCGCGCGAAGTAAAGTGATG
The DNA here is from genome assembly GCA_017473865.1 of Clostridia bacterium. Taxonomy (GTDB): domain Bacteria; phylum Bacillota; class Clostridia; order Oscillospirales; family CAG-272; genus RGIG1995. Next base: position 21,206 of record JAFUJB010000003.1, on the reverse strand, counting down.
TACCGCAATTCCCTCGACGTCTTCAAGAACCTTCATCGCTTCAACAAGTCCGCTCTTTTTGCCGAAAGGAAGGTCGGTCTGCGTAATATCACCCGTTACGACAGCTTTCGCATTAAAACCAAGTCTTGTCAAAAACATCTTCATCTGCTCAGGCGTAGTATTTTGCGCTTCGTCAAGAATAATAAATGAATCATCAAGCGTTCTGCCTCGCATATATGCAAGAGGGGCTATCTCGATTACGCCCTTTTCAAGATTACGCAAATAGTTTTCCCCGCCCATCAGCTCATACATAGCATCATAAAGGGGTCTGAGGTATGGGTCAATCTTGTTTTGTAAGTCTCCGGGCAGATATCCGAGCTTTTCGCCCGCTTCGACGGCAGGTCTTGTCAAAATAATTCTGCTGACTTCCTTATTTCTCAAAGCGGTAACCGCCATCGCAACGGCAAGAAAGGTCTTACCCGTTCCTGCAGGGCCGATACCCATAACTACCATATTTTTCTTTATGGAATCAACGTATCTTTTCTGTCCGACGGTCTTTGCTTTAATGGGTTTTCCTCTTGAAGTAATGCAGATACAATCGTCTCCAAAATCCTCAAGCTCGTCTTCTTTCCCGTCTTTTACCATATTTATAACGTAGTCAACATTCTGTTCGCCTATACTTCCGTCAACGACCGACATCTTCTTCAGATATGCAAGAGCCGAATACGCTTTTTCAACGTTTTCCTGCTCCCCCGAAACAACGATAGCGTTGCCCGCAGTCCTTTCTGTATCTCTGTTTGTAATTCTTACGCCAAACGCATTTTCGACCATCTGCACGTTTGTATCAAAATTCCCGAAAATAATCGACGTCTGTTCAAACGTATCGGTAAGCAATACTTTTTCCGACATTGTTTCTTCCTTTCAGTTTTTGTTATCTGTTTTTTGGCTGAGCAATATCTCTTTTTCACAAGCTATGTCAGAAATACAGTATATGCTGCATTTAAGCTTGTATGATTTTTCTGTAATCTCTTCTGTAGTTTTTCTTTCGAGTATCTCCGAATCAAAAAGCTCATCGGCAAGAATTCGGCTCATTTCTTTTTCGGCTTGTTTTTTTGCCTCATTTTCATTGAGAATACCCTTGTTTGCCTCGTATTCCTTTGCGGTAGTTTTGCTGAGCACCAAGGGTAGTTTTATTCTGTCGAACAAAACAAGTCTTTCGACGTCTGTATATTCGTCATACGCTTCAAAAGAACCGTCTATACCTTTCTTTAAATTAAATTTCCTGCCGAAAAAAATTAAATCAATATTATTCTGCCCTTTTCCCGTGTATTTTTTCACGTTCTTTTCAAAAGGGATTTCAACTTCAAATTCTCTCGTTACGTAAGCGTATACGCTGCCCTGCGACCTTACTATGTCAAACCCGGAAGTTTTCTCAACAAAACCGCTTACAAGAAGGTCTCCTTCTTTGACAACGCTTTCTTTTTCAATAACGGTCTGTCCCGAGTATACGGTCATACTCTCAATTATTCCGCCGTATTTTGCCACGATGTTCGAGGCTGCATACTCTGTTTTTTCGTCCTTTTTCTTGCGTTCGCGCAATTCGACGTGCGCTTTCGTTCCTTCCATATTTACAGAAATAAACGAAAAATCGTCGCTTGACATAATAAACTCGTTGGAGAGTGTGTAAAAATCAACGTTCGGGATATAGCTGCCCACTCCGAATCCCACTTCCAAAAGCTGTCTCTCGACTTCAATATCCGATATATTCTCATTTCCCGAAAAATCTATTTCCCAAACTATCTGCTGAGAAAGATATAGCAAAAAACAAAAAATCGCAAAGCCCACGAATATGCCGTATCTTTTCTTGTATTTCATTACGGCAAAGGGCAAACCTCTCCTTCTTATACTATAAACTTTTATGCCTGATTTGTCAAGCAAACATTCGGCTTTGCGCCGGTTTGATTTTGCGACCGTAAATGAGAATTTTTCACAATCCTTCTTTGGCATTTTCTTCATATATATCATATTGCCGTGTAAGATGTTAAGCGCTTTTTCGGCATCTGTTGAATTTATCTCAAACGTTACCGTACCGAAGAAAAAATCGAGTAGTTTTTTCATTTTTGCCCCCCTTCCCCAAATTCTATTCGGTTAATATCGCCTCTTATACAAAGTGAATATTTCTGAAAGCTTTTAATCTCAAGTCCATTTCCAAAAACCGATATATATCCGCCGCAAACACCTATAATAATCTCGTTTGTTTCATATTTTTTTAAGTTATCTGCGCCCTCAATGATAACCTCGCGTCTGCCCGTCGTATGTATTGCAAACTCCCTGCATATATCGGTCAGAGGTAATTCCGTTTTTTCCGACAGAGAGGACAGCGTTCTGTATATTATATTTTTCAAGTATATTCCCCCGATTTTTTTAATAGTATTTATCAAGATATTTTATGCAAGGACGGTTGTTATAATGCCAAGAGTAAAACGTATGTTTTTAGTACCCTTCTTCGCGTTTTTCGTTGCCTATCTTTTCTTCTTTTTACTGAAAACACCCCAATACGCAACAAAATGCTGTTTTGATTCTGTTCTTCTTTGTCTGACAAAGGTTATACCCTCGCTTTTTCCATTTCTCGTGCTGAACGAGATAATTTTTTCATCAGGTCTTTCGTGCTATCTCGGCAGCAGGTTTGGAAGAATAATCGGAAAAATATTTCGCATATCCGACGAAAGCTCCCTCTGCTTTATATGCGGCAGTCTTTTCGGGTTCCCGCTTGGCACAAAAAGCGTTGTCGACCTATTGAAAAAGAGGGCTATAGCACTTGAAGAAGCAGAAAGACTTGTCTGCTTTTGCTCAAACACGGGTCCTGCCCTTGCAATAGGCTTTGTCAGCAGTATTCTGGGAAATCAAAAGGTTGCAATATGTATATATATTTCTCAAATACTGTCAGCAATTTTTATTGGACTGATGATGCGCAGAAAATCGCGCGAAATAAATATTTCTTCGTCTCAGAAATGCAGTATCAGGCTTTCATCTGTCCCCAAGTCAATTGGCAATTCTGTCTTACCAATGCTTAATATCTGCGCTTTCGTATGCTTTTTTTCGTGCGTTATATATTCAATTGACGGCTTGCTCTTTTCTCTCAATTTAAACGAATATACCGAATCCTTTATAACCGGCTTTCTTGAGATTACGAACGGAATAAATAAACTGTATGACCTTCCAATAGATAATCTGTCGGTATGGCTGTGCGCCTTTTTCGTAGGTTGGTCGGGCATTTCGGTAATTATGCAGAGCCTCAGCATTATGTCCGAGCAAAAAATAAAATACAAAAAATTTGTGCTTTCAAAGCTTGTTCAGGGTATACTTTGCGCAAATTTGTCGGTTTTGCTGTGTAAATTATTCAATTTATATTGAAAAATGCATACAAGATGTTGTATAATGGACTTAAGAACAGAAAAAGAGGGTTTTTAAGATGTCAAAAAAACGCGATTTGGATTACGTAAAAATTTGCGCTCTGTGCGAAAATGCAACCGTCTTAAAAGGCGGTAACGGAATCTTGTGTAGACAAAAAGGAATCGTAAGCGAGGACTATTCGTGCAGAAAGTTTGTCTACGATCCCTTAAAGCGCGCCCCCAAGCTCCCAAGACAAATACCGACGCTTTCAAAAGACGATATTCTTTAATTAGCTATATAGAGACCTATGAACACACAAAACAAAAAAGTATAGGGTATAAGGGTTGTACCCTAAAGGACAGTTTTATAAAAATACGGCATATCTCGAAAGAGGTATGCCGTATTTCGCATTTGCGACCACAAATGCAGTGCTTTGTATGCCTTAATTAAAGACTACAAAATCTATGACAAAAGCACGCAAAGCACTTGTGGCAAGCAATTTCCATAAGCGCTTTTTGCTACCTTCCGGAAGGTGTGCCCTTTCATGTCATCCTTAGCGGAGGCGGTAGGGAGCGAAGCGAGTTCCCCCCGTAGTCAAACCCGTAGGGCGATGCGTAGCATCGGGATATACGGTGGAAAAAATGCTGTTCGCGCCCGAGATCCTGCTCGGCTACGCCTCGCACTGCTTCGCAGTTCGACTTCGCTACGCTTCGCTCAGAATGACACGGGCGGCAATCGTGTGTATCCTCGGTTGCTATGCTTGCTAAAGCACAGTCATTCTCAATCAACTCCCATTTGTTCTTATCAATACTGCCTACATTGAAATCAACTGTCGTTTGTGATATACTATATACAACGAAAGCAGCTTTCAAACATTTCAAAGGAGAAACAATGAGTATTGAAATTATAGGAAAACAGATCGCATTTTTGCGTAAGGAAAAAGGAATCAAACAAGAAGAACTCGCAAATTACGTTGGTGTAAGTACACAGGCAGTCTCCAAGTGGGAAAACGGCGGTGTTCCGGATGCTGAACTTTTGCCTAAAATTGCAGACTTTTTTGGCGTTTCGGTTGACTCCTTGTTTGGGCGAAATATTACAGATTACAGTGATCTCAGATCTGCGTTGATTAAAAAGATATGTGACACTCCATATGGTGAACGTTTCAAGCTTGTTTTCAATTATTGTTGGGACATGGAAAGAGCACTTATGCCTCACGGAGACGGCATAGAAAAATGCAGTATTGAAGATTATGAAAAAGAAATTGGCACGGATGAACAGCATTATTCTTCAGTAATGCAAAACGACGGATTTACCCGAATGGGAATTGCCAACCGTTCTCAATATTTTTTGATAGTTCCCGACCCCAAAAGCACGGACGACGCATACTTTCATGGAATTGATTATCCTGCTTTTTTCAAAGATATTTCAGATGTAGATTTTTGGAATTCTTGCGTCTATCTGAACAAACGTGATTACAAAAAAGCTTTTACTACTACACTGTTTATAAATAAATTAGGAATCAACGATGAAAAAGCAGAAGAGATATTAAGCAAACTAAAAAAATACAAAATGGTATACTCAACACCAATTGAAATGGATGATGAGATACAAACAGTGTATCATTTTAGCCCCACTCCTTCGTTTATCGCTTTATTGATTTTTTCACGAGAGATTATTGAGAAACCTGAAATATTTGCATACTATTGCGGCGGTAGAGAAACACCCTATCTTAAATAATTGTGTATGGTGGATTAGTTGTCTTTAATTAAGTCAGTGCTTGTCGGGAAAATTGACAAATCATAGATGAGCATAAAAAAGGCTCCCTTGTGTAAAGGGAGTCTTTTATCGATTGGCACCTCAATGTTTTTTGATAAATTGGTATTTGTTTGATAGCATCGCTAATTGTATTTCCACCCAATACATATCTCAAGACTCTTGATTAATTGTCCCATCTTCTATTAGCTTACACACAATTCCGTCTGATAGTTGATGTGCTACATCAACTTCAACACAATACCATACATTATCTATCAAATAAATTCGCTTGCGAGCGGTTATACTTGGAATATCTTTTACATAAAAATCAACTATTGCGGATTTCGTATATTTTTCGCGTGCAATATGATGATCGTAATCCACCTTATCCGTCTTGATAAAAGCTGATGTGAATTCAAATTCAAAAGAGTTACCATTTAATACATAAACGATAGTGTCGCTGTATAGATCCTCTCTCAAGTAAACAAAAGTTCCTTGCATAGCGGAATTGGTACCACCCATTATGAAACTTGGATTCTCATCCGCTTTTACATAATAATAGCTATTCGTAAAGAATGGAAAGTTACTGGTTTGACCAAGCAAAACGTCTTCTTTTGTTATGTCGATTTCACAATCTCCGTTAAGTTCTTGAACCAAAATATACTTGTTATTTTGGTATATGAGTGTGCCTTCTTCTTCGCCGCGAGAAAAACCATCTGTAGGGCCAATAATATCTCCCGATATAGAGTATTTTAGAGTTTCAATAGCCGAACAAGAAGTAAGTGAAAAACAAAACAATATCAAAACGACTATTGTCAATATTTTTTTCATCAGCAACCCTCCGTTTGTCAATTTCTCGTTTATATTCTGCTTTGTTTGACTTTCGCTTTTGTTTAATAAATAAATCGAATTTAGTCCTTATCTCCATTATAACACAAAAACCGCAGAAAATCAATCTGCGGTTTCTGTTTTTTCTGGCGGTAGTTAAACTGTCCTTTAGAGTAACACTCTATAATACCCTATACTTTTTTATATTGTTACAGTAACTTTAAAAAGGTCTCCGTCAATGTGTATTTCGAAAATGCCGCCCTGGAGTTCAACAAGACTCTTTGCAATTGAAAGTCCCAGTCCGCTTCCCTCAGTATTTCTCGACTTATCTCCGCGTACAAATCTTTCGGTCAGTTCCGAGGGCATAATATTGAGTTCCTCTCTCGAAATATTTTTAAATACGACTTTAACCCGTTCGTCTGCCTTTTGTGCAGAAATGTATACTCTCGTATCAGGCATTGAATATTTACAGATGTTGTTCATCAGATTATCAAACACCCTCCACAAATGTCTGCCGTCCGCTCTTACAACCAATTCTTCCTCAGGAACGTCAATAACAAGACTAAGTCTCTTTTCTGCAAGCTTTTCCTCAAACTCACCCACAGTCTGATTTAGCAGTACGTTAATATTAGTGTTGTCGTAGTTTATTCTCACGTTACCCGTAGACGCCTTTGACGCTTCAACCAAGTCTTCGGTAAGCCTCTTGAGCCTTGCCGAATGTTTGTCTATTATCGAAAGATATTCGGGCGCATTTTTGCTGTCAAGCCCCTCCTTTTTCAAGAGATCGACGTAGTTGATAACCGACGTAAGAGGCGTTTTTATATCGTGTGAAACGTTTGTAATGAGTTCTGTTTTCATTCTCTCACTTCTTACGTTTTCTTCTACCGCCAGCTCGAGTCCGTTGCTTATGCCGTTGAGGTTTTCACCGTGCTCCTTGAAATCAAAAAGCATATAACCCGTGTCGGTCTTGTAACCCGTGTCGCCCTGTGCAAGTTTTCTTGCAGACGTCTGCAGTTTTCTCATACACAAAACGCAGTATATCACAAACGGCGTGATGACGATCTTTTCAATCACCCACAAAAGCAAATATTCGTTCAAGCCGAACAGCAAAAACAAGATCTCAAGAAATGTGAGAAGCAATATAACCAACAGTGTTTTATAGAAAAGCGGTATTTTTGAGATAAAGTATACAGTCCATCTGAATATAGCTCTAATACCAATGAACAAATATTTAAGCACGAAATATACGACAGTATATTTATGCCAAGTTTCAGATTTTATCCTTGCCGAGAACGAAACAACGATACCAAGCAGCATTGACGTAAACAAAGGCACAAGAATACACAGTCCGACAATTGCCTCGAAATCCGAATATGCAATATCGCAGTATACCTCGATCGCAACAAACGCAAGTATACAGTTGAGTGCGAGATAGAGGTCGAGAGGTATTTTGTTGAATTTTGAAATATATATTCCGTCAACGCCCTTTTTGTGCCCTGCTCCGCAAATAAGAACGATAAGAAGAAATATAAGCAATACTCCTGCTATGATCATATATATGAATATTGTCTCTCTTATTTCAATCGCAAAATCGGCAAGCTGCAGCCCGAAATATAAAATATCTTTTTTTACGGGTGTTTTCAAAACAGACGATTTAACCGTTACGTAATCATAACTGCCTTCTCTGTACTTAAGTTTTAAAAGTATTCCCGAGCTGTCAGTGCTGAGCTCGTGCGAGGTTACGTATTTGTCACCGTTTTGTTCAAATTTGTGGATATATTCGTATGCGGCGTCACCCCCGGACTCTGCACTCAGTCTTGCATAGTGCCACTGTTCAACTCCGTCAGTCGAAATAAATACTTTTATTTTGGCTTCACGTACAGCAACCGTGGGCAAGTCATCGCTCATATTACTTGCATAGACGTTTCCCGATTCGCCTATCGCTTCATATCGGAAGTTCGTATTTTGGGGATCAAACCGCTCTTTAAACCATTCAGCATCAACGCCCTCGGTCAGCTTAATATGCAGCATATCTTCAACGGCAGCATAGTATTTTTCGCTATATGAATTATAAATCTGCTCTTTCAAACCCTCGCCGCCGTCATAATAAACGTCGTTTTCGAACATCAGATACACTCCGATTACCGAAAAGAAAAGAAAGAAAACAAGAAGAACACAAAGCAAAAACGATATAATTTTTACAGCAAGATTTTGAGTAAATGCTTTCATTTACATTCCCTCCTCCATTTTATATCCCTGTCCCCAAACTACCTTCAGATATCTTGGGTTTTGTGAGTCGATCTCAATTTTTTCTCTTATATGTCTTATATGAACGGCAACGGTGTTTTCAGCTCCGAGCGGTTGTTCTTTCCATACGTTTTTGTATATTTCTTTCGGAGAAAAGACCTTACCTTTGTTTTGCATAAGAAACCGTAATATTTCATATTCGCGGGGAGTAAGCGAAATATTTTCTCCGTCAACAGTTACTTTTTTTGCATCGTCGTCAAGAATTATTCCGCCGATCTTACAATCGGTACTCTTAACTACGCTTCCTCCAAGAGAAAAATATCTCCTAAGAGCCGATTTTACCCTTGCGATAAGTTCAACAGGATTAAAAGGCTTGGTTACGTAGTCGTCAGCACCGACGTTAAGTCCCAGTATCTTATCAGTATCTTCCGATTTCGCCGTAAGAAAAATTACCGGTATATTTGACAGCTGTCTTATCTCGGCAAGTGCGGACACTCCGTCAAGAACGGGCATCATTATGTCAAGCAACACAAGATGGACTTCGAGGTTTTTGATAACGTCAATAGCCTCTATGCCGTTATACGCCGTATAACAATCATAGCCCTCTGCGGTAAGATAAATTTTCAACGCTGACACAATGTCCTTTTCATCGTCGCATATAAGTATCTTATACATATTTTCAACTCCGTTTCGCTTTTTACGAGTTAATTATAACACTATTATTCTTAACAAACAAGAAGGCAAATGTTTAAGATTTTATTAAGGTCATTTCATTACAGGATGCACATAAGCGAAGCCCATATACCTCCGTATTGTTTATCTGCATATTGGCAAAATCCCAATAGAGTCATAAAATGTATTGAAGACGTGGGGTATATGGGCGAAGCCCATATACCTCCGTATTGTTTATCTGCATATTGGCAAAATCCCAATAGAGTCATAAAATGTAGTGAAGACGTGAGGTATATGGGCGAAGCCCATATACCTCCGTATTGTTCATCTGCACATTGGCAAAATCCCAATAGAGTCATAAAATGTAGTGAAGGAGGTCTAAAATGAAAAAGTGTATAATTGCGATAAGCTCGGTCAATCACGCCATACGCGCCGAAAAACTGCTTCTGTCATCGTCGGTAAGGTGTAAGATCGTCAAGCTTCAGCCAAATGCTACGAAAAAGGGGTGTGCCTACGGGCTTGAAATATCCTGCAAGGACGTTCCGTCAGCCCTTTCTTTCCTGAATAATGCAGGAATATCATATTCAGAAATACTGAGGTGATCTTTTGATATATTTTGATAACGCTGCGACGACGTTTCCAAAACCCCCGTCTGTTATTTCCGAAAGCATAAAATGTATGAGAGAGTATTGCGGAAACCCTGGACGTTCAGGACATGATCTTTCAATCAAAGCCGCTGAAAAAATTTATGAGTGCCGCGAACTTATTTCAGGTCTTTTTGGCGTTCATAATCCGACAAACGTCGTATTCACCCCCAATACGACACACGCACTCAACATTGCGATTAACGCCTTTGCAAAGAAAAAAGGCCATATTCTTATAAGCGATATTGAGCATAATTCGGTATACAGAGTGGTACACGCCCTTTCAAAACAAGGGGTTGACTATGATATTTTTTCCGTTGATATAAACGACGTTTCAAAAACAATCAGGTCGTTCAGATCGAAAATTAAATACAACACAAATCTCGCAGTATGCTCACACGTTTCAAACGTCTGCGGAATTACAAATCCAATCAATGAAATCGGAAATGTATGTAAACAATACGGCATAAAATTCGTCGTAGACGGAGCACAGAGTGTTGGTACGCACATAGTCAATATGAATGATAATAACATTGATGCGCTCTGCTCACCCGGACATAAGGGTTTATACGGCCCTCAAGGAACGGGTTTTGTCATTTTTTCGGACAAATATTCCGACGAGAAAATTTCTTCCAAGCTGACTCCCTTCATTTTCGGCGGAAACGGTTTTAATTCAGCTGACAGAAATATGCCCGATATTTTGCCTGAACGCTACGAGGGCGGAACGTTAAATACAGTCGGAATCGCGGGACTTTGCGAGGGCATAAAATTTGTAAAGGCAATTGGTGAAGAGACCATTTTTGAGCATACAAGTATGCTCTATAACAGGGCGAAAGATATGCTTTCTTCTTTAGGAAACGTAAAAATATACTGCGAGAATATAAAAAAAAGCAGTTGCCTGCTTTTTAACGTCGATAATATTCCGTGCGACAGCGTTGCCGATATGCTCAACGATGACGGCATCTGCGTAAGAGCAGGACTCCACTGTACCCCTTTGGCACACAAAAAGCTTAACACCCAAAACGGCGCTGTAAGAGCTTCTTTTTCTTGTTTCAACACCGTTTCGGAAACAGATGCTTTTTACGAATCTGTAAAGAGAATTGCGAGTAACAACGTCAATTTGTGATAAAGGCTATACACGGGCTCCGCCGGTGTATAACCTTTACTGTTTTTCAAAAAGATTGACGCTTTTTTGAAAAAAAGCTTGGCAAAAAACTTGCAACATGGGTATGCAGAATATATAAGGTTAGCAGATAGGGGCAACTTTAGTTTAAATACAACAAAGAGTGTGTGGGCGAAACCCACACACTCTCTCTGTTATACCTGAGCCAATGCCTGTTCAAGATCTGCGATTATATCTGCCGCATCTTCAATTCCGACGGAGAATCTGATGAGGTCGGAGCCTACGCCCGCCTCTTCAAGCTGTTTGTCGGAGAGCTGACGGTGTGTCGTACTTGCAGGATGAAGAACGCAAGTACGTGCATCTGCAACGTGCGTTACGATGGCAGCAAGCTTAAGGCTGTCCATAAACTTTGTTGCCGCTTCTCTGCCGCCCTTGATACCAAACGAAACAACACCGCAAGTGCCGTTTTTCATATACTTCTGAGCGAGATCGTAGTATTTCGAGCTTTCCAGACCGGGATAGTTGATCCAAGTAATCTTTTCGTGCTTTTCAAGCCATTTTGCAACAGCAAGAGCATTTTCGCAATGGCGTTTTACTCTCAAAAATACTGTTTCAAGTCCGAGGTTAAGCAAAAATGCGTTATTGGGAGACTGCATAGAGCCGAGGTCTCTCATAAGGTGTGTTGTAACCTTTGTTATATAAGCCGCCTTACCGCAGTCTTTTGCATAAACCATACCGTGATACGATTCATCCGGCTGTGTAAGTCCGGGGAATTTTTCGGCGTGAGCCATCCAGTCAAAGTTACCGCTGTCAACCACAACGCCGCCGAGAGCAACTGCATGTCCGTCAAGATACTTTGTAGTCGAATGAACAACGATATCTGCGCCGTGTTCAAAAGGACGGCAGTTTACGGGCGTGGGGAAAGTATTGTCTATGATAAGCGGAACTCCGTTTGCATGAGCGCATTTTGCAAAACGTTCAATGTCAAGTACTACGAGCGAGGGGTTAGACAAGCTTTCCGCAAACACCGCCTTGGTATTGGGCTTAAACGCTGCCATAAGCTCTTCTTCCGTCGCATCGGGAGATACGAACGTTACGTCAATTCCCATCTGGCGAAGGGTTACGTCAAAAAGATTGAACGTACCGCCGTAGATAGCCGACGTACTGATAAGGTGGTCGCCGCAACGGCATATATTAAATACTGCATAGAACGATGCCGCCTGACCCGACGAAGTAAGTATTGCTCCTACACCGCCTTCAAGCTCAGCGATCTTTGCTGCTGTATAGTCGCAGGTGGGGTTTGCAAGTCTCGTATAGAAATATCCGCTTTCTTCAAGATCAAAAAGCTTACCCATCTGTTCGCTGGATTCATATTTATAAGTCGTGCTCTGGATTATCGGAATAACTCTGGGTTCTCCGTTTTTGGGCTCGTATACGCCCTGCACGCATTTTGTGTCAAATCTATAATCTTTCATATCAACACTCCTTGTCTGTTTCAATTCTTAACTTTATAGCTGTCTTTCAAAGATACGATTCTGTTGAACGTATTTTCATTCTTTGAGTCAAGCGTAAAATAACCCATTCTGACAAACTGGAACTTGTCGCCCACTTTCGCATCCTTCAAAGAAAGCTCGGCTTTACATCCCGTAAGCTTCTTTACAGAATCGGGATTGAGATAGTCGTCGTAAGTCTTGTCCTCGGGCATATTATTCATATCAGCCTCGGTGAACAGTCTGTCGTAGAGCATAATATCCATATCGTAAGCGTACTCTGCCGATACCCAATGTATCGTACCCTTGATCTTGCGTCCGTCAACGGGATTACCGTTGCCTGTTTCAAGATCTGCCGTGCATCTGATTTCAACGATATCGCCCTTTTCATCCTTAATTATCTCGTTACACTTAACGATGTAACCGCCCATGAGTCTTACTTCTCCGTCAGGCTTCATTCTGAAGAACTTGGGAGGCGGAACTTCGGCAAAATCGCTCTTTTCTATATAAAGCTCTCTTGTAAAAGGAACTTTTCTTGTACCTGCGTTTTCGTCGTTAGGATTATTAGGCAGATCGAAATACTCGACCTTACCTTCGGGATAGTTTGTAATGACTACTTTAATGGGTTCTGTTACGCATACCCTTCTCTGAGCCTGCATATTGAGTTCTTCGCGCAAGCAGTATTCAAGAAGTTCTATATCAACAAGGCTGTAAGCCTTAGCAACCCCTGCTCTCTTTACAAATTCGATTATAGACGAAGGCGTAAAGCCCCTTCTGCGAAGACCGCATATCGTAGGCAGTCTGGGGTCGTCCCAGCCGTCTGCAATACCCGTTTCAACCAGCTTACGCAAATAACGCTTACTCATAACGGTGTATGTTACGTTGAGTCTTGCAAACTCTCTCTGTTTAGGCTTACTTTCAAAGCCGATATTGTCGATTACCCACTCGTAAAGGGGTCTGTGGTTCTCAAACTCAATCGAGCAAAGCGAGTGAGTGATACCCTCAAGTGCGTCCTGAATGGGATGAGCATAGTCGTAGAGGGGATAAATACACCACTTGTCTCCCTGTCTGTGATGGCTCGTGTGAACTATACGGTAGATAGCAGGGTCTCTCATATTCATATTGGGAGAAGCCATATCTATCTTTGCGCGCAGAGTTCTTGTTCCGTCTTCAAATTCACCGTTTTTCATTCTTTCAAACAGTTCGAGGTTTTCTTCGGGAGTTCTGTCTCTATACGGGCTGTTCTTGCCGGGAGTAGTCAAAGTACCTCTGTATTCGCGCATTTCGTCTGCAGAAAGGTCGCATACGTATGCCTTGCCCTCTTTAATAAGCTTGATTGCAAATTCATAACACTTGTCAAAATAGTCGCTTCCGTAGTAGATGCCGCCGTCGGGATCAGCTCCTAACCACTTAAGATCCTCGAGGATAGACACAACGTATTCGTTGTCTTCTTTCGCAGGGTTTGTATCATCGTAACGGAGGTTGAATTTTCCACCGAATTTTTTTGCCGCCGAATTGTTAATCCATATAGCCTTTGCGCTGCCTATGTGCAAATAGCCGTTAGGCTCGGGCGGAAAACGGGTGTGAACGTGGGTGTAAACGCCCTCGTTCAAATCGTTTTCTATTATTTCTTCAATAAAATTGCTGTTTGTAATTTCTTCCATAGTTTTTTCTATTTCCTCTCAAAGCGCATTTGCGGCTTTATTCAAACGGTCTATTACTCTTTCTTTTCCGAGAATTCTCATAATTTCGTGCATATCGGGAGAGTTCGTTCTGCCCGTTACAGCGATTCTGAGCATCGTGCTAACGTCACTTACGTTGCCCTTGTAGTTTTCGGGATTTGCCTTGTATGCTTTCATATCGGACGCAAAATTGAGCGATTCGCTGATGGTCTTAATTTTTTCAAACCAAGTATTGTTATCGTCGTTTTCGTCGTATACTTCTGCAAATCTTGTGAGAATCTGTTTTACGTCAGCCTTGTCAAAACTGTCGGAAATTGTATCCTCTGCACTGAAAAGTCCATCGTAGAAATATGACATATAGGGCTTAACGTCTTTCCAGACGGCAAAGTCTTTTCTCGGCTTTTTGCCGCCTCTGCCGATAGCAAGGATAGCCTTTGCATAATTTTCGTCAGCTTTCAAAAGGTCTGCAAATTCAGCATCGTATTCTTCTGCCCATTCAACTACGCCTGCATATACTTCGTCTGCTGTCATTCTCGATATAGCGTTTTTACTTACGTCGTTGAGCTTATCAAAATCAAAGAGAGCGCCCGACGTACTCATTTTCTTAATTGAGAACGGGAATTCCGTATAGGGCTTGTCTGCATTTGCCATTCTCCACTCTTCAAAGTTTGAGTTGAGAAGCGTCATTACGTATTCGTTTACGCTTACGGGCGGATAGCCGTTTTCTCTGTAATCCGAAACAGCAGCACCGTTATCTCTCTTTGAAAGCTTCTTCTTGGAGTTACCCTCCATTTTCATAAGCTGAGCTATGTGCATATATTTAGGAAGTCTGAATCCGAGATATCTGAAAAGCATAATGTGCTTTGCAAGCGATGGGAGCCACTCTTCGCCTCTGATTACGTGGGTCGTACCCATAAGATGATCGTCTACCGCGTGAGCAAAGTGGTAGGTGGGTATGCCGTCGCTCTTGAGAAGAACGAAATCTTCGTCGTTTTCGGGCACTTCAAGCTTACCCTTGATAAGATCCACAAAGGGAGTCTTTTTTTCGGGATCGCCGTCGGAGAGAATACGGAGTACGAAGGGGTTACCTTTTGCAACCTCTTCTTCTGCCTGCTCGTATGTTATATCACGGAGCTTCTTTATTTCTTCTTTTTCGGCATCGGGATTGTTGTGCCAGTCTTTATTCTTTATTTCTGCTTTTTTGTCTGTCGCGTGAAGAGCCATAAGCTCTTCTTCTGTGGTGAAACAGGGGTATGCTTTACCCTCTCTTACAAGCTGTTTAGCATAGGTCTGATATATCTCGCCTCTCTGACTCTGTCTGTAGGGACCGTAAATACCAAACTCTTTTTCATCAGCCAATGCACCCTCGTCAAAGTGTATCTGATAGTAAGCAAGAGTTTCAATTATATCCTTTTCTGCACCCTTTACTTCTCTTTTAGAGTCTGTATCTTCGATTCGGAGATAGAATACGCCGCCGCTCTGATGAGCAAGTCTTTCGGCAATTCTTGCGGGAAAGAGAGTTCCGAAATGCATAAAGCCTGTAGGCGAGGGAGCGATTCTCGTTACCTTTGCACCCTCGGGAAGAGTTCTTCTCGGAAATCTTTCCTCGATGTCCTCAGGGGTTCCCTTTATGTGAGGAAATAAAAGTTCAGCAAGCTTGTTATAATCCATTGTTTTCACCTCAAAGTTTTCATATATATGTTGTCATTTTTTTCTTTTTGTAAGGTAGTTCTTTCACCGTGTCCCGAAAGAACCGTGAGATTTTCTTCAATCACACTCAGCTTTTTCAGCGAGTTTATCAAAGTTTCATAGTCTCCGCCGTATAGATCCGTACGTCCGATACTTCCGCAAAACAAAGTATCGCCCGAAAATATTACGCCGTCGGTAATATAGCATACCGAGCCTTTTGTGTGTCCGGGAGTATGCATTACCCTGATCTTTTCGCCGCCTATATCGACGGTATCGCCGTCTTTAAGCAGATGCTCAGGTTTTTTGAAGACTAGCGACTTACCCATAAATCCAAGCATACAGTTAAGTTTTGGAGAATTCAGCATTTCTTCATCGTCTGCGTGTAAATAAAGCTCTGCACCATTTTTTCGCAGTTCTTCAACAGCCATTATATGATCAAAATGGGCATGGGTAAGAAGAATTTTGTCAAGTATAAGTCCGTTTTCGTCAAGCACACTCTGTATACTGTCGGCATAAAAAGCAGGGTCGATAACCGCCGCCTTTTTGTCCTTGCCGTAAATTATATAACAATTGGTCTGTAACGGCCCTAAACACATTGATATTATTTTCATTTTTTACACCTTCCGGAAATCAGCCGTTCGGAAATACGCCCTCTTCCATAAGTCCATCAAAGTCCCTTTGACGCAATACCTCGTATACGGCAATCGCCGCGGAGTTTGAAAGGTTAAGACTGCGGAGTCCGTTCCTCATCGGAATTCTTACGCATCTGTCAATGTTAGCCTTCAGGAGCTCTTCGGGAAGTCCCTTCGTCTCTTTGCCAAAAACAAGGAACACCTTTTTCGGATACTTTGCACTTACGTGAGAAACGGGCGATTTGGTAGAAAAGAAAAACATTTCTTCGTTTTTGTTTTTTTCAAAAAACTCGTCCGAGTTTTCATAATAGGTTATATCAAGCTGATGCCAATAATCAAGCCCCGCCCTTTTGAGCTTCGCATTATCTATCTCAAATCCCATAGGCTTTACGAGGTGTAAAGCCGCCCCCGTCGCGGCGCAGGTTCTTGCTATATTGCCCGTATTTTGCGGTATCTCGGGCTCTATCAAAACTATATTAATGTCAGCCATATTTCACCTTTACATAGTTAGTCCTATTATATCTTATATATTATAATACAAATATTACCTTTTTTCAAGAGGATATACGAAAAAACAGGCAAACCTTTGTCTTAAAAATACGTCTCGTTTGGTTGTTTTTGATAAAAGACTGTGTGCGGGCTTCGCCCACACACAGTCTGTAATGCAAATATTACCTTTTTTTAAGATGATATACAAAAAGCAGGTAAACCCTTGTCTTAAAAATACGTCTCGTTTGGCTGTTTTTGATAAAAGACTGTGTGCGGGCTTCGCCCACACACCTGTGTATCACAAAAATGGCTATATATAGGCGGAGCCCATATATAGCCATTTTAATTACATTAAATTACCGTCGTATCTTGCACGTTCGCCGCCAATGTACTTCGGTCTTGTTCTTGCGCATACAACGTATGCGTTTCCAATCGTCTTTTTGCTTATTCTTACGGGAACTGCAACCTCTTTAAGATGCATACCGATAAGAGTAGAGCCAATGTCGATGCCCGCGTCGGCTTTAATATGTTCCAAGGCTACGGGGTCTTTAAAGGTTTTGTATGCCGTCATGGCAAATGCGCCGCCCGCGTGAAGCTGCGGTACAGCATTTACAATCTCTTCACCGGCTTTCAAGGCTTCCCTTTCAACAATCAATGCTCTGTTCAGATGTTCACAGCACTGTACGGCAAGGTACACTCCCTTTTCGCTAAGCACTTTATATATTTCGCCGAATACGGCTTCGGCAACTTCAAGACTTGAATCACTTCCGATTTTTGAGCCTCTCACCTCGCTCGATGAACTGCCCATTACTACAAGCATTCCTTTTTTGAGTTTTGCTCCTTCACAAAATTGAAGTGCCAATTCTCTTGCTTCTTCTCTCAATTTTTCAAGCATCGTATTCACTCCTTTTTACTTATTTTTACACTTGTATTATACCACCTGTTATAGTAAAAAACAAGGCAAACAGTCAATATATTCGTTTTTTACAGAAGATTTTTACGTAAAGTTTCTCCGTCAAGTGAAGAAAGGTATGCGGGAGCAATATCAAACACGGTTTTACATCCCATAACACCCTCTTTATGCAGTCTTACCGCTGCTCTTGCGTATGCTACGAGAACGCTCGCTGTAAATTCGGGATTTGAGTCAAGCTTAAGCGAATATTCAACGACGTGTTTGGATTTTCCTCCGTTTGTCTCTCCCGTTCTGATTACAAAACCGCCGTGAGGTATGCCCGAATGATCCCTCAAAAGCTCATCCTCACTGATAAAATGTACAGTCGTATCATAGTCAGCAAAATAGTTGGGCATTTCTTTGATTTCTTTTTCAATTCTTGCCTTGTCAGCCCCATCTTCAGCAACTACGAAACACTCTCTAGTGTGTTTTTCACGGGTTGAAAGAACGGGATTTTCACCGTTTCTTACCCTTTCAAGAGCCGATTCAACGGGAATAGTATATTGCTTTGCATTCTTGACACCTTCAATTCTTCTGATAGCGTCCGAATGTCCCTGACTTACACCCTTTCCCCAAAAAGTATACGTCTGTCCAACGGGTAAAAGAGCCTCTCCGTAAAGACGGTTAAGCGAAAACATACCGGGGTCCCAACCCACTGAAATAACGCTTACATAGCCGCCTTCTTTAGACGCACGGTCAACGTTTTCAAAATGTTCGGGGATTTTTGCGTGCGTGTCGAAGCTGTCAACAACGTTAAACATTTTTGCAAGACAGGGAGTCTGCACGGGCAGGTCCGTAGCGCTTCCGCCGCATATAATAAGAACGTCGAGCTTGTCCTTGTATTGTTCAATTTCTTCCATACGCAACACGGGAACGTTTTCCGTGTTGATTTTTACAGTCGCAGGATCTCTTCTTGTAAAAATTGCATCAAGAGACATATCCGCGTTATATTTTATAGCAGCCTCTGCGCCTTTCGCAAGGTTGCCGTATCCGACTATTCCTACTCTGATACTCATATTTTTTATCCTTTCCTATATACCCTTTTGGGCTGTATATGTTTTTCTCCTTTTTCATATTATTCGAACTCAATGAATAAAATGTACAAAAAGCAAAAAGGAGAATATGTAACTATGAAAGCAAAGATCGGCATTACGCCTACTTATGATAACTACCTCGGGAGCACAAAGTTAACCCCGTTTTACGCTCAGGCGATTGAGCGTTCAGGCGGTGTTCCCTATATAATCCCTATTTCAAGAGACGTTTCCGTAATTAAAGAATGCGTCGACTCTCTTGACGGAATACTCTTCTCGGGCGGTACAAATATCGACCCCTTAAAATACGGGGAATCCGTTGACGAAAAATGCGGTCATATAGAATTTGAACGCGACATTTTCGAGCTTACGCTTTGCAAATACGCAACAGAAACAAACAAATCTATCCTTGGAATTTGCAGAGGGTGTCAGCTTATTACAGTATCCGCAGGCGGCACTTTGTATCAACACATCGAGCAACACAGTCAGTCAACAGACCGATATATTCCCTCTCACACCGTAGAAATTATGAAAGACAGCTTCTTGTATAACATACTGAAGACCGAAAAAATCGACGTAAACAGCTTTCACCATCAATCCGTAAAAACTACGGGAGAACTGAAAGTCGCCGCAAAATGCGAAGACGTAATCGAAGCCGTATATCACCCTTCTCAGAAATTCCACCTTGGAATTCAGTGGCATCCCGAAAGAATGTATTCGACCGATATTCACGCAAAAATGCTGTTCGATTCTTTTATTGCTTCGTGTTCTTAAATTTTGTCAGGTCAAGAGATGGCATCTGAACGTTGATTGCAGACGGAATAATTGAAATTTCAGCCTTGTCCGTTTCAAATATTTCACCGTCAATGCCTACTCTGCTGATATTTTTTACCGTCATTTCGCGACACTGATAATATTTGAGCAAATGCTTATATTTAGGTCCGGCCTTGCATGACTCAAGGTCAACGTGTTTGCCGCTTCTGTAATCGCCCACAAGCTTTACAAACGTAGATTTGCTCATTTTATTTACAACAAGAACGTCAAACAGACCGTCGTCAAGGCTTGCCGCGGGTGCAAATTTAAAACCGCCGCCGCAATATTTGCCGTTGCCTAAAGCAGTAAGCAAAAATTCGCCGTTAAAGTTTCTGACGCGCCCGTTTTTGTCGGTAATGCTGATTTCAAGCTGTGTGCCGAGTTCTTTAGAGAGAACCTTTACGACTCCCACAATATATCCGAGACTACCCGATGTAAAAACGTTTTTCTTAACCTTGTCGGTCTCGACTATAACGTCGCAGTCAAATCCTATATTAATTGAATTTATGCAATATCTGTCGTTACACTTAATGACGTCAACTTTGCCGAGAAAATTTTCCCCCTTGGCAAAATTACGTACAAAATCATTACCCGAGCCTTTGGGAACTACCGAAAGTACAGTCTTTTCCATAGCTTCGCTTCCGGCAGCCATAATACCGTTTACCGCCTCGCTGACCGTACCGTCGCCGCCGTAAACAGTTATATGTATCTCAGGTTCAGCCTTACAGGTCTCCTCGATAAATCTTTCAAGATCGTGGGGACCTTTCGTTTCATATACTTCTATTCCCTTAGGTATAAACAAGTGTGCTTTGGCAATACCTGCTGCGGGGTTTATGATATGAATTTTTCTCATACTGTACCTCTCGGTTTTTATTAATTGGCAAAAATTAACCAACATAGGTATTTTACCACTATACACGACAAAAATCAATAAAATACGAATATTTTTTGTTTGATTCTTTTGTCGTCTGTATGCGGGCTCGCACACATACACACATACCGCACAACAAAAACCAATAAATTACAGATATTTTTTGTATGCACGCGGTCTTTATACACATTTTATGAATCTGCAATTACCTGATCGTGCATTTTTAATATGGAATTATATGGAATTACCACTTGAGTTTCCCATAACTTATCGAACAACCGAATTTGTGCTTTATCAACAAAAATCCTCAAAAAGACAGCTCCTGTCTTGACAATTTGGCATTTTGGAGATATAATATTAACGTAAATATTTTGTGCCCGTTTTCCCCTGCGGTATTGTTTTTACGGCAGAGTGAAAATTACTCACAAAAAAACAAAAATATCTAATATATTAAATTTGAAAGGAAACATCAGCTATGAAGAGATCAATCAGACTTCTTGCTCTGCTCCTCGCTCTTATTTCCGTTTTCTCGTTGCTTGTTGCATGCACCGGAAACGGCAATAATGGAAACAATAATGGTAGTACCATTGTTGACCCCCCGACAGCGTATGACCCCAAGCTTCCTAAGAAGGACTATAAGGGTCACGAATTTACCTTCATCACTCAGCAGTCTAACGACTACGGCTATCACGTTAAGTACGTCGTTTACAACGAAAGCGAAGAAGGCAACCTCCTCAATGACGCTATCAAAAAGAGAAATGACGCTATCGAGGAGAAGTACAACGTTAAGGTTAAGCACTACGATGCTGCTAACCTCCTCAGTGAAGTAAGAACACAGTGTATGGGCGGCGTTGTTGAATTTGACGCTATTCTCGCAAGTGCTCGTACGTTGTCCACTCTCGCAAGAGAAGGTCTT
>JAFUJB010000017.1 GCA_017473865.1 Clostridia bacterium | reverse complement strand
GGTTTTGCAGAGGCAATATTACCTAAATTGTAGGGGGCGACGCACACGAGAACCCCCAAAACTTACTTCGTGCGTTTTGGGGAACCCCTACCTCGACGCCCCGTTATGAGAAGTTTTGAGGGTTTCAAAAGGGCGCTTTTCTCAAAAAGGCCGCCACGCGGCAGGGCGACACGGGAGAGTAAAGGCAGTGAGGTTTGCGAAAATGTTATTGTTTTTACAGACCCAATGTATGAAGTTTTTGCCCCGCTTTTTACAAAAAGCGGGAGGGTGTCAGGGGCAGAGCCCCTGACATAATATGCCTTTTTCAAAAACAAAAAAGATATATACGGGCAGAGCCCATATATATCTTTTATTATTAAATACAATAGAGAGTGTGTGGGCGAAGCCCACACACTCTCTTATTCTTTACTTTTTTCGTTAATCTTCTTACTCTTTTCCTCGGAGAAACCGTCGGTGCTTTCTTTTATAAACATAATCTTAACGGTCATAAGCAAGAGCTTCAAGTCGAGCAATAATGAGTAATTTTGTATATACATAAGGTCGAGCTGGAGCTTGTCGTAGGGAGTAGTATTATACTTTCCGTAAAGCTGAGCGTAGCCTGTAAGACCGCCTCTGACCTTAAGTCTGTATTGGAATTCGGGGATTTCTTCGGTATATTGCTTAACGTGCTCAATTCTTTCCGGACGGGGACCGACAAGGCTCATATCGCCCATAAGAATATCAATAAGCTGGGGAAGCTCGTCAAGTCTTGTTGCACGCAAGATTTTACCGACAGGGGTAATACGCGGGTCGCCCTCGGTCGTAGGTCTGGGCTTGCCGTCCTTTTCCGCGTCAACGATCATACTTCTGAACTTATGTATACGGAACACCTTGCCGTTCAGTGTAGCTCTTTCCTGTCTGAAAAAGACGGGACCGCCGTCGTAGAGCTTAATTGCCAATGCGGATATAAGCAGGAACGGCGAAGTGAGAATAAGCATCAGCAGTGATATAATAATGTCCATCGCGCGTTTGATAATTCTCTGTTCGATGGACATACCGTTGTTTCTGTAGAGGAGCAGAGGAGTGTCAAAAAGATGTATGCATTCAGCACCCCTTACGAGAACGTCGGATATTTTTGCCGTAGAGTAGGCTCTTATGTCATTTTCAAAGCATATTTTTAAGAGCTTATTTCTCATTTCTGCGCTAACGTCATATATGATAATGCCCTGATAGCTTTTTTTCTTTGCTTCCGCTTCGACTTCTTCAAGTCCCTCGGAAACGTTCATAATGCCCCAGAGAATAAACTTGTCTCTTCGTGTGCCTATCTTGTGAAGCAATGGTGCAGGGTCATACTTGTCATAAACGACAAGTACTTTTTTTGCTGGGAATACTTTGCTGAACCAGAAGTCGCCCACGATCGTCATAACGAACACGATGGCTACGTTAATGCACAGCATAATCATTATAGGCACGACAGTAATAAATTCAGCCGCCATAAGCACGATTTGTACGTACGAAATAAACGTGGTAAACAGCGTTGCCAATATCTGCGAAATAATCGTATTTGATTTACGGTATCTGCCGTATTTTATACCGTCGAACGAAATAAGGAAAATGATAAGATAGATGGCGTAGAGAGCGCATACAAACCAGTGTCCTTTAAGTACGAACGGGCGTTCAATAAGGTTGTTGTATTCGTGCAGCCAGAGGTATGCGAATACCGCAGTCTGCGCGGCAACTACAATGCCTCCCAGAAATAGCCTGAATAATCTCTTAAACTGTTCGTTATTTCTTTTCAAAAAACCACACCTTTCGCTTTTATAAGTTCGGTTTTTGTCTTGTTTTCTTAAAAAAATTGCAAAGTTTATGGGTTTTCACATTTTTACAACAGTATACCACAAAAAACATTGTTAGTCAATACGAAAAAAGTTTACGTGTGCGGCAAAAGACTTATAAAAAAATTATAACCTTGGGGAGAAAAAAATTAAACAACAGGGCATAATAGGGGTGTGAGTTTACTTTTTTACGTATTTTCATTCGCAAAAGAAAGGGGGATATATATGCAGACGAGCGGCAAAAATATGCAAAAGCAGTATTTGTGCATTGACCTTAAGTCGTTTTTCGCCTCTGTCGAATGCGTCGAAAGGGGGCTTGACCCTTGGACGACCAAGCTTGTAGTTGCCGACAACGAGCGTTCGGATACTACAATATGCCTCGCCGTAACGCCCGCGCTGAAAGCTATGGGCGTTAAAAGCCGCTGCAGACTGTACGAGATACCGAAAAATATTGATTTTATAAAAGCTACCCCCAGAATGAAAAAATACATTGAATATTCGGCAGAGGTGTACGGGGTATATCTTAAATATATCTCAAAAGACGACATACACATATATTCAATAGACGAGGTGTTCATCGACGCTACAAAATATCTCAGGCTGTATAAGACCGATGCGATGAGCCTGAGCAAGAAAATAATAAAAGACGTATACGAAACGACAGGAATACCCGCTGCCTGCGGAATAGGCACTAACCTTTATCTTGCAAAAATTGCACTCGATATAACTGCAAAAAAATCTCCCGAAAATATAGGTGTACTTGATGAGGAAACGTATATTAAAACACTGTGGGAGCATAGGCCCATAACGGATTTTTGGCATATAGGCAGAGGAATTGCAAACACACTAGCCGGTTACGGCATATATACGATGAAGGATATCGCGCATTATCCGGAGGAAACTCTATACCGCAAATTCGGTGTCGACGCCGAAATAATTATCGATCACGCGTGGGGCAGAGAACCGACTACCATAGAGGATATAAAAAACTACAGAACAAAGTCGCACAGCTTCAGCTCGGGGCAAATATTACCCAGAGATTACAGTTATGAAGAGGGACTGCTTATCGCAAAAGAAATGGCGGAGCAGCTCTGTATGGATATCTTTGATAAGGACGTAACGGCAGGGTCGATGACGCTTGAGGTCGTATACGGGGGGAGAGAGCGCGACTCGGACAGAGGAACGTATAAGTTTTTTGCTCCCACTAACGCGGTCAGCGAGGTTTTAAAGGGGACTGTAAGTCTTTATGAAAAAATAACCGACAGAAAAAGGGCGGTGCGAAAAATATCCGTATGCTTTAATAACGCCGAGAGAGAAAAATGCGAACAGCTTGATTTTTTCAGTGATACGGACAAAAAGGAAAGGGAAAAAACGCAGATGAAAGCCATAAACGGCATAAAGAAACGTTATGGCAAGAATTCTATTTTTAAGGGCAGAGACCTTGAAGAATGCGCTACCGCAAGAGAAAGAAATAGGCAGATAGGAGGACATAAAGCAGGTGAGAAGTGAAAGAGCAAAGATATTTGCGCCGTTCAGTCCCTTAAAGGGGATGGACAGAGCGTATAGAGAAAAAGAAAGGGTAATAACGCCGCGCGCCGAGCTTATGAGTGATAGAATTGAAGAAATAGACAGGAAGCTGCGGGGAATAAAAAAGGGAACGCTTGTTGAAGTAACGTATTATACGGACGAGGGTTACAAAACGCATATAGGCGAGGTAAGCTCGGTGTCGGCAGAAAAAAGAGTTTTTAACCTCGATTTGCCCATAAGCTTTTGCGACATATACGATATACGGGTAAGATAGAAACAGCCTTCTTTGTTAGTTGCAAAGAGGGCTTATATAAATGAAAAAACTTTTTTTGTAGATTGTATTGCAAAAATAAAAGAATTGTGATATAATCCGTTTGTTGCAGATTTGTAACACAATATATGCAGAGGTATTGAAGTGGGGACGTTTGCGAGCGCTGCCGGTGGCAGATGAAGCGAGCAAAGAGGAGTGGCAGCGGTCGAAATTTTGCGAAGCGAACAGCAAGCAGAAAATTTCGGGCACCGCAACAGGACATAACGGGGCTGACTCGAAAGGTAGCCGAGCTTGTCACTCTGCACCTTGCAAAAGCTCTTGTTTTCTCGCAATATCTCGCAAATGCTTCATTTTTCTTGAATTTTGGATGACAGCATTTCAACTTCGGCCTTGCAAAAGCCGTGCAAAATTCAAACACAATCAAATACGGAGAGATATCGAAGTGGTCATAACGGGGCTGACTCGAAATCAGTTTGTGCTAACGCACACGAGGGTTCGAATCCCTCTCTCTCCGCCACATTGAGCCCGAAATCGTCGATTTTGGGCTCTTTTTCTTTCAATTTTGCCCGATTTTCAACTTTCATTCCCCACTTTTGAGAAAAGCGCTTTTTGCAGTCTTTCGGTTGCCTATCAGTTTTTTGCAAGGCAGTGCAAGGCAAATGCAAGGCTGATCAAAAACACCCTATTTTTAGGGACGGATAGATATGGGTAGGTACGCAAATAAACTGAGTAGGTATCAGTTTGTCTGTAACTACGCGAGAGTTCGAATAATCTATGAGAAAGGAATTTATTTTAATGAAATGTATTTACTGTAATTGTGAAAACGATTTAACCGTTTCGGACATTATACCCTATGCAATGACAGGCGCTAAAGTAAAAAAATCATTTGTTTGTAAAACACATAATGGGTTTACAAATGATAATTACGAGAAAAAAATGATTTCTGAATTTGCATTCTTCAGAAACAGACTTGGTTTAACAGAACGTGATGGAGATCCTGTTAGATATAATGCGGAATTAAACATCGGAGAGTACAAATTCGATAATGTTAGCATTTCTGATCATACCTCCATTTTGGGATCATCTAAACGTATATTTCCAACAACCGATAAGAACGGCAACAAAGTATTAGTTGCCAATCCGGAAACTTTATTAAAGCAAAAGGGATTTTCTGCTGATAAATTAAATATACTTGATGCCAGCGAAGTATCAATTATCGCACGCTCAAACATTCACACGCTTTTTTGTTCTAATGAAATGTTACATACGGTTGCAAAGATAGCATACGAATGGCATTGTTTTATAAACGATATTGAACATTTTGACGAAACCCAATATCAAGATATTGTATCTTACATCTTAAATCCTGATAGTACAGATCACTTTGTCGAAATTGTGCTAAGTCCGCAAACATGGGGATTAATGGACCACATTTCGAGAACAGGATCTCATATGTTGTTTGAGTATTGTGATATAGATGGAAACACATATGTTATTTATGGTTTTTGGGGGATAATAATTTATAAAATTAGAATCTGTAAAAGCGCTACTAAAAATCTTTCTATCGCTAATGTTTACAACGTATATAGTTATCACGTTGATGGAAGCAATAAAGGTGATATGTTTGGGACATATGGCATACCGAGCATTCCTTCTTTGGACTGTTCATCTGCGCTATCAATATTATGCGATGAAATAAAAAATCGATTATCAAATGTAGGTGAACGCGATCTGACAAAAGAATATTTGATCAATAGAATCAAAGAAATAAAACCTATCTTTTCGAAATATAAAAATGGATTTTATAATCTTGCTCAATTGTTTGATTATGAACATGAAGACCGCATCATCCCGGTATTTATTCTCGAACAACTATTTCTGAATAAAGAGTTATTTGATCCTTCCTTGTCTTTCACTCAAAATATGCAGAAGGCTCTTGATTGCCGAGAAAAATTTGTTTTCACAGAAGAAAAACTAAAAACAGTTCTTTCAAGGTATGTTGAAATGGACGCTGAGAACACATTTGAAACTATGCTTGATTCTGCAATTAATTATTTCGAATCAACACTTGCGTTCTAACTAATAAAATTTCATAACAAAGCCCGAGGTTCATACCTCGGGCTTTGCCATTTTAGTTATTGACTCACCCCAGCGCTTTACTCATCGCCGCACCGGTGTCCGCTTTGGTGACGGCATCAAGGTGGCTATAGATATTCGCCGTGGTACTCATATCGCTATGTCCGAGCCATTCCTGGATCTGCTTCATTGGAACGCCTTGGGCAAGAAGCACCGAGGCGCAGGAGTGGCGAAGGTCGTGGAAGCGTATTTTCTTCAGGTTGTGCTTCTTCAGAAGCTGTCCGAAGTGTCCGGTGACAAAGTCGGGATCGTACAGCTTGCCGAGTGCATCCACGCAGACGTAGTCGGTGTATTCCTTCGAGTACGCCGAGCGCATTACCTTTTTCATCTGCTCCTGCTTCTCACGGTGCTTCAGCAGTTCGCCTCTGACGAAGGGCTCCAACGTCAGCGTGCGGTAGGAGGATTTTGTTTTTAGTCTGTCCTTGGCGACGATGCCTTCCTCGGTGGAGTGGACGGTGTGACGGACGGTCAGCGTGTTCTCGGTGAAGTCGATCGCCGACCACTTCAGTCCGATTACCTCGCTTCGTCTGAGCCCATAGTAAGCGGCAAGCAGGATGGGAATATAGATCTCGTCATCCTTGACCAGCTCGAGCAGCTGCTTCACCTCCTCGGCGTTGTAGTAGGCGGCGATGAACTGCTCCTTCCTCGGTCGGTTGGCTTGGTCAACTGGGTTGCTCGGTATGATCCGTCGCTTTACCGCATCCTTGAACGCCTTATGAAGCACGCCGTGGTAGCGTTGACCGGTGGAGCCCTTCAGCCCAGCATTACGAAGGTAGGTGTAAAACTCGTTGATCTCATCCCCCGACAAGTCCTTGACGGTGAGGTCAAGGGGCGTGAAGAACTCGCGGATGCGCCCGTCGATATAGCGCTTGTATTGGTGGTAGGTCTCTCGCTCGATGTCGTGCTGATGTCCCTCCAGCCATTCGTCAAGGTAGTCCAGCATCTTGGTGTTGGCAAGTCGGTTGCGCTCACGCTCGGCGTGTGTCATCGTTTCTGCGAGATGCACGTCACCCGCGTTATACTTGTCGAGAATTTGGTTGAGGCGGTACTGTGCCTCTTTTTTGTTGCCCTTCTTCGCTTCAAGATTCAGCGTGTGCCATTTCGTCTTGCGCTTGCCGTCGACGGTCGGTAGATTGATCACCGCATAGTATTTGCCCTTGTCCTCGGCGAGTCGTCCTGTGATTCTTTTCATGCTTTATCTCCTTTCTTACTTTGCATTTGTGCGGAGCACAAATGGATGGCGTGATAGTTAAAGTTGCGGTTATTGATAATCTTCATTCACGCCTATGCCTCCTTTGTAGACTTCTTATTCGAAGCAATGATACGCGAACGCTCCTTCATAGTCCAGAGAGAATCGGGGTTATAGGGAAAAATTATTTGATAATACCTTTCGTTCACCATCATTTCCACAAGCGCGGTCTTGGGAATCAGAACGTTCCGACCGATCTTGATGCTGTCAATGCGCCCTTCGTGGATCAGCTTGTACACGGTGTTCTTGCTGCAATGGAGCAAGCGAACCACATCCTTCACCTGCATCACGTCGGGCTCCTTTTTGAAATATTCGAAAACGTCTCTCTTGATCATACGCATATTACCTCCTGCAATTTGTAATCTGAAACGAATATCTGTCATTTTACTCATAACTTTTCTCCTTTACATTTTGAGCGATAGTCCGCTCTGCTGTTCATATTCTTCTCGAGTGCAGTAACACACGAAGGCTTCGGGTGAGATCTTCTTGCCGAGGATCTCTTCAAGGCGTTCCTTCTCCCACTTGTCCATCTCGGTGAGCTGCCGTGGCGTGTAGGAAGCACTCTGCGGAGCGATGCTGAGGAAATCTCCGATGAGACTTATAAGTCCCGTGGTCGCCGTCTGCTTGGCGTGTGGCTCGTGCTCGGGTGTCCTGTAGAAAATATACTCGTTTGCCATCGGACCGAGGCTACCGCCCATAGCGTAGTACAGTTCAAGATTATCTTTTAAGAGTCGCTCATCAAAGAGCTTGTTGTCGCGCACCTTGATACCGTCGGGCGTGGTAAAGGTGATATACTTTCGATCCGCTTCCCATCGCACGCCGTAGCCGTGGTTCTCCATATAACCGATGAAGCCCTCGATGCTGTCGGTGTAAGCAAGTGCAAGGAACGCCGTGTGGATCAAGTCCTTCTTCCATTTTTGCATCTTGCCGGCACGGGTGTCGGTCTCGGTGGTGGTCAGTCCGTTCTTGCAACAGACCTTGTTGGAATATTCTTTCAGCGCCTGCAGATCGGCTTTCTCCATGTGGAGCTTCTTGCCGTTCTCATAGGAAACCGAGTTGACGATGATGTGATTGTGCAGATGCTCGCGGTTGGTATGGGTGACCACGAGCACCTGATAGCCCTCGAAGAAGCCCGCAAACTCCAAGCCGAGATTATTTGCTTCGTATGGCGTGATGTCATCCTCGGGTGAGAAGGACTGCACGATATGGAAGTATGTTCTTCCATCGGTCTTGCCGAAGCGGTGCTTGGTCAGCTCGAATTCCTTTTGCGCCGTCTCTGCCATACAGTCCTTGCTTGAGATTAGCGTGTCGTCGGTCTTCTCTTTGTCGAGCACGTAATTGAACACGTCCGAGAGCGAACCCTTGCCCGCCTTTGCTTTAACGATTGCCATCACTCACGCTCCTTTCATTTTTTCATTGAGCAGCTCGAAGATCTTTGCAAGCTCACGCTTCGTTTCTTCAAGGTTCACCGCCGTGAGCGTGCCTTCGTTGACGCGCCACGTGAGTTGATTGAGATTGTTCCCGATGCGACGAAGCTGCTTTGCCGCATCGTCAATGCCGGGGATCACGGTGATCTTTTTGCCGAACACACAGTCTCGGCAGTAAACGGATATGAGTCGATACGAGCCGTACGCAAGTTCTTCAAGCCGTTCGTATTCTTCTTCAGTGACGCGGAAGGTCACCCGCTTGGTTCTGTTTTCTTTCAAATTCTTACCTCACTTTCTTCATAGGGGTGTGGGCTTAGCCCGCATTGCCTCACGGACAAACTTGTTTGACCGACAAAGGCGAATCTTGCGACGGTAACACAATGACGGTAACCCCACCCCCGATTTAACAATGCAACAATGCAAGTGACACTGTGCGTGATCTTCCCAAAGGCTGCAAGCTTCATCCTTGCAACAGAGACACTCTGCAATGTTACCGTCTTCATTCGGTGCAGTCTGCATTCTCAGGAATCGCCCACGACCACCCCTTTCCGAGCTTCTTGGTTTCGATACCTTTGATGCGCGTCTTTGCTTCGTTGACGGTGCGCGGTGAGATATCCTTCTCCTTTGCTTTGGCGTAGATTTTTTCTGAAGGAACGAACTCGCCTGAGGAAAGCATATCCCGAATCAGATCCTCGGCAAGGTCGGTCTTCGTTTCGCTCGTGCCACCGCAGAGAAGCTCGTCTGCCGTGATGTTGTCGTAGCCGTCGATCCAATGGAATCCCTCTTCGTTACCGAGATTGAACGCCATCGATTTTCCTTCGGGCGCAAGAGACGATTTGTCGTGAACGATCACGCGCACGTTTGGCGTCTTGCGGTGTCTGCCGACGAGAAGCACGCTTCGCGCCGATGCACGGAAGTCGATGGTGCCAAGACCGCGGTACGCGCTGTTCGTGCCTTTCATCTTGTTGAGATGCCCCACAAACACAATGGCGCAACCCGTTTCCTCAGCGATCCTTGCAATACCGCGCATCACGGTGCGGATCTCGTTTGCTCGGTTAATGTCGGTGTCCTCTCCAACGTAGCCTTGGATGGGATCGAAGATCATCAGCTTTGCGCCCGTCGCTTTGATCGCCGCCTCAATGCGCTCGTCCTTCAGCGTTAGCACGTCCACCTCTTCGCTGATGTTGAAGATCAGATTTTCGTTCGCCTGGGCTTCCATCAACCTCGGTTTCACCGTGTCGCCGAGACCGTCCTCGGCAGTCTGATAGATCACGCTGATGGGTGCGCGATCTTCCATACCGGGAAAGCCGTGACCGTTGGAGCACGCCGCCGCGAGCCGTAGCCCCAGCGTCGTTTTACCCTCGCCCGGATCACCTTGAATGATAGTGATCTTCCCGAACGGGATATACGGATACCACAACCACTCCACCTCTTGCAGTTCGATCTCCGAGATCGAGACCAACTTCATTTCTTTGTCCATTTGTTTACCTCCTTGGTTTTATTGATGTATTTTTATCTTTGAGAAAAAGATCCCTCTAAGTAGTAGCCAGCGAGAAAGTTCTTTTTATACCCCTCACTTTATATTCCACACTTTTTTCTGTTTTTTAGGAAAGTACTTCTACCTTTTATTGCTGACTTTTATTGAGTTTTTAGGAAAGATTCCTCTATCCTTTATTGGGCACTTTTTTTGAATTTGGACGAGGCTAATTTTGACTCCACTTTATATCCCACACTTTTTTGCAATTTAACAACCTTTTCTTTGAGAAAAACGATCTCACTTTATATTCCACACTATTTTTTCGCTTGGACGAAACTTTTCTTAATAAAATGTACCCTCATCCTTTATTGCTGACTTTTTTCGATTTGAACGAAGATTTTTTGGAGAATTAACAAATTATTTACTGAAAAACCCCTCCATCCTCTATTGGGCATTTTTTTGAGATTTGACCACCGCTTTTTTTGACAATTAACAAATTGTTTACTTTGAAACACCTAAACTGCAAAATGACAACTAAAAAAGGGCATGACGATACCACTGAAAAATCAGTGTATGTCATGCCCTATCTCGATGGTCAGTGTTCTCACCCATGCGGGTGGATATAAGCTCTTTTCCGGCTTGCTTTACTGATCGGTGATCAGCGTGTCCGGCGGATGGATGCTATGTACGATACATAAAGCTATTTTATTGTCTTTTGAGTTTCCTCGACAGTATTATATCAAATACAAGCCGAGAATTATGTTGAAGTATGTAGGCTGAAGGAAATTTTTTACTGCTTCGAACCCTGTGAGCATATTATACACGAATGTCTTTGCGTTTTCAATAGGGTTTTATGAAGTCGCAAAAAGGTGGGCGTATTTGCGCCCACCTTTTGAACCTCAGAAGTGTTTTCCTTCGCCGGGACGGTCTTCACCTTCGCCCACGTAATCTTCTACCGGTCGGTCATCGATCTCGGTCGGTGTATCATTCTCGAAGGGATTCGGCTGACCACCGATTTGCGGTTTGTATTCCGCAAGGCTTTGATCGCCATCGTCAATGCATTCGACGGTTTCTTCTTCCGTTTCGATGTTGATAACTTCTTCGGTGATTTCGGTGCATTCCTTTGTCACGGTTTCTTGTTCCGGCGGTGTTTTTTCTTCAGTAAATATCTCTGTTTCTTTGGGCACAACTTTGCTTTCAGTTACCGTCGATTCTTTGGTTTGAATAATGGTTTCTAACTCGCTCACTTCGCCCACAAACGCCGTTCCTGCGGGCTTTTCGCTCTTTTCGGGTACTTGCCCCACCGTTGTCGTTATCGCCGTCTGTGGCGCTTTTTCGGCAGTCACGTGCGGTTGATCTGCGCACTTTTGCGGTGCGGAGAAGAGCGTCATGATTAGTGCAAGGATGATGGTGATTAACTTTTTCATATGTATTTTCCTTTCTTTAATATCCTTCGTTCAAGGTTTCTTCTAATCTGCGATAAGAAGCTCCGATACTCGTGTCGAACGTTTCAACATAGTTGATCAGCTTCCAAAACAACTCCAGGAACTCTTCATCGTCGTAAAAGTTCAGTGTCCGATCAAGTGTAGATTCGATATAATTTTCATCTGTGATTTTATTGTCTATGATACGTTGTACGTCTTCTCGACATTGAGCCAAATGCAGCATTCTTAACTGATTCAGCCGTTTCAATGCATCTTCTAAATCCTTTTCATTCATCGTTGTGTTTTCTCCTCGGTATTATTCAATTTCCGTGTTCATCACCTCAATGATAATCCTGGCTCCGAGCACGAACCCTCTTGCGAACGCTTCACGCTCCGCGATACCATACATTTCGTTGGTACATTCGGTGAATTTTTCGAGGATCTCGATTTCCTCGTCATTCAGCCGTTTCTTCAGATCCTCTTCGTGCCTGACGATGTACCCAAGCAGCTCCGAATATGTACTGCCTTTTTTGAAATCCCGCTCGCACGGTGAGATATTGCCGTACCATAGCTCTTCAAGAATTCCCATGCTCTCCACCTCGCTTTCCGATGCTTTCGTCGATGATCCCCGCTGCCAGCACCTTGCCGAACAGCTCGATTTTGCTCTCATCCTCGCTACACTCATAATCGCAGAATCTCTCCAAAGCTATTTTGATGTGCTCCGGCTTCGCGTTGGGATAAAGCCTTTTTAGCTCCTCCGGCACCATAATGAGAGAGCGGCCCCGCCTCGGGAAATCCCGATTAAGAACCGCTCCGTTTTCGTTATTTACTTGTTTTGTACGTACCATATGTACTACCTCCTTTTTGTGGTAGCACACACAATATCACAGAAAGGGATGGAAGTCCAGAGAGAATGGAAATTATATTATTTTATCTCCGGCAATCCGAGTTCTCTTAAAAATTTATTATGAGCTTCTTTAGCTTTCTTGATATCCGATTCTATTTTCTCCAATTCTTTACTTACTTCAATCAGATCAATAGGTTCTTCTACGCTTGCTGTGCTAACATAACGAGAAATATTCAGGTTGTAATCATTGTTCTTAATTTCCTCTAAGGTTACACGACGTGAGTATTTCTTATCTTCTTCCTTTCTATATTGATAGGTTTCAACGATCTTATCAATGTGCTCAGGTAATAAAACATTTTGCCGTTTACTTTTCTCAAAGTAATTGCTTGCATTGATAAATAATACGTCATCAAACTTTTTGCACTTCTTAAGCACAATAATACATACCGGGATTCCTGTTGAGAAGAAAAGATTTGCGGGGAGACCGATAATTGTATCGATATTTCCATCCAACAACAGCTTTTTGCGAATGGTTTCTTCCGCGCCACCACGGAAAAGAACACCGTGAGGGAGAATAATAGCCATTGTTCCTTCATCACTCAGGAAGTGGAAACCATGAAGCAAAAATGCAAAATCTGCCGCAGATTTCGGTGCAAGCCCATAACTCTTAAATCTGAAATCCTCTTTCATAGAATCTTTAGGTTCCCATCTCAAACTGAAGGGAGGATTTGCCACCACGGCATCACATTGCAATTTCTTTGCCGGGTTCATTTCTTTTAGCAAATTCCAATCATTTGCCAAAGAGTCTCCGTGGAATATCTGAAATTCCGAATCCTTGAGTCCGTGAAGCAACATATTCATACGAGCAAGGTTGTATGTGGTTATATTTTTTTCTTGCCCATAGATTTGTCCTATATTGTTTGATCCCAGTTGTTTTTTAACATTTATCAAGAGAGAGCCCGAGCCACAAGCAAAGTCTAACACATTCTTTAAGCGTTTCTTTTTACCGGTGCTTGGATCTTGGCTATCCAGAGTAACGATTCGAGAAAGAATAGTAGATACTTGCTGAGGAGTGTAGAATTCACCCGCCTTTTTGCCAGAACCTGCGGCAAATTGACCGATAAGATATTCGTACGCATCGCCTAACAAATCTGAATCATTCGGGAACTCAGAAAGCCCCTTCGCTATTTCGGTTATTACCGAACAAAGCATAGTGTTTCGTGCAGAATAGTTCTTTCCTAATTTTTCAGAATCAAGATTAACTTCAGAGAACAACCCATGAAATTTACTGTCAAATGACTCGTTTTCAATATATTTGAATCCAGCTTGCAGTGTTTTTAAGAGATCGTTACTTTGCGTTTTAGCAAGTTCATATATATAACCCCACAAATAATTAGGCTTAATAACATAATGAACTTTACGGCGCATTTGCTTTTCAAATTCTGTAACATCATCTTTATTGTTGTTGTACCACAAAGCCAATGCACGCCAAGGCTCTGTTTGTTTTAAGTCAAAATAATCCTTGCCGAGTTCTTTTTTTACGGCTTCCTCGTAATTGTCGGAAAGATAACGGAGGAAGAGAAAAGAAAGCATATAATCTCGGAAGTCATCAGCGTTCATCGCTCCGCGCAACTTATTTGCTATGCCCCAAAGAGTTGCGCCTAATTGTTTTTGTTGATTTTCGTTCATTGCTCATCCTCCTGCGTTTGTGTGGATTCAAATAGTTTTTCATTAAACTTGTAATCTTCCAAGAAGTTATTCAAAATATTTCTGAAGTGTCCCTTGTTTTCATCTACCATTTCTATAGGATTAAATAACGAATAGTTGCCATGGCTTAACAAGTCAAGCATTCTTTTATGTAAAATATCATCCCCATCTTCTTCGTTTTTTCGGAGACAATCTGAAAAATGCTTAAATCCATGGAAAGATGCCGTCTTTTCCAAAATGTTTCTTAAAATATTGAAATGATAAGTATACAATTCACCCGAATCAGCTGCTTTTTTTAATTCTTTCAACAAAGCAACGTGATGGAAAAACGGAGTTTTTTCTGTGTTCTTTAAAAGATATGTGTTGTCAGAGGTATTTTTTTGCAAAAACAATTGAGCAGAGCGCCCAAGTTCGTTACACAATACGTTAAAAAACAACGCATGATGAGAGGATACTACAACTTTTATATCGCAGTCTTTCATTAGCTGAGCCAAATGACTTGCCACGGCAATAGCATTATTATCATCAAGAGAAGAAATAGGGTCGTCCACATAAACATATTTTACCCAACTATATGCTTCAACCTTGTCGGCTACTAAGGTAACAATGGCAAGGAAGAAACACCAAATAAATATGTTTTCTTCTCCTCGTGATACCTTTATGTTATCAACTCGCTCTGAAACACCATCGATTAACACGTTTCTTGAAAAACGAACAGTTGAGTTCTCGTAATCAATCGTAAAGTCAAAATCTGCATATCGATGAAGTAAAGGACGAATTTTACTCTCCATTTCCAACTCGTCCAATCCGGCGAAAAACCTTGAACTTCCATTTAGTTTTAAAACACGTTCTGTATCATTTTCCAAATCATTATCCCAATAAAACAAATCTTCGGTAAACGCATTGTAATAGAGTGTATCCGCAGTTTTTCTACCAGTGGCTTCATCAAGCTGTTGCCCCAAAGATTTGAATTCGGCAGAAAGACGAGTTTTTCCGGTGCCATTGTAAGCAAAAAGAACTATGAACTTTCTATCATCTAACAGCATCCTAAAATATTCCGCAATATCCTTTAACGTATCAAAACGACCATCGCCGACTCTTTTAAGGACATAATCGATTTTCTTTTTGACATCAATCGATATTCCGTCCCTTAATTGGTACTCTGTTGCGCCCTTGGGCGGCTTTTTATAACTCTCTCTAAACAAAGCTTGGTATTGGCTAAAATCATTACCTTTTAAGGTTTTGTTCATTAGCTTGTTAAATTCTTCTTTGCTGTATTTTTCTGGAATATTAATGCTCATTTAATTACCTCCTCAAACGAGGGAAACAGCTGTTGAAGTAGTCCTTTTTTGTGATTCCGCAATTCTTCAATCTTCGTTGCTTGAGTATTAATCAAATCGTCGACAGAACATAAACAATTGGCTATTTTTTGTTGCTCTTTTTTATCTGGAACTGGCAATACCAACTCAGAAAATTGGCTATAACTTACCATTTTTCCGTCTCGGATTCCTTCCAAATTTTTGTTCAAGTCTGCAATGAATTTTTTGGTTTTGAAGTAATATTTGAAATACTGATCGCATATGTCAATTTTCTTTCGCAAAATTATATACGCAGGACTGCATATACCGCGATATACGGAATATTCAATTCCTCCTTGGAAAGATCTCAAACTAATTATGAAATCACCTATTTCAACCACTTTATAGCTTTCTAAACTTTTATCAGAAACAAAAACGTTATAATCGATTTTTTCTCGAGGGATGGCGCCATGTTCTTGCGATATAGCTAAAACTGGTAAATCGCATTTGTGATCTTTATTACTTATAGGGTCAAAAAGTTTATCTCCGCTTTTGAAATCTATTCTTTTATCAAAAAACTCCTTGAATCTAAGTTTTGGAAAAGAATCTTCGCACGAAGGGAAAAACTTTTGCATTAACCCATTTTTGTGGGTTTGCAAAAAATCAAGTTTAGAACTTTCACTAATAATAAGCTTATCAATTTCAGATAAAATCTCAGCAATTTTCACCTGTTCCTTCTTTTTGGGCAAGGCAATTGGCATACTCCACAAATAATTACAATCAACATTTAAAGAGCCATGTGCACGTGCTCCGACCTCAATATATTTTCTTAACCATTTGCCGTGATAATTACTTTGAAAGAGATGATTAATAAAGGCGGGTTCACATTCTTTTTCAGTTATTCTAAAACAAGTAAATATGCTATTAGGTAATGCAGCTTCGTCATAATCAGTAAGCATAGCAATATAACCTTCGGGAAATTGCTTTGTTGCACTTTTGTTATAGGCAAAATCATTTTCTCTAATAACGTAATAATTCTTATAAGAATTACCTGCTATTTCTCTTCCAAATTTTTCTTTCTGAGGCACTAATCCTTTTCCGGCGGTAACACTCATAAGAATACAATTTCTTGAGCCAACTTTTTCTTCGATAGGCTCGGAAATCGCTCCTAATGTTGTAATTTCCCACTCGGGATAAGAATTAAATTCCTGAAATCGAAGTTTAGGAAGAATTGTTTTTTTATCACTCATATGCATTCAACCCCACAATTTCATGTCCGTTTGCCAAACGCTTTAACAACGGAATCAAATCTTCCATTAATTCAAGCTCCTTTTTGGTTCGAGCTTTCCAACCAAGTTCTAACGGAGCTAACAAATCGCTCAATTTTTCTCCGTCGAAAATCATACGATCAATGATTTCATTGATGAAATTATTGAGATCCTGTAACTCTATGCCATGCTTTTCTGCTATAAATAGTATCGCATTAGCATTCTTTTCCGCCTTGAATTTTTGATAGCCATCTTTTATCTCTTGTTCATTTAATGCTTCACCAATTTTTAGTGTATTGATATACGCAATAATATCCTCACGTTCATCCATTAAATTGGAAGAAGAACAGAGCAAGTCAACAAGTTGTTGTTTGTTCATTTTCTGCTTCTTAGGTTCACTCTGAGTATATTTAGAGATAAGCCCCATAATATAATCATAATCAATGATGGCGGAAGAGAATAAAACGAATTCAAAGTCAATATCATCAATTTCGGGCTTGCGTTCTTTGCTCTTGCCTTGCTGTTCCCTCAATCTTTGCGCGGTATCAATATATACACCTCGGAACGCACGTAACGTATCTTTGGGCAACAGTTCTTCAATACGTGCTGCATCTTCTTCCTTCAGTTCGGTATACTGTTCCAACTGAGTCTTAAAGCGTTGTACTTCCTTAAATCTTTGTATAAACTCGCCACGTGCGATATCGCCTTTAAGATTTGCGACTTCTTCCGGCTTGCATTCAAGGCCCTGAGAAGACATGAATTTTTCAAGAGCATCGATTGCTTTATCAAATTTTTCGATAACAACAGGAGCAGGATCAACGAGCCAAATTTCCTTCGCGCGAGAACTGTTTTGTTCTCCTGAGAACAGCGCAATCGCCTCGTCTACCTCTTTTTCCTGACCTCTGAAGTCAAGGATGTTGCCATACGGTTTTGTACCGTTCAGAATTCTATTGGTTCTCGAAAAAGCCTGAATAAGTCCATGATGCTTCAAATTCTTATCTACATACAAGGTGTTTAAGAATTTTGAATCAAATCCAGTTAACAACATATCAACAACGATGGTAATATCGATTTTGTTCTTGTGCGGATAATCCGTATTAGAATACTGTTGATCTTTGATTCTTTTTTGAATATCCTGATAGTACACATCAAACTCGCCAATGCTACTATTTGTGCCATATTTTTCATCATACTCAAGCATAATTTTCTGTAGCGCTTTTTTCTTTTTGTCGGGCTCTACGGAGTTGTCGATTTTCTCTTGAGGAAGATCATCTTGAATCTGCTGAAGATCCTTGTTGCCTTCAGCGGGCGGAGAGAATACACATGCAATATTCAAAGGGACAAAGTCACTATCGGTATTCTTAATATATTCTTCTTGCATAGAAGAAAACAAATCATAGTATTCTATTGCATCGTTGATTGAAGAGGTTGCTAAAATCGCATTGAATCTTCTTCCGGCGGTAACAATATCGTGCTTTGACAAGATCGTTTCTACGACTGCTTTTTTGTGTGCAATATCAGAGGGCTTTATTGATTTTCCATCCGAATCTGGTTTGAAATAATCAATATGGAAACGCAAAACATTCTTGTCATCAATAGCATGTGTAATCGTATATGCGTGAAGTTCCTTTTCAAAAATATCCTTTGTAGTTGAATAAGAACCTATTGTTCCATCGATTTGTTTGTATGTTGCATTATCCTCGAAGATGGGAGTTCCCGTAAATCCAAAGAGCTGTGCGTTGGGGAAAAAATCTTTGATTGCCTTATGATTTTCACCAAACTGGGAACGATGACATTCATCAAATATAATGACAATACGCTTATCGCGCAAAGGAGCTAAACGCTCTTTGTATGTCATTTCCCCCTTTTTCTTTTTTGCTTGATTTCGTTTGCTGTCATCATCAAGCGCCAATCCTAACTTTTGGATCGTAGTAACAATAACTTTGTCGCGATAATTGTCTGAGAGAAGTCGTTTGACAAGTCGTTCGGTATTCGTGTTTTCCTCAACACAACCTTCTTGGAATTTATTGAATTCCTCACGTGTCTGCCGATCAAGATCTTTTCTATCTACAACAAACAGACACTTTGCAATATTTTTATTGTCTTTAAGAAGAGTGGATGCTTTGAATGAGGTGAGCGTTTTTCCGCTTCCTGTGGTATGCCAAATATATCCATTTCCGCGGTTTTGTTCGATGCAATCCATAATTGCGCGAACAGCATATATCTGGTAAGGACGCATAATCATCAATTTCTTCTCACTCGCAACCAATACCATATACTTGCTGATCAATTGTCCAAGGGCGCATTTACGGAGCAACATTTGAGAAAAATCATGTAAATGAGTGATTTTCTTGTTATCTTCGTCTGCCAATTGATATATAGGCAAGAAACGCTCATCTGCATTAAAGCAGAAATGCTCCTTAGAATTGTTTGCAAAGTAATAGGTATTGCTTTCATTACTAACGATGAAAAGCTGCATAAAGCACAGGAGAGAATTTGTATATCCATTTCCCGGATCGTTTTTATACTCTACAATTTGTTCCATGGCTCGTCTCGGGGTAACCTGAAGAGCTTTCAATTCTATTTGCACGACGGGTACACCGTTTATAAGCAAAATAACATCGTATCTATGATTGCTATTGTCTGTGTTAATACGCAGTTGATTCACTACCTCAAAGTCATTTTTGCACCAATCAGTTGTGTTAACGATTGTATACTGAAGAGGAGTATCGTCATCACGCTTGAATGTGTTCGTTTCGCGCAAGCTTTTTGCTGCATCAAAAACATCAGCCGTAATAATACTTTCTTTCAAACGATCAAATTCAGAATCGCTCAAATGAACCTTGTTCAATTTTTCGAATTTCTCTCTAAAGTTTGCTTCAAGAGATGCTTTATCCCTAATATCATCGCGATAAGTGTATTTTAAGTCTTTTAGCTTTTCGATAAAAGACATTTCTATTTGGTTTTCAGTTCTCATACGGCTTTCTCCTTTTTAAGAAACTAAAGATAGAGCAATAGTGTTATAATCCCTTATAGTATTTTTCAATCAATGCCGCCATCATCTTGCGGCGCTCACGAAGGAAATCATCATATGCGGACACATCCATTGTATCAATGTTGCTCGGGATACAGTTTTCAGCAAGATTTGTTGCAAGAAGATCTGCATCGGAAATATTGCCTAACTCGATCTTCTTGGTTTCACACTGCTGTCTTGCTTTGGTAAAATATACGGATGGAGCATCATCGCTGATGGCTTTGTTGACTTGTGTATCGAGATAGATGTAGTTTGCAACTTGATTATATTTTGTTTTGTTTGTTACACCGTTGTTTTTGAGATATGCACGCGGGAAAATGTGATGCACATCTCCGGAAATGTTAACAAGATCTGCGATTTTTGTGCCGTTCATAAGCATTGAATTGCAATTAAGATTAATTTGAGCCGCAATAAATGTATTGAAAGCAGGGCTGTTTACAGACGATGTTTCAAGATTCTGCGGCAGTGTAACGGTCCAGAAGGAATCAGAAAGCGAGGATGCTTCCACATCTGCAAGGAAGTTCAAGAAGCCCTTTTCTGCAATACTTCTCATATCTCTGTCCATAACCGTTTCGGGAGAACCTATGTAACGGGAAGTAAGCGTGGACATAACAAACCACTTTTGAACATAGCGCTTAATTTGCGCGTTCGGAATGGTCGGATCGTCAAGTAACATCAAATACAAGGTATATGCAAAGTCAAGAGTCATCGCAGAATTCAGTAATTTATGCGAGATAAATCCGGCGCCTTTGATTGCCATTATAAACTGAGCGAAGTTATACTCATTTATGAAGTTTTGAATACCTTCATCGAGCTTAAGATATGATTCGTCAACGATATCGTCGCGGTATTCTTTTGTCTCGAAATCTCTACCAGACAGAAGACTTACGAGATCTGCAAGTTTGCCTCTGCGGAACTGATGCATAAAAGAAACACGAAGCATATCACCGTAATCGGGATCGTATATGTCATCATAATCTTTTGCGAGCCATTTGATTTTTGAGGCGTATTTTGAATTCTGGAACTCGGTATCATGCGTCAAATGCGAATAAAACTCGGGCTTAACTGCAAGGTGGCAGAAATAGTCTACGGTCTTTCTGAGCATATTGCCGCCATGTTCGGTGTCAGCAGCCATTTTAGACATAACGAAGTCAGATTGACTGAGCGCAGTACCCTTGGAGTTGATACGAATGAATATTTCAGTAACTTCATCAATATCGAGAGAATGGTCGAGCTCTATTACACCTATCTGACGATTTGCGATGCCTTTAAGCTCGGTAATCGCTTTATTTACATCATTAGGTTTTACGCCTTCATTGATTGCACAGTATTCCAATGCAAAATCAAAGGGATCAAAGGTACTATCAAAAACAACGGAGATATCGGGAATCCACTTTTTATCTTTCAAGTGTGAGGCATCCTGAACCGCAAAACGCTTGGTGCTGTCTTTGGTAAGGGGATTGAAAGCAATCTTGATTCTGTCTCGGTTGAAATCCTCATCCAGAACTTCCTTTCCGGCAATAGCCGCCATAAGAGCAGTAATACGCTGCTGACCATCGATGAGAACTTTTTTACCGTTAGCTTTGCCGCCATCTTTGGTTTGCACATCGGGGTTCTTCCAAGTGATTATGTAACCGGTGGGATATCCGTTATATAATGAGTCAATAAGATCTCTGACCTGACTTCTTTTCCAAACAAAAGGACGCTGTATTTCGGGAATAACAAAATCTTCTGCTTCAATTAAGCCGAGGATCGCACTGATAGAATATTGCATTAATGTGAATTTTTCGCCTGTCATAAGTTGATCTCCTTTTTATACTGCACTTGTAATCAAACAAGCGGCAGCGCACAATGAATATGCTGCAATAGAACCGATGATAATGCCGACAGCATCGAGAACTCTTATCCATTTATCTGTAAACACTTGCTTAAACAGCTTTATGAATGAAACAACAGTAAAATAGCCGATAGAAAAAGAGAAAACAGCCATGAAGAACATAGCATTTGCTTGTTCCACAAATATGTAATGGGGTATCAAAGCCAACCCGCACAGAGACAGTATAAGAGAAAATGACATCCAAATATTATCGTATCGGAATTCTGTTTGCTTCATCAAATCCTCACTTAAATGACCGATAACCTTCATACATCTAAACTCCATTATGGCGTATTTGATAATTTG
This sequence comes from Clostridia bacterium, assembly GCA_017473865.1. Lineage (GTDB taxonomy): Bacteria > Bacillota > Clostridia > Oscillospirales > CAG-272 > RGIG1995. The sequence continues at coordinate 12,308 of JAFUJB010000017.1, read as the reverse complement.
AATTATTACCATACTTGAAGCAGAAAGCATAAATGAATATATGGGGATTACAGATTTTTCTAACGTGTTCTGAGCAACACTCAGCAAAACTGCAATCCAAATTGCTATAACTGCATACAAAATCTTATATACTAATTTGAGACGTCTTTCTCTCAAATCAAAGTATTCAGGTTTAGTTAATCTTTTATCTTCATTATTGCTCATTATATTTCCTCATTCTTTAGTTTCGTTATACGCTTCCTTCAGCCTATCAATCGCCATTTCGGGGCTCATGGTGTGGTACATGAGATAGACGACGTTCATTGTCTTCGCGGGAGCTTGTTTATAAATCTCTCGACTGTTTTCACCGGTGTAGAAGTTCCAATAGCGGTAAAGGTAGCCCGCCCAATAGAGCGTTTCCTTATCGTAGATCTCGCCATCCTTGGTAAGCTGATCTGCAAGTTCATCCTCCATCCTGGATAGGATGTACGCCTTGCCCGCCCATTGAACGTGGTGAAAGTCCTTATCCATATCGGCGGCAACCTGCGAGGTCATAAACGCTTTGATAAACGCCTCGCTGCTATATCCTCGCTCTGCGGCAAGCTCGAAGAGCTGTCCTTGCGTATCACAGAGCGTGAGTTGTAATGATTTACACATATCATTCACCTCTTAAAATTTCATCGAAATACTTTCCTTCGCGGCGGTATTTTATCTCGATCTCCTCGGCAAGAGCGATACCTTCTTTTCTTCTTTCGGCACTCATGTCCTTCAACAATGCGAGCTCAAGCTGAGACAAAGGATACTCCTTGAGCACCTTGATTTGTTTGCAAGCCTTCTCGCTGATAGCAACATACTGTTTGCCGAGATCAAGTGCGGAGAGGCAATTGATCAAAGCTACGTCCGTAAGAGTTCTGTTGAAGAACCGGGAAAGCTCTGTATACATATGGTCGTTTGCGATATAGCCGATAATAAGATCGTAACCGTCTGCCATATGTGCGTATTTTTCATACACAGGTGTGCCTTTGGCACTTTCCATTTCCTTGCGATAGTAGGCAATCAGCATTGCCCAATCCATGCCAATATCAACGGTCAGAACCTTAAGGTCGGTCGTATCGAGCTCAACTGCATAGAACTTGGGCTTATCTTCATTGCAAACCAAGGTCAAAGGTTGGAGCGTGGTTGTGCCCATATAAAAGCCTTTGCCGAAGTCACATTCTCCACGGCTGATGGGAGCAATATCGCCGTCAATGCCTTTCTTGGAGCCGTGATAGAGAACAAGCTTATGATTCTCATCTGTATATTCTTTTGCGTTTACGATGATCTCAACGACATCGAGCTCGCGTTCTTTACAAAAATTATATAATTGAGTCTGCGCCATGCGGTTGGGCATCGTCTTTCCGTTTTCCCAGCGGTTGATGGAAAGCGGAGTGGTGCCGAGGGCAGAAGCAAACTGTTCCTGATTCATATTCGCCGCAGAGCGGATTGCTTTGATCAGTTCTTTCATGATATACCACCTATCATTTGTAGTCATATATTATTATATACTATGATAGGTGATTTGTCAATCAAGGCGGATGCCTAATTTACAATATTTCATAAAAAATTTGCAGTTTTCGGTCGCGTTTACGGTTTTGAAACAATAATAAGCTGAAAAGAAAAGCCCTTCGGGAGTGGTGTTCCCGAAGGGTAATATGCATTAACCGAAGTATTTATCCAGCAGTTCGCGGTGGGTTTGGCTTTTCTTGATGATTTGGAAGGCGTAGTCACAGGTGAAGTCGATGAGCCATTCGCGTGGGACAATTTCAAAGTTATGGGCTTTGGTAATCTTGAGCCAGCCGCGGTTGATCCATCGGCGGACGGACTCGTGCTCGTAGCCGAGAATGGTTTCCACATCCTTTGGTGTGATGACGTCGGGCAGGTCGTACCACTGATCGTCGAGCCACGGGCGGAAGTCTTCGGGGACCTGGTGCGGGTAGAGGTAGTATTTATCGGGCTCCCGTTTGCCGGGGTTATTTGAGGTAAAGGTGACGGGGATAAAATACTTTTCGGGATGCTCGGCGCTATCCTTTATGTATGCGTTGAGGTCTTTTCTTAGGATGGTATAACGTCGGGTTTTCTTGCCGGAGTCCTTGCAGGGGATCATTCCGTTTTGGAGCATCCAGGCGCATTTGCGTTTGCTGATATGTAGGATCTTGCAGATCTGCTCGGCGGAGAGCTTTTCGCCTCTCTTTGTTTTATTCGTCATGGCTCATCCTCTCCCGTTGACGCCTCTGCCACGCGGTCTCGTCGTCGGTGGTAGCAGCGAGGTACTCGATGAAGTCGGCTTTGCTGATCAGCCGTTTTCCTCGGTAGGCATATGCGATGAGCTTACCCTCGTTGATTGCCGCGTGGATGCTGTTCTTGCTCACGTGTATCAGCCTTGACGCTTCGAGGGCGGTAATCACGTCGGGGCATTTACGGAGGAGGTGCTCCAGCCCTTTTATCTTTTCTTCGGTTGTCATCGTGTGACTCCTTTCTGTTTTGTCAGCACAAAGGATATCACAAAGAAACGCAAAGTCCAGAGAGAATCGGGACTCTATTGAAATTTTTATAAAATTATGATATAATGAGTCATCAAGATATTATTTGGTTGGGATAATCTTATGGGACTTCGAAGCTTTTTTCATAAAATTAAAATAGGCTTTGCGCGAATAGGCGAGTCTTCGATTCCATATACTACGCAGGCAAAAAAGTACGGTGATTGGGGCGAGGATGAATTCGTCTATGCTATTGAGTCGCGTTTGCCTGGCTGCAAAATAAAAAAGAATATTATTATTCAAACCTCGGAAGGAAATGCCGAGATTGATTGTTTGATACTCTATAAAAACAAGCTATTTGCAATAGAGGTCAAGCGCTGGAAAGGTCAGCTCGTTGAACGTGACGGCGACTTCATTCAATATAAGCGTGACCGCTGGACAGATGAAATACATACCAAGATTCATAAGTCTCCTTTCAAGCAAATCGGACGAGCGATCTATTTACTGAGAAAAGAAAATCCCGAAAACGCTTGGGTCAATTCCGTAGTCTTTTTCGAAGAAGCCGATCGTATTGAAACCTATAGCGAAAACGTATGGTTCGATGACATTGATGATCTTACCTACCACATTCAAAATGACGGAAAAGTATCTTGGAGTAATAATGCGGAAAGATTTTTTGACCGATGCATTGCCGCAGATTATCTTTACTGCAATTCTTGGGGAAAATCGTTACACTGCATTATCTGTGACGAATCGTTGCGCTTTACAACGCCGGAAGGTGTACTTACTCGAAAAGGTATTGATTCGATCTCAATCGTTCACCACTGGTCTTATGATGAGCTGAAAATCAAAACGGTTAGCGGACGAGTTTTTAGCGTTAACCGAGAAAACGATTATATCGTTGTAAATGACAACGGATACAAATACAGATACGCGCTTTGTAAATTAGATTACATTAAGTTGGGATAAAAGTGACCGCCCGTCCCTTTGGCCTTGAGAAAGCCGTGCATTTTTCTCGGAAGGGGCAATAATGCGGTCACTAATTCGGTAATTTTTGCGGAAATTAGGGATAGTGAGGGACGGAGAGAGCCTGCTTTACAGCTGCTCGAAATCAGTTTGCTGGAAACAGCACGAGGGTTCGAATTCCTCCCTCTGCTCCAAAAGAACGAAGTTCTCTTGAATTGCGTTCTTTACATTCGTCTTGTAATCAGTTTAATTAATAAGAATATACCGCATTGCATGTTGTATTTTGTTTAAATTTGTGTTATAATGCAATTCGTATTAAATCAATTAGAACAATTATGATACGGTCATCGGAGGAGCGAGCATCGTAATGCTCGGATCAGAAATGATCCCGCTCGAATAGAAGATGTCGGGTGAGCCCGGTTATTTGGAAGGTTTTTGCCTATTGGATAACCGGGTTTTATTTTTTGGAAATAAATTTTTGGAGAGAATAAATATGAAAATTATTACGATCAGCCGTGAGTTTGGCAGCGGCGGCAGAGAACTTGGCAAGCGTCTTGCGGACGCCATGGGTATCACTTGCTACGATCAGCAGATCATTGAAATGATTGCGGAAAAAGAACAGCTTGATAAGACTTATGTCGCCAACAAGTCAGAGCGGAGTATCAGCGCATTTTATCCTACAACCATCGCGAGAGGATTTTACAGACCGAATTATGCGATGATTCAGTCTGCTCAGATTATGGCGTCCGAGCATGAGCTTATTAAGAAGATTGCAAGTGAGGGTAACTGTATCATTGTCGGCAGAGCCGCTGATGTGATACTTGCAGACATGCAACCCTTCAGCATATTCGTTTGTGCGGATGATGAAACAAAACTGCAACGCTGCCGTGCAAGAGCTGATTCCGACGAGAAACTGACAGACAAGGAATTACTGCGCAAATGTTGTGAAATTGACAAAAGACGTGCCGCATACAGAAAGATGTTTACAGGTAAAAAATGGGGTGAAGCGTCGGGGTATCATCTGTGCGTCAACACATCCGGTAAGGAAATAAAACAACTCGTCCCCGGTATTTTGGAATATATACAGAATTGGATATCGGAGGAATAACGAAAGCATGAAAATGGATTCAAAAACAATGTTTGTCACAATGTCGCCGTGGAGACTATTCTTCACTGTGGCATTGCCCGGCATGGTCAGTATGTTCGCCATGTCGATATACAGTATCATTGAGGGTGTATTTATCGGACAGAAGTTAGGCGAGGCAGCCTTTGCAGCCATAAATATTGCTTTCCCGCTTGTGATGATAAACTTCTCAATTGCGGATCTTGTGGGTGTTGGATCATCCGTACCGATTTCTATCGCACTTGGAAGAAAAGAAGAAGAGACCGCAAATAATATTTTTTCATGCTCGGTAGTTATGATTTTGATTGCGTCTGTTATTATGGGAACAACCATGTTCTTTGCCGCCGAGCCATTAGCAAGACTTATGGGTGCAGATGAAAGCCTTCTGCACACCGCATCAAAATATATACGTACTTTTGCGCTTTGCAGTCCGTTGACAACCATCTTTTTTGCAATGGATAACTATTTGCGTATCAGCGGATATATTAAGACAAGCATGTTTATCAATATTTTTTTCAATGCGTCAACGATTGGTCTTTTGGTTTTCTTTCTGATAGGACTTGATATGGATGTATCCGGTTCGGCTCTTGCTTCCAGCATTTCTATGTGCCTATGCTCGCTTTTGGCAATGATTCCGTTTGTTAGAGGAAAGGCGCTCCTAAAGTTCAGAAAACCAAAAATCAGCATGAAATTACTAAAAGAGATCGCCGCTTGCGGTTTTCCCACGTTCATGAGTAATATTGCCGGACGAGTCACCTCAATTTTGATGAATATTTCTCTGATGACACTTGGTATAAAAGTGTTTGGAGAGGGCGGCGGTACAACGGCGGTGGCAGCTTATGCCGTGTTGATGTATGCAGGTGAGCTTTGTCAGCCTTTGATATACGGAATGAGCGATTCCATTGCGCCTGCCATCGGCTTTAATTGGGGTGCTGAAAATTACGATAGAGTAAAAAACATTACAAAATGCGGATTTATAGGCGCAGGTGCTATCGGCATTGTCGCTTCGGGTGTTATGTTCTTCTTTGCCGAGCCCCTTGCTTCTCTCTTTGTGGATGCAGAAGAAGTAAAGCTGCTTGAACTTGCGACTCATGCGCTCCGTTTGTTTAGCGTCACATACCTTGTCAGATGGTTTGCCATCTCTGCGCAGAGCTTCCTCGGTGCAATCGAAAAACCTCTGCAGGCAACGATTCTCTCGGTATGCGTGGCGTTTTTATTCCCGGTCATTATGCTTGGCGCGCTTTGGGGATTGAAACTTGACGGCATTTGGCTGAATATGTTTGGTACGTCGGTATTAGCACTTGTGCTTGGAATAATCTTAATTAAGTGCGTTTGGAAAAGGGTTAAGAGATAATTTCACATGAAAACAAGACACTGATAAATCCAGTTTTTCGAATAATACAAGGACTGACCGTGAGGTCAGCCCTTTTTGTATGCTCTTTTTACTCCAATTCTTTACTCATCGCGGCTGTAATGTTTGTTAGACAATCCCATTTATATCATGTTATTAATTTCTCTTGCAAAAATGCTGGGGAAGTGGTATAATACTGTCAATTATACAACAGTAACGTTTTGTGTGGTGTAACACAGAAAAGGATTAGTTATGAAGATTGTTATTGCCGGATGCGGTAAGATCGGGTTGACTGTTATCGGCAGTCTCGTTGCCGAGGGGCACAATATTGTTGCCATCGACAGCTCTCCCGAGGTTATCGCGGAAATTACTAACTTATATGACGTAATGGGGCTTTGCGGTAACGTTGCTGACAGCGACATACTGTTTGAAGCGGATGTGTCCGATGCGGATCTGTTCGTTTCGTTTACCGGCTCCGATGAGCTTAATATGCTTAGCTGTTTTCTCGCTCGTAAAATGGGCGCGAAAAATACTATTGCCCGTATCCGCGCACCTGAATATAATGACCATAGCTTAAGTTTTATGAAACAGCACCTTGAGCTTTCAATGTCGATCAACCCCGAACGCCTTGCGGCGCACGAGATTTTTAACTTGCTTAAATTTCCCACCGCGTTAAAAATCGAATCTTTTTCGCGCAGATATCTTGAAATAGTTATACTTAAGCTCAAGGAAGACTCTTTCCTTGACGGAATAAAGCTGAGTGATCTGCGTACTAAATTTAACGCCAAGGTTCTTGTATGCTGCATACAGCGCGGCGACGAGGTATATATTCCCGACGGTAATTTTGTACTTAAAAGCGGCGATAAGATCGGTATTACGGCTACTCACACAGAATTCCAGAAGCTGTTCAAGGGTGCCGGTCACGTACAAAAGCAGGCAAAGAACACGCTTATTCTCGGCGGCGGCAGAGTATCGTATTATCTTGCCGATATGCTTACGAACATAGGCACGGCGGTAAAGGTTATTGACCAGGACGAAAAGACGTGTGAGATTTTGAGCGAGATTCTTCCGAAAGCGACGATCATACACGGAAACGGCGCACAGCAGGAGTTACTTATGGAAGAGGGCCTTTTGAACGCCGATGCATTCGTTTCGCTTACAGGTATGGACGAGCAAAATATACTTATCTCCAAATTTGCCGAAACGCAGAACGTACCTAAGGTTATCGCAAAGGTGAACAGCGACGAGCTTACGTCTATGGCGGAAAAGCTTGGACTTGATTCTGTCGTTTCTCCGAAAAAGATTGTTTCCGATATGCTTATCAGCTACGTTAGAGCCTTGCAGAATTCGCTCGGCAGTAACGTTGAAACGCTGTACAAGATTATGGACGATAAAGCGGAGGCTTTGGAGTTTAACGTACGCGATGATTTTGCAATGGCAGGCGTACCGCTTAAAGATCTTAAGATACGTAAAAATATACTTATCGGCGGCATTATCCGCGACAGAAAGACTATTATCCCCGGCGGTAACGATACTATTCTTGTGGGAGATAAAGTAGTTGTAATCGCGGCAAATCACAGACTTAACGATCTTTCTGATATACTTGTATAATATAATCGAGGGGAAATATGAACCATAAAATAGTTTCCTATATGCTCGGACGCATTATGGTTACCGAGGGACTTCTCATGTGTCTGCCGTTGGCGGTAGGCGTGTTAAAGAAGGACAACGTCAGCGTAATGGCGTTTATTATATCGATACTTGTCGCTCTCGGTGTCGGATTGTTTCTTGCGTCCGTAATCGGAAAAAAAGAAGAAGAAATGATGCTCGCGAAGGATGGCTTTGCTATCGTTGCTCTGGCATGGATACTTATGTCGCTTGTGGGGGCTCTCCCGTTTTACATAAGCGGCGAAATTCCTTCGTATATAGATGCCTTTTTTGAAACTGTAAGCGGTTTTACGACAACAGGCGCGTCTATACTCGAAAACGTTGAATTGATGAGCAGACCAATGCTTTTTTGGCGTAGTTTTACCCATTGGATAGGCGGTATGGGCATACTTGTTTTCGTAATGGCGATCTTTCCGCACAACACGGGCAGGTCAATGCACGTTATGCGCGCGGAGATGCCGGGTCCCATTATTGGTAAACTTGTTCCCAAAGTCAGAGAAACTGCAAAAATTCTTTATCTGATATACATTTTTCTGACAGTTGTGCAGATCGTACTTTTGACATTTGGTGATATGACGTTTTTTGAAAGTGTTGTACACACGTTCGGTACGGCAGGCACGGGTGGATTTGGCGTAAAGATTGACAGTATCGGCGGTTACAGTGCATACTCGCAGTGGGTGATCGCGGTATTTATGGTGTTGTTCGGCATAAATTTCAATGTGTTTTATCTTCTGCTTATAAAGCATTTCCGTACTGCATTCAAGAGTACAGAGCTTTGGTGGTACCTTGCAATAATTGCCGGTGCGACGTTATTTATCGGCATAGACATTTATTCCGAGGTTGGCAATATTGCAGACACAGCAAGGGCATCGTTTTTTCAGGTTACGTCGATTATGACGACGACGGGTTTTTCGACGGTAGATTTTAATCTCTGGCCGTCATTTTCGAAGACTGTGCTTGTAATACTTATGTTTATAGGCGCGTGCGCGGGCTCGACGGGCGGCGGTATAAAAGTGTCAAGATTTATTATTGCAATTAAGTCAATACGCAGGGATATAAAGAAGATGATTAACCCAAGGTCAGTTGCGAGCGTAAAATTTGAGGGCAAGGCGCTTGACAGCACGACTGTCAATGGAGTAGGCGTATATTTTGCTATATACTTCATATTGTTTTTTGTATTATTGCTTTTGGTTTCGCTTAACGGCTTTGATTTTGAGACGAATTTCACAGCGGTGGCGGCGACTTACAATAACATAGGACCGGGGCTTGCAGGGGTAGGGCCTATGTCAAGCTTTGCGGCGTTTAATCCGTTTACGAAGATTGTGCTGTCATTTGCAATGTTGCTTGGCAGGCTTGAAATATTCCCAATATTGTTTATCTTTGCTCCGTTTATGTGGAAGAAAAAATCATAATAAATATTGGCTCTATACGGGCAAATGCCCGTATAGAGCCATATTGCTTTTCAATAATAGGGTGTGTGAGTTTTTCGCATACCTACTTTCTTTTAAGGAAAGAAAGTAGGCAAAGAAACCTTGCAACATGGGTTTGCGGAGGCAATATTGCCTAATTGGTAGGGGACGGCGCCTTCGACGTCCCGCATAAAGCAAAGCTTGGCAAAAACTTCCTACTTTCTTTTAAGGAAAGAAAGTAGGCAAAGAAACCTTGCAACACGGGTTTGCGGAGACAATATTGCCTAATTGGTAGGGGACGGCGCACACGAGAACCCCCAAAACTTACTTCGTGCGTTTCGGGGAACCCCTGCCAAATTTGCAGAAGCCGTATTGAAAAGTTTTTGCGGTTTCAAAAGGGGCTTTTTTCAAAAAGCCTCTTTTGTGTGGGTTCGGGAGCAATGCTCCTGATTGATTATGCCCATTATAAAAATGGTATACGGGGATATCCGTATACCATTTTTGTCAGCTTTCGAGTTGTTTGCTTAAAAATGATGCGGCGGTTTGAACGAGTTTTGTCTCCGTATCGCATTTTTCAATATTTTCGGCAGACATAGGAAGCATTGAAACAACGCAACCGATTATGTCGCCCTCGGTTATGATGGGCATAGCGCAGCTTACGTAGTAGCTGTCTCTACCGTCGTTTGTGGCAAGTATTTTCTGCTCGCCTGAATTGTGCGCGTAAAACGAGCGGTTTTCGATTATGCTTTCGAGCTCGTGAGATATACGTTTATCGAGATATTCTTTCTTGGGCAGGCCCGACGCGGCGATAATTGTGTCGCGATCGGTAATAATAACGGACAACTCGCATACCTTGTGCATAGTTTCTGCATACTGTGTTGAAAAGTTTGCTAATTCACCGATAGGCGAATATTTTTTAAAAATAACCTCGCCCTCTCTGTCGGTATATATTTCAAGAGGGTCTCCCTCACGAATTCTCATAGTCCTTCTTATTTCTTTTGGAATAACAACCCTTCCCAAATCGTCTATTCTACGAACTATTCCAGTTGCTTTCATATATAAATCTCCTTTAATTTCAAATCGTGATACCTATTACGAGCAAAGCGAGTAACAAGGTTCACTCAGGCGTCAAATTTTCCAAATTTGGAAACGCCGTGTGGTTCTTATTATTTGTGATTAAAGGGAAATTATACTGTGTGAGTTTACTTTTTAGAGAAAGTGTGATACAATAGATATGAATCAATTTGAAAGGACAATAAACAATGAAGGATTATGTAGGAACAAAAATTGCTGCTAATTATTTTAGAGGTAGCGAAGCTGTAGGAGGCAAATTGTTTTTTGATGAATCGGGTATGACCTTTAAATCTCATATATTTAACATTCAACGGGGTGAAACTCGCATTGAGTATTCAGAAATACAGGGAGCTCAAAGAGGAAAAGGTATTATACCCACCAGGATGTCCGTTTTCACAAAGGATGGATTTGAACATAAATTTGTAGTTTACCATAGAGATGATTTAATCGCATTTATAGAAAGTAAGAAATCTTTATAAACCTAAAACAAAGTTGTAGCATAAAGCGGAGTGAATTTCACTCCGCTATTTCTTTATACCTATCCACCACACTATGTATAGCGATACAAAATCTGTCGATTTGTGTCAATGTTGTCAGTAAGGGGTCTCCTTCGCGGATTCTCATAGTCCTTCTTATTTCTTTAGGAATAACGACCCTTCCCAAATCGTCTATTCTACGAACTATTCCAGTTGCTTTTATATATAAAAAACCATTTTACAGATGACTTGTAGAGGCGTTTCGCCTCACGTAAATCGGTACGGGGAACACCTCCCCCTATTGTGCAATTTTTCTTTTTTGGTTAAACATAAAATAACTATTTAATGTGGAGTGTCGTCTTTATCATACCATACAATTTTATCATTTCCGATAGTTAAATACTTATTTGTTTGTTCTTCATATTCTTTTTTGGAAACCTCTTGCCCATTAATCTCATAAAATTCGGGATACTCTTTTCCGTTAAGAGTTGTTTTATCCCACCAAGAAAAAGAGATAGAAAATTTTTTTGAAGCATTTTCATCCAACTCATAATATTCATAATTTATATGTTCCGGCGCACCACCGTGTCTTTCTTTTAAAATAGCACCGTTATTAAGCAGCTGACCATATATCGTTTCAGTATACCAATGATGCAATTCGCCGTTTTTTATAGTGAAAAAGTCCATCCAAGGCATGGCATCTACACAAAGTTCAGGAATACCGTCACCTGTCAAATCGTAAAAAGTATATACATATTCATCTATGTAATAATCCGCTAATATGTAGTCGGTTAACGGTTTTGCAACCCCATTTTCATCTAAAGCGGTCTTTTCACCTTTTAAAAATTGCTTGTAAATATTTTTGTAATTCTGATTTTTATCACGAAAACCAGCTATATTTTCACACTTTTCCCAACTTGCATCTGGTTTATTATAGAATTCATCAATATATTCATTTACAATTTCAACCGTAGATGAAACACCGTTAATTCTATACTGCTTGTTCATATCATCTGCGTATGCTTGTTCGATAATATCATATTTATCTTTTACAAAGCGCAAAGCAACATAGCGATTAAGACCGGCACCGCTGCTTTCAACGAACGTTCCATCCTCTTTTAAGTCTATCAATCCCCTCTCCGAAAAATCATAGCCATAGACCATTTTGTTGTAAATATGAAACACAGTATACGCGCCAAATTTTTGGGTAGTATGTATGACCAATTCTTCTTTACTGTCACCATCCAAATCAACCAGCGCATACTTTTCGGGGACGGCATCTATCAGATTAAACGGTCTGTGATTTTTTAAGTAAACCGTATCTCCCGATTCATTGATAAATGTTCTCTCATTATTTAAAACATCCAATAGCATTTGCGTCTTATTTGAAGAGATAGGATTCGTCAAGAAACATGCCGCTATCACAACACTTGCAATAATAGCAACTAATATAATCCAGAATGCAGGCTTTTTATAGTTTAGTACAGATTTTACTCTGTCTTTTACCCCTACCTCACCAAAAGCAAGCGGGCAAGCTGCAATTACACGGCGATTTACACTACAAGTCAAAAGCGCCTGCGAATAATCGGCTTTCTGTTCAGTATTAAACTCTTTGACGACCTTCTCATCGCAAGCAAGTTCAATATCACGACATAGCAATACATAACCAAGCCACATTAATGGATTAAACCAATGTAATGTGAGAACCAAAAAACCAAACGGTTTCCAAAGGTGGTCTTTTCGGCT
>JAFUJB010000016.1 GCA_017473865.1 Clostridia bacterium | reverse complement strand
GATTTTCAGTACTCTGCTCTACCAACTGAGCTACAGAGGCAAATAATTTGCCGCATATGGCGACCTGGATGGGACTCGAACCCACGACCTCTAGCGTGACAGGCTAGCGTTCTAACCAACTGAACTACCAGGCCATTGGTGGGAACAATAGGGCTCGAACCTATGACCCCCTGCTTGTAAGGCAGGTGCTCTCCCAGCTGAGCTATGCTCCCATCTATGCGGCGAGGATTATTATAACATAGTGGCTATATTTTGTCAACACCTTTTTTTAATTTTTTTAAAGTTTTTTTCTTTTCGTTTTTTTGCCCATAATTCAGCCTTTTTACGCCCTTTTTTTGATACACTATGCCCCCTTACTTTCAAAAATTTCTAAAATAGTCTTGTTTTATTTCTAAATTTTATATATAATATAAGAATAGTTATTCAATTACGATAGGAGCAGGCAGAGCTGATATGATAGTCATCGGTTTAACAGGCGGCACAGGCGCAGGAAAAGGCTGTGTCTGCCAAAAGTTTTTACAATATAATATCAACTCCCTTGACACCGATTGGGTTTCCAGAGAGGTTTGCTCAAAGGGTACTCCTTGCCTTAATGAGCTTGTCAAAACGTTTGGAAACACTATTCTCAACGATGACGGTACACTTAACCGTAAACGGCTCGGAAGCATTGTTTTTTCTGACAGAGAGAAGCTGAACATTTTAAATTCTATCAGCCACAGATATATTCTTGATTATGCTCGCAACTGGCTTGAAAGTCAAAAGGCTGATAGCAAAATTGCAGCCATTATTGACGCTCCCCTGCTTTATGAAAGCGGATTTGACAAAGAATGCGACGTTATCATTGCCGTTATTTCAGACAAAGAAGCCCGCACAAAAAGAATAATGAGCCGCGACAATATTTCTCTCGATGACGCAAACAAAAGACTGAACAATCAGGGAGACGACAGTTTTTATACTCAAAAAGCGGATTACGTCATTACGAACAACGGCTCGCTTGACGACCTTGATGCGCAGATACAAAACATATATAACGATATATTCGGAAAGAACTGACGAATGAAAAAGAAAACATTTTCACTGATCGCCATAGTACTTTTGCCGCTGATTATTGTCGCGGCAATAGGTATTTACAATCACATTCAAGAAAAGATTGAAAAAGAGCTATACCCTCTTCCCGAGAAATATCTGCACGTAATAAAAACCTATTCAGAAGAGTACAACGTCCCGATAGAGCTTTTATGCGCGGTCATCAACACCGAAAGCTCGTTTGATCCGTCAGCCCAATCGCACGCGGATGCCAGGGGCATTATGCAGATAACCGAGGAAACGTTTAACTGGCTGCAGTACAGAATGGGCATTGAGGGTACGTATTCATTTGATAAATTGCTCGACTATGAAATTAACATAAAATTCGGCACTTACTTTTTGTCCCTTCTCTACGAAGAATTTAACGACTGGGACACCGCCCTCGCCGCATATAACGCAGGCAGAGGAAGCGTTAACAAGTGGCTCGACGACCCAAACGTAACACAAGACGGCAAACTTGTAAACATTCCATTTGAAGAAACAAGAAATTATATTCAGAAAGTCAACAAGGCAAAAGAAAAATATATACAACTGTATTTTTCAATTCAACCATCGGAGTAATTAAAAATGATCGCAAAACTTGAACAAATTGAAATAAAATACGAAAAAATCCTTTCCGATCTTGAAAAACCGGAAGTAGTATCAAATCAGGAAGAATACAAAAAACTTATGAAAGAGCACAAGACTCTTTCTCCCATAGTTGAAAAATTCAGAGAATACAAAAAAGCGGAAAGCGCTGTTCTTGAAAGCGAAGAAATGATGAAAGAACAGCTTGATGCAGACTTTAAGGCTATGTGTGAAGAAGAGTACAAGCAGGGTAAGCTTGATATGCAGAGATGCACGGAAGAGCTTAAAATATTGCTTCTCCCCCGCGACCCCGACGATGATAAAAACGTAATCGTTGAAATAAGAGCCGGAGCGGGAGGCGAAGAGGCTGCCCTCTTTGCCGGTGTTCTTTACCGTATGTATTCTATGTACGCAGAAAGCGCGGGATTCAAGACAGAAACAATAAGTTCAAACGAAACGGGTCTTGGCGGATTCAGAGAAATATCGTTTATGATTGAGGGCGAGGGTGCGTTCAGCAAGCTGAAATTTGAAAGCGGAGTTCACCGCGTACAGCGTGTTCCCGAAACCGAAACGTCGGGCAGAATACACACGTCGACCGTAACCGTTGCAGTCCTTCCCGAAGCTGAAGAGGTTGAAGTTGATATTAACCCCTCTGACTTAAAGATCGAATCGTGCAAAAGCTCGGGTGCGGGCGGTCAGCACGTAAACAAAACCGAGTCGGCGGTCAGACTTACACACATTCCGACGGGCATCGTTATTGAATGTCAGGAAGAACGCTCACAGTTCAAAAACAGAGACAAGGCGATGAAATTGCTTCGCACCAAGCTTTTTGATATGAAGCAGTCAGAGCAAAACGAAAAAATTGCATCTGCGCGTAAAAGTATGGTAGGTACGGGCGACCGTAGCGAAAAAATCAGAACGTATAACTACCAGCAGGGCAGAATTACCGACCACAGAATCGGGCTTTCCATTTTCTCAATGGAAAACTTCCTTAACGGAAACATAAACGAAATGATCGACGCGCTTATAACCGCCGACACTGCAGAAAGACTTAAAAACGCATAAAGGAACAATAAAAATGCACACACTTTTACTGCAAGATCCGACAGAAGAAAATATAGAAAAAGCCGCTGCTATAATAAAAAACGGCGGACTTGTCGTTATGCCCACCGAGACGGTGTACGGGCTGGGCGCTGACGCATTGAACAAGACAGCCGTTACAAACGTATATAAGGCAAAAGGCAGACCGATGGACAATCCCTTGATCGTACATCTTGCAAAGGCGGAGGACGCGGAAAAATATGCTTACACTTCCCCTCTGTTTTACAAGCTTGCCGAAAAGTTTATGCCCGGACCTTTAACAGTCATTATGCCAAAAAAAGACATCGTTCCCCTTGAAGTAACCTGCGGACTTGACACAGTAGCATTGCGCGTTCCATCAAACGAGATTGCGCACAAGCTTATTGAAAAATCGGGCTGTCCGATAGCGGCGCCCTCAGCCAATCTTTCGGGCAAACCGAGCCCCACGACGTTTGATCACGTCGTAACGGATATGTACGGCAGAGTCGACGCCATCCTTGACGGCGGTCCCTGTACGGTAGGTCTTGAATCAACTGTTATTATACTTAAAGGCGATGGCGCGGAAATTCTCCGTCCCGGAAAGATTACATACGAGGACCTTAGAGAGATTATTCCGTATATAACGGTTAATCAAGCCGTAAAAAACCAATGCGTAGATGCAAAACCCGCAAGTCCTGGTATGAAATACAGGCACTATGCCCCCAAATCTCCCGTTGTGCTCGTATACGGCGAAGATGAAAAGGTAATCGAATTTTTCAGAAACAAGCAACAGTGTGAAAACTGCGGTATACTATGCTTTGACGAGGACAAGCCTAGGATATTGCCAAATAACGCATTAACCTTTGGCAAACACGACGATGAAGACACACAGGCGCACGAGCTTTTTCAGAAACTGCGTTGCTTTGACGTTATGTCTGTTGACAAAATCTATGCCCGCGTCCCCTCGGAAAACGGCGTGGGGCTTGCGGTATACAACAGACTTATACGCGCCGCAGGATTTGAGATAATAAACGTATAATATTTTTAGGAGTAAACGATAAATGGCGAGAAAAAGAACAAGTACTACCACGATTGAAGAAATACTCCCTGAAGCTGAGCCTATGCTCCAGCCCATAACAGAAACTATCGAGAAAAACTATATGCCCTATGCGATGAGCGTTATCATTTCGAGAGCTATTCCGGAAATTGACGGCTTCAAGCCCTCTCACCGCAAGCTGCTCTATACTATGTATAAAATGGGTCTTATGACGGGTAACAGAACGAAGAGCGCGAACATCGTCGGTCAGACGATGAAGCTTAACCCTCACGGCGACGCTTCAATCTATGAAACGATGGTACGTCTCACAAAGGGTAACGAGGCGCTTCTTCACCCCTTTGTCGATTCCAAGGGTTCTTTCGGTAAGCATTACAGCCGCGATATGGCTTATGCGGCAGCCCGCTATACCGAGGCTAAGCTTGATCCCATTTGCTCGGAGATATTCAGAGGCATTGACAAAAACGCAGTTGAATTTATTCCCAACTACGACAACTCGATGACCGAGCCTATATTACTTCCTACAGCCTTCCCGAACATACTCGTTTCCCCAAATATGGGCGTTGCCGTCGGTATGGCAAGCTCGATATGCTCTTTTAATCTTAACGAGATATGCGACGGAACCATCCAGCTCCTTAAGAATCCCAAAACCGATATTGAAAAGATGCTCGATATAGTCAAAGCCCCCGATTTCCCCGGCGGTGCGTCGATCATATATAACCGCGAGCAAATGCGCGAAATATACGAAACGGGCGCAGGAAGCATTAAGCTCCGCGCAAGGTATAAATACGACAAGGAAGCTAACTGCATTGACGTAATCGAAATTCCCTATTCAACGTCAATTGAGGCAATAATGAAGCGTATGACCGACCTTGTCAAAGAAGGCAAACTTAAAGAAGTTACCGACTTCCGAGACGAAATAGACCTTCACGGTTTTAAGCTCACCATTGACCTTCGCAGAGGCACCGACCCCGACAAGCTTATGGTTAAGCTCTACAAGCTGACTCCCCTCGAAGACAATTTCAGCTGTAACTTCAACGTACTCGTTGACCTCGTACCGCGTCAGATGGGCGTAATCGAGCTTCTGTCCGAGTGGATCAAATTCAGAATGGGCTGTGTCAAGAGAGAATTACAGTTCGAACACGACAAAAAAAGCGAGAAACTCCACCTGCTCCTCGGTCTCGGTAAAATTATTCTTGACATTGACAAGGCAATTCAGATAATCAGAGAAACAAAGAACGAAAAAGACGTAATCCCCAACCTTATGTCAGGATTTGACATCGACGAGGTTCAGGCGAATTATATAGCGGACATCAAGCTCCGTAATCTTAACCTTGAATATATCATAAACAGAGTTAAAGAGATAGAGTCTTTACAGAACGAGATTGCCGAACTCAAGAGTACGATTGAAAGCGAAGCAAAGCTAAAAGCACTTATCGCAAAACAGCTTAAAGAGATAAAAGAAAAATTCGGTCAACCCAGAAAAACTCAGCTCGTTTATGACTATGACGTATCCGAATACAAAGAAGAAGAATACATTGAAAACTACAACGTCAAGCTCGTTCTTACAAGAGACGGCTTCTTTAAGAAAATAACCCTCGTATCTTTGCGCGGTAATGACGAACAAAAGCTTAAAGACGGCGACGAAATCAGAGTTGAAGAGAGCGCTTCAAACACCGACGAAGTCGTATTTTTCTCCGATAAGGGACAGATGTACAAAGCGAAAGTCAAAGACTTCGACTGCGACAAGGCATCCTCTCTCGGTGATTATCTCCCCGCAAAACTCGGATTTGACGAGGGCGAAAAAGTAGTCTATATGAAAGTACTCAATGAATATAAAGAAAACGAAAAATTCATCTTTATATTTGAAAACGGCAAGGGCGTAAAGGTTCCCACCACCGCTTACGAAACAAAATCAAACAGAAGAAGACTTACGGGTGCATATTCGACCGCATCCCCCATTGTAGCAGTATTCCACGGAGCAGAGCCTTTTGACATACTGATTATTGCCGACAACAATAAGGCAATTTCTATCAGCACGAAGCTAATTACGGAAAAAACAACGCGTTCAGCGCAAGGTGCTTCACTGTTTAACCTTAAGGCAAAGCAAAAGATCGTTACGGCGTTAAGAGACTATGAAGAAAAATACCCGACGGGCAAAAACTGCAGAAAGATTAAAGTTCCCGCAACGGGCTCTTCACTTTGATTTAAAAAATAATATTTTAGTATTGTATATTTACACTTTTTGTGATATAATACTTTTCAATGGTAAAGTTCGTTTAATATACTACTTTAAATAGAGGTGAAAAAAATGGAAAAGAAAGACAAGAAGAAAAAAATGACAAAAGCCGAAAAAGATATGCTTGCCATCAGAATTCTCTGCGGTGTTATGGGCGGACTTATGCTTCTCGGCGTATTCGCTATGATATTCCAGCTCGTTCAGTATTATTGATGATAATTGCTGTATACGCGCAAAGCGCGTATACAGCAATGTTATTTAAAACGACAAAAACGGTACGCGTATTAGCCGCGTACAGTTTTCATTTTTAAATACAAAACAGAGTGTGTGGACTTCGCCCACACACTCTGTTTTTATCTGTTAAGCAGAAAATAAGTCAGATCCATAATTTCTTTCGTTCCGAGGGTATTGATTATATGAAGCTCGCCCTTCTGTGTCTGGTCGTTGAGCATTCCGATGTTTTCAAGCTTCCTTCTCGTTTCTCTTGCCGTTCCGCTTCCGCCGTCAAAAATTACTACTTTGTGATCAAAAGCCTTGCTGACAGCCTCTTTTATGTGCGGATAATGTGTACATCCGAGAACAACAGAGTCGACTTTGAGATATCTGAACGGAGCAAAAAGCTGGGCAAGATGCGCGTCAAGCTCCGGGCCCTCAACAATTCCTCTTTCAATAAGCTTTACAAGCTCGGGACAAGGGAGTGCTATTATATTAGCCGCGTCATCGTACCTACGCGCAAGCTCGTCAAATTTATCCTGTGAAAGAGTAAGCGGAGTTGCCATAACGATTACCGTCGGGTGAATCTTGTATAAAACGGCAGGCTTTACCGCAGGCTCAATACCGATTATGGGTATATCGGGGTAGGTCTCGCGAAGAGACTGAGCCGCTACACTTGTTGCGGTATTACAGGCAATTACGATTGCCTTAGCGCCCTTTTCAAGCAATATTTCCGCATTCTTTTTCGTAAGTTCTTTTATTTCCTCGGCGCTCTTCGTACCGTAAGGAGCATTTATCGAGTCACCGTAGTATATAAAGTTTTCGTTCGGCAAAAGAGCAAGCAGCTCTTTGAGAACGCTTATACCGCCGACACCTGAGTCAAAGACGGCAATCGGATCAGTTTTTTTCATTATACCATTCACCTCTGATTTACAGTATACTGTATTATAGCACATTATATTCTTTGAGTCAAGACAAGAGAACGTGGGTACGGGCTCGCCCGTATCCACATTTTCTTCCGAGTCAAGATAACAGAACTCACATGCGGACTACCTCTGTCCCCTCTTGCATATATATAACACAAAACAATCTGCATACTAATTATATTATCGGCTTTCACACTTGATTTTTTATAAATCTATGGTATAATGTAAAGGCAATGAGGGAGTAGCAAGCGAATAGTTCGTAGCAAGTCAACATACTGACCTTTGGTCTGGCTTGTTTTAAATTGCGAGACTCATGTAGTGGCATTTGCCGTGCATGGAGTCTTTGTATCCTTTGACACCAAGTATGGCGCATGGCCTTGCTTGGTATTTTTTATTATCCGGAGGAATATATGTTTGATTTTTCATTTTTCTTCAACAGCATACTTCTCGGCATCGGACTTGCAATGGACGCTTTTTCAGTCTCTCTCGCAAACGGACTTAACGAGCCGTGTATGAAGAAAACAAAGGTAGTAGAGATTGCGGGTATCTTCTCGTTTTTTCAGTTTGCTATGCCTATGATCGGCTGGATATGCGTTTCGACCATCGCTCAGCATTTCAAAGCTTTTGAAAAATTTATTCCTTGGATCGCATTAGGCTTACTGGGATATATCGGAGCTAATATGCTGGTTGAGGGTATGAAAGGTCATGAATGCGACGGTGAGCACTCCAAACTTACTTTTTCATCTCTTATTATACAGGGTGTCGCAACGTCGATAGACGCACTCTCGGTAGGCTTTACCATCGCTTCGTATAATCTTATTCAAGCTCTTGTTTCTTGCCTTTTGATTGGTATAGTAACGTTCTTCATCTGCTATGCAGGTATTTACATCGGCAAAAAAGCAGGAACGAAGCTGGCAGGCAAAGCGGGTATATTCGGAGGCTTGATACTTATCTTCATCGGTCTTGAAATATTTATTACAAGTCTTTTCTAAAAAAATGGCAGTATGAGGGCATAGCCCCCATACTGCCATTTTGTCTGCAAGACGCGGCATAGGGGCAATCCCTATGCCATTTTATTTAACTATGCTTATCTTTATGTCGCCTGTATCGGTAGAAATCTCGCATCTGCCGCCTTTTGACGTCTTCGGAACGTTGATACTGCCCGTATCGGTCTCAACAATAAACACCTTTTCGGAAAGCAAACTTCCCTTAACGCTACCCGTATCGGTCTCGATAAATATCTCGCCCGCGTCGCATTTTTCGAGCTTTACATCGCCCGTACTTCTTTTTGCATACAATTTTCCCGTTACAATAACGTTTTTCAACACGGTATCACCCGTACTGCCGCTTGTGGTCAGGTTATGGCATTTTACGTCTGTTAAAGCGGTTTTCCCCGTGCTGACCTTTACACTGAAGTCTCCCTCGCACTCAATCAAAGATGCATTTATATGACCCGTTGTAACTGAAAGGCTAACCGTCTTTGCCGTTATTTTTTCCGTCTTGATATCGCCTGTAGTGGTCTTTATTTCAATATTACCCTTTGAAGAAGCATACATACTGACGTCGCCCGTGCTTGTTTTGATATCGGCATTTTCAAAATTAAAGTCTGCAGGAACGATAATGTCTCCCGTACTTCCCTTTACTGAAAGTGAGCCATACTCCGATTTTGGCAGATATACCGTTATCTTGGGTGAGTCAAAGTCCATTATGCTGATATGTTCATACCATTTTCTTTGGTCCTGAACGGTAACGGAAAGAACGCCGTCTTTAACACTTACATTATTTTTTAAGTTTTCTCTCTCGTGGCAAACCACCTTGCATAGACCGTCCTCCGACAGAACAAACTCTATTTTTGCCCAGCCGGTATCAATCAATATATCGTCAAAATCCTCGCCAATCTGATGCGTATTTGTAACGTATTTTACAGTGGACAGCTTCGAAAAATTCCAATTCAAAGACATCATTACACCTCCAAAAAGCATAATACCAATCAAAATCAAGGAAATTGCAACGGCAAGCCATATTTTTGTATTCTTACTCATTTTGCATCCCCCTTTTTTACAAAGCATTTCTTAATACCCAAAAGCATTGCTTTCGTAAGCAGTATAATTCCCTTTGTCGCCGCTTTACAACCAAAAAACAGTAAAACAGACAAGCCGAATAGAACAATACCTGCTCCTACCGTAGCTACACCAATTAAACCGTTGCCAAAACAAGCAAAGATCGCACCCGAAATTACTGCTCCCAATGCACACCCCGCAAATGAAGCAAATACAGCCCAAAGAGAGATTATTATCGACCACAGCGAAGCGTAAAGCGATATTATTACGGCAAAAAATGCTATCAAAAGAGAAAGCCAAATAGGCGAACCGAGAATCAAAAGCACTATTTCTAAAGCGCTCGGTCTTCTTTTCGGTTTTATCTTTTCTTTGACGATCTTTGTCAGAGGGGTGTCATTTATTATCTGCGAGATTATTTCGTCGGCTTCGCCTACTTCACTCACTGCATCTTCTTCCGAAAGTCCCTCTTCGATGCGGTCGTCAATCATTTCACCATAGAAATTTATGCGCTCTTTTATATCCTCTTTCGGCAGTCCCGCTAAGCCCTGCTCCAAACGAAAAAGAAACTCAAGCTTTGTCATCACCGTCATCCTCCTTTGTTACGAATTTATATATAGACATAATTTCATTCCACTCTTGCTTAAATTCCTCTATACGCTTTGTTCCCTCTTGCGTAATTCGGTAATACTTACGTAAACGTCCGTTATGTTCGGCTGTACGGACAGTAAGCATATTTGCATTTTCCAGACGCTTCAGAATCGTATACAAAGTCGACTCGGAAAGCTCGATATATGGCTTCATATCCTTAATTATTTTATATCCATACGAGTCCTCATCCTTGATTGCCGCCAAAACGCATACGTCCAAAAGCCCTCGTTTCAACTGTATATCCATATAATACCTCCCTTCGTGTAATACATCATATCACGAGGTATTGATTTTGTCAAGAGCATGTGTACAAAAAGATGGTATGTGGGATTCGCCCACATACCATCTACTGTATTCAAAAAGAGCCATACGGCCTATATTGTAAAAATACGTTGTGTGGGCTTTGCCCACACAACGTATTTTAATTTACTTTTTCCAATCGTAATAAATATTGACTTTGGTATTCATCGGAAATTTCGTGATGTGTAGTCCAGTTTTGCATTGGATCATACCACTTTAAATAGGTGTTTTCGTCGACGTTACGAATGTAATACAATCCCTCTTCAACCTCTTCAAGCTCCCACGTAATGCTGGTGCAGGACGCTGAATAACCTACACCGTTTTTGTCGGGCGTTACGCCCAAAAACTTGCCGTTACAGGTAATTGTGAAAGTATCGTCATCCTTAAAATCGAGTTCAAACACGCACTGTTTGGGATAGTCGGTCAATTTGCCGCCCTTGACACCTACAGCGCACCCCGAAAGATAATACGATTTATGAACCTCGGGAGTTAATGCAATATGGTATTCGTCTGCCCAGATAACGTATTTTCCGTCACGGTCAGCACCGTTATTGCCCGATATGAGAAACAGAATAAGGAGCGCTATCGCCAATACCGCAGCGCATACACCCGATACAAGCCAGATAGTCTTTTTTGTTTTTTTGCTTTTCGCCTGCTCTTCAGTACATTCTACAGCAGTAGCATTTTTCTTTTCTTTGGTTATGTGTATAACACACCACACAACGTAAAGCAAAAACAAAACGAGAAAAGGAATTGACAAGAGAAAATATTCTTTGCCGCCCATATTGATGCCCGTCCAGTCGTTTACTTCGGATGCAATGCCTATATAAAACATAAGAATAATGGCAAAAACAAAGGGTAAGCTTTCCCATTTCAGCCAATTCTTCTTGATATTTTCAATCAGATTATCCACAAAATGTCCTCCATTCCCTGAACTTCTTACAGTATATCACTTTTTTCGTTCTTTTGCAAGAGGAAAAACAGCTGTATAGTTTTTTCCTATACAACCATTGTTATTTAAATACAAAAGAGAGTTGGAGTGCTTCGCACACCAACTCCCTTGTTTATTTTGTACCGAAGAGTCTGTCGCCGGCATCACCAAGACCGGGAAGAATATATCCGTGCTCGTTAAGACATCTGTCAAGTGTAGAAACGTAGATGTTAACGTCAGGATGTGTCTCAGCTACCTTAGTTACGCCTTCGGGCGCACCGATAATCGCCATAAACTTAATGTGTTTGCATCCCTTGTCTTTCAAAAGCTGAATTGCATCGCACGCGCTTCCGCCCGTTGCAAGCATAGGGTCAACCACCATAACAAGCTTGTCTTCAATACCTGCAGGTAACTTGCAGTAGTAGGTTTCGGGCTTCAACGTTTCTTCGTTTCTGTACATACCGATGTGTCCGACTCTTGCCGAAGGGAAAAGCACGTGTACACCGTTAACCATACCAAGTCCCGCACGCAAAATCGGAACGATAACTACAGAATTGTCTGCTACAACAGTCTGCTTGCAGGTTTCAAGCGGAGTCTTAACCTCAATCTCGGTTGTCTGAACGCCATCCTTCAAGCTTTCATAGGTCATAAGAGTTGTAATCTCTTCAACCAACTCGCGAAACTCTTTCATGCTCGTGCGTTCGTCGCGTAAGATAGCAATTTTATGTCTGATCAACGGATGGTCAAATATTACTACGTTTTCGTAATTTTTCATACTTTCTCTCCTGTATTACTTGTTGGAGTCGTGTTTTTTAAATTTTTTCAAAAGTATATTTGTAAGAATTCCGAGAATAAGCGCACACGCGATGGCCGTGATCGTAACCTTGCCGATTGTAAGAGCCATACCGCCTATACCGGAAATCAGAATTACTGAAACCGTAAAGAGATTTGCGTTGTCTTCAAGATCAACCTTCTGAACCATCTTCAAGCCGGAAACCGCGATAAATCCATAGAGTGTAATGCACACACCGCCCATTACGCAACCGGGGATGGAATCAAGAAATGCCACAAAGGGCGAAACAAACGAAATCAGAATAGCAAGGATAGCAGTCGTTGTAATCGTTGCAACGGATGCGTTTCTTGTAATTGCAACGCAGCCTACGGATTCACCGTAAGTAGTATTGGGGCAACCGCCGAAAAATGCACCTGCAACCGAGCCGACACCGTCGCCCAGAAGTGTGCGGTGAAGTCCGGGTTCTTCGAGGAGATCTTCTCCGATAATGCTTGAAAGATTCTTGTGGTCTGCAATATGCTCTGCAAACACAACAAACGCTACGGGAACGTAAGCAACAGCGATTGTTACAAGATAGCTGATATCAAAATCTTTTACGCCCTTAATCGCTTCAACGAAAGTAAATTCGGGAATTGAAATAAAGGTTTTGAGGCTTACACCGTCTGCAACAAGGTTTGTAAAAGGAGTAAAATCAATTACTTTTATTGCATCAATATTTGCAGCATAGCCGATTACAGTAAAAATCATAGCAGCAACATAGCCGCCAAGTACACCAATGATGAACGGAATGAGCTTTGTCATTTTGCTTCCGTAGGTTGCACAAAGAACAACCACCGTGAAAGTAACCAATGCGCAAATAAGTGATACCCAGATGTTACCCGTCATAATAAACGCGCCGTTACCGTCCTTGGGGCCGTATGAGAACACGTCATTTACAGCCGCAGAAGCAAGTGAAAGACCTATAAGCGCTACTGTGGGGCCGATAACTGCTGCAGGCATAAGCTTGTTGATCCAAGCAACGCCGACAAATTTTACAACGAGTGCGATTACTACGTAAACGAGACCTGCAAATACAGCACCCACCAAAAGTCCGAGATAACCAAGACTCATAGATGCTGCCCCTGCAAATGCGGCGCTCATAGAACCGATAAATGCAAATGATGAACCGAGGAATACGGGACTGCGGAATTTTGTGAAAAGCTGATAAACGAGAGTTCCGACTCCGGCTCCGAAAAGTGCCGCGGAAATTGACATACCGTTTCCGACAATTGCGGGAACTGCGATTGTTGCCGCCATAATTGCGAGCAACTGCTGGATAGCAAAAACGATAAGCTGACTGAATTTCGGTCTGTCGTTAATGCCATAAACAAGATTGTTTGCCATTTTGTTGACTCTCCTATGATTTATTATTTTTTCGATAACGTTTTGACGCTACCTTTTTTATTGTATCACATATTCAAAAAAAGTCAACTTTTGTCACACAAAAAGTTCATAAATCATAACCATCGGCTAAGCCGGTGGTTTACTCATGCGTATAACGCCATGATACTGACGGAGCTGAAAGCCCACCGAACAATCTTACAGTTGCAAAATTGCCCTACTGTCATAAATATGGCACTCTATAAGCCTTCCTCCGGGAGGAAGGTGGCACCGTTAGGTGACGGAAGGAGCCTGCGGAACTTATGCTAAATACAAATATCACTGTATCGCACTCTCCTTCAGTCTTTTGCTTCGCAAAATCCAGCTCCCTCCCGGAGGGAGCCTTCTGCCGCGGCGGGATTACTCAACGGCATAAGCCTCTTTTTAACCAACAACAATAAAGGCTATACACAGGGAATTCCGGTGTATAGCCTTATCGTCGTTTTATTATTTCATATTTTTAGGTTTTCTGATGCGATTAAGCTGTTTATTCATTTTCAAAAGTTCTTCTTTTGTAAATGAAATATTCATCATACCCATCATTGATGAAAGTCTGAGAACGGAAAATCCTCCGAGCATCTGCATAATACCGCTGCTTGCGCCGCCCTTAAGATCAACGTCAAATCCTCCGGATTTTTTCTCGCCGTCTTGTTTCTTGCCGGCACTCATCTTCTTTTTCAGTTTGAGACCCAAGCCTGCAAACCAAAGCTTTCCGCGGAACGATTGCATAATATCGGAAATCTTGTCGTTAAGAGAGAATCTGCCCTCTGGCGCATCAATGTCAAACCAGTTAAGCACCGCTCCCTTTTCCACAAGAACATAATCCATATTTCTCTCTTCGACCTTACGGATAGTGCCTTCGTCGGAATATTCTCCTGCACGGGCAACAATCTTACTTTCACCTACGTTAGGTACGTCAAAATAGAAGAAGTGGTCAGGTGCAGTCTTCTTGCCGATACTTTCACCGTTTACAAAAAGCTCAACCTCGGGAAGATTTGAATATACCGTAACTTTTGTTACGTCTTCAACACGGTCAATATATCTCTTTCCGCAAAGATGTACAAAAGGTTCATCAGAAAGCCACGCTTTGTATGCGTAGAAAGCATCCTTTTTATACTTTCTGTCAATGGTAACAAGACCCTTATGATTCTGTCCGTTTTCGCCCCCTTCTGCTCTTGCATCTGCGCCGAAATCAAACATATTCCACACGTGCGTAGCCCAAATATATTTTCTCGTAAAGAACTGTTTGATAAGCTCTTCATGATAATATGCTTGATATTCTTCGGTATAATCGCCTTGCTTCGGGTCGCTCGTATGCCAATTAAGAGCCTCACAACCATATTCCGAGCAACCAATCGGAATGTTAGGATGAGTTTCGTGGAACTTGTCAAACCAAGGTCCGTTCATAGTGGTGTCTCCGCCGTACCAACCGAAATAGTGGTTGTAAGAAACTACGTCGGGTATCTGCAAATACGGATCGTCCATCTTACACATAGAAACTGCCGCTATGGTCGTAAGTCGGGTCTTGTCCATTTCGTGAACAAGATCATTGAGTATTCTATGATTTTCAAGAAGATCGCTGTCAGAACCGCCAATGGAGATCTCGTTGGAAAGTCCCCACACTACAATACAGGGGTGGTTGTAATTCTGAGTTACAAGCTCTTTCATCTGTGAGATTGTATTTTTACGTCCACCGGGCATATGCTTTGAAATATAGGGAATTTCCGCCCAGATTACAAGACCCTTTTCGTCGCAAAGGTCATAAAAATACTGGTCGTGCTGATAGTGGGCAAGACGTATTGTCGTAGCTCCCACTTCCATAATAAGATCAATGTCTTCTTCGTGATGTTCGGGAAGAAGAGCGTTACCGACTCCCCATCTGTCCTGATGACGTGATACGCCTCTGAGGGGGTACTCTTTTCCGTTCAGTATAAAGCCGTTGTTGGGATCGATTTTAAAGCTTCTGCAGCCAAATCGGTTGCAAACGTTATCTATTACGTCGCCGTCCTCGGTTATTTCTACCTCACAGCAATACAAATAGGGGTCTTTTCTTCCGTTCCAGAGGTGAACGTCCTTTATTTCAAAATTAACCTTTGATTCGGTTGTTTCTATTTTGTCAAGCTCTTTTTCTTCCGCGTCGTAAATTGTATAAACGAGCTTTTGATTATCCTTGAGATTCTTCACAAAAACCTCAACCTCGACTTTAGCATCCTTACCTTCGATTTTAGGGGTAATCATAAGACCGGGACCGCCGTAATAGTCAAGATCAAAGTGTGAATTGTTTACGCAAATAAGATTTACGTTACGGTAAATACCGCCGTAGAACGTAAAATCCGCCATTTG
The DNA here is from genome assembly GCA_017473865.1 of Clostridia bacterium. Lineage (GTDB taxonomy): Bacteria > Bacillota > Clostridia > Oscillospirales > CAG-272 > RGIG1995. The sequence goes on along the minus strand of JAFUJB010000016.1, from coordinate 289,278 downwards.
AGGATAGACCGTATCATTAGGTGCATTATCCACGACGACAGCGATTTCGGTTTCTTCCTTCAAAGCATCGGTAATATTAACACGCCAGGTAGAATATCCGCCATCGTGATGGGCAAGCTTTTCTCCCCCTACGTATACGTCTGCGGAAGAGTTTGTTCCGCGAAACTCCAAGTAATAAAGATCTGCCTTGGGAAGTTCATCTTTTTTCAAGGTTTTTTTGTATACACAGCTGCCGCGGAAATAATCGTTTCCTCCATCCTGACCGTCAATTGCGTTCCAGGAATGAGGAAGATTTATTGTTTCTCCATCATTGCAAAAAATGTCGGATGTATCTTTTACAAACAACCATGTATCATTAATGTTTACAATATTTCTCATATTAGGACTCCTTTATATTTGAATCAAGGTGTCCGATTTTTCACCCCGGACACCTCAATTAGCTTACTGTCATTACGTGGTTTAAGTTACTTCTTATTCTCGACCCAAATCAGCATTCATCTTTGCAAGAGTCTTCTTGTCAAGATTATATACAAGACCAAGACCGACAAACTGAAGAATTGCTGAGAACAAGAAGGTAGCAGCAACGGTATAACGCATATTGACCGCTACTTCCCACAGCTGATTGCCCTCGTTCTTTCCAACGTAACCGAATGCAATCATTATTACAAGCACGAGAGAGGGACCAATGCCCTGTGCGAGCTTACGGAAGAATGAGTGCAAAGAATAAACCGTACCCTCTTCGCGAGCGCCAAACTTCCATTCGTTGTAGTCAATCGCATCACCCATCATAGCCCAAGAAACAGTAGAGTATATTCCAAGTCCAAGTGAGAAGAACAACTGGCATATAATATAAATGATAAGATCAAGCTTTGTATTGTCAGGAATGATTATAAAAAGTCCTAAGCCAGCAACAATAGAAACGATAGAACCGAATGTGGCAAGTTCTTTTTTACCGTATTTAGCAACAGCATTTCGCGCAAGAGGAGTAAATACAACGATCGGAATCATAGCGAAAAGCTGTACTATACCGGATATTTTAACGTTTTTAAAATAAGACTGGAAAATAACGGTTACCGCAGTGGTTGCTCCCTGCATTCCAATAAACATTCCCATTGCCGCAATAGTTGCTCCAACTGCAGGACGGTTTTTCATAAAGTTTCCAAAAGCCTTGAACACGTTAAATTTCGGTGCATCTTCGCCCACAGCAACATCGGTATCTACACGAACTACGGTGTTTTTTATCATAAACTGGAAGCATATAAAGCCAAGAACACCCATAATGAGAGCTGCTATAAATACTCGTTCTCCGATAAGATTGTTATCCTTGTCATAAATAATAAAAGGAAGAATAACCATGGGAAGCATATTACCAAAAATAGAACCAACCGAACGCCATGCCGAAAGAGAAGCTCTGTCCTTGACGTCATTGGAAATGAGCGAAAGAAGAGAACCGTAAGGAACGTTAGCTATGGTATAGAAAGCATCCCAAACAACGTATCCTGCAATAAAGATTATAAACTTAGCCCATGTAGGAGCATTCGGGAAAGGCAGGAAGCAGCATGCTCCACCCACAATCAAACCAATGGAGCCCAGCCAAATGTAAGCCAAAAACTTATTTTTCTTATACTGGCGCTTATCTGCATCAATGATAGAGCCAATAAGCGGATCGTTTATGGCATCCCAAACCTGAACAATAACAAGAAGCAGAGCGTACCATAGATCCATTCCCATAAATTGAGTCCAGAAGATCGACATTGTGCCCTTAAGAGCAAAGCTCATATTACAGCCAAGATCTCCTGCAGCATAAGCGATACTATCGCGTATGCCAAATTTGCGCTGTTCTTTAGCGCCCGGATTTTGTTGTGTTTTCATAATAAAAACTCCCTTTTTTTTAAAAAAACTAGCAAAATGCCTAATTATAGTATAACATAATAGTTCAAAAATTACAAGATGATTACCATAATAAAAATAATATATTGAAAAAATATTATTTTTTTGGTATAATAAGAATGATACATACTTAAATTTAAACAGGAGGACGCTTATGGAAGAGAGAAATGATTTTTCCCTGCCGGAAAAAGACTATGGCGAACAGATACTTGGCATCATCCGAGGCAATTACAGCGATGACGAAGTATATGAAAAGCTTCAGGAATACCACGAAAATGACATAGCGAGTATCTTTGAAAAGCTTACTGCAGAAGAGCGTGAACGCCTGTTTCGAGTACTTGGCAGCGAATTTATGTCTGAAATTGTTTCGTTTCTTGACGATATCGGGGACTATCTTTCAGAGCTCGATGCAGACGAAGCTGCTGATATTATTGAGCAGATGGACGCCGACAACGCGAACGAAGCGTTGGATGAACTTGATGAGCAAACCCGAAATGAAATTTTCGAGCTTATCGAGGATGACGAAATAAAAGAAGATATCGAACTACTCAATTCATACGAGGACAATGAATTCGGCAGCCGTATGAGCACTAATTTCATTGTTGTTAAGCGAAATCAAACAATTAAAGAAACTATGAAGACCTTGGTAAACGAGGCTGCTGAAAACGATAATATCTATACTATATTTGTAGTTGATGAGGATGACTCGTTTTACGGTGTAATTGACCTGAAAGACCTGATAGTTGCAAGAAGCAGCGTTGAGCTTGAAACACTTATAGCAACTAACTTCCCCTTTGTCTACGACAAAGATATAGTCTCGGAAAATATTGAACGTCTCCGCGGTTATTCCGAAAATATGATTCCCGTCATCTCATCAGAAAACCGCGCCCTGCTCGGTGTAATTACGTCAACCGATATTATCGAGCTTGTCGACGAGGAGCTTGGCGACGATTACGCGAAAATGGCAGGTTTGACCTCAGAGCAAGACCCCGACGAATCACTGTTTACAAGTATGAAAAAGCGTGTTCCGTGGTTAATCGTACTGTTATTTATGGGACTTGCGGTTTCCGCCGTTGTCGGTATTTTTGAAAACGTGGTAGACGCTCTGCCTATAATCGTTTCATTCCAATCGCTCATTCTCGGAATGGCGGGTAACGTCGGAACACAGTCGCTGGCTGTAACGGTAAGAGCAATCGGAAGCGATGATAAAATGAGCCTTAAAGAGCAAATTATAACCATCTTAAAAGAAATACGCGTTGCATTGTTAAACGGCGTTGTTCTCGGCGCGATATCGTTCCTCATCGTAAGCGTATATCTGTTTGTTTTTGCATCATACAGCTCGTCGTTTGTGTTTGCCGCGGCAGGCTGCGTCGGTCTTGCTATGTGCTTCGCAATGACGATTTCGGGATTTACGGGTGCGGCGATTCCGCTAACCCTTTACAGACTGGGCATTGACCCTGCCGTTGCATCAGGTCCGTTGATTACAACGATCAACGACCTTGTAGCAGTTGTCAGCTACTATGGTCTTGCCTGGGTATTACTACTAAATATATAACTCATATAACTTACGCCCTCCGCATTCATAATACAGAGGGCGTATAGTTTAAAAGACGGTGTGTAGGCTTTGCCTACACACCGTCTTTTGTATTAATATTCAATAACTGTCAGCTTCGCGTTATCGGGAACAACAGTATTTACTTTCATTCCCTGAGGGATCGCAAGTTCAAATTGTTTTTCACCGTTTTCAGTACGGTACTTAACACCGACAAGTCCCTTACACGTCGGTACAACACCTTCGAAATTATCGAAAGCGCAGTAGGGCTCAAAACATACTTCTTCATATCCCGGTTTAAGCGGTCTTATACCAAGAACATATGCACTCAAAAGATACGTAACTCCACTCGACCAAGCGTGAGCCGGTTGACCTGAACGTCTTTCGGGATGGTTGGGAGAAAATTCCCAGAATGTACCTGCGCCCTTTTTAAGCTGCATTCCCCAACAACGTCTTATAAGCTCGACTGCGCCCTCAGCATCACCTGTCTTAAATCTTGCTTCCGCTTCATACATATTCATAAGCGGAGATACCGTTGCATTTCCTCCGCGCGTATGCTGCAAATACTTCGACAACACCGTTGAACCGTAATCACTCCAAAGATTCTCACACAGCATTTCTTTTATCAATTCGGTGCGCTCAGCGTTTGCCAATCCAAAGAGAATCGCCAAAGCATTTCCCTCTTGAGGAATGTAAGAAGTATCATAAGTATCAACATATGCCTTCTTTTCCTCGCTCCAGAGTCGCTCATTAAAGGATTTATATACGTTTTCGGCTATTTCTGCCCAAACCTTTCCTCTTTCATCGCCTACGATCTCTGCGAATTCAGCCATACACAAAAGACTCTTATAAAATACGGCATTATAATAAGGCTTTTCGCCCAATCGGTCAGTACTGCAAGTAAATTCGACAACGCCTCTCATAGAATAATACTGATCGCTGAATTCGGGATATTGATAAATAAGATACGAGCTGTTCATTTGTTCGATAAGCCAATTGATACAACTAACAAACTCATCGTAATACTGCTCAACAAAATACTTGTCTCCGAAATACAGATACTGGTTGTAAGCAACTATTATTCTCCAGCCGGAATAGTCGCCCAGCGAGACGTTACGGTCTAATTTGTGGGTTCTCAGACCGCTGCTGATTCCGGGTTCTGTCAATGACAGCGAGCTGAGTACGACGGACGGGTCTCCAAAAGCATAGTAATCCACCAAGCCATCGACAACGCCGTCACCTGTAAAGAACTTCATTTCATTTCGCGGACAGCTCTCAAATTCCTGATGCTTGTTTATATGCAACGTATATTTGCCGACTTCCCACATCTTGTTGAACATATCGTCATCACAGTGGAAATATCCCAACTGTTTTGAAGGAGTCATACATAATTTCAAGCCGACATTTACAATTTCTGCTTTGCAGTTAAGATTAATCTTTAAATACCTGAATGCACGTCTGCGAATGAGGAATATTTCATTCTTACCCTTTTTAAGAGGCTGTTTGAAGGATAACATTCTGACGCGGCCTGCATGGTGGTTTGTAAATTCAAAATCTTCAATTACCTCGGAATAATCGAAGAAGAATTCAACAACTCCGTCTTCCTCGGCAGTACATTCAAACGTCAAAAAGCCTACGTATGTTCTTCCGAAGTCATACGTTACGTAAGACGAATCCCCATCTGAAACAAGGTGTCCGTTTTCTTCTTTCATATTTGTTGAACAAACACTCTGAGGGTAAGCATATTCTTGCCACGGTGTTGCAACATATTTTGCGTATCCCTCTCCTACTGTATCCAATACTTTTTGGGGAACGTTAATGGGCGCATATTCAGGAATGAGAGCCGCACACAACCAAAAACGCTCGTATTCTGCTTTCGTTACCTCGGAGAAATTTGTAGGTTTGTTTTGTCCGTCATCGGATATACATTCCCAACTTTCATCCGTTTTCAAAGTCTGTCTGTTTTCGTCGTTTACAAACTCGAATTCAGCCGATACGTAAGAAAACTGAGCGCCGCATCTCTGGAAGATAGTCTCGTTTGATGACTGATAATAGCTTCCGCCGAGCACTATTTTTATTTCATTATCGCCTTTTTTCAGCTTTGACGTAAACTCAATATAGACAACTCTGTTATAATATTTACCCGGACTTGCAGTTATAAATTCTCCGTTGATATATACTGCGCTTACACCTTGCGATTCAAAACGAACGGCAGCAAATTCCGGCAGTGTTTCAAGGTTTACGTTCTTTACGTACGTAGAAAATTCATCGCCCGAACGTTTTACCAGTCCGATTCTGCAAATATCGGTCAAACCAAAGACAACTCCGTTATCCTTAATAACATATTTTTCTCCGGTCACATTAGCCATAATCAATATCTCCTATTATAAAAATTTAGGTTTTCAGTGTGCTGTGGAAACTAAACAGTAACCACCGTACGAATATATAATAACATTCTTTTTTTCAGTAATCAAGGTCTGCTTTTGACTAAAAAAGTGTCCTTATTTTTAAAAAAAGTTATGTTTATCCAGTCCCTTTGATATAACAAAAGAACCTGTTTTGTATTGATATATAACAGAATTCACAGTATACTAATTTACTTTTTCAAAAACACTATATTGATTGGCAAGAAGTGAATTATTATATAATTGTATAAAAGAACCTCGGAATACATCCGAGGTTCTTTGGCAAGCATAACATATTTAAATATCGCCGTATTTCTGCGTTCTGTTAGTTGAGCGCAAAAACAACTTACAGTACGATTTCAAAATATTGTTCGGGTTTAAAATCTACAACTGTGCAGTCGTTGGCATAGGTACATTCCGGCAGAATGATCATAGCAGCCAATTCTTCCTTATTTACGGGTAAAGGTGCTAAATGCCAGATAGCTGTGTTAATTTTAACCAACGCGCCCTTAGGAACAATAAACGCCTGAGCAAATTCAGGTATCGGAGTTCCGGCAGATGCGGGTGCCACGTGAATGATCATGTCATCATTTAACGGTATAATCATTTCCCAAGTAGTGTTATGATACTCTTGCTGAGTGATAATCATTTTTTCAGGCTTCTTCACAAGAATGGGAGAATAGCCGACTCTATGCTGACTGTCTGCAACTAAGCGATCGGGAAAGAATCTGTGAATCTCACCGCAAAGCGCATAACCCTGGGGTGCGTCCATCTGATAAAACTGACCGAAAGGTGCAAATGCTTCATTTGTAATAGGTATTGCCTTAATTGTATTCATATTGGGAGTGCCTCCTATTTTTGTTATATAATTATTATACTTTGCATACAACGCCTTGTCAATCCTTTTGTTTTAAGGCAAAACTTGATTGCTATACGTCTCGCGCGCTGCAAATCTATCTTACAGATATAAAAACTTTATTTACGCTCCTTATCATAAGGATTACTACGTAGGTAAGGGTTATACCATACAAAGAATTACGGCAGAGGTGTTGTTACCTCTGCCGATTATAAAATAACTTTTATATAAATTTATTTATCATCGTCGGTTTCCTTAACTGTCTCAACAATAACATTGTCATCAGCCTTGGAAACATTTGAAGTTTCAGCGGTGCCTTCGGGAATCTTTTGACCGAGAAGCGAGGGTAACTGCATACCTGCCATCGCGAACACTTCATCAAGAGGCGGAACCGACTTCATCATACCCGAAATAAAGTTTGCTGTGGAGGTTTTTCCATCGTCGTTTCTTCCGCCGTCCCAAACAGTAACTTTATCTATCTTGATATTCTTAACAGCCTCAACCTGAACGCGCATAAGATCTTCAAGTTTGTCAGCTATAAGGAGCTTAAGTGCGGCATCCGCGTCGCCGCCTGCAGACTTAACAACCTCTGCAAAACCTGCAGCTTGCTTTTTAAGAATTTCTTCAACACCGCGAGCTTCAGCTTCCATTTTTGCAAATATAGCGTCTGCTTCACCTTTTGCTTTTCTGCGGATCTGCTCAGCCTCTGCTTCAGCCGCAATTTCCAATTCTTTCTTTTTCGCTTCTGCACGAACGATAACGTCAGCTTCCAGCGTTGCCTGTTCTTTATCGCGTCTGGCTCTTTCTGCGGATTGTTCAGCTGCATAAGATTCTTCCAAAGCCTTTGCTGCCTGAGTTTTTTCTGCGGCTGTTGCTATTTTAAGGGCTTCTGCCTGCTTTTCTCTGAGAGCAGCATCAGACATTGCAATCTTCATCTTGGCTTCGTTTTCACCTTCAATTGCAAGTGAATCTGCCTTAGATACTTCAATTCTCTGTTCCTTTTTGGCGTTGGCTTCGCCAATAGAACCTTCTCTGTCTTGCTCTGCAACGCTCTTCTTCGCATCGTTGATAGCTTTTGCTGCCGCTTCCTTACCAAGAGCAGCTATGTAGCCCGACTCATCGCTAATGTCAGTAACGTTAACGTTGATAAGACGGAGACCGATCTTTTTAAGTTCGCTCTCAACGTTTTCGCTGACAGCTGCAAGGAATTTGTCGCGGTTAGTGTTGATTTCTTCGATATCCATCGTTGCAATGATAAGTCGCAACTGACCGAATATAATATCTTTTGAAAGCTCCTGTATTTCAGAAAGCTGAAGTCCTAAAAGACGTTCTGCCGCATTTTGCATAACTCCGGGTTCTGTGGAAATTCCAACAGTAAATCTTGAAGGAACGTCAATTCGGATGTTCTGCTTAGAGAGCGCATTTTTAAGGTCAACTTGAATAGAAATAGGAGTCAGGTCCAAATACGAATATGATTGGAAAACAGGAATGATAAACTCCGCGCCGCCGTGAATACACTTTGCACTGCGGTTAGAGCCATCAACGTTTTTACCAATAGAACCGTATACAACCATAATTTTGTCAGAAGGACATTTTTTATATCTGGAGCATATCCATACAAGGAATGATACCAAAATCAGCACTGCTGCAGAAATTAAAAAGATGACTTCAGGATTCATAAAAACTTCCTCCGTTTAATAAAATTTATTTTCGTTTAACGATGAGACTTGTTTGCCCGCTTGTTCCGACAACGATTATCTCGCTGCCCGTGGGGATACATTCAGTTTCATCGGTAACGGCATTTCTTTCAACATAGGCTCCTTGGAGCATAATGTTGACTTTTCCCTCGCCTGAACGCGAGGGGGGGATGGTAAGATATACCTTTCCGGCAGTTCCCAATGCGTTGCGGTTATCAGCAGTTCCGTCGCTTTTTAGCCGCATAACCATTTTAAATAAATATGCTATCACTACCATCATTGCAAAACCGCAAACCGTAGCAACAATCAACGTAACAGGCAGATTTATATCCGCAGACTGCATTACAATACCTACCCATCCGAATATAACAAAGAAGGCAAGTATTCCTCTTACGGTAAAAATATGTAGACTTTCGAGACCTGATACGTTATCAATATCAATGTCTTGCCCGAAGACGTCATTATCAAAATCAGCATCGGGAGCATCAATTTCAATATCGCCGTCAACGTCGTTGTCGAATCCCAAAAACATAAGCAATGTTTGTATCAACAATACTAATGTTGAGGGGATAGCGATGCAGTACAATATCTGCGATGCCAAACCTAATGAATTCCACCATTCAACTAAAAACATTTAAATTACCCCTTCCTACAATTACTATTGCAGAGTTGAAAGTATCTCTTTTGCCGAGTCGCGAAGCTTTGAGGCAGTATGAGCATAGAGCATAATTTGCAATATCCTTACAAGCTTTTGCTTGTCTGCGGGAATCTTTTCTTCAAAGCTCTGCGCAGCATTTTGTGCCGCTTTTAAAACAACTGATCTGTCAGATATGTCAATCTCACCGTCGCAAATCATATCAAAATACCGATGGTAAAGCTCATCGTCTTTTATTAGATCGTCAAATTCATTATCAACCTCTCCGCCTATTACCTGCAAAAGACTACAGATGGATTCAATTTGCAGTGACTCTCTTAACATATTTATAATAATAATTCTTGCAAACTGCTCTTTTGAATACAATTTTCTAACGGGGGAACTGACGAATTTTCGCTTAACCCAGTTCTGAATAAGATATGGTTCAAGTCCCGTCATAATCGAAACCTGAGAAAGCGTAATGCCTCCTGCAGCAAATATACCATCAAACAGCAACTTGGAACTGCCTTTTTGCAATGCAAGAACTTCTATTGTTGTTCCGGGATATCTCACCGTCATCCACCCCTCCTATCTTGTAATCTCTATAGATATATTACCACACGGTCAAGTGATTGTCAATAGTGGTTTAATGATTTTTTAAAAATTTATGCATTATTTTTTAACTCTCTATTTGGGACTATGGCAAACGTGATTATTCTGTGTATTTTAAAATTATCTCACCAACTATCATAAAGTCACCTACTTTTGCTTGATTAAATTATAGCAAAAAGTCGTATAAAATAAAAGAATATTTCACTTGCTTTTGTCAAGTAACACTTGCAAAGGCGAAAAAATTTGTATTTTTTGCTCAGTTTCTCCTCAAAAGCCGCTTTGTGCGGAAGAATATCTCCTACGTTCTACTTAAAAAAAGGCAAGAAAACAGCCTAGGTAAAATAATTTACCCAGGCTTGACTTGTAAAGTTGCACAGATTTAGATATTTTTTAGCATATCTAAAAATCCACTATAATTATCTGACATAATATCCCGTTGTGGTTACTGTGGCTGTCAGATTTCCTAAATTATCCGTTAAGTCCACACGATAGCAAGCCGTACTCTTTCCGTCTTTTATACAAACTGCGTTTGCTATCAGCTTTTTACCCTTAGCAACACCCAAAAAAGAAATGTCAGAATGTAATGATACGCATCCCATGTTTTCCCAGTTAGCTGCAACCGCAAAAGCAAAATCCGCCAACATAAAGTATGTTCCACCCATTACTGCGCCCATAGCATTGCGATGTAAATCTGTAATTACCAAACTACAGGTAGCGCTGTGGTCTCCGATTTTTTCTATCACAGCTCCGTTTTCAGTTGCAAATCGGTCTCCTTCAAATATTTTTCTTACTTCTTCTAATGTTTTCTTGTTTTTCATCTATGCAAATACTTCCTTTCAATTATTGAACGCAACCAAACGTAAGGCAGCAAACTATGATTTAACGCATACAAGCGTTTACGAATTTTATTGGTACGTCTATGCACTCTGCAACTTGTTTCGGTGTCATATCACTATCAAAAAAACGTTTGCAAACTACCTTCATATTTTCGCTACGCTTATTTTACACCATTTTTCTAAATTCAGTATAGCATATTATTTTATTATTTTCAATGAAAAATAAGCATTGGCTTCGCTCGTATGAAGCGAAACGCACACTTTCTTTTTCATACACCGCAAGGTGCTCTTCATTGCAACCAAAACAAGAAAAGCACTTCGAATGAAGTGCTTTTCTGTTTTGGCTCGTCGCACCGAAAAAGATATCAAGGTAAAACTGACCAACAAAATCGGAATTTGCTGCTATAAATCAATATTGATTTCGTACTTATCTTCAATGAGTATATAGTTCACATTATACTTTTGTGCGAGGTCTAACATTTCTGCATTATCTCCCAACACACTCTCCATTGTACACCATTCATCATCCAAACGGTTTTCAATGGTATTTGCATATTTCTTTATGTCAGCAAAGTGGTTTCTGATATATTCTTCACTCATTACGAGGCAGAAATATTTAATGTTTTCAAGATATTCAGAGTCAAAGTCCTTTTGCCAATCGAATGGAATATAGCAACCTTCAACAATTAAGTTCTGCTTGTTTTCAACAGCAGTTTTTATCATATCACGAACAATTGGCCACAGGTATGAAGTCAAATCGCTATCATTACTTGTCGGTGTGAGTTTCGTGTTTCCACTACGAATTAACCCCATCTTCAAGTGATCAATGGACAGATATGGATATTTAAATTTTTCCAGCAACTTTTGGGCAAGTACAGTTTTGCCTGTATGCGATGCTCCGGTAATTAAAATAATCATCTTCATCATCCCTACAAATTCTTATTCATTGAACTAATTATATCATAAAGCTTTAAACTTTTCCACTGGTATTGTTTTAAGATTTAGTTCAAGTCCTCCCCAAAGGTCATTTTGGGGAAATGATATCTTTTGAATTGCACCTTAAAAAATGGCACGAAAAAACCCAGAAACCGTTGTGGCTTCTGGGTTTTCCGAACCGATATCTTTTTCGATTCGCAATGTTGAGTAGAGGTGCCGAAAAAGATGCATTATTCAGTGAAATATTTTGCCTTGCTGCAAAATGTGAAATAATGTGCCCAAGCACATTGTGAAATATTGCTCCTTCGTCGCAATGTGAAATGAAATTTGCCCACGTTCGCGCATGCGAACATTTCACATTTGCAAAGCAAATATTTCACAGCGAAGCTATTTCACTTGCCCGAATGGCAAATTTCGTTGAAAAAACGACAGGTCAAAACCTGTCGTTTTTTCTGGTTGCGGGGGTGGGACTTGAACCACACGTTCTTGTCAAATTCTCTGCGGAGAATTTGACTTCGGTCACCTCGTGGCTCTGACAGTCCACCGGACTGTCATTCACTCCCACTCGGCCGCTCGCTTCGCTCTCTACCTCCGGGTTATGAGCTGATTAAAGAAACTCAAGAATAAAATCCATCGCCTAATCAGCCTATATATCATTATCACCGAGCCGACCAAAAAGCCGACAATAATAAAACAATAATTTTTATTCTGTTTAGATTTGTTTGTAGCTAATAATTTACCAGAAATATTCGTTAAATAAATTATCTATACTCTTCGCACTTATCATCAATTATATTTTGAATAATTATACCTACATTAGATGTGAGTTTTCCTCTACAAGACCATATATTATTATTTAACATTTTCTCTTGCTGAATAGCATTTGAAACATCTTTAACTAAATCTGCTATAGATGGATCTTTTTTAGGTTGTAATCCAGATTTTTGTCTAAACATACTCTCTATGTACCGTATTTTTTCAGTACCATAATTAACCCAATCATTTTGTATTATTTTGTCTTTGTTGGGAAATATAATTTCATTAAAAGAATTCTCATAATGTAACAACAAAAACAATTCAAAGCTAGGATTCGTCAGACAAATAGTATTGGTTTTTGACGCCTCTAGGATAAAATCATTAAATGATGAAGGCTCTCGTTTTTCATATATATCTGCATCAAAAACTATAATCATAGTATCATGTTTAGGGTCAAAAGAGATATCTCCGCTCTTTCTGCAAGTTTCTGCTAATTCATACAATTTCTTAGGATCAGACCATGTCTCATGCTCTTCAGTCTTTTCGAGATATTGAATACTAATTAATGCAGAAATAGAAAACTGCTTTTTCATATCAATAAATCTCTCAAAGTACCATTTTTCAGTGTTTTGACCTTCGCATATAAAATAGTAGTGCTTGTATGGTTCAATTTGTTTTTCTTTATTTGATGGGCGAGTATTCCAGTCTGTATAAGTTCGAATTGGTGCCATAATTATTCCCCCGTAAATTTAAATGCAGTGAATACGGGTATAGCACCATATCTACCTTCTAAATATGCCTTACTTAGTTTTTTGTCGTATCTTTCTTTAAACTTGTCTAAAGAGTATATACTACTAACATTTTCATTGTTACGTTCTACAAACCAAATCTCATCTCTTCTAAATAGTTTTTGGTCCATTATTGATGATTCATGTGTAGTAAAAATTAATTGCATATTATTCGATAAATGAATCTTGTCAAAAAGCTCAATAAATCTTGATGTGAGTTTCGGGTGTAGACTTCTTTCCATTTCATCTACAATATATACAGTATCATTTGTTTTGTTTAAAAGTATATCTAACAAGTCAAACAGTCTTCTTGTACCATCCGACTCTTCCTCATACTTAAATTTATAAAATGACTTTCCGTGTTTTAATGAGATAGTAGTAATTTTGGGTGGTTGCCCTTTTTTGACTTCAATATTAAAGAAACTACGATCAGAACGCATGGATAGCTTTATTTCAATATTCTTTTCATCTTCTGTTTTTTCTTTAATATCCGAAATAATACTCTCAAAAATAGGGGGAGGAAGTTCCTTTCCAAGCTCTTCCATAGAGATTTCTACAACATTAACCTCAGTTATACCTGTATCAAATGTTTTAATTAAATCGCTAATCAAACTTAATGAAGCATTATCATAATAATATTCAAAACTTCTGAGTGAAGTATTTGGAGTTACAATAATCAAATTTTTACTTATCCATTCGTAGACTTCTTTAAAGAAAAGCAACTTAGAATCGTAAGCATATTTCTTTCCGCGATTCATTATAGTTAAAAATAAAGAGCTTGAATTTTCTTCAAAATCCTCAAGGTAAGTTGTTAATTTTGCGTTATCAGAATCAGTTAGGTTTATATCTTCCCCAATAACAGGTTTTTTTCCTTTCTCTCTTTCAAATAATGTTTTTTGTGTTCCGTTTTGATAGAGTTCATATAACCATTCAGATTCAATTGTCCTAGTATTTAAAACAATAGAAAACCCATACGCATAAAACTTATTTCCTACCGTGAATTGAAGTTCAAAAAGACTCGGTTTATCAATATTAGATTTATTAGTTTTACAAAACTTAGAAATAGCTTCTATAGGAATAGTTTTTTCTACACAATATTTTATAAATTGAAAAACTTCTATAAGATTAGACTTTCCTGATGCATTAGCACCATAAACAACAGCATATTTAAGCATGGGTGTGCTCTTAACTTTGACTTTATGTTCCGACTTTTTTCTAGTTTTATTCGAAGGAATCATTGTTAATTCGGTTTCCTTATTAAAAGATAAAAAGTTATCTACAACAACTTTTATTAACATAGTTAATCACTCCTTTTGATTATATTATATCCATTTATCTCTAAAAGTCAACACTCAAAATGCACATTTAGAGATTTTTTCTCCATTTAACAGGATGGTTAGATCAAATTGAATTGAATATAAAGACTTTTTATTAACTTATCACATTAAAAGCAATTTATTTGTCAAAATATAATTAGTTTATTAGAAAACAATAAGGCAGTACTACGCCATAGTACTACCTTTTCATCTCCATTTTTCATATATATTATATCAATTTTGATCTTTTAACTCTCCCCGAAGTGTTATTTAATATTACGTTATCAAGCTTAGTTGCCGCTTCCATATTCTTTTTTTAACTTGATAATTCCAAACATAACAATTAATGAAATAACTAAAGGAAATAAATTTACTGTGGATTTTCCTGCGTCTAAGTTAATGATTACAACTATCCCCTGATATATAGCAACCAACAAAGCATATATCCAACTATTATTTTTAAATATTAACACTCCAAAAACCAAACACAAAACAATATCAACTAAAGCAAAATAATTACCTAAAATTAAGGACACTAAACTTATTGCTGCACTTATAATCAACAACACACCAAGAGTAGTTTTCCAGTTTTTTAAGCTTTTAGATGCTTTAGCGCTATAATATTCATCAAAACTATTACATACACTTTTGTTGTTTAATTTCGTAATATGATTTGGATTAGAGAGATCTAACAAGACTTTTTTTAGCTCATTATCGCCACTATTCATAATAACCTTTTTCTCAAACCCAAAGAGTTCTGGAGTTGAATAATATAAATCAATTTTCATTTTATCAGCCAAAGATGAAGAAATCATTTCAGCATTTGTTCCGCCGTTTTTTAAGAAATAATAAACATAAAAACCGAAATTAAATAACTCGTACTTATTTAAACTAATAAAACTATTTTCTTCTAATAGTTCAATTGTTTTAAGTATTATTTTATTCTCCTTGACAGCTTTACTATTTGACAAAAACAACCCTTGACAATAATCAACACAGTTCATAAAGTTTACAAGTGTATTTTCTGCACTTAATGAGTATTGAATTGATTCTGCCAAACTTAATATATATTCTTTCAAAAACTCTCTATGACGACTTTGAATGTAGTACTTATCGAACAAACCTTGTATTGTTGTTTCATATGTATCACTATTAAAATATTCTCGATATGTTCTTTTTTCTTTTTTTATCGTATAAGGATTTTCTTCGTCTGTTTTGGGATTAAATATATATTTCCAAGATGTATCTTCGCTTAACGACAATCTAACATTTGAATAATCTTTATACTCGAAATATTTGAGCCCTGTATAATTAAACAAATATCCATCATTTTTTAGCACAACACGTCTTTGGAATCTTAACTCATCTTTTGAACCTACACCAATTTGAGCAACAGCAAATTTAAAACCTAAAGAGTACATTTTCTTTGCCGCATCTTCGTCATAAAGTTTTATACTTTTATTGGGAGCAATATCTATTATAAACTTAATACCTATAGCACCGTCTGTCGTTTTTGCAATAAAATCAACGCCATATTGAGCATCACATTCACTTATATCTGCTTTATTAATCTTTAATTCTTCGCATATGTATGGCAAGATTGATTGTATAGAAAAAATTTTTAATTCTTCATAAGACATTAAGTCTTTTTTAGTATATTTAAATGGGTTAATTTCTTCACTTTTTATCTCATTATTAACTTGCACTTCTTCTTTAGACTCTAATTCTTTCAAAACTACACTCTTTGGACAGGCGCAATTCGGGCAAGCATCAATTCTATCAGAAAACTCTTTACCACAATCAGGACACTTTAATAATCCCATAAATTTTCTCCTTAAAAGTAATGTCAGTCATTTTTATTATTGTAGCATAAACCTTGTATTTTTTCAATAATACTATTCAAAATCCGACCAAAACTCGACAAAAAGCCGTCTAAAAAGAACAGTCAAAACCCTGACTATTCCTAATGGACGGTTATACGAAAAAAATGTGGGACTTGAACCACACGTTCTTGTCAAATTCTCTGCGGAGAACTTGACTTCGGTCACCTCGTGGCTCTGACAGTCCACCGGACTGTCATTCACTCCCACTCGGCCGCTCGCTTCGCTCTCTACCTCCGCCTTATTCGCCCTTCGGGCTCATAACCCGACTGCCTTATGTTACAATCCTCGACCTGCAGGCAAAACGAAAAGGCATCCTTCTGGATGCCTTTTCATTTTGGTTGCGGGGGTGGGACTTGAACCACACGACCTCCGGGTTATGAGCCCGACGAGCTACCAACTGCTCTACCCCGCGATATATTACTCTTTGTTACAACTTTGGTGCCGGTGACCGGGGTCGAACCGGTACGGGAGTTGAATTCCCACGGGATTTTAAGTCCCGGGCGTCTGCCAATTCCGCCACACCGGCATTTTTGGCTGCCATAGTATTATACTATACTCCCTACCTTTTGTCAATACCTTTTTTAGAATTATTATTCTTTTTCGCTTGCCCTCTTTATTATACCTACTTATATTATACGCCATAGCCCCACCTTTTTATTCTCTCTTTTTTTATTTTTCTACTTGACAAATCTATTATTCAATGCTATCATATTGACCGAGATAGCATAGGCTAACTCAATGAAAGAAGGTATTGTATATGAACTTGAAACAAGCTATCGAAGGAACTGAATATATAATTAAAGATATTAAGATTGACGACGAGGAGCTTAACTCCTTCCTCTTCTCGCTCGGTTGTTATGCCGGTGAACCAATTACGGTCATTTCACACGGCAAAGGAAGCTGCACCGTCTCCATTAAAGAAAGCAGATACAGCATTGACAACCAACTTGCAGAGTCAATTATAATTTAAAAAACAAGAGAGTGTGTGGGCTTTTTCCGCACACTCTCTATTATATTAGCTCGCAAAAAAGGCTCTCCCTACGGGAGAGCTGACGAGCATCTGCGAGCCTGAGAGGGAAAAAGAAAACGCTTCCGCGTTTTCTAAACGGGCACAAATAGTCAGGGGCTCTGCCCCTTAAACCCCATTCGCTAATCATTATTGTCTCTGCAAACCCATTATCCCTGCGCCGTGGGCGCCACAAAAGGACACTTTTGAAAAAGTGCCCTCTTGACTCCCTCAAAACTTTTTAATGTGGCTTTTGCGGGACGTCGAGGTAGGGGTTCCCCAAAACGCACGTAGTAAGTTTTGGGGGTTCTCGTGTGCGCCGTCCCCTACCAATTAGGTAATATTGCCTCCGCAAACCCATGTTGCAAGGTTTCTTTGCCTACTTTCTTTCCTTAAAAGAAAGTAGGTGCCAAGCTTTTTTTCAAAAAAGCGGGGTCGTGCGGCATTGACGTTATTTCTTTTTACTCAAAATCTCTTTGAAGTCAGCCGCAGCAAAAATACCGCATACAAGTACTACAAGAGCACAGATTATCGTCAAGGGTGAAAGGACGCTTGTGTCTCCGAAAAGTATTACCGTAAACAATATCGCCCAAGCTGTATACGTTACGTTAAGTGCCATAGCCTTTGATGCGCCGATCTGCGAAATTGCTTTATAATAGAACAAGTAAGAAACGGTAGCAAACAGAGCAGCCACAGCTATCAAGGGCAATACCCATCCCGATTTCTGTGTAAACAAATCAACCGTTACTCCCCATCCCTTAAGCAAGGGGAGGATTATAATTCCGTAAGTGAGGGCAGACGTTGTCTGTCTTATCTGCAGAGCGTATTCGTCTGTAACCTCGGGATCGTTCAGGCATTTTGCAAGAATAACCGCCTCAATACCCCAACCGAACGAGCACATAGCCGCGCCGAGAAGTCCAAGCCAGAAATTGCTTATTGCTAGGTCGGGTGAATAGCTGAGCCCGTATACGCCTGCAAGCGTTATCAAAAGGAATATCCACTGATGCCATTTCATTTTTTCTTTAAGGAAAACATAAGCCAATACGCTTCCTATCGCAGGGAATATAGCACTTGCAACGGCGCCGATTGACGCGCCCATATACTTAACCGCCATAACGTAACCCGTCATACCGATAGGGCCGCCTATAACAGCCGCGGCAACTACCCATTTACCGCTCTTTGTCTTAAATGCTTTCCATACGTTTTTGAGATTACCTCTGACTGCGTTATAGAAAAATGACCAGATCGCCGAACAAGCGTCGTGAAGAAAAGTGCTTACAAAGGTTGCCAATGCCATAGCAGCAAGAGGATCAAGTCCGAGAGCCTTGCCCAAAATAACGGTTTCGAGCGCCCAAGTTATACCCGCAATAATTCCTGCCAACATAGTTTTATGCCTCCTGAATCTTTTCAAATAATTTTATATTATCTTTCATTCTGCCATATCTTTCAACAGCCCAGTCTTCCATAGGCTGACCGTCGTAAGGAACTCTCGCCTTCGCCCAAAGTGTCCACAAATAGTCCACGTATATCTTACTTGCAAGAAAATGCTTTTTGTCTATCACTTCGGGTTCCTTGCCGAGATATTCTTTAAGGAGCAGTAAATCGTGCTCTTCATCAAACCCTGCTTCGATTGATACGTCGGCAACGTCCCACATACCGTCGTTCATTCCGGCGTATTCCCAGTCAATGAGATACATTCTTCCGTTACCGATTACCCAGTTTTCGCACAGGGGATCGTTGTGGCAAGGAACTTTAGGTGCGTTGACTGCCTTGTCGATCTCAGACTTTATGGCAATAACCTTCTTGAATATCTCCGCCCAGTCGTCGAACATAGGTACGTTCATATTATTAATTATTTTTTCATAGCCTGCCGCCATATCAAATACTTCGAAAGGAACACCGGTATCTTGTCCGCTCGTGTGCATTTTTTTGTAAATATCGGCAATAGCCTTTATATTTTCTTTGCTATGCAGCGATTCTGCCGACATAGTGATGGCGTTTGATATATATTCGGTTACCTTTGACCCATTGTCTCCAAAATAAAGAAGATTTGCATCAACACCAAGCTTACAAGCAAGCTCGGTGCTCTTTTTTTCGTCGGCTCTGTTTATAAGCTCTTCCGTTCCCTCTCCGGGAATTCTGACGACGTATTCGTTTCCGTCGTCCAGCGTTACGTGATATGTATGGTTAGTAAGTCCGCCCATTCTCTGAATAGTTTTATATCCGTTTTTCCCAAGAACTTTCTTAATCAGGGCATTTACCTGTTCAAGATCCTTTTCTATAATTTCGCGCACTTTAAACCCTCCTTAAAAGTTGGTCTTGATAGTTGTATCTGTACTGTATGCCATCGGCATTAAAAACTATACCCGCAGCAGAGTTGTCGGCATCTTTAAATGATTTTACGTCCGTTATATCTTTTTCCGAGCAAGCAAGCACTTTCGCAATATTTTTAAGTATTTCGGAACGCGTATCGTCAATATAGCTTGTGTCGAATTCTCTCAGCTCGTCAAGCGTATCAAATTCAAAAATAAAGTCTGAGCCATACTTTCTGATCTTCATTTTAAGCTCGTCGAGATGCTTCATATATATAGCCTCCCAAAGAAGATCCGCCGTTTCGGGAAGGTCGTATATCCTGTCAAGTATCTCAAGAAATTTTTTGCTGAAATCCCTTGTCCAGAAAGTATGTCCGAGCATATACCAAGCGTTTTCACCGCCAATATTAACGCTGTTTATATAACCGTTTTCGTCCTCGGTCATACACCACTCTTTAGTCTGCCCTTCGGCATATACAGCTGCATAATACGCTTCGTCAACTTCACTTTCAAACGGATTGTTTGTAAAATAGTTATCGGAAGAACAGATGTAAGTATTTCCTAAATATTCTCTTACGGCATTGATGGTTGAATTATTGTTTCTTGTCAGATAGTCTTTGTTTTCCACGATGATTACACCGTATTTTTCTTTCAGGTACATAAACTGCTCTTTTTTGTAGCCGACGACAATTATTATTTCATCTATCCCTGCAGACTGTAGCTGTTTTATCTGTCTTTCGAGCAGTATCTCTCCCTTTACCTCGATCAGCGCTTTCGGCTTTTCGTACGATAAAGGCGCAAATCTGCTTGCCGTTCCCGCCGCCATTATGACGGCATTGTCTACTTTATACATTAAAACCAACCTCTTAAATGTTATTTTGACGGAAAGCTATGTTCGGA
The DNA here is from genome assembly GCA_017473865.1 of Clostridia bacterium. Lineage (GTDB taxonomy): Bacteria > Bacillota > Clostridia > Oscillospirales > CAG-272 > RGIG1995. The sequence goes on along the minus strand of JAFUJB010000016.1, from coordinate 268,899 downwards.
AAGAACTATGTCTTCGTTATAGAAAGTCCAGTTATCTTTATCCCAAGCATTATCTTTAACTTTTACCCAACTTGAAGAAAGAAAAGTCTTTCCGTTATTTTTATTAACGTCCCACACTTTAGACAATATTACATATTGATCGTGTGCTGTCTTTTCACTGCTGCTTATGAGTTTATTCGTAAAAGGATTAACAGGGTTTTCAATACAATTCTTAAAAGCAAGCGTTGGAACGTCAGCATTTGTCATAAACTCATCCGAAACGGTAAATTCGTTACTGCCGAAATCTTTTACCATAAGCAAACTGGAAAACCATGCAAGGTCAATCCCGTCTTTGGTAATATTCTCAAAATGCCCGTTAGGATTTCCGTGGTCGGATACAAGAATAATTTTCGTGTTATCATACACGCCTTTTTCACGCAAATAATCAAACCATTCACCCAGTTTAAGCATTACCGCCATATTACTTTGATAATGTATCTTTTGTGTATGGTTACTAATATACAATACTTTGCCATCGACCGTTACCTTTTCACCGGTCAATGCATCATATTCTGTATTGTCAATCTTTTCGGTAGGAACGTAAGCGGGTCTCTGAAGCAACACCGGCTCGTGAGTCGCATTGTTTACCATAGTCATAAACGTATTGGTTTTGCCGTCGCTTATTTTCGTAATATTCGAAAGATTTGCAATAACGTTATACGGTTCCCAGAAAGCGTTTGATATACCTTCCGCCTTGGTGCTAGATCCTTCTTCTACGTACTGGACGGGACGGTTTATATTATTTTCATATTCTACCTTCGCCTGAATATAAGTTCCGTTGTCGTACAAAACGGGTTGGAAAAATAGTGGCATCGTTTTCATAAGCGAGAAGCAGAAGAAATTACGGTGTCTGTTTTCTACCGCTATTTCTTTTATCTTCGGATCTGAAAACGCTCCGCTCGTAACGAAAGTATTTATATCAGGATATTCGTCAAAAATCGACGTATCGGGAAGCCACTGATAGTTTGCATATACAGGATCGCAAACGGTTACTTCATATCCGTTTTTGTCAAATAGAACGGGCATTACTTTTAAAGCCTCGTTATGTTTGTCAACAAGAAACTCATCATCACGTTTGTTCATTTCGACGGGAGTATACTCATACCCGCCAAACAATCCGGGAGTACCAAAATTTGTAAATCCTCCGTGAGATATGGTGTTTTCATAAAAAGTAAATCCTTCAAACTGTTCACGCAATTCAGGCTTCTCGTCAAACATAAACGGAATAAATCCGCCAATTGCACGGTCAAGCATAAGAACAATTACGTTTTTGCCGTCTTTGCTTAAAGTAAAGTTTGGAATAACACTTGACTGCTCAATTGAAATGTTACTGACAAGCTGAGACGTTTTATATATATTCAATCCGCTCATTGCCCCTATCGCAATTGCCGCCGTAAGCAACACACCGGAGATAACCTTTCTCCACTTAATTGCAACAAGCAGCAGCAAAGAACCGATTAAAACACTGACCGCTATATTCAAAATCATCTCGGATGACTGGAATGACACACCGTTTTCATAAACCAACTCGGCAGAAATAATACCCAGCTTTGTCCCGAAGAACATATAGTTTACTACGGTAATACCGCACAAAATCCAGACTAATTTTTCAAACAAGACTTTCAACTTGGGCTGGGCAAGCCAGTAAAACACTCTGAACCATACGAGGAAAAAGCCTGCCGCCATTGCCGCGGTACTTACAATATACCAAAGAGGATTGTGAAAATAGGCAATATCCACGTATTCCTGAGGAGATGCCGCAATATATACCGAAGGAATGAATACTCCTATAAAAACAGTCAAAAACAACGTACCGAGAGTAAAGTGGGTTTTGTTAGGCTTAATGCTAAACTCGCGTTCTTTGAATTTAAACACCTTTTTGAACAGCATACTGAGTAAAGGCAGTATCAGAATTGCGCCGAGAACGATAAACGGCTTCTTCGTATAAGGCGAATAGACAGCAAGAGCAAAAAACGCCAATCCTGCAATAAATGCCATAATGGTTACAACAAGCTTAGGGTTTTTAAGCTTGTAAAAAATATTTTTTACAAGAGAAAAAACGTTATTCAAGGTCCAGTAGAACAAAAGTCCTGCGGGAGACGTATAGAGAAACACCAAGAAAAACGCTGCCATACCATAAAGCTGAATCTTCGTTTTCAGCGGAAAGCCTTTAAGGTAGATCGCCGAAGAAATAACGTTGATAAGAGTCATAATTATGGGCAATGCGTTCAGGGTTATACCGCCGATAACAAGAAGCGCGTCGGGTTTGCCGAGGTCCGTTATTGGTCCGAACGATATACCGTTAAGTGTTTGAAGGTGCGACAAAAACTGATATGCCGCCATAAAAAACGGAATCTCAAGCAAAAGCGATACCGAGCCCTTGAATACGTCGGTGGGCTTATAGTTATTCTGTCGGTTATAGGTCTGGAGCATCATCATGCGCTCGTCGCCTGAAAATGTCTTTTTTATGTGAGCAGTTCCCTCGCGCAGCTTGTTTTCAACGTCGCGCGCCTGCTCCTGCATAGCGTCCGCGCGCTTATAAAGCGGCAGAACGAGAATATTCATCACCAAGCTGAGCACGATTATTGCAAAGCCCGGATGGCCGACTATTTTGAGTGAATATTGAAATATTATTTCAAAAACTAATTTCAAAGGACCTATCAGCAAGGTCTCAAGTATACCAAACAGTGACATTTTATTTCGAATCCTTCTTTACTTCGTCTTTGGTTAATTCGTCGTATTTATTCAAAAGGTAGTCAACCGTACGGACAGCTCCCTCAGAATAATACTCCCACGTTTCAGCCTTTACCTCTGCTCTGCCCTGCGCGTACTTTGGGTCTGCTATGCACTCATCAATTACATCGCGCAGATTTTCCATATTCTCTTCGGTCAGTCTGCATCCGAGTCTGGGCAATGCCGATACTGTCCACAGCGGTTGTTTAAGCCACCATGCGTCATAGGGGCTAAGATCGAAATCGGGGTCTGTATATATTACGGGTTTGTCATATACGAGTGTAAAATCAAATATTACGCCCGAAAAGTCTGAAATAAGTATATCCGAGCGGCGCAATACGTCAAAATTATCGGTATCTCTGTTCCACTCGAGCTGTTCGCTTTCGGGATATTCCTTCATCAGCTTTTCGATCATATCCTTTTCGGAAGTAAACGACTGCGGATGAGGACGCACGACTATGTGATAGCCCGTTTTGAGCAACACGTCGATTATCTTGCCGCCGTATACGCTGAATATCGCACTCTTACCCCAAGAGGGTGCTAGAAGTACTGTTCTTTCTCCCTCGGGAGAAGGGCCTTCTTTCTTAAGTCTTTCCGCCATTACGTCCATATACGGAATACCTATTTTATAAAGCTCTTTTGGAGCCAAACCGCGCAGTTCTTCCAGTTTTCTTATATCGTTAGCCTGATATTCGCCCGAAAGGAGAACGGCATCGTAGTAGTCAATACCGAACATTCTGTAAAGAATGATCTCGCTTGCCGCGTGCGGAATGTGAACGTAGTACTGAACCGACTTTGAACGCTTCCACTGATATACGTCAAGTCCCGGAGTCGTTGAAAGAACGATATTTGCATTAAGATAGTTGAGTCTTGCATACATCTTATTACCATTACCGATAAATTCGGGATGTATGTGCTCAAGTCCGCAACTGAATACTGCATCATCTTCCGATGCGGTAAGGTACACAACGTCTTTACCCCGCTTGTCCATCTCCCTGCAAATCGGCTCAAATACCGACCAGTATCTCTTATTATCAGAAAAAATAACGAAAGGCGTTTTGTTATCTTCAATCTTCGCCTTGCCTCTGCTCAGCTTCATACGGAGTTTGAGGATAAACATACGGGCAGAATATATTGCCGCACCTATAACACCTATAAGAACAGTAAAAAGCATACTTCCCGTTCCGGGGTCAATATACAAAAACATAAAAATTCAACCTTCTTTGCAAATCTTTTTTACGTCATTATTTTGTGTTTTTCGACACAATATATAAATATACATATCCGGTGTTGTCTTTTCTGTTTATTTTTCTATTAATTTATCCATACTTACGTCTAAAACAACAGAAATTTTATAAAATGTTTCTACAGAAAAATTATAAGGCTTCTTACTGTTACTTTGTAATTGCCTTATAAAGTCGTGGGATAACCCCGCCATCTCTGCTAATTCAGCGGATGTAATCCCCTTTTCCTTTCGGTACCGTTTTATGTTTTGCCTAATAGTGTTGTAAATATCATTGTCAAATTCAATGTTATTTTTCAGACCACTCATATTAGTCACCACCTAACAAAAATTGTAACAGATTATATATGTTTTGTATGTTAGTTATTGCCTAACAACAGTATTAACGTTTTTAACTGCCTTTTTCAATTTTTTGCAAAAAACTATTGACAAAATTCGCATTAGGTGTTAATATATCCGTGTAGTTAGCGGAGACTAACACATATTTTTTGCACCGCAGTTAGCCTACGCTAACAAGGTGCATAAACCGCAAAAAACATATACAATTTTTTTGTACATTATGTACAACACAGGAGAAATAACAATGAGAATTGCCTTAGCAGGAAACCCCAACAGCGGAAAAACAACTATGTTTAATGCCCTTACCGGGAAAAATGAAAAAATCGGAAACTGGGCGGGTGTTACCGTTGATAAAAAAGAAGGAAACATTAAAAGAAGTTTGTATTCAGGAAAAGACGAAATAGTTATCGTTGACCTTCCGGGCGCATATTCGATGTCGCCGTTCACTTCCGAAGAATCGGTTACAAGTGAATACGTAACAAACGAAAAGCCCGACGTAATACTCAATATCGTCGACGCAACAAACCTGAGCAGAAGTCTTTTCTTTACAACTCAGCTTCTTGAACTCGGTATTCCCGTCGTTGTTGCTCTCAACAAGGCAGATATTAACGAAAAAAAGCAAACCAAAATTGACGCCGCCCTCCTTTCTCAAAAGCTCGGCTGTCCCGTTATTAAGACAGTATCCACGTCGTCGAAAAACACGGGTATTAAAAAGGTAGTAAAAGCGGCACTCGAACAAAAGGGTAAATGGCAATCTTCTCCCTACGTTGAAAATATCGTTGACTTTGACAACAAAGAATCTGTCGTTGAAGCCGACAAAAAGCGCTTTGAATTTGTGAACGCCATAGTTTCCCAGGTCGAAACGAGAAAAGTACATACAAACGCAAAAAACTATCAGGACAAAATCGACTCTGTTCTGACAAACAAGTGGCTCGGCATACCGATTTTTGCCGTTATAATGTTTGCGGTTTTCTGGGTTTCTCAGGCAGGTCTCGGCGCATGGATTGCAGATGGACTAACCGCTATTCTCGAGAAGGCTCAGACAGCACTCGGAGAATGGATGTTGACACTCGACGTTTCCGACTTCGTTTATGCCCTTCTGATTGACGGCGTTGTAGGCGGCGTAATCGCGGTAATCGGATTTTTACCGCTCGTTATGGTTATGTATTTCCTCATTGCTCTGCTTGAAGACTGCGGATATATGGCGCGTGTTTCAGTCGTGCTTGACCCCATTTTCAAAAAAGTAGGTCTTTCGGGCAAATCGGTAATCCCCTTTGTTATCGGTACGGGATGCGCTGTCCCCGGCGTTATGGCTTGCCGTACAATACGCAACGAAAGAGAAAGACGTGCGACGGTTATGCTCGCTCCATTTATGCCCTGCGGTGCAAAAATCCCCGTCATCTCGCTTTTTGCAGGTACGTTCTTTGGAAAATCTCCCTGGGTTGGACCTTTGATGTACTTTGCCGGAATAATCATAATCTTCTTTGCCGCTCTTATCATCAATCAGATAACAGGCAACAGAAAAAAGAAATCGTTCTTTATCATCGAACTTCCCGAATATAAATTACCAAGCCTTTGGAATGCGACTAAATCTATGTGCTCACGCGGTTGGGAATTTATAGTAAAGGCAGCAACAATCATTCTCGTATGTAATACAGCCGTACAGCTCATGCAAACGTTCGGCTGGAACTTAAAGCTTGCTGAAACTGCAGACCAGTCAATACTTGCCTCAATCGCTACTCCCTTTGCATATTTAATAGTACCGATCGTAGGCGTTTTGTCCTGGGAGCTTGCGGCTGCCGCAGTTACGGGATTTATTGCAAAAGAAAACGTAGTAGGCACACTTGCAGTATGCTTTGTCGGCCTTGAAAATCTTATAAACAGCGATGAGCTTTCTCTTATTGAAGGAGCCGGTGCCGAAGCTGCCGGAATTATGGCGATAACAAAAGTGGCTGCTCTCGCATACTTGATGTTCAACCTTTTCAGTCCTCCTTGCTTTGCCGCTATCGGAGCTATGAACTCGGAAATGAAGAGCGCAAAATGGCTGTGGAGCGGTATCGCATTACAGCTCGGTACAGGTTTTTCAATAGGTTATCTTGTATATACAGTCGGCACTCTTATCGTAAACCCCTCTGCCCTCCACATCGGCGGTGCCATCGGCGGCGGAATTGCAGTTGCAATTATGGCTGCAATAGTTGTTATACTTTGTATAAAAGGCGGTAAAAAGGCAGCGAAATAATTATTTTACAGGAGTCAAAATGGACTATATAGTTTTAGGTATCGTAGCCGTTATAATCGGTCTTGCTTTGGCATACATTATAAGAGCAAAGAAAAACGGCGCAAAATGTATCGGCTGTTCGGGTTGCAGCGGCAAAAACTGCTCTTGTTGCCACCTTCCGGACGGTCAAGATAAACAATAACTTATACAGAGTGTATGGGGCACCATACACTCTGTATTATTTTGAATTCAGCAGATGGTGTGTAGGCGAAGCCCACACACCATCTTATTACTGTTATTTACTTTTTCGAAATTTTATGTTATATTTATAAAGTAACAAAAGTTTATTACTTGGAGCACTCTATGAACGATCTCAAAAAACTAAAACTGTTTTTACTTGATATGGACGGAACGATTTACCTTGACAACGCTCTTTTCGACGGTGTTATAGACTTTCTCGAACACATAAGAAAAATTGGCGGTAAATATATGTTCCTGACCAATAACTCATCAAAAAGCGTAGACAAATATATTGAAAAACTTGCTTCTCTCGGGATTGAAAGCGTTGCCGACGATTTTCTTACGTCTACCAACGCTACGGTTTTACATCTAAAAAAGAAAGACTACAACAAAATATACGCTTTCGGTACGACGTCTTTTAAAGAACAGCTAAATGCGGCAGGGCTAAACATAACCGATAAGATTGAGGACGGAATTGACTGTCTCTGTATGGGCTTTGATACTGAGCTAACTTTCCAAAAACTCGAAGATGCGTGTATATTACTGAAAAACGACATAGATTATATTGCCACTAATCCCGACTGGGTGTGCCCTACTTGGTACGGCTTTGTGCCCGACTGCGGCTCTGTAAGCGAGATGATATACAACGCAACGAAAAAACGCCCCATTTTTATCGGTAAACCCCAGCCTGCTATGGCTCTTCTTGCTATGGAAAAAACGGGCTTTTCGCCAGAAGAAACGGTGCTTATCGGCGACAGACTGTATACCGATATTGCCTGCGGTGTGAATGCAGGCATAAACAGCATATTCGTGCTTTCGGGCGAAGGTACTCTTGACGACCTTGCAAAAAGCGACGTAAAACCGACTTACGTCTACAATAATATCAAAGAAGTTTTTGAGGATATGAGATAGTCCTATTACGTGTAACAATATATAGCAAAACGGCAGTATGCGATAAGAACGCATACTGCCGTATTATTATTGTTCATTCTTTTCTTTTTCTTCGGGTTCAATCTTTCTTACAAGAATGGTAAGCTTGGTTATACGCATATCATCCATACCCGAAACGATTACGTAAAGCTCGGTATACCCTTCGTAATCATCGTCGTCAACTTCCTCTTCGTCATAGTTTGAATAGGTAAAGTTATCGCCGACGTGCGGATCAGCGTTAAGCATTTCAATTGCCCATCCGCCCATGGTTGAATATTCGCACTCAAAGTCCTTGGGCTCAAACTCGATCTCCTCAAAGAAGTCTTCGATGTTCATATCACCCGAAACTTCGTATGTGTTCTTACCCGTCTTGGTGAATTCATTTACGATCTCGTCAGACTCGTCCCAGATTTCACCGACAAGCTCTTCGAGTATGTCTTCGATAGTTACGACACCCATCGTACCTCCGTATTCGTCAACAACGATGGCAAGGTGTGTCTTTCTCTCTCTAAGCATATTCAACGCTCTGTCGAGCTTCATTGTCTTATGTATAAAGCAAGGCTCCATAAGAAGTCTGCGAAGGTCGCTCTTATTGTTTACTCCGCTGCCGGTTACTTTTCTGTAGTAACGGTTTAGGTAAAGAACGCCGATTATCTCGTCGATAGATTCATCAAACACGGGAATACGCGAAAAACGCGATTCTTCCGCAATGCTGTGCAGAGTTTCAAGAGGACGGGTAATGTCGTATGCAAGCATATCGATTCTGGGCGTCATAATCTCCTCAACTGTAGTATCGGGGAATATGATTGCCGACTGAAGAAGCTCTTTCTTTTCTTCGTCAATTACACCCTCTTCCTCAACGGTTTCAAGGATTGAAGAAAGCTCTTCTTCCGTAACCGTCGGGGCATCCTCGTCGTCCTTGCCCCACAGCCTGCTGAGCAGGTTTATGAAAGCCATTACAATCCATACCAGAGGATATAGAATGAATTTAACAACCGTAATTACGTATGCAAACCAGTGCACCATAACGTCAGCATTGTTTTTTGCAACGATTTTCGGCACGATCTCACCGAAAATAAGAATTATAACCGTCATAACGACAGTCGCAGCAACCGAAGCCAAGTCATCATCTTTAATAAGCTGCATTGCAACTACCGTTGCGCACGTAGACGCCGCAATATTAGCAAGGTTGTTACCTATAAGAATTGCCGAAAGTGCAGTGTTGAATTTGTTTATAATATTATAAGCAAGTGTTGCCGACTTCTTGCCTTCCTCGCTCGCCTTCTTTAGACGCATCTTGTTTGCGGTATTGAAAGATATCTCGGAAGCGGAGAAACAAGCCGAGAGAATAACCATTATTAAAATAACAATATAATTTCCCATACTGTTTCAGCCCCCTTTATACCTCTGCCGGCGTATTACTGCCGGACAGCTCTGCAATTTCAGCAGGCGAAAGAAGCCTGATTATTACGTTTTTGATTACGTTGTTTTCGACAGTTTCAACTGTAATTTCCATATTACGGTATATGAAAACCTCTTCCTCTTCGGGAATTCTGCCGAAATGCTCGATTACAATCGAAAGCATAGGTCTGTCATAGTCTGCGGCACGTCTGAGGTTTACACCCAAACGTCTGTAGATCTCACCCATTCTCAAATGGGTGTTGACCTGAGTTCTGTTACCGCCGAGCTTAACAAAATCGTTGTCAACGATATCGTCTTCGTCCCAGATCTCGCCAACCAACTCTTCAAGAAAGTCTTCAATTGTAACAAGACCGAGGGTCTTGCCGTCCTCGGCAACGACACCGAGGTAAAATTTATGCTGACGCATTTCAGAAAGCAGGTCGTCGATCATCGCATCGGGACTTACTTTGAATGCGGGCATCAAAAGCGTTCTGATGTCCACCTCGGGATTTTTCAGGTACGCCTTTATGTATGTTCTGATCTGAATTACACCGATAATGTTATCCAGATCTCCTTCATAAACGGGGAGTCTTGTGTGAACAGATTCTCTTATCAGTTGAAGAAGCTTATCGTTGGGAAGAGAGGCGTCAATGGCGCATATATCGTTTCTCATAGTCATAACGTCTTTTGCCATTGTTCCCGAAAATTCAAGTGCCGACTTCATCAAGTCGCCCTGATCTTCACCAACTACACCCTCTTCTTCAATGGTGTCAATAATGTCATAAAGCTCTTCTTCCGTAATCGAGGGTTTTTGCTCGCTCTTTACAAATTTTGACACGATCTTCATAAACAAGCCCGAAACCCATTCAAAGAATATGGCAAAGGGCAGCAGAAGCTTCATCAAAAATCTGAGAGAGCCTGAGAAAAGCAAAGCCGTAGTTTCGCTTCTGTCATTTGCAAAGCTTTTCGGAATCATCTCACTGAAAAGAAATACGATGAACGTAGTAATAATGGTACAAGCCCACGTTACAGCATCGGTCATTTCAAACAGCTCTGCCGCAATAAGTGTTGCAACAGATGCCGCCGCGATGTGAGTAATGTTGTTGCCGATAAGCAATGTTGTCAAAGCTTTTTCAAAATTATTTGCGATGAATACAGCGTTTTTCGCCTTTTTATCACCGTTTTCAGCCTTGGATTTGATACGAATCTTGTTCATTGCCGAGAATGCGCTTTCAGAGCCTCCGAAATAACCGCCTCCGGCAACAAATAATACGAATAATAGGGCAAGAACTGCCAATCTTGTAGGGTTGGCATCAGCTTTAATCAAGCCCAATATATTCCCGTCCGCGTCCATGAATAATGTCACTTCCTATTCTGTAATATAAAATATTTTATTTGTGTTTGCACACATAAAAGTTATTATACCACATACAAACAAAAAAGTCAAGCAAACCAGCCGACATTACGGTGTGAGGTGTTGCCGTGTTCAGCCATCACGGAAATAATGCGATTTCTCTACCCTTTTTAATAGCGTAATCAAGAGTAATCTTAGTACCGCTTTTGCGGGTAGTAGGGGTGTATGTTTCATCGTAGTAGGCGATGCAATACTTGCTGTTGTTTACCATTTCGTAGTTACGCTCAACATAGGATGCTCTGCCTGCGCCGAGGATTTTATCGGGGTAATAGGTATCGTCATAGAATTTCAGCAAGTATGCCAAATAATTGTCGCTTATAAAAGGAAACTCTGCTCGCACGTAGATTCGTTTTACGTGTGGGTATTTTTCTTTTATTCTGGTAACTAGTTCAAGGCACAGACTGTCAAATCGGCTTTTACTGCCAAATAGAAATGTATCCACATTTTTATAGGTAATGAGTTTCTCAATGCTGTCGGTTAATTTCGTTTTTAAATCTTCGGTTTCGTTTATAGTTCTGTGCCCGAAAAAGCAGCATGTGGTTTCTTGCATATACACTTCTCCTAAGTAAATAATTTTTTACTTATTATACATTATCTTTCACTTAAAGTAAATATATCTGCAGTCCCGTCTTATAATAATTCACTTTTGTTTTAGGTAAAATATATGTATAAAGGAAAAGGGGCGACAAAAATGAAGACAGAATTTCCGGATAAGTATATTACTCTTGGTTTCAAGATTGCATATTACAGAAGAAAAGCAGGCTTCACGCAAGAATATTTTGCAGAGCTTATTGGTAAAAGTGTTAGCTTTGTAGGTCAAGTGGAAGGACCGGGTACTGTTCGCGGTGTTTCGCTTGAAACCTTATTTAAAATCGCTCAGGTATTAAAAATATCTCCTTCTAAATTGTTAGAAGAAGACTAATCGACATTATAAGGAAAACTCTCTACTTTCTAGGCAGAGAGTTTTTTCATGCTCATTATTAAAAAATGATATTACTACAGTCTATTTTGTTTCCTAAAGAAAGCAATTTTTGCACATCTCATTGCTTCTTAGACAATGGTGAGACCTTCATCAAGTTTTTTGAGACTTGGCTAAGAGCTGTTTCATCTACATCTATCTGCTTTCTACCGGTATACTTACCGTTCCTCTCGAACAGAGATGATTCTTTGCGTTATCATATACGGAACTATTGCGGCACGCATCATAGCGTCAACCACCACTTGACCGCTTTGTGTTATTACATACACTCGTTTTTTCTGATAAAACAAGAAGTAATTACTTTCCTACGTCATTTACTGCTTTTCGCTCACTTTAAGTTCAAATCCGTTTTCTTCCAGGAACTCACCGAAATATATTTTTTCTGCTTTCTTTCGAGCCAAAACGGCATCCTCAAAACGCGCAAACGATCCGAAGCTCATAGTTTTTCCTTTGAACTTTAATCGCGCACGCCATTTGCTGCTTCTTTTTTCATAGTAAACGCCTCGAACCCCGCTGGTATTGGCTGCCGTGGGCGTCATATCCATGATTTTTGTTATCTGTGTTCCGCCTACAAATCCTGCAGACTGTCTGGCAATACCAGCTGAATACTTGCCCGCACACTCATTGCACATACTCTTATCCGGGTTTGTAAGCGTATCCGTCGCTTTATATGTAATGGCACCACATTCGCATCTGCACTCCCACATAGGAGTTGTCCTTTTTCCGCGGGAATTTCTTTTATCGGAACGACCAAGAACTGTCAGTTTTCCAAACACTTTACCCGTTAGATCCGGAGACTTTTTGCATCCGCAATTTGTGGTACGCCCACTATTCAAATTACCGGTAGTGGTAATACAGGTGCCGCCACAATCACATTTGCACAGCCAACGGCGTTGACCTTTTGGTGTTGATTCTACTTGTTCTACAACAACAAGCTTTTCATATCTTTTGCCTATAAGACTTTCAAATGTTCTCAAAGCTGGCACCCACTATTTCTTCCACAATTGATCTGTCAACCGTTTCATTTCTTCATTGTTGCAATTTGTTTTTTCTCCGGTTAGTCTTTTGTGGCATTCATAACACATTTGCCCAAAACCAATTTCATAATTGTCTCTGAAATCTATGTGCGTATCTTTGCGCACCGTTGTCACTTTTCCGCACATAACACATCGTTCAAAGGGCATGTCCTCATATTCGTTATTAATCACTTTTAACCTTTTTTTGCGGTCAAAAATCTTTTTGAATATATTTCTTATGTTGATGTTCATTTTTTGCTCCTAAGTGCAAATAAGCCCATTCATACTAAGCGCATGAACAGGCTTATTTGTTAGATTTCTTCTTGCTTCCTGCGGCGTCCGAACACCAGCAAGAATATTAAAACAAGTCCACTCACACTCGTAAGAGCGATATAAATGGTTAGATTCGTTGTATTACCTGTTTGCGGCGGCTTCGGATCACCAGGGTCAACGGGTAATTCTTCGGCTTTAAATTGCCACTCAAGATAGCCTACGGCTTCCTGATACTCATTTCCAAGATCTATCGGTACATCAAGTGTGACATTCAAATCAATTTCTGCACCGGAGTAAAATGTGCCTATATATACCCATTCAGTAAGCTGTGCTGTTTGGTCGGCAGGCGCATCAAAAAGGTTAGAATCACCATTTTGCGATACCCTCAGATTCAATTTAGATAAAATGTCTTTTGAACCTTCTTTTGCACCTAGAGAGCGAATGTAAAGCCTGATCTTAACGTTGTTTGACACATCGTTCTTGATGAATAGTTTTTGTGTGATGCTATCGCCGGGCATTACACCTTTGAAATCCGTGAATAAATCTGTAGGTGAATATTCGCTTCCGGGTTCAAAAATGAACTTTTTTGCATTGCCGTTATATGTTACAGCGCCTGCCGCAAAAGCAGTTACCGACATACTTGCTAAGACTAGAATGGCAGCGAGGAGGGTAAACACGCGTTTCATTATTCTTTTCATATTTAACCCTCCTTAATGACACCATTTTCGACTGTTACGCCCCAGTGCTTCTCAACAACAGTTTCTGGAGTCGATTGAATAGCAGATGCTACAATTTCGATGGAGAGGCAATACTGAGTGCCATCGGTACCCTTTGGGCCTTCCTTGTTCTGAGTAGCTTTCTCAATAAGAATATCGGTCAAATTGTTTCCATCAGTCGGCGGTACGGATTTTGTGTAATACCAATAATCATCCGAACCTTTAACCCAGTTGGTTGTGTTAGCATAGGTGATGGAATAGTCTGTGTCTTCAACTGGCTTTGTCGCCCATACCTTGGTACCGGCCTCGTCCATCCAGTTTACCACCACTGCGACACGGATATAGGCATCCGTGTCGCCGGTGTTTTTGATCTGGACATTTGATTTTTTATCGCTGATGTTTTGAATTTTGCCGGAGACTGGTTCATAACCGTCCTCCACAACAGCGCAAGAAACCTTAGATGGGTTAAATGTGTTCTCTACGGGTTCGGTTTCTGTGAAGATATACGCGAGCGTTGTTCCAACAGCCACTAATAAAAGGAGCATTACTGACGCGATTATTACTGATTTTTTATTGATATACTTTTTCATGTCATACTCCTTTCTTACTTGAACATTTTGCTGATGCTGTTGAAGATGTTATTACACCAACTATCACCGTCGAGCCACTTAACCTCTTTCCTCTCGTTGGTGAAGGTGATGGTGCCATTCTCACCCAACTTAATGGCTGCGCCATTGGTAGAACCTGTTGTGGTGGTGGCATCGTCGGCATTCACCTTATGCTCCCACTTGGAGAACCTGTATCTCCAAGACCAGTCGGTCTTTTCGGTGATGGTGTACTCGTTGCCGATCACCAGACCATCAATGATGGTAGAACCATTGCCGTGAACAGTCACGGTCAAGTTGATGTCCTTACCGTCGGCATCCTTACCGGTTACGGTAAATAGGAAGCTCTGGTTCACGTCAATATCTGCAGCACCGGTCTTCTTGATAGTCAGGCTAGTCAGCGCGTTGATCACGTGAACGATGAACTCCTCATCATCCATCCGATACTTACACTTCACATCACTGTCACAGTCTTGATGCTCATAAGTCACACCCTCATTATTACCGATTGCAGTGCCGGTACCCTGAATCGTCGCAGTCACATTCACAGGCACATCATTCACAGAGTTCATCACAAAGTCATCGAATACATCATATTCGTAAGCGTACTCAAAAGTGATTTTAGGCGCATCACCCTCGGGCTTTACAGTCTGGGTTTCATGCTTCCAAACGACACCCACCTTGTGTGTATCTAAGAAAGCATTGACGTTTTCATACGCAGCACCATTATTCAGAGGCTTGTTGTACTCCTGCACGCTGTCCTTAAAGGTCACATTAGGCTTGTAAACGAAGATGGCTGCAGTCTTCTCAGTTTCCTTGGTCTTTTCCTCGCCTACACTATTCGCCGTGCTGGTAGTCATAACACATTTAACAGTATAAATTGCGTCATTTTCCAGCATGGGGTTGCGATTTGCCTCATTCGCAGTATCATCATCCCACACACCCTGTGCCCAGGTATTGCCTGCAGCAATCGTATAGGTACCAACGGTTCCGTCATTCAGCTTGATGGTGTAGACCAAATCTACATAAGCATTATTGATGCCATTTACTACAACCTGCAGATTTTCAGTTCCTGCAGAGCTAACTTTTACATACAGATCAAGAACATCAGTCAGGTCAGTAGTATTGCCCAGATAAATGTGCTTATCATTTGCAACATTGTTGATATCTTTCAGAGGAACATCAACCGTAGGAATTGTGAAATCTTCCTGCAAGACACCATCCTTGTCATACACACCGGAATCTGCACCATTGGTGGGAACTCCACTGCCACCCAGGAAATCAGGATTGGGCGTAATTACAAACGTAATCACAAGCTTTCTACCATGGAAATTACCGGATTGCGTGGCATCGCCCTCAACGCGACCGGTTTCAGCAACAAAGTTATACTTGAAGTCAAACCCGGTTACGTCCACAGTGTTTCCGGTGATGGTAATGCCAGCTGCAAAACTCTGCTTATTGCGCCAACCTAAACCACCATCCGTGTAATAAGCCTCCATCGTGGTTACAGTAATATTTGTGTCAGCGCCATTCGGCAGAATAAAGCTGGGAGCAACAATATCTTTTACCACAGTTGTGCTATCCAATTCAGATGTTGTGCCACCCATCTGGGTGCTCATTGCAACGAAAATCTTGTTCAGTGCTTCCGTACTGCTTGCAGACATATAATAGCTCTGCGTTGCAGTAACATTCGGGTTCCGGTTTCCTGTAGTAGTCATGTTACTTGCATCGGGGTAGTTGGAGGAAACCAGATACATATATCGGTTTTCGCGGTTGGAGTTAGTACTATTATTATCAGGCAAATTACCCGTGGGATTCGAAGCATTTGCACCATCAAACACACCGATGGTATAAACCGTAGCGCCATATCCTCCGTTAGCAACGGCTTTCTTTTGGGTTTGGGCGCTCTGAATTGTATTGTTAGCTACACCTAGCTCAAATCCATTGGAACTTGTGGGCGAACCGTCCGTAAACATAATGGTGACGCGGTTGCGCTCATTTAGGTCGACGGGGTTGTTTTTGTAGATATTTTCTGCCATCAGCATGCCCAAGTCAGCTCGGGTTGCACCGGATGCGGTAAGCGCATCAATGGCATTATCTAGCATTGTTTTAGAAGCAGCATAGCTGTCTTTGCCCAAGTTCTGCAAAACACTTTGATAGTTGTCAATCGTAATCTGATTATACCGAATACCAACAGCAGACGTTCCGGAAACTGTACTGTTCGATCCTGCAATAGAAAGCAATTCCGTATTATTTCCGTAACTCTCACTCCCACTATTTGCAGGGGTACTTGCAAAACCGACAATAGCGATTCTGTGCGCTACATCATCATCCGTTCCGTGCTTACCATCCGCGCCGGCAGCCTTTTTATAGACTTCATCGACAAAAGATTGGACCGCCTTCTTGAGTGCCTCAAGCCGGGATTCGCATTTTTCGCTACCAGAGGTCCTACGAGTATAGAACTGTATTCCGTCATCGTTGTCACTCGTTTTATATTCTATCTTGTTTCCACCATGATCGTAGTCGCTATGGTCTTGTGTATACCATCCAGCAGTACACCCAGACCATCCTGATCCGTTACAGTGATAAACTTGCGAATAGCTATTCCCATTTTTAATATAGTACGTTCCATAGTTGTATACACTATAAGTAGGGGTATAAGTGTAAGTATCGTGTGTTGAAGTGTTGCTCTTGCCACATACAATGCACCGAGCCATTGAACCGGATTGGTCCAAAACCAAGACGATATCCATTGGCTTCGTGGTCTGAGTCACAGTAACAGTACCGGTGGTATAGGCTTCCAATGTGATAGTGTAGGTGCCATCCCCATTATCCGTCGCAGTCTTACTCAGTTCCAAGCCGGTTGCATCCTTCTGCACACCGCGGGTCAAAGCAAAAGTCTGCGCGGGAGATGCAAACATGGAGCGCCGTGCAACATAAGGCGTCACAGAGGGATTCACAGTAGAGGTTCCCATAATGGGCGCGGGATGGGTAAAGTCCACAATGGGATATGCCAGACCCTGGTCAGTCTCTTCCAGCGCGCTGGCAGGAACAAAGCGATATTCGTTATATTTGCTGGGCCAAGCGTGAGAATAAGAGCTCTTCAGCAGGTACCACTTTTCGCCGGTAGTTTCAGCGATATACCAGCTATCCACCAAATACACGCCATCCAGCTCATCCGCCGTAACGGAAACGCTGCCGGCGCTGCTATCCGCAGGATTC
Source organism: Clostridia bacterium (assembly GCA_017473865.1). GTDB lineage: Bacteria > Bacillota > Clostridia > Oscillospirales > CAG-272 > RGIG1995. The sequence continues at coordinate 251,531 of JAFUJB010000016.1, read as the reverse complement.
TGATACAGCGTCACATGGTTCACGCCTTCCTTCAGCATAACCTTGGTCATCTCATCCAGATCAGGATACACGCCCAACTCATCAGCCGTAAAGATCTTGCCGTCCATGGTGTAGTAAGTGGTAACCTTACTGGGATCATAGGTGTTGACTTCACCACCGCTGACACCCCAGCCATTTTCCTTATCTTCAAAGAGAATCATGATAGAGCCGTCTGCTCGCTCTGTCAAACAAGAATACATAAATTGATTGTCGCTCTCGTTGACCTGAATGGTGTTTTCCAAATTCATATCACCGCTAGAACTCACTATGAAAACGAAGATGCTGCCGTTCAAACGGTTGGAAGCACTGGAAGAGTTGGAGCCATTTCTGTCAGGGCCGGTGGGGCAAGAAACCAGTATCACTTGCTCGCCGTTTACAGTGCGGGAGTAAGTAATAGCAGAGATCTGAGTATTGGAGTTGGTCAGGACATTGTCCATTGTGACAACCGTGTCCCAACCTGAACCCATAGTATAGTCCACATACTGCAGATGCTGAGAACCGTTACGAATGAAGAAACGGAGCGTGCCATCTTGTAGCTCCACCACAGCGGCTTCAGAAGCCCAATTGTGATTCAGTTCTTCTGTTCTGCTCCAATTAACACCGTCTTTTGAGTAAATAAAGCTCAGACGCTGTGTATTCCCCTCAGGCTTATTATCACCGTGGAAAGAATACACCGGAAAGATCATAGTGCCATCACTGGTAGTAATACTGCTGCCGGGAGCTACCAGGCAAGCCTGTTCGGAGTTGGTCTTAATGTTATTCAACAAAATGGGAGCAGACCAGCTTGCACCGCCATCAGTGGAAGAAGTCAGGTACAGATATCCGGTGCGAACCACCTTGAAGGGAGACTCCTCAAAAAACAGGTTGGATTCAATACCATCGCCGGTAATATTGAACTTTTCGTCAATAGTATAGCCATCTACAACAGTACCAGTAGAAGTGTAGATTTTATTACCATCCAGGTAGTAGCTATAACTGGCGTGATTGTCACCACTCAGCAACAGCTTACCTTGTCCATTAAAGCCAACATCGGTTGAAGGATTCGTGTGTCCACTACCGTTAAGCGCAACACCATAGGGATAGAGGTCGACCAGCATATAAACGGTCTTGCCGTCAGCCGCTACGACCAAAGAGGGATCAAGAAATGCAGTAGAGTGACTGCCGTTATACACATTACCGTTATCTCCAAGATAGTTGGCAACAGTATACGACCAGGTTGCACCTCCATCAGTGGATCGGGCAACCAGGGTATCCAGACCGCCGCCATCATAGGTGGTATTCCAACGGATATCAGCAGCAGCAACGATGGTGCCATCTGCCAAAGTAACCATGGACGGAATTCGATAACTACTACTTGTTACCAAAGATCCGTTGAGTTCAAATGGAATTTCTCTATCAAAAGGACAAGTTACATCCAGAGACAGTTCGTCTCCTACTAAGTCATCTGCGGCAACCGAATACACCGGCATTGCTTGCGTAAGCATCGGTATAAGCATACTAATGCAAAGTACAAGAGACAAAATTCTTTTTTTGATTCCGTATTTCATTTTGCTCTACCTCCTTACTCTGCTTTCGGCCAACCGGCAGCTTCAAATACCATGCTGCCGTTGTTAACCACTTGTGTTGCTTGTGCATTGATTTTTATTGTAGCTTTACTTCGCTGATACATATTGCTCATATTAGACGCGAACATCACTTTCGTGAACAGCGGTTCTGTTGTTTCGCCGGGATTAACAATATCTTTGTAATAAAAATATCCGTCCTGTTCAATCCAATATTGCGTGTTCAAATCATATGTAATGAGTGATAAATCTACCTCACCGATGATACCGTCAGCAAGTAATATGGATTTTGCAACAGATACTCTAATCCAAGACGGTTGAGCTCCGACGTTCTTTACTTGAACAATTTTTGATACATCCATTCCTGGAAGCACATCAATTGCGTCCTCGAAAGGAATTGGATCTCCACCACTACCCGGAATTGCCAACTCCTGTAATTCAATTTTGATATTTCCCATCGTTATTACATTAGTAGCAGTATCTTCATATGTAAAATATGCAGTAGTACTATATGCAACAATTGACAAGCAAACAGCTATGAAAGCGCAAACCAATATTTTCTTTTTCATCGCTCATTTCCTTCCATCAAATATAATAATCTTATAAAACCCGCTCGTATTTATAGCAGGGCATATATGGACATCTCAGTCAAGCTGAGGTACCCGTATATACCCTGCTCCCAAAAGGGAGCAGAGTATTCGGATCTGTTATTTCAATTAATCAATATCAACTGCGCCTGCAGGAATATCTTCCAGCTGCGCGTTATATGCAGCATATGCTTCCTGAACAGTGTTGAATGTTGCCGCCTGGATGCCGTAAGCGGTAACGATGATCTTAACGTTGTTAAGATCAAATCCGATGTCCTGACCATTGATTGTGTATTTACCTGTTTTGTTGTCAAAATCAACCTTGGTGTCGCAATAAACATTAGTCATACCGATCGTGGTTTTTTCACCTGCATCGAGAGTTCCGTTGTAGAGAACTACATATACGTTGTAGAGAACGCCGTCAATTTCCTTCAGTTCAATTACAACGTTATCAATGATCCAGCACTGATCCTCAGGAGTAGCTGCGGTCTGACCTTCTGCCCAATACTTCTCATCGTTCTGATAGCCAAGCCAGTTTCTTCCTGCATGATTAACGTGAATAATATTGTTGAAAGCCTGATCGTTGGCATCATCAAGTACTGCGGGGATGGCGTAAGTGTACCAAACATAAGATTCAACGCTATCGTCACTGAGAGAAATCGTAACGTCCTTCTGAATATCAACACCGGGGATAAGCTGTGCTTTCTCTTCGTCAAACACTTCATTAAGGGTAATGTCTACTTTTCCGGAGGTGAACACGTTGGTTGCATCATCAGTATCTGTAAAGTAAGCAAGAGATGCACCGGCGATTGCCATAAGTGCAAGACAAGCAACAAGTGCAATTGATACAATTTTCTTTTTCATAATATAATGTCTCCTTTATCGTAGGAAAATCGTGATTTATGCTGCGGGCTGGGTAGCGGGTTTCACAACTGCACCGTATTCTGCGCCATTGTTACCCCACTGTTCATTGTATGCCTTATAAGCATCTTCAACGTTTTCAAAACCCTCTTTCTGGATAGCGTAAGCAGAAACGTAAACGCTGGGAGCACCGTTATCATTTACATTCCAATCGATTTTGGTTGCTGTTCCGTCTTCTACCCAATAGAGCTGTCCGTCAGTATTGATATCTACATGAGCATCAAGATATACAGTGCTGAGACAAGTTGTTGTTGTAGCGCCTGCAGCAAGTTTACCGTTATAAAGGTGTGTATATACTGTATATTCAACATTATCAATCATTGTATTGAAAGAGTTATAATCAGCATTCCATGTCTGGTCTATTGTTACCGTACCATCGGAATATTTGGGATCATCAAAATAATCATCCCAATACTTACCGGGAATATTCATATGAAGAACGTTCTTGGAAGCATCAGCACCACCGTCAAGTACAGTAGGAATTGCTACCGTGATCCAAACCCAAGCATCATTTTTACCGGTGTTCGCGATAGTTGCTTCCTTGGCAAGCTTCTTACCGGGAATGAGTTCGTTATCTTCAAACGTTTCGTTAAGTTTAATCTCTACATTTCCGAAAGTGAATACGTTTTCTGCACTATCACGATCGGTGAGGTATGCAAGAGAAGCACCTGCAATCGCTGTAATTGCAATAATTGCAACGAGGCAAATTGATAAAATCTTCTTTTTCATGGTATTGTTTCCTTTCATTTAGGATATTAATTGTCAATTCAGACTTAAATTAGGAGATGTCTGCCATAGTCTTTACAGCTGTATCAGCATAGCTCTGTTCCACATTGGTTGCTTGATATGCATAAGCAATAACGGTAATTGTATCGTCTTTGACTTGTGCAATATTGTCCTTAAGAATCTTCTCAGCATCATAGGTTACTGTTGTAAACACCGGAAGTTCAATATCCTCTGTAGCATCAGAAACATCAACTACGTCTTTGTAACGGTAAAGTGTGATATCACCACTGGCGGCGACCTTAACCCAATCAGTTGTATTGATATTAACAGAAGCCACAACAGTACCATCATCCAACTTTACACTATTTTCAACAGTAACGTAAATGTAGCATTTTTCGCTGCCTTTCCTTACTCTTACGAAGGGATCTTTATCTTCGCTAACACCAGGAACTACTTTGTAACTGGTGTTAGCTGTTACTTCTTCGTTTGTCAATTTACCGTCTACATACTTATGTTCCTTAAGTTCTATGTTGATATCGCCATACTCAAAGGTGTTTTTTACAGGGGTTGTCTCAACGAACAAATATGCAAGAGTTGCACTGATGCTGATGCAGACAACCATCACTATAGCAAGAACAAGAATTAAACCTTTTTTCATGCTTCGTTTTTCCTTTCTTTAACTTCGTGGGTTGATTTGAATTAGTTTGAAGCCGTCACTTTAGCCCAAGCGATTGCTTCAGTATCGGCAACAGTTACATCATCAATATTCTCGGACTGATGTGCGTAAGCTTGGATTTCAATCTTGTTACCAGCTGCCTTGAGACTTTCAATCTGATCATTGGTAAGTTCACCGGGGAAGGTAACTTTTGTGAAAACAGCAATATTAATATCGTCAGCAGTGCTATCGTTGTTTTCAGCAGGAGCTTTTACGGTAGTCTTATAGCGATAGAGAGTTACATTACCATCATTTTTTACAACCTGCCAGTCGTTATTTTCACCGATACTCATATCGGTAACAACAGAATCAACTGCAAGAGTATCTGTAACCTTTACGTATACATAGCACTCTTCGCTGCCTTCCTTAACAGTTACAGTAGGATTCTTATTAACGACATCACCAGGAACTATCTTTCCATATACGATGCCGTCGTAATCCTTTGTTTCCGTTAGGTTGCCTTCATCATCAACGGTATTCTCCCAAAGCTCAATATCAATTTCGCCGTATGTAAATGTGTTAGTTACCGTTTCTGTGGAATCAATAAGGAATGCAAGTGTGCCGCCTATAACGCAAACGAGTGCGATCGAAAGAGCTACGATGGCAATTACTAGCTTCTTATTAGTTGTCATATCATTTTTCTCCTTTCATTGTATTTGTTATTAATTAAGCACTTCTGCTTTAATTACGAAATTAGTTTTCAAAGGAATCTTTAGTTTCGCCCCAAGCGTTCTTCGCGTCATCGGGAGAAACTGTAGTATCTTCAACAAATCCGTCAGCCTGAACTGCGTATGCGGTTACTTTGATTGTTTTGCCACCTTTAACATTCCCTTGATCATCCTTTACTGTTGCATACTTGGAGACATCAGCATTATCGGTGAGTGTAAACTCATCAAACACGTTGATGTGTTCATTTTCAGCAACGACTTTATTGTAAGCCCAAATGTTATTGGCAGAGTCAATAAGAGTCCAACCATTCTTCATCATCTGTGCTTCAATGGTATAAACGGTATCTGCAGGATCTTCAGCAGAAAAAGTATTTTTACCTGCAACGATGGGCTCCAGAGCATTTTCAAGCTTTACAAACAGCAAACAATTTTCGCTGTCGTCATCTACGTGGATCGTAGGATCCTTCACATAGTTGTGGCTGGGAATAAGATGATACTCATTTCCCTCAACACGACCATCTGTAGATTTACGGTTTTCGCCATTTTTTACTTTACCGCTTGCGTCAACTTCTGCTTCGTCTAGCGATATTCCAACTTGACCAAACGTGAATGTGTTTTGGACCGAATCACTGCCGGTGAGGAATGCCATCGTTACGAATACTGTACTAACGACGAGTAACACCGCGCAAAGAGCCAGAGCCAATGCTTTCGTTTTTGTTCTCATAACAAAAACCTCCTTAAAAAGTATTTATTTGGGAGCCTTACGGCGTTACCCCTGAATTATATCCCCATCTGTTTTGTGGGGTGCTCGTCTTTCTTCTTATCCTTTTTGAATAAATCAGGCAGAAAGACAAGTATCAGTAGAACTGCTCCGGCAGCAATAGCAATATACATACCGGGTGGATGCTGAATATAGTAAGCAACATATCCGAGACACGGTATCTTGAAAACGGGAGTACCTATTAAATTATTAAAATGAACCGGTGCTCCATCTTCAGTTTTATTTGCATCTCCCTTTGTGTAAAACAATTGTTTTTCGGCATCAATTTTTATTACTCGGTGAGTAGATGGCATATCATTAGGCAACACATAAGTAATAACATCATTTACTTCAATTTTTGAAGGATCAACTTCTTTAACATAAATAAGTGATCCTACCGGATATTCAGGCTCCATTGAACCTGAAATAACCGAGTATACCTGTACACCAAACAAACGCACACCAACCAAAAGAATCGCAAATATTACTACTATAACAACAACAATCGTTGAAATAACATCCCAGACTCTTTTTAACGTCTTTTCCATTTGCATCTTTGGTTATCCCTCCTTATTTATCAAATGATGGGGTTCAATATAAGGTTTAACGGATGAGTAAATAACCAAAAATACGTGTTCAGCAGTATCGTCATTATCATTTATATCTCCGTTAAACACCTTTACGGCAAAGTCAAGCATTGTGTTCAGAATGTGGTTAAGCAACATCCAAACATTACTTTTTTTACGAAAGGCAGGTGTCATTTTTTCAAGAACACTTTGGTAGCGCTTATTATGTTCGTCATATGAATATTTCTTAAAGTAAGGCGAATAATAATAGCGTATAAAACAAAGACACTTATCTTTGTTGCCGAGGATAAATCTCCAGCAAGAAAAGAACAGCGCACGGCACCGGGTTTCAAAGTCCATAGATTCCATATACATTACAGGTAAGCGGAAAAGAATTATTGAAACCAGTTCATCATCTAAGGTTGCAAAGACTTCTTTGAATAAATCCTCTTTACTGTCAAACAACTGATAAATATAAGCTTCATTCAGATTTGCTTCGGTTGCAATAGCTCTTGTTGTTGTTTTGTCAAGGCCATCCCTAGCTATTACAGAGATGGTGCTACAGAGTAACGCAAGTTTTCGCTCTGCTTGCGTCATTACAATCTTCCCCCTTCAAAGCAGCATAAGTATTTACTATAAAATACTCAAAAAACAAACTCTCGCCGAAAAAATCGACAGAGTTTACATTATTAACTCTTTGGTTCTGCCGGTAAATGCTAAAAACAGTATTGCACATAGAATAAGCCCTTGTTTTAAGCTGCTTTCGCAGAGTTCCACACTCCACGGGGGTTATTTTAGCATATAATCCGCAAAAACGCAAGTGGTTTTGGCCTCTAAAAGCAAAAAGTTCAAGATTTTTTCCCTTTTGATGAGGTTAAAAGGCAGTTTTACAATGGTTTTTGTCGATTTTGCAATGGTGTACCGCCGTCAGAACCTCCGTCAAAATAAGGAAAGGATAAAGTTTTTTCAAACTACATAATATCAAGGAGGTTTCATTATGTCAAAAAAAGGTGAAAATATTTACAAAAGAAAAGATAAGCGTTGGGAAGCTCGATATATAAAAGGTTATGATCCCAACGGTTCGGCTAGTTATGGCTATTGTTACGGAAAGACATATCGTGAAGCAAAGGAGAAGGTAGAGCGTGCAAAAGCGGCCTTGTTGATAAACGTGCCATCCCCTGAACAAAATCGCCGCAAAAGATTCTCTTACTATTGTGATGAATGGCTGCGGTTAAACAAGATAAAGGTAAAGGAATCTACCTATGTGAAGTATAACACTACAATAGAAAAACATATAAAACCCAAACTTGGCGGTTGCTTCATTCAGGCATTATCAACTATATTAGTAGAGCAATTCACACAAGAACTATTATATGAGGAAGAATTAGCTCCTAAAACCGTAAAAGACATTTTAATTGTTCTTCATTCAATATTAAAGTATTCAGCCCGTCAATATCAAGGGGTTTTCCCTAATGTTGAGATTTATTACCCAAAAGATGTAAAAAAGGAAATGCGTGTACTGACAAAAGAAGAACAAATGCGATTTGTTCAGTATTTGCTTGAGGATATGGATTACTGCAAGTTCGGCACTCTATTAACCTTGCTTACCGGAATGAGAATAGGAGAAATATGTGCGCTCCGCTGGGAAAACATATCCATTAAAGACGGAATAATTAAGATCACTTCCACAATGCAAAGGTTAAGGGATTTTGATATAAACCGAACTACAAAAACAAAAATTATAATCAGCGATCCAAAAAGCGATACTTCAGCTCGGATTATACCTTTAAGCGATTTTGCAATTAACCTTTGCAAAAGGTTCAAACCGCTATCACAGACAGCATTTGTTCTATCGGGTAGTCCTTATGAATTCATAGAGCCAAGATCCTTGCAGTACAAAATGGAAAGGTACACTAAAGATTGCGATATTGAAGATGTGCATTTCCATACTCTCCGACACACTTTTGCAACTCGGTGTGTAGAGGGTGGTTTTGAAATAAAATCATTAAGCGAAATTCTCGGCCATTCAAGCCCACAGATCACACTTGAAAGATATGTTCACTCATCTTTAGAACTTAAACGTGACAATATGAATAAGGTCGTCATGGTTGGCTGTTTGTAAAGCCGTCAGGAGCTTCCGTCAAAAAAACTCTTTAAGCCCTTATTTTAACTGCTTTTTTTCATTAATTTGCAGAGTGTGGAACTCTGCGAAAAAAAAAGCGCCGTAGAAAATCATCTACGGCGCTTTTTAATACGTTTGCAAACCGTTAAAAAGATAACACTTTTTAACGGTCGTTTTTTGTATATTCAATATTATCAATAATATATATATTGTTATTGCTTTATCAGAATACAAAAATTAAATATAAATTATAAGTCGCGATGGCATATGGGACATATTATAACATACCTTACATACCTTTAGCGCAACTAAAAGGGTAAATAGATGAAATGTCGTTTTCTAATATTGATTTTGTAATTACAAGATTTTTGTTTTCAAATAAATCACTGTCTTACCCATCATTAAGGCGCACTGCACAGTTTTGTTATGTAACAATAACGGGTACTTTCCTTAACGTTTAAAAATGCAACTTTACATATCTCACATAACTAAAAAAATTTATATATAATAAAAACGCCGTGCAGTTTGCACGGTGCTTGATATTTTAGACTATCATAGTGACTTTTCTCTGCAAATCTCTTGTGAAAATTGGCGTAGTAGCGTAGTTTTTTAAGGCTCTAAACCACCGCAAAACCGCATAACTACTGGATTTCTTTGAACTATATTAGTCCAAAGGTTTTATGGTGGGGATAGACATAGTGTTTGACAAAGCCTCTTATATTGTATCTTTAAATCTAACACAGTCTCGAATGTTATGGGTAAATCGTGGATACCGTGGGTAATTTATAAGTAAATTTCACTTTTATTGGGCCGATATAAACTTGCGATTTACCGCACTTATAATACCATACATTCCTCTGAAAATCAAGGTTTTTATAAATAGGACGGGGGGAGAGAGAAAAAGCACATCGGGACGACCGATGTGCTTTGCATTGTGTAATTAGGTTTCTTACCTACCACATATTTAATATTCTTTTGAAAGCAGAAAATTAGCAACGTGCATTGTCTTGATACCCTGATAATTACCACCTGCGAAATCATCGGCACGAAGCAGATACTTCGGATAATTATCATTGATTTCAAGAAGACGGTCATATTCTCTCTTCTCGGTTTTCTCCCAAGAGGTTATTTTCTGAACTTCATCAAGGAACAAGTAGGTCTTCTCTGTATCGGATAATTTGGTTTTAATCATTTCGTATAACTGCTTCGCAGTCATACCTTCATATTCCATCGAGTCAAAGCGATAACTTACTATTCTTTCATCGTTAATATCTCTTTTACGAAGTTCGTCCATTATCATTTGCATAATAGTGGACTTACCGCAACGACGAACACCGGTAAGAACTTTAACAAAAGTTGTGTCGGTAAATGCCATTATCTTTTTCACATAATTTTCTCTAAATATCATAGTAACCACCTCCGTGTGCTATTAGTATAACACCAAGAGTCTCGTTAGTTAATAGTTTTGCGGTTATAACCCGAAAAACTTTTATAATATTACAAATATTGCGGTTTTATTCCGAAATCATACATAAACATACAAGTATAATTTTGACCCCCCTATGACCTCGGTCATAGGGGGTATTTTTATTAATCTAAAGGCTTCATCGTGGGGATTTTACGGGTGATATTGTTATACCATTATTTATCCTGCTTTTTTCTGACTTTGTTAATCCCAAGCGGCTTTATTGCAAAAAATAACCTGTCATAAGGCAGCGTAACTTTATTCCATTTGTCGTAAAAATATAAAATCTTTAATATATCATCAACAATGGGCTACAGTGTATTTCTTTTCACCAATTATATTCTCTTGCCATTTCAGCAAGACAAGCAGAAAATGCAATTTGCTGATGACGTTCATCTAACTGGTTTACAGCTTCGCATAAATCATGAATTGCCTTAACAGCCTTTGCAACTTCTTCGTTTTGTTTTGCTTCATATTGCAATTGCTCTATTTGGCGGTAATATTGCAAATTAACATATTGCGGATTAAACATTTGATTATAAAAAGTATTCATATTTCATCTCCATATTAAAAAGCATCGTTTTCTTCTAACCATATATCAGTATCGGTTTTTTCACCAAATAACCTTTTTACATCATCAGAATTTGCAGGATATCCGAGATTAGTACGCTTGCTCCCGATTTTTTTTTGCATTGTCTTAGCAAAACTATATATAATGTTCGCCATATCCTTGATTTCTTGCATGTCCAAAGGAAAGTCATCAATAGCCTTTTGATTGAACAAATAATAGTCCTTATCATTATGAGCATAGGTTTTTCTTCTTCGCTCTGTAATATTTTTTATTAAAGATTTGTATTGACCTAATGCTTTTTTGAAGTTTTTACAATATTTTGCAATATCAAAAGACGCATCAAAATATCCTTTGTTTTGCAAACACATATTTCTAATTTGATATATGGATAAACCATCTTTTTGATCGAATAGTTTCGCTAACTCCATTGAATAGCGATAAATCAACGAGCTATGGGTTATATACATAAAATTTTGAGCTCGTTTGATTTTTACCTTGTCAATGGTTTTGATGGCGTCTAATGAATCAATAGCTAACCATACCCACACCATTTGAAGATGTAGTCCATCAATAATTTCTGTTAATTTATCTTTCGAGATATACTCCTGCAATTGATTATCCACCTTTTCCAAAACTGTTCAATCCACTTTTTCAATAAATTGCTCAATTGAAGTTGTAATTTCCTTTTTCAAAAGAACATAACATAAGATACCGAAATAATCCTGTTTGAGATTTGCATATTCGGGTAAATCACTTGATCTGCTTTGTGAATTTGCAGTTACTCCCGAAAAACTATTTGCTATCTCAACTGTTTTATTAATGGTTGAATATTTTTCGCGAAGTTCTTTGTCGAGCATCCGCGCCCTTATCAAATTTTCGATACTTGTTACAGCCGACAAAGCGGCATTGATTCTATTGAGATCGTTTAAAACATCAGACAATTCTTGTGCCTCATGTGCAATTTTAATTGCTTGGCTAACTAAGTTGGGATTAAAATGTATCATTATTCACTCCGCAGTTTAATTTTATAAAAATACTTTATTTATAATCTTTGAAAGAATTTTTTCATCTAATTTAATATCATTTAACAAGAGAATATATATCATAGCTCTTAGTAATCTGTATACCTCAATTTCGTTATCACCTAAAGGATTTATCGTTCCATGCGCTAATTTATTTCTATATTCAGCATAAATTTTCCCGTAGTTTTGGTTAGATGATGTCTTAAGAATTTTTGGATTGCTGTTTAAAACAAAGTTGAATTTTTCTTCCAAAACACCCTCATATCTTGCAATATGTTCTTCAAAATCCGAAAAATATTTTTTCTCCTTTTTTGTTAACTTCGTCTTATCTATTGATTGAACCGTATTTTGAATTAGTGATTTGACATTCTTAAAATTGACATTTTCTTTTTCCTTAAAATCAGGATTGATTTCGGTAAAGAGCCCCTCAAAACATAAAGCCAAAGATAACCACTTACTGGGATCTGTTACATTTCTTTCTTGAAAATTAGCAGGATAGTAAAGAGATAGCCTTCTATCATTATTTCTAAGGGAAGATACCTTTTTGAAAATTAATCCAAGTTTTTCTTTTGGCAAATCATCGGCAATAATGGTATTCCTGGTGTTTCCGTCATATGAAGATGCATTGGTAAAAATAATTACCTTTGCAACTTGCGAAAAATTGCCTGTAGAATCTTTCGTTTCAAGAAGAATTTTCTCAAAAGGAATATTTTTGTTATAGTTAACAAATGACAAAAAATCATACAAATAAAGATAATACTTGCATATATCGTTAGGCATTCGTTTATTTGAAAAGCAATAAGAAAAACTGGTTATTAAATCTCCTATTTTTTCTGTACCATCTTTTATATTGATATATCTCGCTATATTCAATTCGCAAATGGTCACTTCGTCAAAGTTAAATGCAATGCTTGTTTCTTCAAATGGTTTTAAGACAATAGACATTGCACCGTTCCACTCTTCAGCCAAAAAGCCAAGATCACTTGACTGTTTGTCAATTGCGTTTTGAGGAGAGTAAAATGTATTTATTGCCTCGGAGTAGAAAGTCATTCTGTCAAAAGAAAAGTCACAAGGTTCTCCAACATTTCTAACAGAAATGGCATAGCCCTGAATCGAAAAAATTGTTTTAGCATCAAATGCTGTTGAAATGAGGTGACAATTTATAAACAAAATATCGCGATTATCCGATGTAACTCCTCGTAGAGATGAATAATCTTTTTCTATGAATTCCTCGGAATTTTGAAATGCTTGCTGAACTATATGTACATAATGTCCATCAAGTAAAAACGGGAAGATTTTACCATGCAATTCTAAGTTTCCGTATACAGTTTGCGACATCTATTTCACTCCTGTTTTAATACATAAAAATTTCTTACGATATCTGAATTAGTATCAATTACTTCGTTAACTTTTGATACATCTTCATAAGCTCTGCAACGCAACTGCTCTCCGTCATTGTCTTTACATCAAACCCATACGCCTGCATTACGGCGCGGTCGTTTGCTTGGTGTGCTTTGCGGAGCTCGGGCGGCATAGCAACTTCATCGTAAAGGTCTGCCAAAGAGCAATCGGGGTAAAGCGCGCGGGCGTCAAGAATAGCCTGTGCTGTTTCCTCAATCTTCTTTTTCTGTTCGGCGGTAGGATTGCACCAAGGGAAGTTGTTATACACAACTGAACCACTATATCTATATCTCATCTCTAAGCGACCGGCAACAGTTCTCATCCAAGCATTGTGAACATTAGATGTTAACACACCAAAATGATATAACGTTGCGCCACAAATAATTGCACACGCATCAGAGGCAATCACCTCTGGCTCCATAAATCCTATTGGTATATATTTTCTGTTTTCAGATGAATGCCTTGGTATGATAAGATAGTTTTCGTCTGTTTGCGGTGTTGAAAAGAAAAGATATGGTTTCTCGGCTGATTTACGTGTTGGCTCAGCAGAGCTATTCTCTCTAAACTGTTTAATCGCAAGCAACCTTTTAGCAATTTCCTTGTTTTTTCTATACAGTGCAGGAGATACGCCTTTTAACCACAAACAATATCTTTCAATATCGTTATTTAAAAAATCTTTTGCTCCTACATAACGTCTAATGCACGGTGCTACAGTTGGATCATTAGCGACAAGCGCATCTCTTTCTTCTTTGGAGAGTATGAAATTTCCATCATCTGTAGGTTGGTTTCCTTTTGTCATCTTAGGAACATCGCAAATCGGCTTACTTCTACTTGTTACAAAAACAGTTGGCGCATTTATTAAATAGCCGTTGATATTATCAACGAATTGAAAATGATCGCCATCGAACAATTTTTTCTTTCCCAAATTTTCTTCAACACTAAATCCAACGATTACACAGTGAACATGGGCTTTAAGGTTAGCTTCACTGTCCCAACGAAAAGTTCTATAAGCAAAGTTTATATGAATGCCATAATGAGTAAACAAAGTTTCCCAAAGAGGTGATACCTGCTCACCTTGTGTAATACTGTTGGTTGATACTAATGCTACTCTTACATTGGTTCCTTGTATCAATTTTGCTGCTTTATGATACCAAGCACCCACGTAGTCAATACTATTGGATAATTTAATTTTCCCAAAAATTGCTACTGCGTCATCCTTTTGTTCTTTTGTCATCATAGATGCACCAACAAAAGGCGGATTACCCATAATATAATCAAGCTTGTCCTTCGGTACGACAGTTTCCCAATCAGTACGAAGAGCGTTGCCCTCTACAATATTAGCATAGGATTTCAGTGGCAAGAAATCGAGGGACATATTTACGATGTCCTCTGTCTCTTTGAGCATTTGACTTTCTGCAATCCAAAGCGCAGTTTTTGCAACGGTTACAGCAAAATCGTTAATTTCGATGCCGTAGAATTGACCAATAGATACTTTGATAATACCGTCAAAGCCGAGCAAAATTTGTCCTTGGTTGATAATCTCCAATGCTTCGTTTTCCAAACGGCGCAGAGAAATATAGGTTTCGGTTAAAAAGTTACCGGAACCACAGGCAGGGTCAAAGAACATAAGCTTAGACAGCTTTTCGCGGAAAGCCTCTGCTTTATCGTTACGAATTTTGGGTACTTTCAGCGCCTTGATCTCCGCAAGTTCCTCTCGGAGTTCATCCAGGAACAGCGGATCAATAACCTTATGTATATTCTCAATAGAGGTGTAATGCATACCACCGGAACGTCTTGTTTCGGGGTTCAAAGTAGACTCGAATACTGCACCAAAGATAGTGGGGCTAATTTGCGACCAGTCAAAATCTTCGCTTGCGTTGTGCAAAAGCAAGTCAACAATTTCCTGTGTAAAGTTGGGAATCTCAATGTTTTCATCAGCAAATAAACCGCCGTTCACGTAAGGGAACGCCGCCAAAGCGTCATCCATATACGGATCACGCTCTTCGGTTTTGGTATCAAGCACATGGAAAAGGTCGATGAGTGCGCGGCGCACATCTTTCACGTTAAAACTCTTTATATAATTATAGAATTTTAGATGCCCACCGAAAATACCCGCATCCTCTGCATAAAGGCAGAATACGAGACGGACACAAAGCATATTCAGACTGCGCAGAGTTTCCTCACTGTCTGGGTGAATATATTGCTTCAAAATAGCGTCGTACAATTTGCCAACAAGCTCTCCTGCTTTGATGGATATTTGCTCCTCGCGGTGCAGAAGCTCGCTCTTTTCTTCTACAAGAAATTGCAGGCGATAATACTCCTTGCCGAGATCTTTTAGCAAAATGCTTTCCGGCTCACCGGTTGGCTTCTCCATATCGTAAATAAGGAACTCTTCAAAATTGCAAGTGATAATCCAACGAGGACGCTGTGAATACGGCAGTGCCGCCGAATATCTCTGGGCCTGCTGAAAAGGATTAAGCAATGTTCCATCGGATTGACGGATAGGGCTCCGCAAATTGAGACCTTTCTTTTTCTGCTCAATCAGCACGTGAGTGGAGGGAATGTGACCGTCGATAAAGCTCGTGTGGTCAAGCTTTACTCGTTCCTCAAACAGTATAAACTTTTCAGGTTCTGCAACGCCAAGAACATCACGTGCAAGAGAAAGCCAAAAGGACTGGCTGTCACTCTTTTCGTCACCACGGTATTTCCAATATTCCGCAAAAGCCTTTGCGGCTCTTCTTCTATCTGTATCTGTCATAATTAAGCTCCTGAAGAGTTTGTAATTCTTATTTGTTATATTCTATCATAAAAAACAACTTTTTACAATAGAAACACTTAATTCCACTATTTACAACACGAATTTGGCGTAAGGTTTTGGAGTTGTCCAAAAAATTATTTGTCGTAAATCTTTTGTAAACGTTATTTTTTCAAAAAGTTTTAGATTAACAAGAAAGCCGAAAACACTTGGAAATAAGCGTTTTCGGCTTAGTTTTACTCTGCAAGGGGTTTCATTGTGGGGAATAGCCGTTTCAAAGTAGGATAAGTTACGCTCACGCTCGATAAGTTCCGATCCCAACCTCTCTCATATTGCAAGTGGTTACGATAACTTTCGATAAGTTAAGATTGCGAAACATTTATTGGTTTAAGCTGTGGCTTAAATTGGTTCAAGAAACTACTCGCTTACAAAATAGCAATAATCGAGAATTACATTACCATTTTCGTCAGGGGTGGTATAACGAGGGCATAAGCAGTTTTCAAATGACCAAACTGCGCCGTTTTCGTCCTGCCATATTTTCATACCGTTTTCAGTGATCATTTGTTTGCAAGCACTTGTGTCGTGCACTTCATTTTCCTTACCATAGATCCAGCAAGTCCCTAAACTCAAATTTTCAAAATCAATACTAACAAAACCTGCGGGAACGGGTGTGTTTTTAGGTGTAAGCATCCCTATGTAATATTCAAAGGGTTGTCCTTCCGCTCTTCTTTCAACGCCTATATAACCGCCGCCATTTTCCCAAACAGAAAGAATTTTATCGGTACCTCCCATTGAGTTTTCAAGCAAATCAAACCACCCGTTTTGCCACCATTCCCCCCAATGTCCGAAGTTGTCGTATTTCTTACCGATAAACCTCATCGTCGGGATATTTTCTTTAAAAACTTTAATAATTTTCGCCATAATTATTTACTCCTTTTCAATTGGTATGTATATACGTTCTGTGTATTTTCTACTGTTTTCTATATAACTCTCCAGTTCAAAACCGGGAGCTTTATGATATCCGCTGTTTGGCAGCCAATTACGATAAATCCAATCCCACGTACTTCTTATGGTACTTACAAAATCGTGTTGAGTGGCGGTAGGTGTTTCAAAAACAGCATATAGTCCACCGCTAATTTTAAGTTGTATTGTGTTTGTAGTATCGCCTTTTGCAACATCGGCTTTTATTCCAATATGGTAATTCAGTTGCTTTTTCTCATTATCCCATATCATTGCACCGAAGTCTTCAACAACGTCTCCGCCAGATAACTTGACCGACCGCTTTTCAACATTGTATATATTCCAACATTTTGGTGGCAACTCTTCATTAAACTGATATGCAATCAGGGCAAATCCTTCAAGATGCTGCATTGACACTGTTGGTTGTGTGTTGGAGGATTCAAACGAAAACGGCATAAACAATCTTAAACTGCAATTTGCTGTTTTCCATTCAGTAGGGAGAATGTTATGTTCATTCTTAAAAGCTCGAGTGAAATTTTCTTTGGAGTTAAAACCGTATTCAAAAGCAATAGCCGATATCGAACGGTTTTTCTCTCCAATACGGCGTACTATCTCTGAAATTCTTCGTTTACGTATGTAGTCAGCAGGCGTGAGGTGAATATGTTTACGGAAAATACGTATAAAATGGTATTCAGAATAACCTGAAATTTGCGCAAGAATCTTGTTATCAAGCTCATCTTTTAAATGTTCTTCGATATAATCTAAAGCTAATCTTATCTGTATACGTTCCATATTTGTTCCCTCACAAATTAATTATATCACAATTAAAAGCAAAATGATTGATAATAATTGCTTTTTTGATAAAAATCCATAAACTGTATCACCTATCTGTACTTCTTTATATTTTAGCACGAATTGGTTTAAGTTTTGGTTTAAGACATAAAGATAACCCAAGATATAAGCAGATATCTTGGGTTATCGTAACTTTTCAGTCTAACGGTTTCATCGTCGGAAACAGCAAAACGTCTCTGATTGACGCGCTATCTGTAAGAAGCATTACAAGTCTGTCTATACCGAAGCCCAGACCACCCGTGGGTGGCATACCGTACTCAAGTGCCGTAACGTAGTCGTAGTCAACTTCTGCGCCCGTTTCGGGTTCTGCCGCTCTCTTCGCTTCAACCTGTCTCTCAAAACGTTCTTTCTGGTCAATGGGGTCGTTAAGCTCGCTGAACGCGTTACCAAACTCTGTCGCATTGATGAAATATTCAAAACGCTCTGTAAATGCAGGATTTTCAGGCTTTCTCTTTGCAAGAGGGCTGTTTTCAACGGGATAGTCGTAAATAAACGTAGGCTGGATAAGCTTTTCTTCAACATATGCATCAAAGAATTCAATAAGTACAGTACCCTTGGTCGCGTTATCTTCGACCTTAACGTGCATCTTCTTTGCACATTCTCTTGCTTCTTCGTCCGTCTTCCAGTCGTTGTAGTCAACGCCTGCATATTTCTTTACAGCTTCTACCATAGTCAAGCGTTCCCACTTGCCCATATCTATTTCGTTACCCTGATAGTTGATTACAAGTCCGCCGCATATCTTTTCTGCAAGAAGCTTGTAAAGCTCTTCAACAAGGTCCATCATACCGTAGTAATCGGTAAATGCCTGATAAAGCTCAATAGAAGTAAATTCGGGGTTATGCTTTGTATCCATACCTTCGTTACGGAAAATTCTGCCTACTTCGTACACCTTATGCATACCGCCGACGATAAGTCTCTTGAGATAAAGCTCGGTTTCAATACGCAAATACATATCCATATCAAGCGTGTTGTGGTGAGTCTTGAAAGGTCTTGCCGATGCACCGATCTCAAGGGGAACAAGGATAGGTGTGTCAACCTCAAGGAAGCCCTTGGAGTCGAGGTAGTTTCTGATCTCTTTAAGAATCATTGAACGCTTGTAGAACGTATCTCTAACCTCGGGATTTACGATAAGGTCAACGTATCTCTGTCTGTATCTGAGGTCTGTGTCCTTCAAACCGTGGAACTTTTCGGGAAGGGGAAGGAGCGATTTTGCAAGGAGCTTAATCTTCTTTGCGTGTACCGAAATCTCGCCCGTTTTCGTCTTAAAAACGAAGCCTTCGATACCGATTATATCGCCGATATCCCATTTTTTGAATTCAGCGTATACAGACTCGCCCTCTTCAAGACCTTCGTCAACGTCGTCGCGGCGGATGTACGCCTGAATGTTGCCTTCGCTGTCCTGAATATTAACAAAACTCGCTTTACCCATAATTCTGCGGCTGAGAATTCTGCCCGCAATGGATACCGTCTTGTTTTCAAATTCTTCGAAATTTGCTCTTACGTTTTCGGAATATGCGTCAACGTCATATTTTGTAAGAACGAAGGGGTCTTTGCCTGCTTCTTTGAGCGCGGCAAGCTTTTCTCTTCTGACTCTTACTACTTCGTTATATTCCTGTTCGTTCTGTTCAACATTTGTATTTACGTTATTTTCACTCATTTTTATTTACCCGTATTTTCTTATATAGCCAATAGTTTGAGAGAAAGCTTTTTCAGCTTATTTTTTCATAATATCGAGAATCTTGAATTCAAGCTCGCCTGCAGGAACGGTAACGGTTACAACGTCGCCTACACCAGCACCAATGATCGCACTTCCGATGGGAGAACGGTCGCTGATCTTGCCGTTCATTGCATCTGCTTCCGTCGAGCCTACGATAGTGTATTCAATTTCGCGGTTTTTCTTTACGTCAAGCAATTTTACGCTTGCACCTACGTTTACCGAGTTCGTATGAACGTCGCTGTCGCTGATTACTTTTACGTTCTTGAGCATTTCTTCGAGTTCAACGATTCTTGACTCAACTTTACCCTGCTCATCTTTTGCTTCCGTGTATTCACTGTTTTCCGAAAGGTCACCGAAAGAAAGTGCAAGCTTGATCGCTTCCGTAATTTCCTTACGCTTTGTAGTCTTGAGGAACGTAAGTTCTTCCTGAAGCTTCTTAAGACCTTCGTTTGTTACAATAATCTGATTGTTCATTATAGTAAACCTCTTTTCAATAATTGCATTTACCGCGCTTACTTTGCCAATTCAGCAACAGCGGCCTGTAATTGTGTATCTTGTTCAAAAGTCAGTTTCAATATGCTGACGTTAGAATAAGCTTCGTCAATAAAAACTTCAATATCCGGTTTGATTCCGATTCCGTTATAGCTGTCGGATTTCGGCGGACAATACGTCTGTGTGGTCATACAGACAGCCGAACCGTCGGGCAAAGGAATAACACTCTGCATTGTTCCCTTTCCATAGGTTTTTTCACCGACAATAACAGCTTTTTCATAATCGCGCAACGCCGACGTAAACAGCTCCGCGGCGCTTGCTGTGTTACCGTTTGTTATAACTGCCATCGGGTAGTCATAACACCCTGCTTTCGATTCGAGAACCGACTCCCGACCGTATCGGTCAATAATTCTGATAACCGGTCCTTCGGGCAGAAGCATATCGAGAATAGCCACTATGGAATCAAGATCGCCTCCCGGGTTGTATCTTACGTCAAACACAAACCTGTCTGCCCCCTGAGAAATCAGACTGTCCATCGCTTTTTTGAACTGTTCGGGCGTTTTCTTGTCAAATTCTTCAATGCGGATGATGCCTATATTTTCGCCGTGCAATTTGCCGCTTACGGTTTCTTCGACGATAAATCCGCGTTTAATCGAGAAAGCAATCTCTTCATATTTCTCGCCGCTCGGTCTGAGAACCGAAAAGTTTGCGACAGTTCCCGCTTTTCCGAGCATTACGTTCAAAGCCTCGTAATATCCGATCTCCGCCACTTTTTGTCCTTCGACAATGTGAATAAGGTCTCCCGACTTGACACCCGCTTCCATAGCAGGCGAGCCGCTTACAACGCTTATAATATCGAGTGCATTCATCTCGCTGTTATATACGATATTTATGCCTACACCCTGCATATCCGCGTTAAGATTCGAGTTGAAAGCCTCGTATTCATCCTTGGACATATAGTAAGTATACTTATCGCCCAAAGCCGCGATATATGCCGCAGGCAGTACCTCCTCAAGCACCTCTTTGGGTATCTCTTTGAGGAAATACAACTGTGTAAGCTCGTTTATATATTCGAGCTTACTTTCCCAATTTTCTTTCGTGTTGTTCGCGTTTTCCTCAGCGATTATCTCTCTGTAGTTTTGAGTTACAAAGATTAACGTCATCTGAAAAGTGATTATCACAAGAAGCGCGCACACAATCAGAAATATTGGCCAACTTATCTTTTTTGACATTTTTTCTCCGTTTTATATAGCTGTTTTAACAATAGTAAACAAGCTTGGGGTGCGAGAGGATTCCGTTTGCCAACGGATCCTGAAGCTTACCGTCAATTGCAATTTCAAGATGCAGGTGAGGTCCCGACGAGTTGCCGGTACTACCGGATTTTGCAACCAAATCGCCCCTCTTGACTTTCTGTCCTACTTTTACTTTCAGAGACGAGTTATGTGCATAGAGTGTGGTATAGCCTGAGCCGTGGCTGATCAATACGTAGTAGCCGTAGCTGTTCGACCACTGTGCCTTTTCGACCGTGCCGTCTGCACAAGCATAAACGGAAGTTCCCGAGGGAACGGAAATATCAATTCCCCTGTGGGTATCGGTTACCCATTTACCCCAAATCTTGTATGTACGCTTACCGAATTTTGATGTAATCTTATTCTGCTCCATCGGCAAGGGCCAGCTTAATGCTCCGCCTGTATATACGCCGTTATTCTTCTTTGCAAGTTCTTCAAGGTATTTGTCAAGCGCTTCGTTTTCCTTCTTTTCTGCAGCCTGAGCAGCCGCGAGCTTTTTCTTGAATTCCGCCTCGTTTTTAATTTCCTTCTGATAGAAGTTTGCAGCCTCATCAGCCTTTTTCTGAAGTTCGGATTCAGTTTGTTTCAAGCTGTCATAAGCAGCCTGCTGACTTGCCTTAACGTTTTCAAGCTCGGTCTTTTGGTTCGATAAAGCCGCTTTTTCTTCATTCAGAGTCTTCATTGTACGCTTGTCATAGTCAAGCATATTCGTCATTCTTTCAAAGCTTGTCAAAAAATCCGAAAGACTCTTTGCTTTAAAAAGCATAACGAGATAACCCATAATGCCGTCTTCGTACGAAACGCGGAGTCTTCCTTTGAATTGTCCGTATTTCTTATCATATTCGCTCTGCTTATTGACGATCTCAGCCTCTTTGTTTTCAATAGCCGCTCTGTATTCTTCAATAAGATTGTTTGATATAATAATCTGTTCGTTCAGATTTTCAATCTGCTTGTCAAGATATTCTTTTTCTTTGAGGAAAGCCAATGCGTCCTTCTGAGCTTCCTTCATCTTTTTTTCATATTCTTTTTGTTCTTTTTGCAAGGCTGCAATTCTGTCTTCATAGCCTTTTTGTGTGGAGTCGGTAGCCGCCGACGCACGAGTTATATATACTTCATTCAACGGTGAATACAATATGCCTGCACAACAAGCAATGACCACTATGAAAGATACTATCTTCAACAATACGCTTCGTCTGTTCGTCATATTTTTTCTCCTTAATTTTTGTGTGTTTTAACTTATGCCTTCAGATTCTTTCTGAGGGAGATGGAACTGCCGATTATACCCGTAACAACACCTATTCCGATAAACGAGAGCAGAATGGGAAGCTGTACCGTGCCGAAAGGGACCAAGGTGAACATCTGGTAGTCGGTAGCAACTACTCCTGCGATGAATTTGTATATCGACATCTCTATAAAATACGCTATACCTGAGGACAAAAGACCTATCCAAACGCCTTCGAGAATAAAGGGCAGCATAATAAACCAGTTGGTCGCCCCGACGTATCTCATTACGCTTATTTCCTGTCTTCTGCCGAAGACCGCGAGTTTAATGGTGTTTATAATTACGAATACACTTACAACGAAAAGAACTGCCAAGAACCATACGAAAATATATATGATACCCGTTTTGACCGTTTCGAGCGTTTCAGCTATGTCCGCGTGGCAGGTTACTTTGTAAATGCCTTCGGTATGTTCAAGGTCATATTTGAGCGTTTCCACCTTCGCGTTATCCTGATAGGTTATAACAAGGGTCGCCGGGTAGATATCACTCGTAATTCCTTCAAAAAAGTATGAATATTCACCCTCATATTTTTGCTTTTCCTGCTCCAGCGCTTCTTCGGGTGAAATAAATTCCAAATTCTTTATGTTGTCGTATTTTTCTACGGCTTTTCTGATTGAGTCAACCTCTTCAGCCGATTTTTCGGGATCGATAAAAGCGACGATCTCGTTCATATCTCCAAGGCTGTCAAGGTTTGTGTTAAGGTTCATAACGATTAGCGAAAAACTACCCATTATAACAAGGCAGGACATCAGTACGATGATCGAAGCTAACGTCATAACGCCGTTACGCCAAAGTCCTTTGATACTCTGGCTGATGAAATACATTATACTGTATCTTCTCATTCGAACATACCCCCTACTCTGTCTTCAACCATCTTTCCGTCTTCAAGTCGGATAACTCTTTCTTGGAAGTGGTCAACGAGGTTTTTTTCGTGGGTAATAACAACGACCGTCTTATTCTTGCTTCTGTTGATACGACGGAGAAGGTTCATCATATCAAAGCTGAGCTCAGGGTCAAGGTTACCCGTAGGCTCGTCCGCAATAATAATACCGGGATTATTTGCTAAAGCTCTTGCAAGAGCTACTCTCTGCTGTTCACCGCCCGAAAGCTCTCTCGGATAACATTTCATCTTATCCTGAAGCCCTACGATGTTGAGAATGGCGGGTACGCGCTTTCTTATACGCGAATTGGTTTCGCCGATCGCGCGCATAACGAACGAAATATTTTCAAATACCGTCTTGTTCTGGAAAAGTCTGAAGTCCTGAAACACTACGCCGAGTTGGCGTCTGTAATAGGGTACTTTGTAGTTTGACATACAAGAAAGGTCAAATTCATCGACCTTTATAGTACCCGAGGTTACCTTTTCTTCGCGAAGCAAAAGCTTCATCAAAGTTGATTTACCCGCCCCCGACGAGCCGACGATGAATACGAATTCGCCGTCGTTTATCTTCAAGTCTACCCCGTCAAGCGCAAGTGTACCGTTGGGATAGACCTTTGTTACGTTTTCAAATTCTATCATAAACAATTCCCCTCTTTTAAACTTACCGGAAATCCCGAAAGCGTATACGTTTTCCCCTCGATAACGCTTCGGGCAAGCTGTACCTTTTTAAAATTTAGTGGGTTTCGACGTAAGGTACTTCTGTACCATCAATGCGACCTTGAAGGTGATCGCGTGTTCAAACTCACGAAGATCAAGTCCCGTAAGCTTGCGAATTTTTTCAAGACGGTATACGAGAGTATTTCTGTGTACGAAAAGCTTTCTCGCCGTCTCGGATACGTTAAGATTATTTTCAAAGAACGACTGTATGGTCATAAGAGTCTCGTGATCGAGCGATTCAAGAGAGCCCTTTTTGAATACCTCTTGCATAAACATCTCGCAAAGCGTGGTGGGCAACTGATAGATAAGTCTGCCTATACCGAGGTTTTCATAGCTTACAATATTTTTTTCCGTATCGAATACTTTGCCTACTTCAATGGCAACCTGAGCCTCTTTAAACGAAGTCGCAAGGTCCTTAATGTTAGTAACGGCAGTACCGATACCGATCGATACCCTTACGAAGAACTCGGTATTCAGAGTATCTACGATCTGACGCGCAATCTTTTCCATTTCGCGCATATCGCAGTTACCCTTGATCTCGCTGATAAGAACAACGTCGCTTTCGCCTACGCTGATAACGTAGTCCTTGTTCTTGTCGGGGAACATATTCTGAATGATATCGAAAGGCATAATATCGCTCTTGCTGTGGAACTTGATGAGAAACGCGATACGCTGTACGTCATTCGCAAAATGAAGCTCCTTCGATTTCATATATATGTCGCTGGGAAGAATGTTATCAAGAATGATATTCTTCAAAAACGAACCCTTGTCATATTTTTCGTCATACAGGCTTTTAATGTTTGACAAAGCGATTGAAAGTATCATTGACGTACTTTCAGCCTTTTTATCCTCACCCTCAACGAATACAATATATTCCGCGTTCGCACCGCTTCCCAAGGGGCGATATGTATAACCGTCTTTTGCAACGGTATCCGCAGTATAAGCGAGCTCGTCCTTTACGTTTACTCTGGATTCGCCTATTCTTCCAAGCTCACTGCAGGAAATAACAACTCCGTTTTCGTCAACTACGCCGATCACTCTGTCGACGGCGTCCTTCATCTGATGAATTATTCCCTGAAATAATCTGTTAGACATTTCCCAAAATGCTCCTTCCGATATCCCGATATTCTTTATACGGGTACATTATTGATCGCTTGTTTTTTAAAGTTCTCTTTCGTATGCAAAACACGAGAGCACGTAGCCCGATGCAGTTTCGGTTCTGAGTATCCTCTGTCCGAGTCCCACGGTGTATACTCCGTTCTCCCGGCATATTTCCGCTTCCTTCGAAGAAAAACCGCCCTCCGAACCGATTATGAAAGAAAATGAGTTTTTATCCTTACGCTCAACCAAAAACTGTTTAAGCGTTATTTTTTCTTCGTCTTCATAACACATAAACGGTTCTCCGTTTTCTTTTGCTTCAACAATTACGCTTTTCAAGTCAGCAAGCCATCTGACATTCGGAACGTATCCGCGTCCGCTCTGCTTTGCCGCTTCGAGCGCAATCTTTTGCCATCGCGCACACTTCTTCTCAAAATCCTTCGCATCGTATCTTGCAATACATCTGTCGCTCAAAAAAGCAACTATTTCATTGACTCCGAGTTCGACCGCCTTTTGTACTATAGTATCCATCTTGTCCGATTTCGGACAAGCCTGATACAAAGTAATCTTATACTCGGGCTCTGAAAGACAACGTCTTACGTCCTCAATTCTCGCCTCAACGCTTTCGGAAGAAAAAGACACGATCACACACTCGTATTCGTTTCTTTTCCTGTCGCACACAACTATTTTTTCGCCCACCTTCATTCTGAGCGATTTTGATATGTGGTGAGCCGATTCGCCGTCGAGAATAACAGAGCTTCCCTCTATTATCTCATTTTCAACGAAAAATCTCGGGTATGACATTACTTTCTCCCCTCTGTAAATGACCGTCTGCAAGAGCCAATTCCAAAATATTATACAACATTATGGTCATTTTGTCAAATAATTTTTCAAAGAATTCACAAAAATTTATATACTTTTTTGTGCAAAATACATTCCTTTTTACACAAAACAATAAAAATCAAGCTCTTTTAAAGACAAAAGCACACCAATCGTTCTCTTTTTCTTCGTCAATTAGCACAAAACCTTTTTCGCTTACAGCCTTTTTAACCCTTTCTGCCTGTGTATCTATTATGCCTGAAACGGCGCAAAGTCCGCCGAGCTTTACATAATCTCCCATACATTCAGACAGTCTTATTACTATATCGGCAACAATATTCGCGCATACGAAATCGTA
This sequence comes from Clostridia bacterium, assembly GCA_017473865.1. Lineage (GTDB taxonomy): Bacteria > Bacillota > Clostridia > Oscillospirales > CAG-272 > RGIG1995. Next base: position 225,187 of record JAFUJB010000016.1, on the reverse strand, counting down.
TTTTTCTCTTGTTTTGTCGGCATTCTGCATAAGGTCGGATACGTCGCAGAAAATCTTGTCTTCTACGCCGTTTTCCACAAAGTTATCTTTTGCAACCTTTACTGCAACGGGGTCTATATCGTAAGCATCAATTTTTTCTGCGCCCAGCTTTGCCGCATATATCGCAAGTATTCCGCTTCCCGTACCCATATCGAGTACCGTCATATCTTTTGTCATATGCTTTTCCATCATCGCAAGGCAAAGCCTCGTAGTTTCGTGTGTTCCCGTACCGAACGCCATACCGGGATCCATCTTGATTATAACATCCGTAGGCTGCGCATCGTATTTTTCCCAAAGGGGTACGATCACAATATTTTTTCCGCATTTTACGGGCTTATAATACTGCTTCCAAGCATCTGCCCAGTCAGCTTCGTCTACGCCGATAACCTCGGTTACAACGTCAATGCCGAGCAGAGAGAATCTGTCGCGAAGAAAAGTTACAGCCTCGGCATAGTTTTTTTCTTCACTTATAAAAACGCTGACGCTTACCTTTTCTTTGTCGGCATTAATTATGCTTTCATCAAGCAGTTCTCCGTACATAGCGTTAAGTCCGTCGGTAACGTCGCTGTAGTCCTCGATCATAAGCCCTTGATCGACCATAGTCATCACAGCGCAGATATCATCCTTGTATTTAATGTTACCGCTTACCTTTATCTGTGTCCATTTCATATTTAAAATTCCTCTCATAAGTTAACTGAAACATACAAAGATATTATATCATAAAAAGCGGAATTCCGCAACGGCTTTCGGCAATATTAAAAGAATGTGTGGGCGAAGCCCACACATTCTCAATATTATTTACCGAAAATCTTTTTTCTGAAAGATTCTTTCTTTGAATAGTTTGAATTACCGCAAACTTCCGCAAAGTTCTTCAAAGCATCCTTCTGTGCGCCTGTCAAACCTTTAGGCACTTCAACGATAACTCTGAATATCAAGTCGCCTCGGCTCTTTGAACGGAGGCTCTGTATACCCTTGCCGCGAAGAGTAAAGCTCGTGTGCGTTTGCGTTCCTTCGGGAATTGTGTATTTTACCTTACCTTCAAGCGTAGGTACGTCTATTTCTGCACCGAGAGCCGCTTCAACGAACGTTATCGGCACGTCGCAGTAGATATTGTAGCCGTCTCTTTCAAATACGGGGTGAGGTCTTATCGACACGGAAACGTAAAGGTCGCCGTAGCCGCCGCCGTTTTTACCCGCATTTCCGAGGTTCTGCAAAATAACTCTCTGTCCGTCGTCAATACCCGCAGGAATAGTCGCTTCAACAGTTTTCTTGATTCTGACGTAACCCGTTCCGCGACAGTTCGTACACGGACTCTTGATAATTTTACCCTTACCGCCGCAGGCATCGCATGCCTTGGTAGTCTGGAACATACCGAGAGCCGTTCTCTGAGTAACTCTTACCTGACCGCTTCCGCCGCAGGTCTGACAGGTTTCAGCAGAAGTACCCTTCTGAGCACCGCTGCCCGAGCATTCGCTGCAAGTTTCAACTCGGTTATAAGATATTTCTTTCTTACATCCAAATGCCGCTTCTTCAAAAGATATCGTTATATGAACGCGTAAATCGTCGCCGCGCATGGGCGCATTTCTTTTCTGCGACGAAAAACCACCGCCGCCACCGCCGAAAAAGCTGCCGAAGATGTCTCCGAAATCAAAACCGCCGAATCCGCCGAAATCACCAAATCCGTTTCCTCCCATATTGGGATCAACTCCCGCATGACCGTATTGGTCATAGCGCGCCTTTTTCTCGCTGTCGCTGAGTACGGCGTAGGCCTCGTTTATTTCCTTAAACTTTTTTTCTGCTTCCTGGTCGCCGGGATTCATATCGGGGTGGTACTGTTTTGCAAGCTTTCTGTAAGCTTTTTTTATTGTTTGCTCGTCCGATGACTTGTCAACGCCGAGCACCTCATAGTAATCCCGTTTATTGTCCGCCATATTTTACCTCTTATAACGTTTATGTATAAACAAGCGTACTGTTGACGGCATTTCTGCCGCCAACAGCGCGTAATCAATACTTATGATCAGTTATTTGTTTTGTCTTCGTAGTCGCCGTAGAATGCGTCGCCGTCGCCTGTGTTTCCGCCTGCATTGTTTCCGCCCTGCTGACCTGCATCACCCTGAGGTGCCTGCTGTGCATAGAGCTTTTCACTCAGCTTGTAGAATGCCTGCTGGAGAGCTTCTGTATCAGCTTTGATGCTTTCGGTGTTATCAGTCTTAACGGTTTCCTTAAGCTTTTCAACAGCCGCCTTTACGTCAGCCTTGTCAGCATCGGCAAGTTTGTCGCCTACTTCGTTAAGTGTCTTTTCAGACTGGAAGATAAGGCTTTCTGCCTGATTCTTCACTTCAACGGCTTCCTTGAGCTTCTTGTCTTCTTCGGCATACTTTTCTGCTTCTTTTACAGCCTTTTCAATATCTTCCTGACTCATATTGGTAGAAGACGTGATAGTGATATGCTGTTCTTTGCCCGTACCCTTGTCCTGCGCTGTTACGTTTACGATACCGTTAGCGTCAATATCAAAAGTAACTTCGATCTGAGGTACTCCTCTGGGAGCCGCAGGAATACCGTCAAGAATAAATCTGCCGAGGGTCGTGTTGCCCTTTGCCATATCTCTTTCACCCTGAAGAACGTGAATTTCAACCGAAGTCTGTCCGTCAGCCGCGGTAGAATAGATCTGGCTCTTCTTTACGGGAATCGTTGTATTTCTGTCGATAATGCGGTTAAATACGCCGCCGAGAGTTTCAATACCGAGTGAAAGGGGTGTTACGTCGAGCAAGAGAAGGTCTTTTACTTCGCCGCCGAGTACGCCTGCCTGTACAGCCGCACCGATAGCAACACATTCATCGGGGTTGATACCCTTGAAGGGCTCTTTGCCGATAAAGTTTTTAACTGCTTCCTGAACTGCGGGAATTCTTGTCGAACCGCCTACGAGAAGTACTTTATCTATCTGAGAGGGAGAAAGGCCCACATCTGACAATGCTCTCTTCGTGGGAACCATCGTTGCTTCAACGAGGTCTGCCGTAAGTTCATTGAACTTCGCTCTTGTCAAAGTAGCGTCAAAGTGCTTGGGGCCGGTTGCGTCTGCTGTAATAAAGGGTAAGTTAATGTTCGAAGAAGCCATACCCGAAAGCTCGATCTTAGCCTTTTCTGCAGCTTCCTTAAGTCTCTGGAGAGCCATTTTGTCCTGACGGAGATCAATTCCGTTTTCTTTCTGGAACGTGTCTGCAATCCAGTCGATTACTCTCTGGTCAAAGTCGTCGCCGCCGAGCTTGTTGTTACCTGCTGTTGCAAGAACTTCAAATACGCCGTCGCTGATTTCAAGAAGTGATACGTCGAAAGTACCGCCGCCAAGGTCGAAGATCATGATCTTCTGTTCTTCTTCCTTGTCCATACCGTATGCAAGAGCTGCAGCCGTAGGCTCGTTGATGATTCTGAGAACTTCAAGACCTGCAATCTTACCTGCATCCTTCGTAGCCTGACGCTGTGCGTCGGAGAAGTATGCGGGAACCGTGATTACAGCCTGTGTTACGGGTGTACCGAGATATGCTTCGGCATCAGCCTTAAGCTTCTGAAGAATCATAGATGAAATTTCCTGAGGTGAATATGACTTTCCGTCTACGGTTACTTTGTAGTCAGAACCCATTTCACGCTTAACCGACATAATTGTTCTGTCGGGGTTTGTAATGCCCTGTCTTTTTGCGACCTGACCTACCATTCTTTCGCCTGTTTTTGAAAATGCAACAACCGAGGGGGTTGTTCTTGCACCTTCGGGATTGGGTATAACGATAGGCTCGCCGCCTTCATATACTGCTACGCATGAGTTTGTTGTTCCAAGGTCAATACCAATAATCTTTGCCATAATTTTTTCCTCCGTTTATGTTAAGTGAATGTTATTCTTTCTTAATTCAGTTTGCAACCTTTACCATTGCATATCTTATGATCTTGTCGCCTTTTTTATATCCCTTACTAAAGGTTTCGGCAACCATATTTTCGCCTAAAGCTTCATCTTCAACGTGCATTACCGCGTTGTGAACGTTAGGGTCAAATTCAACGTTTTCCGTGGGGATCTCTTCAACGCCCATCTTTGTGAATATCTCTTTGAACATATTGAGAGTCAAAGTAACTCCCTCTGCAAGATTACCGCTTTCGGCAAATGCGACAGCGCGTTCAAGATTATCCATAACGGGAAGAAGCTCTTTTACAGCGTCAACGTAAGCGTCGCTGTAAATTCCCTCTTTTTCTTTCTGCGCTCTTTTACGGTAGTTGTCGTATTCGGCAACAATGCGCAGATACTTATCGTTTTGCTCTTCAAGCGAAGCCTTTAAAGTTTCTATCTCTTTTTTAAGAGCGTCTGTCTCTTTTTTGGAAGTCTTTTTTTCTTTCTTTTCAGCTTCGGCTTTAGGCGCGTCAGCGTTTTGTGCGACCTCTTCGTTTATCTTCTTTTCTTCAGTCATTGTTTTCTCCTTTTTCACCATCGGTCAGCATTGCCTGATCGCTTCCGAACATACCCGTTATGCTGTTCGATATCATATCAAGCGTCGTTATTACTTTTGAATAGTCCATTCTGCAAGGGCCGATAACGCCGATGGCGCCCACTACCTTGTCGTTTGCCGTAATGGTCTTGAAAATCAGAGTGGAATTGTTCATTATGTCCACCGAGTTTTCTTTACCGATGAGTATATTTATTGTATCCTTTTTGGAATTGCTGATAATATTGAGGATGTCTTCTTTCTGTTCGAGCATACCGATAAGTCCGCGAAGCTCGGAAAGATTTGAATATTCGGGAAATTCAAGCAGTCTGTTTACCTGCTCTACCTTAACGTCGCCCCTGTCTATCTCGTTTACCGTATCATAGATACATTTTATTATAGGCTCGACGATCTCCTCGTAACCGAACATACTGCGTTGTATGTCTATTATGGAAGAATATGCAAGTTCCGCAATATTTATACCTGAAAGGTGCATATTGAGAAGCGACGAAAGCTTGTCGGTAAGCGCAGGGTCAATGGGCGCCGAGGTTTTTATAAGCTTTGTTTTTGCAACGCCCGTATTGGATACCATAACGAGCACAAAACTGTGAGAGTCAACGTATACCGTGTTAAACTGCGAGATAACTACCTGCACCGGCCTCGGCTTAACCGTAATTGCCGTATAGTTAGTTATACGCGAGAAAAGACGTCCCGCCTGTTCAATTATCCGGTCGAGTTCTTCTTCTTTTGACTTCTTAATGGTGTCAAGCTGTTCAAGCTCATCGCGAGTGTATCTGTATCTTTCCATAAGCGAGTCGACGTAGAATCTGTAACCAAGCTCAGAGGGAATACGTCCCGCAGACGTGTGGGGCTGTTCAAGATAACCAAGCTCTTCAAGCTCTGCCATTTCGTTACGGACGGTTGCCGATGAGTACGCAATGTTATTGTTCTGTATAAGATACTTTGAACCAACGGGTTCGCCGCGGTCAATATGTGCGTCAATTATCGCACGCAAAATCATTTTTTTGCGTTCGCTTAATTCATTGCCGTTGCCGTACACTGTTCTGCCCCCCTTTTTATTTTTTAGCACTCAATTTTCGCAAGTGCTAAAACTTTATATAAAATTTACCATTATCACTCTCAATTGTCAAGTGCTAAAACGAATAATATTGTTAACATTTTATGAAATCGTCGTTTTTTTGAAAAAAAGGCAAGGAAAAAGAGGTTTGCATGCCATTTTCTTGGGATTATATAATATTTTACTTTGTTTTTCTCCCCCCGCTTTCTTGAAAGAAAGCTCGGCAAAGAACTTGCAACTTAGGGTTTGCAAAAGATGTAAAGTTCAAATTAAATAATTAGAAAGGCAGATTCGATATATTATCCTACAAAAAAAGAAAACGCTCTCGCGTTTTCTTGTAGAAGCATAAACAGTCAGGGCTTTGCCCTGAAACCCACAAGAGGAGCTTTTTGAAAAAAGCTCCTCTTGACTCCGCAAAAACTTTACTAAATGGCTTCTGAAAACCCATAAGCCCTGCCGCGTGGCGGCCTTTTTGAAAAAAGCCCCTTTTGAATCCCTCAAAACTTTTCTTATGGGATTTGCGGACAGTCGAGGACTCCTGTCCCTACAAATAATAACCTGAACTTTATTGCCTCCGCAAACCCGTGTTGCAAGGTTTTTGCCCCGCTTCGCTTTAAACGGGGCGTCGAGGACGTCGCCCCCTACAAATTAGGCAATATTGTCTCTGCAAACCAATGTTGCAAGGTTTCTTTGCCTACTTTCTTTCCTTAAAAGAAAGTAGGTGCCCCACTTTTTTACAAAAAAGGGGGAGGTTATTTCAATACTTTTTTGAGGTACATACCCGTATATGATTTTGCATTTTTTGCTACTTGTTCGGGTGTGCCCTGAGCAATAATTCTACCACCCTTGTCGCCGCCCTCGGGACCTAGGTCGATTATATGGTCGGCTACCTTGATTACGTCAAGGTTATGCTCGATTACAATAACCGTGTTACCCTCGTCAACAAGTCTGTTCAATATCGTTATAAGCCTGTCAACGTCAGCCGTATGCAAGCCCGTTGTAGGCTCGTCAAGTATATACACCGTCTTGCCCGTACTGCGTTTCGCAAGCTCGGTTGCAAGCTTTACTCTCTGCGCCTCACCGCCCGAAAGAGTCGTCGACGACTGTCCTATCTTAATATATCCTAAACCTACGTCATACAACGTCTGCAGTTTATTCTTTATCCTCGGTATGCCTTGGAAGAAATCAAGTCCCTCTTCCACGGTCATATCAAGCACGTCAAATATACTCTTGCCCTTGTACTTAACTTCAAGCGTATCACGGTTATATCTCTTTCCGTGGCATACGTCGCACGTTACGTATACGTCGGGCAAGAAGTGCATTTCGATCTTCTTTACGCCGTCGCCCTCGCACGCTTCGCAGCGTCCGCCTTTAACGTTAAACGAAAATCTGCCGGGGCCGTATCCCCTCTGCTTTGCATCGGGTGTTTTGGCAAACAGGTCTCTTATATCCCCGAAAAGTCCCGTATAGGTTGCGGGGTTAGATCTCGGTGTTCTGCCTATCGGGCTCTGGTCAATAGCGATGACCTTGTCGAGATGCTCAATACCCTCGATAGACTTATATGCTCCCGGATAGGTATACGCCCTGTTCAGCTCTTTCGCAAGAACCTGATAGAGTATACCGTTTACAAGAGAGGATTTACCCGAGCCAGAAACACCCGTTACACAGTTAAGCACGCCAAGCGGGAACTTGGCATCAATGTTTTTCAGGTTATGCTCTGTCGCGCCCTTAACGGTGATATAATTGCCGTTACCCTTTCTGCGAACTTTTGGCACAGCTATCTTTTTTCTGCCCGAAAGATAGTCGCCCGTGATCGACTCTGTGTTTTCCATTATTTCTTGCGGTGTACCCTGCGCTACTACCTTACCGCCGTGAATTCCCGCACCGGGTCCTATGTCAACGATATAGTCGGATTCCATCATGGTTTCTTCGTCGTGCTCGACAACAATAAGGCTGTTGCCCGTATCTCTGAAACGCTTAAGTGTATCAATGAGCTTTCTGTTATCCCTCTGATGCAGTCCGATGCTGGGTTCGTCAAGCACGTACATAACTCCCATAAGCGACGAACCTATCTGCGTTGCAAGTCTTATCCTCTGCGCCTCACCGCCCGAAAGAGTGCCTGCCTTACGGGTTAACGTAAGATATTCAAGTCCGACGTTTTCAAGAAATCCGAGTCTTGATTTTATCTCTTTTATAATCTCTTTCGCGATGCTGTATTCCATATCGGTAAATTTTAAGCCGTTTACAAATACCAGCGCTTCGGAAATAGACATAGCGCAAAACTCGTATATGTTCTTTCCTCCGACAGTTACTGCAAGCGCCTCTGCCTTAAGTCTCTTGCCGTGGCATTTCGGGCACGACGTATTCTCAATAAACTGCTCGTAATACTCTGTTCCCATCATGTCGTATCTTTGCTGTACTATCTTCAAAAGACCGTCAAATTTTACTATCTGGTGCTTGACCACTCCGCTGTACGCTCTCGTAATATCGTACATATCAGTAGATCCGTTTGCAAGAACTTCATACGCCTGCTTTGAATAGTCCTTAATGGGCGTATCAAGAGTAAATCCGTATTTTTTACCCACCGCCTCAAACAGAGGCCCCATCCAAGTATCCTCGCCAAGCGTTTTGAAGCCGTTACAGTTTATCGCGCCCTCACGAAGCGATAAACTCTTATCGGGAATGAGCTTGTCCATCGACATACTTCTCATTTCACCAAGCCCCGCGCAAGTATCACACGCGCCTGCGGGGTTATTGAATGAAAACATCTGAGGCGACATTTCACCCATACTTATATTATGCTCTTCGCAGGCATAGTTTGTCGAATAGGTTACGTCCTCGTCGTCTTTGCCGTCTCTGCCTATTATGGTTACGGTAACGTTTCCGCCTGCCAATGCAAGTGCATTTTCGACCGAGTCAGTAAGCCTTGTTCTTATATCATCGCGCATTGCGAGTCGGTCGATTACTATATCAATGGTATGTTTAATATTCTTATCGAGCTTGATTTCTTCGGAAAGGTCATATATCGAGCCGTCAACTCTGACACGCACGTAGCCGCTTTTCTTTGCAGATTCAAGAGTCTTTTCGTGCATACCCTTTTTCGCCCTTACAACGGGCGCCATTACCATAAATCTCGTGCCTTCGGGCAGTTCAAGTATGGTATCAATAATCTGGTCTACCGTCTGCTGACGTATTTCTTTGCCGCAAATGGGACAGTGCGGTATACCGACACGGGCATACAAAAGTCTTAGGTAGTCGTATATCTCGGTTACCGTTCCAACGGTTGAACGCGGGTTCTTCGACGTTGTTTTCTGGTCTATTGAAATGGACGGTGAAAGTCCTTCAATCGAATCTATGTCGGGCTTATCAAGCTGTCCTAAGAACATACGTGCATACGACGAAAGCGACTCAACAAAACGTCTGTGCCCCTCGGCGTATATCGTATCAAAAGCAAGCGAAGACTTACCCGAGCCGGAAAGTCCCGTAAATACGACGAATTTATCACGCGGTATCGTAAGGTCTATATTTTTAAGGTTGTTTACTCTGACGCCTTTAACCGTCAGTTTTCTTTCTTCAGCCATTTTTCTTCTCTTTCTGCAAATTCAGAATTGTATCGCGCAAATATGCTGCCCTTTCAAAATCAAGACGCTTTGCGCACTCTTTCATTTCCCTTGTCAACTCCTCAATAGTCTTGTCAATATCCTTCTTGGGTATCTTCTTTTTCTTACCCTTGACCGTATCGTCGTCTTTCATACCGATGTCGATAACATCAAGTACTTTTTTCTTAATCGTCTGAGGAACTATGCCGTGTTTCTCGTTATATGCAATTTGTATCTTTCTGCGCTTCTCGGTCTCGTCAATTGCCTTTTTCATCGAACGGGTTATCTCGTCGGCATACATAATAACCTTGCCGTTCGCATTTCTCGCCGCTCTGCCTATGGTCTGTATAAGCGAAGTGTCCGAGCGCAAAAAGCCTTCTTTGTCAGCATCAAGTATAGCAACAAGCGATACCTCGGGTATGTCTAGACCCTCACGAAGCAGATTTATGCCTACAAGAACGTCAAAAACACCCATACGAAGATCGCGCACAATCTCCATACGCTCAATAGTCTCTACGTTGTGGTGTATATATTTAACCTTGATCATATTAGCCGAAAGATATTCTGTAAGGTCTTCCGCCATCTTCTTTGTCAAGGTGGTAACAAGTACGCGTTCGCCCTTTTCGGCTCTGAGTCTTATCTCGCCCATAAGGTCGTCGACCTGTCCTTTTATTGGTCTCACCTCAACCTCGGGGTCAACAAGTCCGGTAGGTCTTATAAGCTGTTCAACTATGTTTTCCGACTGTTCTCTCTCGTAGTCGGACGGTGTCGCCGAAACGTAGATAACGTTGTCAAGCTTCCTGTCAAACTCGTCGAAGAAAAGCGGTCTGTTGTCATAAGCCGACGGGAGACGGAAACCGAATTCAACAAGGTTTTGCTTTCTCGCTCTGTCGCCTCCGCTCATTCCTCTTACCTGCGGCAAAGTTACGTGCGATTCGTCAATAAACATTAAATAGTCGTCGGGGAAATAGTCAAGCAGCGTATGCGGAGTCGAGCCGGGTTCTCTTCCCGCCAATACTCTTGAATAGTTTTCAACACCGTGGCAGAAGCCGATTTCGCGCAGCATTTCAAGATCGTATCTTGTTCTTTCTTCAATTCGCTGAGCCTCAATAAGCTTGTCTTCACTTCGGAAATATTCTCCCCGTTCAACCATTTCCTGCTCAATCTGAGCTAACGCCTTCTCTCTTGTCTCAGGCGACATCGCATAGTGCGATGCGGGGAATATCGAAACGTAGCTGAGCCTGCGCAATAATTCGCCAGTAACTACGTTAATTTCTGAAATGCGGTCTATCTCGTCGTCGAAAAATTCAACTCTTATTGCCTTGTCGCTTGACGAAGCGGGGAAAATTTCAAGCACGTCGCCGCGAACACGGAACTTGTTTCTAACAAAATTTACGTCGTTTCGGTCATAGTTCATTTCTATAAGCGAAGCAATAACCTTGTTTCTGTCCATAAACATTCCCGGCCGCAGACCGAGTACCATTTTCTGATATTCGGCAGGGTCGCCGAGTGAATATATACAAGAAACGCTCGACACTATAATAACGTCGTTACGCTCAAAAAGCGACGAGGTCGCGCTGTGGCGGAGCTTGTCTATCTCGTCGTTAACGAGAGCGTCTTTTTCAATATAAAGATCTCTGCCGGGGATATACGCCTCCGGCTTGTAGTAGTCGTAATAGGAAACGAAGAATTCAACCGCGTTTTCAGGGAATAATTCGCGGAATTCCGAGCATAGCTGCGCGGCAAGAGTCTTGTTATGCGCAAGAACGAGGGTAGGCTTGTTTACCTTTGCAATTATGTTCGCCATAGTAAAAGTCTTTCCCGAACCGGTAACACCAAGCAAAGTCTGCCTTTTTTTGCCCTGCTTTATGCCGGAAACAAGCGCGTCAATAGCTTCGGGCTGGTCGCCCGTCGGCTTGTACGACGAAACAAGCTTAAACTTGTTGTTTGCTCTTTCCATATATTGCTCCTCCCTTCGCATTTTCGTTCAATTCTATCTTAAGTATGGCTCACTTTCTCCCCATACTTGCATTTTTTTCGTACCTTTTTATTATAGCATAAACTTTTTTTAATGTAAAGACCACCTACTTTCTTTTAAGGAAAGGCGGCAACGCCGCACGACCTATGGGTTTGCAGAGGCAATATTACCTAATTGGTAGGGGACGGCGCCTTCGACGTCCCGTTTAAAGCGAAGCGGGGCAAAGAAACCTTGCAACAGGGGTTTGCGGAAGCCGTAATGTGATTGACCTACCGTTTGTTTTTTCGGGTCGTCGAGGTAGGGGTTCCCCGAAACGCACGAAGTAAGTTTTGGGGGTTCTCGTGTGCGCCGACCCCTACCAAATTTACAGAAGCCGTATTGAAAAGTTTTTGCGGTTTCAAAAGGGGCTTTTTTTAAAAAGCCTCTTTTGTGTAGGTTCGGGAGCGAAGCTCCCGCTATTTATTCCCAACAAAAAACACCCGAAGGGGTGTCTTCCATAAGGCAGATTTTAATATCCCTGCGAGATTCTTCGCGTCGCCGCCCCGTTGTCATCCTTGAGCGTAGCGAAGAATCTCGGGGCGGCTTGCTCGAGGATGACGCGCAGGGGGCAACATCGTATAAAAAACAAACTCGTAGGGGCGTTCTGTGAACGCCCGCGGGCGAACGCAGTTCGCCTCTACAGCGAAAAGGACAGAGAATTTCACGTTCCCTGTCCTTTTTTCACTCGTCTTGCTTTGTAAAGTATAGTGTGTTACACCTTTCTTTATGTTCATCTATAACTTGTCAATTTTCCTGACAAGCACTGCTTTTGTGGACACAAAAGCGAATTAGATAGACTAGTTAACAAGTTTATGATATAATTATATTGCAATTTTATAAAAACCTATTGACCTTATAGTTAACTATAATGTTATAATGACACCGAAGGAGGCAACGACATGATAAAAATAGGTGATTTGGCAAAGATTTGTAATGTCAGTACGCAAACCTTGCGGTATTATGATTCCGAAGGTATTTTAAAACCGGATATTACCGATTCGTCAAGCGGATACCGGTTTTATTCGGTCGATGCCGTGGAAAAATATAAAAAGATTCTGTTTTACAAGGAACTTGGGTTTTCCTTGGATGAAATCAGAAAAATACAGTTGGCTACAAATGAAGAATTGAAAGATATTCTAAAAAACAAAAAAGCAACCTTGTCAGAATCCATCGACAGATTCAAGAAACAAATCAAAACAATAGACGGTATGTGTGAAGGAAATCAGAAAAAGCCTGTTTTGTCTGAAATACTTCTTTTGCCTTTTGAAAACGATGCACAAGTAGTTGGCAAATGGCAGCTCTGCGGAAAGCTTCTTGACGAAAATAACTTGACATCTTTAGAAGACATAGGTGCTGATATTGCTGACAAAGAAATCATCTTTATGCCGGGTGGTGCATTTGCTTGGAAATATTTTTGGACAAAAGGAACGCTTTACAGAATTTCTCCGAAATACACATTCGCCATTCCGAATTCGTATAAAACATTGGAGAATAACGGCGTTTTATACATGATCGTTCAATTTATGAGTGACGAGTGTATTGACAACGGAGAAGACACATTGCTTCTTTTATATCGTCAAATTAATACCGTTGCATATACGGAACACCAAATTCGCCCCAAGATTGACAAAACGGACCTCCCATTTGTTGATGACGGTTTAGTTCGTGGCGAATGGATAGTGTTTGACTATGTTCCGGAAATATCCGCTTTTGATCCTCAAAAAAGATATAGCAACAATGAAGACATTTATATGGTAGATATAAAATTCTTGTCTCGCGGTATATGTACAAGAACGATCCGCTCGATGTCCAGAAATGCGACCTATATGCTTCGATACACCAAAGGATTTGTTCTCAATGATAAAGAAATGACAGCCGAAGAATATCAGATCAAATCAATAGATGGCAAGGATTTTCTTTTCGTGCAACACAAATCCGGAGACTATTTTTACGGCGGTTTGACACCTCATTGGTATGTTTTTGAAAGAAAGGTTAATTGATATGAAAAATAAAAATGATGCAGAGAAATATTTTCATCAAAAGGATTTTTCTATATCAGAAATAATTTTGCTAATTATAGCTATTGTTTCCTTAATTGTGATGACATTCATTCAAGGGGGAGGACCTGTAGGCCTTCCGGTTTTATTGGTTTGCATTGTGGCTTTTTTTATCCGGGACTCGTTCAAAATTAAAGATAATGAAATTGAACAAGTCTTAAAGAAACTAATGCAGGATAATAAAGTTAAGTATTCTGAAAGCGCTATTGAATGTTATGAATTAAAAAACACGGCAATAAAGAAAAGAAAGGATGGAAAATTTATTTCTCCAAATTATTTTATTACCGATATTACATTTGCTCCAGAATATACTCTTTTTAATATTTATATTATTGATCTAATTGAGCAGTCTGTAGAAACAGTTTTCCATCGTATAAATTGTAATGAAAAAATCACTTTGACAGAGGAAACCATAAAATGCAACGCGGGATTTGTCAAAATGTCTTACCTCAAATTTGAGAACGGTTGTGTAATCCCTGTTACACTGAATGATTATAGGTCATCCCAATTATTACAAAAAATTTGCGATAGACATAAATAACAACAAAATACGTAGTAAGTAGGAGTTATTAAATGATTTTACAAAAAGATTTACAGCAATATTGCAGAAAAAGAGTTTTGAAACGAGTTATTCCTTGTATCATTCTAATTTCTATATTTGCAACTATATTAGCATTGTGGGGAAATATTATTTTCAGTACGGATAATAAAGCGTTTCAAGCCTCATGTTATATTGTTGTTCTGCTTATTCCGTTTATTATCACGGGAGTTCCTCATAAATTGATGGATTCAACTTATTACGGTACAGTTAAGAAAGTCGACATTGTTACGACGACGGATAATGATTCTCCTGTTAAACCTACCCGTGAGCACTTATATTTGAAGAATACCATTTATTTGAGCATTGAACAACCGGACGGCAAGCTCATATATAAAAAGGCATATAGCGGTAAGGCACGATTGCAGCAAAACATTAACACATATAACGAAGGTGATTCGGTATTTCATCTTTATGGAACTAATACAGTTGTTGTTATACCCGATTCCAATGACAGTACCGTTCACTGTGCTGTTTGCGGTTCGTCCAACAGTATTGAAAATGATAAATGCCGTAATTGCGGACATTCACTTGTAAAACGCATATAAACATCACCGCCGAGAGTAATCGTTTGGATCGCTCTCGGCGGTATTATTTATCTAATAACCTGCTTCATCGCAGATACGCCAAACCGCTCTTTTTTAGAAAAATACGCCCTTTGCTTTTTCTTTGATTTCTTTTGATGCAGCGAAAGGAATTCTTGTTGTATAGCCGTTCTTTGCCGCAACGATTTTTTTCGTGGGCCATGCGAATATATCTCTGTTCCACTCGTTAATGGTGTCATTATAGAGTTCTCTTGCCGCCGTGATCTCTCTCTGGAGATACATATTCTGCTGCATTGCGTCTGCAATCTCGCGGTGAGCCTGCAAATCGGGATAGTTTTCAATAGCTACGTTGATATCTCTTGAAATATTGTCTATCTGACCGCCGATTTCGTTACGGGCTTCGTCAGCATCGCTGTAACCCGATCTGTATTTTGCAATATTTTCAAACGTGCTCTTATCAAGGTCGATTGCCTTGTCGAGAAGACGTGCGCAGTTCTGAAGAACCATTACTCTCTGTTCGAGATAATTGTCTATCTGCGACGCATTTCTCTGTATCTTCTGCTGAAGCTGGTCAAAATGCTTCTGCGCGCTTATCTTCATAAAAAGAAAGATTACGCCGGGGATTATTCCGCATACCCACAAGAGTATTTCGAATATCTTTGAGCCGACACCTACCTCTGCGGGCAGCTTTTTCGCAATTACGTTTGTGTCAAGTCCCTCTTCTCTTACTTCGGGATTGAGTTCATCCAACTGATTTGCCATATTTTTTCTCCTCTTATTTATATAATATTATTTATATATACACAAGTTATTTCGTTTTGCAATTATGTCCTGTTCTTTCGCGCGTTCAACCGTAGATATATAGAAATTATTTGTCTGCACGAGAGGAATATAGTCGTCCCACGGAACAGAAACGTCGTGAAATCTTCCGTCTCCTCCATACACCGAAACTACGTCAACCCGCCTCATTATATCATAAGAATATGCAGTTATGCAAGTTTCATCCACGCCGTCAGCCGACTCGACAAACGACGATTTAAGTATTGCCGAGGTTTTTGTGTTTGGATGTACGGTATGTTTAACGTCTATTCTGTTTGCCAGCGCCTCACATTCCTTAAGCGAATATTGCTGGGAATAGTCGGGAATGGGTTTAAGCGAATGAACCGGTCTTTCCTGATACGCAGGTATCGCCCAAAGGGGTGCAAAATCAAAATACACCGCCTTGAAAAAGTCCGCATTCTTGCCTATAAAGTTTTCTTTTATTATATCGTATGAATACGACATAAACGTATTAGCAAGCAGATTTATTGCCCTTCCCTGACTGTGATTTGACACGATTTTGTTCGTTCTCTTTGTCTTAAAGAAATTAAAATCGTCGCCGTATCCATTCTTTGAAAGGATAAGATCTTCCATATTCGTCTGGGCAAGAGGAGTAAACAAAGTTCTGAACTGTACCTCGTTGTCGCGGTCAAGAGCATCGAACAACACCTCAAAATCGGTGTTTGACATACTCATAAAATCTCCCGAGGATTTTATCGCCTTGTCGGTCTTCTTTTTCAGCTTTTTCCCTCCGCGCTTGATATGTCTTTCAAGCTCTCTTTCGCTCTTGGTCTGCAGATGCGATGCATCTCTGCTGAATGAAAGGTCGGGACCGCCCTGCGAACAGTAGTTCAGTTCGACCTGTGTATTATAAAACGGCTTTGGCTTTGTTACCGACGCCCTTAAGGTCTCGCTTCTGTGTCTCGTTCTCAGCTTACCCTCGCTGTCTCTGTAGGTTTCTGTCCAATGTATCGTTCTTTGTCCGTAATACGTCTCCGTACCCATCGTATGAATCAGCTTGTTTTCAAACAAAAACGGGTTATCGTTATATTTACCCGCGAGCATATCAAGGGTAGAATTGTCAACACTTCTGTGTGCATCAAAATCATAGTTGATCATCATATCAGCTTCCTGCTCCGCAGTAAAGCAGTTTGCAAAGTCAATAAGAGGTACGACCGACTCGATTATATTCAACGCATCTCTGTCTGTAAAAAGGCTGTTAAGCGGTAACATCTGAGCATACGCCTCTTTCAGCAATTCTTCCGCCTTTTTATCAGCTTCCTCGATTTCGGTTTTCAGAGCCTTGATCTTTGGGGTCGTTTTCCATATTACAAGCGGAATAAGCAAGACGGTAATACACATTATAACCCGCAAAACTTTAAGCCAAGTAAGCTTCTTCTTAAGCTTTGAAAGGTTTAATTTATATTCGTTATACAGCCGTACGGTTTCTCTGTTTTTTTCAATGTCAACTTTGGACTTCTCGCTGAGCTTTTCAAAGAACTGCGTAGTTTTTTCTAAATGAAGGTCCTTGAACTTCTGTTCAAATTCTTCAAGCGGATTGTATATTACAGAATTCATACTATTCCCCCTTACTGTTTCATTATACAACACTTTTCTCGCAATGTAAAGATTTTTATGATACCTTGTTTTCGGTAAAAAAATATGCTATACTGTATTTAGCACAAGAAAAGCGGGGTGATTTTGTGAAATATGTCAAGAAAATTTTAGTGTTTTTATTAATAGCTATTTTCTTTATGGCAATTCTCTCGGTAGTTTCGACAGCAGACGACACCGACCTCGGCATACCTTTCGACAAAGACCTCTTCTACGGCAGAAGCGTACTTGAAACAATGAATAACTCACGTAATCTTACCGCCGCTTACGATGAGATAGTAAAAGGAATACAAAAATCAGAAGTTGATATTCCCCTCGAACCACTGGGGATACACGTTACCGAAAAAGAAATCGACCTTATTCTCGCAATATACCGATTTGACAATCCGCAGGTGTTCTGGGTTAAAAAATATCAGTACTATACCGCCGATACTGAGGGCGGAAATTCCTGGGGCGCTCATATAGTATATAACGAACTTGACAACGAAGAATCAAGAAGCAGATTTGACCGCCTTGTTTCAACCTTTCTCGACTCGTGCAACATCGAAAGCAATATGTCCGAATATGAGATCTCAAAAATACTGCACGACAAGATTGCCGAGCACGTTACTTATAAAGAGACAGACAATTCTCAGAGCGTATGGGGCGCACTCGTGGAGGGCGAAGCCGTATGCGAGGGTTATGCAGAATTATATCAATATCTTCTCTACCGCAGCGGCATAAGCGCGCATATCGTAACAGGCTCAAGCAGGGGTATTCCTCACGCGTGGAACGTGGTTCGTATAGACGGAAAATACTACCAGACCGACGTAACGTGGGATGACCAATCGTTTGCAACTGTGTATAATTACTTCCTTATTACCGATGAGCAGATGAAAAAGGACCACGTATTTACAGACAACGGTTACCCGCTGCCCGAATGTAACTCTGTATACGAGCCTATATATGTTACGGGGGACGTCGACGGGGACGGTAAAATTACCAACAGCGACGCCGTATATCTGGTCTATCATATATTATTTCCCGAAAACTACGAAACAGAGCAAAACTGCGACTTCAACAAAGACGGCATTATTAACCGAGACGATGCCGTGTATCTGTTATATAACGTATTATTCGGAGAAACATACTATCCTATAAAATAAAAAACACCCGTACGGGTGTTTTTTTGTTGGGAATAAATAGTCAGGGGCTATGCCCCCCGCTTTTTGAAAAAAGCCCCTACTTTCTTTTAAGGAAAGGCCGCCACGCGGCAGGGCATATGGGTTTGCAGAGATAATATTGCCTAATTGGTAGGGGAGCATTCCATATGCTCCCGAAATGCAAAAAACGGGCGGATATAGAATCCGCCCCTACGGTATACATATTTTGTACAAAAACGAAGCGGCGGGGCTTGCTCCTCCCGCTTTATTTTTGAAAAAGAAAGTAGGCAAAGGCGGCAACGCCGCACGACCTATGGGTCTGCAGAGACAATAATGCCCAATTGGTAGGGGCGACGTCCTCGACGCCCCGTTTGAAGCGAGGTTTGGCAAAATTTTGCGACTTGGGTTTGCGGAAGCCGTAAAGAGCAGATTATAATTTGTAGGGGGCGACGTCCCCGACGCCCCGTTTAAACCTTTTGGTTATTTATAGAACCTTTCGGCGTATCTTACGCCATCCATAGCATCTTTCGCGTATGCGTCGGCACCAATCATATCGGCATATTCCTGCGTTAAGACAGCACCGCCGACGATTACTTTTACGTCATCGTATTTTGCGCGTAAAAGCTTGATTGTTTCTTCCATTGAGGGTACGGTAGTAGTCATAAGCGCACTTAGCCCAACAAGTTTGCAATTATATTTTTCGACCGCTTCGCATATTTCGTACGGATCAACGTCGCGTCCGAGGTCGTATACTTTAAAACCGTAGCTTTCGAGCAACACTTTTACAATATTCTTACCTATGTCGTGGATATCCCCCTTGACCGTAGCAAGAATAAAGCCGTTTGACGTACCCTTATCCTTTGTATCAATTTTGGTTTTTACAACCTCAAAAGCGCCCGATGCGGCATCTGCACTCATAAGAAGCTGGGGCAGATACGCCCTTTTTTCTTCAAAGGCATTGCCAATCTCGTTCAAGGCGGGGACTATGCGGTTGTTTATTATATCAAGTGCATTTTCGCTTTCAACAAGCTCTTTTGCAACAGATACGGCTGCGTCTTTCAGCCCGTTTATGATTGCTTTTTCAAGAGTAATATTACTTTCGGAAGGCTTGCTTACACTCTGCGCACCATCGTTTTCGGATGCGAATTTTATATATTCAAAACAGCCTTCGTCAAGTCCTTTAAGTGCTTTATACGAATAATATACACCCATCATTCTCTCGGAGGACGGGTTCATTATCGCGCAGTCAAGTCCGTTTTCAAGCGCATTTGCAAAGAATACTGTGTTTATATTTTCTCTGTTCGGCAAACCGAACGAAATATTCGATACGCCAAGGCTTGTTCTTATTCCCTTTTCGTTAAGCAGTTTTACCGCTTTCAGCGTAGTTTTTGCGGCACTGTTGTCCGACGATATCGTAAGGCACAGCGGGTCGACGATTATATCTTTTTGTTCAATGCCGTATTCCGACGCTTTTTTAATTATTCTTTCTGCTATGGCTACCCTTTCTTCCGCGCTTTCCGGAATTCCGCCTTCGTCCATCGTAAGAGCAATTATGCTTCCGCCGTATTTTCTGACCAGCGGAAACAGCTTTTCCATACTTTCAGCCTTACCGGTTACCGAGTTAATGAGAGGTTTACCATTATAAATCCTCATCGACTTTTCAAGCACATCGGGGTCGGATGAGTCGAGCTGTAAGGGCAGGTCTGTTACTGCTTGGAGAGAAACAACGACGTTTTTCATCATTTCTGCTTCGTTAATCTCGGGGAGTCCTACGTTTACGTCAAGTATGTGCGCGCCCTTCTCCGCCTGAATCAGTCCCTCGCCGAGAATATAATTCATATCGTTCTCGCGCAAAGCTTCTTTAAGCTTTTTCTTGCCCGTCGGGTTAATTCTTTCTCCGATAAGCACGGGCGATTTGCCGATTTCAACTGTATGCGTATATGAGCTTACAAGCGTTTTGCCGTTACTTTTCCGCAGCTTGTACTCTGTATTATTCGTCTTTTCAACCGTATTTTTTATATATTCGGGAGTTGTTCCGCAACAACCGCCTAAAATGCACGCGCCCTTGTTTGCAAGTTCGACCATATATTCGGCAAATCTTTCGGGGGATATGTCAAAAACGGTCTTGCCATTTTCTACTCTGGGCAGTCCTGCGTTGGGGTTAACAATTATAGGCACGGAGGCATTCTCGGCAAATATATCAATAATTTCAAGCATTTTATCGGGGCCAAACGAGCAGTTCATACCCAATGCATCAACACGCAGTCCTTCAAGCATAGTAATCATTGACAAGGGGTCTGCCCCCGTCATAAGCTTACCGCTTTCGTCGTATGCGTTTGTAACGAATACGGGCAATTTCGAATTTTCTTTTGCCGCAATTACCGCCGCTTTCGTTTCGTATGAGTCGTTCATAGTTTCAATGAGTATAAGGTCGACGCCGCATTTTTCGGCTACCCTTACGTTTGCGGCAAAAAGCTCTACGGCTTCTTCAAACTCCATATCGCCGAAGGGTTTGAGCATACGGCCCGAAGGACCTATATCAAAAGCGATATATTTTTCATTTCTGCCTTCAACAGCCTTTTTCGCACAGTCGATTGCTTTTACTATCAATTCTTCATAATTGTCGTATTTGTCTTTGTTTACGCCAAAAGTGTTGGTCTTTATTATGTTACAGCCTGCGTCAAGATAGGCGTTATGGAGCTGTACGATTTTTTCAGGGCAAGAAATATTCCAGCTTTCAGGAGTCTGACCTGCTTTAAGCCCCATCGACTGCAAAACCGTACCCGTGCCGCCGTCAAAATATACTCTTTTTTGCTTTATTATTTCAATTATTCCCATTTTCTCACCTTTTTCAGTTATTCTTTACGCCGAAAACAGCCGTTATGCTTTTTTGCGGTGTCATCAGATACGTTTTTGAAAGAGTTATTCCAAGTAGCTTTTGAGCGTCGAGCAGGGCAAGTATATCAGCTTGTTTTTCAAGCGGAAAATCTCCGTAGCCCGCACTGAATCTGTTTGTACTTATTCTGTTTTCTTTTATAATATCTTCCGCCTTATCTGCCGCGCTTTCCGCTAAAGCCGATGCCAATGCATCTGTTATATAATGCTCTGCCAATGATGACGCCGACAGCCTTTTGAGTAAGAAATCGACGCGATTGCCGAGCGTTACGCCAAACATATAGCACTCACTGCATCCCGAAAGCAGTCTTGCAAGTTCTTTGCTTTCAACGGTAAATCCGCCAAAATCGACAGTATTACCCGAAATATTGAGCGTTATCCGTTTTGCCGAATAACGACAGTCTACATTTTCAAGAAGAATGGCTTTACATTTTTCAATTAAGTCGTTTGTATAGCCTCGGTCAGTTTTAAGTCTCAAGGCTACCTCGTTTTCGGCATATTCAAGCTCTTCAGACTCGATTCTGCCATAAAAGCTTTCAAGTATATTCATTTTACTTTATAATTTCCGAGAGGTTATTTTTGATTGCCTCTGCAACTTCATAATTGTTCATTGAATAAACGTGTACAGCATTCACACCGTTTGCAAAAAGGTCGATTATCTGCTCGGTTGCGTATGCAATACCCGCCTGCTTCATCGCAAGCGGATTGTCGCCGTATCTGTCAACGATACGTACGAAACGCTGAGGAAGAGTGTTGCCCGAAATGGATATAATCCTCTTTATCTGCTTTGCATTGGTAATAGGCATAATACCCGCAACGACGGGCACGTTAACACCGGCACCGTACAGTCTGTATAAGAAATTATACAGAATATTGTTGTCAAAAAACATCTGCGTAGTAAGAAACTCGCATCCGCTTTCCACCTTGATTTTAAGGTTATCAATATCCTCTTTGCTGTTTTTGCTTTCGGGGTGTGATTCGGGATAGCACGCTCCGCCGATGCAAAATCCGCCGAAGTCGACAATTTCTTTTATAAGCTCGCTTGAATACTTGTATTCGAGATTATCCCTGCACGTGCCCTCCGGAATATCGCCCCTGAGTGCAAGGATGTTTTCAATCCCCTTTGAGCGAAGCTTTTGTAATTCTTTCTGTATTCTTTCTTTCGACGAGGAAATGCAGGTAAGATGCGAAAGAGGTGTAACTCCCTTGTTAAGCAATGCCTGTCCGATGTCGGCAGTATAGTCCGACGTGCCGCCGCCCGCACCGTAGGTAACGCTCATATAACTTGGCGAAAGCTCGCCTATTTTCAATGCCGCGTTAAGTACGTTTTCAAAATTATCGCTCGTCTTCGGAGGGAATACCTCAAAAGAAAGGCTGGGATTATTGCCGTTGATTATATCGATTATTTTCATAAGATTGCCCTCTTTACACTATTTTTTTGACCTTATAGTCTTCCGCGTTAACCACGTTTATAATTTTATCTTCATCAACATTTCCGTCGGTAACTATTATTGCAATACCCTTTTTATAGTCAGCCTTTGCCGAAACAATGCCCGACACCGACAACAGCACCTGTTGTACCCTGTTCTCGCAATGTTCGCACATCATACCCTTGATGTACACCGTTTTCTGAAGTCCGTTTTCGACAGCCGATACCTTTGGAAGCTTGACTAAATTAAGCCTAAGCGCATTTGAAACCACGCAGAAGCTTGAAAGACTCATTGCCAGCGCGCCAAACATAGGCGTCATCTTCCAGCCGAAAACCGAGATAAACACACCTGCCGCCAACGGAATTCCAAGTGAGTTATACAAAAATGCCCAGAACAGATTTTCTCTTATATTTTTCAGCGTCGCGCGGCTGATTTTTATTGCAGACACAACGTCGGTTATGCTGCTTTTCATTAATACGACTTCTGCGGAATCAATGGCAATATCGTTGCCCGCGCCGATAGCTATTCCCGTATCAGCTACGGTCAATGCCGGAGCGTCGTTTATGCCGTCGCCTACCATTGCAACCCTGCAGTCTTTCTGCATTTCCTTGATCGCTTCGGCTTTTCCCTCAGGTAAAACTCCCGAGATTATTCTGTCAACGCCCACTTTTTCTCCTATGGCGTTAGCCGTTTTTTCGTTGTCGCCCGTAAGCATAACGACCTTGATTCCCATTTTTTTGAGAGCAGCAATAGCCTCCTTGCTGTCTGCCCTTGTCTCATCGGCAACCGCTATAATACCAATCAAAGTGCCGTCATATGCAAAAAACAGCGGAGTTTTTCCCTCGTTTGCGTATGCTTCGGCAATATTTTTCGCTTCTTCATTTACATTTGCAACACTTGAAATATAGTTCAAGTTGCCGCCGCAAATGCTTTTCCCGTTATATTCGGCATAAAGACCGCTTCCCGCCCTTATGCTGAAATTCTCGGTCTCAAAAAAATCAGTTTCGTTTTGCAAAGCATATTCAACAATAGCCTTTGCAAGCGGATGCTCGCTCTTTTTTTCAAGCGAATATGCATATTTAACCAGTTCCGATTGTGTCATATCACAGAATGGTGTAATATCGGTAATTGCAGGCTTGCCCTTCGTAATCGTGCCCGTTTTGTCGAGTACGACAGTATTGACCTTGCCTGTATTTTCAAGCGCCTCTGCGGTTTTAAAGAGTATACCGTTTCTGGCACCTACTCCGTTGCCCACCATTATTGCAACAGGTGTTGCAAGCCCCAGTGCGCACGGACAGCTTACAACAAGAACGGATATTCCACGCGCTAAAGCAAAGCCGATATCCTTGCCGAGTAAAAGCCATACAGCCGTAGTTACTATCGCTATTGAAATTACAATGGGAACAAACACTCCCGACACCTTGTCGGCAATACGCGCAATGGGCGCTTTTGAGGCAGACGCATCGCTTACGGTTTTTATTATCTGAGAAAGAGACGTATCCTCGCCTACACGTGTCGCTTTACAAGTAAGAAAACCCGAGAGATTGTGTGTACCCGAGCTTACCGAAGACCCGATTTCTTTGTCAACAGGTATGCTTTCGCCGGTTAAGGCAGATTCATCAATACTGCTTATGCCGTCTATAACAATTCCGTCGACCGCAATGCTTTCGCCCGGTCGCACAACGAATATATCACCTACTTTTACCTGCTCGACGGGTACTGTTTTCTCAACGCCGTCAACAAGCAGATTAGCCACTTTAGGAGCAAGCTTTATGAGAGATTTCAATGCGTCCGTTGTCTTGCCCTTTGAATGTGATTCAAGCATTTTGCCGACAGTTATAAGAACGAGTATCATAGCCGCCGACTCAAAATATAATTCGTGAAGAAGACTTCCGTTGTCGCTCCTTCCGAAAAGCATCTTCGCAAGAATAGCAATACTGTATATATAAGAAACGGACGAACCGAGCGCAACGAGAGTATCCATATTCGGACTGTTTTTCGCGAGACTCTTGAAGCCGTTTACAAAAAATTTGTTGTTTATAATAAGTATCGCCGTTGAAAGCACCAACTGTGTCAGCGCAATATATACGGGGTTATTTTCAAAAAAAGCCGGCAGAGGCAGTCTCAGCATATTGTGCCCCATTGCAAAATACATGAGTATAATGAGCATTACCGAAGATATAAGCAAGCGCTTTATAATAGACCTTGTCGAACTGTCAGTATTGTTTTCTTGCTGTCCGACAAATTCGGTAACGGCATAGCCTGCCTTTCCGATTTCTTCTATAAGCTTTTGTTCATCGTAATTACCTTCTACGGTCATCGAGTTTGTCAGCAGACTGACCGAACACTTTTCAATGCCTTTAACCTTGCAAGCCGCCTTTTCTACGCTTGCGGAACAAGCGGCACAGCTCATACCCTTTACACTATATTTTTTCATATTTCCCTCACGAAGTGATATATTAACCCATTATATTATTTTTATTATATACCTGTTTTTTTGTAAAATCAAGTAAATTAAAAAACAATACTTTTCTGTCCCAGCATCGCCCCGCTAAAGAGGGCAAATAGGTACACTTGCTCAAAAAAGAAAACGCTTTCGCGTTTTCGTGAAAAGGCATATTATGTCAGGAGCTTTGCTCCCGAACCCACACAAAAGAGGCTTTTTGAAAAAAGCCCCTTTTGAAACCGCAAAAACTTTTCTTATGGGTTTAACGGGACGTCGAGGTAGGGGTTCCCCGAAACGCACGAAGTAAGTTTTGGGGGTTCTCGTGTGCGCCGTCCCCTACCAATTGGGCATTATTGTCTCTGCAGACCCATAGGTCGTGCGGCGTTGCCGCCTTTTTGGGAAAAAAAGCGGGAGCGTGGCTAGGGTTATCCAAGCAAGGCGTCGAACAAGAGCATAAGACAAAAACCTGCCAAGAGCGAATACGTCGCTCCCTGCTCAGCTCCGTGCGCGTGTGTTTCGGGTATCATCTCGTCGCTTATTACGTATAACATAGTACCGCCCGCAAATGCAAGCGCAAAGGGCAAAATCGCACTAGATATACTTACTGCAAAATATCCAAGCAGTGTGCCCAGCACCTCAACAACGCCCGTCATAAGAGCAATAATAAACGTTCTTCGCGCGCTCATTCCGGTTGCAAGCATGGGAGCAATAATAACCATACCCTCAGGTACGTTCTGCAACGCTATACCGAGTGCAATCGTCATCGCTTCCATAGTATTTCCCGTGCCAAAGCCCACACCTGCCGCTATGCCCTCGGGCAAATTGTGAATTGCTATGGCTATAACAAAAAGCAATACTTTATTAAGCTGTTCCTGATTTTCGGGGTGAGACTCATTGTCTACACCCGTAATCTTATGTAAATGCGGTACAAGCTTGTCAATAATATTTACGCAAAAAGCACCTGCAAATACGCCCAAAATCGTTATGATTATTCCGTATTTACCGCCGTATTCAAGCGATGGCAAAACAAGACCGATCATAGCCGCGGCAAGCATTACGCCCGCTGCAAAGGCAAGTACGATATCGCTGAATTTGTGGCTGATTTTTTTAAAACAAAAGCCGAGCAATGAACCGACAACCGTCGCTCCCCCGACTCCCAATGCCGTAAGCAAAACTATCTGCATACAGTGTCCTCTCTGTTTCGGATTATTTACATTTTTATATGTACTTCTATATGATATGCTGCCTCAAAACTTTGTGTTCATATAGTTTTCTTACAAAAATTATATAGCACAATCCTCTGCATTTCAATAGCATAAGACAAAAAACACGAGGGTTTACCTCGTGTTTTTGTATATGCCTCTCAAAATTCAGTTTATTTTAACTTCTTTTTATTGATAATTTTTGACAGCTGTCAATTAACAATACCATAATAATCCCAAGATATATTGAAAAATTGGTATAAATAAACGTATATCCGGCAAACCAACTTATGAAAAAGAACACCGAGAAGGATTCAAACAAACATAACGTATATATATCGCACTTAAACAAGTTTTTCAAAACCAAAAATGCTGACTTAATCCAAAGCAAAACCGGTCTTGCAAGTATTAAAGCAAATCCCCAAATACCAAAACTGAAAAGTACGCAAAGCACGTCTCTTTCAATCGCCATTTCCTTCTGGTTCAAATACCCGATTCCAAATATCTTATATTTAAAATCAGACAGTTTAAATTTTTCCAGGTTATAGAATAGCTGCTTGTTTCTCATATCTGCGGGATGAATCTCACCGCTGATATATTTTTGCTCAAGCTTCTCAAAAGCCTGCGTCGTCCACATATCATTTTTCTCGGCTTCACTTATTTTATCATCACCGACAGAATCATTATCGTTTTTGTCATTTTCGTTCTTCTTGTCCGAAACAAGGTTGTTTTTCTCTTTTTCAACAATATTCGATATCTCATCTTCTTCATACTGTATCGAAGTAACGCTATTATTTATATCGATATTGTGCTTCACCGGAGTGATAGGATAAACCAATAAGCATACTGCAAAAAGCACAATACATATAGCGCTGTTTATATAATGAGTATTCTCTTTGTCTTTTATTGCAAAATACAATTCCAATACCAATTGAGAGAACAAAACCAGCACCGCCATATAATAAGACACCTTGGTTCCGAGAAGACAAAGAACAGTTATAGGTAAAACAATAGACAGTTTAAGTATAGTTCTGACCGTTTTATTTTCCGCTTTGTTATTCAGAAGATAACACATCAAGAACGGCAAGCACATACTCATTGCATGTCCGAAAATTTGTCCTGAGTCAAGCCATCCTTTGTAACCGCGCTTCAGCGCGTCTGCATATTCGTATGTTTTTTCTGATGTTCCCGTTGCCAGCGCGATGAAATAAATAAATATAAACCCAAAGAACGTAAACAGCAAAGTTTTTTTCAAACATCTTATAAACAAATCCTTGTCGGGCGCCTCGTTATAAAGAATCTTAAAAGTAAAGAAGCAGATCAACATATAAAGAATATTAAGCATAAACCTTGCTTCGTGCAAGATAACCGACATATCAACATCCATTCCGTACAACAACAACAGATGTGCCACCATCAGAATACCATAGGCTCCATAGCTGATGATGTGTTTTACTATGTTCTTTTTGTACGTCAGGATAAGTATAATGTTAATTACTCCGATTATTAGAGGCTTTCCAAACGTAGATATTCCAATGGGAATATATCCTCTTATATATAGGAAAGACAAAAGGTCAAAAATCGGCTGAACACAAACGAAAGCCATCGTTATATTCATTAATATGTAATAAAATTTGTTGTTCTCCAGTGGATATTTTTTAAACATTATCAGTTTTCCCTTCAATAATCGAGAAAAGTTGGTTAACTATTCTTTGGTTTGAACCATCAAAGCTTTTAAGCGCGGTCTCAATCTTGTTCAGGTCAATTTCTCCGTTAAGTGCCATTTCCATTTTCTCACAAAGATCATCCGTACTTTTTTCCGTAACAATACCATACTTGTTGTCGCAGAATATTTCCCTGACCCCCGACACGTCCGTCGATATCATTGCTTTGCCAAGAAACAAAGCTTCTTTTACTGCAATACTGTACCCTTCAAAATCACTCGACATAACAACGCAGTCAGCTTGCTTAATATACGGGTAGGGATTTAACACAAGTCCTTTAAGTTCAACAACGTCTTCGACTTTTTTTTCTTTTATAAGAGACTTGATCTTCTCTTCTTCGGGGCCGTTTCCGAGTATCTGAATTTTAAACCTGTAACCTTTTTCTTTTAAACGTCTTGCAATTTCAACAAGCCTGTCCTGTCTTTTCTGCGGTCGCATTCTGCCAACGTTTACAAAAGTAAAACAGTCGTTTTTTTCGACATTTTCTTTTGCTTTTTCTTCTATGCTCTTTTCGTCAATAAGGTTATACAAAACCTCAATCTTGTCTTTCGGAAAACCATATTTCCTCGAGAAACTCTCTTTTGATTGCTCGGCAACAGTTATAATCTTGTCAACCTTTGAATAACTGCTTTTTATCTCTTTTTCGCTGATGCCAATATCAAAATAATCCACGTCGTTGTGTACCCATACGATCTTTCTGACGTCTTTTTTTATGTCGGCAACCCACGTTGCACTACGCCCTTCGATAAAACCTATCGCCGCGTAATAGTCTTCTTGATTGGCAATTTTGTTAATTTTTAATTTGCGAAAAAAAGGAATGTATCTGAAAAGAATATACGAAAAAATATTATTACGCATTTGTATAACACGGATTCCTTCGGGAATTTCCGACAAAAGTTCTCCCTGTTTTTTCAAGAGCGCCAGATCTATTTCATAGTGCGGTTTCAATACCTTCAAAAAGTCCGCCAAGACCTTTTCGGCGCCGCCCATATCCATCGTATACCCGAAAAACAAAAGTTTTTTCATTTTTTACTCTCTTTCTGAAGATACTTTATATAAGCAGGAAAGTACATAAGCAAAGATAGCAACCTGTTCGGGTGTTCTTTCACAGCCTCAAACATTCTCTTTTTTGCGTAGATACAAAACATATCATATGCTGCAACGTTGTATAGAGTCGGACAAAGCTTGTACAGTTCTTTATAGTAAAGAGCCTGTCCCTGCGGGTTTCTCTTTGCAAGATCAAAATATCTTGAAGTATAGCCGGACTCAAGATATTCTTTATAAACGATTGAGGTATTAAAAAATACCATTTTATACTCGTTTGATATTCTGTTAAATAACAGCGCCTCGGGAACAAATTTTTCATTCGGAATCTCCGGGAATTTATACTTTCGCATAACAGAGGTTTTGAAAGCAAACTGTTTATCACCTTTGACACCGTGTTTATTGTAAATATTAAAATATGTGTCAACCATTCCATCACAAGGATATTCCGTTCCAACAACATTTTCCGTTCCCGTATGCCAGTGCAAGAAACCTATTCCTGCAATTTCCTCATCGTCTCTTATTTTTTCATATTCTTCCCATACTTTTTTCAAAACATTGGGGACAAAGAAGTCGTCGGAATCTATACAAAAGAAAAGTTCTCCTTCCGCAAGATCTATTCCGTGATTTACAGCACAGCTTTTTCCGCGGTTTTCTTGTTTAACATAACGTATCGCTATTTTTTTATCTTTTACCATTTTACTGACGACCTGCTCGGTATTATCGACGGAGCCATCGTCAACAATAAGCCACTCAAAATTTAAAAAATCCTGCTCCAAAAGAGACTCATACAAACGTTTTAATTCTTTTTCGCGATTATATGCAGGTGTAAAAATCGTCAACATAAATTTTCCTCCAAACAACTAATCAAACAGAGCATACCATTGTGGCATAATATTCTCCGCAAGATATTGCTTTGATGATAATTTAGCGTTATTTCCAAAATCTTTGAGCTTTTCTCTCGAAGTCAAAACCTCGATCACTCTATCAGCCATTTCTCGAATATTCATATATTCGACAAGATAACCGTTAAAACCGTTACTGATTATTGCGCGCGGTCCCACCGGCACATCAAATGCAATAAGCGGAATTCCGACCGACGAAGCTTCAAGAAGCACCATTGGGAAGCACTCTGTATGCGATGTCATGACGTAAAGATCCGACGAAAGCATGTGTTTTTTTACATCCTCTGCCGAAACCATTCCGGTAATAGTTACGCTTTGCTCTAGACCTCTTTCTTTGATAAAGGTGTTTAATCGAGCGTATTCATCTCCTCCGCCTATGATCGTAAGCTCTGCCGACGGAATTTTTTCCTTTACGATATCAAAAACCTCAATAAGTGTTCTAAAGTTTTTTACGGGATGCAGTCTGCCCGCCGATACGATTTTATTACCTGCAAGACATGCGCTTTCTTCGGGTATTTCTTCAAGAATATTCGGAATCTGAACAATTTTTATTTTCTTGTTATCCTTCAGCCACTCCGAAAAATTTTCCCTCGACCAATCACATAAAACCAACAAATAGTCCAAATTTTTGAACGCTTTTCTCGCCCTGTCTATATATCGGCAGCTGCCATCATGCATATGCTCCTGTGTCATTGTTACCACATTCTTTGGAGCATATTTTGAAAGCAATTCGGCAAATTCTATACGTGTCGAGAGCACGTAATTGCAATCAAGCGCCTTTATAGCCTTTATCATAAGCTTTCTTTTCAAAAACAGGATTTTTACTGCCTTTATGCCCTGTCTTATGATTTTTGCAATGTTTTTACTTTTTATTGCAGATTTGAACTCATCTCTGTTCGGCCTGTCATCCATAAGATATTTAATTCTAACTTTTTCATCAACGTCATAAGCCGGATCGCAAAGCATACTGTAGGTTGAAATAATCTCAACCTCATATTTTTTTGACAGCTCATTTGCCAAAGTAATGGTCTGTTTTTCAATACCGCCATGCTGAAGATGCAACATAAGAATCGAAATTTTTTTCATTTTTAAGTCCTTACGATTAGAAAATTATATGGTTCAAAAAAACAATGTTTCAATGGCAATATCTGATTTTCATCAGTAGTTTTTTCAACTTACGCATTAAGGTATCATCCAACATCAGTTCAAAAACATCTCTCTCTATGATTGCCTTCAAATATTCATTTTTGGTTTCTCCCGAAAGAAACCCAAGTTTGCTTATCATACTGTTTGCAAGGTAGCTCCTAAACTTCATCTTTATTTTTTCATCTTTTATTTCCCTCTCTGCATTCGCCAAAAGAGAGTCATAATGGTATATGCAGTCAAATGCACGTTTTCTTTCTTTTTCCTCGGATACTGTACGCATTATGCTTGACGGCGACTGGACATAATAATAGCCCACCATATCAACAGTACTGAAACTTTCCGCCTTCATTATCACCTTGGGAGTAGTTCCGAAATCCTCGTGATATTTCCCAAAAGCAAACGAAAAACCATTTTCCCTCCAAAAACTCGTTTTATAGGCATATAACCATGCGGGTTCAAAATAATATTTATTGTCGATGAGGGCGTCGATTGCCCTTACGCCGTTTACACCAAGGAGTTTTGGCGCCGATATCACCTCGCCTTTTTGCCCATTATCATAAACGATCTGCGCAGAAAATCTTACAATGTCAACCTCGTCTTCTTCCAGTAATGAGGCAATCGCCTGTAACAGTCCGCTGTCAATATAGTCATCGGAATCAACAAACAACAGATAATCTCCGACCGCCCTTTCAATTCCGTAATTTCTTGCATCGGAAAGACCGCCGTTTTCTTTTACAAACGCTTTTATTTTTTCAGGATTTCTCTCAACATATCCATCGATAATCTCTTGACTGTTATCCGGAGAACCGTCGTTTATTACAAGCACTTCATAATCTGCGTAGCTCTGACTTAAAATACTGTCAAGACAATTTGCTATATACTTTTCAACATTGTATACAGGAACTATAACACTGAATTTCATAAACGACATCCTCGCATTAGTAATCTCGTTTCATAAACATTGACTTCAAATTTCTAATACATCTTCTGTTTCGTTTAAATACCCGGTAATTCTTCAGCAATCTATCTTTAAATGACGGTGCCGTATTGAACTTCCTAATTGTCAAATGCTCTCCACCGTATTCTTTGAGAGGCATAAACCATCCGCTTTTTATAACATTATAGTTTTCGGGATGTCTGTTTCTTGCCATCAAATACAACGTTTGGTCATCATCAATAAAGCCTACATCGACCAAAGACTCCATCGCTGTCTTCACGTCAAACCACAAATTCTTCGCCATTTCTGAAGGAACATACATAAGAAAACCCATAATGTATACCGAATAATCCTGAATGATATGAAATACGGGCTTGTCATCATAGTCACTTATACTGAACAATGTAATTTTGTCGTCCGGGAAATCCACAGACAAAGTAAAATCAAACTCTTCTGCATTTGTAAATACGCCTCCCCCGTGGTTAAAACCAAAATCCATCCAACAAAGCATGCCGTCCGCATATTTCTTTTCCGCCGCATCCATCAAAAACCAGCTTTTCATCAACATTACATAATTATAGTCAGCGTTATTGTCAGCAGGATTAGGCATATATCTGAACTTCAAAAATTCCTGATTTTCAGAAATCGAAGTCATTTTTTTATGCAACTCGGCCTCAATGGCAAAAACATTGTCCACGACCACTACTTTTGTTCGGTCTTCAAGCCCGAACTCTCTGCGTATTTCTTCAACTTTTGGAGCCATGGCGCTGAAAGTATAAACAACCAATTTATTTTTCATCCTTGCCCAAAACCTGAAAAAATTCAGATATTTTTCGTTGCTTCTGGACAACTCGCTTCCAAAACTCTCTCTGCCAATATCAAAAAAAGCAGTTACAATCGTTACTTCTTTGTTACTCATTACCCTTCTCCTTAAATTTTGATATAAAAATATACATAAAACGCTTTCTGTCTGAACCGGAAAACAAAACAAAGTAGTCCACAAGAACACCCAGGATACCGGAAACAAGAACCGATATGATAAGCGGGATCCAACCATCAATAACCATAAAACATTTCAGCGCATATAGTATTGCAACCAAAATCGCGGTAGAAAAAAAGTATTTTATGATTACCCCAAAGAATGTTTTGTTTGGAACTTTCAGACATCTCGCTGCAAGTACAGGAATTACCAAAAAGCCTTTCAGCAAACCTACAAAGGCGCTCACTCCGACAATTGCGTATACTCCGAGATTTGTTACACTGATAAGCAAAAAGACCAACACCGTAGAAAGAAATCCGCTTCCTACGTTTAGTATTGCATTCCCTTTGACTCGATTGGTTATCGTAAAAACATTGTACAGCGATGAAATAACTCCGCCGCAAAAAATATTCAAAAACGTAAGTATCAGCAAACGGTGAAGCAAAACAGCGTCGACTTCAGGAACCCATATTCTCCCGAAAGCATATCCGAAGACCACGATATACGCAAAAGGAATATTTCCGAATACACCGGTTATTTTCATACTTTGCTTCGTTTCCGCCAAAACGCCGTCTATATCATTCTGCGAATAAAAACTAATTATCTGCGGCTGAAAAACATTGGAAATCGAAGACATAACCGTGTTGATAACGTTTCCCGGTGTTTTCGCGAGCGCAACAATACCCATAGTGGCGGGATTCACCGCAAGATTACTTATAATCAAATCAAGCCCATCAGACAGTACGTTTCCCAGATTTGTAATGGAATTCCATACTCCAGAAGAAAGCAATATCTTGATTTTATTGAGCTCGAAATTTCTTGATTTTATTTTTATGTCCGGCAAAAGCTGTTTTGTATATCGCATATTAAACAAAACAACGTAACTTCCGGAAATCAGTGTTGCTACCCCTATATAGAACACTGCAGGTTTGAAAAGAACAAACAAACTGACGATCACTAACGCCTTTATCACGTTGGACTCCATCGTTCTCAAAGAAGTCAAATGCAGTTTGTTTGTACAATAGGTTGCAACCGAGAAGACCCCGCCGATCAAAGAGACAAAGAAATTTAGAATAATGAAAAAGAACAAAAGCTTCACATCAGTTACAAGTTCGGAGGAAATGTTTATTATATTCTCCAGCCAAGCGATAAGCACCGTCGCAGGAACTATCAGAACACCGATAATGACTGCATTTGATATAAGAACGG
The DNA here is from genome assembly GCA_017473865.1 of Clostridia bacterium. Classification (GTDB taxonomy): domain Bacteria; phylum Bacillota; class Clostridia; order Oscillospirales; family CAG-272; genus RGIG1995. The sequence goes on along the minus strand of JAFUJB010000016.1, from coordinate 191,299 downwards.
AGCTGAAATATTTATTTGCGGTCTCTATTTCTCCTCGTTGCATACTCAACGTTATAAAACGGCTTGCCATAGAATTTACCGCAACGGTAAGAATGGTTGCGTACATAATAAAACTGTTCGCCAGAGAAACAAAACCGTACGCTTCTTCTCCTATCGTCGCAACAATATACTTTGACAGTCCAAAACTAATCAGAGTATTTATAACAAGTCCCACCAAAGTGGTCGACAAATTTATAAAAAGCTGCTTACTCTTTGTCATTATTTTTTGTCCTTAGAATGTTGATAAAATCTTTATAGAAGTTTTCCGTGCTGAACCTCAGCGCGTTCTGTCTTGCATTTTCAGACATTTTCGTCCTGAATTCATCATCATTGTACAGTCTGAGAATTCCGTCCTTCAACCCATCAACAACCGTCTCATCTTTTTCAATCACAATCGCATCTTCAGCAACGTATTCGGGCGCCCCGCCGGACCTTGTCGTAATTATAGGCAACCCCGATACCTGCATTTCTATAAGCGAAAGCGGTGCGGCATCTTCCCACATAGACGGTAAAACACCAACATCGGAGATCTGATGATATTTGAATATTTCCGTGTTATGAACAAATCCCGTTACAACAATTCTTCCGTCAGACGCTTTTATCTCATTCTGGATTTCACAAACATATTCGTTATTTTTTGTGTTATCTCCGAAATTCACAGAACCGATTATCATAAGCTTGATATTCTTCTTATCGATCCTGTTTACTGCTTTCGCAAGTTCCAAAACGCCCTTTTCAGGGATCAACCTGCCGCAGAACATAACAATAAAATCATCCTTTGAAAAACCAAGCTTTTCCCTCAAAGTCAATCTTTCCTGTTCATCTGTCTTTTTCATAAAGTTTTCGGTCTTTATTCCGTTTTTTAACACACGAACATCTTTTATTCGGGTAAATTTTCTAAAATTATTTGCAACAAAACTGCTTACTCCAATATACATGGAAAAAACGTTTTCCAAACACACTTCTTCAGTCTGATTGTGGTGAAAATGAACTATCATCTGATCTTTATCAAAATATTTGAGATAGTTCTCAAAAGACATAAATGCGCCATCTTCTGCTACAACATAATCAAATTTCATTTTTCTTATTTTGCGCAGAACGACCTCATTATAGGTATTGAGTACTTTCCCAAGCATATTTTTTATTCTCACGCAAAAAGCCGTTAAATAGTATTCCAGGTTCTTTTTCACATAAAGAAACTTGGAATAAGAATATTTTTTCGACTCTTCTTCAGCTTTTTCATCATACACGGAAACAACCGTAATATCCAGTTGTTTTTCTTTCTCGTTTTGTTCAATTATATCGTTAATCAGCGTTTCGATCGCCCCGCCTTTTACAGGCGGCATAGGCAGCCCCTTTGGAAGTATAAAACAAATTTTTATGAATACCACCCCGTATCTTTAATAGCAAAATGTAATCTACCCTCAGTTTGACCATATACACAGTAACATTATATATCATACAGCTGTAAAAATCAATACAAGCCACCTTTTTTCTACAATTCACACAAAAAGGCGTCTTACAAAACAATAACGGCTGTATATGGGCTCTGCCCACATACAGCCGTTATTTATTTCACTACCTGCATTTTTAAAATTTTATTGTAAAGCTTGGTTATATCCTGCAACACTTCCGTATGTCTGAAATCCTTCAGGTATACGATGTTTGTCTCTCTGATCATACTCAGGTTTTCAATTGGAAGAATAGTCATTTTTTTCTTGCGGACCTCGTCCATACAGGTTGATTTCGGCAGTATCGAAACGCCCAGATTCTTTCTGATAAGCGTTTTTATGGTGTCAATATTGTCAACCTCCAGAATTACGTTAAACTCATCTATCGAGCGGTTAATGCTCTCAAGACTGCTGACGAACAAGTTTACCGTTCCCGACATAGGCAAACGAAGAATAAGCCTCTGTTTTCTCAGTTCCTCAATTGTGATCATGGACTGTTTCGAAATGGGATTTTCGTTTGCAACAGCGCATACGAGATAGTCTGTGTCAAGCAGAAGCGAATTCGTTTCCGTATTACCCGACATACCCTCGACTATAGCAAAATCTATTTCATAATTTTCAAGCATACTATAAAGATTTTTTATCGAGTCCGTTATAATAGTTATGATTATATCGGGATTATCGTTTCCGTATTTTGCAAGAACCTCAGCTATAACATTACTTTCCGCAGTATGCGTTATGCCTATTCGAAGTCTTTCGATATTGTTCTCTCTGTCGGACAGAACCTCTTTCATTCTGTCATACACGGCATTTATTCTCAAAGCGTATTTTACAACTATTTCCCCCGCTTTTGTCAGCTTAAGATCGCCTTTTTTGCGCGAGAAAATAACTACTCCAAGCTCGTTTTCCAGCTGTTTTATATGATGGCTGATCGCAGGCTGTGTCAAAGACAACACCTCAGCCGCTCTCGTAAAATTGCCGTACTTTACCACGGTCAACAAAGATTCAATTTTTGGATCGACCATAATACACCTCGGTATCATTATATTTTTTTATCAAAAATGAAAGAATTATTATTTTCTTTTCTATCGGTATCAGTGTATCATATTAATAAACCATTTGCAAGTATTTTCTTTTATTGCAACAAAAAAATTACCCCGCAGGAAGCTGCACACATTTAAAACGCTCGTATTTTGTTCGCCCGCTTCCTTTCTGTATAGCGCAAGTACGGATATAATTATATTTTACGCCGTAATATTCCATTGTAAACAATATTTTTTTACTGTATAATTAGCATAGTTTATATATAATTATGGCTTGTGCCGCGATGAAAGGAATTATTGATATGAAACATTCAGTAATCTTTAAAAACACCGTAAACAAATGGGACAATGCACTTCCTTTGGGAAACAGCATTTTCGGCTGTATGCTTTATTACGAAAATAACCGTCTGTTTATGCCCATGAACCACTACGAAATATACTATAACATAAGAAAGCACGTTCTGCCGAGCCAATATCTTGCAAACGGTGCTATTGAAAAAGATCCGGGTGCCTACCACAGACAGAGAAAAGAGCAGGCTGACCATAATATTCCTAACGGAAACGAGCCATACACGTTTTACGGCACGTGGAAGCGAGGCGCTTTTAACCGCGACTACTATGCCATAGGCAGTTTTTCTGCAAGCTTCCCTCTTACAGGCGACGTTGAATTTACGTTCAGCAAAGACCTCGACAAAGCCGACAGCAATCTCTCCCTGTTCGTACAGGATGCAAAAACCGTTCTCTCTCTTGAAAAAGACGAGAAAAAGCTCGATATAGAAACCATCGTAGCAAGAAAAGACTGTATTATCAACAAATTCAAGCAGAGCGACGAAGGCCTTGTTGATACTGTACACGTTGTATTTAACCCCTTCCGCGATCTCGATCTGCCGAAAGTTGACTATAAACAGGTAGACAACCATACTTTTGTATATACCGTAACAAACGAAATTCAAGGTCCCGACTCCTCGTCGAAAACATTCGTTTTCTCGGGTGCAATCAACCTTATCGGAGCTGAGGGTACGCTTGTTGAAAGCGAGTTTGGCGCGGATATAAAAATTACAAAAGCGGGCAAAGACTTTACTATGCTCACCGCTGTTGTTACCGAGTGGAAATATTCAGATCCCGAAAACGACGTAGTAACTGCAATCCGCGAATACGAAAGTAATTTGCAGGAAATGTACAAAGAACACAAAGAATACTGGGACGACTTCTTTACGCGCGGCAATATTTCCATCCCCGACAAATTCCTTGAAAACGTTTATTACGTAAATATGTATACGCTCGACTGCTCCTCGGGCAAAGACGGCATTATGAAGCATCAGGCTTGCGGTCTTAACGGTCTGTGGGACGTAAAACGTCCTAATCTTTGGGGCAGTAAGTGGTACTGGGACGCAAATATTCAGGCATCGTTTGCAGGTGCATTTTCGTCAAACAGACTTGACTGGGCAAAGATATTCTCCGACGGACTTCTTTGTTATGTCGAAAATGCGAAAAAGTTTGCAAGAGACAAACATAATTTCACAGGCGTTGCTGCAGACTATCCGCACCCCTTCTATTACAGCCTTATGCCTTGGTGCGCTCAGTATATGTGGTTCCTTTACGAATACAGTCTTGACACCGAATATCTGAGAAATGACGCGTATCCTCTCTTCGTACAGATAGCTGAAAATCTTCTTCAGGTATTTGAATACGACGAAGAGACCGACACGTATAACGTATATCCCGACATTTCTCCCGAACAAGGACCCCTTGCTCACAATACGACAATTACGGTAGCTTCCGCAAAATATCTCCTTAAGTTTACTCTTGAATCCGCAAAAATACTCGGAGACAATTCTCCCCTTCTCGAAAAATTCAGACACCTTATGGAGAGACTGCCTAAGTATGCTTTAAGCAAACCTAACAATATGCACGGAGTACACTACAACGATTCTCCCGACACACCCGACAACCAGTGGCTCCGCCATCCGAGCTTACTTATGCCCCTCTATCCTATCGGCGAATTCGATTTCGATACAGACAAAGAGGCATATCAGTACTGGTCAAACACCGTTGACCATATCGAAGACAATTCCGAAATAAGCATATTTGCTTGCAGCTGGTTGGCAGCAGCGGCAGCAAGATTGGGCAGAGGTCAGACCGCTTTGCGCTTGTTATACGAAAGAGGTATAGATCATATGCTCCGTTCAAACGGACTTACTGCAGAAGAGACAGACCACTTTATAAACTACTGTCTTATGCCCCGTCAGATGCTCTACTATCCCTGTATGATGGAATTTACCGGTGAAATGCTCGCGGCAGTAAACGAAATGCTGCTCCAGTCCCACAACGGCATTATACGCATATTCCCTGCTATTCCCGACGGCGATCCCGAAATGGAGCGTATGCATAAAAAGGGTTATCCCTATGCGGAATACATTGACCGTTACAACAAGTACGATGCCTGGGAAAACGCACGCTTTGACCGCCTGCTTGCTAAGGGTGCTTTTGAAATCAGTGCAGAACTCAAAGATAACAAGCTTGCTTGGGTATATATCACAAGCAATAAGGGCGGTTCTGTCAGACTTACCTCTCCCTTTATGGATAATACCCTTAAAGTATTCTGCGATGGTAAGCCGGTTGAATTCAGCCTTGAAAACAACGTAATTACCTTTGAAACCGAAGAGGGCAAGAGCTACACCGTATCTGCAGACGCCAGCGCGTACACTCCCTTTACGTTCGGTAACGAATACAACACCGAAGTCCTCGAAAGAGAATCATATACCAAACGCAGACTTTTCGTGGGCGAGAACGAAGATACAGAGTATTATAAAGCAATCGACAACTTTATTCGAAGCTGGTATCTCGGAAATACCCGTATGGATAACCATACGCTCTATAAGTTCGATTTCGGACCAGTCAAGGATAAAAAATACGCTTGGGCATTTATGCGTCAGGCTTACGTTGCAGACAGACGCGCTATATTCAGCCTGCCGTTTATTCATATCGATGAAGACAGTCTGGCGTTTACATACAAACGCGGATTTGGCTTTAACACCGAAGAAAACATTAAAGCGGTTGACAGAGGTACCGACGATATACTCAGACGCGACTTTGTTGAAGGTACTGAGCCTGTTGAATTTATTATTGAAAATCCCCGCGGTCAGTACGAAATGCTTGTCGTCTCTGGAGATAATGAAGAAGACAGCGTAACCATCGTTGAAGCTGTTAACGGCAGAAAAGCCGGCGGTGAGGTAGTTAAAAAAGGAAGATACCAATGCAAGCTTCTCCCCTTGGTCAACGAAAGCGACGATGAATATATCAAACTCAGAATATCCACTATCCCCGGATATAAGTGGAAGATCAACACCATCTTCTTAAATATGATTAAAGGTTATTAAAATAATGGCTACACACGGGCGACGCCGGTGTGTAGCCATTTTATTTATTGTATAAACAGTCAGGAGCTTCGCTCCCGAAACCACACAAGAGGGTACTTTTGAAAAAGTGCCCTCTTGACTCCCTCAAAACTTTTCTTAACGAGTTTTGTAAATTTGGTAGGGGACGGCGCCTCGACGTCCCGTTTCTACCAATGTTAATTATACATTATGGCTTATTTAAACCCATGTTTGAAGTTTTTTGCCCCACTTTTTTACAAAAAAGCGGGGTCGTGCGGCGTTGCCGCCTTTGCCTACTTTCTTTCCCAAAAAATAAAGCGGGAGGAGCAAGCCCCTCCCCTACCATTATTTAATATGCTTCACGGCTTACGCAAACCCGTGTTGCAAGGTTTCTTTGCCCCGCTTCGCTTTAAACGGGACGTCGAGGCGCCGTCCCCTACCAATTAGGCAATATTGCCTCTGCAAACCCATGTTGCAAGGTTTCTTTGCCTACTTTCTTTCCTTAAAAGAAAGTAGGGACCGCCTTTTAAGATTTTTGGTTACGCTTGATCTGTCTTATGTCCTTAAGCATTCTTACAGAGTCCGAAACCATCTTAACTTTCGTATTGCGATTGTCGTTGTTAATAATCCTGACAGCAATCTCCTCGATCTTGTATCCCTTATCTTGCGCCTTAAGCAACGCCTCAAGGTCAAATGCAAAGCTGTCTATCTTGCACTCGCTGAAAATCGTATGCGCCGCATCTTTGGTAAAACACTTAAATCCGCATTGGCTGTCAGTCTGCTTGAACCCCGTCATAAGCGATATAAGTTTAAAATACACCCTTGACATAAGCTTTCGTGCAAACGAATAGCCTTTATAGCTCTCTGAGTCAAGATTTCTTGAGCCTATTACCAGTTGTGCGCCCGTTTCCTCGAACTTATCGACCGCTTTCTTTATTACGTCAGTACCGTAAGCAAGGTCACAATCCGTAAATATGACAATATCTCCGTCGGAGGCAAGCACACCCGTTCTTACAGCGCATCCTTTTCCCCTGTTAAGTTCATAACCGACCGCCTTTATGTTCCGATTACCCTTTTCAAGCGCCTTCGCCTTTTCAAATGTAGAATCGGTACTGCCGTCGCTGCAAAAGATTATCTCATAGTCGTCATAAAGGTCTTTCAGGTATCCGTCAAGTATTTTTGCGCTTTCTTCTATTCTGTTTTCTTCGTTATATGCAGGTATTACAACGGATACTTTCATTTTTTTGCCTTCCATTTGTTTTTTTAACAGCTTACTTTTCCACCCTGACAAGTCTGCCTTGAAGCGAATATCTTCTCGTGTAATAACCGCCTGTACAGGTAGAAAGAGTTATTATCCTTGATTCCGGAGTAAAATCTTCCGAATCTCTATTATAAAGTGAATTTTCTTTCATCTCTTTGCACCAGTTTACAAACGTGTCGTTTGATTCAAAATTTATCTCACTGTATTTGTACGTCGAATAGGTCTCATATATTGCAAAGATCTCATATCTGTACACACCGTCTATCGTATACATCGTTATATACTTATTCTGCTTAAAAAAAGACTTGTCAAGAAATAAATGCAACTGATTGAACATTTGCTTAAGATAGGGCGAATTATGACCGTATATAACAAGGTTCGGATTATCGAGTATATTGTCCTCGCACCTGTAATCAACAAATATAGCTCCGTTGGCATTATATTTCTTTGTTACGGTATGGTTGAGATAATAGCTGTTATCATTTCCTTTTACTACCGCGTAGCTTATATTGGTTCCATCCACCTGTATCCAGCCGAATATATCGGGGTTAGTCTGCTGAAATTCGGTAAGCTTCTGCTTTAACTGGTCGTGAACGGGGTTATTCGATTCAACCGTCTGATAGTCCTTGTCGGTGTCAGGCGTACTCACACTGCCGTATCTGGGCAGCGGAGACTGAAGAACGACGGGGGAAAGATACGGCATAAAATCTTTTCTTACGGACACGCCTAAAAAAACCTGATTAAGCTCCTCGTTTATCTTTTTCGACGAATAGCCTTCATAAATATTCAGCCCAAGCATAACCGCCGAAACAACGAAAACCGTTATACAAAGTATAAGTGTTGCCACCCACAAGCGATAAGATCTCGTTCTCTTTTTTTTCGCGATAGCTTTGCCGTTTTTATCCACCGTATGATTATCCAAAGAAGAGAGAAAGTCCGATGGCTCGAATTCTTCGGCTTTGCCGTTATTTACAACGTTTTTATTTTTTTTATTCTCGTTGTTTTCCATACTTTCTCCTTTCTTTAAAAAAACATACTTTATATCAGTATGGGGCAAAATGCCCCATACCAATCATTTGTAATATAATTATTTAAATTCGATAACCGATTCGTCCCACATTTCAGGCTTTTCGTAGCCGAGGAGATTTACAACAGTTGCCGCAACGTTTGAAAGACCGAACTTGCCTTCCTTAACCGTATATGCGTCTTTTGTATTGTTGTCGTAAATAATCATGGGAACAGGGTTGAGCGTATGGCTTGTTTTTGCCTTCAAAGAGCCGTCCTTGTTTGCCTTGGGTTCGCCCGTTTTCTTATCCATTTCGTACATTTCGTCGGAGTTGCCGTGGTCAGCGGTAATAATAGCAGTTCCGCCTACCTTATCGAGAACTTCAAGAATACGTTTAATTGAAAGGTCGAGAGCTTCAAGACTAATCTTTGTGGCGTGGAAATTACCCGTGTGGCCTACCATGTCGCCGTTGGGGAAGTTAACTCTCAGCACCTTATACTTACCGCTTTCAAGAGCCTCAATAAGCTTATCCGTAATCTCTGCGCACTTCATCCAGGGGCGCTGTTCAAATGGTACTACGTCTGAAGGAATTTCAACGTAAGTTTCAAGCTTTTCATCAAACTTGCCGCTCTTGTTTCCGTTCCAGAAATACGTAACGTGGCCGTATTTCTGTGTTTCGGAGAGAGCAAACTGGGAAATACCCGTATTTGAAAGATATTCGCCCATTGTATTTGTAATTTCGGGAGGATTTACCAAAAAACGTGAGGGAATGTGGAGGTCGCCGTCGTATTCGAGCATACCTGCGTACATTACGTTGGGAACTCTCACTCTGTCAAACTTCGTAAATGCTTTTGAGTCAAAAGCGGTTGAAATCTCAATAGAACGGTCGCCTCTGAAGTTAAAGAAAATTACGCTGTCGTTGTCCTCGATCGTTCCTACGGGCTTGCCGCCTTCAGCGATTACGAAAGGAGGAAGGTCCTGGTCAATAACGCCCGTTTCTTCTCTGTACGTTTTGACAGCTTCTGCCGCCGACGCAAAGTATCTGCCTTCACCGAGAACGTGTGTTTTCCAGCCCTCTTCGACCATTGCCCAGTTTGCTTCGTATCTGTCCATTGTAATTTTCATTCTGCCGCCGCCTGATGCTATCTTAATGTCAAAAGATGCATCTCTGAGGTCCGCAATGAATGCTTCAAAGGGTTCAATATAGTCAAGAGCCGACGTTTCACCGACGTCTCTTCCGTCAAGAAGAATATGTATTCTTACTTTTGAAACGCCTATGGTCTTTGCCTGCTCAATCATTGCTTTGAGATGATTTATATGCGAATGTACGTTTCCGTCAGAGAAAAGTCCGAGGAAATGAAGGGTTGAATTGTTGTCAAGAACGTTTTTGGTGAGCGTCTGCCAAGTTTCGCTTGCAAACATTTTTCCGCTTTCGATAGATTCGGAAACAAGCTTTGCACCCTGACTGAATACCTGTCCTGAACCGAGAGCGTTGTGTCCAACCTCTGAGTTACCCATATCGTCATCGCTGGGAAGGCCTACAGCCGAACCGTGAGCCTTAATAACCAACGTGGGATATTCTTTCATAAGTCTGTCAAGAGTGGGCGTATAAGCCTTTGCAAAAGCATTTGCAGCGTTGTCGGGAGCAATTCCGACGCCGTCCATTACAATTGTAAGGATAGGACCCTTTACGCCTTCAAATTTTTCAGATTTTTTCAAAACTATTGCCATTTTTTACTCCTCCGTGAGAAAGCCATTAATAATTTTTGTCCATAGATAGTTTATTATACTATATTTTCTCAAAATAATCAATAATTTTCCAAATGTTCTATGCAACAATTATATAACGCACTCCCTAAATATGTATGATTGAATTGTAAAACATAATAAAATATTGTGTAAAAGCTTTTTTTGCATCTTGTTTTCTTTTGTAATATGTGTTAAAATGCTGGAAACATAATAAACAAAAGGTGTAAAAATTTTGGAAAGAAAAAAGAAATCTGATTTGCACAAGGGACATCGGCAAAGGCTTAAAAAAAGATATTTGAATAACGGAATATCAAGCTTTCAGGAACACGAGTTGTTAGAGCTCATTTTGTTTTTCGCGGTGCCGCGCAAAGACACAAACGAAATAGCGCACGAGCTTTTAAACGAATTCGGCTCACTGCCAAACGTGTTAAACGCCAACCCCCAATATCTCAAATCATTCAAAAATATGACGGCAAACGCCTCATTTCTGCTCAAGTTAATTAAAGATATTTCATATAAATATTACGTCAACGACGAATTTTTCAAAGAGATAATTGACAGCGAGGAAAAGCTGTGCGAATTTCTGAAAAAGCAATATGCGACGCTTGACAAAGAGACCGTATTCTTATTTCTCGTTGAAAACCAAAACCGCATAACCGACTGCATAAAACTGCACGAGGGCACTGAAAGCGTAAGCGAGGTCAAGATCGGAGATATCGTAAAAATTGCAAACACCAGAAACATATCTCAGGTTATAATATCCCACAATCACCCAGACAATTCACCGATTTCAACAAACGATATTGTCGCCACAAAGAAGATTGCCTTCCACTTAAAAAGCGTTGACATCGACCTTTGTGAAAGCTATGTTTTTACAAATAATAAGACTATCGGTATTCTCAAAATGATAAACGGATAAACAAGAGAGAGTGTGTGCTCCGCACACACTCTCTTGCATTTGATAAAGGCTATACACGGGCAAAGCCCGTGTATAGCCTTCTTGTTATTCAATATTGTTCGATAATTCCGGTTCCTTGCGCTCTTTTTCCTGATGAATAAATATTCTGTCGCTTTTTTCAGCCAGTTTTTCGGGAAGAGCAACGTTTGTATAAATTTTCTCGGAACTATTGTTTTTTTCTTGATTATCCATAATTACTATACCGCCTTCCTGTTTTTTTCGGTATATTTATTTTGGCGTAAATCTGCTAAGAATATACGTTACCGGACAAAATGGCTGTATGCGTAAAAAACGCATACAGCCATTTTTGTTTATCCTTCGTAGTTTTCGTCTATAACGCCTTCCGACGTTGTAGCTTTATAGTTAAAATACGCCATAGGGTCAACGTATTTTCCGTTTTTCTTCAGCTCGAAGTGCAAGTGCGATTCCTCGGCAATTTCGATAAGAGTACTGTCGCCCACCGACGAGATATTCTGTCCGCAATATACGGGAGCGCCCTCTTCAATGCCCTCACATACCTCATCCGAAAGACCCATATAATATGAAGTCAACCCGCCCGAATGGCTGATGGTGATACACTTACCCATCATCGGATCTTCATAAATATTCTGAACCGTTCCTTCTGCAATCGCCATTACGGGCTCGCCCGGCTCGGCAAGAATGTCTATTCCCGTATGAACGCGGTAGTCGTTCATCGTCAAGGAATATACGGGAATATCGATTTCAAAGCGCTTAAGCAAGTATCCGTTTTTGATAGGCTCGGTAATATTGATCTTTGTGGGTACGCTTACGTCAAGACTGGGCCCGTCTGTAGAAGGAGCCGTCGTCTGCTCGTCATCGTTTCCCGAGCTGTCCGGGGTACCGGTATCCTGCGGTTTGTCGCTGTCTTTCTGACTGTCCGTGTACTTGTCAGACTCAGTACGGTCAACAGGAGGATTCTGTCCTTTTCTTTTAGAAGCCGTGGCTATACTGAATACCGTCATACATACTACCGCCGCAATAATAAGGGCCAGTACTATGTATAACGCAAGATTGGTTTTATTTCTTTTTGCGTTATTCATTGTTTTCCCACCTTTATTTGATTTTCAAGACTATTCTTGACAGTAAATCAAATAATTATGCAAGACGGGAAATATTTTTTGGCTGTGTATGTAAAGCTATTTTTCAATAACCTGACGGACAACGTAGCCTGCGATCATAAGCCCCGCAACAGAGGGCACAAATGCTACGGATGCGGGCACTCTTTCTCCCTTTAAAAGCGGTTCTTCGTCGCTGAAAAGCACCGGTACGTTTTTTATATTTCTGACCTTAAGCTCGTGTCTGACCACCTTTGCCAAAGGACATACCGACGTTTTATGTATATCGCATATCTTAAACCGCGAAGAATCGAGCTTATTGCCCGTGCCCATTGAAGAAATAATGCCGATGCCTAGTTCTTTGCAACAGCTGATAATTGCAATTTTCGCCGTTACGTTATCAATTGCATCTATGACGTAATCAACGTTTTCCGACTCAATAATCTCTCTCGCGTTTTCGGCATTAACAAAAATATCTTTTTCGATAACTTCACATTCGGGGTTAATTTTTTTTATTCTGTCCGCCATAACTGCAGTCTTTTTCATACCGACTGTAGTAGTATCTGCAATTATCTGTCTGTTTATATTCGACAGAGAAACCGTATCAAAATCGACAAGGATAATTTTGCCTACTCCGCAACGCGCAAGCGCTTCGGCAGTAAAACCGCCCACTCCGCCGACTCCGAATAACATAACCGACAGTCCGCATAGAATATCGGTGTTTTCTTTCCCGATAAGCGAATCCTGTCTTTCAAGCCACTTTCTGTTTTCTCTGTCCATAAACGATACACCCCAAAAATCTATAAGCAATCGACGAGAATGTCCCTCGCGTTGCTTGGCATAACATTATTATAGACCATCATTTCAAATATTGCAACAGCATTTTCCTTGTCTCTTGCGACGTCGTACAAAAAATCATACTGTGTAGTTATTCCTCCCTCAATCTGTAAAATTAGTATGGAATAAACCGTATTTTCCGTAAATAGATCAACTTCTTTACTGTCAGTCAGTATCAAGCTGTAATCAAGATATATCTTATCTTTACTCCCAATAGACGTCTGTTTGCTTACCAAAGTATGATTTTTCATAAACACCTCCAAAGCATTATTACAGAGTTTTTTCATTATACAAACAGAAAAACAAATTGTAAAGAAAATTTTGTCTTAATAATTCGACAATTTATCGCACAAAAAAACAGGTTTTTACCTACTTTTTTAAGTTATGTTTTTTAAAAATGCGTTTTATTGTGCAAAAACTGATTATTTTGGTAAAACTTTGTCGAATTTTGTCGAAAATTTATTCGGCAAAATTCACCTCAAATAACAATAATTCATTAATGACAGGCTGTTTTCTTTACTGTATAATATACTTGAAACAAAATAATATACCAAGAAAGGACGTATTCAAGTGAAAAAGAAATTAGTGATTACTCCGCTTTCCAAGTTATCCGCAATGATATTCAAAATCGGACTCCCGATTATTACACTTGTTTTTTTATACATATTAAAACTACTTATAGAAGCCCCCGAAAATGAGATTCCATGGCTTTTGGTGTCTGTCCCCGAAATGATTGAATATGCTATGATGAGCTACACTCTCGTCTTTTGCGGCGCGCTCATTGCAGACGCTGCTGTTAAATACGGGAAATAAAGAATATACAGTTTTTTGCTGAAAAAACAGCGCACGGTATAAACCGTGCGCTATTTTCAATAAAATACAAAAGAATGTGTGCGGGAAAAACCCACACACATTCTTGTTTAATTAACCTATGTTTGCCGCGCCTATAATTCCCGCGTCATTTTTAAGAGTCGCGATGCGCAGCTGTGTCTTTTTCGTATTCCTGCTCGTATACTGCATACTTTCAACAAGTTCGCGAAGGGGAGCCATAAGATTTTCTCCCTCGTTTGATACTCCGCCTCCGATACTTATGATTTCAGGCTGGAATATGTTTATTATATTCGCCAGTCCGCAAGCAAGATAGTCGGTGTATTCAGCGCATACTGCTCTCGCCGTCATATCGCCCATTCCCGCCGCTTTGTACGCAGTCTTTCCGCCGACCTTGTCAATATCGTTGTCAACAAGCTTCCACATAAGCGATTTCTTGTTGGTCATCATATATTCCTTGGTCATAGTGATAAGACCCGTTGCCGAGCTGTAAGTCTCCCAGCAACCGTTTCTGCCGCAGGTACACGCCCTTCCGTTATGCTCGATAACCATGTGGCCGAGCTCGCCGCCCGCATTGTTAAATCCGGAATAGATCTTGCCGTCGATGATTATTCCTCCGCCGACCCCCGTTCCAAGCGTTACCATTATAAATGTATTAACGCCCTTTCCGGAGCCTGCGATGGCTTCGCCCATTGCCGCCGCATTCGCGTCGTTTTCAACAAACACTCTATTTACTGCAAGATATTCTTTGAATTTTTTTACGATTGGATAGTCAATCATATTGAGGTTTGCGGAAAAACCAACGACACCTTTTTTAGGCTCGATAGAGCCGGGAGATGCGATACCCACAAACTCAACCTGACATAGCATTATGCCCTTTTCGGCAAGCATTTTTTCGCAAAGAGCCGCCATATCTTTTATAATTTCGTCAGGGTTGCGTCCCGCTTTTGTAGGAATACTTTCCTTCTTTATGATATTATTATCACTATCCACGATACCGACGGCAATATTGGTGCCGCCGAGATCTATGCCTATTCTGTACATTTTTCTTTGAATTAAGTAAGGTTATTTATTTTCTTTAAGAAGATCGCGGATCTCAGCAAGGAGTTCTTCTGTCGTAGGCTTGGGAGGCTCAGCAGCCTTTTCTGCCTCTTTTGCAGCTTCTTCAGCTTTTTTCTTCGCTTCAAGCTTGTCTCTGCCCTTCTGGATGAGGGTTACGAAAAGGAATATCGAAATCGCGATAATGAAGAAGTCGATAACGGTCTGAACGAAATTACCCCAGTTAAGAGTAGCAAGTCCGAGCGCCTTTGCGTCTGCAATTGTTTTAATCGCGTCGAAATCCGTACCCGCAGGTGCATTAGCCTTGTTGAGAATAACGAAAAGCTCGCTAAAGTTTGCTCCGCCTGTAAGAAGGCTGATGAAAGGTGTGATGAGGTCGTTTACGAGAGACGTAACGATCTTTCCGAATGCGCCGCCGACTACTACACCGACTGCCATATCGATTACGTTGCCTTTGAATGCAAAAGCCTTAAATTTTTTGAACATAGTTTTTGTCTCCTTTTTATTTATAAAAATTTATTTTAAAAGATTGTCAAAATGGTCGTTGTACGCCTTTTCAAACAGGAACTTCAGTCTGTCTTTTCTACCCTTCATATAAAGGAAAGCAAACAGCGATTCAAGCCCCGTAGCTCTTCTGTATTCAACCGTTGACGCAGATTTCGGGGTATGCCCTTTTGAGTTTCTGCCCCTCTTGAAAAAGCTCATTTCTTCCTCGTCGAGCAGGTCGATTATATTGTTTAATGCGTTGCTCTGCTCGGTAGCTCTGACAAACGTTCTCGCCATATCGTTAAGTCTGCCAACGTCAGTAACACCGCTTTCAATAACTTTTTCCCGCACCATTATCTCAAGAACGGCGTCCCCGAGATATGCTAAAGTCGCTCCGTTTAACGTTTCGGGTGTCATTTGTTTCTCCTTACCGTGTTTTCTTTACTGATTATAACATATATTTGCGCAATCTACAACATTTTTTGCTTATTTTTTATTTTATCTTTTTAAAACTTTGACTTTTTTGTGTACACGTGTATAATTGTATAGTAGATATACTCTTATTTCGGAGTGAAATATTATGGATATAAAGCAAGACCTTTGGGGGTATCTTCAGACCGCCAAAAAACCTATCGTAATGTACGGCATGGGCAACGGCGCGGACAAAATTATTGAGCGCTTTGATAAACTCGGTATCCAAGCAGCCGATTTTTTTGCAAGCGACGGCTTTGTACGCGGCCACTTTTTTCACGGAAAGAAAGTACTTTCGTTCAGCGAGATAAAAGAAAAATACGGTGATTTTATAATAATTCTTTCGTTTGCGTCCAGCCTCGATAACGTTCTTGATTATTTTTATCAGCTTGACGAAGCCTATGAAATGTATGCTCCCGACGTACCGGTTACGGGCGACGGTACGTTTACGCTTGATTATTACGAAGAACATAAAGAGGCATTTGACAGCGCAAGACAGCTTTTCTTTGATGAATGGTCGAAAAAGGTTTTTGACAACGTTATAAAATATAAGCTTACGGGCAAGATATCATACCTGCGCGAAATCGAAACCTCCCCCGATGAACAATGGGAAAGTATTCTTTCTCCCGACAGTTATGAAATATGCATCGACGCGGGTGCATATAACGGCGATACCGCAAGACAAATGCTTGATAAGTGCTCGAATATTAAACTAATATACGCCCTCGAACCCGACAAACGAAACTACAAAAAGCTGGCTGCATATTCCGAAGATAATCCTAAGATAATCCCCCGAAACGTTGCCGCGTGGGATGAAGATACTACCCTTGTTTTTGATGCAAGCGGTAACAGAAACGCAAACACGTTCTCGCTTAATACCAAAAAAACAGTCGACGTTGAAGCCAAAAAAATCGACGGTATAGCATCTACCGCCGACTATATCAAATATGACGTTGAGGGCGCGGAAAGAAAAGCCCTTATCGGCAGTAAAGAGCTTATAAAAAACAGCCGTCCCGACTTGCTCGTTTCGGCCTATCACAGAAACGAGGACCTGTTTGATCTTCCCCTGCTGATTAATGAGTTAAACCCTGATTATAAGCTCATTTTACGCAAATTTAAGTACGTTCCCGCGTGGGACCTCAACATCTATGCAGTAAAATAAAAAGGAATATTTATGGATATTAATTATCCCGAAAGAAAACCAACAAGAATACAAAATTACGATTACAGCTCTGTTGGTGCATATTTTGTAACGATATGTACGCAAGACAGAAAACAAATATTGTCAGAAATAATATGTACAAATAATCCCTCCGTAAGCGAAACGAACAATTACGCGGTAGGGGACGGCGCCCACGACGTCCCAAAATTTGACACAGATAGGCAAAATTGTTGAGAAATATTTATTGTCAAGTGAAAATATTCAAGGTGTAAAAATCGATGAATATGTTATTATGCCCGACCACATACACGCAATAATATTTATCGGTAAAGATTCAAAGCCAAAAGGGACGTCGAGGGCGCCGTCCCCTACCAATGAAATGCTGCCACATATTGTTTCTACGTTCAAAAGGTTTTGTAACAAAGAGATTGGATACAATATTTTTCAACGTTCATTTGCAGACCACATAATCCGCGACAGAGAGGATTACGAAACAAGACGGAAATATATTCACGATAACCCAATAAAACAGTATTATGAGAATAAAAAAGACTTGACCGAATGATAGACTATTCAGCCGAGTCTTTTTTTCATTTATTTTCTTTTATATTTTTTACCATTTCGTCTAAAACACGTATGGCATCGCTAAGCCCCCCGACTTCGTCAATCAAACCACATTCTACGGCTTCTTTTCCCTCCAAAACCGTGCCCATATCAGTCGCAAGCTCGTCCTTTGCAAGCATCATTTCGCGTAGCTTGTCCATTTCTACGTTTGAATGATCGCACACAAATTTTAATATCCTATCTTGCATACGGTTAAAATAATTGTAGGTCTGCGGCGCACTCACAACAAGCCCCGTCGTCCTTACAGGATGCACGGTCATAGTCGCCGAAGGCACGATAAATGATTTTTTCGCCGACACCGCAAGGGGCACTCCGATAGAGTGCCCTCCGCCTAACACCAGAGACACCGTCGGCTTGCTCATACTCGCTATCATTTCAGATATAGCCAACCCTGCCTCTACGTCACCGCCTACCGTATTCAGTATTATAATCAGACCGTCCATATCGTCATCCTCTTCTACCGAAACAAGTAAGGGTATTATCTGCTCGTATTTTGTCGCTTTCTGGTCGTTAGGCAAAAGATAATGACCCTCGATCTGCCCGATTATCGTCATACAGTGAAATCTTTTCCCGTTTGACTCGGTCGTTACGGCGTTGCTCATCTGTATATTTTCAAGATGTAGGTTCTCCGCCTTCTCTTTATCTAGCTCTTTATTTTCTTCGTTTTTTTCTTTATCTGACATAATTACTTCTGTTTTCCCTTCCATTTTTGTTAGTAAAATATAGTAAAAATATAATTATTTCTCTTTACTTTTGGCTTTTTTTATAGTATAATTGATTTTGATTGGAATTATGCAAATATTATTTAATTACATGGAGGATAATAGATATGGAAAACAAAGTTCTTGTTGAAACTTCCGCAAGACACGTACACCTTTCTGCAGAACACATCGAGGCATTGTTCGGCAAGGGTGCAACACTTACAAACAAAAAGGAACTCAGCCAGCCCGGTCAGTTTGCTTGTGAAGAAAGAGTTAAGCTCGTCGGCCCCAAGAAAGAGATTGCAAACGTAATCATCCTCGGTCCCGCTCGTCCTGCTACACAGGTTGAAATTTCTTTCACAGACGCTCGTACACTCGGCGTTACAGCTCCCGTTAGAGAAAGCGGCGACGTTGCTGCTACTCCCGGTCTTAAGCTTGTTGGCCCTGCAGGCGAAGTAGATCTCGCTGAAGGCGTTATCATCGCAAAGAGACACATCCACCTTACTCCCGAAGCTGCTGCACAGTTTGACGTTCAGGACAAGCAGATCGTAAAGGTTAAGATTGATTCCGAAAGAACAACTATTTTTGACGACGTTGTAATCAGAGTAAGCGAAAAGTTTGCTCCCGCTATGCACATCGACACAGACGAAGCTAACGCCGCTTGCGCTTTCGGTCTTTGCTACGGCGAAATCGTTAAATAATTCCCCTGTATTCAATTAAACATATCTTATATAAGGAGATCTAATCATGAGCAAAGAATTTTCTTGTGAATATGCCATGAGCACAGAAGTTGCTCACATGGGCAACGTCACAAAAGGCTGCGATCACGGTCCCGCTCCCATTCCGGAAGAAGGCAAATGGATCCAGTCAAAACAGATCACTGACATTTCCGGTTACACACACGGTATCGGCTGGTGTGCACCTCAGCAGGGCGGCTGTAAGCTCTCCCTCAACGTAAAGAACGGTATTATTGAAGAAGCTCTCGTTGAAACAATCGGTTGCTCGGGTATGACACACTCTGCAGCTATGGCGGCAGAAATCCTCCCCGGCAAGACACTTCTCGAAGCTCTCAACACTGACCTTGTTTGCGACGCCATCAATACTGCTATGCGCGAACTCTTCTTGCAGATCGTATACGGCAGAACACAGTCAGCTTTCTCCGAAGGCGGCTTGGTAATCGGCGCAGGTATGGAAGACCTCGGTAAAGGCGCTCGTTCAATGGTTGGCACAATGTACGGCACAAAGGCTAAGGGCGTTCGTTACCTCGAAATGACCGAGGGCTACTGCACGAGAATGGCTCTTGATGCAAACGATGAAGTAATCGGTTATGAATTCGTATCTCTCGGAAAAATGACCGACCTCATCAAGAAGGGTGTTGAACCCAACGAAGCATACAAACAGTCTATGGGTACTTACGGCAGATTTGCTGATGCTGTTAAGTATATCGACCCCAGACATGAATAATTAAGGAGGGAAAACGTAATGGCACATTTTGAAGGTTATGAAAGACGTGAGGCAAAGATCCTCGCGGCTCTTAAAGAATACGGCATTTCCTCCATTGATGAATGTAAGGAAATATGCGCTGCAAAGGGTATCGACCCCTACAAGATCGTAGAAGAAACACAGCCTATCGCATTTGAAAATGCAAAATGGGCATACACAGTTGGCGCTGCAATCGCAATTAAAAAGGGCTGCACAAAGGCTGCTGACGCCGCTGCCGCAATCGGTATCGGTCTTCAGGCTTTCTGTATCCCCGGCTCCGTTGCTGAAAACCGTAAGGTTGGTCTCGGCCACGGTAACCTCGGCAAAATGCTTCTTTCCGAAGAAACAGAATGCTTCTGCTTCCTCGCAGGCCACGAGTCCTTCGCTGCTGCTGAAGGCGCTATCAAAATCGCTCTTAACGCAAACAAGGTTCGTTCAAAAGACCTCCGCGTTATCCTCAACGGTCTCGGAAAAGATGCTGCATACATCATTTCCAGAATTAACGGCTTCACATACGTTGAAACCGAATTTGACCCTGCTACAGAAGACGTTTCCGTTGTAAGAGAAGTTCCCTTCTCCAACGGTCCTCGTGCTAAGGTTAAATGCTACGGCGCAAACAACGTACCCGAAGGCGTAGCAATTATGAGAAAAGAAAACGTAGGCGTTTCCATCACCGGTAACTCCACCAACCCCACTCGTTTCCAGCACCCCGTTGCAGGAACATACAAGAAGTGGTGTGTTGAAAACGGCGTAAACTACTTCTCAGTTGCATCGGGCGGCGGTACAGGACGTACACTCCATCCCGACAACATGGCTGCAGGTCCTGCTTCCTACGGTATGACAGATACTATGGGACGTATGCACTCTGACGCACAGTTTGCAGGTTCTTCATCGGTTCCCGCACACGTTGAAATGATGGGTCTCATCGGCGCAGGTAACAACCCCATGGTTGGTATGACTGTTGCTGTTGCAGTTGCTATCGAAGAAGCTTCTAAATAAGCATAATTAAGGGATGTATGGAGAATCCATACATCCTTTTTTTGTCGCTTTTTGAAAAAAGCTCCGCAAAAACTCTATTAAAAAAAGTTCGGACACATCATTTTGGGGTTTTCCATTGTGATGTGTCCAGTTTTATTTATTCTCGTAATACCATTTTGTCGGGTTTTCGTGTATATATTTTATATGTTCTTCATAGTCTTCGTTATTTCTGATTATATGGTCAAAAAATGATTCCTGCCATATATTTTCTCCGTATTCCTTGTTACAAAACCTTTTAAATGTAGAAACATATCTTGACACAGACGAATGTTGTCTTGTAGGGGGCGACGTCCTCGACGCCCCTTTTTTCACACGCAACAATATATGTATATGGTCAGGCATTATAACGTATTTTTCAACCAAAATATTTTCGTAATATTCATTTAATTGTTTTATGTATTTTTCCGCTATTTCTCCGTATGGTAATAATCTTACTTTTATTGGGGCGTCGAGGACGTCGCCCCCTACAATGTTACATAAAATCTCTGCTCGATTTTTCGTACATATCGTTATAAAGTATGCACCGGCAGAGCTATAATCGTAATTCTTTATCCTCGTCGGTTTTCTTTCCGGTCTTTTTTCTTCCACGCTCATCACCATAATAAATTATATCACATAAAACCCTTATATACAACAAAAACTTGGACACATCATTTTGGGGGTTTCCTCCATGATGTGTCCATTTTTTGTTTATGTTTTATTATTTCAGTTCCAATCAATATAAACGATAGGCTTAATAAGGTCTCTGGGCTTTTCGTCCATAACTTTAAATGCTTCTTCTATCTTATCAAAGCCTTGATATTTGTAGTTCAACACTTTTTCAGGATTGAATCTTCCGGACGAAATAATGTTCAAAAGCTTTTCAATACGAAGAGCTCCGCCGGGACAGAAACCGCCGCGTATTGTTACGTCACTCATTCCGAGCCCCCACAAATATGCGGGATATTCGAATTTATCCATAACGTCATAGAAGTTTACGCTTGAAATAGTACCGTTCGGCTTAACGATCGAAAGCGCCTGATTCATCGTTGCACAGTTACCGCCTGCAATAATTACTCTGTCAACCTGACCGCCGTTAATGGCAAGTATCTGCTGAACAACGTCTCCGTCTTTATAGCTCACTATATCAGTTGCACCGTACTCTTTTGCAAGCTCAACACAGTTCGGACGAGTTCCGATAGCAATGATCCTGCCTGCGCCTCTGAGCGCTGTGCCTGCAACAGCCATAAGTCCTACGGGGCCTATACCAAATACAACTACAGTATCACCAAACTGTACGTCTGCCATCTCAACTCCGTAAAAGCCTGTTGACATCATATCAACAGTCATTAAAGCTGCCTCGATAGATACGTTTTCGGGTTTTAATACAAGGTTTGCATCAGCCTGATTGATTTTGAAGAACTCTGCAAAAACCCCGTCCCAAGCGCCGAGAAGCTTAAAGCTTTTCATCATACCGGAATCGTGCGCATTGTTTGAATTGCGCTGCTGCATTGCCTTCTCCGTCCAATCGGGTGTACAGCAAGGTACTACAACTACATCGCCGGGCTTAAAGTATTTTACCATACTGCCCACTTCCACTACCTCTGCAATCGATTCGTGTCCTAAAATAAGATTCTCTTGAACTCCGGAGCCTCCGTGACTTGCGTGTGTATCACTTGAACAGGGAGCAACGGCAATAGGGCGAAGAATAGCATCCATAGGACCGCATACAGGGCGCTCCTTTTCTATCCATCCCACATTATTTACCGAAATCATTCCAAAACCTTTCATATTTTCCTCCTATAGCTGCATCGCAACTTGATGTTATGTTATTTTTACTAATTATAACATTATTTACTTCAAAATGCAACAAAAGTTTATATATTCTTCGCGAACATTTTTACAAGGTAAAAATACCATTTTACGCATTTTTTTCAGTTACGTAGTTTACTGCAAAAACTATAACATACACAACAACCGAGTATATTGCCATATACAAAATATGAATCGGGCTGTATACCGAGTACAGATAATAGTAGGTTGGAAAAAGCATTTGCATTCCCTGCAAACTGTTAAGGTTGAAAAATATAGGGGATACCACAAGAAGTATTATCATCAGAAAAGGCATTATCTTCCCCGTAACAGATGATTTTTTTGTTATACACCCCACCAACAAACAAAACGCTGTTGTTGCAAACATAAACACTATTGCCGACAATATTTCGTATGCTCCCATACTAAGCTCTGAAATTGTCAGGGCTAAAACAACAAATACAGCGGAATCAAAAACGGCGGATATGCAGCTTGCAAATCCAAACTCTATATGCTTGGTTTTGGGCATCCAGTCGTATATTCTGTTTTCTCTGTCTGACTGATGATACATAACCGATGCAAGTCCGCAAAGAACAATGACAAGTGATAAAAGTCCGCGAAGAGGAGCGGTCAGGTAGTTTGTTTTAGCGCCCTTAGTTTCTCCGCTTACGCTTTCAAAAGTAACAAGGTCCCCGCCGCCTATTGCTGAGTCGTATGCTTTTTTTACCTGTTCTTTTGTTATTTCATCTACCGTGAAAATTTCCGTATAGAGAAAATTATCAAACACTGAATAAGAAACGTACGGAAAAACGGCACCGCACAGTTTTTCGTGGGATAGTTGGAGAGATATATTCGTTTCCCTTTCAACAACTGTTACGAATGCATTGTTTTCTTTTCCATCAGAAACATATTTGTCTATTCTTTGCTGTAAGTTATCTTTAAATATCCATACAGCGTCTGCAGCTCCCGTTTTTACACGGTCATAAGCCTCTCCAATGTCGTCACACTTGCTGAAAGAAATAATATTATCACCGTCTAAAAGACCGTTAATTATTTCATTTGAAACTGCATCGTTTTTGTCCTGAGTACAAAGAAGGATATTTAAGACACCGCTTTCTTCGCGAGCAAAAAAAGTCATCGCAACCGTAAGAATGGGAATAAGACACAGAATGAGCAAAAAGCTTATTTTTTTGAGCATTCTTTTGTTGAGCAAAAACAGCCTTACAAACGTTTTTTTAATTGTGTTCATTATTCCTTACCCCCGATTCTGTATGCTCGAAATACAACGGACAGGGCAAGAAAAACAACGGTAAATAAGATAACTCCAATTATGCTTTTTAACGAGAGAGTGCCTGAAATTGATTGACGCATATACGTTACGCCAAGTCCGGTTGGTAAAAATGAAGAAACTTTCTGAATTGATTCGGGAAAATAATAGCTGGGATAAAGACATCCGCATATATAACCCGTACCAATTGCAAAAATAAACTGAATGAGTATAACACCTACGTACCCTGAGATACATTCATAAAACAAAAAGTGAACAGAGGTTATCATTAAAATAACCGGAAGTATCTTTATAATATATGAAATAAAATCTGATGGATAAACGCTGTCTATTTCAATAATACCAATTTTAATATTTTGCAGAGCAAGTCCTGCTGTAAATGCAAAAAGCATAAATACCATTACTGTAATAAAAATGAACGATAGATATTCGCATATTACCTGAGAAAACACCGAACTTCCCTTTGATACAAGCAGTTTTTCCATTGAACGATCTTTTTTATAAAGATATGAATTACATGTTATTCCCCAAAGCAAAAGAAACATCATTATGCCGCCGCATACAAAATATGCGCCCATAGATACACCGTCGGACATACCGAGATATTCTGTTTCAAAAACACTTGTTCTGTTTAAGACCGTTTCTATATATTCAATATTGATCTTGTCGGTATTTTCTTTGTAGTTTTCAGTCTTTTTATATTCCTTGGATATTTTTTGCATACCGTAGATGCCCTTTTGTGTTTCAGCCACGGTATCGGATATGGTTTTTGCAACCTCATTCATTAATATACTGCCGAAGCCTGTCGGGCTGTCGCTGGTAACGTATACAATCGGAATATTATCCATTTTCACAATAGATTCCACAAAACCGTCGGGAATTCTTATATATCCTGAAAGATTTCCTGCCCTTACGTCTTTTTGTGCCTGTTCTTCATCCATTGTTATGAACTCAATTGAAAATCTTGAGGTGTCCATAGTTTCTATTGCCGTAATACCAATGCCGAGATAGGTTTGAGAAAGGTCTCCCGTTATACCGATTTTTATCTTTTTTTGGCTTTCGTTCTCATTATTCTGCGTAATAATAAGCGCACATGCAAGAGAAATACAAACTGCAAGAAGAAGTGTAATTGCCAGTATGGAAGGGAGATGCTTTAGCCCTCTTTTAATCTGCAGGTTTAAATATCTTTTTGTTTTCATATTATAATCTGCCTACCAGTCTGTGTATATTCCCGTCATATTCGTATTTTTGTAATTTACCGTTTTTTATAATAAAAATCTCGTCGCACATTTCTATTTCCTGTGCATCATGAGTAGCTATAAGAATAATTCCGCCTTTATCTTTAAAGCTCTTAAGGTAGTTAGATATACGTTCTTTGCACACAAGGTCCAGGGCAGCTGAAGGCTCATCAAGAAGTAAAACACTTGGGTTATGTGCTACAGAACAGCCTATGGCAAGTCTTTTTTTCATACCGCCCGACATTTTGCATACCGGTGTTTTCAAAAAAGCATCAATACCAAGCATTCCGAGTATTCCGTTTTGAAGCTCGTTTTTAATTTTTTCGGCAGGATACCAAAGCAAAAGATTATCATAAGCACTGAGTTCTTCAAAAAGCGGTGTTCCTTGCGGAACGTATCCTACGGTGCTTGCTCTCTTGTTCGTGTTTTTTAATAAATTTTCGCCGTCACAAAGAAAACTTCCGCTGTCAGACTTGGTTACTCCTGCAAGTATGCCGAAAAGGGTCGACTTCCCACATCCGTTTGAACCGAGAATACCTATGCATTTCCCGCTTTCTGCCGTAAGAGTTATATCTGACAGTATATTTTTCTTTCCGTATGATTTACTAATGTTAACGAGTTCAAGCTTCATATATTTCCTTTCCAAAATAACTGAACAGCGTCAGCAAAGAGGCTATAGCCTTTTCGAGACGCTGTGTCAAGTATATTTGTAGTTTATAAGACAGTAAAATTATCCTTCAAAGCTCGGGAGCAATTCAGCCGGAACGCCTGCTTCCTTAAGAGCGTTAATAATTTTGACGATGTCAATTTTTTCTGCCCATTTTTCCATAGCTGCCTCATCGTTTGCAGAAATAGAGTTTGAGGGAATAGTTGCTCCCTTATTATCTATAGTACTTCCGATAAGATTCAAATCAGCGAGAATGTCATCATCCTGATATAACGACAACTTAAGATCTGCCTCTTTTTCGGATGTTTTTATATCCAACCTGAGAGAAAGGTCATCGATAAGCGAGCTGATCTCAGAAGGAACGCTGTCCAGCATAGATAACAACATTGCCGAAGAGGGCTTGATCTCAATGGTTCCGTTTGTATAGCCTTTTTCGTAAGACTTTGTATCGAAATCCTTCATTGTAATTTCCACAAAGTCCACGCCCATGGCCTTAACGACAAATTCTCCCGATTTCTTTGAACCTGATATTTTTCCTTCGCCTTCAAAAGAAAATTTATTTCCGTCAACCTCTATTGAAGCTTCAACAGCGTAGTTTTTGCCTTTTTCGACGTTAAAGTATGAGAAAACAAAATCTTTATGTTCAAATTCAATGCCGATAATGTCTCCCTTATTGTTTATCCAGGTGTTGTACGTCAATTCTACTGCAGGATTTTCTGACTCTTTAATACTCTGTATAGCAGTATCCAGAGAAGCCTGATAATTCTTGTAAAATGCGTCTGCGTCTTCAATGTTCAAGGATTCTGCCTTAGCGATATCAATCACAATTTTCTTAATATCATTATCATCCTTAGCTTCTTCAAACACAGCAGTGAAGGCTTTTGCAAGAAACTCTCCGTCTAATTCAACCGAGTACTTATCGCACTTCAGAGCTACTCCCTTAACGTCAACTGTAACCGTTTCTTTTTGTACATCTTCCATACAATCAAAAACAATACCTACGTAACGGGTAATTATTCTTTCAAGAGTCTTCGTGTCGGGAAGTACGTTTATAACGTCATTAAGTGTCTTCTGCATTTCTTGGGAAGAAAATGCACCCTCCATTCCTGTTGATGAAGTAAGTGAAACGTATTCCTCATTATATTCAGGAAGTTTAAAGTACACTGTATATGATTCCATATCGATAACATAATTAAACATTATTATTTGCTTGCTGTTAAGCTTCAGAGCCATATCGACTGCATATACGTTATCTTTAAAGTGCATATTCATATCTATGACTGCATTTTTAGCCCAAGATACGTCCATTCCAAGAACCTGACCTATAAGGTTAGCGCCTGATTTGCCGAGGTTGATTTCATATTTAATATTCTGTGAGGGAATGGTAGTGTCCGTCGTGCTAAGCAGTTCAAAATATGAACCGAGGTCTTCTGCAAATTCAGAACTTGAGTCCTGGACAACTGATTTCAGATAATCTTTGTCGGATGAAAAAGTCTTTTTGAAATAATTTGAAAGCGATGATGCGTTGAATGCGAGTATAGCAACAATTACAGCAACAACTGCAGCAACAATACCAATAATAAGACCTTTTTTAGATTTTTTAGGTGGCTGCTGATTAGTTACCGGTTGTTCAGTCTGAACCTGAGTGGCAACATCTTCAGCGGTTTGTTGCGTGTTTGTCTGAGCCTGCACGGGAGCACCGCACTGGGGACAAAAAGTCGCAGAGTCTTCAAAATCGAAACCGCAATTTCTACAAAGCATAATAATTCCTCTTTTCTGATGGTGTAATAATAAAATCTATGTAAATTATTTTACATCAATAGTATAATATATATAATGATTATAGTCAAGGACAAGCACAAGAGACAAGATAAATAATAAATTTTTCACAAAATTACTCTTTTGGTTTGTTCTTGATGTAAGGATACTGTACTGTATCGTTCAGCAAGTACAATTATACTCTATATGCAGGAAATTGTAAAGAAAATTGTACTTGACAGTGTCAAGTGCTGCTTTGCATGCCCGTTTTTTTGCGTTTATAACCGCCCATTTGGCGATATATCGAATAAAATCTTTTATAACAGATATTATTGACATAACAAAAAAAGTAAGTATAATTTAGATGAATACATAGAATAAGCATTTGAAAAAAGTATTTCGGATTTGCTTTCGTTGATTACATATAATAATCGGAAAATAGGTTGAAGGAGTAATGTTATGAACAAAATTACGATTGTTGGCACCGGTAGTGTGGGGGCAACCATTGGTTATACGATGATGGTAATTGGATTAGCCTCAGAAATCGTTCTTATAGATATAAATGAAGAGAAAGCTTTTGGCGAAGCGCTTGATATTCGGCAAGGGGTGCCTTTTTGCCATCCTTCAAATATTTATGCGGGTACTTATGCTGACGCAAAAAATTCAAATATTGTTGTTATAACATCGGGAATGGCGAGAAAGGCGGATCAGTCAAGACTCGACCTTGCTCAAGCGAATGTCGACGTTTTAAAAAAAGTTGCAGATCAGGTGGTAAAATACGCTCCCGATGCTGTTTATGTAATTGTCAGCAATCCCGTTGATGTTCTGACCTATGTTTTTTGCAAGCATACCGGTCTTCCTGAACATAGAATAATTGGTTCCGGTACTATTCTTGATACATCGCGTTTGAGATCAAGAATAGCTGAATATTTTTCTGTTAACCAAAAGAATGTTCACGCTTATGTTTTAGGTGAACACGGTGATACGTCTTTTGTTCCTTGGTCAACCGCAAATATTTCCAACGTTCTTGTTGAAGACTACCAGAGAATTGCCATCAATTCATCTATCACTCCAGCGTTTAACAAAAACAGCGTAGAGGAATATGTACACAAATCCGGAGCAGAAATTATAAGTAAAAAAGGTGCTACTTTTTATGCAGTATCTTCATCGGTAACTCATCTTTGCAAGTGTATTTTAAGCGGAATGGATACCGCTTTAACAGTATCAACAATGTTACACGGAGAATACGGTATACACGATGTTTGTCTTAGCTTGATTAATATACTGGGAAACAATGGCGTTATAGAAAAAGTTATGCTTCCTTTGAACGATGAAGAAATTATGAAGCTTCACAACAGCGCAGACAGCTTAAAAAATGTAATTAAAAATATTAAAATATAATATACGCTACACACGGGCTCCGCCCGTGTGTAGCATTTTGTCAATAAAAATGGACACATCATTTTGGAGTTTTATTCCATGATGTGTCCAGTTTTATTTATTCTCGTAATACCATTTTGTCGGATTTTCGTGTATATATTTTATATGTTCTTCATAGTCTTCGTTGTTTCTGATTATATGGTCAAAAAATGATTCTTGCCATATATTTTCTCCGTATTCCTTGTTACAAAACCTTTTAAATGTAGAAACATATCTTGACACAGACGAATGTTGTCTTGTAGGGGGCGACGTCCTCGACGCCCCGCCTTTTAGTATTGTATCTTCTTCCTTTTTTACGACAATTAATATATGTATATGATCCGGCATTATTACATATTTTTCGACCGAAATATTTTCGTAATATTCATTTAATTGTTTTATGTATTTTTCCGCTATTTCTCCGTATTGTAATAATCTTACTTTTATCGGGGCGTCGAGGACGTCGCCCCCTACAATGTTACATAAAATCTCTGCTCGATTCTTCGTGCATATGGTTATAAAGTATGCACCGACTCTGCTGTAATCGTAATTCTTTATCCTCGTCGGTTTTCTTTCCGGTCTTTTTTCTTCCATTTGCATCACCACAGTTATTATATCATAGCATTAAGATGTTCGCAACAAAAATGGACACATCATTTAGGGTTTCCCTTATGATGTGTCCGATTTTCATTATAAAAGCTCGTTTTTTATGAGTTTGATCATAATTGATACGTTAAGGTTAAATGCGTCTTCAGGGTATATCTCTTTCATATATCCGTGCAAATACTTATCTTTAAGTTGTTGTATTATCTCTTCGTCGCTGTAACCATTTTTAATATTGTTAAGTAATTCTTGTGCAGTTTTCTCTGCAGCTGATTTCATATTATTTAAAAAGTATTCCGTTTGGTTTTTATCCAGCAATCCAAAATGCGGCGCAACCATAGAATCTATATTAAGTTTTTCAACCTTTTCAATCGACGAGATTGACGCCTCATAACCAACAAGGTATGACGGAAGAATCGTATCTTTCCCGTCATATACGCCAAGCGACTCGCACGAAAGGAACAAACCCTCTTTCTCGCAATAATAGCCAACACAGCAGCGGGTATGACCGGGGAGACTTAAAACCTTAAATTCCATATCGCCCGCTTGAATAATATCTCCGTCGTCAACGGCAATATCGACCTTAAGCTCATCACCAAGGAACTCATAATCCGTAACTCCGCACTTTTCGGCAAATTTCGCATCAAGCTCCTTCATTGTTCTTTTAGCCCCGTCGCGTTTGAAAATACCCTCCGCGTAGCTTCCCGCTACTACCTTTGCCGACGGGTATTTTCTCAAAATATATGGGCATCCGAGAGCGTGGTCATAGTGCGAATGTGTCAGAAAAATATAATCAAGTTCACGGTCTCCCAAAACCTTCTTTATATTTTCTGCAACAGCATATCCGGTAAACCCAAAGCCTGTATCGTACAAAACGCTTGTCTTGCCGTCATCAATCAAAAAAGCCGCATCGCCCTTCCGGCATCTTACGTCTGTTATCTTTATATCCATTTGTATTACCTCCTTATTGTTTTTATATTATACTATAAAAACAAAATAATTTCAAATTGATACGTAATTTTAATTTAACCGTTTTTCGTTAATTTTACTGCTCAGTTTTATGAGCAATTCCATTATATCATATATACGGTTGTTAATCACAAAAAACATAGAAAAATTGCAATTTTTTTACGCAAAAAATATTGCAATATAAAAAAAGTTGTGATAAAATATTTCCATATTTTTTGTATGGAAGAAATCAGTATTACTTAATAGCTTTATTTGACGTTTAATTACGCTTGTTTTTCCATATCTTTGATATGATTTTAATTTTTTCTAAGAGGTGATTCCTTTGAAACTTATGGAAACTATGGTTGAACGCGGACATGAAAAAGTATTGTTCGTAAACAACGAAAAAGCAGGCCTTCAGGCAATTATTGCAGTACATAATACAGTGAGAGGCCCTGCCATCGGCGGTTGCCGACTTTATCCCTATGCATCAAGCGACGATGCTCTCTTTGACGTACTTCGTCTCTCGCGCGGTATGTCTCACAAGAATGCTGCTGCAGGTCTTGACTTCGGCGGCGGTAAGGGTGTTATTATTGCTGACCCCTCACAGAAGACAGAAGCTATGTTCGAAGCTTTCGCTGAAGCTGTAAACGCTCTCGGCGGCTGCTACATCACAGCTGAAGACGTTAACACAGACTGCGACGACGCTCTCATTATGGCTAGAAAGACCAAATACATCTGCGGTCTTCCCCACATCAGCGGCGACCCCTCGCCCTATACCGCTATCGGTACTTGGCAGGGTATTAAGGCTACCGCAAAGGTAGTTTTCGGCACAGATAACCTCAATGGTATGAAGATTGCCGTTCAGGGTATCGGTAAGGTTGGTTTCGACCTTTGCCACCACCTCGCAAAAGAAGGTGCAAAACTCTACGTTTCTAACCGTAACAATATGGCTCCCCTCGAAGAGCTCCGCGATAAGTTCGGTGCAGAAATTGTTCCCGCAGACAAGATTCTTTCTCAGGAATGCGATATCCTCGCTCCCTGTGCTATGGGCGCAGTTGTTAACCCCACAACAATTCCTAACTTCAACTGTAAGGCAATTGCAGGTGCCGCTAACAACGTTATCCTTGACCTCGCTTCCGGCGAAGCTCTTAAGGCAAGAGGCATTGCTTACGCTCCTGACTTCATCATTAACGCAGGCGGCGTAATTAACGCGGCTGGCGAAGCTGCAGGCAACTACAACGAAGAAGAAGTTCTTAAGAAGGTTTACAATATCTACAATACCGTTGAACGTATCCTTACTGAGTCTAAGTCTACAGGCATTCCCGAAGGCGTTATCGCTGAACAGTTCGCTGAAGACTGCATCTGGGGCAGAAACTAATCTACTTTCCCGCTTTTTTGAAAAAAAGCTTGGCAAAAAACTTGCAACTTGGGTATGGCATATCCCTTTATGCCATACCTTTTTTGTTGTTTAATTTACTTGTTACATCCCCATATTCCTTAAAAAAGCTTGACACCTACTTTCTTTTAAGGAAAGGCCGCCACGCGGCAGGGCCTATGGATCTGCGGAGATAATATTGCCTAATTGGTAGGGGGCGACGTCCTCGACGCCCCATTTAAAGCGAAGCGGGGCAAAAAAACTTGCAACATGGGTATGGTGTATCCTTTTACGCCATACCTTTTTTGTTGTTTAATTAACCTATTACATCCCCATATTCCTTAAAAAAAGCTTGGCACTTACTTTCTTTTAAGGAAAGGCGGCAACGCCGCACGACCTATGGGTCTGCGGAGACAATATTACCTGATTTGTAGGGGGCGACGCACACGAGAACCCCCAAAACTTACTTCGTGCGTTTCGGGGAACCCCTATTTCGACGCCCCGTTAACCCCCTACCATATTTACAGAAGCCGTATTGAAAAGTTTTTGCGGTTTCAAAAGGGTACTTTTGCCGCCACTCCGCAGGGATAATGGGTTTGCATAGACAATAATGTTTAGATAAACCAATGTTGTAAAGTTTTTGCCCCGCTTTTTTCAAAAAGCGGGAGGGGTTCAGGGCAACTCCCTGACTCTTTGCACCATATAAAAAAAGTGTGGGAAAACCCACACTTTTTTAAATTCGTTTTACGATATTATTCATACTTTTCACAATAGAATCCGCGGGAATAACGCCTCTAACCGAAGTAAGCGGATATACCGTAGTATTTTTACCGATAACAGTTCCGGGGTTAAGCACACAGGAGCAGCCTACGTCAGCGTGATCACCAAGTATTCCGCCGATTTTTCTCAGTCCCGTTTCAATTTCCGTTTCTCCGTGGATTACTATATTTTTGCCGTCTGCCTTAAGGTTTGAGCATATTGAGCCCGCGCCCATATGAGAGTAATTTCCGAGAACGGAATCTCCTACGTAGTTATAGTGCGGAACCTGTACGCGATCGAGAAGAACGCAGTTTTTCAATTCGCTTGAATTACCTATTACACATTTTTCGCCTACGATAACGTTTCCGCGTATATACGCGCCCGGTCTTATCTCTGTTCCGGCTCCGATAACAGCAGGCGGTTCTATGACAGCGCTTTTGTGTATCTTTACACCTTCTCCGACGAGCACTCCCTCTTGGTACAGAGTAAATCCTTCTATTCCGTTTTCCACAAGCATAGCTATATATGCTTTAATCTTCGGAAGCACTTCCCAAGGATATACAGATTCTTCTAACAGAGGCTTAATATACTCATTTTTACAATCAAAAAGATCTTGAGTCTTTATGTTATTCAACTGTATGCCCCCTTTGTGCAATAACCTGACAAATTCTGTCTGCGTATTCTACGCATTTTTCTTCATCTTCAAACTCAATCATTACACGTACAACGGGTTCTGTACCGCTCTTTCTCAAAAGAGCTCTGCCGTTTTCGCCTATTTCACTTTGTACCTGTTCGAAAGCAAGCTTAACTTCGCTGTCGTTCATTACAGCTTCTTTGTCCTTGACTCTGACGTTTTTAATGTACTGAGGATAAAGCACTACCGCTTCTCTCAGCTTGGACAACTTCTGCTTACTGTCGCATATTTCCTCGGTAAGCATAATTGCCGTAAGTATTCCATCGCCTGTAGTTGCATATTTCTTTAATATAATATGACCGGACTGCTCGCCGCCGAGACTATAATCATTTTCCTGCATACACTCGTATACAAATCTGTCTCCTACAGCCGTCTGTTCGCACTTTATGCCCAATTTTTTCAAGCCCGAGAAAAGACCGCTGTTTGACATTATCGTAGCAACGACGGTATTCTGATTGAGCATACCCCTAGACTGCAAACGTTTTCCGAGAATGTACATTATAGCGTCGCCGTCGACAATAGCGCCGTTTTCATCTACGGCAATACATCTGTCGCAGTCGCCGTCGAAAGCAAAGCCTACGTCAAGGTGCTGTTCTTTGACAAGGGCGCAAAGTCTTTCGATATGCGTTGAACCGCAATTTTCGTTTACGTTGAGACCGTCGGGCTGATCGCCGATTACAACAGTCTGAGCTCCCAGCGCATCAAAAACCGCGCGGGCAATCATCCATGACGCTCCGTTTGCACAGTCAAGACCGATCTTAAGATTTTTATACGAATGGCTTGCCAAGGAAATCAAATATCCTACGTAACGGTTTCTGCCCGAAACGTAATCCACGATACATCCGATTCTTTCACGCTGTGCGAGGGGAAGATCTGCTCCCGATACGCCCAGCTCACCCAATCTTCCGTCGATATAAGCCTCGATCAAAGCCGTTGATCTGTCGTCGAGCTTTTCACCCCATCTGTTTATAACCTTTATACCGTTATCATAGAACGGGTTATGGGATGCTGTAATCATTATTCCGCAATCAAACTCATCCGCGCGCGTAATATAAGATACGCTCGGTGTAGTT
Source organism: Clostridia bacterium (assembly GCA_017473865.1). Lineage (GTDB taxonomy): Bacteria > Bacillota > Clostridia > Oscillospirales > CAG-272 > RGIG1995. Next base: position 157,035 of record JAFUJB010000016.1, on the reverse strand, counting down.
GTTACGTGAAGCATATAAGCATCTGCGCCCGACGCGATAAGTCCTGCGACAATTGAATATTCAAACATATAGCTTGAACGGCGCGTATCCTTACCAATTACTATTCTCGGACGGTAGCCCGATTTTGTACATCCCGAAAGGGAATTTGCGTAATACCATCCGAGGAAACGGCCAACCTTGTAAGCCTGCATTGAGGTAAGACCGACGTTTGCCTCTCCTCTGAAGCCGTCAGTTCCAAAGTATTTATTCTTAATTTCACTTTTTGCAAGAGAAACAGATTCTCTCAAGAGCTCGTCAGCCGTTACGTTGAAAAGCTCGCACATCTGCAACACCTTATCCATCTGTGGTGTTGAATGATCCATTTCCCATTTTGAAACAGACTGCCTTGACACATCAATTTTCTCAGCAAGCTGCTCCTGCGACATATTCATACTCTCGCGCAACTGCGTAATTTTTTGTCCTATAGTCATTTCAAAACCTCTCCTTGTTTAGTTATTATAATATAACACTTTTATATTACCAAAAAAACGCCGCGAATTCAATCAACTTTTGTATAATGTTTTTGTCAATGAAAGTTGTCATAGGCTTAAATAACCTACAATTTTCCTTACAATTCGCCAAGCTTTTAGTGTGATTTTGTAAACCATTGTTTACACCAACAATATGTAGTAAAAAAACAAACACATCCTACTCTTTATTTTATTACAGTTTTCATATACTGTCCGTATTTTGTTGCATGAATAAAAAACTTCCTGCATAGCGGGTTGTAATAAAAGCCTTCCTCCGGGAGGAAGGGGGACCACGAAGTGGTGGAAGGAGCCTGCGCAACTTACAGTATATAATATTTTCAACATAACGCGCTCTCCCTCAGTCTTTTGCTTCGCAAAATCCAGCTCCCTCCCGGAGGGAGCCTTTGACACAAACCCTTTTTATTTGTATTATTTTTTCCCTCAACAGTTAACCTCTGTCAAACCACATAGACTTAGCGTGGTTTTTATTTTACAAAAAAACGTATGGGCAAACCCATACGTCTTTTTTAATCTTTCGATATAACTTTTTTCTGCCACGACCATTTTCTACATTCGGGGCATTTCATATATCTCGTTCTGCCCATGTGCATCGCCATAAATACGCTTGAATATTTCGGTATGTGCACGTGTCCGCATCTTTGGCACTTGTAATATCCTGCCGTCTGCTCGATACGGATCATAAAAGGCGTTGCGACCAATAACGGAATAACGCTCGTGCCGGCGATTACCCCTCCGAGCCATTCCTCCATTTGAACCGCTGAAACAATTATTACTGCAACAAGCAACGGGATAAGGCAAATTATACCCGTTATAATTTCCATACGAAGCAGTTTTTTGTCCGCCTCTTCTTTTTGCCTTACCATTTCAAGCAGGTTTTTTTCGGCTTCCCTGTCGTAATTTTCCATTTCAATAACCTCCCCACATAACAATTCAGTTACGCTTATTCCAAGAATTTTGCACAATTCAAGCATTATTGACGAATCGGGCATCGACTTTCCCGTTTCCCATTTTGATACCGCTCTGTCGGTTATGTTCAGCATTTCCGCCAGCTGCATCTGGGTAAGTCCCTTCGTCTTTCTTCTTTCGGCAATAAATCTTCCGATTTTTACTTGATCCATTGCGCTCACTCCTTTCTGTAATAAGTGTAACACTTTGGGTGCAAACAGTCTACACACCGTTGGTTGAGTGGGGATGTTTTGGGTTAACTACGGTTATTATACCAACTTTTTATTAAATATACAAGAGGGCACTTTTGAAAAAGTACCCTCTTGACTCCCTCAAAACTTTGATAATAGGACAAAAAATAATAAAGGCGCGAGCCAAAATATATTGCCGAAAAGGGGTTTATACAAAATCCCTTGGTAGTATTTTTGTTCTCAAAAGACCAGAAACACCCCTTTGTGTTATTTTTGCCACAAATTAACATAAATTCATTGACAAGCAATAGAATGTGTGGTATAATACACACACAAATCATAATACAAGGAGAAATTTAGCATGACAACTCGAGGTCCGACTATTCACAGAGCTACACATCTACCTTTTCAAAAATATTTTCCGAAATTTGTTTTATAAAACGTACATCTACCGCGCATTGACGCGGTTAGGTGTGCGTTTTTTATTCCCCAAAAAGACGAGGGATGTTCACCTATCACAAGAGATAATTAAACAAATTTTTAGGAGGATATTATGATTAATAAAAATTACCATTCACACAAAAAGCGTGTACTATATAAAAGTGTAATAATAACGCTTCTTTTTTCACTTCTGCTAACATCGTTCCCAGGTTATGCAATCGCCTCAACGGGAAGCTCAAATATATCTACAGCCGCCCCAAGCGAACTTAATGATGCGGTCATTATAGCAGAGGACACCTCAAGACGAGGAGAATTTGAAAAACACTACCTTCTGTCTGACGGCAGTTTTGTTGCAGTTTCTTATCCGGAAGCAGTACACTATTTAAATGAAAACGGAACGTGGGAAGAGGTTGATAACCGCCTTTCGCTTGATAGTAAGTCTTCTCGCATTATTAACGAAGCAAGCAACTTCCCCGTATCATTTGCAAACAGTCCAACATCCAACTCCCTTGCATCCCTAATGTATAATGGCAAGGTATTTTCGTGGGGACTTTCCGCAACAAAACTTGAAAACGGAAAGATGACACAACTAAATACCTTCTCTTCCAATAAAGCTAATATTGTTATTGAAAAAAACGATTCTCTTGTCTCAGCACATTCCAAAAGTTTGTCTGTTTCAAACACTTCTGTTATAGGAAAGAAATTAAATGATACCGATGTGTTTACAAGTGATAAACTAACCGGAAAACTCGGCTATGGCAATCTTTTTGAAGATGCTCCGGAACTTTCCGTTGAATATTCTGTATATCACAACAAAATCGAGGAAGATATCTTTATTAACGCTCCGACCGATCTTCGTGCGTTTACTATGAACATACAAGCGGGTGGGCTTGTTGCCCGTCTGAATGATGACGGTTCAGTAGACTTTCTTGACGAAAATGGAAATATGCAGTATCGTATCGGCATTCCTTACATGGAAGATGCCAACCATGAAGTGTTGAACGATATTGAGGTTACTGTAAATCAGAAAGGAAATAATTATACAGTTACCTACACGCCTGACGCAGAATGGTTAACTTCGGATGCCAGAGCTTATCCGATTCTGTTGGATCCTTCTATAACAACAAAAGAATACAATTCAAACATTATTGATACTTATGTTTACGAAGGAAATACAGCTAACCATTCCGCTGAACAGAGATTATACTATGGTGTAAAATCCGGAAAAGTATACCGCATCTATATCAAGATCAATAACCTTCCCAATATTGATGCGAATATGCCTGTACTTGATGCCACTATGCAACTAAATTTTGTTTCCGGAACAACAACAGGAAAAACAGCACAGGTTTACAAGGTATCGTCAGCTTGGAACGCAAGCACTCTTACCTATGCCAACCAGCCATCAATTCTTTCATCGAATTTGCTCACCACTTGTGCATATAATTCGTCCCTATCATATTTGACGTTTGATCTTACGCAGGACGTTACCGCACTCTATGATGAATTCCAAGCAGCAGTAAATAACGGATACGTCGTAAAATATGGTGACGAATCGACCGTAAACCCGGACTATAATATATTCCATTCAATAGAATCCACGACTACTTCGAGTCGTCCGGTTATTACAATAAATTATGGATATGCACTCCCTTCTTCTCTGACAAATGGCAGCGTATATTCCTTCCAGAATTATGGCAGCTACTCATATATGACCGTTCATAACGGAAGCAATGCCAACGATGTGAATGTATATCAGCAAGACGTGTATCCTGCATCAAACTTGGGTGCACAACATAAATTTAAACTTGAATATGTTCCATCGACGGGAGGTTATTATCTCCGCGCTATGTGTAGTTCAGGGGGAACAAACAGAGTTCTTGACATCGTAAAGAGCAACGGATACGTAAACAATGGCGGTAATGTACAGATATATGCAGCTAATGATCCCCTTGCGCAACATTGGTTTATCATTGGCACAGGCGATTATACCTTTAAGATTGTTCCTCGTACTGATATGTCGCTTGCGCTCACGGTTTGTCCGGGCGGAGACGGAAGTTCATCAGGCACAACGACTACGTCAGTCGGTAATATCTTTGTCTCAACCTATAATGATACCAACGACTATCAGAAATGGATGATACAAGATGAAAACGGCAACTTGATGCTTGGATCATCTCAAATTGTGCAAAACGGAACATATTACTTAAATAACAAAAATTATGGAAAATATCTGCACAAATCCAGCACATATGTAGCCGACGCAGTATCAGGTCTAATATCCACTTACGAAAATACGATTCGATGGAAAATCACTCATGTTGGAAACGATGCATACACGATTCAATCCAGTGATGACTTGACAAAGTACTTGTATTCTGGCAATTCGACGAGCGTCTCGCTTACAACAATGTCTTCTATAACGAATAATTACTTATGGACGATTTATAATGCTCCTGGCGGAGGAATACTGATACAGAATGTTGCGACACAAGCTTATCTTAAGCAAACCGGAACTAATACCGTATCTGCCGCTTCTTCCCTTGGAACATCCGGCACAACAGCGTATGATAGTTGTGTGTGGAGAATCGCAAGCACAACATTCTATGGCAACAATGGTTCAACCACGAATGCAGAGTTAAGCATACATAGTAGTATTCCAAACACAACAATATGTGTAGGCGAAACAAAATCTTTTTATGTAGATCAATTTTTAGGTAACGAGCTATGGTGTAGCACCGCATCTGATTTTTCCTATTCGATTACGCCGGTCGGGAATATTTCAATTAGTTCAGGCGAAATTCTAGCTGAAGCACAGGGGCTTGTTACAGTTACAGCCACACACAAAGTTACAGGTCGTATTTTAACATTTACCGTTACTGTATCAAATTTGCTAGTATACCAAACAAGAAATAGAGAACGCCTAGGTTTTAATGATTCACAAGATGATAATGATATTACCCCTATTATAGCAGAAGATTTAGAATATGGTGAAAAAAGCACAGAAACAATAACCTCCAACGGAACGTCGATATCAATGTCTGATTTGTACACCAACGGGACTATTATTCCTTTGTCAGAACGTATAGAGATAATTAAAACCTTTTTTAACATCCAAATATCCTATGATGGCACCTTTGGAAGCATTTTGGATGAAATGGTTGATCACTTTGTTGAAGGAAGCGGAAACGATTATTCGAATTCCGATTTGACGTACGCCGTAAAAACTCATGCGAATACAGTTAATTATATTGATGGGGTTGTTGATTTAATTAAGGAATATCTTGCGCAAAACAACGGTGATATTAGTGGTTTATATTATGATCCTGACCTTTGGGTACATCCAATCCAGAGAAAAAACCACAGATTAGTTTCTAGAATGATAGATGAGGGACTATTGCTCCCAACGTATGGACTTAGCAATGGTGTTCCTGGATTAACACTTGCAATTAATGGATGGCATGGAAATAAAATAGAAATTGAGTCTTACACGACAAATGGAAACTCGTACTCTGGTACAATAAGAGTTGTTTTCTATGATCATTTTGGATTAGATACTCTAGATTTAACTGAAGAAAAATTTCTTAACTATACCCCTGGAATATTTTCTGGTTTTAGACAATGGTATATTTTACAACATTGGGATAGTTTGGGGGCAACACCTCAACCTAAGCCATATGTGACAATTGCATCATATACCGTACAATTTTCTGGAACACTATAAAATCTTTATTAATTGTATAAGGAAGGATTTACAATGAAGAAATTTAAGAAAATTTTCAAAAAGATACTCCCCATAGCGTTAATCGTTTTGGTAGTTGTAAGCTCCTGCGTATATATAAGTCAGCGAATCAATTACGTAAAATCAGGTATATTTGAGTATGAGATACGCGATTTTAAAGATTATAAAAAATCATTTGAATTAGTGTCTGACAAACTGTGGGAGTGTTATTATGCCGAAAAGGAAAAAAATGATATTACCAAAATGATGTTGTCTGGGATGTTGGAGGATACGTGGATAATAGATTGCTATATGAACGAAAGTGAAAAATATGAAATTACCATCACTCTGACAGAGGATGTGGGACGTGCAACTTCAATTATCAAGGAAGCGTTTCGCTCATCTTCTAACGAAGGTCTGTGGTTTGTTACGGTAACCGATAAGCAGATTGCATTTGCTTCTGGCAAAGTTCCTTATGCTATTATTCGTGTTAAGGGTTTCTCTCGTCCGGACTATCTTTTTTCCCCCGATAAGCCCGATAAAGCTTATTTTAAAAAAATATCAGGAAAATGGTATCATGGAATTAGGTTAACAACGTAAAATATACCATTGCTTCAAAAATGAACAAGAGAGTTGGTCTGCAAAGCATACCAACTCTCTTTTGTATACAAATAAAAATCCACACATATCGGGTGGTATTCATTTTTCGGGCATAGCCCTACCCGATACTGGCGGCGCACAAGTGCGCTTTTTGTTTGCCTGCCAGCTATGCAATTGATATTAGTTACCCGTTAACGGGTTTACTAAAGCCTTCTCCGGTGGGGGAAGGTGGCTCGGCGGCCGCTAAATCACAATCCACTGCTAACTTTGCTGCCGAGACGGATGAGGTTGTTTCTTTTCATCCATTAACCTCTATCGAACTACACCACTACAGTCGCGCGGTTTTCGGAATACAATAATCGTCCCACTTACAGTTTGGGGCGAAACACACCTTATGTTAATTTTCCCGCAATTTAACATAATTTCATTGACACACCATGTAATATGTGGTATAATATACACAGAAATCATAATACAAGGAGGAAAATTAAATGAAAATCAAAAAAGGAATAACCATTGCATCAGTTGTACATCTAATTCTTTGGGTAATTTTTCTTCCTGTAAGTGTGGTGGAAAAGTTTAAATTCATAAATAGTACCCCTCCACCCGAATGGGATTCGTTAGATTTCGCAATAGCAAAAGGTATATCAAATTGGTTTATTATTACTGCAGTGGCTGGAATTATCACTGCGACAATATTGTTCTTATCATTACGTGCTGTTTTTCGTTGTACGGATGTAAAGCTTAAAAGAAAGAGGATTTCCGCCCTTTGTTTTTCTGCGATAGCAACAATCTCATTCTATCTTTTTGTTATGGGTCTTTTAAATATTTTAAATAGCGACGTTCTACTTCTTCTTCCGATAGTATGGCTTTTGTGTGAGCTGTGTTGCGGTGCTTTGCTTATTATATCTAAGCTCCTGCAAACATCTAAGTAAGCGAATCAGTTACGTAAAATCAGGTATATATGACATTGCTTCAGCAATGAATAATGGCTACAACAAGAGAGTTGGTCTGCAGAGCATACCAACTCTCTTTTGTATACAAATAAAAATCCACACATATCGGGTGGTATTCATTTTTCGGGCATAGCCCTATCCGATACTGGCGGCGCACAAGTGCGCTTTTTGTTTGCCTGCCAGCTATGCAATTGATATTAGTTACCCGTTAACGGGTTGTAATAAAAGCCTTCCTCCGGGAGGAAGGGGGACCACGAAGTGGTGGAAGGAGCCTGCGAAACTTATGCTAATTACAAATTTTACTGTGTCGCGCTCTCCTTCAGTCTTTTGCTTCGCAAAATCCAGCTCCCTCCCGGAGGGAGCCTTCCGCTGCGGCGGGATTACTCAACGGTAAAACCTATTTTGAACCACGCCACTATCGCGTGGTTTTCGGGATACAACAAAAAACATCGCCCTCTCGGACGATGTTTGAGAGGATCAGACGCCTTTACTTGTTTTTGCCTACGTATTAAACTTCTACATATTAAATCACGGCGAAGCCGACACCGAAATTATTCATTATTCATCAGCGTAAGCGATTTCATTATTCATTATTCATTGAAAATCCTGTCGAATGAATGATGAATAATGAATAATGAATAGTGAATAATACAAAACGAAAATCCTGCCGAAATAATCGACAGGATTTTCGTTTTGGCGCAGAGAGAGAGATTCGAACTCTCGGAACGGTATTAGCGTTCACACGATTTCCAGTCGTGCGCCTTAGACCAGCTCAGCCATCTCTGCATATTAAATTTTTTATATATTTTACTCGGCAAGTTCCGTCATAGCGGAACTCGCCAAGTCAATATACGTATGTTTTTGAACTTACTTAAGTTCTACTTCAGCGCCTGCTTCTTCGAGCTGCTTCTTGATGCCTTCAGCTGTTTCCTTGGGAGCTGCTTCCTTAACTACCTTGGGAGCTGCTTCTACGAGGTCCTTAGCGTCCTTAAGACCGAGACCTGTGATTTCACGAACAGCCTTGATAACGTCGAGCTTCTTAGCGCCTGCGCTCTTAAGTACAACGTCAAATTCTGTCTTTTCTTCTGCAGCTGCTGCAGCGGGTGCTGCTGCGCCTGCTACTGCTACGGGAGCTGCGGATACGCCGAATTCTTCTTCAACCTTCTTTACGAGGTCTGCGAGTTCAAGAATTGTAAGAGACTTTAATTCTTCTATGATATTTTCAATGTTTGCCATTTTAAATATACCTCCAAAATATTATTGTTTGTTTTATTATTTTTAATTACATCTAAGCAACAATTATGCTTCTGTTGCTTCTGCAGCGGGTGCTGCTTCGCCTTCGCCGTTCTTGTCGATAATAGCCTGCAAACCGTATGCGAAGCCATAAAGAGAAGACATAAGGCTGCCCACGATACGTCCAATGAGAACTTCTTTCGAGGGGATTTCTGCAAGTGCGATTACCTGATCCTTGTCCATGATTTCTCCGTCAAGGAAGCCTGCCTTAATTTCGAATGTTTCGATCTTTTCAGCATACTCTTTGAGGATCTTTGCAGGAGCGATCGGATCTTCTTCACTGATTGCGATTGCGGTCATTCCTTCGAACTGTTCTTTAAGTCCGCCAAGACCTGCTTCTTCGCACGCTCTTGCTGTCAAAGTGTTTTTATATACCTTGTATTCAACGTTCGCTTTACGGAGTTCTGCACGAAGCTTTGTATCGTTTTCAACAGTGATACCGGAGTAGTTTACTACTACACCTGCGGTAGCTTTCTTAAGTTTTTCTGTAAGGTCAGCTACAACTGCTTTCTTCTGTTCCAATATTTTTGTACTCGGCATTATTTTCACCTCCTGATAAAAAATGCTTTCTCGCAGTGTCCAAAATAAACGCACCGAAAGAAAGCAAACCAATCAATATTTGAATGTTTGTTCACCTCGGCAGGATTTATTTTTGCACCTGCTGTCTTTGGGTTACCCAAGTATATTACCACAAACAATTTGTTTTGTCAACCTATTTTGGCAAAATTTTTATTTTTTCTTTTTATCCGATATTATAGACCACGCCCCCGATGCAATAAGAAGCCAGCCGAATATCTTTCTGACCGTGTTGGGCGGTATCATATTTGCGCACAATGCGCCGAAAACGGCGCCGAAAAGTCCGCACGCCGCGAGCAAAACACATAGGCGTATATTAATCTTTCTTTTCCTTACGTTATATATAAACGCTGTTGTTGCTGACACTATAAAAAACAAAAGATTAGTTCCCTGCGCTTCGATCTGCCCTATATTTTTTACAAACACGAGGTACAGAACGAGAAGTCCCCCACCGCCGACGCCCATTCCCGAAAGCGCGGCAACCGCTGTCCCCGCAATAAAATCGACTATCATTTAAACACCCCGCTCATATTAAGGCCTGCAAATATTACAAGACAAACGAATATCTTTTTTACCACCCCCGCATTAAACCTATCAAGCATAAATGCTCCGAGCAGTCCGCCAAGCGCGGCAGACAGAGCGTAAACAAGTCCGCTATTCGTTACCTCAAAGCTGCCTTTCATATAATACACAAACAACGAGATGACCGACAAAAATGCCGTTACGATAAGTACGTTGGCAAACACGTCCTTTCCGTCTTGTCTTTTATTTAGAGCACACAGCGCAAACACCAATATTATACCGCCGCCCGTCCCGAGCAGACCGTTTATAAACCCTGCCAAAACTCCGCACACGCATATCCACCACACCTTTGACATTCTGATATTTTCCCTTCCTCTCTTTTATTGCGTTTCCTACTTGTAATTTTATTGAATTTATGTTATTATATATTAAATATAGTTACAATTATTATGAGGTGTCATCATGAATATATTTATGGCAATTTTTTACGGTATAATTCAGGGCATAACCGAGTTTCTGCCCGTTTCAAGTTCTGCCCATCTGGCTATTGCGCAGAACATATTTAATATGGAAAACATCGAATCTTCTCACTTTACCTTCGATATTCTCCTGCACCTTGGAACACTCGTTGCCGTGTTTATTGTTTATTACAAAGACATATTCGAGCTTGTCCCTGCATTTTTCACTATGCTCGGCAAGGTGTTCAAGGGTAAGTTCAAGCTGTCCGAATACACCGAAACCGAAAGATTTGTAATTTTCGTTATAATAGCAACCCTGCCCCTTGTAGCTGCAGTATTTATCAAAGACTACGTTGAAATGCTTGGAAACTACACGAAGATTATCGGAGGTATACTCCTTCTTAACGGCGTTGTACTGTTTATTTCCGACAAGCTTGAAAAGGGTACGGTAACACTCGAAAACAAAAAACCGCGCCACGCATTATTCGTAGGACTTTGCCAGATGTGCGCCATTGTTCCCGGTCTTTCCCGTTCGGGCTCAACCATTACAGGCGGTCTGCTTATGGGATTCAAGAGAGAACACGCTGTTAAATTTTCGTTTATTCTCTCCATTCCCGCAATCATCGGCGCAAACATCCTTTCTGTAGCCGACGTATTTGAAAACCCCATTCCGTCAAGCTACATACTCCCCTACATAGCAGGTGCCGTCGCGGCGGCAGTCGTCGGCATAATCGCAATGAAGCTTCTTATCTATATCTCAAAAAAATCAAACTTCAGAATGTTCTCGTACTACTGCTGGGCGGTAGGTATTCTTGCAATTATATTCGGCTAAGTCAAAACTAAAGGAGAAATTATGTCTACTTACAAAAAAACAGGATCAAGACCCAAAACTACGTCAAGTAAAAACGTAAAGGCTAAAAAAGACACCGAAAAGAAAATAGATAAAAAACCACCGCAGAAGAAAGAAAAGAAAAAAGCCAACCCTAACAGTGTTCTTCATCAGGTATTGCCTTACGTATGGGGACTGCTTGCTTTTGCTATTATTTTCTGTCTTGTATTCCCCGGCAGCTCGGGATTTGCGGGAAAAATCATAACCCCCTTCCTTTGCGGTATGTACGGTTGGGGCGCGGCTATAATATCTCCTATGCTCATAATTATTGCATTTTTGTGGAGAAAGAGCATTGAAGACGACTCATTAACGCTTAAAGCAGTTTCTTTTATCATTATTCTTATTTCGTTTGCAGTTATTGTACACTCGTTTTCAACCTCAGAAGCACAGCTTACGATGAATTTAAAAACGCTGTGGAAAAACGGCAACGACTGGAACGGCGGCGGTGTGCTGGGCGGAATTATTGCCGCTTTCCTTGTTAAATTTACCGGAAAGATACTTACCCTTTGCATATTTATTCCCTTGACACTCGTTTTCGTTACTTTCCTTTGCGGTTATACGCCCTATACGGCGTTTATGACAATTAAGGACAAGCTCAGCCACGCAAAAGAAGTTATCGAAGAATACGAGGGCGAGCCTAAGGTATGGCACAGCCCCCGCGACAAGAAAAAGCTTACCATAAACGAAGAGGCGCTTGAGCCCGAAGAAGAGACGGAACCTGAACAAGAGATTATCGTTGACTCTCACGTATTTGACGAGGCGATGAAGGACCTTGAAAACTCTACGAAAAATGAGACGGACGGCGAAGTTTCTCTTGACGATATCGTCAAAAAAGTAAACGAAGAAACTAAAGAAGACGAAAGCGAAGACGAAGAAGATACGGAAGACGAAGAAATCGAGCTTGAGGTTGAGCGCACCGTTATAGGCGAGGAGATTAAAGCTCCGGTAAAAGAAATACAGCCCGTAAAAGAATACGTATTCCCGCCTCTCAGTTTTCTTCCTGCGCCGTCAAACGTAAACAACGAAGACATAAGCGAAGAAATGCGTTCAACGGCTCACAAGCTCGTTGAAACACTCCGCAGCTTTAAGGTTAAGACGCAGATACACCATATTTCACGCGGTCCCTCCATTACCAGATACGAGCTTACTCCCGAGGAGGGCGTAAGAGTTCGTACCATCGCCAACCTTGTTGACGATATCTCACTTAGCCTTGCGACATCGGGCGTAAGAATCGAAGCCCCCATTCCCGGCAAGGCGGCAGTCGGTATCGAAGTTCCCAACAAAAACGTATCAATCGTTCATTTGAGAGAACTGCTCGATAATCAGCTCTTTATTAACGCCAAGAGCCGCGTAACAGTTGCTCTCGGTATGGACGTTGCAGGTACTCCCATATACGTCGACATAGCAAAAATGCCCCACTTGCTTATCGCGGGTGCAACGGGTATGGGTAAATCGGTATGCATCAACTCAATGATCGTAAGCTTGCTTTACAAAGCGACTCCCGACGAGGTCAAGCTTATCCTCATTGACCCCAAAAAAGTAGAACTCAGTATGTATAACGGGCTTCCCCATCTGCTTATCCCCGTCGTAACCGATCCCAAGAAGGCGGCAGGCTCGCTCCATTGGGCAGTATCTGAAATGGACAGACGTTTTGAGCTTATTGAAGAAGTAGGCGTAAGAGACGTCGCAAGCTATAACAGAATTACCAAAGACGACCCCGAAAAAGAATTCCTGCCTCAGATAATTATCGTAATCGACGAGTTGGCTGACCTTATGATGACAGCCCCCAAAGAAGTAGAAGATTCCATCTGCCGAATTGCTCAGAAGGCGAGAGCCGCAGGTATGCACCTTGTAATCGGTACACAGAGACCTTCGGTCGACGTAGTTACAGGTCTTATCAAAGCAAACGTTCCTTCAAGAATCGCTTTCACTATGGCTTCTCAGGTTGACTCGCGTACGATCATTGATATTGCGGGTGCTGAAAAACTTATCGGACGAGGCGATATGCTCTACGCTCCCGTAGGCTTCTCAAAGCCCGCGCGTGTACAGGGCGCATTCGTAACCGACGTTGAAATCGAAAAGATTGTAAACTTTATAAAAGAAACGAGCGGCGTAAGCTCTTATGACGCTAACGTAATTGAAAGAATCGAAAAAGAAGCTCTCAAATGCGGAGAAAGCAAGGGAAGCGTCCTTGACGAAGACGGCGAAGAAGGCGAAGATCCGTTGCTCCGTGCAGCAATTGAGCTTGCTATTGAATCAGGTAAGATATCGACCTCTCTGCTCCAGAGAAGACTGTCGGTCGGCTACGGAAGAGCCGCAAAACTCATAGACAAAATGCAGACAAAGGGTATTGTAAGTCCTCCCGAGGGTCAGAAACCCCGTACGGTGCTTATTTCCCGTGAAGAATATCTCGAAATGGCATTCAAGAATGAAGAATAAATAAACAGGAGAGTTCTGAGAATATGGCAAAGTTTATCGCGATCGACGGGCTTGACGGCTCGGGAAAAGAAACGCAAAGCAAACAGCTTGTCAAATATCTTGAAGAAAAGGGCAAAAAAGTCAGACTGCTCTCTTTCCCCACCTATGACGGAAAGGGCTCTGCTTTTGTCGATATGTACTTAAAAGGCGAACTCGGAAAGAACCCCGAAGACACCAACGCGTACGCCGCTTCCGTCTTTTTTGCAATGGACAGATATTACAGTTTTCGCACAGACTGGTCAAAAGACTATTACGATGAAGACACGTATATTATCGCCAATCGCTATACGTCGGCTAATGCAGTCCACCAGCTTTCAAAGCTCCCGCGCGATACATGGGACAGTTTTCTCAGCTGGCTGTGGGATTTCGAATTTAAAAAGATCGGACTCCCCTGCCCCGACAAAGTTATATATCTCGAAATGAGACCTGAAGTGTCGATGTCTCTTATTAACAGCCGCTCGCAGCAGACAGGCAGAGTAAAAGACATACACGAAGCTGACAGCAATCATCTTGTAAACAGCTATAAAGCCGCTCTCTATTCAAGCGAAAAGCTGGGCTGGGATATTATCCACTGCTGTGATGAAAACAACAACCTCAGATCGATAAAAGACATATTCGCAGACATACTCACCAAACTCGAACTTTAAAAGGAACTATAAAAATGGTATATTTATTTCTTGCAGACGGTTTTGAAGAAATCGAAGCATTGACACCCGTCGATATGCTCCGCAGAGCAGGCATTGACGTTACCACTGTATCCATTAACGAAACTGCTACAGTTAACGGAGCTCACGGAATTAAAGTTATTGCAGACACTACTGCCGACAAAGTAAGTCCCGTCGATATTGATGCCGTTATTCTTCCGGGCGGACTCCCCGGTGCAGATAATCTCCGTATGGATAAAACGGTCAACGAATTCATTGATAAAGCAGCGGAAAACGGCAAGCTCTTGTGCGCCATTTGCGCCGCGCCCCGTATCCTAGGCGAAAAAGGTCTTCTCAAAGAGAAAAAAGCTACCTGCTTTCCCGGTTTTGAAAAATATCTTGAGGGAGCTTTTGCAGGCGACTACGGCTGTATTCGCGACGGCAACGTTATTACCGCAAAAAGCATGGGAAAGGCGGTCGATTTTTCAACTGAAATTATTTCCGCTTTAAAAGACTCTGAAACTGCAAAAAGAATTAAAAACTCAATATTTGCATAAAACAGGTATATATGAACCGCATAAACATAAAAGAAGTCAAAAACAATATAAGAAACGAATACAAAGAAAAAAGAAAGAACATTCCCTTAGAACAAAAAAAACTAATGGATGAAAACATCTGTAAAAGATTTCTTTCCTTAAGTTCTTACCGTTTTGCCGACACAGTACTTCTGTTTGCGCCTTTGCAAAATGAGATAAACACATATCCGATTGCACAAGACGCGCTGTCAAAAAGTAAAAAACTTGCTTTTCCTCGCTGCATAGAAGGCAATGAAATGGTATATCACTTCGTAACTTCACTTGAGCAGCTTAAATCGGGTAAATACGGCATTATGGAGCCGACAGAAGACCTTCCCGTCTATAAAAACGAAACCGGGCATACAATCTGCGTCCTTCCAGCCATTGTTTATGATAAAAAAGGATACCGCCTCGGCTACGGAAAGGGTTATTACGACAGATTTCTGTCCTCTTTCAACGGTGTAAAGGTGGGACTTGTTTACAACGATTTTATTATCAGCGAAATTCCCATCGGCAGATATGATCTGCCTTCAGATATTGTTATTACCGAAAAGAGAGTGATTTCATTTGCCAAGAATTAAAAGTTCTTTTTCAGCCCCATTGCTTGTGCTTGTAATATACGCGCTCTTGGTTTCATCGAGATATATCGACCTTGACTCGCTGCAAATGAAAGACAACATCTTTCTCTCGATGATAATTCTTCAGTTGCTTATATTTGTTCTTCCCGCAGTCTTTTACTGCAAATTAAGGGGCAAAAAACTTACAAAGAAACTTCCCTGCAAAAAACTGTCGGGACATAAGATAGGTTTTATTATATCCACCTTCGGCGTACTTGTTTTCGGAAGCACGCTTCTCAATACGGCAACGTTTTATATTTTCGGCGCAGAGTCGCAGACCTCGATGTATGAGACGTATTCCCCGCTCGGAGCATCGTCTCTGACCAACGTTGTATACATTATAATCGCGCTTGCAGTCATTCCCGCAATTACCGAAGAGTTTGTGTTCAGAGGTATTCTGCAGTCGGAATATTCCGACTACGGAGTGGGAGTCGCCATTCTTATGTCATCTCTTATGTTTGCAATGCTCCACTTTAACTTAAATCAGTTTATCGTATATTTTTTCTTCGGAGTTATTGCTTCATACGCCGTGTATATAACCCGCTCGGTATTTGCAGGTATGGCTTTACACCTGCTGAACAACCTCTACGCTTTCTTCTTTGAGTCTACACTCTGGAAAGCCATCAAATCTCCGAACAGCTTAATTTTCTTTTTGTTCGTAGTTACGACATTATTTATTATCTTTCTGATGATATCATTTAGTGGGGCGGAAAAAATTCTTTATCTCTCAGGAGTTAAGGGTGAAGACTCTCCCCCCGAAGCTGAAAAACAGGAAGGCGGCATAAAACTGCTCTTTGAAGCGCTCGTTTCACCAAGCTTTATTGCCTGTCTTTTGATATTCCTCATTGTTACGCTCTTTCTATAAAAGAATATAACCCTTCAAATTCATCATAATTTATCAAAAAAGGAAACGATTATGAACGAAAACGAAATCAAGAATAATAATACTCCGAACGAACCTAAGGTTTCTACGAAAAAAGAAACGGTATACGAGGATTTCGAAGTGTTCGACATCGACGCGATTCGCAAATCTAAAAATGCACAGACTCCCCCTTCAACTCCCGCTTCCGAAGCGAAAAAAACGCCCGTGCAGAGAGATCCTCAGCCGTCACAGCGTGTACCGTCGGGTGTTAACCCCCAAAGCGCAGAACCAAGACAACCTCAACAGAGAAGACCTGCGCCTAAAACCGACCGTATCACCGACGTAAAACCCGACAAAGTCGTTTTTGATTCTGCAGCTCAATCAAAGAGATTGCCCAAGCCGAGAAGAACCAAAACAGTAAAAGAAAAGAAGCAAAAGACCTTCGTTCCGGCAGAACAAAAAACGAGGGGCGCAAACCCTGTCGTCGTTTTGTCGAAGGCACTTATTTATATTGCCTGCGTACTCATTGTTTCTTGTATTTGTGCATACTATATCATCGTTGTTTCAAACGACGTATTTGCATTTGTAAAGTCTGACGCGCAGGTTGAGGTCGTAATCCCAGAATATGCCACACTCGACCAGATTGCAGAAGAGCTTCACGACAAAAATGTAATCAAATACCCCAAAATCTTCGTTCTGTATACCATGATAAGAGGAAACGACCCCGGAAAGTATTTGTCGGGTGTATACAAAGTATCTCCCTCTCAGAACTTTGACGAGCTTTTGTACACTTTTATTGAAAAGAAATCAATGGGGCTTACAGAAATATCGGTTACTATCCCCGAGGGTTACACCGTCGACGATATAATTAATCTTCTTGTAAACGAAAAGGGTGTTGGAACCAAGGAAGGCTTTATCGATGCAATTCAGAACACCGAATACGACTACTGGTTCGTTCAGGATCTGAAAGACCTTAACCCCAACAGAAAATACAGGCTTGAGGGTTATCTGTATCCCGACACCTACTATATCTACAAAGAATCGGAAGAAACCACCATTATCGAAAAGATGCTGGCAAACTTCCACTCAAAGTTCAGCGCGGAATATAAGCAGGAATGTGAAAAGTCGGGTATGACCGTCGATGAAATAGTTAATCTCGCATCACTTATACAAATGGAAGCAAGGTTTACTGATGAATATACGACCGTATCATCCGTTCTTCATAACAGACTAAACAGCAGCTATTACGGCAGAAAGCTTGAAAGCTGCGCTTCCATTCAGTACATTCTCCCCGAGAGAAAAGACAGAATCACCAACGAAGATACACAGATAGACAATCCCTATAACACGTACAGAAACGCAGGTCTTCCCCCCGGTCCTATTACCAACCCTACGTTAAAGGCAATAAGAGCTGCGCTCTATCCCGAACAAACAAGCTACTATTTCTTTGTCAATGACATTGAAGGACATATGGTATTTTCCAAGACCTATAACGAGCACCTTGCGAACAAGGCGAAGATAGACAAAGAATGGGATGCACTTAAAAACGGCTAAAACAACGTATCCCCGCGTATCACGCGGGGATATATTTAAGGATATGAAGAATATGAGTATTGAGCTTCTGTCGCCTGCCGGCGATATGGAAAAACTGAAAAGCGCCCTTCTCTACGGAGCCGACGCCGTATATATGGCTGGTAACGTATTCGGTATGCGCGCTGCTGCAACAAATTTCAGCACAGAGCAGATATTTGAAGCAACGACTTACGCCCATTCTTTAGGCAAAAAGATCTATCTGACAGTAAACACGATGCCCCATTGGTATGAGTACGAAATACTCGAAAAATATCTGTATGATATAAAAGACGCAAATATTGACGCATTAATCGTTTCCGACCTCGGCGTTTTTGAAACGGTCAGAAAAATATTGCCCGATATGGAAATACACGTATCCACTCAGGCAAACTCGGTCAGCCACGCAGCCTGTAATGCTTGGCACAAGCTGGGCGCATCGAGAATAGTTCTTGCCAGAGAGCTTAACTTTGACGAAATTAAAGCTATCAGACAGAGAATTCCAAAAGAACTTGAACTTGAGTGCTTTATACACGGTTCTATGTGCATTTCATACAGCGGCAGATGTCTTATTTCAGGCAATCTGAACAACCGCGATGCAAACAGAGGCGCTTGCTCTCAGCCTTGCCGTTGGAACTATAAAATGTACGAGATCGAGGAAGAAAAGCGTCCAAACGAAAGAATGCCTGTTATTGAAACCGATGAGGGTACGTTTATTATGGCGTCGAAAGATATGTGTATGATCGAACACATTCCCGACCTTATGGAGTGCGGCATAAACTGCTTTAAGATTGAGGGCAGAATGAGAAGCGCCTACTACACAGCCTGCGTTACGAATGCATACAGAATGGCTATTGACACCTACAACAAAGATAAAGAAAACTATATATATAACCCGCTCTGGAAGAGAGAGCTTGAATCGGTCAGCCACCGCGAATACCATACCGGCTATTTCTACGACAAGGTTAACGAAGTTCCAAACATAAGCTCGGGCAACAAAAACGTATGCGAACAATCGTATTTTGCTGTAGCCGAGGGCTATAACTCTGAAAAAGGTATGGCATATTTCAGACAGAGAAACAAATTTAAAATCGGCGATAAGGTCGAAATACTATCCCCCGGAAAAACGGGACGCCCATTTACCGTTCAGGAAATTTATAACGAAAAGAATGAACCCATTGATTCGGCGCAACACCCCGGTATGTACGTATACGTAAAAACGCCTTTTGAAGTAAAAGAAGGCGACATTATGCGAAGCGCAATCGACCTACTTTCTTTTGAGGAAAGAAAGTAGGCAAAGAAACCTTGCAACATTGGATTTGCGGAGACAATAATGTTTCGCTGAACCCATAAGAAAAGTTTTTGCGGAGTCAAGAGGAGCTTTTTTCAAAAAGGCCGCCACGCGGCAGGGCAACATGGGAGTGTACAGACAGTGAGGTTTGCGAGAATATTATTGTTTATACAGATCCAATGTATGAAGTTTTTGCCCCGCTTTTTACAAAAAGCGGGAGGGTTTCAGGGTGAAACCCTGACTGTTTGTGCTTTTCCCCCAAAAACAAAAAGAGTGAGTGCTGTATGCACTCACTCTCTTTATTTATTAAAGATATTTCTGCATTGTCGCCTTGCATCCGTCAAGCGCTTTGTTTGCAAGCTCTGCCGTTTGACCGTTGACAAGGAAATAGAGCTTAAGCTTAGGCTCTGTTCCAGAAGGACGAACAACAACTACGTCTCCGTTCGCGTTTACAAAATAGAGAACGTTTGAAGAAGGAAGACCCGTAGGCTCTGTATTGCCTGTTTCGAGGTCTGTGATTATTCCCGACTTATAGTCGCGGACCGAAACGACCTTGATACCGCCAAGCTCTTTGGGAGGATCATTTCTCAGTTTTTCCATTAAAGCGTCCATCTTATCTTTGCCGTCGACGCCTTCCATATAAATATTCTGTACGCCTTCAAAATAATAACCGTACTTTTCATACAAGCTTATCAAGGCATCGTAGAGCGTCATGCCCTTCTGCATATAGTAAGCCGCCATTTCGCAAATAAGCATTGATGCAACGACAGCATCCTTGTCTCTTGCGTATGTTCCCTTCAAATATCCGTAGCTTTCTTCAAATCCGAGTACAAATTCACCGTAGCCCTTTGCCTCGTAGTTTTTGATTACTTCACCGATAAACTTAAAGCCCGTAAGCACGTTATGAAGAGTAATACCGTTTTCTTTTGCGATCTTGGTTGCAAGCTCTGTTGATACAATGGTCTTAACAGCATAAGGATTGTCAAGCTTTATGCCCTTTTCTCTGTATGCTGTAAGTATATAATCAAGCAACAAAGAACCTACTTGGTTACCTGTCAGAGTTTTGAATTCTCCGCTCTTTGTTCTCGCCATAATGCCTACTCTGTCTGCATCGGGGTCAGTAGCAATGATAAGATCGCTGTTTACCTTTTCGGCAAGCTTGATGCCCTCTTCAAAAACCTCGGGAAATTCGGGGTTGGGATTGGGGGTACCGGGGAAGTTGCCGTTAGGCTCCATCTGGCTGTCAACGGTATAAAGATGCTTAAGTCCGCAGGATTTCAAAACCTCGGGAACGAGTATCTTACCGGCACCGTGAAGGGGAGTATATACGATCTTAAGAGTTTCTGCAACCTTTTCAAAAAGTTCAGGGTAAATCGCCTGCTCTTTTACTTTTCCTACGTAGATTTCGTCAAGAGCTCTTCCCACTACTTCTATCTTGCCGTCCTTAACCGCCGAATCAAAATCAATTCTCTTTATATCATTGAATACGTCGGTTTTGCCCATATATTCCGCAACTGCCTTTGCCTGCTCTACACCGAGCTGAGCACCGTCTTCCCAGTATGCCTTATATCCGTTGTATTTACTCGGATTGTGCGACGCTGTAATATTAATACCCGCAATACAGTTCAGTTCTCTGAGTGCGAACGAGAGTACGGGTGTAGGACGAAGCGACTCGAAAATATATGTTCTAACCCCATTTGCTGCAAGAACTTCAGCCGATACTTTTGCAAAAAGCTCCGAGTTGTTTCTGCAGTCGTATGCTATTACAACGCCTCTTTCCGCTGCCTTTTCATCTTTAATAAGATTTGCAAGCCCCTGCGTTGCTCTGCCTACGGTATATACATTCATTGCATTTGTACCCGCAGTCATAACTCCGCGAAGTCCCGCAGTTCCAAACGCTATGTCAGACGAAAACCACATTTTAATTTCGTCTTCGTCATTCTCCATTGCTTCAAGTGCCTTTCTTACGTCTGCGTCAAGGCCTTCGTATTCTTTCCATCTTAAAAATTCTGCTTTGTAGTCTAACATATTACCCTCCGTTTGTCTTTTATATTGTTTTTATCTCTGTATATATTCCCAGTATCTCATACCTTGGAATTTCAAGCTCCAGCCAGTATATAAGCTTTTCAAGATCGCCTTCTCCGTTAAATACTACGTCAAAATAATATTCTTTTTCAGAGTAGTATATGGGAAGGGAGTTGATTTTATTCAATTCAAACCCGAAATATGAAGCTGCCGTCAGCACCTCGTTAAGCTTCGCCTTTTCTCCAAAGTTAAAACCTATCTCCAAATATTCGCCAACCACACTCGTTTCAGGGCAGGTAAGCTTTGTAATATCCCTTTTGAGAAGTGCAAATTTCGTTATTTTTCCGTTGGCACTTTCAACGTTACAGCTCAGCACGATCTTAAGTTCATACTTTCGAATCATATTGAAAAAGCTTGAAAGGCGTCCGTCCTCATAGTTTTCCAAAGGCAGTATGCAATAAGGCGCTTTGTTGTAATACACGTCCTCGCATACGTCGGCGAACGACTCTCTGTAAGATACTCTTGGATCATTTAAATGCATTGAAAACGTACTGTATGCAATATCAGTAAGCGGATTTTTCAGGTACACTACCGTATCCTTTTCAAACGTATTAGCTACGCTTGAAAATAAACCGCCGTCTTTTTTCTTGCAGTATTTGTCAACGTACATCAGACGGTCAAAAAGACGTATACCGTTTTGTACCGCAGATACGTACTGCTTGTTTTCTTCTATGCAATAATACTCTTTCTGCTTGTAAGCAAAGGCATCATTTGCACTGTAATCACCTTCCGAAACGTGCTCATTAAGTACACTTTCCGCCATTTCGGTTATATGATACGCTCTTTTTTCAAGAGTATCCGATATAATTTTGTCAAGCTTGCTTACGTTTCCGTCAATTATCTGTTTTTTTGCGGAAGCTGCCATAGAAAATATTTCCTATCGTTTATATTAATAGTTGTTTTCAAGTAATTTAAAGCTGTCGGATAAGAACTCACGCAACTCATCCGCCTTGAGCTGTCTTTGCGAGAGGAGAGCCAGCATATATACTTGATGAGCAATTATTTTTGCTTTATCGCTGTCAACGTCATCGGCAAGCTTTTTAATTAACTTGCTTCCTGTGTTGAGTATGAGCGTTGATTCAACGGGGAAATCCATTCCGCCGCCCATTCCGTTTGCAGCATAGAATTTCATCATATCTTCCATTCTGCGAGATTCTTCGGATATGTTCAAAAGAGCAGGAGTTGAATCGTCTGCAAGTGTCTCAAATTTAACGGTAAGCTTTTCGTTTTTGCTTACTTCCTTGAAAACGGCTGCCAGCTTTTCGTTTTCAAAGCTTTCGCCGTCGCCCTTAAGCGCTTCAATATCGGCGTCAACTCTGACAAACTTTATCTTTCTGTCTTCTTCAAGCATACTCATAAACGACGTGTCAATAACCTTGTCAAGTACCGCAACGTCGATCTTACGCGCGTTGAAGAGAGATATATACTGTGCCTGAACCGTCATATTGGTGGCATAGTAGACAGTGTTTTCGTTCTTTTCTTTTGCGTTTTCAAGATATTCGTCAAGTGTAACGTACTTGCCGTCGGTCAGTCCCAGCAAAAGACTGCCCTTAACTCTGTCATAGAACTTGCGGTCGCGCATACAGCCGTATTCAATGAACATCTTGATGTCGTTCCACAGTCCTTCGTACTTTTCTCTTTCGGTATTGAACATACCGTTGAGCTTGTCTGCAACCTTTTTTACAATATGCGCCGACATCTTAGCAACGTAAGCACTGTTCTGCAAGTAGCTTCTTGAAACGTTCAAGGGAAGCTCGGGGCAATCAAGTACGCCCTTGAGCATAAGCATAAATTCAGGAATAACTTCTTTAATATTATCAGCGACAAATACCTGATTGTAGTAAAGCTTTACCTGCCCTTCAAGGCTGTCGTATTCGTGATTAATTTTGGGGAAATAAAGTATTCCCTTGAAATTTAAGGGATAGTCCGCATTAATGTGAATGTGGAACAATGGTTCCTTAAAATCGGTAAATACTTTTTTGTAAAAGTCCTTGTATTCTTCGTCTGTCGCTTCTGAAGGTAGCTTCTGCCAAAGAGGATTTGTATCGTTGATCGGCGTATTATCATGCTTACAGTCGCACTCTTCGCCGTTATGGTCGTGTTCGCATTTGTGTTCTTCGCACTCGTTTACAAAGTATATCTCAACGGGCATAAAAGAACAGTATTTATTAAGACATTCGCGCAGCTTAAATTCATCAAGAAATTCCGCCTCGTCGTCGGTAATATGCATTACTACGTCCGTACCACGCTCGGTCTTATCATAATTTTCGAAAATCTCGTATTCGCCCGCTTCATTGCATACCCATTTTACAGCAGGTGCATCTGTATACGATTTTGTAATAACGTCAACCGTGTCGCTGACCATAAATGAAGAATAAAAGCCAAGCCCGAAATGGCCGATTATTCCGTTTTTTGATGAGTCTTCGCCTTCATATTCCTTAATAAAGTCAAAGGCGCCCGAAAGTGCTATCTGGCATATATAATTCTTGACCTCGTCAAGAGTCATACCAATACCGTTATCGCTTACGGTAAGTGTTTTTTCTTCTTTATTTACCCTGACAAAGATCTTAAAATCATCTTCGATATCCTTGATCTTACCCAATGATATAAGTCTTCTCAGTTTCGTAACAGCATCACAAGCGTTGCTGACGATTTCTCTGATAAATATTTCTTTTTCGGAATACAGCCACTTTTTGATTATAGGGAATATATGTTCCCTCTCGACTGATATTCCGCCCTTTTGGTTATTCATATTTTCACTCATAGTATTACTCCTTCTGACAACCAAAATATTAAAACTAGGGACTCACACAAAGTATGAGCCCCTATTTTAAATCAATTATTCTGCTTTGGGTTCTTCTGTTGTTTCTGCAACAACTTCTTCAACCTTTGCTTCTTCAGCCTTTTCTTCTACCTTTGCTGTTTCAGCCTTTGCAGCCTTCTTCGACTCTTTCTTTGTTTCTTCTTTTGCTGCTTTTTCATCAGCAACGAGCTTTATAAGAGCCATTTCTGCTCCGTCGCCGCGGCGCGGACCGAGCTTATACATACGTGTATAGCCGCCGTTTCTGTCAGCATATTCGGGAGCAATAGTATCAAAGAGCTTCTTTACTACGTCTTCTTTTGTGATGAAGGACATAGCAGCTCTCTTAGCAGCAAGAGTGTTCTTCTTGCCGAGTGTAATCATTTTTTCGGTCAGACTACGTACCTCTTTTGCTCTTGTAAGCGTTGTTTCAATGGAGCCATTCTCAAGGAGATATGTTACCATTCCTTTTAACATCGCCTGTCTGTGAGCAGTAGGTCTGCCGAGTTTTCTGGTTCCTGGCATTGTAAAGGGACCTCCTTCTTACATTTCAATTAAATGAGCGAGTAATTAGTCTTCCTCTTTCTTGAGGTCAAGATTGAGTGAATGCAATTTCTGTATAACTTCTTCAAGCGACTTTTTGCCGAGGTTTCTGACCTTGATCATGTCCTCTTCGGTACGGTTGGTAAGATCCTGAACCGTATCAATGCCTGCACGTTTGAGGCAGTTAAAGCTTCTTACGGACAGTTCAAGCTCCTCAATGGTCATCTCAAGAATCTTTTCAATCTTGGTTTCTTCGCGTTCTACCAATATATCTGCTTTCATAGGCTCGTCTGACAAGTCTACAAACAGATTGAGATGCTCGTTGAGTATCTTGGCGCCAAGAGATATTGCTTCTTTGGCATTGATAGTGCCGTTTGTCAATACCTCAAGGGTTAATTTGTCATAGTCTGTGATGTTGCCTACACGAGTGTTTTCAACTGTGTAGCTAACGTTGTATACGGGTGTGTAGATGGAGTCTGTGTAGATAACACCGATCATCGACTGATTGTTCTGCTTGTTCTTTTCCTGAGAAACGTAGCCGCGACCGTGATCAAACGTAAGTTCCATATACAAACGCGTATTTTCACTGACTGTTGCGATATGATGGTCAGGGTTAAGAATTTCAATATCAGCATCCTGCTTGATATCGCCTGCTTTTGCATCGCAAGGTCCTGTAATGTCAAGTACGACTGTCTTGGGGCCCTGTGTGTTGAGCTTTGCTGTGATACCCTTGATGTTAAGAATAATGTTTGTAACGTCTTCCGTAACACCGGGGATGGTTGAAATTTCATGAAGAACACCGTCAATTTTTACGCTTACTACAGCTACACCGGGAAGTGAGCTGAGCAAGACTCTGCGAAGTGAATTGCCGAGTGTTGTTCCATAACCTCTTTCGAGCGGTTCAATGATAAACTTACCCTTTGAACCGTCTTCGCTTAAGTTGATTGTGGATATATTGGGCTTTTCTATTTCGATCATTAAAATTTCCTCCTGTTATTATAAAGTTTTCGCCGGTAAATTCTTCCGACTTTTTTTCGCGGAGGTGCTGTTTTATTTGGAGTACAACTCGACGATGAGCTGTTCTTCGAACGGGAAGTCAATATCATCTCTCTTGGGCAGAGCAATAACCTTTGCTGATACAGCACTGTTATCTACTTCAAGCCACTTGGGAGCATTGTTGCTTTCCATTGCTTCCATCAAGCCCTTAAACTTTTCAGATGCACGTGCGCCTTCTCTGAGCGCAATTACATCACCCTGTTTAACGATAATTGAAGGAACGTTTGCTTTCTTGCCGTTAATTGAAAAATGACCGTGTGTTACGAGCTGACGAGCTTCCTTGCGGCTTTCTGCCAAGCCCATTCTGTATACAACGTTATCAAAACGACGTTCGAGCAATGAAAGAAGATTTTCACCGGTTACGCCTTCCTGCTTAGCTGCTATTTCATAATAGTGCTTAAACTGGTTTTCGAGTACGCCGTAGTATCTTCTTGCCTTCTGCTTCTCACGAAGCTGCATGCCGTATTCCTTAAGCTTCTTTGTGTTTGCGCCGTGCTGACCGGGAGCTGCGGGTCTGCGAGCAACCGAGCACTTATCTGACATACATCTTTCGCCCTTCAAAAAGAGCTTTGTACCTTCTCTGCGGCAAAGTCTGCACGCAGGTCCTGTATATCTTGCCATTACTTTTTTCCTCCTGTTTCCGAATTAAACACGTCTTCTCTTAGGCGGTCTGCATCCATTATGGGGAATGGGTGTTACGTCCTTGATAAGTGTAATATCAAGTCCTACTGCCTGAAGAGCGCGGATTGCGGATTCTCTGCCGGAGCCGGGGCCTCTTACGTAAACTTCTACGGTTTTCATACCGTGTTCCATTGCTGCCTTTGCTGCAGTTTCTGCTGCCATCTGTGCTGCGAAGGGTGTAGACTTTTTAGAGCCTTTGAAACCAAGTTCACCTGCAGATGCCCAAGATACTGCATTACCGTTAACATCGGAAATTGTTACGATTGTGTTATTGAAGGTTGCACGAATGTGTGCTGCACCCTTTTCAATATTCTTACGCTCGCGGCGTTTTCTTACAACCTTTTTAGTTGATGCTGCTTTTGCCATCTGAAGTATTACACTCCTTTACTTCTTCTTATTTGCGATAGTTTTTGCAGGGCCTTTTCTTGTTCTTGCGTTCGTCTTTGTACGCTGACCTCTGACAGGGAGACCTTTTCTGTGTCTGATACCGCGATAGCAGTTAATTTCTACCAATCTCTTGATATCAAGAGCAACTTCACGGTGGAGGTCACCTTCTACCTTATAATTGTTTTCGATCTCGTCACGGAGCTTTGCTACCTCGTCTTCTGTGAGGTCCTTTGCTCTCTTGTCAGGATCGATTCCTGTGCTTGCGAGAATGTCGTTTGCACTCTTACGGCCAATACCATATATATAGGTAAGAGCTATTTCTATGCGTTTTGCATTTGGAATATCAACACCTGCTATACGTGCCATACTTTTATTTCACCTCTTTAGCCTTGTTTCTGTTTATGCTTAGGGTTTTCGCAAATGACCATTACTTTTCCTTTTCTTCTAATGATCTTGCATTTTTCGCATATTTTCTTTACGCTGGGTTTGACCTTCATACTTTTACACCGGTCCTTTCTTTACGCGTATAATTATTTTGTGCGCCAGGTTATACGTCCTTTTGTAAGGTCGTATACCGATACTTCTACAGTTACTTTGTCGCCCGGTACTATCCAGATATAGTTCATTCTGAGCTTACCTGAAATGTGGGCGTTTACTGTGTGCCCGTTGGGCAGCTGTACTTTGAAAGTAGCGTTGGGCAACGCCTCAAGCACTGTACCTTCAAATTCAATAACGTCGTCCTTTGGCAATGTAGTTCACTCCTTCTTGTTTTTTCAGGACTTTATGATACGAAGCTATAATCTTTGCCGCGGTATTGCCGTATATTTTACGGCAGCCCTAAGATCTTTAAAGCTTCTTTTCTTTTGGCTTCTCAACTTTTTTAACCTGCTATTTCCGCTGTCAGAACTTTCCGTCTGTAAGCACACCGACTTTTTAAACTGTGTCCTTATAGCGTCAAGCGGTCAAATTTGCGATACTTCCAAGCAAACTTTTCAGTTTACTCGCGTTGTACATATTACGCCGTCATCCGTCAGTATGTTCGTATGTTCATAGTGTGCGGATAACTTGCCGTCTTTGGTTTTTACCGTCCAGCCGTCGGGAAGTATATAAACCTCGTTCGTTCCTGCGTTTACCATCGGTTCGATTGCAAGCGCCATCCCCTTATAGAGCTTAACGCCGTGTCCCGCCGTTCCGTAGTTTGGAACACTGGGATCCTCGTGCAATTCTTTTCCGATTCCGTGTCCGACAAACTGTCTGACAACGCTGAACCCGTTTTGCTTTACATACGACTCGATTGCGCTTCCGATATCGCCCAGCCGGTTACCCGGCATTGCCATTTCAATTCCCTTTTCAAAAGAAACTTTCGTGGCTTCGATAAGTCTTTTCGCCTCGTCGGATATATTTCCGACGGCAAAAGTGTTGGCAGAATCTCCGTGAAATCCTTTGTAGAATGCTCCGACGTCAATCTTTACGATATCGCCTTCCTGAAGAAATCTCTTCTTTGAAGGTATGCCGTGAATAACCTCGTCGTTAATCGAGATACATGCGCTGGCGGGAAATCCGCCGTACCCGAGAAACGATGGCTTCGCTCCCGATTTCACAATGTGATTTCGGATTATATCGTCAAGATGCTTTGTCGAAACACCTTCTTTAACGGCCTCACCGGCAAGGCAAAGAGCCTCGCCCGTGATTCTGCCGGCCTCTTTCATAATCGCAATTTGAGCTGCGTTTTTTATTTGTATCATAGATATTGCCTTAGGCCTTGATCGATTTGAGAATCGATTCCGTTATCTGTGCTATATCACCGCGTCCGTCTACGGACTTCAGAATTCCCTTTGCCGCGTAGAATGCTTTGAGAGGCTCTGTCTGTTCGTGATAGATCTTAAGTCTTTCAAGCACTGTTTCAGGCTGGTCATCCTTACGGATTATAAGCTTTGCTCCGCATTTGTCGCAAGTCTTGTTATCCTTTGTGGGAATGTACTTGATATGGTAGGACATACCGCATGCTTCGCATACTCTGCGTCCGCCCATACGTTCGACAATGTCGGCATCGTCGACGTCAATGTCAACGACGTAGTCAATTTTTACGCCGAGTTCATCAAGCGCTTCTGCCTGAGGAACTGTGCGGGGGAAACCGTCAAGAATAAAGCCGTTCTTGCAGTCATCGTTTGCAAGGCGTTCTTTAATTATGCCGATTACCACTTCATCGGGAACAAGGGCGCCCTTTTCGGTATAAGCCTTTGCGGCTGTGCCCATTTCCGTTCCTGTTTTTATCGCTTCGCGAATAATTGCACCTGTGGAGATTGTGGGTATAGAGCATATCTCAGCAATCTTTTCAGCCTGAGTACCCTTACCTGCTCCGGGAGCTCCGAGAAAAATTATCTTCATAGTTTCTCCTTATTCAAGGAAGCCCTTGTAATGACGCATTGTCATTTCAGCTTCAATAGCGCGTACAAGTTCGATTACAACACCTACAACGATGATGATGGATGAACCACCGAAAGCAAGGCTTCCGAGAGAGTACTCCAACGCCTTTGTTGTAATAAGGTTGATTATAAGAGGAAGGGCTGCAACTGCGCAGAGCATAATTGCGCCGATCAAAATAATCTTATTAAGAACCTTTGTGATGTAGTCCGAAGTAGGCTTACCGGGACGAATGCCGGGAATGAAGCCGCCGTTCTTCTTAAGATTGTTCGACACTTCTACGGGATTGAAAGAAATTGCAATGTAGAAATATGAGAAAGCAATGATAAGAATAATGAACAGCACAATATAAACCACAGATTCATATGAGAATAATCCGAGGAATTTAGCCCAGAACGAACCTTCCTTGGGAGTACTCAACAATGCAGCTATCGTTGTGGGGAGACCGAGTATAGCGTTTGCAAAGATGATAGGCATAACGCCTGACATACTAACCTTGATAGGAAGGTTTGTGCTCTGTCCGCCATACATTTTTCTGCCGACAACTTTTTTTGCATACTGAATGGGAAGTCTGCGTTCACTTTCACTCATAAACACGACAAATGCGAGCATTGAAAGTCCGATTATAATAACTACTACGCCGTAGATAAGACCTTTCCAGCCGCCCGAGAACATCTGTGTGAACATTCCAAAAAGGAATACGGGGAGACTTGAAAGAATGTTTGCGAAGAGTATAATCGAAACACCATTGCCGATACCGTGATCGTTAATAGTTTCAGCCATCCACATGATCAAAGCAGAACCTGCAACGTAACAAGTAATTACGACAATTGCAGTAAATGCATTTGCACCGGGAACGATAGCGCCGCTTCTGTCCATAAACATATAGTAGCCCAACGCTGTTATAACTGCAATACCGATTGTTACGTAACGGCTGATCTGATTGATCTTTCTCTTGCCTTCTTCTCCGTCCTTGGAAAGTCTTTCAAGGGCGGGAATTGCAATTGCAAGAAGCTGCATGATAATTTGTGATGTGATATACGGTGAAACCGAAAGTGCAAACAGGGTAGCCTGTGAAAAGGCCTCACCCGAAAGAACGTTTATATACTGGAATAGACCCTGTGTGCTGTTGATCATATCACTCAGCTGCTGGGCACTTACATAAGGTACCGGGAGAACTGCGCCAATACGGTACAAAATGACTATCATCAGTGTAAACAGTATCTTGTTGCGAAGTTCGGGTATTTTCCACGCGTTCTTTACTGTCTGAAGCATTATACCACCTCAGTCTTTCCGCCTGCTGCTTCGATCTTTTCTTTGGCAGCTGCAGAGAAGATTTTAGCTTTTACGGTTACTTTCTTTGTTATTTCGCCGTTGCCGAGAATCTTAAGACCGTCAAGTTCCTTGCCTACCAAGCCGCATTCGAGAAGTGTTGCGAGTTCAATAACGTCGCCGTCATTGAATCTGTTAAGATCGCTTACGTTAACGATTGCGTACTCTTTAGCAAATCTGTTTTTAAATCCTCTTTTAGGTAAACGTCTGTAAAGCGGGATCTGGCCGCCTTCAAAGCCGGGGCGTACGCCGCCGCCCGAACGAGCGTTCTGTCCCTTATGACCTTTACCTGCTGTTTTTCCGTTACCGGAACCAGCTCCGCGTCCCTTACGGTACGCGCTCTTTACAGAGCCTTCTGCGGGTGAAAGTTCATGAAGTTTCATAAGTGTTTCCTCCTTATCCTTCAATCTTTTCCACCTTGACAAGGTGGGAAATTACCTTGATCTTACCGTTGAGTACATCGCCTTCAGCGTGTACGATAAAATCACCGATTTTGCCGAGTCCGAGGGACTGAGCAGTTTTCTTCTGGTTGGGCTTTGCGCCAATGAGGCTCTTTACAAGTGTGATCTTTACCATTGTTTTTTGCCTCCTTAGTCTTTGAGCGACTCTACGCTTACGTCACGGAGAGCTGCGATTTCTTCAACTGTACGAAGAGCCTTAAGTCCTTCAAATGTTGCCTTAACAACGTTTGTAGGATTGTTTGAACGAAGGCACTTTGCACGAATATTCTTGATACCTGCCATTTCAACAACGGCACGGCATGTTCCACCTGCGATGATACCGGTACCTTCTGCAGCGGGCTTAAGAATAACCTTACCTGCGCCGTATACACCGATAACTTCGTGAGGAATTGTATCACCTTTAAGAGATACTGTAATCATATTTTTCTTTGCATCTTCGATACCCTTGCGGATAGCGTCCGGAACTTCAGCTGCTTTGCCGAGACCGTAGCCAACATGGCCCTGACCGTCGCCAACTACCATGATTGCTGTGAATCTTGCAATACGGCCGCCCTTAACAGTCTTGGAAACACGGTTGAGAGCTACGAGTTTTTCCTGAAGGTCGAGTGTCGAAGCATCTATTCTCTGATTCATTAATCTTTCCTCCTGTTTCCTTAGAACTTAAGGCCGCCCTCACGAGCAGCTTCAGCGAGTTCTTTAACACGTCCGTGATAAAGGTTACCGCCACGGTCAAATACAACTTCTGTGATACCCTTTGCAAGAGCTCTTTCAGCGATTGTTGCACCGATCTGTTTTGCGGCTTCTTTGTTACCGCCGTATCCTGCGAAGGCCTTTTCCATAGTGGATGCGGAAACCAATGTTACGCCCTTTGTATCGTCAATAACCTGAACCTGAATGTTCTGAAGCGAACGATAAACGCAGAGGCGAGGTCTTTCAGAAGTACCTGATATTTTTGCTCTGATTCTCTTATGTCTCTTAAGACGCTGAGCTTTGCTGTCTTTTCTTGATACCATTCTGTTCCACTCCTTTCATTATTTACCGGCCTTACCGGCTTTACGACGAATTCTTTCGTCAGAGTATTTAACACCCTTACCAAGGTAGGGTTCCGGAGGTCTCTTGCTTCTGATTTCAGCAGCGACCTGACCAACCTTCTGCTTTTCAATACCCTTAACGATAATCTGGTTTGCGTTGGGAACTTCAAATGTAATTCCGTCTGCTTCTTCGAATATTACGGGATGAGAGTAGCCGAGACCGAGAGTAAGTGTCTTACCTGACTTTGCAGCTCTGTAACCAACACCGTTGATATCGAGAGTCTTGGAATAACCATTTGTTACACCTTCAACCATGTTTGCAAGAAGTGTTCTTGTCAAACCGTGAAGTGCTTTGTGTTCTTTGATTTCAGAGGGACGTTCAACGACCAATTCGTTGCCTTCCACTTTGATGATCATATCTTTGTGAAGAGTCTGAGTAAGTGTGCCCAATGCACCCTTAACTGTTACTACGTTTCCTGCCTCAACTTTTACGTCTACACCTGCAGGAATTGCGATCGGTTTTCTTCCTATTCTTGACATCTCATTACCTCCCCGATTACCAGACAAAAGCGAGAACTTCGCCGCCGACATTCTCTTTACGAGCCTGCTTGTCGGTCATAATGCCCTTGGGTGTGGATACGATTGCGATGCCGAGACCGTTCATAACCTTCGGCATATCTTCACAGTTGGAATAAACTCTGAGACCGGGCTTGGATACTCTCTTAAGACCCTGAATAACTCTCTGCTTATTCTTGTACTTGAGTGTGATTCTGATGATACCCTGCTTACCGTCTTCTACAATTTCGTAGCCCTTGATGAAGCCTTCTGCAACAAGGATGTCTGCAATTGCTTTCTTAAGGTTGGATGCGGGAACATCAACTGTTTCGTGCTTTGCGCTGTTTGCATTTCTGATACGCGTGAGCATATCTGCAATAACGTCTGACATTTGCATTTTAATTTTCCTCCATTATGCAAGTATAATTTCTTGCCGCCTGATATAGTTTTTCAGGCTGCATACCGGGGGTTAAAGCTTTACGCTTTCCTACCGGCAGGTTTGGAAGCTTTTTAGCTTTTATTTTTTATTACCAGCTTGCCTTGCGCACGCCGGGAATTTCGCCCTTATAAGCCAGCTCGCGGAAACAAATACGGCAGATACCGTACTTGCGGAGGTAAGCGTGAGGACGTCCGCAGATCTTACATCTGTTGTATTCACGAGTAGAATACTTCTGTGTCTTCTGCTGTTTCAAAACCATTGCCTTCTTAGCCACGATTAAACCCTCCTTTTATTTTGCGAACGGCGCGCCCATAAGTGTAAGAAGCTCTCTTGCTTCTTCGTCTGTCTGAGCTGTCGTTACAAATGCGATATCCATACCGCGAATTTTGTCTATCTTGTCGTATTCGATTTCAGGGAAAATCAACTGTTCTTTCAAACCGAGAGAGTAGTTACCTCTGCCGTCGAAAGCGTTGGGGTTGATACCCTTGAAGTCACGTACACGGGGAAGTGAGAAGTTGAAAAGACGATCCATAAATTCGTACATCTTTTCGCCTCTGAGTGTTACCTTTACGCCAATCTTCATTCCCTGTCTGAGTTTGAAGTTTGCAACTGACTTCTTAGCGTATGTGGGAACAGCCTTCTGACCGGAAATCATCGTTACTTCTTCGATTACGTTTTCAATTACCTTTGAGTTATCCTTTGCATCGCCTGTTCCAACGTTGATTACGATCTTGTCGAAACGGGGAATCTGCATTACACTCTTGTAATTGAACTTCTTCATAAGAGCGGGGGCTACTTCTGATTTATAATAATCTCTAAGTCTTGCCATTTCAATTTACCTCCGCTTGTTATTACAGCTCTTGGCCGCATTTTACACAAACGCGAACCTTTTTGCCGTCTTTAATTTCATTTCTTACTCTAACGCCTGTCTTGCACTTGGGGCATACGATCTGCACCTTGTCTGCGTACATAGCGCCTTCAACCTTGATGATACCGCCTGCTTCGCCCTGTCTTCTGGGTTTAACATGCTTGCTTACGATATTGACACCGTTTACGATAACTTTGCCTTCCTTGGGGGAGACTTCAACTACCTTACCCTGCTTGCCCTTATCGTCGCCGGAAATTACAACTACAGTATCATCTTTCTTTACGTGAATCTTCTTATTCATGATAATACCTCCTTAAAGTACTTCCGGAGCAAGAGACAGTATCTTCAAATAATCCTTTTCACGAAGTTCTCTCGCTACAGGACCAAAAATACGTGTTCCTCTCGGGTTCTTATCTTCTTTAATTATAACAGCAGCGTTTTCGCCGAACTTGATATATGAACCGTCGTTTCTTCTGATGCCCTTAACTGTTCTTACGACTACAGCCTTTACGACTTCGCCTTTCTTAACCTGACCGCCGGGAGCAGCCTTTTTGACTGAACAAACTACAACATCGCCGATGTTTGCATAACGTCTGCCTGTTCCGCCGAGCACGCGAATACACATAAGTTCTTTAGCGCCGGTGTTGTCCGCCACTTTCATATATGATTGCTGTTGTATCACTGCGTTTCCTCCTTTTCGATACGATTTTGTGCCGTATCTACTTTATTACTTCGCCTTTTCGATGATTTCAACAAGTCTCCATCTCTTTGTCTTGGAGAGGGGTCTTGTTTCCATTATGCTAACTTTGTCGCCAACATTGCACTCGTTCTTTTCGTCGTGTGCATGAAGCTTAATTGTATTTTTAATAACTTTGCCGTACTTGGGATGCTTTACGTTGTCTTCGATTGCAACAACGATAGTCTTTTCCATTTTATTGGAGATAACCTTACCAACACGGACTTTTCTAAGATTACGAACTACTTCACTCATGACTGTTTCTCCTTCCTGCAACTTATGCGTTCTTCTCACGAAGAATTGTCATTACGCGCGCGATATCCTTCTTGACATCAGCAATTCTGTGGGGGTTGTCAAGCTGGTTTATCGAATGCTGGAAGCGGAGGTTAAACAGTTCACCCTTGAGCTCTGCAAGCTTTGCGTTGAGCTCTTCGGAAGTCATTTCTCTGATTTCTTTAACTTTCACGGCTTATACCTCCTCGTCTTCAGATGCAGCGTTTTCTTTTACAACAAACTTGCACTTGATGGGAAGTTTGTGAGATGCAAGACGCATAGCTTCTCTTGCAGCTTCTACCGGAACGCCGTCCATTTCAAACATAACTCTTCCGGGCTTAACAACAGCTACCCAGTATTCAGGTGAACCTTTACCGGAACCCATTCGAGTTTCAGCAGGCTTTTCTGTTATCGGCTTGTCCGGGAAGATCTTGATCCAAACTTTACCGCCACGTTTTACGTAACGTGTCATAGCAATACGGGCTGCTTCTATCTGGTTGCTTGTGATCCAAGCAGGTTCAGTAGCTACGAGGCCGTATGAACCGTAAGTGATTGTGTTACCGCGTGTTGCCTTACCCTTAAGTCTGCCACGCTGTACACGTCTGAATTTTACTCTCTTAGGCATTAACATAGCTTACTTTGCGCCCCCTTCTCTACGTTCTCTTCTAGGAGCACGATCGTTTCTGTCGCGCTTCTGACGATTGTCGCGACGATCACGTCTGTCAGGCTTAACGTCTATCTTTGCTTCAGCAAAGCGGTTCTTGCCGTCACGAAGTACTTCGCCTTTGTAGATCCAAACCTTAACACCGATCTTACCGTATGTTGTGTTTGCTTCAAAGAAACCGTATTCGATATCAGCGCGAAGTGTCTGAAGCGGGATAGTACCTTCATGATAGTGCTCACTTCTTGCGATTTCTGCGCCGCCGAGACGACCGCTGCATGTAACCTTGATACCCTTTGCACCAAGTCTCATTGTACGGCCGATTGCCTGTTTCATAGCACGGCGGAATGAAATTCTGCGTTCAAGCTGTCCTGCAATGCTTTCAGCTACGAGCTGTGCATTGAGATCAGGATACTTAACTTCAACAACGTTTACAGATACAGGCTTGTTGAGCATGCCTTCAAGTGTAAGGCGGAGTTTTTCGATTTCTGCGCCGCCGCGTCCGATAATCATACCGGGCTTAGCACAGTGAATGAATACTCTTACTCTTGCGCTGTCACGTTCGATTTCTACCTTCGGAACGCCGGCAGCCTGTAAGCTCTTTTTAAGATAATTTCTTACTTTATAGTCGGATACAAGCGTATCTCCAAAGCTTTCGTCTTTTTCGAACCATCTTGAATCCCAGTTTTTGATTACGCCCACGCGCAAACCGTGGGGATTAACTTTCTGACCCATTGTCGCTTGCTCCTTTCTTAGTCTCTTTCTTTAACCACAATTGTCATGTGGCTTGTTCTCTTCAATATTCTGTCAGCCGAACCTCTTGCTCTGGGCATCATTCTCTTAAGAGTGGGACCCGGGCATACATAGCATTCGGATACATAAAGGTTTTTGCCGTCCATATTGAAGTTGTGTTCTGCATTAGCAATAGCGCTGTTCAACAGCTTGAGAAGATATTCAGCTGCCGAGTTGGGAATATTCTTGAGAATTGCCTGAGCCTTTTCCGTGTCCTGATTTCTGATCAAGTCAAGTACAATCTTTACCTTACGCGGTGA
Organism: Clostridia bacterium; assembly: GCA_017473865.1. Taxonomy (GTDB): domain Bacteria; phylum Bacillota; class Clostridia; order Oscillospirales; family CAG-272; genus RGIG1995. Next base: position 120,493 of record JAFUJB010000016.1, on the reverse strand, counting down.
AATTCTGGCATATCTGAGAATCGCTCTTGCTTCTTTAACCTGTGCATTTGCTTCCATTACGGATGATTCCTCCCTTCATTTCCCGTCTTACTTAGTGTTACTTGTCTTGGAACCGGAGTGGCCCTTGAACAATCTTGTAGGTGCGAATTCGCCGAGCTTATGTCCAACCATATCTTCGGTAATGTATACCGGGATGTGTTTTCTACCGTCGTGAACCGCAATAGTGTGGCCTACAAATTCCGGGAATATTGTGGAGGCCCTTGACCATGTCTTTACAACTTTCTTTTCATTGGCTGCATTCATTGCTTCAACTCTTGCAAAGAGTTTCGCTTCGACGAATGGGCCTTTTTTCAAGCTTCTGCTCATTTATCGGTACCTCCTTCTTATTTGCCGTTTCTGTGCTTAATGATGAATTTTTCGGTTCTTGCCTTCTTATTACGTGTCTTATAACCGAGAGCAGGTTTGCCCCAAGGTGTAACAGGAGAGGGCTGACCGATAGGCGAACGGCCTTCACCACCACCGTGAGGGTGGTCGCAGGGGTTCATTACTGAACCACGTACTGTAGGACGGATGCCCATGTGGCGTTTACGACCGGCTTTACCGATCTTAACTGTGTCGTGTTCGATGTTACCTACCTGACCGATTGTAGCCTGGCAGTTGAGACGAACGAGACGAACTTCGCCGGAAGGCAAACGAACCTGTGCCATACCGTTTTCTTTAGCCATAAGCTGTGCTGCAACACCTGCAGAACGAACCAACTGGCCGCCTTTTCCGGGATACAATTCAATGTTGTAAATGAATGTACCAACGGGAATGTTTTCAATAGGAAGCGTGTTACCCACTTTGATATCCGCATCAGAACCTGTGTAAACAGTATCGCCTGCGGTAAGTCCTGCGGGAGCTACCATATATTTCTTATCGCCTGCTTCGTTTTCGAGGAGCGCGATGTAAGCTGTTCTGTTAGGGTCGTATTCAATACCGATAACCTTTTCAGCACCTACGTATTCACGCTTGAAGTCGATAAGTCTGTATTTCTTCTTGTTACCGCCGCCCTTATGACGAACAGTAATTCTGCCGTAGCTGTTACGGCCCGAGTGCTTCTTAAGAGTTGTAAGAAGGCTTTTTTCAGGGGTAAACTTTGTTACTTCGTCGAAAGAAGGAGTTGACATATGTCTTCTCGACGGAGTAGTAGGTTTGTATTTAATAGCTGCCATTTCTTATACTCCTCCTATCAGATCATACCGTCGAAGAATTCGATTGTCTTCGAGTCTTCAGTAAGAGTAACGATTGCTTTCTTCCAAGCTTTCTTGTAGCCGGAGTGAACGCCTACTCTTCTGGGCTTCTTCTTCATGTTGATCGTATTTACATCAGCAACCTTTACTTTGAAAAGTTCCTCAACCGCGCTTGCGATCTCGGGCTTGGTTGCGCTCTTCATTACTTCGAAGGTGTATGTCTTATCAGCAATTCTCGCCATACTGTCTTCTGTAATGATCGGTCTGACAATAATATCCTGTGCTGTTTTCATTATGCGTACACCTCTTCCATCTTAGAAACCGCTGCCTGTGCAACAACGAAAGTATCAGCGTTCAATATATCGTATACATTGAGTGTGTTGTACTGTGTTGTCTTAACACCGGGGATGTTTGCAAAGCTCTTGATAACCTTCGAATCAACTTCGGGAAGTACTACCAATGTTTTCTTTGCAGCGCCGATTGCATCAAGCATTGCTTTCATGGTCTTTGTCTTGTAATCTTCCGTCATAATGCTGTCAACAACAACCATATTGCCGTTAGCAACCTTATCGGAAAGTGCACTTACGAGTGCAAGACGTTTTGTTTTCTTATTAAGAGTAACTCTGTATTCGCGGGGCTTGGGACCGAGAGCTACGCCACCGTGTGTCCACTGAGGAGATCTTGTAGAACCCTGTCTTGCACGGCCGGTACCCTTCTGACGCCAAGGCTTTCTTCCGCCACCGGAAACCTCTGTACGAGTAAGAGTTGACTGTGTGCCCTGTCTCTGATTCATGAGATATGCTCTGACAGCAGTGTGAAGAACTGTTGCGTTAACTTCTGCTCCGAAAAGCGCTTCGTTAAGAGCGATTTCTCCAACTTCCTTGCCAGCCATATTAACAACTTTTACGTTTGGCATCTTATTTCCTCCTTCCGCTTACGCTTTTACCGCATTGCGGATAAACACGATGCCGCCTTTAGCACCGGGGATGGCGCCTTTTACAGCAATAATGTTCTTTTCTGCATCAATTTTTGCAACAGTGAGGTTAAGAACTGTTACCTGTTCTGCACCGTACTGTCCTGCCATGTGTTTGTTCTTAAAGATTCTAGCAGGGTCGATAACACCCATAGAACCTGACTGACGGTGGATAGGACCTACGCCGTGAGTCTTCATGAGAGTGTGCTGGTTCCATCTCTTGATAGCGCCTGTATAACCGCGACCCTTTGTAATACCGGTAATGTCGACCTTTTCACCTGCGGCAAAGATGTCTGCGGTGACGGTATCGCCAAGTTTGTATCCGGAAATGTCGTCGAGTCTGAATTCCTTCAAGTGCTTCTTCATGGAAACGCCGGCCTTCTTCAAGTGACCTGCTTCAGCTTTGCTCAGTTTTCTCTCAGCAATATCCATAAAGCCGAGCTGAACTGCTTCATAACCATCTGTTTCGTTTGTTTTGATCTGCGAAACCACGCAGGGTCCCGCTTCGATTACGGTTACCGGAATTACGTTACCAACTTCATCGAAGATCTGTGTCATTCCGAGTTTCTTACCGATGATCGCCTTTTTCATTTGTTTTTCCTCCTGTTAGGTTATTGGTTGGAATTTTCCAACGTGACCAAGACCTTTCGGTCTCATTTTTCAAAACCGTAATTCTTAATTACAGCTTGATTTCGATTTCAACGCCTGCGGGAAGTTCAAGACTTGTGAAAGCCTTAACAGCTTCTTCCGAAGGTTTGATAACGTCAATAAGACGTTTGTGAGTACGCAACTCGAACTGTTCACGGCTGTCCTTGTACTTGTGAACAGCACGAAGAATCGTAACTACCTCTTTTTCGGTAGGAAGCGGAATAGGACCGGACACCTTAGCGCCGTTTCTCTTCGCTGTCTCAACGATCTTCTCTGAAGCCTGGTCGATCAATGTGTGATCGTAGCTCTTAAGACGAATTCTGAGTTTCTCAATTACTGCCATGTTTTTTGCCTCCTTTTAAATAATACACTGCATTTAAAAGGGCCGAAATTGTCTCCAACACTCTCCCGCGTGTTTCTTTGTCGACCTTACAAAAAACGGAATTTGCCTGCAACTCTGGGCAAAATCCGGGTAACGTCCGCGCAAAAAGGCACGGGAATGTGTTTAGCAATTTGCTGTCGCCCGGTTAAATATCGGACATACTCCACGAAAATTACCTGCATTTCTGCAGCAACCTCTCGCTTCAACGCACATCAAGCCTTATGATTATATCATAATCTCCCCATATTTGCAATAGTTTTACAATTTTTTCACTATCGGATTTGTAGAACTTTTTATATATTTTTGCCATTTTTGTATACATAATGCACAAATCAACCAAATCAGAAGAAGATTCTGCATAAGAACGAGGCAAAAAACACACAGAAAAACATAGTAATAAGGGCTATTGGGAGCGTTCCGCCCGTTTTTTTGACACCTACAGCGCCAAAATAGACTGAAATTATGTACAAAAGAGTGTCAGATGAACCCGCAATAAGCGAGGTGCACCGCCCGACAAAGCTGTCGGGGCCGTATTTTTCAAATATATCCGATATTAAAGCAGTCGACGCGCCACCCGAAAGCGGTCTTACGACCACAAAAGGTACAATCCCCGAAGGCAGACCTATTTTTTTACATACCGGCGATAGCATATTTGCTATATATTCTGCTGCTCCGGATGCATTGAACATACTTATTGCGCACATAAGGGCGACAAGCGTGGGGGCTAATCTTACAGCCGTTTTCATTCCCGAAGCCGCGCCTTTTGTAAATTCGCCAAACATATCTTTTTTTGACAGCAAAAGGCATAGTCCGAACAATGCTATACACAAAGGTACGACAAGTGTCGATACTTTTAAAATCGTATTCACTTTTCTCAAAAATCCCTTCCTATTTTATTTATATATTTATATATGCATTTTTTTACTTTCGGAAGCTGCATACGATTTTCACAAGCAAAACCGCCAGAACCGCCGTTACAAAAGAGCATATCCATACGGGAATAATTATCTCAAAAGGATTTGCACTTCCCGCTGCCCTCCTTAATGCGACAAGCGTTGTCGGAAATATATCGAGTGAAGCCGTGCCGAGAACAGTAAACATTATCATATCATTGGATGCCCTTTCTCCTCCGCTGTTATTTTCCTGCAACTTTTCCATCGCCTTAATTGCAAGCGGTGTTGCGCCGTTTCCTATTCCGAATATATTAGCGCTCATACTTGCGGCAATCTCTCCCATACCGTTATTCTTTTTATAAGCATCGGGAAACAAAAACCGTAAAACAGGCGACATAAAACGCGTCGCCTTATCAATTGCTCCCGAGCTTTGCGCCACTTGCATCAAGCCATTCCAAAGACACATCATCCCCATAAGCGACAACGACAGATTTATCGCACTGTCAGCCCCCTTGTATATTGCATCGCTTAGTGCAGACACATTCCCCGTTATTATTGCAAATATAAACGACAAAACTATTATAAAACCGCAAATCTTCCCTATCATACAACACAAATCTCCCAAAAAATATTTTTTATGGTAATTATTGACATTTTTATGCTTTTATGGTAGAATATACACGAAAGCAAGAAATAAATACAAATAAAAAGGGGAAAACTGCTATGAAATCAACAGGTATTGTAAGAAAAATCGACTCCGTAGGCCGTTTCGTCGTTCCGATCGAACTTAGAACAACTCTTGACCTCGGCACAAATGACGCTATTGAAATCTTTACAGACGAGGACAAAGTCATCCTCAAAAAATATCAGCCCGCCTGCATCTTCTGCGGCAATGCCGATAACGTAACCTATTTTAAGGGTAAACTTATTTGCAGAGACTGCCTTGAAGAGCTGAAAAACGCTTAACTTTTCACTAAAATTTTATTCACCCGACAGCCTAATATTAATTTTTTGTTTATTTCAACAAGAGAGAGTGTGTGCAAAGCACATACTCTCTCTGCTGTATTTAACAAGGACGTGTGCGGGCTTCGCCCGCACACGTCCTGTTGCATTAAAAAAAGTCAATTTTTTTCTTGACTATATATTGTGTCGGCGGCGAAAGCCGCCGACTTCTTTTGTCTTTTTTTATTTTTAAAAATAGCGATTTTTCAGCATAAACACAAGCTTTGTACGGCATTTTACCACTATATAGACTCTTACTTCCACAAAACCAAAAACACAATATATAGTGCAATCACCGCCACTTGACATCTATATTTTGTATATGTTATAATAGTCCCACTAGCGAAAGAAATAAAAGGAGAATTGTATGAATATTATCAAAAGAAGCGGCGCTCAGGTTCTTTACGAGGGCGACAAGATAAAGACCGCCATATCAAAAGCGAATATGACGGTGCCCGAAAACGAAAGACTATCAAGCGCATACATTGATGCTATTGAAAGCCACGTCAGAGGCGAATGCGAAAAGCTTGGACGCGCACTCGGAGTCGAAGAGATTCAGGATATGGTCGAGAGCGAAATTATGAAGCATGGCGCTTTTAACGTTGCAAGAAACTATATTAAATACAGATACATTCGTTCGCTTGCAAGAAAGGCAAACACAACAGACAAGAGAATTCTCTCTCTTATTGACTGTCAGAACGAAGAGGTAAAACAGGAAAACGCCAACAAGAATCCCACTGTTAACAGCGTTCAGCGAGATTATATGGCGGGCGAAGTCAGCCGAGACATTACCGACCGTATTCTTCTTCCTCAGGATATCGTTCAGGCACATAAGGAAGGCATTATCCATTTTCACGATTCTGATTACTACGCTCAGAGAATGCACAACTGCGACCTTGTAAACCTTGAAGATATGCTTCAGAACGGCACAGTTATCAGCGAAACGAAAATTGAAAAGCCCCACAGCTTTTCAACGGCTTGTAATATCGCGACACAGATTATCGCTCAGGTTGCAAGCAACCAGTACGGCGGTCAGTCGATAAGCCTTACTCACCTCGCCCCCTTCGTACAGATCTCAAGAGAAAAAATCAGAAAGGGCGTGCTTGAAGAAAACGAAGTCGTTGGCATCAAGGCAACCGAAGAACAGATAACCACCATTGTCGAAAGAAGACTTAGGGAAGAAATTTCGCGCGGTGTTCAGACAATACAATATCAGGTCGTAACACTTATGACCACAAACGGACAAGCTCCCTTCGTTACTGTATTTATGTATCTTAACGAAGCAAAGAACGAGCAAGAGAAAAAGGACTTAGCCCTCATTATCGAGCAAGTGCTGTTGCAGAGATACCAAGGTGTTAAGAACGAAGATGGCGTTTGGGTAACACCCGCTTTCCCCAAGCTTATTTACGTCCTTGAAGAAGACAACATTAAAGAAGGCACTCCCTATTTCTATCTGACCAAGCTTGCGGCAAAATGCACAGCAAAGAGAATGGTTCCCGATTACATTTCCGAAAAAATTATGCTCCAGAATAAGATCGACAAAAACGGGAACGGAAACTGCTATACCTGTATGGGCTGCCGAAGCTTCCTCACTCCCTACCTCGACGAAGAAGGCAAGCCTAAATACTACGGCAGATTTAATCAAGGTGTCGTTACCGTCAACCTCGTTGACATCGGTCTTTCAGCAAAGGGTAATATGAACGAATTCTGGAAGATATTTGATGAAAGAATGGAGCTCTGCCACAAGGCTCTGCAGTGCAGACACGAAAGACTTACCGGTACGACGTCAGATGCCGCTCCTATTTTGTGGCAGCACGGCGCACTCCTCAGACTTAAAAAAGGCGAAACTATCGACAAATATCTCCACGGCGGATACAGCACACTCTCCCTCGGCTATGCAGGTCTTTGGGAATGTGTTATGGCTCTTAACGGCAAGAAGCTTACCGAGCCCGAAGGCGAAAAACTTGGTCTCGATATTATGAAAAAGCTTAACGAATATACTGCAAAATGGAAGGCTGCCGAAAATATTGACTATTCTCTCTACGGCACTCCCCTTGAAAGCACGACTTACAAATTTGCAAAGTGTCTGCAGTCAAAGTTCGGTATCGTTGAAGGCGTAACCGATAAGAACTACATCACAAACAGCTACCACATTCACGTAACGGAAGAAATCGACGCTTTTGAAAAGCTCAGAATTGAGTCGAAATTCCAGGCACTATCCCCCGGCGGTGCTATTTCCTACGTTGAAGTACCCAATATGCAGGATAACCTTGACGCTGTAATTGCCGTTATGCAGTTTATCTACGACAACATTATGTACGCTGAGCTTAACACCAAGAGCGACTACTGTCAGGAATGCGGTTATGACGGTGAAATACTGATTGAATCCGACGAAAACAATAAGCTTATCTGGAAGTGTCCCAAGTGCGGTAACACAGACCAAGCCAAAATGAACGTCGCAAGAAGAACTTGCGGATATATCGGTACGCAGTATTGGAATCAGGGCAGAACGCAGGAAATTAAAGAAAGAGTTTTGCACCTCTGATTATGAATTACGGCGAAATAAAAAAAGTCGACATTGCCAACGGAACGGGAGTAAGAGTCAGCCTTTTCGTGTCGGGCTGTACCCACCACTGCAAAGGCTGCTTTAATCCTGAAACGTGGAATTTCGACTATGGCAACAAATATACAAAAGAAACCGAACAAAGCATAATTGACGCTTTGTCTCCGAGTTATATCGAGGGGCTGTCGCTCCTCGGCGGCGAACCCTTTGAGCCGCAAAACCAACCCACACTGCTCGGGCTGCTGAAAAGAATAAGAAAAGAGTTACCAACCAAAAACGTCTGGTGCTATTCGGGCTATACTTTCGAAGAGCTGTCAGGCAAAAAAGAATCAAGAGCATTCACGGAAAATACACTTGAAATGCTCTCACTTATCGACGTACTTGTGGACGGCGAATTTGTCGAAGAGCTTAAAGACATAAGCCTCAAATTCCGTGGTTCATCAAATCAACGAATTATCGATGTGAAAGAAGAGCTTGCTAAAGAATAAATGCTATATACGGGATTTCCCGTATATAGCATTTTTGTTTTCAAAGGGGACTTTTTGAAAAAAGTCCCCTTTTGAACCCCCAAAAACTTTGCTGACTATATAATAGGCTTGAAAGATGAGGAGAAATAACCCTCTCCGTCGCACTTTGTGCGACAGCTCTGCTGACTGAGAGGGCACCACCCACACTTAAAAAGGAACTGTATAAACAGTTCCTTTTTTATATCATTTTGGAATTATTACCACACTTTGTTTTCCGAGTATGTTATACGCTTTTTCAACCGCAGTTCTTTTATAGCCGGTATACTTCGTTCCGTTTGTGTGCATCTTCATCGGGTCATTAAAAAAATAATATTCCTTATCATAACCTACCAACAGCAAACAATGGAGTTTTCTGTTATATCTGATATTCTTTCCATTTTCCGTAACCCACTCGGCATAATAGCTGTCATTACTGCTGTCAACCATTCCAACGGTTGCCCATATTATAACGGGAATGTCTTTGTCAATATATTGCTCGCATAATTCAACCAGTGTTTTTCCATAGGTATTATTAACCTCATATTTGAGAGGAGAGACGGTTTTTTTGATTGCCTTTGCGATAACGGGAGAATTGCATCCCCATCCGCTCTGTAACCTTGGGTCTCCGCAATATACAACGTCGGGGTCGGGACCTATACCGTTTATAATCGGAGTATTTCCCTTGGAAAGATATTTGTCAATGAAACTGTCTACCGTAATATCAATTCCCCAATAGTTCAGTGCCATAACCGCGCTTACACTTTCGCACCCGTTCGGATATTTAAAATTTTGATATATGTACGGAGCATCTATAATTTTTGCGGTTTCATCAGGAACAACTCCGTTATCTATTTTTTCAAATACTCTTATTTCAATTCCGTTAACGTTTCTTAGTTCTACGTTGCTTAAACCCCCTGCATTTAAATCTCTATTGTCATTCACTATTTGCCTTGTTAACGTATTTTGACCGCTGGACCTCCAATCTAACCATCCTCTATCGGTTTTTATGCGATACAAGACAATATATTTATCATCAACTTTCCCCTTGTGATCCCATATTTCAATGTCGATATCTTTTATGGTTTCTCCCGGCAGGCCCGCATAATCATACTCCCCGTTTTCCAAACTGGATACGGGCTCTAACCAACCGTATTTCTCCGTAAAACATCTGTACTTTAAATAATACGGCTTATCATACGTATATAAAAACAATCCGTCAATATTTGATATATAATCTTCGGAGGTTAAGTTTTTCCACTCCTTGCTGCCTGCCACGCGGTATTTTTGTACTACATCCTTACATTCTACCCAATCGCTGATAAAAGTTATATTTTTTGTAGCAGATTCAAAGCCTGCTGTGCCGTTTACTTTTCCATTACTTGCGTTTTCTATCCAATTATTACCGATACAAAAAGTGCCTTCATTTGTTTTTGCGCACCCTGCGGCAAATATACATATAAATACTGCCCAAAGCAATATAACTCCCTTTCTCATAATCTCCCCCAAAACAATCGCGCTTGAATATACAGGAACTATTCTTCCTATAATTATATAGGTTTGACTCCTATTTGTCAAGAGGATTTGGAGTTATAATTCCTATATACAAACACAAGGAGGAATTATAATGCTGATTTTTGATTTTCACTCCATAGGCAACAAGTTGTACAACATTCGCAAAAAAGCAGGATTAACTCAAGCGGAGGTAGCCGAAGCCGCAGGATTGGCAGACCGCACCTATGCTGATATCGAGCGCGGCTCGGTCAATATGCGCATTGAAACCATCTTGAAAATATGCACCGTACTGCATATTACACCTGACGAAATATTGACAGATGACAACCCGTCAAATACTAACAGGCAAGAAGAATTATTTGAAAGACTATCTTCTCTCCCCCCAAAAGAAAAAGAAACAGCTCTTCAGCTGCTTAGTGTTTATCTAAAATCATTGTCATAAACGATTATACCGGACTTGACAAACGAGAAGAAATAACCCTCTCCGTCGCACTTTGTGCGACACCTCTCCCGAAGGGAGAGGCTTTTATATGGCTCTCCCTTCGGGAGAGCTGTCAGCTCTGCTGACTGAGAGGGCTATTTACGCAAATAAAAAAACCGATGGTTTTTCTCTGTCAAGGTGTTAAACGCAATAGAGGGAGTGTGGGTAAAACCCACACTCCTTCTTAATTTTCTATTCTCTCTTTTATGGTTTTGTCTATCACTGAGCACACACCATCAAACTTTTTATCAACCTCATTATTGGAAAAACGAATAACTTTTAGTTTATATTTCTCAATAACATCCGAACGAAGTCGGTCGTGATGCTTTCCGTCAAATGTATAATGTTGCGAGCCGTCAATTTCTATCACCAGACGAGCCTTAGCGCAGTAAAAATCAACAATAAAGTTGTCGATTATACGTTGTTTATATATTTTCACCGGATAATCTCTTAAAAAATCATACCACAAATGCTTTTCTTGCACAGTCATATCTCTTCGCAATTTTCTGGCATTTTCCAGCAGACTATGATTTCTTTTAATTATACTTTTTATATCTATCACATCCTTCCCTCTCTGTCGCACTTTGTGCGACACCTCTCCCGTAGGGAGATGATTTTATATGGCTCTCCCTACGGGAGAGCTGTCAGCTTTGCTGACTGAGAGGGTTGTTATTTACACTCGAACCAAGTGCTTCCCTGCTGTATTTCGACGGTAAGTGGGACAGAAAGTTTTACTGCATTTTCCATCTCTCTCTTGAGTATTGCGAGAGCTTCGTCAGCACAATTCTTGTTCGACTCAACTATAAGCTCGTCGTGTACCTGTAAGATAAGCTTTGCATCAATGCCGCTTTCACTAAGCGCTCTTTCGGTGTTGATCATCGCTATCTTGATTATGTCTGCCGCAGTTCCCTGTATTGGACTGTTCATAGCTACCCTTTCACCGAACTTGCGGAGTACGGCTTTTCCTGACTTAAGGTCGGGTATATATCTTCTTCTGCCGTAGAGTGTAGTAACAAATCCGTCTTCTTTCGCCTTTTCAACGGTATTTTTCAAATATTCGTCAACTTTCGGGTAGGTTGCAAAATAACTCTGTATATATTCAGCCGCTTGTTTTTTGGTAACCTTTATGTCAGAGGCAAGCGAAAAATCGCCCATACCGTAGATAATACCGAAGTTGACCGCCTTTGCCCTCTTTCTCTGCTCGGGGGTTACGTATTCAATAGGAGTATTAAACACCTGTGATGCGGTAACGGTATGAATATCTACCTCGTCGATAAATGCATTAATCATAGTTTCATCGCCCGAAATGTGCGCCAAGAGTCTTAATTCTATCTGCGAATAGTCGGCGTCAATAAGCACGTGATCCTCATTCTCGGGTATGAAAAACTTGCGAAGCTCCCTGCCCATCTCCTGCCTTACGGGAATATTCTGCAGATTCGGCTCTGCCGACGAGAGTCTGCCCGTCGCTGTACCCGTCTGATTAAAAGTAGTGTGGACCTTTCCGTTTTCATCGGCAACACCCAAAAGTCCGTCAACGTAGGTACTCTTTAGCTTGACTACCTGTCTGTATTCAAGAATATCGTCAACTATAGGGGCATAGGGACGCAGCTTTTCAAGCACCTCCGCATTTGTCGAGTAGCCCGTTTTAGTCTTTTTCATTGCGGGTAGTCCGAGTTTTTCAAAAAGTATCTCGCCAAGCTGTTTGGGCGAATTTATGTTAAATTCACAGCCTGCCGCAAAATAAATTCTGTCGGTCAGTTCGTTCGCCATACTTCCAAGCAAGCCGCCATAGCTTTTAAGCCCTTCTCGTGCAATACGGAATCCCCTTCTCTCCATATTGGAAAGAGTACGGGCAAGGGGAAGCTCAATATTAATAAGAAGCTCTTTCATTTGCGTCTGCTCAAGAATATCGTTTAAATTCTTATATAATTTATATACAGTCTGCGCTCTGTCGGTCTTGCCTTCTTCAAATATTTCATTGAGGTATGAAGAAGCCAGATGCTCAATATCATACTTACCGAGGTTAGAATCCGCAAGATATGCGCCAAGCATTACGTCAAAAACAATTCCGTTCAGTTCAATGTCCATTCCGCCAAAATACGTATAGCACCATTTCGAGTCAAAAAGTACTTTTTTGTATTCGGCATCCGCTAAAAATTTGCGGCTGTTTTCTATATTACAAACTAAGCCGACCCCGTCAGCATATATATTCAGCTTATCATCTGAAACGTCGACTGCATACACCTTGGATTTGTCAAGTGTACCAAGGTCAGCCGTTTCCTTATATTCAACCTTTTCGCTTTCTTTTGTTACGCCGAGTCTTTTTATAAAATTATAAAATTCAAGCTTGGTAAAAAGCTCAACGAGAAGCTCGTTTTCATAACCCTTATACTCAATATCTTCAACATGCATTTCAAGCGGAACGTTTGTTTCGATTCTCGCCAAAAACTGCGAAAGAAAAGCCATATCTTTTGAATTTACAAGCTTTTGCTTTAAAGATGCCGAAATATCCTTGGACTCAATATCGGTATAGAGATTTTCAAGCGAACCCTCTGATGCTATAAGCTTTATCGCCGTTTTTTCGCCTACGCCCGCAACACCCGGTATATTATCCGAGCTGTCTCCCATAAGCGCCTTCAAGTCAACGAACTGCTCGGGCTGAATGGTATACTTTTCAAAAAACTTATCCCTGTCAAAAACCACGGTATCCTGATTACCCGCAAGAAGTACCTTCGTATTGTCGGAAATGAGCTGCAACGAGTCTCTATCGCCCGTCAAAACGTAGGTTTCAATACCGCTTTTATCACCCATACGGGCAAGCGTACCGAGTATATCGTCAGCTTCATAACCCTCTTTTTCAAGCACAACAAAACCTAGCGCCTTTGCCGCCTGTTTTGCATAAGGCATCTGCATAAGCAGCTCCTCGGGAGTCGCGTGTCTGCCCGCCTTGTATTCGGAATACTGCTTATGTCTGAAAGTAGGCGCTTTCAAATCAAAAGCCACAGCGCAATAATGGGGAGCAAGCTGCTGCATATTTTTGAGCAGAATATTCACAAAGCCGTATATGGCGTTGGTATGCAGTCCCTCTTTGGTTGTAAGCGGACGGATACCGTAAAAAGCTCGGTTGAGTATACTGTTTCCGTCAATGACAAGCATTTTTTTCATAGCATTAATCCTTTTTACGTTGCTTATAGTATAGATATATTATAGCATACGAAGGAGTTATAATACAACCTATTTTTTAAATAATACAAAATATCCTTGATTATTTATACTTATTGTTGTATAATAATTTAGTAGTATTAAAGAAAGGAGGACACGGATTTTTAAGCGATGTTTAATTTATTTAAGCGTCAATCCAGCCACAGAAAGCCCCACGCGATAGCTTTTGTCGACTACGAGCACTGGTACATTTCTCTTGAAAAGCTACACCACCAGAAACCCGATATCAAAGCGTGGTTTAACGAAATATCAGCCAACTATGACGTAAAAGATATTATCTTTTTTGCAGACTTTTCAAATACGGCTATCCGCCTCGAGATTCCGAAAATCCGAGAGGTTTCAAGCACTATTATCGAGACACAAAACGCGTCGGTACATCATAAAAAAGATTTTACTGATTTTATTATGCTTGACCATATTTATCAAAAAGCCGTTGAAGCTCACAACATTGATACGTTTATTATTTTTTCAGGCGACGGCCACTTTAGTTCTGCCGTCAGCTTCCTTGTTACAAGGCGCAAAAAAGAGGTCGTTGTTTACGGTGTAAAAGATGCCATGAGCACTCAGCTCAAGAACTGCGCAAGCTGCAGTTTCGAGCTACCCGGCAGAGATGAAGAGCTTTATTCTTGCTACAAAGCCATTCTCCTAGGTCTGAAACCGCTTACCGACAAGAACAACAAAAAGAAAAAAGGAAAAAGAAGTTACCCGACATTTTGGGCAACAGTTGAGGCTGTTTCAAGAAAAAACAAGCTAGACAAGGGTTACGTTACCAAAGCGCTTCGCAAGCTGATGGAAGAAGGCGTTATTTTTCAGAAATCGGCAAAGGTCAGTCCCGTCAAAACCATTAAGGTTCTGAACGTTAACTGGGACAGCGCAAAAAAAGAAGGCATCTGGACAGATTGACAAAAACACAATATCCCCAAGAGCTTCTTGGGGATATATTATTAAATACAAAAACAGAGTTAGTATGCTTAGCACACCAACTCTCCTGAATAAAGGGGCAATTTATGATTACTTTAAGACCTTTCACCGATAATGACGCAAGCATGCTCCTCGGCTGGATAAAAGACGAAAAAGCTTTTTGGCTGTGGTGCTCGGATAGATTTAAGAGCTATCCTTTATCACCCGAGGAATTTTGCTTAATTTATAAAGACCCGTCTATGCAAGGTTATATTGCGCAAGACGACGGTCAGGACATAGGGCACCTGTTTATGCAAACTCTGGGACAAAACAAATACAAATTCGGGCTGATTATCGTCGACAGCGCAAAACGAGGCTGTGGCTACGGCAGAAAAATGCTCGAATGTGCCATTTTCTTTGCAAAAGAAAAACTTAACGCAAAAACTATTACGCTGTGCGTATTTGACGAAAACGTATCGGCTTACGAGCTATACAAAAAACTTGGATTTGAAAAGACCGGCAATTATACAGAGCCTGTTCTTTTCGGCGGACAAAAGAAATATTTTGAAATGGAATATACAGCAAAAGAGTGAGTGTGCAAAGCACACTCACTCTTTATTTATTCTTGTTATTAGCTCGGCAAACGTAGTACCAGCGCTCGTCATTCTCTCTCTGTTCTTTATACTTATAGTCGGAGAAAACACCTAACACCTCAAAAGAACACTCGTTCAAAAGTGTGCGTACTTCTTGGTCAGTATACATTTTTTCGACCTGTTCCTCGTCAAAACGCTCGTACAGACCGTCTTCGCCTTCAACAAAAAACGAGAGGTCAAACTCGCATATACCCGTGTTTTCGTCGAAGCTGTTCTGCCAAGCGCAAAGCACGTTTTCGTTTTCAAGAATATATGCGTTGTTGCCGTAGGTGTTCTTGAATTTGTGAGGTGTATTTACGTCGAATATAAAAAGACCGCCGTCGTTCATAAAGTTATTTACAAGAGAAAAACATTTTTTAAGTCTCTCTTTTTCTGTTACGTAGTTAACGCTGTCAAGACAGCAAACGCAGGCATCCACCGTGCCGTAGAGGTCAATTTCGCACATATCCTGATTTAAAAACAGTATGCTCTGCCCTTCGTCGTATGCCTTCTGCTGAGAAATCATAAGCATCTCAGGGGAAAGGTCGACACCGATAACCTCATAGCCTTTTTTGGCAAGCTCAACCGACATACTGCCCGTTCCGCAAGCCAAGTCAAGCACCATCTTTGTTTCTATCTTTCCGTATTTTTTAAATATATCCTCGACAAAATCTGCCCACTCTTTGTAGTCTACGTCGGGATTAAGTCCGTCATAAAAGGAAGCGAGGGCTTCATACTGACCGTATATCATTTTGTTTCCTCCTTACGACAAAACAAGCTCAACAAGGCTTTCCCTGTCCATACCCGAAATACACTTTTCAAGCAAATCAGTATCAATAGCTTTTTCAAGCTCTGTTTTTTCTATTCTTACGCCAATCATACTTGAAGCAAGAGAATCAACGTCACACGTGCCGAAAAAGTCGCCGTATATCTTAATCTGATTAATTATTCCTTGGTCGGCACTGAGCTGTATACACACAGACCCGAAAGCATATCTCTTCTTTTTCTCGGCGGAAAACGCCTTTGACCTACCGAAATTCCACTCCCAAGTCGAGTATTTCTCGTCAGCAAGCTTTTGTATGTTCTTTACGTCTTCCTCGGTAAAGTCAACTATCATAGCACCCGTTTCGTTCGCGACGTATCTTTCAATATAGTCCATAAAATCGCATACGTCCATTTTTTCGGGCATAAAATCAATAATATTACAAACCCTGTTACGAACGCTTTTTATACCCTTTGACTTTATTTTTTCCTCGTCTACGCGTAAAGCGCCCGCAAGGCTTGTAAGATCGGTATTATATAAAAGCGTTCCGTGATGTATGGTCTTGTTATTATATAGGCTCTGTGCATTGCCCGAAATCTTGACGCCGTTAATCAGTATATCATTTCTGCCCGAAAGGCACACACCGTCAATTCCCAGAGAGGTGAGCGCATTTATTACAGGACGGGTAAACCGCGCAAAATCAAGGGTATCGTTCTCGCTGTGCGGTACGATAAAAGTAAAGTTTACGTTACCCTTGTCGTGAAAAACAGCGCCGCCGCCCGTAAGTCTGCGAACGACCTTTACCTTGTTTTTTTCAACGAAGTCTACGTCAAGTTCGGCATACGTATTCTGATTTTTGCCAACTATCACAGAACGGTCATTACGCCAAAGCATAAAAACATCACCCTGCTTCGTATCCAGCAAATATTGCTCTGCCGCAAGGTTAAAATATGCGTCTGTCGAATCGTTTCTGTAAATAACCATTAAAGCACCTTTATCTTGTCCTTAAGCTTGTCTAATATGTACGAAAGCGGTATGCCGAGTCCGTAGCAAGCGATAAGCTGGCCCGCGCCTACGGTCAATGCGTTATATAGGAATATCGTATAGAACGACCCCTCGCCCGCAGAAGTGGTCGACAATGCCAACACAAGACCGATTATGATCGCGTTTACGACAATGGGGGGAATGGGGGCGATCCATCTGCCTGCCTTTCCGAGTTTACGGCAAAAATAAGTAAGCAGCGCCGCAAGCAGAGTTGCTATACTGCCGAATATTACGTCAAGTATAATTATGTTCGTGCTGAACATATTGGAGATAATACATCCGATGAATAGTCCAAGTACGGCTTCGGGCATATAAAAAGGCAGTATCGTCAACGCCTCTGAAATTCTTATCTGTAAAGCACCAAACGAAAACGGATATACAACCAACGTAACCGCCGTATAAAGCGCCGCTACAATCGCCGCCCTCGTCAGAAAATGTGTTGTTTTGTTAATCTTCTTTCCCTTTTCCATTCTTTTTTCCATCATAGTAGTACGTTCTCCTATTATGTTTCTATAGTAAAATAATTATATCATAAAATGTCAATAAATCAAGAGAAAAAATACATAGACTTATCCGCGCGCCGTGGACGCCACAAAAGGACACCTTTGAAAAAGTGCCCTCTTGACTCCCTCAAAACTTTTTAATGTGGCTTTTGCGGGACGTCGAGGTAGGGGTTCCCCAAAACGCACGAAGTAAGTTTTGGGGGTTTTCGTGTGCGCCGTCCCCTACCAATTAGGCAATATTGCCTCTGCAAACCCATATGCCCTGCCGCGTGGCGGCCTTTCCTTAAAAGAAAGTAGGGGCCAAGCTTTTTTACAAAAAAGCGGGGGGTTGACAACGTATTTTTTGAATGATAAAATTATTGCACGGGTGGTGAAAAACTATGAATGTTTTTTTTATAATGGATATTACCCCTCTGAATAACCAAGAGGTGTTTGACTATTATTACGATATTTCTCCAAAGACAAGAAAAGAAAAAGCCGACAGGCTAAAAATATGCGAAGATAAAGCGCGCTGCATTGGCGTATACGCTCTTTTACGCTTCGCTGTTGGTGACTATACCCCATATAATCTTGATAATCTCGAAATTTTGACTGACAATAACGGCAAACCCTACGTCAAAAACAACCCGTTTTATTTTTCTCTTGCCCACTCGGGAAAATATGCGGTATGCGCTCTGTCCGATACCCAGGTAGGCATAGATATTGAACTTGAAAAGGAGTTTCCACCAAAATTTAAGGACCGTTTTGCCGAAAATACGCTTGAATGGACAAAAAAAGAGGCAAAGGGCAAACTTACGGGCAACGGATTTTTTGACAAAACACCCGACAGATTTGTATACACCCACAAAAAAACAGACGGCTATATCATAACCGTCTGTTCAGACAAATGTTTCGAGGATTTTTATACCTATCACCTTCCATTTCCAACGTAACACAATGGCTGTATATGGTCTATGCCCATATACAGCCATATTTTTGACTACAACAGAGAGAGTGTGTTCTACGAACACACTCTCTTGTTATACTTAATCGTATACAATTACCGGTGTGCTGTCGTAGCTATTATTTTCTACAAGTGTTTTTATGCCATATTCCAGTTCAGAAATACTTTCCTTATATTGTGCAAAAATTCCCTCTCCGATTTCTTCGACACAAGAAAAAGTATTATTATCTTTATCAAGCTTTAATGCGTTTGCTGGGGGAAAAGAAAAATAATATATAAGCTTGTTATTTATTACTTTGCTGCTCAAAAATAAAATATATTCTTCGCCAACCGCCAGTTCAGGATAATTTTCTATTTTATAAGAACATTTCATATCCTCGATATATCCGTATCTGGCATTAAATGTAATAACGTCTCCGCTCTTTACGCTATCCCCCAAATACACCTTTGATATTTCCAATTCATAGGGCGTTTTTATATTTGCAATGGCTTCGCTTCTTTTTGTTTCAGATAATAAATCTTTATCGCCTAGCTTTCCATAATTATCAATTACTTTAGACTCCGAGCGAGACTTAACGCTACATCTTACTATTGTATAGTTTGACCTTTCGAGCATTTGCTCAAGACTTTCCGTGTAAACGTAATGAGCTGATTCCACCACTTCCAGCACACCGCCGTTTTCTTCAAGTGCATTTTTGCCGCATCCAACCAACACAACGCATAACACAATAAATAATATATATGCAAAATATTTTTTCATAACGTCTCCTTTAATCTATTCAAACAATTTGTCTATATATAAAAGCAGATTGCTCATATCTCCCTCTGCCAGATACTTGCAAGGATAACTGACTTTACCCACTTTTTCATATATTCCGTACAGAACAAATACTCCATTTTTATCTTTTACTATACTAATGTTAAGCTTTTCCTCCTTTGCGGTATAAATTTTTATATTATAATTAAAATTAGAACAACCAAATGAACTTACAGGCGAATGTGCCTTAATTTTTTTTACCTCGTTTATAATCGGTTGAACGTCATAGACTTTTTCTTCCTGTCCCGTTGTTCCGCTTTTTATGACTATTTTATCGACATTTGAAAAATCAAACGTTGAAAAATCAAGTTTTTCTTTAATGTCATATTTCGTACCATCATTATTACCGCCTTGATGATGCTGGATTACAGAATTATCTCCTATATGTGTGTTTAGCACATTCATTAAAGGCTCTCTGAAAACTATTACTGAGCTTACAAAAATTAACACCGTAAAACAGGCACAAACAACCAGCCGCCAAGAAAACAGGTTTCTTTTAGCCGCTTTTTCAGATTCCAAACCAAGCATAGTGCGGGTTCTCTGTTTTATTCTTTTTTTCGTAGTTGAATCAACAGAACAGTCTAAATTAATATTACTTTCCAATACGGTTTTAAGCTGCTGCGGGGTCATATTGTCTAAGGTATATTTGATTAATTTTTCCATATTAAAAATCGCCCCCAAGTTCTTTTCTTAACTTTTCTAACGCTCTTTTAAGCCTTTTTTCCGTGGCGTTGGGTGAATAGCCTATTTCCCTTGCAATACGAACAAAAGTTTCATCAAGATAATACCTTCTGAAAACAATCGTTCGGTCAGGCTCCTTTAACGCTAATATTGCGTCAAATACCCTTTTCTGTTCTTCTTTTTTTATGTATTTGTTTTCAATATCAGAGCTTACATCCTGTATCTCATAAAGCTGTTCATTTGATATATTAATGCGTTTCAATAAGTATCTGTATTTATCTATCGCCGTATTTGAAGCTATTGCCGCCACAAAAGTCTTTAAGGAGCTTTTTGATGAATCAAAGGTATCTAAGCTATTATACACCTTTATAAAAACGTCGCTGACAGTTTCTTCAATATCCTCGTCTGCAGCAACTGTTTTTATCTTTTTATATACTATTGAATAAACAAACCCCATATATTTTTCCATTAGTTCTTCAATAACACTATCGGGAGATTTGTTTTTTATATCCGTCTTACGATGCATTAAGCTACCTCTTTTCGAAAATAGGTTCTTTCACTTATTATATTCGTATATTATTAATACTTCCAGCCATATTTCTGAAAAATATGCAAAAAAGGTGTGTGGTTTTTCCACACACCGTCTTGTTGGTAAAGCACAAAAAGTCTATATACGGTCGAAGCCCGTATATAGACTTTTTTTATTTCAAAAGCATTTTGTGCATTTTAAAGATATCACCCGCACCCATCGTTACAACGAGGTCGCCCGGTTTTGCATTTGCGTTTACGTAGTCGGCAATCTCTTCAAAGGTTTCAAAATACAGTGCGCCCTCAATCCTGTCGGCAATATCTTTTGACGATATACCAAAGGTGTTAACCTCTCTCGCCGCGTATATTTCGGCAAAAATAACTTTGTCAGCTTCGCCGAAGCTTGCGCAAAACTCCTCAAAAAGTCCCGCCGTTCTGGAATACGTATGCGGCTGATATATACACCACAAATTGCAGTTACACAGCTTTTTCAGTCCGTGAATTGATGACATAATTTCCGAGGGATGATGTGCATAGTCATCGTAGATAACGACTCCGTTTGCTTCGCCCTTATATTCGGCGCGGCGGTTTACTCCCTTAAAGGTTGACATACTCTTTGCCGCCTCCTGTGCGTCAATGCCGTTAATATATCCGACCGCAATCGCCGCTGTTGTATTAAGAACGTTATGTTCACCGGGAACGCATATTTCAACGTCGCACAGGTGTTCGCCCTTATATGCTATTTTAAATACGTTAAACCCGTATTTGTTTTCTTTTATATCGTATGCGCAGAAATCGAGCGATTTATCATCTCTGCCATAGGTAATTATCTCGGACGTGCAGTTTTTTAGGGCGTCCATCAGGTTTTTGTCATTACCGCAGGCGATGACCGTCTTTGCCTTGTTTGCGTATTTTTCAAATGAGTCCTTTATTTGCTGCAGCGAATGGAAATAGTCAACGTGGTCCATTTCAAGATTAAGCAATACTGCTGTATCGGGGTGAAAAGAAAGGAAGCTGTCCTTGTATTCGCAAGCCTCAAATATAAATCCGTCGTTTCTGCCTATTTTGTACGCACCGCCGCCAAGCTCAACAGTATTTGCACCGTTAAGGACTGTCGGCTCTTTGCCTGCTTCAATAAATATGTGTGAGATCATCCCCGTTACCGTACTCTTGCCGTGCATACCTGCAACACCGACCCTGTTTGTATATGCCAGCATAAGACTTCCCAGATAGTCTGCTCTGTTTATGCAAGGAATGTTATTATCTCTTGCGTAGACAAGCTCGGGATTGTCATACGATATCGCCGCAGTGTATACCACTGCATCATAGCCCTTCACGTTTTCGGCAGAGTGTCCGATACAGACGTCAATGCCCTTTTCACGCAGTGCCCTTGCAGTATCTCCGTCATTAGTGTCGGAGCCGCCGACTTTTATTCCGTTTTGATGAGTTATACTCGCAAGACTGGACATACTAATTCCGCATATCCCTATAAAAAACACGGAATTTGTGTTTTTCGGTAAAATATTGTTTGTTATTTTTTTCACTAAAAAGCAGCTCCTTTTTTGCCATATCAGCAATTTAAATATATGCAAACGCTGTTTTTTGTGCATTTTGCACATATAAAAAATAATTTTTACAAATTTTTTCAAAAATTTTGCCAAAACCAATTGCATTATTTAACATAATAATGTTATACTAAAGGGTGTTAGGGAACATACTATAATATTATGCGGAGGAGGATACCATGGTTATTACTGACATCAAAATCCGAAAGGTTTTTGACGACAGTCCTATGAAAGCGATCGTATCGGTAACCTTCGACAACCAGCTTGCAGTTCACGACATCAAAGTAATCAACACTAAAGACAAACTATTCATCGTAATGCCCAGCAGAAAAAATCCCGAAGGAACATATCGTGATATTGTTCACCCGATTACTGCTGATTTCAGAGCATTGGTTGAAAAGGCTGTTATCGAAGCTTACGAGGCAAAGCTCGCCGAAGAGCTTTCCGCGGTCAGCACTGATGCAGACTGAATCAAAACCAAACAAAAATAGGCTTTGTCCGTGATTTTATTCATTGGGCAAAGCCTTTTTTATTCAGTTAAGCTTTTCAAGCAAAACCTGCTTAGGTCTTACGCCCGATTCTCTTGATGCTATTTCGCCGTTTTTCATAACGATGATCGTGGGGACCGTCATTATGCCAAACTCTTTTGCAAGTTCAGGCTGAGCATCAACGTCGATCTTGCCCACCTTTGCCCTGCCTTCAACTTCGTTTGCGACTTCATCCACAATGGGAGAAAGCATACGGCAAGGACCGCACCACGTTGCCCAGAAATCAAGCATTACCGGAACGGGAGACTTCAAAACTTCTTCTTCATAATTCTCTTTTGTAATTGTAATTACTGCCATTTTGTTTCCTCCTTATTAGTTGTATCTTTTTTATTATTTCCAATATTATATAAAAAATACATTTTTATTTTTCCAAAAGTTTTCTTATGGAAATTTTTTTGTATTTCAGATAGCCCCCCGCTTTAGCGGGGGACGTCTTTTTTTATTACTTTTTAAGTGCAATTGCAGCCTTAGCTTTTTCAACGATATCCTTTGCTGTAAGGCCGTATTCTTCAAGCAGCGGAGGAACCTTACCGCTCTTGCCGAACTTGTCGAGAACGCCTACTCTCGTTACGGGAACGGGGCAGGTTTCAGCCAATACTTCGCATACTGCACTTCCCAAGCCGCCGATTACGTTGTGCTCTTCAGCAGTAACGATAGCGCCGGTTTCTTTTGCAGCCTTTACAAGAATATCCTTGTCGATAGGCTTAATTGTTGCCATATTGATAACTCTTGCAGAGATACCTTCTGCAGCAAGCGTATCCTTTGCGATGAGTGCCTGTTCAACCATAAGACCGTTTGCTACGATGGTTACGTCAGTACCGTCAGCCATCTGAACGCCCTTACCGATTTCAAACTTGTAAGTTTCCTTGTCAAAGAGCGTGGGAACTGCAAATCTGCCGAATCGCATATAAACGGGGCCGTTGTGAAGGATAGCCGCTTCAACTACTGCTCTTGCTTCAACAGCGTCAGCAGGACAAATAACGGTCATACCGGGAATAGAGCGCATTGTTGCAAAGTCTTCGTTGCACTGGTGTGTTGCGCCGTCTTCGCCAACGGAGATACCGCCGTGTGTTGCGCCGATCTTAACGTTAAGGTGAGGATAACCGATTGAGTTTCTTACCTGTTCAAAGCTACGGCCTGCAGCGAACATTGCGAACGTGCTTACGAAGGGAATCTTACCTGTGGCCGCAACACCTGCAGCAACCGATACCATATTACCTTCTGCGATACCGCAGTCAAAATGTCTTTCGGGGAATTTCTTTTTAAATGTAATTGTCTTTGTAGCCTCAGCCAAGTCAGCATCAAATACTACAAAATCATATTTTTCGCCAAGTTCGGCAAGCGCGTTACCGTAGGCTTCTCTTGTTGCAATTTTATCTGCCATATTCAATAAACTCCTATTACAATTTATTTGATTAATGCTCAAGCACGATATATTTCTGAAAATATATCTTGATTAAAGCTGAGCTTTAAGCTCTGCTACTGCATAGCTATGATATATTTTTGAAAAATATATCTGAATTAAAGCTGTGCTTTGAGTTCTGCTACTGCACAGCTACGATATATTTTTGAAAAAAATATATCTGAATTAAAGCTGTGCTTTGAGTTCTGCTACTGCCTTTTCATATTCTTCGGCATTAGGCGCCTTGCCGTGCCAGCCTGCCTTGTTTTCCATAAATGATACGCCGTTACCCTTTACTGTCTTGCAGAGTATCATTGTGGGCTTGCCCTTTGTAGCTTTTGCTTCTTCAACGGCAGCTTCGATCTGATTGTAGTCGTGGCCGTCAATTACGATAACGTGCCAGCCGAAAGCTTCGAACTTGTCGTCGATAGGCGTCGAGTTCATAACGTCAACAATTGCGCCGTCAATCTGGAGTCCGTTGAAGTCAACGAATGCTGTAAGGTTGTCGAGCTTATAGTGTGCAGCAAACATAGCAGCTTCCCAAACCTGACCTTCAGCAACTTCACCGTCGCCGAGTACTGTATATACACGATAGTCTTTATTGTAAATCTTCGCAGAAAGAGCCATACCGCACGCACTCGAAATACCGAGACCGAGCGAGCCTGCCGACATATCAACGCCGGGTACGCCCTTCATATCGGGATGTCCCTGAAGATAGCTGTCAACGCGTCTGAATGTCTTGAGATCTTCTGTAGGGAAAAATCCTCTTTCAGCGAGCGCTGCGTAAAGACCGGGAGCGCAGTGGCCTTTTGAAAGTACAAAACGGTCTCTGTCTTCCCATTTAGGATTCTTGGGGTCAATTCTTAATTCCTGGAAATACAAATAAGCGAGTATATCAGCGATCGACATTGAGCCGCCGGGATGTCCTGAAGAAGCGGAAAAAACTTCTTCGAGAATATCAAGCTTAATCTGTATAGCCTTCTTTTGCAATTCTGCAATTCTTGCCTGTTCCATCGGTGTTCCTCCTGAATATAAGTAAAAAAATTTTTATAATTTTTTAGTGTTTTCACTCTATTTATTCTACATTATTTATATCCTTTTGTCAAATCATTTTTAGCATTTAATCCATATTTTTCAAACAAAACCTTTAAATTCGTTGATTCTTTTTTAAAATAGTGGTATAATTCTCGTAACGTTATATAATATTATCTGAAAAAAGGAGAAAGTATATGAAATTTTCCGAAATGAAATACGAGCGAATTGCCGCAGACGGCACAATCGCCGCAATATATTCAGAACTGACCAATACTGTAAAAAACGCAAAATCGGCTGACGAAGTCCTAAGCGCTATCGAAAAACACGAGAAAGCATCATCAAGCTTTTCTACTATGGCTAATATCGCCTACGTGAGACACAGCATAAATACCGAAGATAAATTCTATGACGAAGAAAATGCCTACTACGACGAAAACGGGCCCGTTCTTCAGGAAAAGACGACAGAATTTTTAAAGGCGATTATTGCCTCTCCCTTCAGAAAAGACGTTGAAGAAAAGCACGGAAGTCTGTTTTTGAAAAATATTGAAATGGAGCTTAAATGCTTTTCTCCCAAAGTTATTCCCCTCCTGCAGAAAGAGAATAAGCTTGTCAGCGACTACCAAAAGCTTATTGCTTCCGCTCAAATTGACTATAAAGGACAAAAACTTAACATTTCTCAGCTCGGCGTCTATAAGGTCGACAGGGACAGAGACGTAAGAAAATCAGCTTACGAAGCCGAGGGTAATTTCTATATGAGCCACGCGGAAAAGCTGGACAACATTTTCGACGAGCTTGTAAAAGTGCGTACGCAGATTGCAAAAAAACTCGGCTTTAACACTTTTACCGAACTCGCATATATGCGCCGCACGCGTAACTGCTATACGCCCGATATGGTTAAGAAATTCAGAGACCAGGTAAAGAACGACCTAGTCCCCATCGTTGCCAAAATAAAGGCTGAACAAGCGCAAAACATTGGCGTTGAAAGTCTTAAGCTCTATGACGATTCAACATTCTACCTTGACGGTAACCCCAAGCCCGTCGGCACACCCGAAGATATACTTGCGGCAGGCAAAAAAATGTACGAAGAAATGTCGCCCGAAGCAAACGAGTTTATTAACTTTATGTACGACAGCGAGCTTCTCGACGTTAAAGCAAAAAAAGGTAAGGCTGTCGGCGGCTATTGTATTAATTTTCCCGATTACAAAGCGCCATTTATCTTCTCTAACTTTAACGGAACGGCAGGCGACGTAGAGGTGCTTACTCACGAAGCAGGACACGCATTTGCCGACTATATGGTAAGAAACTTTGAGCTTGAAGAAAACAAAAATCCTACTATGGAATCTTGCGAAACACACTCTATGTCAATGGAATTTTTTGCTTGGCCCTGGCTTGAACTGTTCTATAAAGACGACACGAAGAGAGCAAAGCTCACTCACCTTAAAGGCGCGCTAATTTTCATTCCATACGGCTGTATCGTAGACGAGTTCCAGCATATAGTATACGATAATCCCGAGCTTACGCCCGAACAGCGCCACGAAGCGTGGGCTGCCCTTGAAAGACAGTACAGACCCTATATCGATATGACGGGTATTCCCTTCTACGGTAACGGACGCGGCTGGCAGAGACAGCTCCATATTTATCACTATCCCTTCTATTATATCGACTACTGCCTTGCGCAGACAGCGGCGCTTACGTTCAAAAATATTATGGACGTTGAGTATAAAGATGCCTGGGAAAGATATATGAAATTTGTAAATATGGGCGGTAAAAAGACCTTCGTCGAGCTCTGCGAAGTCGCAGGAATTAAAACTCCCTTCGAAGACGGCGCACTCAAAGAAATCGCCCTCGCCACAGAAAAATGGCTTGATGAACAGAAATAAATTAAAAAGGGTATATGGATTTCCATATACCCTTTTTTATTGCCTACTTTTTTGAAAGAAAGTAGCAAAGAACTTTGCGACTTTTGGACTGCAAAATATATTAAAACCCCCGATATTCTTAAAGTTAGAATATCGGGTTTTGTTTTTTGACTACCTCATCCGTCACACCGCATTATATAATCATAAACACCAATAATATCGGCGGTGTGCCACCTTCTCCCACCGGGGCTTATTTTACCTTTGGTGTTGATGCGCATAATATTCATATATAAGGCTATATAGTGTATAAATATACATTATATAGCCCTTTTGTTATGTATTTATATTCTTTTTGTCAAAAAAAGATTTTATATATTATATCCAATCGGATATAATATATTTTAAGGTGTTGCGTTCTTTTTTTGATTAAAGTCTTCTTCCAGGGCGCGTTTAGCGTTCTCTATGTCTTCTTTTTTGCGCTGCTCGTGCATCACTGTGTATTGTTTATATGTTGTTTGCAAGCTTTGCTTTTTTGCTGAAACCATACACGCAAGGAAATATTCTGTTCGCTTATAGCCAAGTTCTTTTATGTTTTCGATTAACATATCGTACTCATCTTGATACAACAGCACGGAAAATTTCTTTTTCTTTGGCAAGAATTTAGACAAACGTTCGGGCTCTAACTCTTGGTTGTTGTTTTGTGGCAAGTTGGTCCCCCTAAGCATGTCCGAAGGTATTAGTTTATCAGGGATAATAAGTATCGGTTTTTCTTTCTCGATTGCTTTGCCATTTTGGGGATCAATTTGAGAGTTTTCTTCTTGCGCTTTAATCGGCCTTTTATTATCTATAACCCATATGTCATCATCTGTTATTTCTCCATCTGGATTAATAATAATATCCACCGTTTTGGTTGTTACACAAAAAGTGTGTTCAGGGTCATCTTTGGGATGTAAAAACACCCCATTCTCTCGAACCTCCGCAGAGGTCAATTTGATTTCTTCTTTTTTTCCGTTCAAGGTGAAGAAAGCCTTGATTCTTTCAATTATTTTCATTATAATCCTCCTAAAATATATTGAATGCAGATAGATTTGCATTTTAAACGGCTTGTAACCTCCTTTCTTTTGCCGTCATTAGCATAAAAAAAGCTTCCCGATTGTCCGGAAAGCTAGATTGTATAATTTTGTTATATATTGAGTTTATGAAAACCTTCCGATGGTACTAATATCGTAACTTCCGTTATCCCAAACAACGCCCGACCTACAGTAGCCTTCTGGCGGAACAGTTACAACAAACTCAATTAGTTCCCCATTCTGATTATCATAAACAACGCGAAGTCCGTCTTGGGCAGTAACAGAGATTTTGAATACGTTTCCCCATGTTCTAAAATCCCCGACACTGCAAGAACCATATCTATAACTTATTTTTCCATAGACATTTTCTATTTCAACCCTAGAGTCAATAGAGTCCCCTTCGGGCCTTTTGGGTGTTTCTTTATAAATGGGAGCTCCGCCACATTTATCACATTTACATTCTTTTAGACCGGTTTCCGTGGTAGTAGCTGCCTTTACTGTGTACCAATCAAGATATAAATGACCTAGCTTCCACGTGTTGTTGTCTTTATATGAGTATCCGCAAGCGCAGCTGTGTAGCGTATAGCCGTTTTCGGTGCATGTTGGAGAGATTACAGTGTCAGTATAAGAATGGGTATGTGCAGGAGTTGTTGGTTTGGTTGTAACAACAGGATCGGGGGTTGTTGTGGTGGGTGTGCCGGTAGTTTCTTTTGCAGGTGTCTCTGTTTTAGCTTCCTTTTCGGGAAGTGGTTCAATGTTTAAATCTTTTATTTCCTCAATTATGTATTTTTCTTTAAGGTCATCTAAATGAAGATTTATATCAGTCGTAAATGTAGTCGAACTGCCACTATCGTATTCAAGTATTACTGTGCCGTCTGCGTTATGAATAATATCTTTAAAAACAAGGGGAATATAATCGGTTCTAAAATAATCGCCGCGTAAATATTCATCACAGTAAACTATAATGTGTAATTCGTTCTTAGAAGCTCGCAAAGCTCCTTCTTTTGGAATCATAAAATAAGTGCTATAATATTTTACTGTAGAATATGAGAACATATCGTCAATCTCGTTATCGTTATCCTCTTGCTCTTCTTGCATAAACTTTTCGGCAAAGCTCCTAATAACGTCCTTTGGCAACTGTTCAACTTTTGAAACATAAGAGTCTAATCCGCTAACCTCATATTCATGAGATACTGTTGCAGGGATTTTCCCATAAGTTTTTGCAAGTTCCTCAGCGTTAGTTATAGTAAGCGTTATTTTTTCGCCGTTTTCCAGAGAATACTTTTCATAGCCTTGGATTTTACATGCGGCTAAAAAGTCCGATTCGGAATTGTATTTTAAGATCGGTCGGCCCTTGCCGGAAACACCTTCAAAAGATACCTCGATTTCCTTAAATACGTCGATGGTTTCAACTTCCGTTAAACCTTTTACCGTATATTCTTTTTCTCCACTGTTTATTTTGTTTTGCGCAGTTCCTGTTACCGTTATAGAAACGGTTACTATATCTCCGTTTGATAGCTCCTCAGAAGGTGTAATAGAATAATTGATTTCATCAGCATACATATCATACTCTTCAGACCATTTCAGCATTTCCTTGAAGGATTCGGGTTCTTTTCCAATAATACTACAGATTAACGATTCTTTATCAAATTTAACAACGGCAGTTCCGTCAGAACTGTACCCATCAAAAGATACATTAACATACAAAAAGGGATCATTTTTTTCAGAAGCAGAGCCTAATGCAATTGCTAAAACTGCAATAATCAAGACTAATGCTATTCCTAATCCAAATATAAGAGCTTTTTTCTTTGTTCCGGCTTTCTTTTTTGCATATGCTATGGATTCTTCGCACGCACACACTTCATTGTCGGTTAATTCTTTGCGGCAAAATTCACAATATTTCATTTCTTATTTCTCCTCGTATTTCTCAAACTTAAATTTAAAAGGTTCACTGCCGGGTAGTCCTACAATAGCTTCTCCAACTTGAAGGTTGGTAATATCCCAATCTTCAATGACGTTTGCTTCTCTCAACGTTTCTACCATCCCATTTTTCTGTATTTTGGGTAAGTAAGATTCAAGCTTCTGATTCTTTCCGTAAAGCCCTTGAATATATTCTCGTGAGCAAGCATCGTTTACCCTAAATGATATATTGGTAAGAAATCCGGACATGATGCTGCGCGCGCGTTGTTCGCCGTAATTTTCGTATATTTGTTCAACGTTCTGAATCCCGATCATAAACTTAATGCCAAGGCTTCTTCCAAAGTTAACCGCATCATCTATGTGGGTCAAGTGTGGAAGCAGTTTGAATTCATCTGTAATAAAATATACGTTGCCTTCGCTTCTGTTACGACTTAACGCCTCTTTAATGGCAAGGTCAAAGATCAGGCTGTACACAGGCGAAAGCATACCGCCTAATCCCAAGTCATATTCGATGAAAATCTTTTTGCCTTTCTTAGCTCTGACAAGCGAGCGAATTCCTAAATCACCGTGTTTGGCGAAATTTCCGATAAACACCTCACGTGTAATCTGCTGTAGTTCTGAAAGAACTCCCTGAGTTTGAGGCGAATCATCGATAGAAATATAGCTCGTCATTGCTCTAAACTCGTCATAATTGTTTAATATGGTGCGCAAGTCCTGCGTCGTTGTACCATTTATAAGTGTTACCAAGTTTTTATTAGTACACTTGTCTTTCGGCAAGCTCCTGACCATGTGTACCATTAATGCCATAAAGATATCACGCGCAGCATTCGGGAAAAACACTTGTGATGTCTTCTCGCATGCTTCAGCAAATATTGCTTTTGAAATTTCAACAACGTTTTCAATCAAATGTTCATCGTTGTCGAGCTCAGCAAATATGTTCCAATAATCAACCTTGCCTGCCCCGGTTGCCATATCATCGTTACTGATAACAACGTCTCCAAATGTGTAAAATTCTTTATAGAAATCGCCTTTAGTGTCAAAAACGATCATCACGTCCGAAGGTGTCATTTTTTCTTCAAGTTGAGAAATAACTTGAAAAAAGGTGTTGGTTTTTCCTGTGCCTATGCCACCGAGCAACAAAATGTGTTTGGATAATGTGGCTTCATCGAGTGGAATTAAAAATGTGGTGTTGTCTGCTTCGCCTTGAAGACAACAAGTAGGATTATGTACAACTGAGAGATCCGGACGGGAAAGCAATCGATCTCCAAACAGTACGGTAGAGTCTTGTCTGTGGTTTGTATTCATAATATATATCCTTTTTACTACTTCAGTCCATTTGAAACGCTTGTTCTAAGAGAATCTGTCGTTGATGTTCCTGTGGTTGTCGGTTTCAGTCCTAAGTCTTTTTCCAAGTCTATATCGCGATTTTGTGTTTTATCTAACAGAACACCTTTATCTTGTCCGTTTTGGGGATCAACAGAAATTACGCGATTTACATTTTCATTCTCAGATAATGCCGGGAGTTCTTTTGTGTTCCACACACTATCATCCCTCACCCTATCCCCAAGAATAACGCGTGTGTCTCCCGAAACTTGTTCTGCATATGCGTTTGATATAGCTTTCCAGTCGTCAAGATTTTCGGGAGAAAAAATAAAACGATTAAGTTCTTTGTCGTATTCAAATCCAGATTCTATAAGCAAATCTTTATTTTTTTCCATTAACATTTCGAGAGTAACTCCGCCATTCTCTCTTGCAATATCTGCAGCTACACTTTGACCGTTTTTGCCAAGTCCTGACCAAAAATACGCCTCATTGGGACTAGTGGCAAATGAGTCATAACATCTATCAAGATCAAACATAGTGCTTATTTAACCAATTGGATGATAAAACTACTGTTTTTGTTGTAGTTGCGGATAAGACTACAAACTATTTCTCTATCCGAATCAGATAAAGTGTTTTCTTTATCTGAAGGAAGCCACTTTATTGTAGATACAATGGCTGCAAAACCATCATCTAATACTTCACCTGACATAATTAATGAACGATTTGCAAAAGGCTCTTCGTTCTCAAAAGTGATTTTTATAATATCTGATGCAAATTTAATTTTCATAATCAATTCTCCTTCCATTTATCAATGGCTAAATCGCCCATTGTTTGTATATCATCAATAATGGCGCCTATTTCTTTTATTGCTTTTGTTGTGTCTTTCCAAGGAAGAACTTCCGAAAATCCGGTGTGCTCTTCCGGTTGTTTAAACAAACTAAACGTTTTTCTTCGAATCTGCATTGCATCGCCGGCAGATTTTGTTTTTATACAAATTCTCAAATCAGGAACCAAACTGACAAGAATCATATTGAAAATCCATACAAGTATAATTATTCCGGCAATGCCGTCAGTCAAATCAAACAAGCTTCGACCAAACATATAATCAACAGCCTTTGCTGTCAGATCAGCAAGACCTAAAATAATTCCCAATGCAGCAGATAAGCTGCACAGTTTTATCCAAAACATTTTCTTTAACATAAAGAAAGGAACAAGGAGCCCTACTATTAAAAAATATCCCAGAATTGTAGCCGGTACAGCGTGAGAGGTGTTAAATGAATAAAACATGGAATATACCGGGGACGAGATTAAGGCTGTAAGTATTATCCCGAGAACAATATTTAAAAAGCTTACTCGGTTTGTTTTCTTTATCTCAATTCCTGCAATTTCCTCTGTAGAAAATTCGTGATGTAGAGTTACAGCGCCTACAGGCGATGTGCCCGATGCCCTGAAAATTACTCGCTTGTTTGTTATCTGCAACCTGCCGTCTGCATATTTACAAAGGATACGAGAACGAAGTTTCGCAATGTCATATTGTTTTATAGGTGCTTCTTGGTCGTTTTGAGAAGTAATGTCGGGAATAATTTTTTTGTTTTTTTCAAAAACATTCAGTGCGTCTTGGCCTGATGTGCTTCCTATGCCCATTTTGTTGGTAAGTTTTAAAATAAAAGCTTTGATTTTTGCAAATACTCCTTGTAAAGAATTCTCGTTTGTTTTACAAAACTTACACTTTCCTTCGGGAGTAAGTGTTTTGCCACACTTGGAACAATACTTAGGTTTCATATTAATCTCCTATTATTTGTTTTTTCGTAAAAGATAACAGAAAAACAAAAAGCAGAGAAAACAGCGTTTCTCTGCCACTTTGAATGGGTTATTACGGTTATTTACACGATTTGTGATAGCTTTTCCATATTGTTTAGTTTTAGCTCAAATGAAGAGTGTACATAACGATTGAGCGTTATATTAACCTTGGTGTGTCCGAGTATTTCGGAAAGAGATTTCACCTCAAAGCCACACTCAATACATCTCGTTGCAAACGTATGTCTGAGTGAATGAAAATTGGCCTTTTCAATATTCGCGGCTTTTAAGAATTTTTTAAACTTATACTGCATTACACGCGGATCGGTTATCTCGTCTTTTCTGAGTGCGATGACATATTCGCAATTCTGGTTAAGCTCGTGATAGTGATTGATCTTGTCCAAAAGGAACGAGGGAATAGGTATTTCGCGCGCCGATGTCGTTGTTTTTGGGGTTCCTATGTGCAGCTCGGTTCTGCCGTCCTGTCCGTTAATACGTTGAACCGTTCTTTTTATCTTAATTCGGTTATCTTCAATATCTTCCCAACGCAGTCCACACAATTCGCCGATTCTTAATCCCGTGTATAGTGCAAGCAACACGCCGAACTTATATATATCCATATCTTCATTTAGATAAGACACTAACTTCCGTTGCTCATCTGCAGTTAATACCCTCATTTCCTTTCTGTTGGGCGTTAAATAGATGATGTCCGGCAGAGGTAAATTATATTGGCGGTGGCCGTACCGCAAGCACGCATGCAAGAATGTCAGGATTGAGTTTACCGACTGTGGCTGTAAGCCTGATTCTAATCGATTTAATGCAAACTCGTGAACTGCAATGGTTGAAAAGAATATGACGGGTTGTTTGCCAACTATGTCTTCAATGTGGTTATTCAAGAATCCTAAATATCGTTGATAGGTTGATATTTTTAGTCTATTTCTGTTTAAGAACAGCCACTCATTTACTAATTGAGAGATCGTCATATTTCTAATGGCAAGAGGACGATTATACAAACGAATGTTATCCTCAATATTCTGTCGTTTTTCTTTTACCTCGCGATAAGTGCGGGCATATACGGACCCATATTTCTTTTTTCCGGTTGCATCGATGTCTTTAATGTATCGAGCTTCCCATAAGCCATCTTTTCGATGGTACACACGTTCGCCTTTTCTGGGCATAAATTTTCACCTTCCTTTTTACTACCCGCAATACAACAAATGTATAGTTTTTGTCTTGTTTTTTTGAGAGAAATATGGCATTTTTATGCCAAAATATTGTAATTCTCCCTAAAATCGTTTATACTGTATGCGGTACAATATCTATTTTAATATGATTTATGAGAAATAGATTGTTATCTTTTGCGAACGTTACACCATACCGCACCTATAGACTTTTTATATTTAATATTTCAATAGCACGTTGTACGTGCTTTTTATTTATTCCGCCGCCCAATGATGTTTGTACAAGAAAACGCGAGTGCGGGCGGATATCTCTCCCGGACATATCATCCAAGATTACATACGATTCAATAGGCTCTCCCGTCCAGTTGTTTAGCCAAGCGTCTATCTCCTGCCCGCGCAGACCAAAATCATCGGTATAATCCAATAGCCCTATATTAAATTCGTGAAGTTTTTCGCATAAAGCGTCAAACATACGGATATCTTGTCTGTCGCTTTCGTTGGGGTGATCAATGTGCTCTTTGCAATACCAACCGCGGCGCCAGGTAGACGAAAGGACAACCTTAGCCCCTGTTTGATCAACAATCTCTTTTAAAAGCTCTATCTTATCATCGGAAACAAAGATATAACCCTCAATCCGTTCTTTTGTATCAAGAGAATTCAGAACACCGTCTACATCTAAAAATATAACTTTCATTTTAACTCCTTAGTGGTGTTCACTTACACCAAACGAAGGCAACTTGTTTCCTTTCTCCCGAAGCGCCTGCAACATTTCGTTAAAGGCAGCGCAAGCTGCTTCGTAGGGATTATCTGCATCGGCATAAACCAAAATCTTTTTCGAGTTATCACCGTCATATAAATTCATTTCTATATTAATTTGTGTGGTTCTCATTATCTTTCTCCTCTACGCTTACTCCTGCTTCCATTTTTCTTCCTGATAGGCATCGACCATCTCATGCATATTTTTGCCATCTATATAGGCTTGAATGGCAACCATCCATTCATCTTCTTCCAGGTTCCACACGTCTCCCCCGTAAGAACTCAAAAAGCGCGATAGAAATTGCCCGAACCGAAGATCCGGGTGCTTTTCCCAAGCTTCCGCCAACTTCTTCAGTAATGGATCTATTCTGTTGATATCTCTCATACCTTACTCCTTGTTCATCAGATACGCATAATATGCGGTTGTATCCTCATTTGGCGTCTTTTTGATGATTTTAAACGCATACTTAGAATTGTTTGTCCGGATGTTAAGCTCATCGCCATTTTCCTCAACGTGTTCAATTCTGCCACTTATCATTTGGTCTTCCGGCTCTTCTCCGTCCAGATAATATTCAAACTGAAACGTCTTGCTGTAGTATCGAAAACTTAAGCAGCCTTCTTTACCAACAAAAGCAGCCCGCCAATCACTATATGCCCCTCCTGTTTTGCGTGCTGAAGCTGTTTTTAATTTGACCCAAAAATTAGGTTCTATGATTATATTCATTTCTGTTTCCTTTGCTAAACAGCTATCGCATAAAGTCTTGATCCAATCTCGATCGTCGCGCAAGCGTCCTGGATCTCCGCACTTTTCGCACACGGTTGCAGACTCATGCTCGGCAGCCATCTCAAGTGCTGTCAGCTTCTCATGGTCTAATGCCTTGCCGTAAACTCTCATTCGCAACGTTCCATATTTTTCTTTGAAGAAAAACTCTCCTTCAGGTGCGAGCTCTACCATCTGCTGCAGATATTTTTCAATAATCGGCCACCACCCTTGTCCGACAGAACTTTTAGCTTCTTGTAATAATTTATTTAATTCGTTCATTTAATCCTCCTTTGAATCAATAAAAAAAGACGCACTTTTACCCTTCTAAAAAGAAGGTAAAGTACGTCTGTATTTCTTATGTACTTAACAGAAAAGCTGGATAGACTTTTCTGCATCCGCCTTTATTGATTGTTGTTGTTCCTACTTGAACGCCCCGTCTCGAATCGGCAATGGTCTGATCTAAGTCAGCTTGGCTTCGGAATAACTATCCCGCACAATCAGCAGGTTCCACTTATAACCTTTATAACACATCCCCGTTCCCGGTGTCACATTCACACTACTTTGTATCGGTGGGAAATGCTTGGTGTTTACACAAGCATTATACTATACCGCACTCGATATGTCAATAGTGACAATGTTTTGCTAAAGTTTTGTCAATGAAAAACACCCACAACTCAGCGAACGTGG
The DNA here is from genome assembly GCA_017473865.1 of Clostridia bacterium. Lineage (GTDB taxonomy): Bacteria > Bacillota > Clostridia > Oscillospirales > CAG-272 > RGIG1995. The sequence goes on along the minus strand of JAFUJB010000016.1, from coordinate 84,362 downwards.
GCGACCGATTCGAGTGGGTGTAGCTGTTTACAGCATTGATATTATACCTTAAACGGTATTTATTGTCAAAAAACGTCCGCGGTAGTCGAAACGAAGACCTCTGTGGCCTTCAGAGCACGGGCGTTTGATTGGGAATTATTTAACAATTTCCACCGTAACAATCGTTTGAAGATAGCCAAACTCGATAGAAACGTTGGAAAAACCTTTATCGGTGATGGCAGCAATGAGAGCTTCGTGAAGTTCTGGGTATTCTTTGAAAATATACCCATTGGAGATTTCTTCAAATGGAGCCTTTCCAATTACAACTCGGTAAAAAGAAACCCTTTTAAACAAACCAACTCGTTTTATTTGTAAAGGAGTTTTTGAGTTAGCCATTTTTTTTACAACTAGTTCTTTCACTTGTTCGGCAACCGCTGGGATAAGAGAACGCGCTTTCTCGTAACCCTCCCGATGCTTTTTTTCGGCTTGTTCCTGCTGTTGGTTTTTTAACGCTGCAACTTCTTCAAGAATGCTCATATTTTCCCCCTTAAGCGAAATAAAGTATATTTCTATTATACCGCATAGGAAAGTTTTGTCAATATAAACCAACTATCTCTAGTTTTGAAGCTATATATTCTTCGGCTTACACTCTCTTGTTTTGCGCTTCGGATATGGCGCGTTTTTAGGAATCAACCATCCGGTACTGTGCTTTATCGCACCTTTGATTCGGTCATTTTGACATAGTTTCTTTACCATAGGTCTACTTTTGCCGTGCATTTCTGCATATTCAGTGATAGACAAATATTCTGTTTCTGATCTCAAGCTTTCAAAGAGTTTGTTATCTTTGACAGTCAACTGTTCTCTTTCAACAAATGCGAGAGTTTCACCAGGATAACCTTCCATCTCGGAATACAGATTGTTCCACGTTCCGTATTTCCCCTTAAATGACTTTGGATTTAAAAAGTCTGTCAGCAATCGCAGAAGAATTTTAGAATCCACTTTCGCAATAGATCCGTTAGGACAAAGAAGCAAGGTCTCTTTCTTTGATTTGATAACCCTTAAACTATACATACAATACATCCTTTCGCGAGGTTATTTATTATGAAACAAAACATATTGGTCTCTTTTGAGAGCGAAACCAAAAAAGCACTTCAAACTTTAAAAAGCAACGTAGAAAAAATTAATATTAAGGCTCAGCGCAAGGCAATAGACGAAGACAGCCCTTATTCTGAGCGTATTACAAGCGCTATAAACCATTATGACGAGTTATGTCTATATAACAATCTAAAGCTAAAAGAGGCGTTTGTAAACCGCCCTGCGTTGATTAAGGATATAGACTGGGATCTGTTTGTAACTTCCGAGAATATGACAAACAGGGAGTTGATCAAAAAAGGTGTAGCGCCTTACGCGTATGATGACAAAGACGGAAAAATCGAAATTCACCACATAGGACAAGCTTATGATGCTCCGTTTGTTGAATTGACCGTGAAAGAACATATGCAGAAAGGAAACAATCGAATTCTTCATAAAGAATCTCAAGACAGTTGGAGGAATGAACCTGGCCTCGAGCAAGCGTTTGAAAATGAAAAAGATAGATATTGGAGAGCAAGGGTTGCCGGCAATTATAGCGTAAAAGAAATGAGGTTTGATGAATTAAATCCTTTCGAACTTCAAACGCCTAAATCATTATCCGCAGACATAAGAGATACCATAGAATTTTTATTTACCGAATGTTCCGTTGACGATCTTAATTACTTAAAAGATTCCGCAGAAAGTTGCGCCCTGGTGAAAGAAGTGGGCATAGAGTCTATTAGTGACTTTTTGAATAATGGCGGCCATAAGAAAGAAGAACAATATAGCCCCGACTGCCCTCGTTGTGGATCAAAAAAGCATGTATATTATGGCGCCTATACTGTAGGAACAGAAGAGATACAAAGATATAGATGCAAAGATTGCCAAAAAACGTTCAACGCGTTTAATAATTCAATACTTTCAAACAGCAATCTAAATTTAACAGATTGGATGAAATTTATAAACTGCATGTATCACGGCTATACTGTTGAAGAAATTGCAAGGGTGTGTAACATAAGCGAAAAAACTGTGCAGTTCAATAAAAACAAGTTGTTTTATGCGTTAAAAATATTAGATGATAAAGTTAAATTAAACGGAAACATCGTTATTGATGAAACATATCAAGCGTTAAGTTTCAAAGGAAGCCTTTCTTGGAAGAATGATTGTAAAATGCCCCGAAAACCACGGAAAAGAGGAAAAGAAATACACAAGCGCGGAACGTCAGATGAACAGGTAAGTATTGTATGCGCCCTTGATTCCAATGGAAATTCTGTCGCTCACGTTTCAGGATGCTCAAATCCAAAAGCTATAGAAATAGAAAAAGCTATAATTAATTCTATAGACATAGAAAACACCGACTGCATATTCGGAGACGGCGAAAAAGCAATGACAAAGTTTGCTCGGGACAATAATTTAATAATCAAACAAGATATGTTAGCCCATAAAAAGAAAAAGAAGAATATACCAATCACCAAAGAAGGATATATAATTAACAATTACTTAGAAAAAATGAATTCTTATCATTCGAGAGTAAAAAAATATTTGGGCAAACTACAAAATCCTGCGAGCAGAACACTTCAAGGTTATCTCTATTTATTTGCGTGGAAAGAACGCAACAAGGATCGTGATATGCAAGAAACTTATCAAGAATTGCTTCAAATTATGCTTAGCCCTTGTTCAATAAATACAGAAGAATTGAAAAAGGGATTGTTTTTGCCGGATCCATATGAATTAGAAGAGTTTAACCAAATGCCGCAATTTAAAAACAGAAAAAAGGCTTTAAGAATATGCAAGGCGTATTCAAGTGGACAAACTATGAAAGAAATAGCTGATAATGAAAATTGTACTGTGCAAAACATCAGCAAGACAATCCAAAAAGGGAAAAAACTTGGATATGTAGAAAGAACCGAAAAAGAAAAATATTATGATGAGTTGGATCTGGCAGTTTACGGAGTGGAACTTATAACAAGGCTCCTTGAAGAACAAGGATTGTTATTGTCTCCAACCATGCGCAGAAACATAGATATATACGAGGCAAAAAAGAACTGGACCGGTTCTCCCGCTAAGTTTGACAAAAAAATGATGAAAAAATATAACATTGGGAAACGGCAAACCGTAAAAAATATTATTACAAAAATGAAAACAATAGAAAAGCTGAAAGCAGAATTCTATATCTTCGAAGATTTTGACTACATAAATCTAAAAGAGAAATACAAGAAGGTTTTCGAGCGCTACCAAAGCATAAGAATTTGTAATCCTGAAATGCAAAAAGGGCAAATAATAGATATTCTTTCGGATGAATATAACTATTCAGCAATTGCAATTAAAAAGATTATTAAAACTATGAGCGAACCAAACGAAGAGTTTTGGAGAAAAAAACATCGTTTATCTCCGTCAGAAACGCTAAACAGAAATAAAGCTTTATTTGTTGATTTGCTAAAATGGGAGGGTTCTCTAAAAGAATTCTGCGACTGGGCTGCTAAAAAGTATAGCATTTCAAAAGGTTATGTAACGAATATTATAGGCTATTGTTTGATAGCAAATCCCAAGCGTAGAGATCAAGTGTAACAATTATGCAACTTGAGGTATAGGTGGCATTAAAGCAAAGCTGTTTCTGTTGATGTGTGTGTTTGCTTGTGTGATGTGGTTAAGCACATCTTTTTCGGGGGTATTATCCTCAAGTGTGTTGTGGTTTTCTACCCAAATAAACAAAGCGAGATAGTGATTGAGGTATTTTGTAGCAACTCCATTATATCTTCTCAAAAAACTCCTAATGCGATAATGGAGATTGTTTACTGTTTGGATATGCATTGCTCCGCGAACTTCAGGGGGCCCATATTTTCCTTTTACAACAGTGTGAGCCTCTAATTGTATTAACTCAATGGTAGTAAAATTATTAAAATAATAACCGATACTGCTTGATTTGTCAGAAAGAACAATGGAATCAGTTAAAATACGGTTATTAAAAGCATGAGAAAGCATAGCTGTGGTGGGCTGTCCTTTGCCGAGAACTTCGCCATATGTTTGTCCGTTTCTTTCAATTGCACACATCACACAGGCTTTGGAACCAATTTGAGCCTTGTTGTCAGAACCGCGTTTATACGCTTTGCGTGGCATAACAAAATGCGAGCTCTTGCTATGGTTTCCTTTGTAGCTGATAGGAACATACATTTCATCTAACTCAACTATCCCTGCTAAAACGCGATTATTTTGATCTTTTTGAAGAGCATAAAGGATTTTATGTCTCCAATGAAAAGCTGTTTTTACACTGATACCACACACCTCGGCACACTTAGCTAATGGTGCGCCCATAAGTAAAAGTTCAATATACCTTTTCCATATGGTTAAATCAAAGCGAGAATAAGACACAACAGAAAAAGAAGTGCTTATAAATGTCGAATGACACCCATTACATCTATAGCGCTGCTTTCCATGCTTATCCTTGCCGAACTTGGCTAAGTTAGAGCAATTACACTTGGGGCAAACCTCGGGAGTTGACGCCCCGGTTTCTTCACAGTCCATATTCTGAAGCATATTAAGTATTATGTCAGATATTTTTCTCAATTCATTGCCATCAAGTGATTCTAAAGTATTAATAAGACTATGTGATTTTCTCATTTTATAACCTCTTAACCAATATATCTCTCTGGTTATATTATATCCGATTGGATACTATTTGTCAAGAGGCAGTTGCATAAAAATGCAGTTTTTAAGCCGTTTTTTGCACTTTTTTATAATATCAACACCAAAGGTAAAATAAGCCCCCACCGGAGAAGGTACAATGTTTGGTCTTTTCCCTTGTGTATTTTCAAACACTGCAATTTGCAATAACTTGTACTAATATAAAATATATGTTTGTTAAACATTTTGCAAATTTCGCACCTTCTCCGGTGGGAGAAGGTGGCACGTCGCCATTATACAATAACATTTTTAATTCTTTATGCGACGTGTCGGATGAGGTCGTTCCAGATCATTTCAACTCAGAACTCTCTATCCCTAATTCTTGCAATAACCAATTACAGACTTTATTGAAATCTTTATTAATACTCTTGTTGGGAATTCTAACTACCGATATACCCCAATCTGTCAATTTCTTATCTCTTATTTCGTCAGCTTTTTTATTTTCTTCCGTTAAATGTTGTCTGCCATCGAGCTCTATGACAACTTTTCTTTCGGCAATATAAAAATCAACAATATAATTTTCCATTCTGTGTTGTCTTTTCACAGTGAACGGTAATTTTTTCAAAAAATTATACCATAGATTCTTTTCTTCCGGTGTCATACTTTTTCGCAATTCTTGTGCATTTTTCTTTGTGTTTGAGTTATATGGAATCATATTATCCTCTGTTTTTTACGACCTCATCCGTCGTGCCGCATTATATAATCATAAGTCCCAATGTTTTGGCGGCACGACACCTTCTCCCACCGGAGAAGGTTCAATGTTTGGTCTTTTTTTATTTCAATGCTTTGCGGTCAGAGCGATGAGCTTCTTTATATCGTCGGGCTGGACTTTTGCAAGGTGGGCAGAGCGATTACGCGATATTGCACCGCATTTCTTGCACTTGTGTACAATAATATACCCTTTTTTCGAATCAACCTCTGCGGTTATCGGTTCCATTATGCCGCCGCACTCGTTTGCTCGGTCTCCGGGATTTATATCTACGTGTAACGAGTGCAAACAGTTAGGGCAATGATTGCGCGAACTATATCCCAAAGGCTTTACCTCAAATCCGCAATTCTTGCATATAAAACCGTTATCGTTTTTTGTAAAAATTTTACTTTCCATTAAATTATCTCCAAATTATATTTCTTATCATACCGTTATGTTTTTTGAGCATAATAATTTTAAACCAAGTTGGTGAAAGGATATTTTTTATGAAAAATCAAAAAGCATTAAAACTTTTAACCTTGGTATTTACGTTAGTTATATTGGCTACCCTTTCAATAAACACTTTTGCCTTAAACGTATCCCCTGCAGAAAGAATGTTGGCAAACGTTCCCGACAGCGAGGTTGACGGCACAAGTAATAATACCACTCCTGACAACACCGACAGACAAACAGGCGTTGTTGACGAAGCTCTTACAGATGCAAGCAGTGCGCTTGATGATGCAAAAGACGACGTTGACGATGCTATGACAGATGCAAAAGACGATGTTAAGGATGCTGTCGATGGGGTTACTGGCGGCGGTATTGCAGGTATTCTTATTGCAATACTCATTGCCGTAGCCATAATTATACTCATTATTGTTATGGTATCAAAAAACAACGGAAAATACAATAGAAAATAACAAAAAAGCAAGAATAGGGACACACGGGCTCCCCCCGTGTGTCCCTATTGCGTTTCGTGGTATCAAAAACAACGGAAAATACGAAAACGCTTCCGCGTTTTCTTGAAAAGGCATATTATGTCAGGGCGTTGCCCTGAAACCCACTTAAGCCCCTTTTTGAAAAAACGGGCTTAAGAATCCCGAAAAACTTTTCTTATGGGCTCGGCGAAACAATATTGGGCACAAAAAACTGCCTCGATTTCTCGAGGCAATTTTTTTTCATATTAGTTGTTGCCGTAAACTTCAGCGAGCTTCTTCAAGTGTTCGTACTTTTCCTTAGCCTTTGTTTCAGCGTCTGCGAAGAGTTTTTCAGCTCTTTCGGGGAACTGCTGAGCAAGACGGCTGTAACGAGTTTCGCTTGTAATGAATTCTCTGTAGTCGCCTGTGGGTTCCTTGCAGTCAATTGTCAAAGGATTCTTGCCTTCTGCCTTGAGTGCAGGGTTGTAACGGAACATCTGCCAGTAACCTGCATCAACCGCACGCTTCATTTCGAGCTGGCAGTTAGCCATTGTACCCTTAATACCGTGCATTTCGCAAGGTGCATAGCCGATTACAATTGAAGGACCGGGATATGCTTCTGCTTCTGCAAGTGCCTTGATTGTCTGGTTCATATCAGCGCCCATAGCGATCTGTGCTACGTATACGTAACCGTAGGACATAGCGATCTGTGCAAGGTCTTTCTTACCGATTGCCTTACCTGCTGCTGCGAACTGAGCAACCTGACCGATCTGAGATGCCTTGGAAGCCTGTCCGCCTGTGTTGGAGTAAACTTCTGTATCAAATACCATGATGTTTACGTCTTCACCGGAAGCGATTACGTGGTCGAGACCGCCGAAGCCGATATCGTATGCCCAACCGTCACCACCGAAGATCCATACGGACTTCTTGGAGAGGTATGTCTTTTCTGCAAGAATCTTGTTCTTGAGTTCGCAATCGCAATCACAAGCTTCGAGCATTGCAACGAGTGCCTTTGTGGGAGCTTCGTTAGCCTTGCTGTTATCTTTTGTTGCGAGGTATTCGTCAACGATAGCGATCTTTGCTTCGTCCTTGAGTTCAGCTCTGAGAGCTTCTACGTAACCGATAAGTCTGTCACGGATAGCTTTCTGACCGAGGTACATACCGAGACCGTGTTCAGCGTTATCTTCGAACAAGGAGTTAGCCCAACCGGGACCGCGTCCTGATTCACGGTTTACTGTATAAGGAGTTGAAGGTGCAGAACCGCCCCAGATAGAAGAACAACCTGTTGCGTTGGAGATATACATTCTTTCACCGAACAACTGAGTAATAAGACGAGCGTAAGATGTTTCAGCACAACCTGCGCAAGAGCCGGAGAACTCGAGGAGGGGCTGTTTGAACTGTGAGCCCTTAACCGTTGTTTCAGCAAAGGGAAGTTCTTTCTGAGCTACGTTTGCAACTGCGTAGTCGAATGCTGCCTGCTGGTCAAGCTGTGTTGCCTGAGGAACCATTTCGAGAGCGCCTGTCTTACAAGCTTTTACGCAGAGGGTACAACCCATACAGTCAAGAGGACTGATTGCAACTGTGAATTTATAGTTTTCGCAGCCCTTACCGATCATAGCCTTGGGAACGAACTTTGTAGAAGCAGGTGCGTTTGCAGCTTCTTCAGCGTCCATAGCGAAAGGACGGATGGTAGCATGAGGACATACGAACGAACACATATTACACTGGATACACTTTTCGGGAATCCATGTAGGAACGTCAACAGCAACGCCTCTCTTTTCGTATGCAGCAGCGCCCTGAGGGAATGAACCGTCAGCCATATCTTTGAATGCGGAAACGGGGAGAGAATCACCCTGCATCTTGGATACGGGAACGAGAACTTCGTTTACGAACTTAACAAGTTCGGGACGTGTACCTGTTGCTTTTGCTTCAACAGTGTCGTTACCTGCTGTCTTCCAGCTTTCAGGAACGTTAATCTTAACGAGAGCGTCAACACCTGCGTCAATTGCCTTGTAGTTCATTTCAACTACTGCTTCGCCCTTCTTGAGATATGACTTCTTAGCCATATACTTCATATATTCAACAGCCTTGTCAATAGGCATAATGTTTGCAAGAGCAAAGAATGCAGACTGAAGAATTGTGTTTGTTCTCTTGCCCATACCGATTTCACGAGCCTTATCAATAGCGTTTACGGTATAGAAAGCAATGTTGTTTTCAGCGATGTATCTCTTAACTTCGCCGGGGAGGTTAGCTTCAACCTCTTCGGGAGTCCACTGTGTATTGAGCAAGAAAGTACCGCCGGGCTTAACGTCGTTTACGATCTTATAACCCTTAAGTATGTAAGAGGGGTTATGGCAGCCAACGAAGTCAGCTTTTGTAATGTAATAGGAAGACTTGATGGGCTGATCACCGAAACGAAGGTGAGAAATTGTGATACCGCCTGTCTTCTTACTGTCATACTGGAAGTATGCCTGAATATATTTTTCTGTGTTATCACCGATAATCTTAATGGAGTTCTTGTTTGCACCAACAGTACCGTCGCCGCCGAGACCCCAGAACTTACAGCTTACTGTGCCCTTAGGAGCTGTATCGGGAGCAACCTTTTCTTCGAGAGAAAGGTTTGTAACGTCATCTACGATACCGATTGTAAAGTTGTTCTTGGGAGCGTCTGCCTTGAGGTTTTCGTATACTGCGAATACGCTCTGAGGAGGAGTATCCTTGGAACCGAGACCATAACGTCCGCCGACAACTTCAGCCTTAACGCCTTCTTTTGCAAGAGCTGCAACAACGTCGAGGTAGAGGGGTTCGCCGAGAGCGCCGGGTTCTTTTGTTCTGTCAAGAACAGCGATCTTCTTTGCTGTTGCAGGAATTGCTTCAGCGAGTTTTGCAGATACGAAGGGTCTGTAAAGACGAACTTTAACGAGACCAACCTTTTCGCCTGCTGCGTTGAGGTAGTCGATAACTTCTTCAGCTACGTCGCAGATAGAGCCCATTGCGATAATAACTCTTTCAGCGTCGGGAGCGCCGTAGTAGTTAAAGAGTTTGTAATCTGTACCGATCTTTTCGTTAACCTTGTCCATATATTCTTCAACGATTGCAGGAAAAGCATCGTAGAACTTGTTACAAGCTTCTCTGTGCTGGAAGAAGATATCGCCGTTTTCAGCGGAGCCGCGGAGAACGGGGTGTTCGGGGTTAATAGCGCGGGCACGGAATGCAGCAACTGCATCTGTGTCGATCATGCTCTTGAGTTCATCGTAGTCCCAAGCTTCGATCTTCTGAATTTCGTGAGAAGTTCTGAAACCGTCGAAGAAGTTTACGAAAGGAACGCGGCCTTTAATTGTAGCAAGGTGACAAACAGCGCCAAGGTCCATAACTTCCTGAGGGTTAGAACCAGCCATCATAGCAAAGCCTGTCTGACGGCATGCCATAACGTCGGAGTGGTCACCGAAAATATTAAGTGCGTGTGAAGCAACACAACGAGCCGATACGTGAATTACGCAGGGGAGAAGTTCGCCCGCGATCTTGTACATATTGGGGATCATAAGGAGAAGACCCTGTGATGCTGTGTAAGTTGTTGTGAGTGCGCCTGCAGCCAATGAACCGTGAACAGTACCTGCTGCGCCTGCCTCCGACTGCATTTCCATAACTCTTACGTTATCTCCGAAAATGTTCTTGAGACCTGTTGCAGACCAAGCGTCTGTAAGTTCAGCCATTACGCTGGAAGGTGTGATAGGATATATGGACGCTACTTCTGTAAAAGCATAGGACACGTGCGCAGCGGCAGTGTTACCGTCCATAGATATCTTTTTTCTTGCCATGGTAATTTCCTCCTGAGAATTTATATTAAATATTATATATATCCATTCAAAGTTGATTGTATCACTTCTTTGTGAAAATGTAAAGAGATTTTCGCTATAAATATATACCTATTTATTAAAAAAACGGCATATTTGGACAAATTGAAGAATAAATATATTTGCATTGTCATAAAAATACTTTAAAATAACTATTGCATTTTGGAAAAAAGTGTGTTATAATACCCGAGTCAACAAGAAATAGGGGTGTAGTTCAGTTGGTAGAACGGCGGTCTCCAAAACCGCATGTCAAGGGTTCGAGTCCTTTCGCCCCTGCCAAAAACAAGTCCATCGCTTTTGCGGTGGACTTGTTTTTCGTTTGTGCACACCAAGAAAGGACTCGAAGGGGAAGCGGTAGTGAATTGACAGTCCGGTGGACTGTCAAGAGCCGCGGAAGACCGAGCGCGTAGGTCGCGCGAGACCGAGTCCTTTCGCCCCTGCCAACAAAAAAAGAACATTTGTCTACCAAGACAAATGTTCTTTTTTTGAATGATGTTTGCCTTCGGCAAATGATGACGGCTTCGCCTAATGATGTTCGCTTCGCGAATGATGTGTGCCTGACGGCACATTGGGCAAACATCGCCTCATTGCGGAACGCAGTGGAGCAACATCATTTTGAGCGAAGCGAAAAACATCATATCGCCGCAGTCGATGCATCATTTGACAAGCATTAGAAGAATGTTGATTGCAAGTTGTAAAAAATTGAAGGAGAACACGAAATGAAAAACAAAGCTTTGATTTGGACAGTTACTGTCATACAGGCGCTGCCCGTTCCAATTTCTCTGATCACAATTCTTGGGTCTATAATATCTCTTGCAAATATCGGAATGCTTTCAGAGCAATCTTTTCTGCTCGCTTTTGCGGCTGTGTTTTCTATGTTATTAGCAGGAACATACTCCATAACATATATCGCTTCAACCATAAATACATTTCATAAGAAAAAATTAAGTCTTGTAAGCTTTTTGCCCATTGTTCACATAATCATAACGCTTGTATTTTTTATTATATGGATTTCTTTGGAAAAAATTTATTTATAAAGTCTTCGGCAGGAGAATAGACCCCTTTTGTTCGTTTTTACCTATGTTCAGACACCTTTTCACTCGTTTAAGGCAAGAAAAAAGCCATTCGCGCAAGCGAATGGCTTTTTTCAACTAAATCCGTCCTTACGGACGGGATAAATCCCACTAACGTGGGATGAAATAACTTCGTGATGAAATCCCGCTTCGCGGGGAGAGATAGGACGGATTTAATTTCATCTGAGGCGCAAGCCGAAGATTTCATCCGAGCCCAGCTCGGATTTCATCGTGCAAAGCACGATTTCATTTACATTTACTTTGATTTGTGCTATAATAAACTCAAAGAGGTGATTGTTATGGCAGGAAACAAGCTTGCGGATATGTCAACTGAATTTGCGGAATGAAACAAAAAAAGGAGCGAAATATGAACACAAATACAAATAAAGATATTATTTTTGGTGTAAAAGTTTTCTTAACAATCAATATAGCAATATTATCTTTTTATGTAGGCCTTGTCGGTTTGGTCTCTGCATTAATAAGTTATAACCTATCAGATACTATTTTATCTGTAGCTGCAATCTTTTTTCTTCCATCAATACTACCTTTTATTTGGTTGAAAAAAAGAAAAAAATACTTAATTAGTTGGTTATGCTGTATCCTTGCTGCCGGAATCGCATTTGTTGTTCCATTCAGTATAGAAAAATACGAGGAAAGCATTACAATAGATGTAACACCAAATATTAACGTTAATGAATATCTGCCGTTTGTGGAAGATTCAAAGATTTTTAAGTTTGATAGCCAAACGTTTAAGCTCACCGGCGATCTCCCAATTATCGATGGAGCAACCGCTGCATTTCCCGTTTATTCAGCTTTCGTCAATGCAGTATATCCCAAAACGACTAAACTGCACGACGGCGTATTTGAATACAACAACACAGTAGGCGGATATAGAGCGCTTGCCGAAAAAAAGACCGACATTTTTTTGGGAGCAGCTCCATCAAAGAAACAGGTTGAATACGCAGAGAAATGCGGGACAGTCTTTAAATATACGCAAATAGGCACAGAAGCTTTCGTTTTCTTTGTTCACAAGGATAACCCGATAGATAGCCTGACGGTTGAACAAATCAAGAGAATCTATTCAGGACAAATAAAAAATTGGAGCGAGGTAGGCGGAGCTGATGAGGATATTGTTGCTTTTCAACGTAACGAAGGCAGCGGTAGTCAAAGTATGCTTATTCGCTTTATGGGAGATACTCCCATTATGGATCCCGAAACAAAAGAGATACAAGGTATGAGTGGAATTATCGAAGAGGTCGTTGACTATCAAAGTAAATTCGGATCAATCGGTTTTTCGTTCAGATATTACGTTGAAGGAATCATTAAAAATCCCGATATCAAAATGATTGCTATAGATGGTGTTGCACCTACTGTTGAAAATATAAAAAATAATAGTTATCCGATAGTAACCCCCGTGTATGCGGTAACGTACGAAAACAACCCCAACACTAACGTAAATGTACTAATAAAATGGATCCTTTCCAAGGAAGGACAATATATAATAGAGCAAACAGGTTACGTTGGAATAAAAAAATAATTTTTTTATAGGATACATAGCTTTATTTTCAAGCAACAGGTCATTTCTCAATTCAACTTACGGCACCCCCTTGATATTTGTTAAAAAACCCCCTGTCTTGTTACAAGCACAAGACAGGGGGGTTTCTTTAACCAAACAGATAGCGGAAATAGTCGTTTTCCAACGTCCATTCGCAGTAGCGAATCTTATTACGAACGATAGTTTTCATACGGGACACATACCCATCGGGAATCTCGACGGTTTCATCTGCGGGAACAAATTTGCCGGAACTGGCATAGTAGGTGCCATACTCCGTTTTCCAATCGTAGTTCATATTGAACACCAACGCATCAGCGTCAGAAAATACATCTCTGCCAGGCATCAAGCGCGAATCAAACTCCGTACCGAACAGATTGGAAAGCGTAGGCAAAATATCCAAACTGAACGTCGGCGTGTCGACAACGATAGGCTCGCTGTCCTCAAGTGAGCCGCACCACAAAATCAAGCGGGAATGGTCGCGTTCAAAGTAGTTGTTTACTTTATATCCGTACAGCTCGGAAAGATACGGCATATTCCCAAGCTTTCCGTTTTCATCCAATCCATACGGAAAATGGTCGGTGGAAATGCAAATAACGGTGTCATCCGCGATGCCTTTGTTTTCTAACTCGGAAACCAGATGCGCCATAGCACTTTCCAATTCCAGATTGGCGGCAAGATATCCCTTGACGGCATCGGAATAATTCAGTTCGGCAACGCGACTCCAATTCTTCTTCGTCATGCCGTTTCCGCTGCGGGTATAGCCGCTATGGCCGCTTACCGTCATGTAATAGACGTTAAAGGGTTGTTTATCTATATAGGTCGGCAAAGTCCCTTTGATCATCTCAAGGTCGCTTTGCGGCCAATTATTCTTAACGTATTTCTCAATGCCGTTTCCATAGCCCATAAAGCCATCGGAATAGCCCAGATTGTTATGCGTTTTATGCCGCGAATAGTAAGTGTAAGAATTGTTATGGAACGCCTTGCCATAGTATCCCAACCGATTTAGCTGGCTGCCCATGGTAAAATAGTTCAAGTTATCCGACGTATTCTTAAAGGACATACCGCCCGCGGTAGGCATCATGCCAAAAATATTTTGATACTCCCCACCCGTCGTACTGGCACTGGTGGGCTGATAATAATCGGTAAAGTTAATACCCTTTGTAGCAAGACGGTACAAGGTGGGTGTCAGCACCGGATCGATCACCTCTGCAGTAAATGCTTCCGCAGTGATCATAATCAGGTTTTTACCTTTAAAAATACCGGTGTACTCGTTCTGCTTGGATGGCGTAAGCGATCTGACATACGCATTCAGATCCTTAATACGCCCCGACGCTTTCTCAGTCAGATTGAGCGCCATTTCGTTATTTAAGTACACTTTGGGCTGTTCAGGATCTGGATCGGGGTCAGGATCGGGGTCAGGATCAGGATTAGGATCAGGATCTGGATCGGGATCTGGATCAGGGTCGGGGTCGGGAATCGGATTTGTCTCAAGATCCTCCAATTGCTCAAAGCCGTCACCGTAATCACCAATAATCAAATTCTTAATATCCAACCGTACACCTGTAATAAGACCGAAATTACCAACTGCCGTATGGTAGTTATATTCCGTCTTATAAACGGACTTATAGATGTCGTTTCCGTTGATAAACAGCAGGCTTAAAACATAGCATATCACCAAGACACCTACTGCAATGCAACGACGCCTTGCATCTGATCGGGCAGTAGGAATCAGTCTTTTCCTCAAAATAAGATACAACACTGTGGGTAAGGCGAACAAAATGATCTTGAAAATCCCATCCCAGCAAAAGATGAGCCCAAACATCTCTTTTGTATAACCTCCCACGGCGTCACCGGCACCGCCGACTACCGTGCTTATATCGTAGAACACTTTGAATTGGCGGTATACAAAGTATTCCACCAAATACACAAGCGCAAGTCCTCCCATCAGTACCGCTGTAAGAATATAATTGATCTTTGGATTCTTAAAAAGAGAAGCCAGCAGATAGATCACAGCCCCGTAAGAGACGGAGAACAACAGCATACACAGCGTACTCAGTCTGAAATATCCGCCTGTCGTAGATATACGGAAAATACTTTCGTAATAACACAGCAGCAGCGGAAACAGCAGTATAAAAAATGGATGTATTTTTTTCTTTTTTCTTTTTTTAACTCTATTATTCATTTTCTCACCCTCAATATATTTAGTGTACCACACCTTTCGCCAACTTGCAAGATAATTCGACAAAAAAACTACGCATCCATTCGGTACGTGGTATGTACCATACAGAGCAATGATAAAAAGCCCAAAAGTTTTCAAAAAAATGCGGTAAAAAACTTGGCATTTTATTGACATTAAAACTGCGGTATATTACAATAATCTAAACAAAAAATTTGCAGAGTGTTTTTTCGGAGGTACTTTATGAGTTTTGAAAGATTCACTAAGATCTATGACGGCGGGGAGATGGGAACTACCATTCGTCCAAGGGGGGCTGCTGCCGGCTTTTCCTTTGACCTTGACACAAAAAAGGATACCCGCTACCGTCTGTTTACCATTGGCGAAACGAGTATGTTTTATCAGAAAAAGGATGAACCAAATCATCCTAAATATTACCGTATGTATTCAGACTCCCTTGACACTGACCACGCAATAAAAGATCGCTATTGCCTTAATCTGTCCTGTAAAAAAAGCGAAAAATATCTTAAAAGAATATATAAAAAGATAACCTGGCCCCCTATGCTGTCGCATTTAAGAATGTCGCCCGTTCCTGAGGAATGGGAAACAAGCATTACCGTCAGCGCAAAAAATCTGAAGATAGATAAAGACGGATTTCTCAGGATGCGAGTTGATATAAGACTCAAAAAAGATGGTGTCGACCCAAGATCCATTGTCGCACCTGCAGATATAACTACCATAATAAATATTCCCGAGGGAAGCTACACGGGCATCTGCCTTTCCGAAAAGATTACCATACCGCTGAACGCGGCACACGTGGGAATTTTTATTGAAGGAAAGGGATATAAGGGCGAATGTTACGTTGAACAGCCTCGCCTTTCGGCAGCAGGTCATAACCTCCTGCCCTGCTTTGAAGAAGCCGTAACATCGGGTAACCCCCAGTATGATTGGGCATCGCAGCACCTCAGCCGTAAAGAGTGGCCCGAATTCAGAGTCAGACTTAACGGTAAAGTCGTATATACCGGCGAAATTTTTGAAAGATGCCACCTCCGTTCCGAATGGGAAATTGAGTTACCCAAAAATCTTCTCAGAGAAAAGAACACGATCTCCTATGAATTAATCTCGGATTATCACGACCCTCTTCCCTATACGATTTATGAAATAGGCGTAATAGAGCAAAAGGCGGGCGAGCTTGCAATTATCGCTACCGATAAAGTCGCCCCCGCAAACGGAAAAGCAAGAGTACTTGTTCGCACAGAAAAAACAAACCTCCGCGTAAGCTTCAGGAGCCTTGACGGAAAGCTATCCGGAAAGTCCGAATGGTTCTTTAAGGAAAAAGGCCTTCACGGTATGCTTCTCGATTGCGGAAATGCTACCGAGAATGCCCGTTTCATTCTTGAATGGGAGGGCGGTTCAGCCGAGGGTTGCATCGAGAGAATCGCTTGCCGTACCTTTGACAAAGTTGTAACAGGTACGGGAGATATGGTATATATCAATCAAAACCTGACCGATATGGAAGAATACCTCTCTTGGTTTATCTCAAATAATATTGGTGATTTTCTTACCATTCGCCCCATATACCGTTGGTCAGGAACCAGAACGGTAAATGCTGAGGTATGGAAATATTTCCGCCGACTCATGAAAGAGCTTAACTTGAATTACGTACTTATGCACGACGGCAGAGAGGTAGAGGGACTATGCACACAGCCCGACGGCGAGATGCTCAAGGGTAAGAACTTCTACGGTATGCAGCTGCACGAGCAGGACTATCATCATTTCTACGGCCCTATGTACGGAGTTATAGGTAATATCTATGGAGAAATGGCGAACGACCTTGTTCATTTCGCCTATCTTGAAGACCCCGAGCACACCACACCCCGTCTGAAACCGGACGACAAACACGATTATATAGACGGGAAAAAGATAAATGGAAGCCGCTATAGAAGCTTCGATTGGAGCTATAGTAAGCTCCGCGAAAAAGCTGTCGAGTCCCTTTCAGACAGCAGAAGAAACGATACGAGACATACCGGTCCGTCAGCAATGTTCAAATACTTTGCCGAAGCCGGCTTCACCTGGCTCGGTGCTGAGACTATGTACAGTACAATGGAGACTCTGATCGGATTCCTTCGCGGTACAGCAAAGGCATATTCGATGCCGACCTACGGAGTACATCACGCTGTTCAGTGGTCGACCACTCCACACGATTCACCCGCAAGATTCCGCCGTTACCGTCTGGCGCTCTATGCCGCATACCTCCTCGGAGTTACGGATATAAACACCGAAGAAGGTCTTTGGCGTATGGAAGAGTTTTATTCACACCATTACCGTTTTGACAAGGCTTGCGCGGGACACATAAAGCAGCAGCAGGATTTCTATAAATTCGTCTCAACTCATACAAGAAGCGGAGATATCTATAACCCCGTTGCATTCGTCCACGGACGCGACGACGGAACTATCTTCTTCAGAAAAGATAATACTTGGGGTCGCAGCGGTGTCAAGCAGACTGCGGCAGAAGATAGCTGGGATCTTTTGAAGACCGTTTATCCTATGTCAAAACCAGGAGACAGCATATATCGCCACAACTGTCGCGAAGATCAGCCCTTGGGTTACCATACCGGCACTCCCTATGGAAATATCGACGCTATTCCTGCAGAGAGTAAACTGTCAACTTTCAAAGAATATCGTTCTATGATATTCCTTGCTTACAACAGAATGACCGAGGACGACGCAAAGCGTTTCCTGTCCTACGTAAGATGTGGCGGCAGACTTCTTATGACCCGTGCACACCTGACAGTTACCGATACGGTAGACGATATACGAAGCGGTAATCTGAAATTTGAAGATAACGCACTTGCCTTTTGTAAAGGTGAGCCGAAATTTGTCGATACTACCGTTAACGGCAAGCACACGACTGTCTGCGTAAATGCAAAAGTTGCCGACAAGATTCTGGCGTATACCGATGACGGTCTGCCACTTATTTGCGTGTATAACTACGGCAAAGGCGAGATAGTATTGTTTAATACGAAATCATACCCTTCGGAAGAAGCTATACGCTCCCTTTACGAATCTGAAATGAAGAAAATCTTTGCAGAGGAAACGGCAAAAGAAAATATCTGGGCAGAGGGAACCGATAGAGTTGAATTTGCAGTATATAACCAGAAGAATGGAAGCCGACACATATATTTCCTTGCGACAGACTGGTTCCGCGATCCTGAATATTTGCGCGAAGCAAAACTTTCGGCAAACGGCTTTGAATATACAGTCAGTCTCCCCTTCGGCGTATTGGTAAAGGCTGTTTCCAACGGAAACGTTTCAGCCTGGGCAGAAAGCGAAGACGGAGAAGTTATGTCTGTTTCGGATACTGAGATAGCCGTTCAGGGCACCGGAAAGGTAACATTCGTCGTAGCGCATAACGGAAAGCAGACAAAAGAAATAGTAAGCTTTGAGGACGCCTCCGTAAAAACCATAAGTATATAAACACAGTCAAGGCTGTCGCGCTTATTCGGTGCGGCAGCCTGAGTTTAATAAAGAAAAAACAGGAAACGACATATGAAGCTTTATGCACCGAAATACTACGAGAATTTCGTATGTATCGCCGATAGATGCAAGCATAGCTGCTGTATCGGCTGGGAAATTGACGTTGACGAAAACGCCTTAAATAAATATTCGACCCTTATTAGCGGCTACGGCGATACCGTTAAAGAGAGTATCTCTTACGCCGACACACCCCATTTTAAACTGCGCGAAAATGACCGTTGCCCTCACCTGAACGAAAATGGCCTTTGCAAAATAATACTTAACCTCGGAGAAAGCTATCTTTGCGATATTTGCCGAGAGCACCCCCGCTTTTATAACTATACTGCGCGCGGCAAAGAGGTGGGCATTGGGTTATCGTGTGAAGAAGCGGCGCGGCTCGTACTTACGTCAGACAATTATTCGCAAATTGTCGAAATCGGTATTGCCGATGGGCAGTCTGAAAAAACTGATTTTGACCCTATTATGTTACGTGAAGAATTATATGCAATTCTTTCGGACAAAAGTGTTTCCTATCCACAAAAGCTTCTGCAAATTTGTGCAAAATACGGCATAGATATGGAAGTAAATTCAGACTCCGAATGGCAGACTATTCTTTCGGATATTGAATATCTCGAACAAGAACACCGTTCTCTATTTACTGTATTTTCTTCGGATATTTACACGCCAAACCGCCTTGAGAAATACGCCGAAAGACTGCTTGCATATTTTATTTTCAGGCATACGTCCGAGGCATATAACAGCGAAGATTTTCGCGCTTCTTTAGGTTTTTGCCTGTTCTGCGAGCGGCTCTTCGTCTCTGTCTGTAAAGATAAAAACGCCGAAACACTTGACGAAATAATTGAGATTTCCCGCATTATTTCCGAGGAGATCGAATACTCCGAGGACAACACCCAAATTATTAAAAATGAGTTTATGTTTTTATAATATTAAGGTCCGTTTTTGGAACGGGCCTTTTTATATGCAAGGGCAGATTTTGAAGGACTGTAAAACAAGAGGCAGTGCTTGGAAATTTTTTATGCTTTGTGTATAAATTTTATAATTCCACACTACCAAGATTGATTATCGTAATACCCCTACTTTTCGCTTGTTTGACAAACTTATATGCTCTTCCCCATGTGTGATTAATACAGCAAACACAATAACCACCTTTTCCCTGCTCAATCATCCACCTGTTTCTTCGCACAATAGCAAATTTATGCGGACCTTTTTCCTGTCCCTCCGGGTACATACTATAACCTCGATAAAAGTCGTACTCAGATTTTTGCGTTGGTAGGTATGCAAGAATTACTGAAAAAGATATGTTTGAATAATACTTTTTAAGTGCCATCAAAGAACTAAAAACCATACCATCAAAATAACCTTGGTTTCCTACATAAAAAGTATCTGCCCCTTTGCGTATAAGATCCTCAATCGCATTTTTCAAAACGTTCTCATCCAAGCCATAACAATCACTATGTCCAAAAAAAATACAAACCAAATTATCTCCTCCTTTTATTTGCGATATATCGTAATTATACCACATCCAGTTAAAATTTGCGATATATCCCACACGATTTATCGTAAATTTGGGTAGAATTATTATACGAAATATCGTAAAGGAGGAGTTGCTGTGCACACAAAAGAAGCCATTGCCAATCGAATACTTCAACTTTGCGATGAGCGTAATATTGCTGTAAATGAGTTGGCAAACATATCCGGCGTCTCTCCTTCGACTGTATATAGTATTCTAAATGAAAAAAGCCAAAATCCCGGCACTATCACCATAAAAAAATTGTGTGATGGTTTGGAAATCACCTTGGGCGAGTTTTTCAGTACCCCTGAGTTTGATGCTTTAGAACAAGAAATTAAGTAATTTTTCCCTCCATAGCATACGCTATCGAGGGACTTTTTTCTTCGTTTTTTTGAAAAAAAGCTTAGCAAAAAACTTGCGACTTGGGTCTGCAGAAACAATAATGTATTATTGGAAAATTGGTAGGGGAGGGGCTTGCTCCTCCCGCTTCAAATTGAATGCGTTTTTAGCCTTCCTCCGGGAGGAAGGTGGCACACTGCTAAACAAATATATGATATTAGGTATGCTTTGGCAGTGGGACGGAAGGAGCCTGCGCAACTTACAGTAAATAATATTTTCAACATAACGCGCTCTCCCTCAGTCTTTTGCTTCGCAAAATCCAGCTCCCTCCCGGAGGGAGCCTTTTTTACGAGTGTATCCACTTGCCCTCTCCTGACGGGGTAGCGAAGCTGCGGATATAAGTCCCATTTAAAACCACAGAAACATTATTGCCTAATTGGTAGGGGACGGCGCCGTCGACGTCCCGGTTAAAGCGAAGCGAGGAGAAGTAACCACTTGCCTCCATCTGACGAGGGAGGTGGCATTTTGCCTTGGCAAAATGACGGAAGGAGAGATACACAAGCATTTTTTGATTGTAATATTGATGATATGCAAATATAAAAAACAGTTACCAATGAAGACGTGTTACTCCGCACATTCTCTCTCCTTCAGTCTTGGACTAAAAACTCGGCGTTTTCTTTGAAATAAACTCAAAGAAGAAAACGCCGAGTTTTCTTAACGCCAATCCAGCTCCCGAAGTATAGGGGTTCCCCGAAACGCACGTAGTAAGTTTTGGGGGTTCGCGCAAGAGGGAGCCGAGAAAGAAACCACTGACTTAATTAAAAACACAGAAAATTACTTGCAGAGAACAATTTCACACGGTTTTCCTGTTTTTTCAGCATATTTTATAACCGACAGCGTACCTTTTGAGCTTCCGTTCCAAAATGCAATAATTTTGTCCGAATAGTCAACTATTTCTTTGTTTCTTATGATAGGCGCCGCACGACCGTAGCGCTCATATTGAGGTAAAAATACCGTAATCTTTATTCCGTTTTCTTTTGCATATTCCGCAACGCAAGAATCTACCCCATTCGCTCCTCCCGAAACAATTTCTTCAATGTCTGAAATATACCTGCCAATATCATTGACAGCAACACCCCTTGAACCTACAATTGCAATTTTCATAATAAACTCCAAGTAAATATTTAGTATACTTAATTTAAGTATACTTACAACATTATACCACAAAATAATCTTAAAATAAACTTATATTAAGATTTTTTGGGGAGATATTTATGAGAAATAAAAACAATAAGCATATTGGGATAGAAATTGATCCGGAACTTCACTATAAATTGCACTATATCTCAAAATATTACGGTCGTTCAGCAAACGGAGAAATACTTTATTTGATAAGACAAGAGATAAAGGCATTCGAAAAAAACGAGGGCGAAATTGAAATTCCACAACCCCAAAAATAAACTGAATTTATTTTGCAAGCTGTACAAAAAGGCACTTATGGTTTTTGCCATAAGTGCTTTTGCGTTACTTTTGTCTGTTATATGAAGGGATTATTGTTAGCCCCCTGCTGAGATTCATATAATTTTATTGATATTTGAACAAAAAAGTGTACCTACTACGGCATTTAACTATACAGCGAAAGAAGGATATAATTTTAAAGTAAAAAAACAAAAATATTTTGCAGAAAACACTTGACAAATATTAACTGTTATGTTATACTAGCTGAGCGTTCCGCTGGAACGGAGTTTTATGGCGGAATAGCTCAGCTGGCTAGAGCATCCGGTTCATACCCGGCAGGTCGTTGGTTCAAATCCGACTTCCGCTACCATATTCGGCCCGTTGGTCAAGCGGTTAAGACACCGCCCTTTCACGGCAGTAACGGGGGTTCGATTCCCCCACGGGTCACCAAAACGAAAATCCTGTCGACTTTTGTCGATGGGATTTTTGTTTTGTATTATACTCTATTCATTATTCATCATTCATTTAAACGGATTTTCGTAATGAATAATGAAATCGCTTCGCTAATGAATAATGAATAATTGATTTAATCTAAAGTTTCTGCTATTAATGTTTAGAGAGGCGGTGTTTATAATGAAAGAGAATTTACTTATAGATAAATCTATTGTTTTTGCAGCACGAATTGTGAAATTGCATCAGCATTTAATTAAAAATAAAAAGGAAACAATAATTTCAAAACAAATAGTCCGTAGTGGTACAAGTATAGGTGCAAATATAAACGAGGCAAACTATGGTCAAAGCAAGGCGGATTTTATTTCTAAAATGCATATAGCCTTAAAAGAAACAGCCGAAACTGAATACTGGATTAAATTACTCTTTATGTCTGAATATATTGACGATAAAATGAGTAATTCCTTGCTTGATGATTGTTTGGAAATAAAACGAATTCTCATCGCCTCAATTAACACGGCAAAGGAAAATGTAAATAATTACTAATTACTGTGTCAATTACGAATAAATAATGGCTATACGCGGGTTTCGCCCGTGTATAGCCTTATTTTTATTCAACGCTTGAAAATTCTGCTTTTGTTTCGCAGTAGATGCAACGGTATACTTTTTCTTCCTCGTTACAGAGCTTGAATACGTGCTGTAATTCCTGCTCGGTCGTCGTTATACATCTGGGGTTTTTGCATTTGAGTACACCCGTTATCTTTTCGGGAAGCTCAATCTTTTCTCTCTTTACGACAGTTCCCCCGCTGATAATGTTTACCGTAACGTTGGAGTCAAGCAAGCCTACCATACGAAAGTCAATGTCGATAGGTCCGCTTATCTTGATTATGTCCTTTTTACCCATCTTTTCACTGTCTGCGTTTACTATTACCGCAACAGCGCAGTCAAGATTGCCAAGTCCGAGCACGTCGTATATTTTCATACCCCTGCCCGCTGTAATGTGGTCGAGAACTATTCCCTCTTGTATCTGTCCGATAATCATTATACCTGCACCTCCAAAAGTTTAAGTATAAGCGCCATACGCATATATTTGCCGTTTAATACCTGCTTGAAATAACAAGCTCGCTTGTCGTTGTCAACAGCCACCGATATCTCGTTTACACGGGGCAGCGGATGCATAATGCAGAGGTCTTCTTTTGCGTGTGCGAGTTTTTCAGGAGTAAGAATATAAGTATCCTTAAGTCTGATATAATCAGCCTCGTTGAAAAATCTTTCTTTCTGAACACGTGTCATATAAAGTATGTCAAGACCGGGCATTGCATCTTCAAGACTTCTCTCTTCGGTATATTCAATACCATTAGGAATAAGCACGTTTTGCTTTACGTAGTCGGGGATACAAAGCTCGTCGGGAGATATCATCACAAACTTAATATTTTCATATCTCGAAAGTGCTGAAATAAGCGAATGAACTGTTCTTCCGAACTTCAAGTCGCCGCAAAGACCGACTGTAAGGCTGTCAAATCTGCCCTTTTCTCTCTTGATAGTGAGAAGGTCGGCAAGTGTCTGCGTGGGATGGTTATGTCCTCCGTCGCCCGCATTGATAACAGGTATTGACGCGTTAAGCGATGCAACGTAGGGTGCACCCTCTTTGGGATGGCGCATTGCGATTATATCAGCATAGCAGCTTATTACTCTCGCGGTATCCGCAACGCTTTCGCCCTTTGAGGAAGAGCTGCTGTTTGCATCGGAGAAACCGATTACGTTTCCGCCCAGCTCATACATTGCCGCTTCAAAACTGAGTCTTGTTCTTGTTGAGGGTTCAAAAAACAGAGTAGCAAGTTTCTTGCCGTCGCATACTTTTGCATACTTTTTGGGGTTTGCAATTATATCTTCGGCAACGTTAAGCAACCCGTCGATCTCTTCGACCGATAAATCCATTATATCAATAATGCTTCTCATAGTTTTCTCCTTTTTATCGGGATATTACAAATATTTACGCTTTCGCGCCGTTGACTGCAAGATAGTTCTTAATGCGGTCAACATTTTCTTTGTTTGCTTCATCCTCTTCGAGATATTCAATTATATCGTATACGTCAACAACCGAATATACGGGGAAGCCGTACTCTTTTTCAAGTTCAGCCATAGCCGACATATCGGTCTTGCCCTTTTCTTTTCTGTCAACCATTACAAAAACAGCCGAGACCTTTGCACCCTTTACGCTTGAAAGGATTTCCATACTTTCGCGGATCGCGGTACCTGCCGTGATTACGTCTTCAACGATTACGATCTCTTCATTTTCCTTGGGTACGTAGCCGACGAATACGCCGCCTTCGCCGTGATCCTTAACTTCTTTTCTATTGAAGAAGAATGGTACGTCAAGTCCCTGCTTTGCAAGTGCTACTGCGGAAGAAACCGCTATTGAAATACCCTTGTATGCAGGTCCGTAAAGAACCGTTCTCTTGTTACCTATTTTTTCAAGATATGCCTTTGCATAGAACTCGCCGAGCTTTGAAATCTGGTCGCCCGTCTTGATATCGCCCGCATTGATAAAGTAAGGAATTCTTCTGCCGCTCTTAGCGATAAAATCACCAAACTTCAATACGCCTGCGTCCTGCAAAAACTTTATAAACTCTCTCTTATATCCTTCCATCTTTCCGTCTCCTTTTTATCAGTCTACGAATTCTTTTACGCATCTTCTGTATGCGGCAACGGGATCTTCTGCGGCAGTAATAGGTCTGCCTACAACGATATAGTCAGAGCCTATCTTCTTTGCCTGTTCGGGAGTCATAACTCTTACCTGGTCGCCAACGTCGCCATCAGTAAATCTTACACCGGGAGTAACCGTTACGAAATCCTTACCGCAAGTGTCGTGAACCTTGCCTGCTTCGAGGGGTGAACATACGACACCGTCAAGACCTGCTTTTTTCGCGTTCATTGCGTAGTGCATTACCGTCTTGTCAATGGGAGCGTCGATGAGAAGCTCGTTTTTCATTCTTTCTTCGCTTGTCGAGGTAAGCTGTGTTACCGCAATAAGCATAGGACGTGTGCCGTCCTCTTTCGTAAGTCCTACGATTGCTTCTTCCATCATAGCTATCGTGCCTGCTGCGTGAAGGTTTGTCATATCTACGTCAAGGCGCGAAAGTACCGCCATAGCCTTTTTTACCGTATTCGGAATATCGTGAAGCTTCAAATCAAGGAATATCTTGTGTCCTCTTGCCTTAATTTCTCTTACGATTTCGGGGCCTTCGGCATAGTAAAGCTCCATACCGATTTTTACAAAAGGTTTTTCTTCCTTGAACTTGTCAAGAAAATCCATTACTGCCTGCTTGGTTGAAAAATCACAAGCAATTATTACGTCTCTGCCCATCAGTGCGCACCTCCGATTATTTCTTTCAGATCATTTATTCTGTATTTTTCCATTGCCTTGGGAAGCTCGTCTATAATATTCTTGCAGGCATAGGGGTCTATCAGGTTTGCCGCGCCTACTTCAACGGCAGTCGCACCCGCAAGCATCATTTCGATTACGTCTTCGGCAGTTGAAATACCGCCCATACCCACTATCGGTATTTTTACCGCTTCATATACCTGATATACCATTCGCAGAGCAACAGGCATAATTGCGGGGCCGGAATATCCGCCCGTTTTATTTGCAATTATGGGTTTTCTCGTCTTAAGGTTAATTCTCATCCCCATAAGCGTATTTATCATACTTATAGCGTCCGCGCCTGCACTTTCGCAAGCCGCAGCTATACTTGCTATATCCGTTACGTTTGGCGAAAGCTTGATTATAACGGGTTTTGTCGTTACCGCCTTGACAGCCTTTGTAACCTCATAAGCAGATTCGCACGACGTGCCAAAGCTCATACCGCCGCCGTGTACGTTGGGACAGCTTATGTTAACTTCAAGCCAGCCTACCTGCTCTTGTTTGTCTAACTTTTCGCAAGTGTAAACGTAGTCTTCAAGAGAAAATCCGCTTACGTTTGCCATAACTTTTTTGTTAAATACCTTTGCCAGCTTAGGCAGCTCCTCGGATATTACCTTTTCAACACCGGGATTCTGAAGTCCTACGGCATTGAGCATACCCGAAGCGCACTCTGCAATTCTCGGGGTAGGATTACCGAATCTTGCGTCTTTCGTCGTACCCTTGAAGCTAAACGTTCCAAGGCAGTTTATGTCATACAGTTCGGCAAATTCATAGCCGAATCCGTAAGTTCCGCTCGCGGGGATTACGGGGTTATCAATTTCAATTCCGCAAAGGGAGATTTTCGTGTTTACCATATTATCTCCTCCTTTTCAAGAACGGGCCCGTCTTTGCATATACGCTTGTTGCCGTACTTGGTCTTGCAGGTGCATCCCATACAAGCACCGAAGCCGCAGCCCATACGTTCTTCAAAGCTGTACTGACCGCTCACAACAGTTGCATTGTATACTGCCTTAAGCATAACCTCGGGGCCGCAGGTGTATACGTAGCTGTATTCACCGACTTCCGACAGAGCGTCGGTTACAAAGCCTTTTATGCCTACGCTTCCGTCAACGGTCGTTACAAAAACTCTTGCGCCAATTTTCTTGAATTCTTCTTCGTAGAATATTTCGTCAGAAGCGTTAAATCCAAGTATAACGCTTACAGTCTTGCCCTCAAAAATAAGCTTTTTCGCCTGCGCGTACATAGGAGGAACGCCCACACCGCCGCCGATAAGCAGAGGCATTTCCCCGCTTTTTGCCGAATCGTATCCGTTGCCGAGTCCAGTCAGCAAGTCGAGCTTAACGCCCTTTGACATTGTTGACATCTGTTCTGTTCCCTTGCCTACGACCTTGTAGACAAGAGTAAGCGTTTTTTCGTCGTAGTCGCATACGGAAATGGGACGGCGGAGATAAAGACCTTCGAGTTTTATGTTCACAAACTGACCGGGAGCGATACCCTGCGTGTCGCCCATAAGCACCATTTCATATACGTCTTTCGCTATTTTTTTATTTGATATAATTTCAAATACCGTCTGTTTCATTATATTTCCCTTATTACATAGCGGAGGGAGACCCTCCGCTATGCAGTTTGTATTTTATTTAAGCGTCTATCGTCGAGATAGTCAAAGTGGTTTCTTCAAGCACGTCAAGAAGAACTCTTACGGTATCAAGCGATGTAAACATCGTTACGTTGTTTTCGGTAGCATATTTTCTTATCTCAAAGCCGTCGCGTATCGTTCCCGAGGTTGACGGGTCGCTCGTGTTGATAACGTACGCGATATGTCCCTGACGGATTGCGTCAGCCAATTCCTCTGCATCCTCGGAAAGCTTCTTGATAACGTGGGTACGGATTCCGTTTTCTTTAAGGAATTTTGCCGTACCGGACGTCGCTTCAATATTAAATCCGAGATTATAGAAACGGCGGATAAGAGGAAGCGCCTCTTCCTTGTCGCAGTCTGCAATAGTAGCAAGTACCGTGCCGTAATTCTGCAAATGCATACCCGATGCCTGAAGCGCTTTAAAGAGCGCACGGTAGAACTTATCGTCATAGCCGATAGCTTCACCCGTAGACTTCATTTCGGGAGAGAGGTATGCGTCAAGTCCGCGAAGTTTGTTGAACGAGAATACGGGAACTTTTACGTACCATCTGTTCTTTTCTTCGGGATAGAGGCTGAATATTCCCTGCTCTTTGAGCGATTTACCGAGGATTACTTCCGTCGCAATGTCAGCTAAGCTGTAGCCCGTTGACTTGGAAAGGAACGGAACCGTTCTCGATGAACGGGGGTTAACCTCGATTATAAATACGTTTTCGTCTTTGTCAACGATAAACTGGATATTGTAAAGACCTACGATGCCGATACCAAGACCGAGCTTCTTCGCATACTGGAGAATAGTGCCCTTTACCTTGTCGGAGATCGAGAATGCGGGGTATACGCTTATAGAGTCGCCCGAGTGAACGCCCGTTCTCTCAACGAGCTCCATAATACCGGGAACGAACACGTCGCGTCCGTCGCAGATAGCGTCTACCTCGACCTCTTTACCGCTGATATACTTGTCAACAAGAACGGGCTTGTCCTCATCGATTTCAACCGCAGTCTTGAGGTAGTGGCGAAGCTGTTCTTCGTTTGCAACTATCTGCATTGCGCGGCCGCCGAGTACGAACGAAGGACGAACGAGTACGGGATAGCCGACCTTTGCCGCAGCGGCAACACCGTCTTCAATCTTGGTAACCGCTCTGCCCTCGGGCTGAGGAATGTTAAGTTCTTTGAGAAGCTTCTCAAATGCGTCTCTGTTTTCCGCCTTGTCGATTGCAGCGCAGTCTGTACCGATTATCTTAACTCCGAGGTCGTGGAGAGGCTGTGCAAGGTTTATTGCTGTCTGACCGCCGAGAGAAGCGATAACACCTTCGGGTTTTTCAAACTCGATAATGTTCATAACGTCTTCGGGAGTAAGAGGCTCAAAATAGAGCTTGTCAGCCGTGGTATAGTCTGTGGAAACGGTTTCGGGGTTGTTGTTAATGATAATAGCCTCGTAACCGGAATTCTTAATGGTGGTTACTGCGTGTACGGTCGAATAGTCAAATTCTACGCCCTGACCGATTCTGATAGGTCCTGCGCCGAGAACTACTATCTTCTTTCTGTCAGTGAGAACCGATGCATTTTCGCCCGTATATGATGAGTAGAAATAGGGGATATATGCACCCGTATGGCAGGTATCTACCATTCTGAACACGGGGAACAGATTGTGTTCTTTTCTGAACTTGAATACTTCAAGCTCGGTGCATTCCCACATTCTTGCAACGTATTTGTCGCTAAAGCCCATCTTCTTTGCAGCTTTAAGTGTTTCAAGGTCAAAAGCATTAGCCTTGAGGGTGCTTTCCATATCGACTATATTCTTGATAGCTTCAAGGAAGAAGGGTGTAATTTTCGTAATATCGTGAATTTCTGCAACAGTTGCGCCGCGATAAATAAGTTCGGCAATTGCAAAAATATTGTCGTCGCGGAATTCGCTGATATATTCGCGGAGCTTGTCGTCGCTCATATTATCAAATTTGTGGTGATAGATATGGTTTACGCCAACTTCGAGAGAACGGATACCCTTCAATAAACATTCTTCAAGGTTAGAACCGATACCCATAACCTCGCCCGTCGCCTTCATCTGTGTTCCGAGCTGGTTGGACGCGGTAGTAAATTTATCGAACGGGAATCTGGGAAGCTTTGCAATAACGTAATCAAGCTGAGGCTCAAATGCGGCATTCGTGTTAGCTATCTTAATCTCGTCAAGCGTCATACCTACGGCGATTTTTGCCGTAACACGTGCAATCGGGTATCCCGAAGCCTTTGATGCAAGGGCCGAAGAACGCGAAACACGGGGGTTAACTTCGATGAGATAGTAGTTGCTCGAATGAGGGTCGAGCGCAAACTGAACGTTACATCCACCCTTGATCTTAAGCGCTCTGATAAGCTTGATCGCCGAGTCGTTGAGCATCTTTTGGTCGTGTTCGGAAAGAGTCATAATAGGAGCAACGACCAACGAGTCGCCCGTGTGTACGCCGACAGGGTCGATGTTTTCCATACCGCAGATGGTGATGGCGGTGTCGTTTCCGTCTCTCATTACTTCAAATTCAATTTCTTTATAACCCTTTACGCTCTTTTCGATAAGAACCTGATTAACGGGTGAAAGCTTGAACGCATTAACCGCTACTTCGCAAAGCTCTTCTTCGTTGTTAGCAAATCCGCCGCCCGTACCGCCGAGTGTAAATGCAGGACGGAGAACAACGGGGTAACCGATACGCTCTGCCGCTGCCTTTGCTTCTTCAATGCTGTATGAAATTTCAGAAGGAATAGTAGGCTCGCCTATCGACTGGCAAAGCTCCTTGAAAAGCTCTCTGTCCTCTGCTCTCTCGATACTTTCGCTGCTTGTTCCGAGAAGCTCGGTATGACACTCCTTAAGAATACCCTTCTTTTCGAGCTGCATTGCAAGGTTAAGACCTGTCTGACCGCCGATTCCGGGGATAATTGCGTCAGGACGCTCGTATCTGAGTATACGCGCTACGTATTCAAGCGTCAGAGGCTCCATATATACCTTGTCCGCTATAGTAGTATCGGTCATAATTGTCGCAGGGTTGGAGTTTACAAGTACTACTTCGTAGCCCTCTTCCTTAAGAGCGAGACAAGCCTGTGTGCCCGCATAGTCAAACTCTGCCGCCTGACCGATGATAATAGGTCCTGAGCCTATAATCATAATCTTTTTCAAATCTGTTCTCTTTGCCATTTTATTTTTACCCCCATTAATTTTCTTTTATCAGTCCGCCGTTGTAAGCTATCTTGCCGTTACACATAGTAAGCAGGCACTTGCCGTACACCTCTTTATCCTTAAAGGGCGTCGCTTTGCCCATAGACAAGAATTCAGCGGGGTCAATTTTGTATTTTGCGTTTAAATCGAACACTGTGAGGTCTGCCGTTTTTCCCTCAGCAATGCCCTTTTCTATTCCAAACCGTTTTGACGGGTTTGTATGCATAACTTCAATAAGTTTTTCGAGTGTAATCACACCCGTTTTTACAAGGTTCGTGTACATCGCCGCAAACGACGTTTCAATACCGACGACACCCATATTGCTTTCGGCAAGCCCTCTTGCCTTTTCTTCTGCCGAGTGGGGCGCGTGGTCGGTAGCAATCATATCAATCGTACCGTCAACAAGTCCCTCAACCAAAGCCTTTCTGTCTTCCTCGGAGCGTATGGGCGGATTCATCTTAAACCGTCCGTCCTCTTCAAGCATCATATCGTTCATTATCAGATAGTGCGGAGCCGTTTCACAGGTTACGTCAAGCCCCCTTGCCTTCGCCTGTCTTATAAGCTCGACCGTCTCTTTGGTCGATATGTGGCATACGTGATATTTGCATCCGATTTTTTCAACAAGCTTCAAGTCTCTTTCAACCTGCTTCCATTCGGATTCGGAGCATATACCCTTATGCCCGTGTAATCTTGCATATTCGCCGTCGTGAATATATCCGCCGTAAAGCAGGTCGTTAACCTCGCAGTGAGCCGAAATTATCTTGCCCAGTTCTTTAGCCTTCTTCATTGCTTCTTCCATCGTTTCGTCGGACTGTACTCCCCGTCCGTCGTCGGAATAGCCTATGCAGAATTCACTCATCTCTTCCATTTTTGAAAGCTGACCGCCGCCCATCTGCCCCATCGTTATTGTTGCAAATGGATGAACGTTTATAACGGCGTCTTTTTTTATTATATCAAGCTGTTTTTGCAGAGTAAACATACAGTCGGGCGCGGGATTTAAGTTAGGCATTGTGCATACGTCGGTAAATCCGCCGCGCGCTGACGCCAGCGAACCCGTCTTGACCGTCTCTTTATATGAAAAACCCGGTTCACGAAAATGCACATGCACATCGGTGAAACCGGGAAAAATACAATATGAAGAACAGTCAACAACTACTGAAAAACCGTCGTGCTCGGGAGTGTTTTCCAAACAACTAACGGTTCCGCCGTTTATGCAAAGAGTCTGCTTATGAAATTCGCCTGACGAGTATACGTATCCGTCTTTCAAAATCAGTTTCATAGTCGCTGTCCTCTCAAAAAATCAACCTTGCTCGGCAAGGTTGACGTAAATAATCAATATTGTTTATAGATATCGAAACCCTGTCGATATTTGTCTGTGTTCATATCTGATATATTATAACACGCCCCCATGTTTTAGTCAATAGACATTTACACATTTTTTAGAGTTTTATATATATTATTATTTATATATCTGCAACAAAAAAAGAAAACGCTTCCGCGTTTTCTTGGAGGAGTACACATAGTCAGGAGCTTCGCTCCCGAACCCACACAAAAGGACACTTTTGGAAAAGTGCCCTCTTGACTCCCTCAAAACTTTTCTTATGGGTTAATCTAAACAATATTGCCTCTGCAAACCCATAGGCCCTGCGCCGTGGGCGCCTTTGCCTACTTTCTTTCCTTAAAAGAAAGTAGGTCGTGCGGCGTTGCCACCCCTGCGCTGTGGACGCAAAAAAGCGGCTTATAAAGCCGCTTTTTTTAATAATTATATCCTGTTTCGATTGCTTTGAGGTTAATATCAAACATATCCGCGTGCTTTGCAGGTACGACTTTCTTAAGTCCGTCTTCAAGATTTTCGTAACTTACAGCACCGGCTTCTTTGATTACCTTACCCATAAGTATCATATTCGAAAGCTTGGGAGCGCCTATCTCCTGAGCAAGCTTAGTCGAGGGTACGTAGAATACCTTTACGTCCGTTCTCTCAACCTTTCTGCCTATAAGGGTCGAATCAACGAATATCATTCCTCCGCTTACAACGTCTTTTTCGTATTTATCAAGCGAAGGAAGGTTCATCGCAATAAGAATATCGGGTTTTGATACGATAGGTGAGCCTACGGGTTCGTCGCTTATAATTACGCTGCAGTTAGCAGTACCGCCTCTCATTTCGGGGCCGTATGAAGGAAGCCAGCTTATCTGCTTACCCTCAAGCATTCCCTTGTATGCCAAGAATTTGCCCGCAAAAAGTACGCCCTGTCCGCCGAAGCCTGCGATAAGTATGTTCTTTGTCATAATTATTCAGCCTCCTTTGCGCTTCTGTCCTTATATACGCCGAGCGGATAGTAAGGTATCATCTTTTCTTCTACCCACTTTAATGCGTCAACGGGTGTCATACCCCAGTTTGTAGGACAAGAGGAAACTACTTCAATAAGCGAGAATCCCTTGTTGTTTATCTGGTTCTCAAAAGCCTTTTTAATAGCCTTCTGCGCTTCTTTAACGTTCTTAACGTTGTTTACCGCAACTCTTGCGATAAATTCAGGGCCGTCAAGAGTTGCAAGCATTTCGCTTACCTTAACGGGATAACCCTGTGTAGCTACGTCTCTGCCGTAGGGCGAGGTCTGTGTTACCTGACCGGGAAGGGACGTAGGAGCCATCTGACCGCCCGTCATACCGTAAATAGCGTTATTTACGAAGATAACGGTTATATTTTCATTTCTTGTTGCCGCGTGTACCGTTTCAGCCATACCGATAGATGCAAGGTCGCCGTCGCCCTGATATGTAAAGATTACGTTTTCGGGCATAGCTCTCTTAAGGCCTGTTGCAACTGCGGGCGCTCTTCCGTGAGCTGCTTCTACCATGTCGCAAGCAAAATAGTTATATGCCATAACAGCGCAGCCAACGGGTGCAACGCCTACGGTTTTGCCCTCAATACCGAGATCGTCTATCGCCTGAGCAACAAGACGGTGGATAATGCCGTGTGTACAGCCGGGGCAGTAGTGAAGCTCGGCGTCTGTTAAGCTTTTCGGTTTTTCAAATACTACCATCAGTTTTCCCCTCCTGCCATTTTCTTTATTGATTCAAGTACCTGCTCGGGTGTGGGGATCATACCGCCGACACGGTTGCAGAGATATACGGGCTTTTTGCACTCGGACGCAAGTTTTACGTCCTCAATCATCTGTCCCATTGAAAGTTCAACGCTCAAGAATGCCTTGACCTTGTCTGCCGCTTCGGCAATAGGCTTTACGGGGAAGGGCCAAAGTGTAATGGGTCTGATCATACCGACTTTAATACCCATATTTCTTGCCGCGATTACAGCGTTCTTCGATACTCTCGACGCTATACCGAAAGCAACTACGCAGTATTCAGCGTCGTCCATCATAAACGACTCGTATCTTACTTCGTTTTCTTCTATCTGCTTATAGCGTTCAAATCTTTCAAAGTTGGTTCTTTCAAGCTCCTCGGGAGACAGATAGAGAGAATTTACGATATTGTGCTTTCTCTTCATCTGTGTGCCCGTAACCGTCCAATCCTTTTCGGTGGGCTTGTAGTCAACCTCGGGAAGTTCAACGGGCTCCATCATCTGACCCATAGTACCATCAGCAAGAAGCATAGCGGGTACGCGGTATTTTTCTGCAAGGTCAAAAGAAAGTATTGTAAGGTCAGCCATTTCCTGAACTGACGCGGGAGCAACTACGATAAGGTGATAGTCGCCGTGGCCGCCGCCCTTTGTAGCCTGAAAATAGTCGGACTGCGAGGGCTGAATACCGCCGAGACCGGGGCCGCCTCTCTGTACGTTTACGATAAGCGCGGGAAGGTCTGCGCCTGCTATGTACGAAATACCTTCCTGCTTAAGCGATACGCCGGGGCTGGAAGACGACGTCATAACACGGTAACCCGTGCCTGCAACGCCGTATACCATATTAATTGCCGAAATTTCACTTTCAGCCTGAAGAAATACGCCGTTAATTTTGGGCATTCTTTTTGCCATATATGCGGCAATTTCCGTCTGGGGTGTGATGGGGTAACCGAAATAATGACGGCAGCCTGCTTTAATAGCGGCTTCGGCAATCGCTTCGTTACCTTTCATTAATACCTTTTCTGCCATTTTTTAATTACCTCACTTTTCAACCGTGATAACGCAATCGGGGCACATTGTCGCGCAGAATGCGCAGGCAATACACTTTTCCTGATCGGTTATTTCGGCGGGAGAATGTCCCTTTTTGTTTATCTTGTCTTTTGCAAGAACAATGATCTTCTTGGGGCATACGCTGACGCACAGTCCGCATCCCTTACAAAGATCCGTAGCAAAGCTTACTTTACTCATTTACATTACTCCTTTGTATATCAATTATTTGTTTGCATTAATTAAAATAGCTTTTCTTGCAGTGTAATTGGGAAAACCTTTTCTTTTCCAAGTTTTTTGCTTACTTCGTCAAAAAGTCTGCCCTCAACCGAGGTGAAGCTATAATCTACCCCTGTTTTTTCAGCCAGCTCTTCGCACATTTTTACCGTTTTCAGCACGTCCTCCGCCGTTGTTTGTCCGCCTATGTTGGAGTTATTTACAATCTTGGTGAATTTAAGCTTAGAAGCATATTCGATTTCTCTGAATACTTCAAGCGCCTCGTCAACGGTAGTAGTCAGCGGGCGGTAAAAGTTTACCGTAAAAACAAACTCAAAATTATTCTCTTCGCGAAGTCTGGGAACAAATCTGCCGAGAGCCAGAGCCCCCCTGTCGTCTCCACCGAGGTCGATTATAACCTGTCTGTCTTTTCTGTCAAAAAGACCGTATGCCTGCGAAGGCAGCGACGGTAGGTCGACGCTTGTGTTTGCGAACGGGAGAGAGATAAGCTCAATGCCGTTTTCCTCAAGTATTTTCTCGCTGTCTTTCGTTCTGAAATACGGGTTTACTATGTCGAGGTCGGCAATGCTTACGTCATACCCCATCTTACGCTGATACTGCGCGTAAGACACGGCAAGATTCGTTTTTCCGCTGCCGTAGTGCCCCGAAAAAATCGTAATTCTTTTCATTTTTTCCATATTACTATTTTACTTATTTATTTCAATTATATAAATCATTTCTGCGGTCGGCAAAAACGTTTATACTGTTTCTTATATCTTCGACAACCGAAAAACTGCATTCCGCGCTGATGATTTCTTCGCTTTCCTGAGCGCATACAAGCTCATTGCCTAAAGGGTCAACTATTCTCGAATTACCGCCAAATACCGTATCATTAGCCATACCGCAAGAGTTACAGCAAACAACAAACGTCTGATTTTCAATAGCTCTCGCCTTAACCAATGCAACAAGTTGATTAACCCTTATTTTCGGCCACTGCGCAACAACAAACAGACAGTCAAGTCCCTTGATTGCCATACACCTTGTCAGCTCCGGAAAACGTATATCATAACATATTATAATACCACAGTTTTTCCCGTCAAGAGTAAATCTGCAAATATTGTCGCCTTTCGTAAAAAATTTATGCTCTTCCATAGGCGAAAACAAGTGTGTCTTGTCGTATTCGCCTACAACTTCGCCCTTTCTGTCAAACACGTAAGCCGTATTGTAAACCTTATTATTCTTAACGTTTGCAACACTGCCCGCAACAATATTTACGTTATATTTTTTAGCAAGATTCCCGATAAGTTCCTTTGTTTTTTTGCCGTTTTTATCGCTGTAGCTTTCAAGGTTATCCCTTGGAAAAAAGCCCGTATTCCACGTTTCCGGAAGTACGATAACGTCGGGATTATCTTTCACCGCTTTTGAAATAAGCTTTTCAGCCTTTTGATAATTATTTTCGGGCGAACAGAATCCGACGTTCATCTGAATACACGATATTTTCATAACATTCGTATTCTCTGTCATACTCTGCCTCAAAGCTTGTTTCTTTGAATTTTTCCGCTTGCGGTCTTGGGAAGCTCATCTCTGAATTCAACGATTCTCGGATACTTGTAAGGAGCTGTTCTTTCTTTGACGTATCTCTGAATTTCTTTCTTGAGTTCTTCGGTAGGCTGTGCACCGTTAACAAGAACGACAGACGCCTTAACTACCTGACCTCTAAGCTCATCAGGAGCAGCCGATACGCCGCATTCGAGAACGTAGGGCAATTCCATAATAACGCTTTCAATCTCAAAAGGACCTATGCGGTAGCCGGAAGATTTAATAACGTCGTCAACACGTCCGACGTACCAGAAAAATCCGTCTTCATCTCGCCAAGCAACGTCGCCCGTATGGTAGTAGCCGTCGTGCCATACTTCTTTTGTTTTTTCTTCGTCGCCGTAGTAGCCCGTAAACAGACCGCAGGGCGCACCGTTCTTTACGTTTACAACAATCTCGCCCGATTCACCCACGGGAACGGAGTTACCGTCAGCATCGACAATATCAATATCGTATACGGGAGTAACCCTGCCCATTGAACCGATCTTGTGGGGAGCGCCAACCATATTACCAATCATCATCGTGCTTTCGGACTGACCGAAGCCTTCGATTATCTGGAGTCCCGTTGCCTTTTCAAACTGTCTGTAAACCTCGGGGTTAAGCGCTTCGCCTGCCGTCGTCATATGACGTACCGACGAGAAATCGTATTTGGATATATCTTGTTTTATCATCATACGGAGCATCGTGGGGGGCGCGCAGAAGGTTGTAATATGATACTTCGCAAACATAGGAAGTATGTCCGCCGCGTCAAAGCGGTCGAAGTCATATACGAACGTTGCCGCCTCGCAAAGCCATTGTCCGTAGAGTTTGCCCCACATAGACTTTGCCCAGCCCGTATCGGAAATGGTAAAGTGCAGTCCTTCGGGGTCAACGTTATGCCAATATCTTGCCGTATGGAAGTGCCCGAGCGCATATTTATAGTTGTGCGCCGCGATCTTGGGATAGCCTGACGTGCCCGACGTGAAGAACATAAGCATAAGATCGTCGCCGCATGGCGAGTCTTCTTTTCTGTCAAAGTGTGAGCTATAGAGGGTATATTCCTCGTCGAACGTTCTCCAGCCCTCTTTTTCGCCGTTAACAATAATTTTGTGCTTGACCGACGGGCATTTTTCTGCTGCAAGCTCTACTTGGTTTGCCGTATCGCCGTCTGCCGTACATATTATTGCACATACGCCTGCGGAATTAAACCTGTATTCAAAATCCTTTTCAACAAGCTGATTTGTCGCGGGTATGGCAATAGCGCCAAGCTTGTTAAGTCCGAGCATTGCAAACCAGAACTGATAATGTCTCTTTAAAACGAGCATTACTCTGTCGCCCTTCTTTATGCCGAGCGATTTAAAATAGTTTGCGCACTGTGAAGACGCCCTTTTCATATCCTTGAAGGTAAATCTTCTTTCGGTCTTGTCTTTTGAAATATGTAACATTGCAAGCTTGTCCGGCTCTCTCTCAGCCAAGCCGTCAACAAGATCAAATGCAAAGTTAAATTTTTCCGTATTCTTAAACTTAATCGAGGTAGGTGTTCCCTTTTCATTCTCTTCAACGTCGATAAAGTTTTTGTATATTCTTTCTTTCGTATCCTTTTCGACGGTGCCTCTGCCCTCGATTATCTTACCGGGTACAAGCTCGGGGATGGGTTCACCCGTCGGGTTAAGAACTATGGCGTAAAATACGCAGTCCTTGCCGTTTACCGCAATCATACCGTGGGGGGTATCACTGTTAAAATATATGCTGTCTCCGGGGCCGAGTATCTCTCTGTGTTCGCCTATTTGTACAAGCAGATTACCCTCGATTATAAGGTCGCATTCCTGACCCGCGTGAGAGGTAAGCTCGATATCCTTGCCCTGTGCGTTCTCGTCGTAAACGCTTCTTACGTAAAGCGGCTCTGCAATACGGTTACTGAACGAATAAGCAAGGTTATAGTACGTCATACCGTGCGCCTGAGAAACTTTTTGTCCCGAGCCGAAACGTGTAACGGTATACGACTTAAGTCTCGGGCTGTAGCCCTCGATAATATCGGTTACGTTTACGTTAAGCACCATCGCGCATCTGTAAATAAACGCGAAGTTAAGGTCGCGCTCTCCCTTTTCGCAAAGAGCGTATTCTTCTGTTGAGACGCCGGTCTTTTGCGCCATTTCTTCCTGCGACAGATTTTCAAGCTCGCGGAGCTCTCGGATACGTCCCGCCATCTCCCTTATCTTGAAGTCAAGTCCTGTGATTTGCTGCATAAAATCATTCTCCATTCCGGGATAAGAAAAGCACCCATCCCAAAGTTAATGACTTTGAGACGAGTGCGATAATTTTTTCACCCGCGGTACCACTCAAATTGCAGTTAAACTAACTGCCACTCTCGGAGCCTATCAACCCCTATGCTTTCACGCAGCAATCACGGGAAGATTCTACTCGTTTTTGCAAAACTTTCTTTCTTCCGGCTCGGAAGCTACAAACATAAAGCATTTTTAAATAGCTTTCCACCATACACTATCTCTCTGTGTAAAAATAGTCTTTACGTACTCTTCGTCTAAGCCTTTATATAAATATGTGGATATTTTATCACAACTTTGTGCTTTTGTCAACCACTATTTTATGAATATTTTAAAGCTTGTTTCTCTGAATCTTTCCGCTTATGGTCTTGGGCAGCTCGGTCTTGAATTCGACTATTCTCGGATACTTGTAAGGAGCTGTATTCTTCTTGACGTAGGCCTGAATATCCTTCTTGAGCTGTTCGGTAGGTTCAACGCCCTTAACGAGTACAATGGACGCTTTTACCACCTGACCTCTTACCTCGTCGGGTACGGCTGATACGCCGCATTCAAGAACGTAGGGCAGTTCCATGATAACGCTTTCAATTTCAAAGGGACCTATGCGGTAGCCCGATGACTTGATAACGTCATCAACACGTCCGACGTACCAGAAAAATCCGTCTTCATCGCGCCAAGCGGTATCGCCTGTGTGATAGTATCCGTCGTGCATAACTTCTTTGGTTTTTTCTTCGTTTCTGTAATAGCCCTGGAACAGACCGCAGGGAGCTTTATCACCGATTCTGACAACGATTTCGCCCGTTTCACCGTCTGCAACGGGATTACCGTTTTCATCAACGATCTCAATATCGTAAAGAGGTGTGGGTTTACCCATAGAGCCGACCTTGTGTGTGCCGCCCATAAGGTTAGCGATCGCAAGGGTAAGCTCGGTCTGACCGAAGCCTTCCATGATCTGAAGTCCCGTAGCCTTTTCAAATTGTC
The DNA here is from genome assembly GCA_017473865.1 of Clostridia bacterium. GTDB lineage: Bacteria > Bacillota > Clostridia > Oscillospirales > CAG-272 > RGIG1995. Next base: position 44,653 of record JAFUJB010000016.1, on the reverse strand, counting down.
TGTAAACCTCGGGGTTAAGCGCTTCGCCTGCTGTCGTCATATGACGTACCGACGAAAAATCGTATTTTGAAATATCCTCTTTAATGAGCATACGAAGCATCGTAGGAGGTGCGCAGAACGTGGTAATCTTGTATTTTGCAAACATAGGCAGAATTTCTGCCGCGTTGAATCTTTCAAAGTCATAGGTAAATACTGCGCCCTCAGCAAGCCACTGACCGTAGAGCTTGCCCCAAAGAGCCTTACCCCAACCGGTATCGGAAATGGTAAAGTGGAGTCCGTCGTCGCTTACGCCGTGCCAGTATTTTGCCGTGATGTAATGTCCGAGAGCGTACTTGTAATCGTGAGCCGCGATCTTGGGATAGCCCGTCGTGCCCGATGTGAAGAACATAAGGCTGAGGTCGCTTCCGCAGGGAGTGTCTTCGGTTCTGTTATAGTGTGTACTGAAGAGCTTGTATTCGTTGTCAAAGTTTTTCCAGCCCTCTTTTTCGCCGCCGACAAGAATTTTCGTTACAAGCGAGGGAGAATCAACCTGAGCCAAGTCTACCTGATTTGCAACGTCGCCGTCAGCCGTACATACGATAGCAGAAACCTCGGCTGAATTAAATCTGTACTCAAAATCGTGCTTCTGGAGCAAGTGTGTAGCGGGAATTGCAACAGCACCGATCTTGTGAAGAGCAAGTATTGAGAACCAGAACTGATAGTGCCTCTTGAGAACGAGCATTACTCTGTCGCCCTTCTTTATGCCGAGAGACGTAAAATAGTTTGCAACCTGCGCCGACGCTTTTTTCATATCCTTGAAAGTAAATCTTCTCTCGGTCTTGTTTACGTCAAGATGGATCATTGCAAGCTTATCGGGATTCTTATCTGCAATTGCATCAACGGTATCAAATGCAAAGTTATATTTCTCTTCATTCTTGAATTCGATAGACTGCAGATATCCGTTTTCGTTTTCTACCGTAGTGATAAAGTCTTCGGATACGAGCTTCTTGCTGCCTCGGTGAGACATCATAAGAGTATCACGGAGTACGGTTTCTTTTTCATCTTCACCCGGAAGAATTACCGCAACGAAAAGACATTCTCTGCCGTCAACGGCAATCATACCGTGGGGTGTAGAGCTGTTATAGTAGATACTGTCGCCCTCACTCAGATATTCGACGTTGTCGCCGATCTGAATTTTGAGTCGTCCGCTCATTACAAAGTCGAATTCCTGACCCGAGTGTTTGGTCAGATGAATGGGCTTGTTCTGTAATTCTTCGTTATATTCATAACGTACCCAGTAAGGCTCGGCAATCTTCTTGCGGAACATTGGAGCAAGGTTCTGAATACGAATGCCGTCTTCCTTTGCAGTCTCCTGTCCTTCTCCCTTACGTGTAACCGTATATGAAGAAAGGTGCGCCGAATGACCTTCAAGAAGGTCGGTAATACCGATTCCGAAAGCAAGCGAGCATTTATGAATAAAAGTAAAAGGAAAGTCGAGCTGTCCGTTTTCGTACTGTATGTACTTTTCTACCGATACTTCTGTTTTTTCTGCCATTTCCTTAATGGTGAAACCGAAGATCTCGCGCATTTCTCTGATACGTACTGCGATCTCCAAAAGCTTGTTTGTTTCGAAAGTTGCCATAGTTTTTTCTCCTTTTTGTAAGAAATTTTTCTTTTAAAAAGTCCCGTGCTTTTTTTGCAATAAAAAACACTCGTCTCAAAAAACTTTGAGACGAGTGTGAAAAAAATCACATCCGCGGTACCACTCAAATTGCAGTTAAACTAACTGCCACTCAACAAGGTCAATCAACCTCTGTGCATTTACGCAGCAATAACGGAAAGTGTCTACTTGCTTTTTAATAAAGCTTTCGGACTTTCGGCTCGGAAGTGATGGGTTATAAAAGATGCTTACTGCCGATTTTCACCAACATCGGCTCTCTGTGAGTAAACTGGTCTTAAACCGTCTTCGTCATAGCCTTTTTTATTATGATAGGGGTATTATAACACCCTGTTTTTTCTTTGTCAAGTGTTTTTTATAAATTTTTTTGGAATGGCAACAATGTTGTGCGCCGTGGGCGCCAGGAGCTTTGCTCCCGAACCAACACAAAAGGGCACTTTTGAAAAAGTGCCCTTTTGAATCCCTCAAAACTTTACGGCTTCTGTAAATTTGGTAGGGGTCGGCGCCCTCGACGACCCGATAAACAAACGGTAGGTCAATCACATTACGGCTTTTGCAAACCCAAGTCGCAAGGTTTCTTTGCCCCGCTTCGCTTTGAACGGGGCGTCGAGGACGTCGCCCCCTACAAATTAGGTAATATTGCCTCCGCAGACCCAAGTCGCAAAGTTTTTGCCAAGCTTTTTTCAAAAAGCGGGGTCGTGCGGCGTTGCCGCCTTTGCCTACTTTCTTTCCTTAAAAGAAAGTAGGTGACGCGCTTTTTTTCAAAAAAGCGGGAGAGTTTATACGGGAATTCCGAATATATAGCCCGCCGCTATGCCAAGCACAGCCGAACCTATTATTATATAGATAGGACTGAGCTTCTTCGCTTTAAGAACTGTTACAAGTGCCGAAATAAATATTACCAGCGATACGTAAAATGCAGGTGCCGACAATACCGAAAGGCTAATCTTTTCGGGGAAAAATACAGGCTTGCCAAGCGTTATTACCGCCGATAAGATAAGTCCTATAACCGCCGGCTTCAGTCCCGACATACATCCGTCTACCGTCTTGTTGTTTTTGAATTTTTCAAAGAACTTCGCAACAACAAGTATTATTATAAACGAAGGCATTACAACACCAAGCGTAGCAACAAATGCGCCGAAAACGTTTCCGAATAACGAGTCGCCGAATATTACTGCCCCCCTCTGCGAACCAACATAGGTCGCAATGTTGATTGCAAAAGGTCCCGGTGTCGACTCACTTACCGCAATAAAGTCTACTATCTGCGCCTCGGCAAGCCAACCGTGATCAAGCACCGCCGCCTGCACAAGCGGGAGCATCGCATATCCGCCGCCAAAAGTAAAGGCACCTATCTTAAAAAACGTCCAGAAAAGCTCAAGAATACTTAATAATACCGTCATTTCCCAGCCCTCCTGTCTGTTATGATAGAAGTAGCGAGACCAATGATAGCGCACGCGATTACAACGATTATTACGTCAATCTTTACTATAGCCGCAAACACAAACGAAAGCCCCATTATTATATAGGATACAATCCCCTTCGGGCAGGCCTTGTACATCTTGATGAGCGCCTTGATTATAAGGGCTAAAACTCCCGCTCTGATGCCCATAAAGGCATACTTAACCGCCTTAAAATCTTTTACGAGTTCAAGTATTCCCGAAATAGCAAGTATAATCAGAAACGAGGGCAATACTACCCCCAACGTACATACAAACGAGCCCCAGAAGCCGCATACTTTGTAACCCACAAAGGTTGCCGAGTTGATTGCAATCGGTCCGGAAGTCGATTCTGCAATCGCCACTACCTCAAGTATCTCTTCGTCCGTTATCCATTTTCTTTTTTCGGATACCTCTCTTTGTATAAGCGGTATCATAGCGTAACCGCCGCCAAAAGTAAAGGCACCAATTTTAAAGAACGTCGAAAAAAGCTGCCACAGCCTTTTGAAATATTCTTTTTTGTCTATCTTTTCCATATTATCTCCGTTAACACAATTTATGAAAATTGTTTCTCGTTCTCAAAATAGGTATTTGTTCTTACTACCTTTTTATGCTCCGCTTGACTGCCAAGTGCATTTTCAAGCGCGCCCGTCAAGTAAAATGGGTTCAGGTAATTTTCGCTGTCGGCGCAAAGCACTGCCTTTATCATTGTCATACCGTATTCAAAACTACACGATACGCTCTTTATCATAGGCGAAATATCTACTTCTTTTTCGCCCTTTTTCGTACGCTTGGTTACAATAAGCGTATCGCCGAACAGCCTCTGTCCAATTTCTGCCGCCCTCTCCGACTGCTCTTTGAAATCAAGATATATCATATATTCGGCGTATTTTACCTCGGTCAGCTTGGTTTCAACCTCGTACACGTCGACTATTTTCATATCAGCAGGGAGATTTTTGCCGAGATTATCTTTGACGTAGGACGGCTGAACGCTTCCCTCTGTCTTTATGTCCATAAATTCGCATACGCTTTCAATACCAATTGACAAAGGAAGGGCAAAAGTTATCTTCATATGGGGGTTAAATCCCTCTGAGTAAATCATTTTAACCTTTGCTCTGCGAAGAGCAGTCTGCATGGTACGAAGCAGGTCAAGGTGCGAAATATACTGCAGCTTGCCCGTTTTTTCAAACTTTACTCTCAAAGTTTTCGGTTGCACCACGTCTTTTCACCCCCTAAGCAATCTGCGCCGCACGCCGAGCATTTTTCTTTACAGTTCGGCGTTGTTTTCGACTCGTGCGCCTTCTTGTTTTCACGGAGCAAAAATTCTTTTGTTACTCCGATGTCGATTATATCCCAAGGCAGTATTTCATCCTTGCCAAACTCTCTGTTTGCATAAAAAGCAGGGTCAATTCCGCATTTTTCAAACACGCTCATCCACTTGTCATAGTCGAAATACTCGTCCCAAGCGTCAAACTTTATCCCCGCCTTATGAGCTTCAAGCATAACTTTACACAGCTTTCTGTCGCCCCTTGCAAACACCGCTTCAAGTCTTGAAACCTTTGCGTCGTGGTAGTTAAACTTAACCTTTCTGTCGGTTATCGTACTCAAAATATACTGCTGTTTTTCAAGCAATACTTCCATATCCTCCTGCTTTTCCCACTGGAAAGCCGTAAACGGTTTTGGGATAAAGCAAGCGGCAGATATTGTAACCTTGGGGGATTTACCCTTAATTCTGTCGGGATTTGCATAGTAAGTGTCAACCACCCTTTTTGCAAGGGCGTTAATTCCGTCAAGGTCTTCGTATTCCTCGGTCGGCAAGCCCATCATAAAGTACAGCTTGACCTGAGTTTTACCCGCCCTGAAAGCCGTATCGCACGCTTTAAGCAGGTCTTCCTCGTACAGATTCTTGTTTATTGCGTCGCGTAATCTCTGAGTTCCCGCCTCGGGCGCAAACGTAAGTCCGCCCGTTCTTACAGTGGATATCTTATCCATAAGCTCTTTCGTAAAGCTGTCGGCTCTGAGCGACGGTAATGAAAGGCTTACCATATTTTCGTCAGTCCATTCAAGCAGGCTGTCGGTCAACTCGTCTATTTTCGAATAGTCGCTTATGCTGAGCGACGAGAGGGCTATCTCGTCATAACCCGTATTTTCAAAAAGGCATTTCGCCTGTTTGTTCAGTACCTCCGGCGACTTTTCTCTTATCGGGCGGTAAAGCATACCCGCCTGACAAAAACGGCAGCCTCTTATACATCCTCTGTACACTTCAAGCATTATCCTGTCGTGTACCGTTTCAATATACGGCATAACCAGCTTGTCGGGGAAATACGCCTTGTCCATATCTTTAATTATACGCTTGCGGACCTTCGTAGGTACGTCTTCGTATTTGGGTGTATACGCTTTAACCGTGCCGTCTTCGTTATATTCAACGTCATAGAACGAGGGAACGTAAAATCCCTCGAGCTTCGCCGCCTCGCGCAAAAACTTTTCTCTTGAATACTTTCCCGAAGCCTTCATATCCTTGTAAAGAGTTACTATTTCAACAAGCGCTTCCTCGCCCTCGCCTATCGAGAAAACGTCAAAAAAGTCAGCGATAGGCTCTGCGTTATACGAGCAGGGACCGCCGCCGATTATAATAGGCATTGAGTCGTCTCTGTCTTTAGAAAGAAGGGGGATATGTGCAAGTTCAAGCATATTAAGCACGTTTGAATAGCACAGCTCGTACTGAAGAGTAAATCCTACGAAATCAAAATCGAGAAGCTTATCTCCGCTTTCAACTGCCCAAAGAGGAATGTTATTTTTTCTCATTTCCTCTTCCATATCCTCCCAAGGAGCATATACCCTTTCGCACCATACGTCTTCAATATTGTTTAATACTCCGTAGAGTATACGTATGCCGAGATTCGACATACCTATCTCGTATGAATCGGGAAAACAAAACGCGAAACGCGCGTTAATTTTACTTTTGTCTTTTAGCGTCTGACCGTATTCGCCGCCTATGTAGCGTCCGGGCTTTGTTACCTTTGTCAGTATGTTGTCAATATTCATCTATTCCTCCGTAAATTAAGAAAAAGACAATTTACAAAGGAGGGATAAATCCCTCCCTGTAGTTTTTAAATATAGAATTTAGAGATTAAGTATACGGGTATCATCCAGAAAATCTGATACAGTCCAACGTAAAGCGAGGGAATCGCATTTGCTTTTCCGAACACCAGCAGGCATGCCATAAGAATTACGCTGAATGCAACCGAGAGTATCTTTACCATAACGTTCGATCTGTTTGCATAGAGCACTTTCGAGCAAAGCACAAACGCATTAAGCAGAGAACGGGGCGAACCCTTCGATACGATACCGCTGTCCGCTTCGTCCTGTGTTACCGCTGCCTGTTCGAGCGAGCTGCAACGCAGAAGTCTTACGGGATATTTTGTTATCTTAACCTTGCTTCCGAGAAGCTTGTCGTCAATATTGGGGTCAAACGTCTTGATACCAATGCAGATACCCGCCTTATAAAGCTTACGGAGAGTAAACTCAAAATCGGGATCAATAGTATACTGAACGTACATTTTTGCGGAAACATCGTCGTCGACTACCATATACATTACGCTTGCCTGACCGCTTGTTTCGAGGTCTTCGTCGATAATATCGGTTATCGGGGTGTATCCGTTCGTTCTTAGGTACGACGCCTTGCCTACGTATACGTGCTGACCGTCAATTATCGACTCAATGCCGTCTTTGGCTATCTCGATTATCTCTACATTTTCGGATTTTCCGAGGTCGTGTGTTGCAGTATTAAATACGTCTGCGAGAGGTCCTCCGAGTATATTAAATACGCTTGCTGCGTTGTAAAGTACTTTGTCTATGCGGTTTTCGCCGTAAACCTTGATACTCTTGACCTTTACACCGTATGAGGGGAATACGTCCTTGTCGTCAAACGAAAGGGTGTTTGCATTTGCGTATTCATAAAGCGATGCGTTACCGATTATTGCGCTGTCGTCGTCAAACGCCTTTTTCGACGCCTTGTAGAATGGCATACCGAAAGAGAGCAGAGCGCACGCGGGTGTAGCAAATACGAATGCGAGGTAACCGAACGAAAACGCCTTTGTTACGTCGTAGAAAACGGTAGTAAGTATAAAGAATATAAGTCCCACAGCGATAGCTACGGAAATAAGAATATTTACTATAGAATAGCTGTACGAATATGCATTCATTCTCTTGTAGAAGCCTTTGACAAAGTTCGTCTTTCCGATCTTGAACATCGATATGTCATCTTGTTCGGAAAGGTAGTCGCCGAATGCCTCGTTTTCAAGTCCTGCGTTATCCGTTTCAACGGGAGTAATCGTGTATTTAAGTCTCTTTGAAGCTACGATGTTAAAGCTGAAAACCTCTCTCTTAAGGTTAAAGAAATCGTAAACCAACGTAACAAAGACGCAGAGTATTACGGGTGAAACGTAGAGAGCAACTTTCGGATTAGTTTCCGAGATAAAGCACTGCGCAATGTGGTATATTACCGATACGGCAACGGCAACTGCCGTCAGACTTTCCGGCAGAGGCGTAAGCTTAATGAGAGACATTGTTCCTCTGTAGAGTTCTTCGTACGCAAGCGCGCCCGCTATAACCAAAAGCTGAAGGCTTGCGAGCATATAAACTACGGGGTAATTATGCTGATTAAGAGCACCGGGGAGAGTGCCTCCGAATGCAGCAATATTTTCAAAAACAAAAGCAACTACGAGAACAACGAAGCACAACATAATCTTAATAAGACTGCGTTTATGATCTTTTTTGTATCTGCTGAAGATATCCTTCGTCTGCTCGCGCGAGATAAATTCCTCTTCAATCTTGACGGTCTTGACGTCTTTTTTCTGATCGTTCATATACGACTGAACGTCAATATCAAGCTGTGTCTCAAGCTCGTGAGCAACCTCTTCGCCGAATTTTTCTTTTATCTCGTCTTCATCTCCGAAAGCCGACGCGATCCACAGATCTGTCTGGTCATATTCGCCCTCTTGGGTCTGACCGTCTGTTATGCGCTTATCGCTTCCGGTTTTTTCTTTATCGTTTATAACATCCTCGGGATTGTCAATATGTTCTCTGTCAAATATAAAAGCTTCAGCTTCTTCAATACTCTTCTGAAGGTCATCCTCAGTCATACTGAAGGTAAGCTGTTCAGCCTCTGCGACTGCCTGTTTATCGTTATCTTCAAACAGCTTGCCCGTATCCTTGGACTTGGGAATCTGCTTAAGCTTACTCGGGTCAAATACGTTCGTCTGATCGGACGTTTTTTCAATCATAACCGAGTATTCTTTTTCAGCCGGCTTTTCTTCTTCTGCTGCTTCTGCTTCAATAATCTCGTCTGTTTCTTCCGACTGTTCTTTTTCTTCATCCTCTTCTTCAACTTTGTCGGGTATAAGAGAAGCAATAAGCTTCCTCACCGAATCGGTAACCGAAGATCTCTTTTCTTTTTTGGGTTCAGTCTCAGTTTCAAACATAGCCTCCGCTACGTCTTCGAGATCCGGAATGTCCTCATCTTCGCGCAAATCGTCTTTTTCTACAATTTCATCAACTGCATCCTCGTTTTGAAGCTTAAGATTGGACTTGAGTCTTTTTATAAGATCGTCGGCAGTTATCGCCGAATCTTTTTCGACATCCGTCTCCGAAGTATTCAATTTGCTGTTTTTTTCGTTATCCATACCTTTTTCCCCTGTATGTTTTTGAATATTCTGTATAAGCTAAGTTTTCTTACGGATTTCTTTGTCTTGCCGCCTCGCACAGAATTACTGCCGCGGCAGCTGCTACGTTAAACGAGTTTACCTTCCCGTACATCGGGATAGACAACACGAAATCGCACTTGTCAAGCAAGAGCTTTGCCACTCCGTGTCCCTCGCTTCCGAGTATTATTGCGGCGGGGCAGGTCATATCCTGCTCGTAGTACTTTTCGCCCCCCGCTTCTGCTGCAAATATCCAAAGACCTCTTTTCTTCAGGTCCTCCACCGTCATTGCCAAGTTTGTAACCTTCGCTATTCTCAGATGCTCCAACGCGCCCGCAGATGCCTTTGATACTACCTGCGTAAGCATTGCGCCCTTTCTCTTCGGGATAATAAGCCCGTGCGCACCCGCCACCTCTGCGGCTCTTATAAGAGCTCCGAGATTATGCGGATCTTCAATTCTGTCGGCAATTACGATCAGAGGCTTCTGACCTTTCTCTTCGGCGTAGTTAATTATATCGTCAATCTCGCAATACTCTTTTTCTGCAGAAAACGCCGCGATGCCCTGATGGTTAATGCCGCCCGAAATATGATCGAGCTTTGCCTTTTCACATTCAACTACGGGTATCGAGCGGCTCCTCGCCTCTGCGATCAAGCTCGTAATCGAGCCCGTTCTTTCGCCCTTCTGAACAAATATTTTATCTATGTCTCTGCCCGATGAGAGTAATTCCCTCACCGAGTTTCTTCCCGCCGTTACGTTGTCGCTTATCTCGTTTGGCTCAGCGTTTCTCTCGCGGCGAAAATCCCTTCCGTTTCTCATTTTTTGCCTCAATATATACAGTTACTCTATTATATTTTTATTTATATATAGACATTATAACACATAAAACAAGATTTGTACATATTATTTTCGTAATTTTTTATCTATCTTTTTTTATTTTTGTAACAAATCGTAACACGGCTTGCTTACCAGCAAAAAAGCCACGCATTTTAGCGTGGCTTTTCACTGACATATAAATCTATTTATGTATTTTAAATCGACTTACTGCTGATCCTTCATAGCAGCAAAACATTCGCTGCAATATACGGGTCTGTCATTGCTGGGCTGGAAAGGAACCTTAGCTTCTTTTCCGCAGTTTGCACATACTGTTGTGAACATTTCTCTGCTAGCCTTTGTAGCCTGTTTTCTTGCATCACGGCAGGGTTTGCATCTCTGGGGTTCGTTCTGGAAACCTCTTTCTGCATAGAATTCCTGTTCGCCTGCTGTAAATACAAATTCCTGTCCACAGTCTTTGCAAACTAATTTCTTGTCTTCGTACATTGTTTTTTCCCTCGCTTTAATTTGGATAAAATTATGTATACCCTTTTGGGTTAATACCTGTTTTATTAATCACATTAACTGCTTGAGTTTAGTTTTCATTCTATATACCGCATTGTCAACAGTCTTTACAGACTTTCCAAGTATCTCAGCAATTTCAATATATGACTTTTTTTGAATATACAAACTGAAAACCGACCATTCGAGATCACTCAATACTGACTGTATCTTTTTTTCAATCTGATTCGTATTTTCTTTCTCGAGCAGTCTGTGAACAGGCTCTCCCAAATCATTTTTGGTTGTTTCCTGTTTTTTCACTTTCTTATTCGCGCTTCGCAAAAGCGAAACAAGTCTGTTTCTTATGCACACCTTTGCATACAGACCGAATGTAACCTTGTCCGAGTCTATGTACGTACGTACCGCCGTATACAAACCAAGGGTTGCTTCCTGAATAAAGTCTTCCTCGCTGTAAAGCTCGCTCGTACATTTTTTTGCGTATGTTTTGCCCATACTTTCAATCAGGGGCTTGTACAGCTCGGTAAGATCCGAAAACGAATTCTCGTCTCCCGCGCGTGCCAGAGATATCAGTTTTTGCAATTTTTCATCAACCAATTACTCATACCTCTCCTGATTATGTATTGCCATTATACCACTAAAATAGGAAAAGTCAATAGCTTTTCAACAAATTTATTAAAATAAATTTACAATATTAGTGAAAATTATACAAAAATTTGTCGTTTTATGTAAACTTTTAACTAATTGAGCAGATAATCCGCCTCTCCCGCAAGTAATGCTAAAATGCCCTTGTAAATAAACTCGGGACGCGAATCAAAGTTATACATCGTGCGGTCGAGCTGCTTGGGATTATCCAAAGTAACGCGCAGCTCCATAAGATCTCCGCTGTTATCCTTTATCGAGCATTTAAATTCGTACTTGCCATGGGGGAGCTGGGAAACCTCCGACGTAATCTTCGTGCCCCTTTTCTTAAAAGAAAGAAGCCGCAATGCGCTCTTTAACGCCTTTTCTCTTACGCTCGAAAGCAGTTTTCCGTTCAAGGTGTCTGCAATATGCTTTCCGTTGTCGGTTATCGAAATTATATCGGTATCTTCATCAACGCTCTCTTTTGATATGTTGCCATTTGCAAGAAGCTCGTCGAACGCCTCAATAAAATCAAATGTTGATATAAAACCGTCCTGCACCGATATATCGTGCAAAACGCCGTGTTCAAGGGGATATCCTATACTGTTCATAAGATACAGTATAAATATCTTCACGTCATCTCTGTCAGTCAACATACTCTTTTCTCCTGAATAAACGGGAATGTGGTCTGTTTTACCCCGTCTTCTTTATTATAAATCAACAAACGGGAATGTTTTGTCGAATTCTCCCGCTGTGTCTTAAAAAATTAAACAGCCGAAAGCATTATTGCTCCGGCTGTTTTGTTGTTTATTCGTCAAGTTCCGCTTCTGCGTTTGTGTAAAGCTCATATTTCTTAAGCTTTGCTTTTGTAAATACGGGGCAGCCGTAGAAGTCAAACGAGAAACCGGAAAGCTTCTGAGAAACGTAAGCGTTCTTCAAAGTTACCAAGGGAGCAACGGGGCAATCTTCAAGAAGGAGCTTTTCTGCTTCGTGGAGATATTCGCTTCTCTTTGCTCTGTTTGCGTTTTCTTTAAACGCTTTGTCAATCAGTTCGTTATATTTTTCGCTGTTATAGCCTGTTACGCCGGGCTTGAGGTCCCAACCGCCGCCTTTTTCGTCAGCAAGGTTGAGCGCTGTGCCGGAATAGCCAACTGCAAATCCTGCCAAGGTGGAGAATGCGTCTGTCGAGAACATCTGAAGGTCAATGCCTGCAACATCATAGTCGCCCGACTTGAACGCTTCTTCAAACTCGTCTACGTATACTTCGTATTCATTCTCAGTAACTTGCTTTTTGTAACCAAGCTTAACGATGGTTACGTCAAATCCAAGTTTTTCCTGCCATACGCTCTGTGCATATTCAGCAATTGCAACGTCAACTTCATTGTCTCTTACGGTAATTGTAAACTCACCGTAACCTATTCCAGCTTCCTTAAGAAGCTTCTTTGCCTCTTCAACGTTTGCGGTTGTCTTAATAAGGTCTCCGCCCTTGTCTCTGAAGCTGTTCTTTCTGGATGTTTCAAAAACTCCGTCTGTGATAAGCGCTGTTGCAGGTTCGCCAAACACAACTATATCTGCGATAGCCTCTCTGTCAAGAGCTATGGAAAGCGCCTGTCTTACTTCTTTCTTTGCAAACAATTTGTTGTTAGTGTTGAAGTAATATGTGTGAACGTTCTGCATATCAACAGTCTTCGTAACCTTTGACCAATCATTTCTTGAAGAAAGACCGATTTCGGAGTCGTAGAAGAGAACGCCATCGTTATACGCAGCAAGCTGCTTGTTAGCACTCAAACTGAGGTCGATAAAGATACGGTAAGGTTTTACCACCTTATCTTCAGCGTCCTTTTCGGTATCGCGGTAGTAGTACGCGTTACGCTGAAGCGCCATCTTCTCACCGGGAGTAAACGAACGTACTGCGAAAGGACCGTTGCCTGCCATAATAGCTACGTTCGATGCCCACTTATCCACCTTTGAAACAATATCCTCACGGAGCGGTACAAGAAGGGGAGAACAAAGGTTTTCTATAAACAAATCATAGTTTATAGGCTTATCAAAAGCAATTCTGAACACCTTTGTATCAACGGGATAAAGACCTACGTCGTCGGGAGAGCAGTCTCCGTTCTTATAGTTCTTTGCATTCTTAATATCAAAAAGCATTGCCGCAGCGCTGCATGAAAATTCGGGATCAAGAATACGCTTCCATGCAAATATTATGTCGTCGACCGATACGGCTCTGCCATCACTCCAACCCGTGTCGTTGATGGTGACTTCCATTTCGTATATGCTGTTTTGTTTGTCTTCAATAATCTTATAGTTCTTACAAAGCGCCTTTTCTACCTTGCCATTGTTGCCGATACGGAAAAGTCCTTCGTAGATCATGCCCATAATTTTTGTTGCCGCATCGTCGGTATATGCGTAGATCGGGTCAAAGTTGTAGATATCCGATGTCATGTACATACGGATAACCGCTCCTCTGTCATCCTCATCCTTTTTTCCGCAGCCTACAAAAAGCGAAACCGTCATTAAAAGGCATAATGCGAGCGCCAATATTCTTTTCATTAGGTGTGCCCCCTCGTTTGAAATGTTTTTTGATTGTTTGCGTGTATATCTTCAGTCAAAAAAGAAATCACTGTTCTTTATTGCACCGCGCCGAAAAAACACCTTCGGTACTTATTGATTTTAACATATTTTTGCTTTTTTATCAACGGTATTGCCTATGTTTTTTCAACTTTTAGCCATTTGCACAATAAACTATTGCATTTTTGGCTATTTCGCACAACAATATTATATTATCTATATAATTATATATCACTAAGCAGAAACTTTCAAGTGTTATTTAAAATAGTTTTATATTTTTTTTCATTTTGTATTAAATATGTTTATTTTTTACATATAACTTTGCTTTGCGGTAAAGAATAACTGCAGAATACCGATATCTTATGATATGGGCGCAGCCCGTATCACCCTATTTCTATTTTTTAAAAGGTGATAAAATGAACGGAAACCAATATATCAGAACCGACCTTGCATCAGAGTATCCCGACGTCGAAAACGGAAAAGACGTTAGCGGTATAAGCGTATCAAAGGAATCAAAAGAAAACGCCGAAATCACAAGGGTAAACATTCTGACAGACGAGGGTGCAAAATTGCTTAACAAGCCTATCGGAAGCTATATTACAGTTAGCTTCGGCAAGGTACATCTGCTTGACGAAACAGAACTTAATTCGCTGTGCGATACAATTTCGGACATTATAAAAAATCTTGCCGAAAAAGCTGTTATAAACACGAAAGACCCAAAAGTGCTCATAATAGGACTGGGCAACAGATTTATAACTCCCGATGCAATAGGCCCTCTCGCCGTCAAAGGTATTACTGTTACAAGACACATAGAAAGCAAGAACAAAGAGCTGTTCGACGCTATAAAAATGCGGAGCATTTCAGCGATCACGCCCGGAGTAAGCGGGCAGACGGGCATCGACAGTTTCGAATTGGTTTTGGGAGCTGTTGAAACCGTTCGCCCCGACATAGTGATCGCCATTGACGCTCTTGCGTCAAGAAGCGTCGACCGTCTCGCGACCACAATACAAATATCCGACAGCGGAATCTCGCCGGGAAGCGGTATAGGCAACCACACGAAAGCACTCAACAAAGCCTCACTCGGTGTACCGGTAATATCTGTCGGAGTGCCTACGATGGTCAGCTCGTCAACTCTTGTTTACGACGCATTGGAAAAAGCAGATCTTGAAGAAATAAGCCCCGAGCTTCAGCAGGTTCTCGAAAACGGCAAAAGCTTTTACGTTACCGTAAACGACTGCGACGAGGTGGTAAACAAGCTTTCAAAGCTTATCTCCTCCGCCTTAAACCAAGCGTTTTCAGCTTGACGATTATGTCATAAATTTTCTCCGGGATAAATATAATAAACCGAGGCGCAACAATGCACCTCGGTTTGTTATATCAAGGGGGATGTTATGATAAAAAAGATCGCAAAACTTGTTCTCTGCGGCGTATGCTTCGTATTTTTTATATTCAGCACATACTTTTCGTGCGTCAATATTTCGCCCAATAATTTCTACGGAAAAACCGTTTCTTACTCTTTCGGCATGACAACGCTGTCGCTGAAACCTCAGGGGAACAACCCTCTCCCCTATACGTACATAAACACTCAAAAGCATCCGGATATTCCGCTTGCAATAAAAACGGTTCCGCCTTTTGTTAATCAGGAAGAAAACAATAATGAGGAAAATGATCAAACCGAAGTCGATCAGCCTGATAACCAAGAAGAAGAAAAAGAAGAGATTGAAGAAGATAAAAACTCCTTTCCCGTTATTAAGCTCGATATGAGCGAAAAACAAACAACGGACAGCCTTCTTTGTAAAAATGAGAGCGGTTATTCAGCCGACATAAACGCTTTGGTACACTCTGATTATCCAATTAAAAGCTCAAAACAAACACTAAACGGACAGGCGGACTTGCCTACCGTTCTCATAATACATACTCACGGCACGGAGTGTTATTTGCCGGACGGTGCAAGCAAATATACGCCGCAGACACCCACTCGCTCCACCGATTGCGAAAAAAACGTGGTTGCTATCGGGAGAATACTTGCAGAAACACTCAGAAATAACGGTATTCAGGTTATACACTGCGAGACAATGTTTGATGAAAAAAGCTATTCCGACAGCTATAATCTGTCTGAAAAGGCAGTTATGGATTATCTGAAAAAATACCCGTCTATTCAATATGTTTTTGACGTTCACCGCGACTCGATTGTAAGACAAAATAACGAAAAAATCAGTCCTACGACAGAAATAAACGGCAAAAAAGCAGCTCAGGCAATGATTGTAGTAGGCACTGACGCCAAGGGGGCTAACCACCCGAACTGGAGGTCAAACCTGACAGTTGCCTCGGCATTTCAATACGCTCTTGTAAAAGATTACGGCTCTCTCATGCGCCCTCTGAGTATTCGCTCGGCAAGCTTTAATGCCGAACATTCTATAGGTTCTTTGCTTTTAGAGATCGGCACTTGCGGCAATACCCTTGAGGAAGCAAGCGAATGTGCCCGGCTTTTCGGCAACACTATTTCCAACGTTATTAAAAATGACGGTATAAATTAAAAACTAATGGCTGTATATGGGCTCTTGCCCATATACAGCCATTTTGTTTTTTATTAGCCTACGATACCCGATCTTTCGATACCGCCAATGAGGTATCTCTGACAGAAAAGGTACATAATTACCAGAGGAGCAATAATAAGAAGCGATGACGTATTTGTAATAGCCGCTTCAAACATACTCTGTCCGGCATATGAGGTATTCAACGATCTGGGTATCATTACGATATCCGGCATCATTGTTATACTTGACTTTGTAAAGAACAAGTCAATGTAGAACATATCCGTCCACTGCCACGAGAATGAGAACAGGAATACTGTAATCAACATGGGCACTGAAAGGGGAAGAATGATCTGGATAAACGTTCTGAATACGCC
The DNA here is from genome assembly GCA_017473865.1 of Clostridia bacterium. Lineage (GTDB taxonomy): Bacteria > Bacillota > Clostridia > Oscillospirales > CAG-272 > RGIG1995. The sequence goes on along the minus strand of JAFUJB010000016.1, from coordinate 28,419 downwards.
CGAACCGTCAAGGTATGCGGATTCTTCAAGCTCATCCGGTACGCCGCGGAAGAACTGACGGAGCATATAGATATAAAGTCCGTTCTTAAATCCGAGACCGCCGAGTGAAAGAATCGCAAGAGGCCAGTATGTATTAAGAAGGTTGATCGACGTAAAGTTGGTCACAGCAAAGTTTTCGAAAACTCCGCCGCCCAAAAGCTTAAACAGACCAAGTATATCGAAGTATCTGAACTTCATAAACATTGAAAGCTGCAACGTTTCGTGAGGTACAACCATCGTAAAGATTACGAGGAAGAACAACAGATTGTTGAACTTGAACTTAAACTTTGCGAAACCGTACGCAACTACGCAACATATAAACGTCTGTACCAAAGCACAGAACAGCGAGAGACATGCTGTATTGAACACTGCTGTAAAGTATTTCGCTTCAACTATCAACGCCTTGTATGTATCAAGAGTCGGATATTTTGCAATATACTTAACCGTTACGTCAACAAAGTCTTCTTTGCCCATAAACGAGCAGAATATTTTTGAAATCAGGGGTGAAAGTATTACGTATGAAATACCAACAAGAAGAACAAAACGGAATATTACCCACACTACCGTTGTAAGAAACTTAAGTGAGAGATATTTCAATCTAAATCGAGTCCAGAAATCTGTACGCTCGAAATCAACACGGATCTTATTCTTTGTTTCTTTCATAACCTTGGGTGCTGATGCCTGTGTATTCATAATTGAAATCCTCCTTTCTTAGTCTCTTCTCTGATAGAATACGTAACCTGAAATCAATCCGGCTACAACACCTATCAAAACAAGTACGATAACAAAGTATATCCATGACATCGCAGAGCTGAGAACAGGTCCGCCGACCTCCTGATATATTCCGTCAATGTACATCATTACGCTGTTTGAGCTTCTTGTAAACGAGTCAATTACCGTATAGATCGCGTTAACAAGGATCATCGGGCTTATCATCGGGAAGGTGATCTTCCAGAACGTTTCCCATGCAGCCGCACCGTCAATCTGACACGATTCATAGATCGCGGGAGAAATTGACTGAAGACCTGCAAGGAAGATAAGCATCTGTACGCCCGAACGGCTGATAATGTCGTATACGTTTGCGATAATATCCACAACGTAATCCATCAATTCGCCGCCCACTCGCATATTACCGAACAACCAGTCAAGGTTAGCCGCCATAGCGAGCGATTCATTTGCCGATACGCCGCCCGAACCGTTGTCGATCGAGCTGGACGAGTCTGTCATATAGCTGAGCATCGTGTTGCTCTTGTCAATATATTCTACGATACCCGTACCAATAATAACGGGAATAAAGAATATTGCACGGAACAATGCTCTGCCAAGCATCTTTTGGTTAAGCAATACTGCCATAAAGAGCGAGAATATTACTATCGCCGGAATATCAAAAATAAGCTGTTTTACACCTGCAACAACTATCTGTCCAAAGTTTTCGTCAACAAACAGAGCCTGGCGATAATTTTCAAATCCTACGTACTCTGTAATGTAACCGCCGCCCGCAAGCATAGTAAGCTTCGAAACGCTGAACTTGATCGAGTCGATGATAATTGGGAGGTATACAATAACGAAGGTGGCAAGGAAAGGCATTATAAACCACCAACCGGCCCTTGCCTTTCTCTTGTCAAGGGATGCGATTTTCTTCTTGCGCTTTTTCGGCGCAGCGTTTGCCGTGATTTGTTTATTCATCGTCTACACCCCTTCTTATTGTTCAGATGCGCCCGTTGTGTTTCCGGGCTCACCTGTTGTGTCTTCAGCTTCTACAACAATGTAACCATATGCTTTAACTTCTTTACCTTCATAGGTAATATCAAAGCTGTTGTAGTTCAAAACGAATATCTTACCGTTGGAGTATGTAACCTTAACAACGGTACCCTTCTGTGTAAGGTACTTCGTCTTGATGTCAACGAGAGATTCGTCTTCCTCTTCAACTACTTCTCCTGCATTTCCCGTATTTTCTTTGCTGTCTTCGGGTTCTTCGGGAGTTGTAGGTTCTTCAGGAGTTGTGGGCTCTTCAGGATTTGTAGGCGTTGTTTCGTCGCCTTCCTGCTTTTCAAGCTCTTCCTTCTTCTGATTGAGGATTTCTTCTCTTCTGTTCTTTTCTTCTTCGTGAATCTTGTCAAGCGCTGCCTGTTCTTCAGCTTTTTTCAAAGCTTCCTGATCTTCGGCAAGCTCTTTTTCTGAAGGAATACGTTCGCCCTGAACAAACTCGTGGTCAACGATCGTTTCTGTCTGAACGTCCTTCAATGCTTCGTTTAATATATTGTAATATTTAATTAAGTCTTCTTCCCAAATGTCATATCTTACCGAGAAATATTCAGCGTACAAGGGGTTATCCTTGAGTTTTTCTGTGTTCTGGTAAGAAAGGAGGAAGTAGGGATTCGCACCGTTTTCGATCATCTTAAGAATCTCGTATGCGATATTACCCGTTGTATTAAGAGGAGTACCTGCAAACTCAACTGCACCGTGGAGTACCATTCCCATAAAAGGAATAGACTGGCTTGCCAAAATGTAACGGCTGCTGTCAAGAGCAACGTTGAGATAATGGTCAACGTACTTGAAGGAGTATGCGTTTGCAGCATCACTCATAACTTCTTTATAATCTTTGCTGAGTTTTTCAAGAAGCTCAACAGTTTCGCTTCTTGCGTCTTCGCGGTTATAGGGATTATCTTCGTCAAAGTCTGAGTTAAGGTCAGAACCGAGAGTCGATACCGATACAGACGTTGCGCCAAGATCCTTCATATCTTCGTTAAAGCCCTTGTAGAACTTGGAGAATGCGGATACGGAGATTACAACGTTACCGGTTTCCATAAGAGCCTGATATACGGAATTGTACTCCTGCTTCTGTGTATAACGGTTATCAATAGTTCTTACGGCATCCTTCTTAAAGCTGAAGCCGTCAAATGAGCTTGTTCCCTTAAGATATACAAAATCAAATTCGGGGAATACGCCGATTCCGTTTTTATCAGCAAACTCAAGGAATTCCTTGTATCCCTTATCACCGCCGACCTTTTTCTGGAACTTAACCTTCGAAGGTACTGTTGAATTCATACCGCCGTTTGTAAAGCCTGTGAGCTTAAAGTTAATGTTCTTTATTCCTGCTTTTTCAAGCGAGTTGTACATTTCCTTAAGATCATCGAAGGTGGTAAGAGGAGTTTCTGTTTTTATCGGGAAGCTCAGGAACTTCTTTGTCGTGTCTATCGTACCGAATGACTCAATATAAAGAGAAATATCCTTCTCAACGTCTTTTTCGGTAAGAGCTGTAAGAACACCTGTTTCATACAGATAATCACGGTAGGACGTTGCCATACCTACGTAGCTTGCGTCGTACGATACGTATTCGCCTTCAACCTTTTCAGCTGCTTCTTTTGCAAGGGTTTCATCTTCAAGCATTACAAATTTAATTGTATAGCTGCCTGTATACTTTCTGTCAGAAACGACTGTCCAAACCGCGTTACCGCCTACAGAAATCGAGTCTGCAAGGTTGTATTGGTCGGAAGGACGGGGGTTAAATGACGTATAAACAGTATTGTACTTATGGAGAGTAGAGCCCGATTCAACGGTAATGCTGGCAAGAGAGTCGCCCTCTTCAATAATCGCCAAGAAACCGCTGTGTACGGGGAATTTTTCAGTTACTGTCTCTCCCTCTACTTCTTTGGTTACGGTTCTTACGTCGGATTCAACGATACCGTAAACGGGAAGTCTCATTGTCTGTTGTGTAGATCCTGTAACACTGTGGAACGCATAGTCCCTGCCGTAAAGCTTACCGCTGATAGGAACGTGCTTTCCGATTATATCTTCAAATCTTATAATAGCACCGCTGCCGTCGGGAACGAAGAGGTAGCCTTGATTTTCAGAAGATCCTGCACCGACATAGGGAAGTATCTTTATATTTTGAAGAGTATACGCAGTTTCATCGAAACGGATACCGTTTGCGCCCAAGCGAGCGTCAACACCGTTTTCGCTGAGGGTATATTCAATTCCGAACTTAAATACAGCGGGAGCCTTGTTGGATGCAACGTAACCTACAAGTGAATGGTCGTATTCAAGCTGTTCAAATGAATATTTCGTACAGTAAGTCTTGATTATCGTTTCCTGACGAAGAGCTTCGTTGCCCTGTACGTCTGTGTCAAATACGTAGATATCGTATTTTGAAAGAATGGGGTATGAAGCAAGAAGCTGTTTCTTACCGGCTGTGGTAAGTGTCGGGTCGTTAAGACTCTTTTTCTGGAAGTACGTCTTGAAATTCTCTTTCTGTCTTCCTTCGGGAATGTGCGCAAGGATTTCGGATTCAAAACGTTCTGCTGTGATCTGCATGGGAATAAGCTTACGTGTTTCTTCGTTACCTACGGTATACTCGACACGAACGCCGTTCTTGAGGTTCTTGATCTTGAGCTGATTAAGCATAACGCAGTCAGCAAAGCTGGTATACGTCTTTTCTTCGCCGCCCTCTTTAAAGGTAATAATTACCTGAGAAAGAAGGTTTTTCTTGCTTTCATCACTTGCATCTTCTCCGCCCACGTCATAGGGGTTGGAGAAAAGATACTGACCTGTCAGCTTGTTGTAAAGAGCCCATTCGCCCGATTCCTTCTGTAAATAGAAAACGTATTTGTCGTTTTCTATGTAGGGTTTCATCGTGGCTACTTTTTCTTCGGGTTTACTATATTCCTTTTGGAGATAATTCTCCATATAATAGTTTTTGTCTTTCTCGTTTTCGTTCTTGGAGTTACCTGTGTTGGCAGCGAATACCGGCAAAACAGAAGAGCTTGCAAGTACACCGAAAATCATTATAACCGACATAATTGCTGAAATAAATCTTATAAACTTTTTCATTTCAATGTCTCTCCTTTCTTCGCTACATTCGATACGTTATCTCTGTTACAACAGCTGTGATAAATCCGATTACGTTTGTAAGCATTGTTGTGAACAACAATGCAAGGAACATAATAAATACCATCGCAATTATCGTACCGAGACAAGTAATTATGTTTTTAAATAGTGAATAGTCATGCGTAACCATCGTTCCCGTGAATATGAGCAAGCCTACCCAGATAAACGCAAAGCTTTCAAGCAACGTTACGAGCGCTGCTTCGTTTGTCGTGAGGAAGTTTGTTGCAATTGTCGCGGGAATTATAAGCAAGGGCAGAGGTGCCAATGCATAGCAGGTTGCAATGAAAATATCCTTAAGGCTGCCTTCGCCTTCCATAAGCGTTGTAAGACACCAGTTACCGACTACCCAAAGCACTACCGGTACTACTACAGACAGGATCTGTGTAAAGATACTGGGATAGTTACCTGTGGGGTTGAACACGTAAGATGCACCCGATGACTGATACGTAAACGTTACGATAGCGAATACAAGATAGAACAATGCACCCCTAAGCGATCCTCGTTTTTCGTGCTTCAAATCCCAGAAACCGTCAAACGGATGGAACATCAGATGGTTTGCATACAGTATTTCCTGCCAGAAGGTTCTCTTCTTGCCCGATACTGCAACCTTTTGGTTAACCTTTGCAGCGTAACCAAAGAATTTGGTCACGCCTACGCATACTGCGATTATTACGATCGGAACAATGTAAATATATTTACTTACCCATTCCTTACGATACATTTTAAATGCATTGGAATAGTTTTCCGTGTCATACGCGCTTGTAAAGTATTCCATGGACTCTGTCCATTTACCCGAACGGTAAAGCGCCTTACCGATACCGATATACGCCGCGTCAAAGTTGTTGTTTCTCTGGAGAATGGATTCCCAGTCTTTCTTTGCGCTGTCGTAGTTACGGTTATTCTGGTTTTCAATAGCATTCAAAAGAATATTTCCGTATTCCGTTCTTTCAAATACGGTAAATGCGTTCGTATTCTTGTCGAGAACAAGAATCTTCTCGCCCTGATATGTAATAGCCGAAGCTGTTCTGATGTTACCAAGCTGTGTTCCCGTGTCTCCGAAAATGAAGAGCAGGTCGCCGTATTCATCATAAGTGTATATTTTTGAACGCTTCTGGTCAATAATGGACCATGTATTCTGCGGACCGAGAGCAACGTCAACGATTACAGACGTACCGACAGGGGCAGTCTTGGACGTTGTCTTTGTAAATACGTCAACTTCACCGAAGCCGAAGAAGCCCGTACGTTTCATAATATCATCGCCCTGGATGTTCAGCTTCTTTACGGGAGAAAACTCTGCTGAGTTGTTCTCTGTTGCACTCTGCTGATCTCTCTCATCAATTGACGACGTCGTTACATAGATAAATCCGCGGTGGTCAATCGTGATATTGTTGAATTCGGTAGACAAGAACTGCTCGGTGTTTTTACGCTGTTCATCTGTCATGAACGCTCTCCAAAGCTTCTGCCAAGCAGTAATCGTAACCTTCTGAGCGCCTACGAAGCACTGGAAGCTGCCGTCAGCATTAAGTGAGATAACACCCATATACGTACTGGATGAGATTACAAACATAGTGCCTGCAGAGTCAACCGCAAGAGCAACGGGTCTGTAAACCGAGTTTTCCGGGAAAACGTCTGCCTGAGGCTCTTCGTACGTTTTTACGTACGCGCCGGTTTCCTGATCGAATAACACGATTCTCTTGTTATCCGTATCTGCAACGTATATATATCCGTTACCTACAAACACACCGTTGGGGTTTGCAAGCGAGTCCGGAATACCGTTGCTGTTTGCAAATGATCTTATCTGGAATTTGAATTTGTAGTATCTGTCGAGTACTACGATTCTGTTGTTGCCTGCGTCGGCAATATAGACGTTACCGTCTTCGTCTGTCTCAATGTCCGTGGGCTCTGACAGTCCTGTGTTTATGCCCATGAACTTTGTGTCGACGATCTGTTCGGGGGTATATGCGTCGGGAGACGATATACCGAAACCGTCCTGCGAGTATGTATACGTTCCGTACGACGATGCCGCAAATGCGGGTACAACGCCGAGAAGCATTATCAGGCAGATAGTCAGGGCGGCTATTTTGATAAACTTATTATTCATATTAACCTTTCCCTTTCTGATTAGTCTTTCATACCTGAAGATCCCATCGTTTCGATAATGTTACTCTGAGTAACTACAAATACGAGAATCGGAACCATCATACTGATAACCGATGCTGCAGCAGATGCACCCTGACGGGAGATACCGTCGGATACGAGCTGGCTTACTGCATAGTTAAACGATTTGAGCTGTTCGCTCTGGATATAGATCGATGCACCCGAGTTCCAGAGGTCCTTGAAGGAGTAAACTATGAGAGTAAGCCATGCGGGCTTAACCATAGGCATCGCAATTACCCAGAACGTTTTCCACTCGGTCGCTCCGTCAATACGCGCAGATTCGAGCACCGCGTTGTTTACGTTTGTTTCCATAAACTGCTTCATCAGGTATAGTCCCAACGAAGTACACCATGCCGGAACTATTCTTGAAAGATACGTGTCGATCCAGCCGAGTTTTGACATTGTAATAAAGTTAGCAATCGCTGATACGGTACTGTGGAACATCAACGATGCAACGATGATTGCGAATATTGATTTTGAGCCGGGGAACTTGATCTTTGCCAATGCGTAAGCACACATCGAAGAAAGGAGCAAGTTGCCAAACGTACCGGCAACTGAGATAAATACCGTATTGAATATGTATCTCGAGAAGGGAACCCACGACTCGTTCATAAGGTTAAACAAATCTTTAAAGTTCTTGAACGTGGGGTTCGTTACGTAAAATCTCGGAGGGAACATCCAAAGCTCATCCAATGGTTTAAGCGACTGAATTACAGTGTAGTACATAGGGATGAAGAGGAACGCGCCCATAAGTACGAGGAAGAAGGTGATACCGAGGTCGCCGCCGTATGAACGGTTCAATACGACGCGATGTTTTCTTGTTCTTAATTTTGCCATATCAGTTACCTACCTTCGACAAGAGTTTCTTGACCAGTGCGTTTGCTCCGTACATTACTATAAAGAGCACGGTTGCAATAGCCGAAGCATAACCAACTTCCCAACGGGTCGTACCGTAGTCATCAAGATGGTGCATAATCGTATGGGCAGCATAGTCAACAGACGGGAAACCTGCAAGTGCCGTAACAACAGCACCGAAACCGAACGCCTGTGTAATAGCCATAACGGCACCGAACATCAACTGAGGTTTCATTGTGGGAAGCGTGATGTACCAGAGTTCCTGCCAACGGTTCTTGATGCCGTCAACGGCGCCAGCTTCATAAAGCGAATGGTCAACGCCCTGGAAACCTGCGATAAAGGAAAGGAACGCGGTACCGAGCGATGTCCAAAGCGCAACTACGATACAAAGAGGCATTACGTATTTTGCATCCTGGAACCACTGGATAGGCATTGAAATAAAGCCTAAATCCATCAAAATAGCGTTCGCATAACCGTATTCGTCACTCGAGAACACGATGTTCCACATAAGATATGCACCGCCCGAAATAGAGGGTGAATAGAAAATCAATGTTACGATCGCTCTGATCTTGGGGGGAAGTTCGTTAATAAACCATGCACAGATAAATGAGAGCAGGTACGAACCCGGACCAACTACCGCCGCGAAAATGAGCGTGTTCTTTACTGACGTAATAAAGATATCGTCATCAAGGAAAAGCGTTATATAGTTGTCCATAAATACAAAGTGGGGCGTCTGAATCATATTAAAGTCGGTAAAACTCAATATTATCGATACCACAACGGGTAATACCGTAAATATGAAGAAGAGAATTACGAAAGGCGCAATCATAAGATATGCGGTCTTGTTACGTTTAATCTCTTTCCATGTCCACTGCGCTTTCGTCATCTCTGTACGCGTTGACGCTTTTTTCTTCGTTGCAGTGTTTGCGGACATGTTGAATCAACTCCTTTTTTAGAATGTATATAATATATAGTATATAATGTAGGTTTTTTCGATCCGAGGGGGTGTCCCCCCTCGGCACCGCATTATCTTCTTATTTCTCCGCCTCAATAAAGTCGGATGAGTTTTCATAGGTTATCTCGATGTACTCGAAACCAAACTCTTTACGTTTTCTCGTAATTTCCTTGTTGATTTCGGTTACACAGTCGAGCATCGCTTCTGTTGCATTCGCACCATCATTATATACATCCATAAATGCGAAATCTACATAACGGGTAATGATATAACCACCGGGGTATTCTGTAATACCGACCGTCTTGTTGAACTGTTCCATAAGGTTTTCAAGTTCACGTGATGACCAAGGAAGGTCTTTCAGAGCTTCTGTATTTGCAGTTGCGTTCTTGGAAGAAGGACCTACTACTGCAACGAGCTCGTTGGAGTAGTTTGACTGAACGTCGCTTCTTGTAAACCACTCGAGGAACTTCCAAGATTCTTCTTTATTGTCCTCTGCGCCCTTCATCATACAAACGCCTTCTACGGATACTACCGAGTCGTTGTTTATATTACCTTCTTCATCCATAAATCCGGGGAGTTCGATGAATTCCCACAGACCGTCGATTTCGGGAGCAAATACGGTAAGCTGGTTGTAAAGCGAAATATAGTCTGCAATAAGAATAGGCATTTCACCTGTTCTGAAACGGTTAGCCGGTTCGTATGTAAGCGGGAATCTGTAGCTCTGGAACAAGTCTGTAAGTTCGGTAAACGCCGAAAGAGCTACGTTGGACGAAAGATTGATTCTCTTACCTTCATCAGCGTACAATTCACCGCCCATCTGATAGATAAACAGTTTTGTACCCGCCGTCTTCGAGGGGAAGCCGATCGTCATATTGTTGTTCTGGAGTACGGGAATAATGTTCTTGAGGTCATCCCACGTCTTCGGCACTTCAATGCCAAGGTCTGCGAGAATATCCATGCGGTAGAACATCATAAGGAAGGTCATTACGTTGGGCAAGCCGTACGTTTCAACAACACCTTCATTATTCTTAAGCGTAAGTGTATCAACGGACGCCTGCGGGAATCTTGCGATTACCTCATCAAATCCCTCAAAATCATTCAGAGGAAGAACCGCATCACGAATAGCATAGTTAACGCAGTCCGCAGAGCCGAGGAACGCGATGTCGGGACCGATGCCTGCAAGTGTCGACTGAAGAATACCGCCCGATACGAGCTTGATCTCAACTGCGATCTGGTTGTGCTTCATAAAGTCGCTGTCAACCAACTGACGCATGATCTTTGATTTTTCACGACCGATAGTCGTCCATACTTCAACTTTCTTGTCGCTGTCTATTTCAATGGTTGCACCCATTGTGGAATAGTCGGTAAAGAAGCTGGAGAAGAATGCCTTAAGCTCAAACCAGAGCGAAGCAAAGAAGGATGCGTTCGCCTTGGGAAGCTTTGTGCCGCTCGCCTGAAGTGTAAAATAGTCAATTTCAAGGGGCTGAGCTCTTGAGTCGAGCAACCAGGTACCGAGTGTACCGATGTACGTTTTAAGGTTTACAAGGTTCTTTGCAATTTCATCTTCATCGCTCGTCATTCTGTCAAGAAGAACTATGATCTTGTTAAGAGTTGCAACGTGAGAACCCGTCTGACCCGTAATATCTTCAAGAAGCTTCCTTACAGCCTTAAGTTCCTTTGCACAGAAAACAAGGTTGTTGATAGCTTCGGGAACGAGTCTTGTGAAGTTATAGTCACGGTATTCGTCAGGAGACGAGCCTGTGATCATCAATATTTTAAGGTAAGATTCATTCATCAAGGTAAGAACGTTGTTTACTCTGTTGAGCACCTCGCTCATCGAACCGAGAACTACCTCAAATTTAATTTCGTATTCCTTACCTGCCTCAAAATAGAACTTGTAAGGAGTACCGTCTTTGGAGGAGAGAACTCCCTGCTGCCACGAATCGCCATACATAAATTCGAGATAGCTTGCTTCTTCGAACGGGATTTCTCCATTTATATATATACGACGGGAAACGTACATACCTTCCAGAGAGGACTGCTTATATCTCATCGAGATTTCGTAAAGTCCCGTTTCCGTAGGCGTTACCTTATATTTTATCCACTGTCCTGCCGTCTTCCACTTGTCACTACCTAATGTGTTAAGTTTGGTTGTTTTATGATCCTGGGGAGATGTTATGGGAGAAGATCTATCACCCAAAGGATAAATAGTCTGTTCCGAAACAAAATCAACGAACTCTGCCTCAATTCTGAGGTTTGCATCAGGGCTTACGTCCTTGTAGCCGTTCTGCTTATATTCTTTCTCAACTTCAGAATACTTGGGAAGATCTTTATAAGGATAGAACGTAAGCGTGCTGAATACTGCGGGCTCTCTTACAGCTTCAAACGAGATCGTGTGTTCGCCCTTTGTAAGATATATCTGCAAAGGATTAACAACGAAACCTGTCGAGTCGTAGAAAGTATATGTATTCCACGCAGGAACCTGCTGCTTCGAAGGACGGATATCGTTACCCATAATGTCAGTCTTGAAACCGCCGTCTTTTTCAACAACGTCTATCCAAGTCTTCGGCATACTGAGATATCTCGCTTCGGAGAACGGAATCTTTCCGTCAATATAAAGCATACGTTCGATAGACGTTGCTTTTGCCAATACCGAATAGTATTCAATATCAAGTGCGTAAAGTCCCGATTCAGGAACGTTGATCTTGAATTCAGCAGTTCCCTTTTCAGGCAAATAGATAGACTCGACAGCCTTGCCGTACTCGCGTTCTGTCTCTTCCTTAGTCATTACTACTATTTTGCCCTGTTCGGTACTTTCGTCAGTACCCTTTGAGCCGATAAAAGCCTGAGCGAGGTTTACTATAAACGACGCTTTGCCCTTAGTCGTATCCTCAAGAGCAGCATAATATTCACTGTAAGCAAGAGTATCAAGTATCTCTTTGATGCTTTCCAGCGAAGATGTGTTTTTGTCAACAGCGCCTTGGTTTTTGTTGTCATTCGCCGTTGAATCTGTCTCTGCAGCGAATATAGCCGTCGTCATCGTACCGACAAGCATAATCACTGTGAGCAATCCACACAATAACCTTGTGAAAATGGATTTGGTCATGGTCTTTCCTCCCATATAAATTGATAAAACTTAACACATTGAATATGGCATGGGAGCCGTCCAGGCAGCTATAAACAACGCAAAAAACACTACCTCGCCCATATCCCTTTGAACGAAGTACCGCGTTATACCCATACAAACCGGCGTCAACAGCCGGAATAGCCGTAATTAATGCTATATAATCTTAGCATACAAGCCCCCAAAAGTCAAGCGAAGTTTACTGTTAATTTCTTATTATATATAGCATGTCTCCCCGTTATCGCAAATTGTTTACAATTTACGCTGTTTTTCGGCACTTTTTACCCTTTGTTTGACTTTCAATCTTAGGGTAAGCTTTATTTACTATTTTGGGCGAAATCGGAATAAAATAACCGTTATTCGTGGCGAATTATTACATATTCTGCCCATTTTTACAAACTAGGTAAATTATGCTTACTACTTTTTGTTGCTATTTATGTATAAAAAACTTTACGATTTTTGTGCAACTCGCACATATATTGGCATCTTTTTTCTACATTTATGCAAGTTGCACAAAACCACACGAAAACGCGATAATTTCACCTCTGCAAAAACACTTGTAAACATTTTGTAAACTTTGGGGTTTTGCATTTTTTGACCTGTTTTACCTATTTTTCGGTTGATATATTGTAATTTCAAAATATATGTGTTATAATGCAAATCGATAATTTCGAGAAAGGGGAATAAAATGGGTATTCAAAAAAGAGCCGTATGTATAAACGACATATCCGGCATCGGACGCTGTTCGATCACCGTAGCTTCACCCATACTGTCATCAGCAGGCATCGAAACGTCTGTTTTGCCTACTGCATTGCTCTCAACCCATACGGGCGGCTTTGACAGTTATTCTTTTCTTGATCTCACCGATGAAATGACGCGTATTATCGGCGAATGGAAAAAACTCGGTATAACCTTCGACGCCATTTACAGCGGCTATCTCGGCTCGGTTAAACAAATTAATACGGTTTCAAACTTTATAGATACTTTTAAAGCAAAAAACACACTCGTTATGGTCGACCCCGTAATGGGAGACAGCGGCAGATACTATGCAGGATTTACCGACGATTACATCGAGGATATGAAAAAACTGTGCGGTAAAGCCGACATAATCGTTCCCAATATGACCGAGGCGCTCTTTTTGCTTGGCAGGGAGTATACCGACGGGCCGTATACGGAAGAATATATAAAGGAAATACTTGTAGAAATAACAAAAACTGGCTGCAAAAAAGCAGTCCTTACGGGTGTACATTACGACCGCACCCACGTAGGCGCGGCATCCTACGATGCCGAAAACGGTGTATTTGACTCAGCGCTTTTACCCCGTATTGAAGGCTTTTATCACGGAACGGGGGACGTCTTTGCGTCTGCACTCCTCGCCTGCCTTATGAACGGCAAAAACCTTGCCCAAGCAACGCGTATTGCAGTAAACTTTACCCACAACTCTATCGAACGTACTTATAAAGCACAAAAAGACACAAGATACGGCGTTATGTTTGAAAAAGAGCTTCCCGACCTTATTAAAGCACTGCAACCATAGTATTTAAAAACAAAAAAGCCCTCTCGGGCTTTTGTTTGTATTCAGAGTAGCATCATAAGCACAAGAACCATAAGAATATCGTCCTCGCTCTTTCCGTTCAGCATCATTATTATCATCGAACAGATGAGCACGTCATCCGCAGAAAACTGCTTTTCGGATAGTCCTTCGATAAGCCGATACAACCCGTCAGATTCTTTTGATACAGGTCTTTCGTTCGTTTTTTGCGGTCTTGAGGACAGTTCCGACCTCCTTATGCGCATCTCGTTTTGCTTATAGCTTTCATCCTCTCTGACAAGACGGTCGATCCCCTCGGCATTTTTCTCCGAAGGGATAAAAGTATTGTCAAGCATACCTCTGTAGTTCGGCGGAAGCTGATATAAAGAAGGCTTTTCAGGGCTCCCTCCCTCTTTTTTGCCGTTTCTTATACTTCTGCTGTACATATTTCATACCACCTTTATGCAGACATATTTACAAAAGCGATTTCAAAAGCCCCGTCTTTTCGCTGAGCTGTACCAATTTAAGTATTTTTACTATGCTGTCTATTTTTTCGCAACGCTCAGCACTTACGTAAGGCTTCAGAGCAAGCAGAAGACAGATAAGGTTTTCGGCATCGTCGCCCCTTTTCTTTTTCGGGGGTGCCGGTCGGTCGTGCTCCTTGGCAACGTCGTTGTGTATAGCATCATTTTTGGGTGCAGACTGACCCTCGTTCATTATATTCCCCGCAACGTTCATAAGACTTTTCATCATTTCTGGGTTTTCGGTCAGCTTGCTTATAATATCCTCAAGTCCGTTTGCTCCGTTCATTCTTTGCCACCTTTTTGTTACATATTCATTTGACGCTTAATGTTTTCAACCGTATCGCCATCAAGCATAGATAATGCGTTTTGCAGGTCTTTTTCGGACAAACTGCCTATGTTTCTGCGCAGCTTCGATATGTCGGACACGGCTCTTTCCGCCCGTCCCTTACTCATTCCCGCACCCTCGGCTATCATTCTTACCATATTTTTTAATTCTTCATCTCCGATGGCGTCAAGTTTATCCATTATTTGTCTCTTGTCGATTTCCATAATAATTATCTCCTTTTAAATATAATGATGTTCATTGGCATTATATGCTTCATCGAGTGAAAACGTCAGAAAAAAAACTGCAGAAATGAAAGGCTATTTTACTATATGAAAATATTGGTTTTTTCGGACAGCCACGGTAACTGTGCAAATATGCAAAAAGCTGTTGATATGCACCCCGACGCCCGTTATATACTTCACCTGGGCGACGGAATAGACGACCTTGATATGCTGAAAACAGGCGGTATAAAAACATATACGGTAAACGGAAATTTCGAAGACGGATTTTTTTCGGCAAAAAAAGGACCGCCCTTTCAATGTGTGGAAATTGAGGGTAAAAAAATATTTATGTGCCACGGGCACAGGCAAAAAGTCGGCTTCGGGCTGCAAAACCTATACTATACCGCCCTTGAAAACGGCGCTGATATCGCTCTTTACGGTCATACTCACGTTAAATACAACAAATATACGCCCCTTGAGGAAAAAGAACTTCACATATTTAATCCCGGCAGTATCAGCCGTCCGCGTGATAATATTTATTCGTCGTACGGCATAATTGATATACAGAAAAACGGCGTACTGCTTTCTCACGGTCTTATAAAAAACTAAATCCCCCAAAGGAGAAAAACAATGAGATATACACCCCCGAAAAATATAAAAAGCGGCGTGTCTCTGTCGACAGCTTTCATATTCGGCTCAATATTTTTTCTGTTTTTTTCAACAGTATGGGGAGATTTTCTTTCGCATTTGTTTAAAATAATATCCGCCGTATCGTTTGCTCTTTCTCTTACTGCAATTACGCGGTTTCTTACGTTTAGCTATACCTATATAGCCGACGACGAATTTCTTATCGTAAAAAGCTCGCCCTTTTCTTCAAAAACCGTATGCAGACTTTATTATACCGATATAATAGAGCTGAAAAAGCTGTCAAGTCAGGAGAAAAACAAAGAAAAAGCCTACAAAAAACTGTATAACTACTGCCCATCGGTGTCACGAAAAAACGCCTATATCCTTATATATAATATAGGCGGCGAAAATAACGCCGTGCTGTTTACACCCGACGTGTATTTCGTAAATTACCTTGAAAAATATTTGAAAAGTGATATAATTTTATAATGATTATAGAATGTCGAAACGGTTATAACACCCGCTTAAAAAAGCAAAGAAAGGAAATATTATGAAGATTCTTTTCAAACTGTTTGTCAAAAACTACGAAGAAACGAGCGATCCCGCCGTAAGAAACCAATACGGGAAATTCTCGGGGATTTTCGGTATTATCTCAAACGCCGTACTGTTTCTCGTTAAGCTGATCCTCGGAATTATTACCTCGTCGATATCCATAACCGCTGACGCGATTAACAACCTCTGCGACGCGGGCTCGTCTATTATTACCATATTCGGATTCAAGATCGCGGGTAAACCCGCCGATGCCAAGCACCCCTACGGACACGCGAGAATGGAGTACGTTTCGGGTCTTATCGTTTCTTGCCTCATAACTGCAATAGGATTTGATCTGCTTATCGGTTCGATTGAAAAAATTATTAACCCCACCGAAACGAATTTTACCGTTTTGACGGTAGTTATACTTGCGCTCAGCTTGGCAATCAAGCTTTTTCAGGGACTTGTTTACCGCTCTGCAGGCAAGGCTATTAATTCTACTTCGCTTATTGCATCGTCGACAGACAGCATAAACGACGTTATTTCAACGTCCGTCGTAATTATAGGCGCCATCGTCGGTCTCACCACCGACATTATGCTTGACGGCTGGCTCGGATGCGCTGTCGCCTTGTTCGTTGTCTATTCGGGAATAAAGCTTATAATCGAAACGTCTGACCCGCTTCTCGGAGCTGCGCCCGACGAAGAGCTGGTCAAAAAACTCTCCGAAAAAATATTGAGCTATGACGGGGTTATCGGCATACACGACCTCGTAGTCCATAACTACGGTTTCGGCAGATGCTTCGCCTCGGTACACGCTGAAGTTCCCGCAAGCACTAACGTTATGATCAGCCACGACACTATCGATAACATCGAGTTTGACGTGCTCGAAAAAATGAATATTCACCTCGTTATACATCTTGACCCCGTCGAGACGGATAACCCAAAAATCGACGAACTTAAGGCAGTCGTAAACACCATACTGCAGTCGAAGCACCCCGATATTACAATGCACGATTTCAGGGTGGTTTTCGGAGATACGCACACTAACCTCATTTTTGACGCCAATCTCCCCTTCGATTACGAAACGGAAGACGACTACTTCTGCAGTGAAATTACCAAAGAAATAAGAAAAGTCGACCCAACCTACAATACGGTCATTACAGTCGACAGAAACTATATGAATTCAAGAAGAAAAAATTAGAAAAGCATAAAGCATAAAGGAAGCCCGCATACAGCAGGCTTCCTTTAACTTTTCAGTAGATATAGTAAAAGTCTTGATTATGTCATAAAATAATGGTATAATAATTATGTTAAACCAACTTAACATATTTCCAAGAAAGTATGATAGTTATGGTACATTATTTAAAAGCAAAATAAAAATGCGGTAATTCATTTATCAAAAAATCTGAAAGGAAAGGTGAACTATGAAAATTCAATTTATCGGTGCGGCACACGAGGTAACAGGCAGTTGTACCTTACTTGAAGTCAATGACCGCTATTATTTGATTGATTGCGGTATGGAACAGGGAATTGACGTATTTCAGAACGTCGCCTTGCCGATTCCCGCAAGTCAGGTCGATGCGGTTTTTTTGACGCACGCACACATCGATCATTCGGGAATGATACCAAGACTTTACAAGGACGGCTTCCGCGGCATCGTATACGCAACGGAAGCAACGGCAAAGCTTGCTGACATTATGCTCAAGGATAGTGCTCATATTCAGATGAGCGAAACGGAATGGAAAAATAAAAAAGCGAAACGGGCGGGTGATGAAAACTATCAGCCCACATACACGCTTGAAGATGCGCTTGGCGCTATAAAACTGTTTCGGGGAGTTCAGTATAATAAAAGAATTACTGTTTCTGCCGGCGTAGATATCCGCTTTACCGACATCGGACATTTGCTGGGTTCAGCGGCGATCGAATTATGGCTCAGAGAGGGAGAGGCAGAAAAAAAGATCGTATTCAGCGGAGACGTCGGTAACACCGACCAGCCGATTATCAAGGATCCTTCTCCTATTGCCGAGACCGACTATCTCGTTCTCGAATCTACCTACGGCAGCCGTAATCACGAGCGTCATACCGACACTTTGGAAACATTGGCTGATTATATTGAAAAGACTCTATCAAAAGGCGGAAACGTCATTATTCCGTCCTTTGCCATAGGACGTACACAGGAGCTCCTGTATGCGATCCGTGAGATCAAGCAAAAAGGACTTGTAAAGAATACGGATTTCCCCGTTTACGTGGACAGTCCGTTGGCTATCGAAGCTACTGAAATATTCTCCAAGTGCGATCCCGCTTGCTTCGATGAAGAAACAAACAAACTGATCGAACAAGGGATTGATCCTATCAAGTTTCCGAATCTGCGCCTTTCGGTTACGGTAGAGGAGTCCAAACGTATTAATGAAACTCCTGAACCCAAGGTTATTCTGTCAGCAAGCGGTATGTGCGAGGCGGGCAGAATCAGGCATCATTTGAAGCATAACCTTTGGAAACCTCAGAACCTGATACTGTTTGTCGGATATCAAGCCGAAGGCACTCTTGGAAGAAATCTTGTCGAGGGTGTTGAGAACGTCAGATTGTTCGGCGAGGATATTGCCGTCAGAGCCGAGATCCGTTCCCTCAAGGGAACCAGCGGACACGCCGACCAACATGGTCTTATCTCGTGGCTTGAGAGCTTTGAGAAAAAGCCCCGTACCGTATTTCTAAACCACGGTAACGAGGAATCTATCTCTGTCCTTTCCGATGAACTTAAAGAACGCGGATATGCAGTAGAGGCTCCGTACAGCGGAACCGAGTACGATCTGATAAAAGGTATTATGACTGCATATACCGAAAAGAAACGTGTTACGGCAGCAGACGCCGCTAAGGCTCGTTCCAGAAAGAATGCCATTCATAATGATCTCGTATCGCAGGCAGAAGCACTTCTTGCTCTTGCCAAACGTTGTGAAAGCCGCCCAAACAAAGAGAACGCCAAATTTGCGGCACAGATAAGAGCCTTGATGGATAAATGGGAGAGATAAAAATAAAAACACAATATCCATTCTCGCATTTCTAACAACAATGATATTAACTCTTTCAGCTTGCGAAGTAGGCTATACAATAATCAAAGTTAAATGAAAAGGAGTGAGTAATTATTAATTATTCAGAAATCACACCATATATAAGAGAACTTGCAGCTCTTTCAGATAAGAGCAATCATATCGCCCCGGAAATGTACGCAGAGCACGACGTTAAGCGCGGTTTGCGCGATATTAACGGAAACGGTGTGGTTGCGGGGCTTACCGAGGTATCTCGCATCAAGGCAAAAGACAAGGATGAACAAGGGAATGTGATTCCTTGCGAGGGACAGCTCTATTACAGAGGCATAAACGTACGGGATATTGTCAAGGGTTTTGTAGCAGACAATCGCCCCGGATTTGAGGAAACGGTATATTTGCTTCTATTCTCCAAACTCCCGACCAAAGATGAGCTTGACCGTTTTTGTGAACAGCTTTCGGTCTACCGTTCTTTACCGCCGTCTTTTGTGCGTGATATGATACTCAAAGCTCCCGGAAAGGATATGATGAATATTCTGTCAAGGAGCGTATTGGCGCTTTATGCCTATGATGAAAATCCCGACGACATATCAACCCCAAACGTTCTGCGTCAATGCTTGCAGCTTATTGCGGAATTTCCTCTCCTTGCGGTTTATGGATATCAGTCCTTTCAGCATTACCATAACGGACAGAGCCTGTTTATCCACCACCCGAAGAAAGAGCTTAATACAGCGGAAAATCTTCTATACATACTCCGAGAGGACGGACAGTACACACCTCTTGAAGCAAAACTGCTTGATCTTGCGCTTGTTCTTCACGCGGAGCACGGCGGAGGTAATAATTCAACGTTTACAACGCACGTTGTAACATCCTCCGGAACCGATACCTATTCTGCAATCTCCGCAGCACTCGGCTCGCTCAAAGGACCGCGTCACGGCGGCGCAAATATTAAGGTAATGCAAATGTTCGACGATATGAAAGCGAGCATTGATACCAAAGATATGGACGCTGTTAAGGATTACCTTGTAAGACTTCTCGATAAGCAAGCCTTTGACAACGCAGGTCTTATTTACGGTATGGGCCACGCAGTGTATTCGCTGTCCGATCCGAGAGCAGATATCCTTCGCTATTATGCTGAACAGCTATCGATAGAAAAAGGACTGCACGATGAATTTGAGCTTTATCGGTCCGTTGAAAAAATGGCACCCGAAATTATTGCTGAGAAGCGCAAAATGTATAAGGGCGTAAGCGCAAACGTAGACTTTTATTCCGGTATGGTATATAAAATGCTGGGACTTCCCTATGAGCTGTTTACTCCCATCTTTGCCGTTGCAAGAATTGCAGGCTGGAGCGCGCACCGTATGGAAGAAATACAAAATACAGGCAAGATCATCCGTCCGGCTTATATTAACGTAAAAGAAGAAACAGAATATGTACCCTTGAAAGACAGATAAAAAAGCATCCCGAGCGGGATGCTTTTTTTGTGTGAGTACATACCGTCAGGGCGTTGCCCTGAAACCCTCCCGCTTTTTGAAAAAAGCGGGGCAAAAACTTTGCAACATTGGTTTATCGAAACATTATTGTCTCTGCAAACCCATAATCCCTGCCGAGTGGCGCCAAAAAGCCCCTTTTAAAATCGCAAAAACTTTTCTTGTGGGTTCTGTAAGTTTGGTAGGGGTCGGCGCCCACGACCCCCCGTTTCCACCAATGTTAATTATACATTACGGCTTACGCAAACCCGTGTTGTAGGATTTCTTTTCCCCGCTTCGCTTTAAACGGGGCGTCGAGGTAGGGGTTCCCCGAAACGCACGAAGTAAGTTTTGGGGGTTCTCGTGTGCGTCGTCCCCTACAATTTAGGCATTATTGCCTCTGCAGACCCATAGGCCCTGCCGCGTGGCGGCCTTTCCCCAAAAGAAAGTAGGTTATGCCATTCTGATGTCAACGCCGAGCTGCTTTGTCAGCTTCTTTACCGCGCTGTTTGCAACAGCCTCGATATCAGCGCCCGTTAACGTTTTTTCATTTGAACCTATAATAAGTCTGATGGTTATTGACTTCTTGCCCTCGGGTACCTGCTTGCCCTTGTATTCGTCAATAAACAGTACGTCCTGAAGATTTTCCGTCTTCTTACCCGCTACAGCGTTATAAATATCTTCCCACTTGACCATAGAGTCAACAAGGAACGAGAGGTCATAGCTGTTCGTGGGGAATTCGGGAATAGGCGCGTATCTGTTCGTTCTCGACTTCAAGGGTACAAGCTCGTCCATATCAAGCTCAACGAGCACAGCCGAAAGAACCTTGATTCCGCAAGCTATTGCCGCCTTTCTTGAAAGGAGTGCCATATCGCCTATCTTCTTTTCGCCAAGATATATATTGAGCCATACTGTCTCGTCTGCCCAGTAGGGCTTTTCTTCCCTCTTAAACGTAAGAGCTTCCATGTGAGTGTATCTCGACATCATACCGATTACGCCCTTTGCTCTGCGGAACAAATCCTGAACGGTATCAGGTCTGCCTACAAAAGCACAGCCGAGGTGTTTACGCTGGTAGGGCAGTTTTTCTTTTTCGTCATAGTCGGACGTATATTCCTTATCTGCAAATATCTGCGCTTCTTCAAAGATAGCAAACTCGTCGAAGCTGTGTTCGTTCTTTACGATTGCCTTACAAATGTTGGGCAAAAGTGTTGAACGCACGTACTTTTCAGAGGGCGAAGGAGGTGTCGACAGAGCCAATACGCCGTCGGTGTTAGGAAGGATAGCGTTTACAAAAGTATCTGTCATCCAAGGATACGTGAATATTTCCTGCATATTGCAACGGAATGCGAGGTATTCTTTTATTCTGCGGACAAGGTCCATATCAAGCTGATTAATCGCGCTGTCGAAGCTTGTCGTAATAGGTGTAGGCTCGAAGTTTTCATAGCCGTACATACGAGCTACTTCTTCCATAATGTCAGCCTTAATGGATACGTCGCCCGTTGAACGCCACGTAGGAACAACTATGTGCATACCCTTTTCTGTAAACGTAACTTCATAGCCCATCGTGCCGAGCTTTCTTGCGACTATCTCCTGAGGAATACGCTTGCCCAGTCTTCTGTCAAGCCAGTCGAAATCTACGTCTATTTCTTTCTTTACGAGCTTTGTGGGATAGAGGTCCTTAAAAGCAGTAACCTTCATTTCGGGATAAAGCTCTGCAAAAAGCTGCATACAGAGCGAAAGTGCAAGGTCGCATCTTTCGGGGTCGATTGCCTTTTCGTAACGTGAAGACGCTTCGGTACGGTTATCGTAACGGAGTGCCGTTCTTCTTACGCCCTTTGAGTCAAAGTTTGCAACTTCAAGGATAACGCTGTCTGTTTCGGGAAGTACGGAGTCTTTCGCTCCGCCCATAACGCCCGCAAGAGCTACTGCGCCCTCTTTATCTGCGATTACGAGGTCGTCAGAAGTAAGCTCAAGAGCCTTATCGTTAAGAAGCTGAAGCTTTTCGCCGTCCTTTGCTCTGCGCACTTCTATATGGTCAATAATATGATTTGAGTCAAACACGTGGGTAGGCTGACCGAGCGCTAGCATTACGTAATTGGTAACGTCTACAAGCGCATTAATAGGACGCATACCGACTCTCCAGATACGGCTCTGCATTTCAAATGGCGAGGGTTTTACACCGAGTCCTTCAATTTTAGCGCCGATATATCTGGGGCATCTTTCTTCGTCAAGAATTCTTACGTCGTATTCTTCTTTTGTATCTGCTGTATATTTTTCAAATTCAACAAGGGGAAGGTCATAGAGAGCCGCAATTTCGCGGGCAATACCGTAGTGTCCCCAAAGGTCAGGGCGGTTTGTCATTGACTTATTGTCGATTTCGAGAATCATATCGTCAAGGTCAAGCGCCTTTGCAAGAGGAGTGCCTGCCGCAACGTCAAGATAACTTACGTCCATTATCTCGTGTTCTTCGTTTGCGGGGAAAAGGTCGGCAAGTCCGACTTCTACCGATGCGCAGATCATACCGAAGCTTGCAACGCCTCTCAGCTTTGCGTTCTTGATTTCTACGGGTTCGCCCTCTCCGTGCCAACGCACCATCGCACCCGGAGCGGCAACAACGACTTTCATACCTGCTTCAAGATTACTTCCTCCGCAGACGATGTCCTTTATGTCTTCCGTTCCGACGTCTACCTTACAAACGCGGAGCTTGTCAGCGTTAGGGTGAGGAAGCACCTCTTTGATAACGCCCACAATAATATTGTCAAACTGCTTGCCGAGGTCGTGTACGCCTTCAACCTCAACAGTTGACATCGTAAGGTCAAAAGCAAGCTGATTAAGGTCCATATCCTCGGGAAGTTTTACGTAGTCTTTTATCCAATTAAGCGATAATTTCATTTTCGTTTTCCTCCTTAATGCCTTAACGGAACTGGTTGAGGAAGCGCAGGTCTGTGCCGTGGAACAGACGTACGTCGTCAACGCCGTAACGCATCATAACAAGTCGGTCAAGACCGATGTTTACATAGAAGCCCGTGTATTCATCGGGGTCAACACCCGCCGCCTTAAGTACGTTAGGATGGGGTGTGCCGCCGGGCATAATTTCTATCCAGCCTACGTGCTTACATACGCTGCAGCCCTTGCCGCCGCATACAAGACAGCCCATATCAATTTCAAAACCGGGTTCAACGAACGGGAAGAATCCCGCTCTCATTCTTACGGGAACGTCCTGTCCGAATACTTTTGAAAGTATGCTCTTAATCATAACCTTGCCCGATGTAAAAGTAAGGTCTTTGTCAACGATAAGCGCTTCATACTGGAAGAACGCTCTCTCGTGACGGGCATCGGTAGTTTCGTTTCTGTAAACTCTGCCGGGGTATACGAAACGGTAGGGAGGCTTATGCTTCTGCATATAGCGTACGCTGCCGCCTGTAAGGTGGGGACGCAGACAAAGCTTTTCGTTTGCTTCTCCGCTGTCGTGTCCCTCAAGCCAATACGTATCCATACTCTCTCTTGCGGGGTGGTTAGGCGGGAAATTAAGATTGTCGAATGCAAAATATTCGCTGGTTATTTCGGGACCGTGGAATATTTCAAAGCCCATCGAACGAAACGCGTCGTTCAAATCGTAGCACATCTGCGTAATAGGGTGAAGTCCGCCGAGCGCAAGCTCTTTTCCGGGGAGAGTATAGTCGAAGTCAGCGGGAATTTCCGAAGCCTTAAGCTTTAATTCCTCTCTTTTACCTTCGATATGCTCCGTAAGCAGATTTTTCACTTGGTTAACTGCCTTACCCATTTCGGGACGCAATGCAACGTCAAGCTTGGGTATCTCCTTGAGAAGCTCGGTAATCGCTCCCTGCTTTCCGAGAAGAGCGCCCTTTACTTCCTGAAGCTCGATTTCACTCTTTGCTTCATTAATTCTTTTTGCTCCGTCGCGGAGCAAAGCGTCTAATCTTTCTTTCATTTTGTTCACTCCAGATTTATATGATATTTTTTTATTTACAAGAAATTGGATAGCGTGTGGGTGGCTTCGCCCACCTACACAATAAAAAATAAAATGCCCCCGTCTTTTGAAAACTCAAAGGACGAAAGCACAAGTTCCGCGGTACCACCTTTATTTATGCATAAAGCAAACACTTTACAAGACGTATAACGGCGTCTTACACCGTAACGGACTACTGTTATTTTCACCCGTTCCGCTCGGAAGCGAAATGCATAACCGTCAACGTAAGCCTGCTTACAGCCTTTGGCAGACCTCTCTGTGTACGTCATTTCCCGGTACGCTGAACTTCTTCAATGCGTTTATTTTGTTACCTATATTTTATTAAATGCTGTAAAAGCAATACGCATTATAACACAAACGCACAAAAATTGCAAGTGTTTTTTAAAACAATTCAATTTTGTACATCTGATTGAGATGCGCAGGATAATATGACAGCTTCGCCTTACGCAGTCCCTCGATGCCGAGGTCTTCCTCGCGGTTAAGATATTTCTTGTCGGCAAATGCGTAAACGGCAAAGCAGTTATTTATCTTCGCATAGCTTCCCTCGTAGGAACGGTCAGCCTTCTCAAAATGTATGTCGGCTACGTCCTTATTTACCGACGAGCCTATTGAATAAGCAACGTAATTTCCGTCAACAGTAATTACACCTGCCCGCAACTTAAGCTGTACAAAATTGTCGATTGCGGTGTTTATTGCCGTAAACTCATCTACGGGACTGTTTTCAATCTTCTCAAACAAATGCTTGGCACATTCTCTGAGAAGGGGTATTTTTTCTTCGTTTATTTCAATATACTCATAAGTATAATTCTTGTCGAATTTTGCGATATGGTTTCTCTTTGGGTGGTATTTCTTGCCCGAAAGGGTCGCAAGGTCGGACTGATTATAAACGTACTCGCACTTGCCGTCAATAAGGCTTATTTTTGAAAAAGGATATACTTCTTTTATTGTCTCTGCCGTCCTCTCGGTCAGGGGCATAAAGCAAATAGTATTACCTTCGCTGTTTATTATTTGTTCGACGGTGTCTTTGACGTCGTTTTGCAATCCGCGAGGAAAATACACCACGTCGTCGCATCCGTCAGAGCATCCTCTCATTACGATATTACCGTTTATTATGCTGTACGAAGTATGGTAAAAATCCTTCCAGAAGAACATCGACGCAAATGAAAACATAGCGATTCCTTCGGCGTTTTCTCCTGTATTTTCAAATACTTCCCTGTCGGAAATGCCGATTTTCTTCCATTCTATTTTATTTTTTGTACCTGTATTGTTCACCGATAAAACCTCGTTTTGTCAGTTTATTTCCCTGTTATTATACACCCCCTCTTTTCTTTTTTGTACCTCCTTCAAAAAAAATTAACATTTTTTCTCAAAAAAAATCAGTTTGCTATTGAAAAATGAAAATTGTTGTGTTATAATACAATGCAATATGTAAAAAAACTGATTAAAAGAGGTACAGTGCAATGAAAACAGCTATTCAGCCCGATTATAAAGAATGCACAATTAAGTGTGCTTGCGGCGCAGAAGTAAAAACTCGTTCCACAAAGGGCGATATGCGTGTTGAAATTTGCTCCAAGTGCCACCCCTTCTTTACGGGCAAACAGAAGTTCGTAGATGCAGGCGGCCGTGTTGACAAATTCAAACAGCGCTTGAACAAGGCAAAATAATTGTCCTTGGACTAACAACGGGTAAGATGTAATTCTGCGCATCTTACCCTTTTTGCTTTCTATTTTTAATTACAACAGAGGTATAATATGCCCGAACTTAACCTTTTCAGCGACACACAGTCGGAAGATTTAACAAAAGCCGTACTTGTCAACGCCATATTTAGAGGCGACGACAAGGACGATGCCGAAGTCTCGCTCGACGAGCTTGAAAGACTGCTCGAAACGGCAGGCGGCGTATGTGTCGCCAGAATGACTCAGATAAAACCGTCTGCGGAGGCGGCTACCTATATCGGAAGCGGTAAAATAAAAGAGTTGGCTGAACTTTGCAAAAATAACGATGCCGACCTCGTCGTATTCGATACCGAGCTTTCGCCCTCGCAGATAAGAAATATTGAAAAAGAGGTCAACGACGAGGATACCAAGATACTCGTTATTGACCGCAGTATGCTTATACTTGACATATTTGCGCTCCACGCAAAGACTGGAGAGGGTAAATTGCAGGTAGAGCTTGCTCTGCTTAAATACACCACTCCGCGTCTTACGGGTAAAGGCACTCAGCTTTCAAGACAGGGCGGCGGTATCGGTACAAGAGGCCCCGGCGAATCAAAGCTTGAAAGCGACAAAAGACATATTAAGCGCCGTATGGACGCACTTGAAGCCGAGCTTGAAATGCTCGAAAAAAACAGAAGCGTACAGAGAAAGCAGAGAGATAAATCGGGGCTCTATAAAATTGCCATCGCAGGCTATACGAATGCAGGAAAGAGTACCTTCCTTAACTACCTTACGGGTGCAGGAATATTGGCAGAAAATAAGCTTTTTGCTACTCTTGACCCCACTACACGAAAGTATGAACTGCCCTCGGGCAACGAAATATTGCTTACCGACACGGTAGGCTTTATACGTAATCTTCCCCACCACCTTATAAAAGCGTTCCGTTCAACTCTTGACGAGGTGGTCTATTCAGACGCCGTACTGGTTATGATCGACGCGTCGGAGCCCGAATGCCACAATCAGCTTGCAGTTACCGAAAAACTGCTTGACGAGCTTGGCGCGTCGGGCAAACCCATACTCTACGTCTACAACAAATGCGACGTCGAAACTGACGTATTGCCTAAAATAAAACAGGACGGCGGAGAAAACAATATTTTCTTTATCTCGTCGGTAACGGGACAAGGCATTGACAAGCTGACTGAGCGCATAGAACAGCTTGTAAACGACGGAAAAACAAACGAAGTATTCCTCTTTCCCCACAACGACCAGTCTCTTGTTAACGTACTGTATAAGAACGCTGTCATACTTGACACGGAATATCTTGCCGAGGGCGTAAGATTCAAGGCTACCGTCGACTCAAAAACCAAGGGTATGCTGTCAAAATATTTGATTAAGGAATAAAATTTTATGTCAGAAAAAGCAGAAAACCTTTATACAACGCTGGCGGGCGAGGGTTTTTTCGAGATAGTAATCGACAAATCGACCTTTCTCGGCTATGCAAAAAGGGTAACCGAAGAAAAAGACGCTATTGATTTCGTAAACACCATTAAAAAGAAACACTCTGACGCGCGACACAACGTTTACGCATACGTAATAAAGGACACGAATACTACACGGTACAGTGACGACGGCGAGCCGGCGGGTACTGCAGGTATGCCCGTGCTTGACATAATAAGAAAGACGGGCTTTACCGATGCCGTCATTGTGGTTACGCGTTATTTCGGCGGTATACTGCTCGGCAAAGGCGGACTTGTCAGGGCATATACGGCGGCGGCTAAGGGTGCTGCCGAAAATGCTAAAATAGTAACTTATACGGAATACGCGGAATTCAGCGTAGTATGCACCTATGCCGATCACGAGAAAATCAGATACGAGTGTCAGTTTTTCGACATAATCGAAGACGGAATTGACTATAGCGACAGCGTTACGCTGAAATTGGCGATAAAAGCGCCTCAGTTTGACGCATTTAACAAAAAACTGTCTGAAATTACGGCGGGCAGAATTTTTGCGCAGAAAACGGGCGAAAGATTCGACAAAATGTAACAATAAATTGTTTTTCAAAAACCTCCCGCTTTTTTGTAAAAAAGCGCGTCACCTACTTTCTTTTAAGGAAAGAAAGTAGGCAAAGAAACCTTGCAACTTGGGTTTGCAGAGGCAATATTGCCTAATTGGTAGGGGACGGCGCCTTCGACGTCCCGTTTAAAGCAAAGGCGGCAACGCCGCACGACCTATGGGTTTGCGGAGACAATAATGCCTAATTTGTAGGGGGCGACGTCCTCGACGCCCCGTTTAAAGCGAAGTTGGGCAAAAAAACCTTGCAACTTGGATTGCCGAAGCCGTTATGAAAAGTTTTGAGGGATTCAAAAGGGCACTTTTTTAAAAGTGTCCTTTTGTGTGTGTTCTGGAGCGAAGCTCCTGACTGCTCGCTCCTTTTCAAGAAAACGCGAGAGCGTTTTCTTTCTCGGCTCCCTCTGACGAGGGAGCTGG
>JAFUJB010000015.1 GCA_017473865.1 Clostridia bacterium | reverse complement strand
ACCGTTTTCATCTAAGAAGCACCAACCGGTACTGTCTTTTCTCCAAGCGCTTACTACTGCATAGCCGTTTTCAACGTAGTACCACGTTCCGTAGTAATCTACCCAGCCGTTTGTGTTGTAGTAGAAATAGCCGTCTTTTGTAATGTATGCCAATCCAACGCTGTCTTTTACGAATGCGTCAATTACCCATTTGCCTTCTTCATCCAAGAAGCACCAGCCTGTGCTGTCTTTTCTCCAGTCGTTTGTTACTTTTACGCCGTTTTCGTAGTAGTACCAAGTACCGTCAATGAAGTTCCAACCATCTTGAATAGCAACCGAAACAACACTGACCGATGTTGTCGCTTGCGCTATTTCAACGGGTTCGTCACTTGTGTCGATGGGGATCACCTTGACTGCAATATTTGCAGCATCCGACAATCCGTCTGCCAGGAATTTGAGTTCGGCTATGACACCGCTGACAGTTACTCCCGCGTCTTCAATCGCGTTCTGTTCAGCGTCCTTTACTTCAAAAGCAATTACGCCCCTGCTGTCTGAATAATTAAAATCGCTGAGTTTAACGTCTACCGTGTTATTTCCCGCAGAGAAAGCACCTGTATTCCACTTACCTTCGGTAAAACAAAGCTCGTTGTCATATGTAATTTCAATTCCCAAAGCTCCAACATCCGTGCAACTGTCAACAGACACATAAACGGTAAAATATTCACCCTCAAGAACCTCTGATGCAGATGCTTTCACCGTTGCTGTTGGCGCGTTTGTTGCTGATACGGAAAATACCGTACATACCGTCAGCACAATACAAATGAAAACAACTAATGCCTTTTTCATATAGACCTCCAATTGCGTTACATTTACGCAATGCATAAATATTTACTCATTTTCTTCTTATATTTTATCACATATGACCATTCGAGTCAATATTAATGTTTCAAAAAAACTATGAAAATATTGACAGAAAATCATTCTTTTTTCCCTAAGTCAAACCTGTATATACTTTGCGAATTAATATCGACCGACGGTAAAATAATAGGCGGCACTCCCCCGTTTGCCGTAATAGTGGTTATAATCGACTTTGCATAAGGGAACACCTCTTTGAAAGCCTCTCGGTGAATTGCGTCCTTTTCCATACCTTCAGAATAGGTATAAAAAGCCGCCACTTTAGTTTTTGCAAAAAACTTGTCCTGATTGTCCTTATCATACACCTCAACTGCAAAAAAGCCTATACACTTGTTCCCTTTGTCATATCGTACGTTAAATGAATATTTATGTTCGAGTTTAATCTGCGTTCCCGTGTCGAGTACGTTTTTGAATTGCATTTCTTCGACGCGGTACGCGTTAAGTACCACCGATGCCATACGCTTCTCCTGTTTTTGTTAAAAATCTTGACTGTATTTTAACACAAAAAAGCAATTTACGCAAGTTTATTGACAGAGTTTTTTAAAGATGCTATAATCAAAAAAAATACAAACCAGAGGTAACTGATATGTTTTGCTTAGATGAATATCTTGCAGACCTTGAAAAATTGATAAATATCGACAGTAACTCTTTTGACCCCAAGGGTTTGTCAGACATTGTTGACGCTGTCGAAAAGATCGCTCTCCGTATGGGCTTTTTCGTAAAAAGACACAAAACTTCCGAGCTTTCCGCCGACTATCTTGAGGTAAGCAACAGAGAGAATGCCGAAAAATATGACGTATTGCTTATGGGACATCTCGATACCGTTCAGCCTGTAGGATTTGCTAAAGAACATCCTTTTTCTAAGGATGAAGAATACGCTTACGGTCCCGGTACTTGTGATATGAAAGCGGGTGCGCTGTGCGCTCTTTATGCAGTAAAAGAACTTTCCGAAGAGGCAAAAAACAAGCTTAATATCGCACTTATTTTTAATTGCGACGAAGAAATTCTGAGCAAATATACGACTCACTTGACACAGCAGATGGCAAAAAAGACCGACTATGCATTCGTTATGGAATCTACAAGCGATAAGGGTACGTATACCACAGCGAGAAAAGGCTCAGGTACATATAAAATCAAGTTCAAAGGCACCCCCGGACATTCAGGATATATTTTTGATTACTTTACCGCAAATGCAGTAGTTGAAATGTCCAGATGGGCTGTTGAGCTTCACAAACTCAATGACCGCGAAAAGCTTTTCTCCGTTAACGTAGCTATCGCAAACGGCGGCAAGGTTACAAATGTTGTACCGGACTACGCGGAGCTTTCGGTAAATATTCGCGTTACACAAAAATCGCAGTATGAGATATTTGAAAACAAAATTAAGGAATTGGCTGAAAATCCTATGATTGAGGGAGTTACTACAGAAATCGAGACCATCTCGAAGAACTATCCTATGATACCGGTTCCCGAAATGGAAAGCTATCTTGAAAGAGTAAGAAAAGTATTTGACAGTATCGGTCAGAAGTTTGAGCTCTATCCCATCCGAGGAGGATGCTCCGACGGCAATATAATTGCTGACGCAGGTACCCGCTGTATCGACAGTCTCGGCCCTTTGGCAAAGGGCGGACACACTCACAACGAGTTTGTTTACCTGAGCGATATTGAGCCTTGCATCATCCGTATGAAAGCTCTTATGGAAGAAATTGCATATAATAAAGATTAAGAGGGTGTGCTAAGCATACCCTCTCATTTATTAAAAATATGGATATACGGGCTTCGCCCGTATATCCATATTTTCTATTTAAAATTCTTAAGGCAGAAATTCCAAGCGCTCTTCACCATATCGACAACGTCTCTTTCAGCCTTCCAGCCGAGCTCGCTATGTGCCTTGCTTGCATCAGCATAGCACTCTGCGATGTCACCGGGACGACGGGGAGCAATCTTATAAGGAACCTCAATTCCGTTATGTTCTTCAAAAGCCTTTACAAGCTGAAGTACAGAATAACCATTGCCTGTTCCAAGGTTATAGATTCTTACGCCGTCGAGCTTGTCAAGCGCCTTGAGATGACCGTTTGCAAGGTCAACAACGTGGATATAGTCGCGTACCCCCGTACCGTCAACCGTTTCATAGTCGTCACCAAAAACGTTAAGGAAAGGAAGCTCTTTGTTTGCTACCTTTACGATATAAGGCATAAGGTTGTTCGGAATGCCGTTGGGATTTTCACCAAACGTACCCGTTTCGTCAGCGCCGATGGGGTTGAAGTATCTGAGAATGGTAACGTTCCACTCGTTGTCCGATACGTAGATATCCTGAAGGATCTGCTCGATCATAAGCTTTGTACTGCCGTAGGGGTTAGTGGTGCTGAGGGGGAAATCTTCTCTGATCGGAACCGTTTCGGGCTTGCCGTAAACAGTAGCAGACGAGCTGAATACGATCGATTTACAACCGTGAGCCGCCATAACCTCACAAAGAGCCAAAGTTCCTTCGATGTTGTTGTGATAATAGAACATAGGCTTTGCAACGGATTCGCCGACAGCCTTGAGTCCTGCAAAATGAATTACAGCGTCAATCTTGTGTTCGTTAAATATCTTGTTGAGACCTTCTCTGTCAAGAATATCCGTCTTGTAGAAAGCAACGTCTTTTCCCGTTACATCCTTGATTTTGTCAACGACCTCGATCTTTGAATTGTAAAGGTTGTCAACGATTACGACTTCGTATCCTGCCTTGAGAAGCAATACTACTGTATTTGAACCGATAAATCCGGTTCCTCCCGTTACCAATATTTTCATAACGTATTCTCCTATAAAAAATATACCAAACAGAAGCAGACACTGCCTGCCTCTCTGTACTGCAATCAAAAAAACAACGGTATTTCTCATATTTGGGAGAAATACCGTGCTTTTCAGCATTAATTATTCAGCATAAACACTTGCGTATTTTCTGCCCTGTGCTTTCTTTTCGAATTTAACTTTTCCGCTGACCTTTGCGAACAAAGTGTCATCAGTGCCGATACCAACGTTAACTCCGGGACGGATGTGTGTTCCTCTCTGACGAACAATGATGCTGCCCGCTGTTACAGTCTGGCCGTCTGCTGCCTTAACGCCAAGTCTTTTGGACTCAGAGTCTCTGCCGTTCTTTGTTGAACCAACACCTTTTTTGTGTGCGAAAAACTGCAAACTGATTCTCAACATTTTATTTACACCTCTTTTTGATGTTAATCTTCTTTTTCGGTTACGTCGAGATAGTCATAGTACTCTTCAAGCATATCGTTCAGTTGTAAATAATATGCTTCGATAAGACCCGAGATAGCAAAACGCTTTTTCTCATCTTCCTCAAACTCTGCCAAGGCTCCCCTTGCCACAACTTTGATGTCGGTCGTATCTTCGTCTATGGTATACTCCACGTCCGATGCGTATGAAACTTCGATTGCGTTTACTATAAGCATAGTCATCGCCGATACTGCCGCGCAGACGATATCATCGCCCGATTCAGCGTATCCCGCATGTCCCTGCTCTTCAAAACCGTAGTAAACACCGTCGCGTTTGAAAAAAGTGAACTTAATCATGCCTTAGCCGTTGATTTTTTCAATCTGAACCTTTGTGTAAGGCTGTCTGTGTCCCTTTTTCTTCTTCTCGTTCTTCTTGGGTTTGTATGTCATAACGAGAATCTTCTTGCCCTTACCGGACTTGATAACATTAGCAGTTACGTTAGCACCTTCAACGTAAGGAGCGCCAACAGTTGTCTTTTCACCGTCAGACAAAGCCATTACTTTATCAAAAGTAACTTTTTCTCCGTCTTCAACACCGAGTTTTTCAATGAAAAGGATGTCACCTTCTGTGACCTTATACTGCTTTCCGCCTGTTTCGATTACTGCAAACACGAAAAGCACCTCTCTTCCTTATAAGTCTCGCTAATGCAGGTAAAAGCCTACGCTTTGTTTTCGACCTACACATTAAGCGGCAGTATATTATAGCACTATACAAGAGCTTTTGTCAATAGGTTTTGCAAAATAATTCCACAATATATATTATTATTTTCACGAAACCAAAACAAGTTTTTTGGGGGTGTTCCCTTTGGTTTATTTTATCTTTTTCTTCGCTGCAGAAAGCATATTCTGCAAAAGCATCAACACCTGTATTTTTGTAAAAAAAACAGGTTATTTTATCTTTTTCTTCGCTGCAGAAAGCGTATTCTGCAAAAGCATTACTCTTGTCATAGGTCCGACACCGCCGGGAACAGGGGTAATATATGAAGCCTTCTTTTCTGCCGATTCATAGTCAACGTCGCCGCAAAGTTTGCCGTTTTCGTCTCTGCACATACCAACGTCGATAACGACAGCGCCCTCTTTTATCATATCTCCCGTAACAAACTTTGCTCTGCCTATAGCAACGACCAGTATGTCAGCATCAAGGCATTTTTCTTTCAGATCCTTAGTCTTGCTGTGGCAAACGGTAACGGTGCCGTTTTTGTGCAAAAGCATCATTGCCTGAGGCTTGCCGACAATATTACTGCGGCCTACGACTACGCAGTTTTTGCCAGCAACTTCAATATTACTTCTTTCAAGAAGAGCCATAACGCCCGCAGGTGTGCAAGGCAGAAGCTCATAGTCGCCTATCATAATCTTGCCTACGTTATACGGATGGAATGCGTCAACGTCCTTACTCACGTCAATATTGTTTATAATGAGGTCGGAGTTAAGGTGTTTAGGCAAAGGAAGCTGAACGATAATACCGTGTACGCTGTCGTCGTTATTGAGCTTATGTACTAGCGCGAGAAGCTCTTCTTCGGTCGTTTCTTCGGGAAGAGCGTGAACGATGGAGTTAATACCCGTCTCGTCGCAGTCTTTCTTCTTGTTTCTTACGTATACCTGGGATGCGGGATCTTGTCCGACAATAATAACGGCAAGTCCGGGAACGATGCCCTTCTCCGCTTTCATTTTTGCAACCTCTTCGGAGATCTCCTGTCTGATCTGAGCCGATATAGCTTTTCCGTCAATTATATTTGCCATTTTCATTCTCCTTTTTCAACTTCTTTATTCTTGTTACTGTTTTCAATTTCAAGTATGGGACGTGCGTTTTTACCCTTTTTAAAATACATATATACAAGGCAGAAAGCCCCTATAACAAACGAAACTATGCCTATCACCTGAGAGATTCTGAACGGTCCGACGTACAGACTATCCGTACGCAATCCCTCGATAAAAAATCTGCCGATTCCGTACCACGCCATATACATAAAGAACAGCTCGCCGTGGTATTTTTTCTTTTTATAGTACGCGTTTATAAGCAAAAAGCCTAGCAAGTTCCACAACGATTCATACAAAAACGTAGGGTGAACGTATATCGCCTCCGACATACTTGCCGTACGTATGCCCATTCTTATAAAAATGTCGGTCTGTTCACCGTAAGCCTCGGCATTGACAAAGTTGCCCCACCTGCCGATAAGCTGTCCTATCATAACCGCAGGTACTAACATATCGTACATTTTTAATACCTTGACTTTTTTTACAAGACACACAACCAGAGTTGTCAACGCACCGCCTATTACAGCGCCGTATATGGCAAGTCCGCCCTCTCTCAGATTAATCATCTCTTTGAAAGAATCGTATTTATCAAGGCTGGTCAGAACGTAATACGCTCTTGCGCCAATGACGGCAAGAGGTATTACGAATATAGCGTAGTCGATTATGTCGTCCTGTGTTAAGCCCTCGTATTTTGCCCTGTTCAATACGTACAGAACAGCCAGAATTATTCCTATGGTTATGATGACTCCATACCACATAACGTCTATGCCGAACAGGCTGAATGCGACCTCGTTCAAGCCGAATTCACCTATTCCGAGTCCGGGAAAAGATATATAATTCGTCATTTTTTCACTTCCTTAAAAAACGTCAATGATCAATCGAGCGGATATACGGTCGATATCGCAAAAAAGCTGTCGTCAAACATAGTAGCAAGTAATTCTTCTATGTCTTCAAAAGTAAGGTCCTTGATTACGTCTGCATAATCGAACATATCGCAGTCTTCGAATATATAGCTCATAAGCTCGCAGGCTATTTCTTCGGTGCTGTCAAACGTCTTTATAAAATCGGCAAATATAACCTTTTTACATCGGTCATACACCGCTCTGTCGAGTCCGTTTTTCTGCATTTCGGCTATATATTCTCTTACTCTTGCATACACCTTCTGCGGATCGGACGATTCGCCCGATATTTCATTAAAAGCAAATCCCGAGCTTACCGTATAGCAGTAGTCGAAGTTGCCCGAAATGAGCCCCTCGTCGTAAAGCTCGTTAAAAAGACTGCTGCTCTTACTGAACAGCATTTCATTTAAAACGGACATACCTGCCGCTTTTTTCAAGCGTTCAATGGGGTCTACAGAAATTCTGTTATCTTTTATGCCTATATCAAACAGCGGCTTTGCAACCTGCATTTTTGCGGTTATCTCATTTTTGTAAACACAGTCTTTTTCTTCATCAAAAAAGCGTTCGATCTCAATTTCGGGAGATTGTGCAAGAATCGAATCGGCAACTGAAATAACCGTTTCAACGTCTACGTCGCCGCAAATACACAAAACCATATTACGCAAATTGTAAAACATATTGTAGCACTTATAAAGAAGCTCAGCGTCGATCTTTGCGATTGAATCAACAGTACCCGCAATGCTTATGCGCACAGGATGCTTTTCGTACAACGCTTCCATCAAATTAAAAAACAAAGCTCTTGCGGGGTTGTCCTCGCCCATCTTGATTTCCTGACCGATTATGCCCTGTTCTTTTTGCACGTTCTTATCGGTAAAATACGGTTTCATTACAAAATCAAGCAATATTTCAAGAGACTCCTTGAAATTCTCGGTACACGAAAACAAATATGCCGTTTTGTCAAACGAGGTAAATGCATTTGCATTCGCGCCCGTCTCGGCATAACGCGAAAACGTATCGGTACCATCTTCGTTGTCAAAAAGCTTGTGTTCGAGAAAGTGCGCGATACCGTTAGGGACTTCTGTTATTTTTTCTTCCCCTTTAAGTCTGAATTTATTGTCTATAGAGCCGTATTTTGTACCGAACACGGCAAACGTCGTCGTAAGTTTTTTCGGGAAAACGTAAATATCAAGTCCGCTGCTGTGGCATATTTTCGTATAGCTTTCGCCAAGGAGCTTGTTTTCTTTTATAACTTTGTTATTCTTCGTCATAATCAGCCTCTCCTTCCAGCGTTCCTTCAAGGAAATATACGGTGTCAAGCTTAAGCTTGTTTGACACTCTGATTACGTCGGCTGCCGTTACTTTCATAAAGCCGTCGCAGACGCTTTCGGGAGTGTCGGAAAGCCCGACAAGCCTTCTCGTCAGATACCAACCCTCAAGTGATGCGGGGCTGTCGTTCAGCTCGCTGTAAGCATTTTTCAGCGATTTTTTCGCAAGTACAAGTTCTTCTTCAGTGAAATCTCCCGATTTTACGCTTTCAAGCTGGGCAAGTATCTCATCCTGCGTTTTTTGTCTGTTTGCAACCTCGATACCGCTCGTTACTATCATAATCCCCTTTGTTCCTTCGGGGATAGCTCTGCAATAATAGCACAAACTGAGTTTTTCTCTCACGTTCATAAACAGCTTGCTTACGGGTGAATTTCCGTACATTTCAATAAACACGGGCAAAGCTCTGTAGTCGTCCTCGCCGAAAACCGTACCCATTCTGAAGCCGAGAGATAATTTTCCCTGTGCTACGGGGCATTTTTCGGTAATTTCTTTTACCTTTTCAACGTTTCTTATAACCTTTGAAGGTTCAAGTTCCTTGTATTCGCGTTTAAGCCCTTCAAACATTTTTGCAATTCTTTTTGAGAGTATTTCTTTATTGTCGCTTCCGACGTAGAATATTTCGATTCTTGCATTTTTCAGCAGTTTTTCATAGGCTTCAAAAAGGTCTTTTGCGCTTATCTTTTCGACCCACGCTTCTTCGCCGTATTCGCCGAGCCCGTACGCTTCATTTTTACACATTTCCTGCTGACAGCGTTTGATGGCATAAGACGTCTTATTATTTATCGCCGCTCTTATATCGTCGATAAGGATTCGCTTTTCCGATTCAACGTATTTTTCAAGAAATACTCCGTTTTCGGTAAGCGGTTCAAAGAGCAATTCATAAATAATATCAAGCGTACCGTCGGTAATCTTCGTACCGTCGATCGAATACCTGTCCGAAAGCCAACTTGCCGCCATACCGCATATCTGGTTATCTCCCCTTCTGTACACCCTGCCTTCCACCGATGCCGCATACAGATCGTCAAGAGCGTTTTTTATTTCCGCCAGATCTTTATGCTTTTTCGTACCTCTGATGAGAACCTGAGGCAAAAGTGCGTTTAAAGATACGCTATCCTTTGTAAGCGGTGTTACAAAATTAAACGACAAATAGTTAGTCTTGAAGCTGTCGGTTTCTATTATATTGAGGGCAATCCCCTCTGCAATCTTTATGGTTTCCAATTTATTCAGACACCTGCCTTTTGTTACTTTAACACAGTAATCCCATTCTATATATTATACACATATTTTTGAATATTTCAACATTATGCGTGTATTTTCTTAGTACAGTCCGAGCTCTGCGCCCGTATAATATAAGCTGAGCATTTCTTTATAGCTTTTTCCGTCAAGTGCAAGCTGTTGACATCCGTATTGACTCAGCCCGACGCCGTGCCCATGTCCCTTTACGTCAAAGATAAAAAGACCGTCTTCATATTTCAGGTCAAACACCGTCGATTCAAGGTGAAATATCTCTCTGACACGTCTGCCCGTCAACGTTGTTCCGCCTATGCAAATACTTTTAACTCTGCCCCTTTTATCTTTTTCGACAGACTCTGCCCACTTTTCTTCAGCTTGCTCAAAATTACAGCTTACTCCCTGTTTTTCAAGTATTTCTCTGAGTTCACTGCCCTTTAACGTTACACGGCTTTCGCCGTATTTTTCGGGGGTTTCGACACTCACGAGATAAGGAATATCATATCCCCATACGTTTTTCGCATCCTCGGTATAGCCCGCCGAGCTTGCGTGAAAAACGGCGTCAATAACGTTACCGTTATAGTAAAGTATTTCTCCTTTCGTCTCGTCGACGCATTTTTTTATTTTGTCGTAACTGCTTTTTGCCAACTTTTCACCCCACCGGCTTACAGCTTCTTCATAAGTCATAAACCCGAGACAATGCGTGTAATCATCACACATATGGGCGGAAAAATGTTTCGTATATTTTTCGTCAGACTCAAGCCGTCTGCAGGTATATGTCCTTACAGCCACAGCAATTGCCTTGGTCGCCTCTTCGTCAAATGATTCGGGAACCTCGGCAAGAAGGACACAGCATACGTAGTCTTCGATGTCGAGCTCTTTTTTTTCGCCCGTTGCATTTATATACACCTCGATTGCTTTGTCTTCGAGTCTGCTTTTGTCCAAAGAGTCGCTTTTTGCTTCTGCCTGTCCGTCCCCCAGAAAACACACCGAAAACGGCGCTAATAACATTGTAAAAATAGCTGTCAATATTCCAATCATTTTTAAATTCAAAAAAACCACCTCAACGAATTATATTCCGTCAAGGCGGTTTTTATTCTGTTATTCAAAAAGAGTCTTGTCCTCGCTCGGAACGTGCCCGAGAAGCTTAGTATAGGCTCTGTAAAACGACGAATAGTCCCCAA
Source organism: Clostridia bacterium (assembly GCA_017473865.1). Lineage (GTDB taxonomy): Bacteria > Bacillota > Clostridia > Oscillospirales > CAG-272 > RGIG1995. Next base: position 6,006 of record JAFUJB010000015.1, on the reverse strand, counting down.
AACCCGACTCAATCGCCGCTCTCGATGCCGAATAGCCCTTGTTTATGAGCTGTTGCGCCTGAGTAACTCTCTTATAGTTTATGTATTTCCCGACAGTCGTTCCCGTAGCCTTTCTGAACACCTTGTTAAGATGGTGCTTACTTATGTAAAACTTCTTTGCAAGAAAGTCAAGCGAAATAGGTGAACAGATGTTTTCGTTCAGATAAACTATCATATCCGAAACGGTGGTATTAGCGTTACCCTTAGGGGCTGTATTATCAACCGTCTTACTCATATAAAGCAGCTTTGTAAGCAACCCCTGAACCGCGATAGATATCGACATATCGCGTATTTCTTCAGGCATCGACCGACATTCGAAAATATTGTTATAGCCTTCGTTAAGCCCAAAATTTCTTATGTTTTCATAGTATATTTTTCCGCTGTTTGCCCCGTAAAAAGAAAGCAACGCCTTTCTTATTTGTTCGGGAACAATCTCGGGTGAAAAGTGCAGTACGTATCGCTTATACGGCATCGTACTTTTAGTTTTGACACCGTGAAAAACATTAGGCCCGATAAGCAATACGCTGTACGGCTTCGGTCTGTACTCCTTGCCCTCTATAAGATAAACGACGTCTCCGTCTTCAAAGTAAACTATTTCATAAAAACTATGGCAGTGAAGGTCAAAATCCTGATCCGAAGAGTCTCCGACCGTATGGTGTATAAATATATATTTCGTTCGCATCTCATCGCGTTCGGTCATTTCAACCCCTCCTTTCCCCCAATCTTCTTACATATTATAAACCCAAATCGCTATTTTTGCAATACCCTAAACGAAATATGCAATGGAAAATAAGTAAATGCAATGTTATAATAATTATATATGATGTAAAATTATCCATTTTACATCTCGGCAGGCTGTTCTGCGAGGTTGTATCCACCACCCTCTTAAGCACAGCAAAATCATCTGAAAAATATTTACGAGGAGAAATAAATTATGGAAAAAATCAGACTTGGCATTATCGGTATTGGTAACATAGGCACTGCCCACATAAACAATATCGTAACAAAAAAACTCGTTCCCAACGTTGAACTTGCAGCGATCGCCGATCGTTCACAGGCAAGACGCGACTGGGCAAAGGAAAACCTTCCCGAAACCGTTGAAATTTTCGCTGAGGGCGATGATCTCATTGAAAACGGCAAGGTTGATGCCGTACTCGTTGCAGTTCCCCACTACGACCACCCCGTTCTCTCTATCAAGGCTATGAAAAAAGGTCTCCACGTTATGTGCGAAAAACCTGCCGGCGTTTACACAAAACAGGTAAGAGAAATGAATGCGGTTGCAGATGAAACAGGCGTTGTATTCGGTATGATGTTCAACCAGAGAACAAACTGCATCTACCGTAAGATAAAAGAAATGCTTACAGACGGTACTCTCGGAGAAATCAAGAGAGTAAACTGGATCATTACCGACTGGTTCCGTTCACAGTTCTACTATGACTCAGGTTCATGGAGAGCAACGTGGGCAGGCGAAGGCGGCGGCGTTCTTCTTAACCAGTGTCCTCACCAGCTCGACCTGCTTCAGTGGCTCTGCGGTATGCCCAGCAAGGTTCGTGCATTCTGCCATATAGGTAAATCACACGACATCGAAGTTGAAGACGACGTTACTGCTTACCTCGAATTCCCCAACGGCGCTACAGGCGTATTCGTTACTACTACAGGCGACGCTCCCGGTACAAACAGACTTGAAATCACTTGCGATCTCGGTACAGTTGTTACCGACGGCAAGACAATCCAGTATACAAAACTCGGTCAGTCTATGTCAGAGTTCTGCAAAACTGCAGACACCGGCTTCGCAAAGATTCCTTTCGAAAAAGTAGAAGTTGAAACAGACGGTCTCCACGAGGCTCACTCAGGTGTTCTTAAGGCATTTGCAGGCAAGATCCTCAACGGCACTCCCCTTATCGCAGACGGTAAAGAGGGTATCAACGGACTTACACTTTCAAACGCTATGCACCTTTCATCCTGGCTCGACAAGACTATTGAACTTCCCTTCGACGAAGATCTCTACTACGAAGAACTCAAGAAGAGAATTGCAACAAGTAAGATAAAAGCGCAGACTGAATCTGTCGTTTCAAACACAAGCGGAAGTTATTAATAACCCAAAGAACATTTTCGGAGTTACTATGTTTAAGACAGCGATTGTGGGTTGCGGAGCCATCTCCAAAACCCACGCAGAAGCGCTGAAATCGGTTAAAAACACCGAGATAACGGCATTCTGCGACACTAATACGGAAAAGCTTAACAAAAGGCTTGAAGAATACGGCGGCAAGGGCTATTCCTCGCTGGAAGATATGCTTGAAAAAGAGCAGATCGACGTATTGCACATTTGCACCCCTCACTATCTTCACGTTCCTATGGCATTGGCGGCTCTTAAAAAGAACGTCAACGTACTTATGGAAAAGCCCCCTGCAATATCCCACGAACAGTTTGACGAACTGAAAAGCGCGGCAAATGATTCGGGAGCAAAGCTCGGTATATGCTTCCAAAACAGATACAATGACTCTGTTATAAAGGCAAAATCCATTATTGAGAGCGGATCTTTAGGCAAAGTTATCGGCGCGCGCGCCATTGTAACCTGGTCAAGAAACGAAGCGTATTACACAACGAGCGGCTGGCGCGGAGAGCTAATAAAAGAGGGCGGCGGAGTGCTTATCAACCAGTCGATACATACTCTTGACCTTGCTACGTACCTTTTCGGTGCCCCAAAAGAAATATCGGCAATGAGTGCAAACTATCACTTACAGGGCGTTATCGACGAAGAAGATACGATAAGCGCATATCTCAGATATCCCGACAAGAACTTAGTTTTCTTTGCGACTACAGCTTTCTGCAAGGACGCGCCCATTTTGTTCGAAGTTATGTGCGAGCAGGGCTCGGTACGTCTTGAAGGCAATACGCTGAAAACAACTTATGCCGACAACACGTCAAGCTTTACCGACTATACGGAAAGAAGCGAAACGGGTAAGGCATGCTGGGGTACAAGCCACAAAAAGCTTATTCAAGAGTTTTACGACTGTCTCGAGACAAACAAGCCTTTCCCCGTTACGTTGGAAAGCACTCAGCCTTCATTTGAAAGTATGATGGCAATTTACGACTCTGCAAAAACAAATAAAACCATTACTCTCGGAGTGTAATATTATGAAGAAATTTTTTGATAATACAGTGCTCTTGGGAAACGAGACCTCGATTAAACTCTACGACGAGGTAAAAGATCTTCCCATATTTGACTACCACTGCCATCTTTCGCCCAAGGAAATCGCAGAGGACAGAAAATTCTATGACCTCGGCGAGCTCTGGCTTGAATGCGACCATTACAAATGGCGTCTTATGAGAGCAAACGGCGCGGATGAAAGTCTTGTAACAGGCAATGCCGACTATAAAGATAAGTTCTTTGCATTTGCAAAGGCAATCGAAAACGCGGCAGGTAACGCGGTCTATCATTGGGTACATTTTGAACTAAAAAAATATTTCGGAATCAATAAGCCCCTGAACAGCGATACGGCAGAAGAGATCTGGAATCAGACAAAAGAAATGATGAAAGACGGTTCTTTCTCTGCTAAGAACCTTATTTTGAAGTCAAACGTAGAAGCTATTTTCACAACCGATGATCCCGCAGACACTCTTGAATATCACAAGGCAATAAAAGATTCGGGCTTCTCTGTCAGAGTTTCCCCTTCATTCAGACCCGATATGGCTGTATGCGGAATTCTCAAACCCGAATTTACGGCATACATAGAAAAAGCGGAAGGCATCTACGGCTCAAAGATTGATTCTATCGACGCTATGGAAAACTTCCTTTCAGACAGAATTAAATTCTTTGCCGACAACGGCTGTAAAGTATCCGATATAAGCCTTACAACACTTCCCGCTACTTTGGGTACCAAAGAAGAGGCTGATTCGGCACTTAAAGCTGCTCTCGCAAAGAAAGACGTAAGCGAAAAGCAGGCTTCCGACTATACGTCGTATCTTCTCGTATTCATTGCAAAAGAATACGCAAAGAACGATATTGCTCAGCAGCTCCATATGAGCGCGCTGCGTAACAACAATACTAACCTGTTTGCAAAAGCAGGCGTTGACTGCGGTAACGACTCTGTCGCAAAGATTGCAGACGTTGACGCTTTGCGCGCCCTTCTCGACGCTATGGCAAAGAACGGCGGTCTTCCCAAGACTATCGTTTATACGCTCAACAACGCAAACTACCTTGAACTTGCAACGATGATCGGCAATTTCTGGTGCGAAAACGGCGGTAATCTCCAGCTTGGTGCTGCTTGGTGGTTCTGCGATCACCTCGACGGAATAAACGAACAGCTCAGAGTTTGCTCTGCAACCGGCCTTCTCGGCAGATTTAACGGTATGCTTACGGACAGCAGAAGCTTTACCTCGTATGCAAGACACGACTATTTCAGAAGAATTCTCTGCAATTACGTAGGCTCATTAGTTGAAAACGGCGAATTTGAAATTAACGCCGCAACAAGACTTGTTAAGAACGTCTCGATTGAAAACGCTCGTACGTTCTTCTCTATAAAATAATTTTTTAAGGAGACTCGATCATGAAATACACACACGATCTCACAGGCAAAACAGCCGTAGTTACGGGCGCGGGCGGTATTCTCTGCTCCGATTTTGCCGCACTTCTCGCTGAAAACGGCGCAGAAGTAGCATTGCTCGACCTCAACCTCGAAGCTGCACAGAAAGCAGCTGACAAAATTAATGCGGCAGGCGGTAAGGCTGTTGCAGTTCAGGCAAACTGCCTTGAAAAAGAATCGCTCGAAAAGGCAAAAGAAGAAGTCCTTAAGGCTTTCGGCAAGGTTGATATTCTCATCAACGGCGCAGGCGGAAACAACCCCAAGGGTACTTCTGATGACGAATTCTACACAGACAAGAGTGCAGAAGAATCGGTAAAATCCTTCTTCGAACTCGATCAGGCAGGAATTCAGTTCGTACTTAACCTCAACTTTATGGGTACACTTCTTCCCACACAGATCTTCGCTCCCCTTATGATAAACAGAGACGGCGTAATCATCAACATTTCTTCGATGAACGCATACAGACCTCTCACAAAGATTCCCGCATACTCGGGTGCTAAGGCTGCTATTTCCAACTTCACACAGTATCTTGCTGTATACTTTGCAAAAGCAGGTATCCGTGTTAACGCTATCGCTCCCGGATTCTTTGTTACTCACCAGAACAGAGGCCTTCTCTTTAACGAGGACGGAACTCCCACAGCACGTACAGGTAAGATTCTCAACGCTACTCCTATGGGACGTTTTGGCGAAGCAAGCGAGCTCGGCGGTACGCTTATGTGGCTCGTTGACAATCAGGCAGCAAGTTTTGTAACGGGTATCGTTGTTCCCGTAGACGGCGGATTTTCCGCATATAGTGGGGTGTAAATTATGTTGAAGTATAGATTTTCCGGCTTTGCCGACGAAATAGCTCCCGAGCTTGACAAACAGATCGAAACACTTAAAGAAATAAACGTAGGATATATGGAGCTCCGCTCAATTGATAAGATCAACGTAGGCGATTTTACAATGAGCTTCGCAAAGGAAGTTAAAGAAAAACTTGATAAGAACGGCATCAAGATTTCTGCAATCGGCTCGCCTATCGGTAAAGCAAAGATCGACGGCGGCTTCTTCAAGCATTTCCTCAAGTTTAAAAAGATAGTTAAGCTTGCTAAGCTTTTTGACACTAAATACATCCGTGTTTTCAGCTTCTACATTGATAAAAACGACGACTATGAAAAGCATTTTGACAAGGTTATTGCAAGATTGCAGAAGTTCATCAAATATGCAAAGAAGCACGACATCATTCTCCTTCACGAGAATGAAAAAGGCATCTACGGCGACACTCCCGAAAGATGTAAAAAGATTTTCGAAAAGCTCTATTGCGAAAACTTCCGTTGCACATTTGACCCTGCAAACTTTATACAGTGCGGATGCAACACGGTAGAAGGCTTTGACCTCCTTT
>JAFUJB010000014.1 GCA_017473865.1 Clostridia bacterium | reverse complement strand
TTACAAAGAAGGCATTTAGGGGCAGGGGTTTCGATTCCCCCGCCCCTAAAGACCCCTACCCCTAAAACGACCGAGGGGGTTCCCCCTACGGATACCTCCTTTTGTTTTCTGAAACTCAATAATTCTTAAATATGCAATCTTTTGCAACCCCATGTTGCCCTGCGCCGTGGGCGCAAAACGCGAAAGCGTTTTCTTTTTATCACACCAAAAACATAGCTTTATTGACAAACATTTGCGCTTGTGATAGAATAATATGTAATATATATTACATTATGACGGAGATGTTTTTATGAGCAACAAGACGAATTTTTGCGTAATGTTCGGCGGAAACTCGACGGAATACGAGGTATCGCTCAAGTCCTCTTATTCTGTGCTTGAAAATGCTGATAAGGAAAAATATAACATAGTTAAGGTCGGTATTACACGCGGCGGACAGATGTATATTTACGAAGGCGCAAACGAAAATATAAAGAATAACACGTGGATGGACGATAGCGTAAATTGCAGAAAGGCACTTATGTCGACCACCTACGGCGACCATGCCGTATATGCAATAAATGCAGACAATACACTTGAAAGGGTTGCCGTTGACGTCGTATATCCCGTAATGCACGGGGCATATTCCGAAGACGGAAAACTTCAGGGAATGCTTGATATGTGCGGAGTGCCATACGTCGGACCCGGATGCGCGTCGTCAGCCGTATGTATGGATAAGGCTTTTACTAAGCTTGTTTTAAATAACTACGGAATTCCGATGGCGGCTTGCGTATACGCAACAAAAAAAGACGTACTAACGTCGTTTGACTCCATTAAAAACGACGTAGAAAACGAGCTAGGCTATCCCGTATTTATTAAACCCGCAAACTCAGGCTCATCTGTGGGCGTTTCAAAGGTTACAAACGGTGAGGAACTTAAAGACGCGCTCTTGAAGGCTATCAAGTTTGACAGCAAGATACTCATCGAAGAAGCAATTGTGGGCAAAGAGGTCGAGGTTGCCGTACTCGGAAACGACAATCCGGTTGCATTGACTTGCGGAGAAATTATTTCCGATGCTGATTTTTATGACTACGATGACAAATACAACAACGGTACGTCGACTTACAGCATACCTGCAAAGATAAGCAAGTCAACGTGGCTCAACCTTAAGCGTATGGCTGAAGGAATATTTACATATCTTGATTGTAAGGGACTTTCCAGAGTTGACTTTTTCGTGTGCGGAGAGGAAGAGAAAATCGTATTTAACGAAATTAACACCCTCCCCGGTTTTACAAACATAAGCCTTTATCCCAAAATGGCAATGGCAAGCGGAATGACGTATTCCGAGCTTATCGACAAGCTTATAAAACTCGCTTTAGAAAGCAAAGAGGGCAAATAAATTGAGTAAGGTCATATGGAAGGGCGGTACGCTTCTTTCACCCGTTCCACCGGTTATGGTGTCGTGCGGCGATATGGATAATTCAAATATAATTACAATCGCTTGGACGGGAATATTGAATTCGAATCCGCCGAAAACCTACGTGTCGATAAGACCGCAGAGACACTCTTTTGAAATAATCAAAAACACCAAAGAATTTGTTATAAACCTTACGCCTGCTAGCCGCGTAAAAGAGGCTGACTATTGCGGTATATATACGGGGGCAAAGGTAGACAAATTTGAAAAATGTAATTTTACGAAGGCGGCAAGTTCTACTGTTAGCTGTCCTATGATCGAAGAATGTCCGATGAACCTTGAATGTAAGGTAACCGATATTGTCGAGCTTGGCTCTCACCATATGTTTATTGCAGATATTACCGCCATAAACGTTGACGAAAGTCTGCTTGGCGAAGACGGCAAGCTGCATCTTGAAAAGGCAAAGCTTGCGGCATTTGCACACGGAGAATATTTTGAGCTTGGTAAAAAGATAGGCAGTTTTGGCTTCTCGGTTAAAAAGAAAAAGAGCAAAAAGCACTATCCCAAAAAGAAATAAAGGCTTTATACGGGGTTATCCCGTGTAAAGCCTTTTATGTTTAGTCCCAATCGTGTTTGTTTTTTAACGTATCGTATATTTCGCGGTAGCTGTCATGGCGTTCTTTAGGGATAAGTCCATCGTTTACCGCTTCAATTATCTTACATCCGTCCTCGGTCGTATGAGAGCATTTCGTATATTTGCAAGTGCCGATATAGTCGTCAAATTCTCTGAAGGTGTAAACAAGATCGTCTTTTTTGTAAAAATCAAATCTTGTAAAGTCAAGCAGACTGAACCCCGGTGTGTCAGCTATGTATCCTTTCATATTGACGTCATCGGTAAGATAGTCAAGCCCGAACAGTTCGACGTGTCTTGTGGTATGCTTACCGCGCTCAGTCTTATGGCTTATATCGCCTGTTTCAAGCGTAAGCTTGGGAAAGAGTGCGTTCATTACCGTGGATTTACCCACGCCCGAAGCGCCTGCAAAAGCTGAGATCTTTCCGTTTGCATATTCAAGTACAAAATCCGACAGTTCATTTTTGTCGTCATCCTTGTTTGATACAAAAACAGTAAAACCGCATTTTTTATATATATCTGCCAACCTGTCAGCCTCTTGTGAATCAAGGTCGCTTTTGCTGATTATGATAACGGGCTCGATTTTATTATATTCGGCAATCGAAATAAGTTTGTCGGTAATAGAAAGCATAGGAGAGGGTTTTGCCGCCGCAATAACAACAAACAGTATATCCAAATTTGCAACAGGCGGACGGATGAGGTGGTTTTTTCTGTCATTTATCTCTTCAATAACGACGCCCTTATCCGACTGCTTCAGAGTAACGTTATCGCCTGCATAGGGTGTAATTTTTTCGTGCCTGAATGCGCCCTTTGCCTTACAGCTTACAATTGAACCGTCTTCGAGTTTTATATCGTACAGACCGCCCAGACCCTTTATAATAATACCTTTTTGAAATTCACTCATATTATTCTTCGTTAAAAGTATCAAGCTTGATATCTTTGTATTCGTCTTTATATTCGACCTTAAGTCCCTTTTGAACGGCATTTACAAGGTCATAAAATTTTGCGGTAATGCACTGCGTACGCAATTGCTCATAGTGTTTGTTAACGTATTCTTCTTCAATAGGGAGTCGTTTTACAATATGAATTCCGACGTCTGTCGTTACAATTTCGCTAATTTCGCCTACCTCTAATTCAAAAGCGGCATATTCAAACATATTCCGGAACTCGCCGTGTGTGAAATAGTAGCCGTCGGTGTTGTTTTTCAAGGCGTTGTCGTCGCTGTATTCCTCTTTCAGTTTTTCAAAATCTTCGCCGTTTTTGAGTCTCTCAAGTACGCTTTCTGCAAGAGCCTTTTGTTTTTCTTTTTCGATGTCGTTATCGTATGTGAAAAGAATATGGGTTGCTCTTGCGAAGTCTTCTTCAAGCGCCTTTTCAAGAGTTGCATCGTCGACCTTAATGATACCCGCCGATTCGGATATCAATTCAGAATATACGAGGTATTTAAGCTTTTGGGTTTTGAGCGAGAATAGATATAGTTCTTCAGTGAGATATGCCGTTGCAATCTCTTTTTTGAATTCATCGTCGGAGTAGCCTGATTTAGCGTTTTCAAGCTCGGCTTCAATTTCACGGATGTCGGCGTTTGACAGCTTAACGTCGTATCTGTCGGCAAGAGTGAAATACGTGTATATTTCGAGCAAGGAATTGAGGACGTATTCTTTAACCTTGTTAACGTCATTGCCCTCTTGTTTCCAGTAGTTTTCATCGCCGTTGTCAAAATAGTTTTTTGAATTCATAAAGAGAAATCTGTAAAAATCGTAGCTTACGTTGTAGTCGCCGATTTTCATAACGACCCTTCTGTCCGACGTAAATACGGGGGGATCGCCCGCTTTTCTTCTTGGAGCGCATGCTGTAAAAAGCGCGAGAGTCATTGTGCAAACAATAAGTAAGCAGAGAAGTCTGAGAGTTTTTTTCATATATCCTCCAAAAAAATATTATTGAAGCAGAGCAACGCGAGGATTGCCCGAATAATCTTTTTTTACTGTACATTCAAAGCCGTTTTCAAGAGCGACTTTTTTTATTTGTTCTTCCTGATCAAAGCCTATTTCAAAGATGAACTTGCCGTTTGCGGAGAGATTATTCTTGAATTTTGAGACGATGTGTCTGTAAAAATCCATTCCGTCGTCTCCTCCGTCTAAAGCGGAAATTGGTTCCGTTTTTACGTATACATCAAGTTTTTCAAGGTCCTTTGTCGGAATATACGGCGGGTTCGAAACAATTACGTCAAACCTACGGTCTCCGAAATTTGTTTGAAAAACGTCAGAGCATATAAATTCTATTCTGTTTTCCACTCCGTTAAGTTTTGCATTCCTTTTTGCTACGTCAAGAGCCTTTTCGGATATGTCAACGGCGTAAGATTTTGAATAAGGTTTTCTTTTAAGGGTAGAAATCGCAATACATCCAGAGCCTGTACAAAGATCTGCAAAACAGGCGTTTTCAGGCAGGTTTGCAAGTAAACATTCAACCACCCTTTCGGTGTCGCAACGGGGAATAAGGCAGTTTTCATCGATATAATATCTGTCGCCGAAAAATTCCCATTCTCCGATTATATATGCGGCAGGAATGCCGTTTTTATATTTTTCAACAGCTTTATCAAGCTCACTCCCCGAGAAATAAAGCTTCAGAATATCAATATCATTCATTGGTATTATTTTCTGTATCTTTTTCGGTTTTTTGTTTGGCTTTAATATCTTCGTATTTTTCGGGATTGAATTCTTCGATAGCTTCGGGGAATTCTTCAGGGATGGCGCATTTGAGCGATGCTATAGCAACCTCGATCTGTTTTTCGTCGGGCTCGCGCGTTGTTATTCTTTGCATCCAAAGTCCCGGTGCAGACAGAATTCTTGTAAGAAAATTATCGTGTTTGCCTGCAAAACGGATAAATTCATATCCGATTCCTACCGTAAGGGGAAGGGTAAGTATCTTTGAAGCGAATTTTAAAATAAGGTTGGATTTCATGATGGGGAATGAATATACGATCGAAGAAACCAGAATGGAAAGGAGCAGTATAACGAAAATAAAGCTTGTTCCGCATCTGGGGTGAAATCTCTTGTATTTCTTTACGTTTTCGGGAGTCAGTTCCTCGCCTGCTTCATAACAGAAAATGGTCTTATGCTCGGCGCCGTGATATTCAAACACACGTCTGATATCTTTCATGAGCGATACTGCCCAGAGATATGCAACGAAAATGGCAATCTTAATGCCCCCTTCTACGAGCGTTGCGTACCATTTTGTTTCCTGTCCCGCCTTGTCAAAAAGACTCGACGAGATAAAAAGGGGAAGGAAGAAGAAAAGTCCCACTCCGAGAGCTAACCCGAGTATCATCGCAATTACCATTACGAAATCAAGAAGGCTCTTGCCAAAGTGCTTTTCAAGCCATTTTTCAAACTTTGTTTCCTCTTCTTCAATGCCGAAAGCATCGGCTGAAACGGTAAGCGTTTTCATTGATAGAATAAGTGATTCTACCATATTTACAACGCCTCTGATTATCGGCCAACCGAGGAACTTGAATTTTTCGCGTACACTCTTACATTCGTCCTTTGTAACTCTTATATTACCCTCGGGCATACGTACGGCAAGCGCGTACTGGTCTTTATTTTTCATCATAACGCCTTCGATAACCGCCTGTCCTCCGACGGTTCCGAGACGACAGTTCTTTTCTGCCATTTATTGTAACCTCATACAGTATTATTTTTAAAAATATAAAACAATGGGGAGAAATAAACTCCGTTATCTGTTATTATAACACAGTTTTTGCAAAAAGTATATAATATTTTGTAAATTAACTATATTATATAGTAAGCCGCGATTGACAAAACGCGTAAAATTTGATAAAATAATTATATATGTTCAGTATGCGAAAATAGGTTTTCACATAAATCGAAAGGAATATGAAAAAATGGCACAGAAAGCAAAGAAAACAGAAGTTGTAGGTCAGATTCAGGATAAGGAAGCAAAGAAGAAAGCTCTTCAGACAGCCCTTTCTCAGATTACAAAGGATCACGGCGCAGGCTCAATTATGAAGCTTGGTGAAAATACGAATATGAACGTAACAGCCGTTTCGACCGGTTCTTTGTCGCTCGACCTGGCTCTCGGTGTCGGCGGTGTTCCGAGAGGAAGAATTATTGAAATATACGGTCCGGAGGCATCGGGTAAGACCACTCTTGCTCTGCACGTTGTTTCCGAGGTTCAGAAGACGGGCGGTACTGCTGCTTATATCGATGTAGAAAATGCGCTCGACCCTCAGTATGCGGCGGCAATCGGCGTAGACGTTGACGAGCTTCTCGTTTCACAGCCCGAAAGCGGCGAGGCAGCTCTGGGTATTCTTGATGCGCTTGTACGCTCGGGTGCTGTTGACGTAGTTGTTGTTGACTCTGTTGCTGCTCTTGTAACGCAGCAGGAAATCGACGGTGATATCGGCGACGCTCAGGTTGCAGGTCAGGCAAGACTTATGTCTCAGGCATTGCGTAAGCTGTCAGGCTCTATCGCAAAGTCGAACTGCGTAGTAATATTCATCAACCAGCTCCGTATGAAGATAGGTGTTATGTACGGTAACCCTGAGGTTACGTCGGGCGGTACTGCTCTTAAGTACTATGCGTCCGTAAGAATTGACATAAGAAGGGTTGAAACACTTAAAAACGGCACGGAATCATACGGTAACAGAGTTAAGTGCAAGATCGTTAAAAACAAGGTGGCGCCCCCCTTCAAAACGGCGGAATTCGATATTCTCTACGGCAAGGGTATCTCTAAGTCAAGCGAGCTTATCGAGGTAGGCGTTGATATGGGTATAATCGAAAAGAGCGGAGCTTGGTTCTATATTGACGGCGAAAGACTTGCACAGGGCAGAGATAACGCGCGTCAGGCTATCGAAAACAACCCCGAACTCTTCAAGATGCTTGAAGACAGAATTATGGAAAGATTCAAGAACGGCGAAGCCGGCAAGAATGACGGCATCGATCTCGATGAAGATTTCGATATTTCGGTTGCTGACCTTGAAAACTGAAAACTGTGATGAAAGAATTTGAAAAAAACAAAAGCGAACCGAAAAAAGACGGTGTATCCGAGGTTATGAATGCAGCGTCAAACATACTGGTTTTCGCCGATAATACCGAAAAAAGTCTGCGTGAAAAGCTTATGCGTAAGGGGTTTGCTCCCGAGCTTGTCGACAAGGCTGTTGAGAGGCTGAAGGAAGCGGGACTGGTTAACGACGCAAGGCTTATGAAGTCGTATACAGAATATCTTGCTGACAAGAAACTTTACGGGAAAGCCAGAATAAAGCTTGAACTTCAGAAAAAAGGCTTTGACAGAGAACTGATAAACGGTAAGTTTGACGAATGTACCGAAGACGTCGATTTTAAAGAAAACTGTGTGAAAATGGTTCGCAAAAAAAATCTTGTGCAAAAAATATGCGATACAAAGACCGCAAGGGCGGTAACAGCGGCATTAGCGCGTTACGGTTACGGCTATGCGGAAATAAAATATGCTTATACGAGGTTGCTTGAAGAAAATGAAGAAGAGTAAGATCGGATTTATCTCTCTCGGTTGCCCAAAGAATCTCATTGACACCGAAATAATGCTCAATGAGCTATACACGGCGGGTTATGAGATCACTCCCGAGGAGACCGAAGCTGACATAATTATTATAAATACTTGCGCTTTTACCGAAAGCGCGAAGCAAGAGTCTATTGATACCATTCTTGACGCCGCGTGGCTCAAGACAAACGCTAAGTGTAAGGGGCTTATCGTTACGGGCTGTATGTCCGAACGCTACAGAGAAGAGCTCAAAAAAGAGCTTCCCGAATGCGACGCTGTTATCGGTATCGCGGCAATACACGATATTGTCGAAGCGGTAAAGGCTGTCGAGAAAAACAAGTTCTTTGAAAAATACGGCGACATCGACAACTACGATATAGGCGGCGACAGGCTTGTTACAACTCCGGAATATATGGCATATCTGAAGATTGCCGAGGGCTGCGACAACAAGTGCGCATACTGCGCTATTCCTTCTATCAGAGGAAAATTCAGAAGCAGAACGATGGAAGATATTGTTAAAGAGGCGAAAAATCTTGAAGCTCTCGGAGTGCTTGAGCTTACGCTCGTTGCTCAGGATACGACGCGATACGGCGTAGACCTTTACGGCGAATACAAGCTTGCAGAGCTTATAAGAAAGATAACGGCTGAAACAAATATTCCGTGGATAAGACTTTTATACTGTTACCCCGATAAAATTACCGACGAGCTTGTTGAAGAAATCAAGAACAACGACAGAGTTGTTAAGTATATTGATATGCCCATTCAGCACATATCCGAGAATATGCTGAAAGCGATGAACAGACACGGCGGACAAGCTGTTATCAAGAGCGCGGTCGAAAGACTGAGAAAGGCTGTTCCGGATATTACTCTGCGTACGACCGTTATTACGGGCTTCCCGGGTGAAACGGAAGAGGACTTTACCGAGCTTTGTGAATATTTAAAGGAAACCAGATTTGACAGACTTGGAGCTTTTACATATTCGAGAGAAGAGGGTACGCCTGCTTATGATTTTGAAGACCAGATTGACGAGCAGATTAAGCAGGATCGTTGCGATATCATAATGGATATGCAGTATGACATAAATGCCCGGAACAACGAGAAAAAAGTGGGCAAGATAATCAAAGTACTCTGCGAGGGCTTTGATCCCGTGTCAAATACCCACTTTGGCAGAAGTGCCGCAGATGCACCCGAGATCGACGGAAAGGTATATTTCACTTGCGCAAAAAGACTTCCCGAAGGTAAGATATATAACGTAAAAATCACCGAGGTCCTTGACTATGACCTTATCGGTGAAACGAAATAAATACAGTATTCAGGAGATAGACTTATGAAAATGAATTTACCCAACAAGCTGACGGTTCTCAGAATGATAATGATTCCGTTTTTTATGTTCATTATAATGTTTCCCGTTCTCGGACAGTTTTGGTCGAGAATAGCGGCAGCATTGTTGTTTGGTCTTACGGCATTAACCGATATGCTTGACGGCAAGATTGCAAGAAAACACAATCTTGTTACCGATTTCGGCAAGTTTATGGATCCCGTTGCAGACAAGCTTATGACGATTGGCGGATATATCGCTCTTCTCACAACGATTTCTTACGACAGAGTATTCTTTATGGTATTCGCGTGGGCAACGTTTGTTGTTATCCTTCGTGAGATTGCAGTAACCTCTCTCCGTATGATCGTATCAAACAAGAGCGGCGGAGTACTTGCGGCAGCTATCCTTGGAAAGATTAAGACGGTTTCGCAGATCGTATGCATACTTGTAATGATCCTTGAACCCGCATTTTTCGGAAAGACGTTTATCGGTGAGTACCACGTACTCAGCTACGTTACGGTAGCATTTATGGTATTTATGACCATCTGGTCGGGACTTGACTACGTCAAGGCTTACTGGCCTTTACTTGACCCTGAAAAATAAAAAAGTGTGGGTTTCCCACACTTTTTTGTTGCATACAAAAGCCATATAGTAAGGTTTCGAGGGATACAAAAGGGCACTTTTTCAAAAGTGCCCTTTTGTAGGTTTCAGGGCAAAGCCCTGACTATTTATGCATTTTCAAGAATTCCATTTTATACGGATGCTTTTTATTTCTCAAATGCGTTGTCGGCGATGTTTACAGGCGGTGTTCCTTCGTAAACAACGTCGTTCAGGTTTGCACACTGAGCAAATGCTTTATCGCCTATTTTCTCAACCGAATCGGGTATGATTACTTTTGTTAAAAAGAGGGTAGGTGAAAATGCGTTTGCCGAAATAGCAGCGGTTTTTTGTAAAACCGAGTATTCCGTTCTTGTGCTTCCGATGGGGTAATAGAGAAGAATGCTTCCTTGTTTGTCATACAAAACGCCGTGTTCGTCGCTTGAATATACTTTGTTGTCTTTATCAACTGTGAAATTTTCAATTGCAGTACACATATAGAATGCAGATTGACCGACTTCAACGACAGATGCAGGAATAAACATTTCAGAAAGAGACGTACACCAACTGAATGCCGATTCTCCTATTATTTTTACGTTGTTTCCAAGAGAAACGTCTGTAATTTTTGATTCGTTAAAACACGAAAAACCAATTTCTTCGAGACTGTCGCCAAAGCTTGCCTCAAGAATACCGGAATTCTGGAAAGCGCAGCTTCCGATTTTTTTCAGATTGTCCGAAAACGTAATCTTTTCAAGAAATTCTGATTTTTCAAATGCGTAGCCTGCAATTTCAACTACGCTGTCGGGCATATTGTAGGATATACTCATACTGCCTGCGGGGTATTGGAGTAGTGTCTTTTGCTCTTTGTCAAGCAATACGCCGTAGCTGTCAGACGAGTAGTATTTGTTGTTTTCGTTTACGACTATTTTGTCAAGCGATGTGCATCCCGAAAAAACTCCAATTCCGAGAGATTCAATATTTTCACCTATGGAAGCGGTTAAAAGCGCTCTGCAACTGAGAAAAGCCGTATTACCGATAGATTTTAACGAGTTTGGAAAATTAATGTTTTCAAGGCTGATACAGTATTCAAATGCGGACGCTTCAATGGTTTGTATAGTTTCGGGCAGGATAATTCTTTCAATGTTATATTTTTTTGAAAATGCGCTCCAGCCAATGCTTGTTACGGTATAATCGTCAAATTTTTCGGGAATGACGATTTCTTCAAGGTCTCCGTTATAGCCTGTAATGGTTGCCGTTTTTGCTTTTTTGTCAAACTCGCATTCAAAATCGCCCGTATCTTTTGGTGTTGACGCGCACGAGACAGCGGAAAGAAGAAAAACTACCGCCACGATAAACAGTATATATTTTTTCATACAGTTTTCCTTGTAAAAAATTATTCGGTTATATTAAAATACTTGTTGAACATTCTTCTGAGAGTAACGCCGACATCGTTACTTCCTCCCGCCTGTTCAATAACGCAGGATGCAACGACTTCGGGATTATCGTATGGTGCAAACGCCATAAATATACCGTTGTTACTCTTTGTCTTACCGACCTGAGCGGTACCTGTTTTTCCGCCTATGTCAATCGGATAGTTTGAGAATACGGGAGCGGCAGTACCGTTTTCCATTACGTTTCTCATTCCGATTTTAAGGGTGTTCAGATTATCTTCGGAAAGCTGAACTTCATTGAGTACGTTGGGGTCTTGACGGTAGACTATTTCATTTGTGCCGAAATCTCTAACCGAGTGGAGAATGTGAGCCTGATATCTGGTTCCCCCGTTAACTATAGTTGAGAGATAGGTGGATATCTGCAACGGAGTAAACGTGTTGTCAGACTGTCCGATAGCCGCTTGAACAGTATCTCCGGGAACCCATAATTTATTTATGGACGAGCTGTAGGCGGGACCCGCAAGAATACCCTTTGATTCGGGAAGTTCAATACCAGTAAATTCACCGAGACCGAGTTTTTTCGTATAGGCATTCATATTCTCAATTGTGAGAAGTCTGCCCGTTTCATAGAAGAAATAGTTGCACGAGTGCTGAATTGCGGAAATAACGTTCATTTTTCCGTGGCCGTAGCCGTATGACGAATATATCCAGCATTGCGGTCTGAAGTCCTCGTAGTATTTATAAATACCGCTATCATAGATAATTGTATCTTTATTTATAATTCCGTATTCGAGAGCGGCGGCGGCAACACCGATTTTAAATGTTGAGCCGGGTTCGTACGCGCCCATAAGCGCTCTGTTGTAGAGGGGATTATGGGGAGCGTTCAACAGATTGTTATATTCTTTGAGGTAGGTAGTAAGATCGTACGTGGGATATGATGCTAACGCATACACCTCGCCGTTATTGGGATTAACGAGGGTTGCCGCTCCCGAGTTTACATCTTCTCCTATATACTGAGGAATGTTCGCATTGGGACGAAGATTACCGTTTGCATCGGTATATTTATTAATCTTTTCTTCGATTTTTTTATCGGCTTTTTCCTTGATATAAGCGATATTATATGCCAATGCATCCTCGGCACATATCTGCAGTTCAACGTCGATTGTCAGATATACGTCTTTACCCGGAACAGGTTGCTTTTTGTAGTATTCGTCAACAATGTTTCCGTTCTTGTCTTCAACGGTAATGAGAGTACCGTCGGTTCCGCGAAGATAGTCTTCAAACGCTTTTTCGGCGCCTTCGATACCCACAATTGCGTCCATTGCATAGCCTTTTTGCGTATAAGCTTCAAGTTCTGCCGCGGGAATTTTACCCGTTCTGCCGAGAATATGGGACATATATCCGGGATAATTGTAAATTCTCTTTGCAATTTTTTCTGTTACAACGCCGTCGAGGTTTGCCTCTTTGACAGAGGTAATGGTCTGCATATCGGCGTTTTCGGTTACCGTAAATGGATTGAGAGGGCTGAATTCAAGCCTGTCCATTTCGTATCTTATTCTGAGCAGAGCGTTTAGTTCATCTTTGTCAACGGTAAGCTTGTTTTCTTTATCAAGCAAGCCGTATCTCTTAAACAAAAAGTCGGTAAATTCTTTTACGCCGGTATCCCTTTTCAAAGAGAATCTGTCGAGCATTTTTTGAAACGACTTATATTCTGAGCTGTCTTTGTCAAATTCTTTATAAGAATAGGATGGATATTCATTTTCAAGGGGGAAGTAGTTATATTCTTTTTCTGGCACAAGTTTTGACAGCTTGGTAACGGTAGAATTAATGGCATTGTTTGATTTCGGGAATGAACCTGCATCAAGACATATGTTATACGAATATTCGTTTGATACCAATTTTTTGCCGTTTCTGTCGTAAATCTCGCCGCGCATAGCTTTGATTGTAACTGTCTTTACGCTAAGCCCCGAATCTTTTTTTAGTTCGGGAGAAGAAATCTGCAAATACACTATTCTTGCGGCAAAAAGCAGACACACAAGCGCAAAGAAGGCGGCGACGGTAATATATCTAAAATGAAATTTATGGTTCTTTTTCAATATAACCACCCCTTCTTTCTTGCGTACTGTAACGGGCTGTCAAACAGCAATGTAACGAGAAATACGGGTATGCATAAGCATAGGGTAGAAACAAACTCGGGCAGAGCAATATACAGTCCGTAGTAGGCAAAGTCAAGTGTATTTGTATATTCGATAAGATATTTAACAAACGTTATAAGCGTTCTGAAAAAGCAGAATGCGGGAATGGTAACGAGAAATGCGGCAAAACGGGCGTTTTCTTTCGCCGCCTTACCTACGTTGCCGCATATAAAGCCGCCGATGCAATAAAAAAGCGGCAAAAAAGACACGCCGACAGAGCCTAGTCCGTCAACGCACAGTCCTGCCAGCAAACCAAACAAAGCCGCCGTTTTTTCACCGCGGTAAATACCAAGAAAAGCTATGGCGCCTATTAAAATGTCGGGTGTCGCATCGTATATATGCATACGCGGAATAAGTGTTGTCTGCAATATTGAAAGAATAATTGCAAACAGCCCGTAAACCAATACGTCAAAAATTATACCGATGCGTGAAGTATAGTTTTTATTCATATTTCATCTCGAATTCGGTAATTATCATTACCTCATTAACTTCCTTGAGGGGTGAAATAGGTCTTATGTATGCTATTATTTCTCTTGTAACCGAATTCTTTTCGGTATATTCTACGTTTCCGAGCAGAATTCCCTTTGGGAAATTGCTCCCGTCGCCCGAGGTAAAGATTCTGTCGCCTTGCTTTACGTCGGTATTGTCTCCCAGATAGGAGAGGGTAAAAAGACCGTCCTTTGAAGCTTTAAATGTGCCGCTGGTTATGCCGGACTCCCCTGTTCTTTCAATATATACACCGATGGAGGTGTCGGGAGAAACCACGGTTTTTACTTTTGACCAAGTAAGACCGGTTTCGCACACGATACCCACAAAACCGTATTTGTCAATGACGGGCATACCCGTGTCAATTCCGTGTGAGAGTCCCTTGTCAATTGTAATAATGTTTGGCGTTTTTTCGGAAGAACGAGAGGTTACCGAAGCGTTAGTGAATACAAAATCGGTGTGTTCATCTTTAATTCCGAGATAGTTTTTAAGTTCTTCGTTTTGCTTAAGGGCAAGCTCTGCTTCTTTAAGCTTATCTTCCTGCTCTTTAAGATGCAGCTTTAGCTCTTCGTTTTCTTTTTTTAGCTTTTTGTAATCCTCTTTACTTGAAAATATGTTTTCAATGCTGTCGAAAACGCTGTTCGCACCCTTCTGTATGGGCGTAAGAACAATACCTATGGCATTTCTGACATAGGACGTATAGCCCAGAGCGGATATAAATGACGTGGTACCGACAAGCAATATTGCAATAACGACGGTAAAAATCATAAATTTGTTCTGAAACAGATTTTTCACTTGAAGCTTCTCCTGTATGGGAAATCAGTCGTTAAAATCGAGGGCTGAAGGGAACAGTTCTACTATTTTTTCCAAGCCTGACACACAGCAGTCGAGAGGCTTTTCGGCAATCTTTACGTCAAATCCGAAAAGCTTTGAGAAATAGAGGTCGATGCCGTCAAGTAATGCACCGCCGCCCGACAGGGTCATACCGAAATCGTGTATGTCGGCGCAAAGTTCGGGGTGGAGCTTTTCAAGAGTGTTTTTTATACATTCAACGATGTGGGCAAGCTGTTCGGTGATAGGCATCTTTAGCTCCTCGCCTTTTACTTTAACGTTCAAAGGAAGCCCTGTAAGAGCGTCCCGTCCATAGACTTCGGCTTCCTTTGTTGATTTTTCGGGGGAAACCGTGCCTATTTGCTTTTTCAGTTCTTCGGCATCGGTCATACTGATTATAAGATTGTATTTGTGTTTAAGATAGAGTTGGATGGCTTCGTCAATTTCATCGCCGCCCACTCTGACAGAGTCGGCTTCTATTATTCCGCCGAGACTCATAACTGCAACGTCGGTAGTTCCACCTCCGATGTTTACTATCATACTGCCTCTGGGTTCTTCAATAGGTAACGATGCTCCCAAAGCGGCGGCAAAGGGGGCTTGTACGATGGCTACGCTTCTTGCCCCGGCCTCGGAAACCGCTTCTTCAAGGGCTCTTCTTTCAACCTCTGTAATACTTTGAGAAACCGACAATACGACGTTAGGTCTGTTCAGACTGCCTTTTCCTGCCGCCTTAACAAAAAAGCCGTGAAGCATAGCGACAGTAACGTCAAATTCCGATATAACACCGTCTTTGATCGGACGGTATGTTTTTACGTTTGCAGGTTCTCTGCCCATCATATCATAGGCGTCTTCGCCCAAAGCTACGACCTTGCTTTTTTCTTCGTCGATAGCGATGGCGGAAGGCTCTCTGACAACAATGCCCCTGCCTTTTCTGTATACGTATGTGTTGGAGGTGCCAAGATCGACTCCGATAATTCTTGCCATAACGTTTTGCCCCTTGTTTTGTGTAGTGTTTTGTCAGTTGTCAAAAATGTCGATGTTGAATTCTTTGTAAATCATATTACGCAGCTTTAAAACGGGCAGACCGACGACGTTATTTATGTCGCCTTTTACACTTTCGACAAAGTAACCGCCCTTTTCCTGAATTCCGTAACTGCCTGCTTTGTCTCTGTGTTCTCCGGTTTTAATATATCTTTCAATTTCGCTGTCGGAAATATCACGGAATTTTATCTGTGTTTTTTCGTAATCCGACACTGTTTTTCCATTGTAAATTGCTGCAACTCCCGAATAGACGTAGTGTGAAGAACCGCTCATTGAACGGAGCATTCTTCTTGCATCGTCATCATCTTTGGGTTTGCCTAATATCTCATTTCCGAGAACAACGACTGTGTCTGCCGAAATGATAAGCGTGTCTTTGGCCTTTACGTCTTTATAAGCGGCGTACGCCTTTCTTTTTGCAAGCAGTTTTACAAGTGAATGAGGCTTGTATTCTTTGTTTACGCTTTCATCCGCCTCGCCGTTCCAGAGGGTATATTTTACCCCCAGCTCTTTAAGCATTTTGCGTCTGCGGGGAGATTTTGATGCCAGTAAGATTTTCATAAAAATTATCTCTTGTTTATGTATTTTGCGATAATGAGCGAGAGGGTAATACAGATAACGGTAGCAACGTTGAGATTAACCCCTATACCCAAGGTAAAGTCAAGAAGACCGAGGTCAAGCACGAAGGGATTTTCCGTACCGAAACGGAGCCCGAACGAAAGCCACGAGAGCGCGGATATATCCTGTGTGAAATGAGCGATCATCATACCGATAACGATTCCGCACAAAACGGGAAATGCGGTGTATTTAATAAACTTCATCATAACAATCAGATTCCTTTTTTGATTTATTTAAGTCTTGAAATTTCTTCTTTGAGCTTTTCGTTTTCTTCTTTAAGCTTGTTTCTCTCGTCGAGATAGTCGAGAGCACAGAGCAAAAGCGCTTCGTTTTTCTGTCTTGTTGTAGATGAAATAACGAGGTCGCTTACCCGTTTTTCGAGCAGTCTTCCGAGCCCTTTTACGTATTCGGGGTCGTCTTGGGTTACAATGTCGATCTTTATTCCCGAAACGACAAGGGTAAGTTTTTCTTTCATATCGTATATTCTCCTAAGAAATAAATATTTTTCGGTCTCAAAAGTATTTTAAATTAGTCAAAAACCCTCTTGAAAAAAGGGAACTGTTATAATATAATAACATTATAATATATTTTTCAACAAATTAAAAGAGTTTTTTGAAAAAATTATACGGAAAGAAAGACATGTTATGGAAAAAGTAAAGAATGCAAAGAGAATAGTGGTAAAAGTCGGCTCGTCTACCCTTACATACGAAAACGGCAAACTCAATTTACAGAGAATAGAAAAAATGTGCCGAGTACTTTCGGATTTGAAAAATACCGGCAGAGAGGTAGTGCTTGTTTCGTCGGGTGCGGTAAGCGCCGGTATTGGTAAGCTTAACCTTGAGAGAAGACCTTCATCGGTTGAAGAAAAGCAGGCATTGGCGGCAGTAGGTCAGGGTGTGCTTATGATGATATACGAGAGATTTTTCGGCGACTACGGTCATTCTGTTGCGCAGATTCTTCTCACGAAAGATACAGTTACCAACGAAACGCCCAAAAAGAACGCGCAGAATACTTTTGAGACACTTTTGAAAATGGGATGTATTCCGATTGTAAACGAAAACGATACCGTTGCGTTTGACGAGATTAAGTTCGGCGACAACGATACTCTTTCGGCATACGTATCCGTTCTTGCACATGCCGATCTTCTTATAAATATGAGCGATACCGACGGTTTTTACGACAGCGACCCGAGAACAAATCCGAATGCCAAGATGCTCAAGAGAATTGAAAGAGTAGATGAAAGTCTGTATGCCTGCGCTGACGGAGCAGGCTCGGCAAGAGGTACGGGGGGAATGACATCAAAACTACACGCGGCTGAGATTGCTTGCGGTAACGGAATTCCCATGATGATCGTAAGCGGAGAGGATTTCTCTATACTCTACGATATGCTTAACAACGGCGTACAGTACGGCTCGTATTTCGCTCCCTTTAAAAGATAAGATTTTCATACTGATTTGAAAAAGAGGTGTGATATGGAATTCACGAAAGAAATATATGAATATATCGAACAGCTCTGCAAGGGTGTAAAAGAAGCTGAAAGCTCAATTGCAAACAGTACTCTTCCGCAGAGAAACACAGCGCTTGTCAATATTGCAAAAGCTCTTCTTGAAAACAAAGACGAGATACTTGAAGCAAATAAAGCAGACGTTGAGAATGCGGCGAAAAACGGCGTTATTCCAACGATGATTGACAGACTTACTCTGAATGAAGCAAGAATAAAAGGTATCAGCGACGCACTTTACGAGCTCGTCGGACTGAAGGACGTACTCGGAATGGGAGACGTGTGGACACGTCCGAACGGCATAGAAATAAAAAGAGTCAGAGTTCCGTTAGGGGTTGTCGCTATTATATTTGAAGCACGTCCTAACGTAACGGTCGACGCGGCGGCTCTGTGTATAAAAACGGGTAACGCCGTAGTTCTGCGCGGCGGAAAAGAAGCTATAAACACAAACAGAGTGTTTATACGTCTTATGAAAAAAGCGCTTGAACAAGCGGGTATATGCCCTGACTGTCTTGCACTTGTTGACAACACCTCGAGAGAGGGCGCATCCGTGCTTATGTCTATGAGAGATTATATAGACGTGCTTATCCCCAGAGGAAGCGCAGGCCTTATCAGGACTGTCGTTGATAATGCAAAAATGCCCGTAATTGAAACGGGCGCCGGAAACTGCCACCTTTACGTTGACAGGGATGCCGATATAGATATGGCTGTAAAAGTTGCGTCAAACGCCAAGAATCAAAGACCCTCTGTTTGCAATGCAATCGAAACTTTATTGGTTCATTCGAGCGTTGCCAAAGAGTTTTTACCTAAGTTTGCGGCAATTTCCGAGCAGTTTAACCTCGATATCAGAGGGTGCGAAAGAACGAGAGAAATCCTTGTAAATGCAAAGACAGCTACGGAGGAGGATTATGCAACCGAATACGATGACTATATAATCGCTGTCAAAGTCGTTGACTCTGTTGAAGAAGCTGTAAAACACATTAACAAGTATAACACAAAACACAGCGAAGCTATAATTACGAACAATATTACTACGGCTGAATATTTTCAGAAGAATATTGACGCGGCGGCTGTATACGTAAACGCCTCGACAAGATTTACCGACGGAAACGAGTTTGGTTTCGGAGCCGAGATAGGCATTTCCACCCAAAAGCTCCACGCAAGAGGTCCTATGGGGCTTGAAGCTTTGACAACCGTTAAATATCTTGTTTCGGGCAACGGTCAGATAAGATAATGACAAGAGAAAAAAGACTGAAGAATAAAGCTTCGATAGTAGTTGAAAGACTTAAGGAACGCTATAATTCGGAGTGCGCTCTGGAATATCAGGGCGAACCCTGGAAACTGCTCGTTCTTGCAAGGCTTTCCGCGCAATGCACGGATAAAAGAGTCAATATAGTGGCTGTTCCGCTGTTTGAAAAATACCCGACCCTTGAAAGTATGGCGTATTGCGAGCTGTCTGCTCTTGAAGAAATTATAAAACCCTGCGGACTTTACAGAATGAAGGCAAAGGAAATAAAATCTTCGTGTAAAGACGTGTATGAAAAATTCGGCGGAATCGTTCCCGACAATATGGACGAGCTTCTCTCTCTTGCAGGTGTAGGCAGAAAAATTGCCAATCTAATTTTAGGTGATATATACAAAAAACCTGCAATCGTTGCCGATACCCATTGCATAAGAATATCAGGCAGACTCGGATTTACCGACGAGGGAGAGAAAAATCCCGTAAAAGTTGAGAAGACGCTGAAAGAATTTATCCCCGAACAAGAGCAGTCGGATTTTTGCCACCGTATAGTACAGTTTGGCAGGGATATATGCTCTGCTCGCTCGCCGAAGTGCGAAGATTGCTTTCTCTCCGACGTTTGCGACAAATATAAATAATTGAGAGTATACGTTTTTTCGTATGCTCTCTTGGCTTTTTTATGCACAGTTTTGTCGCTGTAACGGGTAATATTAATCGGCACAGGTTATTGACAAATATTTGTTTATTGTGGTATAATCAATTTGTATATAGTTTTTTGGAAAGAGGCTGAATTTATGTCCTGCAAGGTGTTGATGGTAACATCGTTTAAGGGCGGCGTTGGAAAGTCCACCGTTGCTGCGAATATTGCCCTTCGCTTTGCTTGCGGAGGTAAAAAAACTCTGCTCGTTGACTGCGATTTCCGTATGAGAAGCCTTGATATTTTTCTTGGTGTTGAAAATGCTATCGTGTATGATGCAGGCGATGTTTTGTCGGGTAATGCCGAACTTTCAAAAGCTGTATTGATTGACAAGAGGAACAATAACCTCTATTTTCTGCCCGCTCCGTATAACTGGCAGGAGGGCATTGACAGCAAAAAATTTGCCGATATGCTTAAAAAAGCGCAAGAGTTATTTATGCTCGACTATATAGTCCTCGACACACCCGGAAGCTCGGGAATGGAATTTTCGGCGGCGGCTGAAGCTTCGGATATGGCTTATATAGTCGCAAACCATTCTTTCCCTTCGATAAGAGCTGCCGAGGTTACGGGCAGAGAGCTTGAAAAAATGGGAGTAAAAGACAGAAAACTTATCATCAATATGTTTGATATGTCGGGCAGGGACAGCGGCAAAAAACCGTCGGTCGTTGAAATAATCGACAGAACCTATATGATGCTTGTGGGCATTATTCCTTTTGATTCAAAAATGCCCATTCTTCAAGATGAGGGGAAGCTTGTTGACTCTGTCAAGGAATGCAACGTTGCAAAAGCTTTCACCAATATATGTAACAGAACAGAGGGCAAAAACGTACCTTTGTTTACGGGTTTCAAAAAAATCAATAAAAACAAGCTTTTGAGTTAACAATAACAATACATATAAAAACGGTCATTAATGCAAAGGAGGAAAAAATGCAAATAGCAATTATTGCCGGAGAAAAGAAGAAAGAATTGATGACTCAGTTTTGTATCGCATACTGCGGTATATTGAGCAAGCACGATCTTTTTGCGACAGGAACCACGGGAAAATACATTTCAGATGCAACAGGGCTTGAAATTGAATGTCTTCTTTCCGGACAGCAGGGCGGAGCCGAGCAGGTAGCATCGCGTATTTCGTATGACGAAATCGACTTGCTTTTGTTTTTCAGAGACAATGATTACAATTTTGAAAATGACAACAATCTTGTAAGACTCTGCGACATTCACAATGTTCCGTTGGCAACAAATATTGCAACAGCAGAAGTACTTGTAAGAGCACTTGACAGAGGTGACCTTGATTGGCGCCACGTCGTTAATCCCAAATATGCAAAAAAATAATCGCTTTTTCGCGATTTGGAATATATAAAAAGACGTTTGATGAAAAAAATACAGTCATAACCCGCGCAGAGAGTCGGTGGTTGGTGTAAACCGAACGGGAAGTGGCAGTTTTCCGTTTTCAGAGTCTTGCCGAGGCGAAGAGTTTCGGAGGGATGCGCCCTTTACAGCGCAGAGATTTAAAAAAATCTCGTAAGGAGGCGCATTTTGTTGCGCAATATGGGTGGCACCGCGGAGTATTCCGTCCCTGTTTAAAACAAAGGCTGTTTTTGCTGCTTTTGGTTTTTTGTATGGGATTTGGAATACTTTTTTACTTTTGAATAATATTTTTAGGAGATACAAAAATGATAGACATTAAGTTTTTACGCGAAAATCCTGAGATTGTAAAAGAAAATATGAGAAAGAAATTTCAGGACGAAAAAATCGGCTTGGTTGACGAAGTAATCGAGCTTGATATTCAGAACAGAGAAGCAAAGGCAAAGAGAGACTCTCTCAGAAGCATGAGAAATACCGTAAGTAAACAGATCGGTATGCTTATGGGTCAGGGCAAGAGAGAAGAGGCAGAGGCTGCAAAGAAGCAGGTAACCGACGCCGCTGAAGAGCTTGCTGCTCTTGAAACGAAGATTGAAGAACTTGAAAACGAAGTAAAGAATCGTATGATGGTTATCCCGAATATAATCGACGAGTCCGTTCCGATAGGCAAGGACGACAGCGAGAACGTTGAAGTTGAAAGATTTGGCGATCCCGTTGTTCCCGAGTTTGAAGTGCCCTATCACGTAGATATTATGGAAAGACTGAACGGTATCGACCTCGACAGTGCAAGAAGAACCAGCGGTAACGGTTTCTACTACCTCTGCGGAGACATCGCAAGACTTCACTCGGCAATTATTTCATACGCGCGCGACTTTATGATTGATAAGGGATTTACCTATTATATTCCGCCATTCATGATCAGAGGCGACGTTGTTACGGGTGTTATGAGTTTTTCCGAAATGGAAAATATGATGTACAAGATCGAGGGTGAAGACCTCTATCTCATTGGTACGAGCGAACATTCAATGGTAGGTAAGTTTATCAATACGATAACAGACGAAGCAGAGCTTCCCAAGGCTATGACGAGCTATTCTCCGTGCTTCAGAAAAGAGGTTGGTGCGCACGGAATCGAAGAGCGCGGAGTATACAGAATCCACCAGTTTGAAAAGCAGGAAATGGTCGTTATCTGTAAACCCGAAGAAAGCATGGATTGGTTCCATAAGATGTATTCATATACGGTTGAATTCTTCAGAACGCTTGATATACCCGTACGTACTCTTGAATGTTGTTCGGGCGACCTTGCAGACTTGAAGGTAAAGAGTATCGACGTTGAGGCTTGGTCTCCCCGTCAGCAGAAATACTTTGAAGTTGGAAGCTGCTCGAACCTTGGCGACGCTCAGGCAAGAAGACTCGGCATCAGAATCAGAAGAAAAGAAAAAGACAACTATTTCCCCCATACTCTCAACAACACGGTTGTTGCTCCCCCCCGTATGCTTATTGCATTCCTTGAAAATAACCTTCAGGCAGACGGAAGCATCCGTATTCCCGAAGCGTTACGTATGTATATGGGCGGCAAAGAAGTTATTAAATAAAAAATATGGCAGTATACGGACATCGTCCATATACTGCCATATTTATATTACAAATTGTTTTATTGGTTTGATTGCAAGACCGTCGGGGTATTCTTTTACCTCGCCGAGCGCAAAAAATCCATTTTGATCGCAAAGCTTATATCTTTTCCCAACGGAGACGGCATCTTGCTTTATGCCAATCTTTTTAAGATAGATTTCAAGTCCGCTTTTTGCAAGTTTTTCAAAAAACGGCTGAAGAGTAATGCTTTCAAGGTCGGCAAAAAGACTGTCAAGGGGGAGTAAAATTGATTGCCTTTGCTCTACAGTCATCTGTTCAAGCTGCTCTATAGTATAGCTGTTTTCAAGAACAAAATTACCGCTCTTTGTTCTTTGTAACGATGTCATAGCCGCACCGCATCCGAGGGTGTCGCCGATATCTGTACAAAGTGTTCTGATATAAGTGCCTTTTGAACAGTTGACTTTAAGTCTATACATTCCCTGGAGCTCGTCAATACACTCCACATTTATGTTATTTATGCATATATCTCGAGCATTACGCTCCACTTCTATACCTTTTCTTGCCAAATCGACAAGTTTTTGACCGTTTACTTTCAAGGCGCTGTACATAGGCGGAGTCTGCTTGATATTTCCGATAAAACGCAAAACTGCGTTTTTTACCTCGTCAGGAGAGGGAATATTGCTGTTTTGGCTTAAAACCGTGCCCGTTATATCTCCCGAATCGGTCGTAATGCCAAGCTGCATTTCAGCAATATAGCCTTTGTCTTCTGCCGTAAGATATTCCGAAGCTTTAACTGCTCTCCCCACCATAACGGGTAAAACGCCTGTTGCCATAGGGTCAAGAGTGCCCGTATGCCCCACTTGTTTGGTGTTATACAGTCTGCGAACGATATTGACAATTGTATGAGACGTTACGCCCTCGTGCTTGTTTATACAAACAACGCCCATAGGTGTATTTTCTGACATATATATACGTTCCTTTTTGTGTTGCGTTTTATATTACTTGATTTCGGGTATGGATGCTTCAAGGACTGCTTTTACTGCATTTTCTTTGCAATCGGCGACTACAAGCCCGCCCGCCGCGCATACGTGTCCGCCGCCGCTTAGCTTTTTGCAGGCGTTAGCCGCATTTATGCCGGGACGGCTTCTCATTGAAATTTTGTAATTACCCGGTTTATCGCCCTTTTCTTTTACGGTCGCTCCGAGTTGTACGCCATCGATTTCAATGGGTATCTGACCGAGATCGGCAATATCGTCTTCGCTGAGGCCTTTTTCTTCCCGCATCTTATTTGTAATACAGGTAATTGCTATTTTGCCGTCTTCAAAAAATTCAAGATTATTGTACGCCATTTTAAGAGCTTCAATCTCTTTTTTCGTTTTGTTTCCGAAGAGCTTCTGATTTATAAGGGCAGTGTCAACACCTTGAGCCACGAGGAAAGCGGCTTTTTTGTGTGTGTCTTCGGTTACGTTGGAGTGCTTGAAGCAGCCCGTGTCAAAGCTTATACCCGCGTAGAGAAGCTCACACGTTTTTTTGTCAAAATCGGACATCTGTTCGATGATGTCAAAAATAATCTCCGAGCACGAAGCTTTATCGGGTAATGCGAAATTATAATCGGCAAAGCTGTCTTCGCCGTGATGGTGGTCAATTTTTATCGACTCGGCAAGCGACATAAGACTTTTGCAGTTTCCGAGCATTGATATACTTGCAACGTCGACAGATACTACGAGATCGGGGTTAAAATCTTCCGATACTTCGTTTGGCAGATACATTTTCTCATCGCAAAGAAAAGAAAGTCTGTCTGAAACGGGATCGCTTGACGCACATATAACGGTTTTGCCCATCTTTTTTAGAGCGTGTTTAAGTGTATATGCACAAGCTAAAGTATCTCCGTCGGGACGAACGTGGCAAATAAGTATTATTCGGTTGCTTTTTTTCAATTTCCCGATGATCTCGGGTAAAGTAATATTATTAATCATGCAGATCGTCCTCAACCTGTTTAAGAAGTCTGTTTATATTTGCTCCGTATTCGATCGAATCGTCTGTAAAGAACTTGAGTTCGGGTGTCTGTCTGAGGTTGAGTCTCAACGCAATCTGCTTTCTTATAAAGCCTGCCGCGCTTTCAAGCCCTTTCTTTACCTCTTTTTTATCCGTTTGACCGATGCAGGAAAAATAGATCTTTGCATATTTCATATCAGCGGTAACGTCAGCCGCCGTAATGCTTATAAGAGCGTTTGAAACTCTGGGGTCTTTGACTTCTCTGATTATGGAAGAAAGTTCTCTGACCATTTCTTCGTTTACTCTGCCTCTTCTGTAGCCTGCCATATATATTTCCTCTTTTTCAAATTATTGTTAATTTCTGAATATCTTTGTATATTATAGCACAATACATATAAATAATTCAATAATAAAGTTGAAAAAAGACAAAAACGGATGTATAATAGATATGACGGAGGGATGGAATTATGGTAAAAGTATTGCATTGCGCCGACGTACATCTTGACGCGCCGTTCGTATGCGGCAGCGCTAGTAAGTCGGAATTACGCAGAAACGAGCTTCTTGCTTCGTTTTCAAAAATGATGAATTACGTAAAGATGAACGGTATCGACCTCGTTCTCATAAGCGGAGACTTGTTTGAGAGTGAGAACGTAACGAGGGATACGGCGGCATTGGTACAGAGGGAGTTTGCGGACAACCCCCGTTGCCGTTTTGTTATTTCGCCGGGGAACCACGATCCGTACACGTCTGAAAGCGTATACGCAAAGCTTGAGTTTCCCAAAAACGTATATATATTTAAAGACACGTCGGTAAGCTGTTTTTCGTTTGAAGATATAAACGTCGACGTATACGGCTATGCCTTCACTTCAAAAGAGCTTTCATACAATCCCTTCAAGAACGTCAGACCAAGATCAAATTCAAAAATTAATCTCCTCTGCGCCCACGGCGACCTTAATGCTTCGGGTTCTGTAAGCTGTCCTATTTCCGTCGACGACATAAGAGAGTCGGGATTTGACTACGTGGCTCTGGGACATATACACCTTGGTCACGAAATACCTGAAAAAGCAAACGATACGTTTTATGCCTATTCAGGCTGCCTTGAGGGCAGGGATTTCGGTGAATGCGGTATAAAGGGCGCATTTTATTGGGAGTTTGAAAAAGACAGATGTGAGCTTACGAAAGCGGAATACAAAAAACTGCGCTTTTGTAAACGCCGTTATGAGATTGAAAAAATCAACGTATTCGGCGCAAAGAATATGTCGGACATTTTGCCTCGCGTTAAAGCTTGTATAGAAGAAAAAGGGTACAACAGAGATACGCTTTTGAGAGTTGTGCTTGAAGGGGACGTATCTCCCGAGCTTGTTATATCGAATTCGGCTTTCTCGATGCTTGAAGATATGGTTTTTTACCTTGAAATAAAAAACAAAACAAGGCCGTTTCTTAATATAGAGAGCCTTGAAAATGACCCTACCATCAGAGGCGCTTTTTATGAAAAGCTTAAGCCCCTCCTTGAAAGCGAAGACGAAAACGAGAGGGCGCTCGCATACGCTTCCTTAAAATACGGACTTTCTGCTTTGAGCGGAAACAACGTTGTGGATTATTGAGGTGTTTTATGTATATAGAAAACATAAAAATCGGTAGTTTCGGCAAGCTGTCGAACAGGGAAATCGAGCTTTCCTCGGGTGTTAACGTTATTGAAGGTAACAACGAATCGGGAAAGACCACTCTCAGCGAATTCATTAAGTTTGTTTTCTACGGACTGTCAAACAAGAATTCCGACGGAGAAATGAGCGAAAGAAAAAGGCATATAAGCTGGAAGACGAACGACGTTTCGGGCAGTATAGTTATTAATACCGAAAAAGGAAGATTCAGAATCGAGCGTTCGATGGTGCCTCACAGTGCGGGATATAAAGACAATATAACCGTGGTCGATCTGTCGAATAATGCCGTTATAACCGGTGTAAAAAATCCCGGTGAATATTTCTTCGGTATACCCGAAGAGGTATTTACGAAAACCGTATACGTCAGACAGGCGGATGGTGCATATTTTAACGGTGAGAGCATTGGGCAGGCAGTTGAAAATATATTCTATTCCGCCGACGAAAGTGTTAATACCGATAAGGCTTTAAAAAAGCTTGACGAAGCCAGAATGGGCATAAAGCATAAGAAAAACACAGGCAGAGGGCAGCTCGTGCAGCTTGAGCAGGAGAGGGACAGTCTTTTATCAAGGCTTGCGGAAGCGAGAATTGCAAACGAGCAGATTTTGCAGACTGAATCGTCATTGCGCCATTCTTTACAATCTATTGAAAAGAACAAGAAAGACTGTGAAAAAATGTCAAGACAGCTTCGTAAGATTGAGGTGTTCAATCTTCTGAAAAAGTTTGACGAGAGAAAAACGTATCTGCAGAAATATGAAAAATATACTGCCGGAAAAGCTGAAATAATTGAAAAAACGAGCTACAACGGATTTTTCCCCGAACCAAACTATCGAGATGAGCTGAAAGAGGCAAAGACCGAGCTTGAATATCTCAAAAAAGACGTTGAAAAATTTGAATCCGACAACGGATTTGAACCCGACGGAGAATATTCCGTTACGGTTGCCGAAAAAATCAGAGAATACGGCGGAAGAAACGGCATAAAAACTCTTTTGGCTAAGCTCTCTTCAAGAAAGAAAAATATTGGTGTATGCGCAGGACTGTTACTCGGAGCTTCAATTGCCTGCGGTGCTTTAGGGTTATTTATTGAAAAACTGCTTCTCTTAGGAGCTTTGGTTTTTGCTTTGGCGTGTATATTCTGTTTTGTTCTTTCAGTTGCCGCTAAGGGTAGAATCACAAAAATATTTGAAGACTTTGGAGTTTCAACCGAAGAAGAGCTATTTGCTGCCGTTCAGCGTACCGAACAGGCAGAGAGTGCCCGGATAAGAAACAGAGAGCTTATGAAATTTAAAGAGCAGAACAAAGAAAATGCACTTCAAAAGCTTTCCGTCTATATTCAAAAGGTGGAAGACATTCTCGGTAAATGGGGCATAACCCTTGACAGAGAAGACTATAAAACAGTTATTTCTTGTTTGTGCGATACTCTTTCCGACCTTGAAGAGATCGGAAATGCAATAAAGGATTACGACGAAAAAATAAATACGACACAAGCAGTTATTTCTCATATAGACTCGGATATGGCGGTATATAACGAGCAGCAGCTAAGAGATGAATACGCGTCAATAGAAGAAGACGCCGACAGTGAAAATGCAGACGATATCAGAAGAAAATACGATTTCACTTCAAAAGCAATTGAATCTCTGCGCGAAAAAGTAAGCGAGCTTGAAAAGACCCTCGCTGCGTTAAAAGCAAGGACCGACAGACCGTCGGAAATTGAAACCAGACTTAATGCGGTAAATGAGGTAATAAAAGATTTGACTTATAAGCACGATGCATATGTTCTTGCTTATGAAAAACTGCAGGAAGCGGGAGTCAGCCTCAGAGGCAAGCTTGCCCCCGGGCTTTCAAAAGCGTCGGGAAGATATATGTCGGGTCTTACCGATGGAAAATATAAAGATATTGGAGTATCAGACAGCCTTTCGATGACCTATTCATTTGAAGAAAACGGAACGGATTATACCAAGGAAATCGACAATCTGAGCTCTGGAACGAGAGATATTGCATACGTGTCGTTAAGGCTTGCTTTGGCAGAGCTTTTCTGCCGTTCGGGTGAAGGACTGCCCGTTGTATTTGACGAAAGCTTTGCAAGGCTTGACGATGGCAGACTTAAGAATATGCTGAAAATTGCACTAAACTATTCCGAAAACGGCTCGCAGTCGATTATCCTCACAAGCCAGACCAGAGAGGCGGTATTGATGGGAGACGTAGGCGGGAATGACAGTTTCAGACATATTTATATGTAAATTTTTTCGATGTATTGAAAAAACGAAAAAAATGGTATATAATATACGAAGTATTAAATTGTAATATTAGTTGTAAGGATTAAAAATATGAACGAAAATAAGGTTATGGTGTGGATATACACTTTGATAACGGCGGTTATTGCCGCATTGGCAACTGTTTTCAACGTGATACTTGAAAAGCATTACGTTGAATCGGGCACAGGAATGTATAAAGCGGGAACCGTTACTCCCGAGGCATTCTCGGTATTTATGCTTGTCGGCGTTGCTGTCATTATCGTTTCTTCAATTTTGTTTGGGAAAGATAATCTGCCCAAGGGTGTTTACGGATTACCGTTGTTTACTGCAGTAGTATCTTTGGCGGCTGCTGCTGTGCTTTGTTATTCATCGGTTACTTTTCTGATGTCGTTCAAGGTAGACACGTTCAGCACAGCATCGGTTGTTGAAAAGACAACTTATATAGGTTCTTTCGTTGCTTTTCCTGCGGCTATATACTATTTTATTTCTTTTCTTGCAGGAAAGTCGACCGAGAAAATACAGGCAGTATTCTCGTTTTTCCCGATTATATGGACTTGGATATACCTTTTGGGAATGTATTTTGACCACACTATAGAGATGAACAGTCCTGTAAGAGTGATAGAAGAGCTTTCACTGATTGCGCTTATGATCTATCAGCTTATGGAAACGAGGGCGTTGCTCGGTAAATCGAAGCCCAGAACGTATCTTATGGTAGCATCTTTTGCGATTATATTCCTTTGTCCCACGTTTTTGCCTACGGCGTATGAGTGGATAAGCGGTGACATTATACTCGACAACGAGATTTCTTGCGCTGTATACGGTACTGTTATGGCGGTTTATATTCTCACAAGGCTGCTCGGATATTCAATAGCAAGTTTAGGTTTAAGGAAGAGAGTGAAGAAGCCTAAACCCGGAGGAATATTCAGCGAGGAAGAGGAAGAATCCGTAATTAGTGAAAAAATTTCCGACGATGCTTTGAAAGAAAAGCATAACGAGGAGAATGAAAAAGTTTCAGATACCGAGAATGAAGGAAAAAAAGACGAAGAATAAAAAGATGACGGCGGAGTAAAAAACTCCGCCTTCTTTGAATTCAACAGTTAATGTGTGGGCTAAGTCCACACATTAACTTGTTTAAAAAATGTAGGAGGGAAAGGTAATGGATTTTTCAACGGTAGTGAGCAGTATGTCGGGCATTGGTAAAAAAAGATTTGAATGTTTTCTTAATCTCGGTATAAGAACGGTTGAAGATCTGCTTTACCACTTTCCCAGAGCATATCAGAACAGAGGGGATATTTTGCCGCTCGCAATGACTCCTGACGGAACTGTAGGCGCATTTTTGCTTACGATAGCCACAAAACCGCAAACGGTAATGCTGAAGAACAGAAAGCAACTGACAAAACTGGTCGCATTTGACGATACGGGAAAGGTTACTTTGACATTTTTTAATCAACCGTTTGTCAAAGACGTTTTTAATGTGGGCGACGAGTTCAGGTTTTATGGAAAGCTGTCGGTAAAATACGGCAAAAGAGATATGTCCTCTCCCGTATACGAACCGGTAATTCAAGGCAGAAAATTGCCCGATCTCGTGCCTGTATATCCTCTTACCGAAGGACTTACTCAGAAGTTTATAAAAAACGCAAATGAAACGGCGATAAAAACGCTTATTGAAGAAAAATATGATTTCCCCGATATTTTCAGCGAAAGCCAACTGAAAAAATACGGGCTGATGAGTCTGAAAGACGCGTTGATTGAAATACATTTTCCAAAAACTATCGAAAGTGTCAAAAAGGCGCGGGAGCGATTTGTTTTTGAGGAGCTCTATGCTTTTGCTCTGGGCATTTCTCTTGCTAAAAGCCACAGAAAAAACGGTAATGCCTTTTGTATGGCGGATACCAATATAACAGATATTTTGAAAAAAATGCCTTATAAGTTGACAAACGCTCAAAGACGCTCTGTAAACGAGATATTGGCTGATATGTCAAATAAAGAGGGCAGACCAATGAGCCGTCTTTTGT
Source organism: Clostridia bacterium (assembly GCA_017473865.1). Classification (GTDB taxonomy): domain Bacteria; phylum Bacillota; class Clostridia; order Oscillospirales; family CAG-272; genus RGIG1995. The sequence goes on along the minus strand of JAFUJB010000014.1, from coordinate 155,321 downwards.
CGGGCGACGTCGGTTCGGGTAAGACGGCGTGCGCTTCGATTGCTCTTTATGCCGCAGTCAAAAACAATACGCAGGGGGCGCTTATGGCTCCTACGGAAATACTTGCAACACAGCACTATAATGACCTTAACCCCTTGTTTGAAGACCTTGGCATAAAGGTTGCTCTGCTTACGGGCTCTACTACAGCGGCTAACAAGAGGGATATATACGAAAAGGTAAGAACAAACGAGATACAGATTGTTATCGGTACGCACGCTCTGCTCAATGAAAAGCTTGAGTTTGAAAAGCTGGGACTTGTCATAACCGATGAACAGCACAGATTTGGCGTAAGGCAGAGAACGCTTCTTGCTGAAAAAACTCATCTTACGGGTAGTTACGATGCGCACGTTCTTGTTATGTCGGCTACGCCCATCCCGAGAACTCTGGCTCTCATTCTTTACGGCGACCTTGATATTTCCGTGCTTGACGAACTTCCCCCCGGAAGACAGAAAGTAGATACTTTTCTTGTCGACGAGAGTTACAGAGAAAGGCTTAATGGCTTTATCAGAAAAAATGCCATATCAAATCAGGTATATATCGTATGCCCTGCAGTTGAAGATACAGAGGACGACGAAAGCGGACTTTTGCCCTTTGATTTTACCGATGAAGACGTAAGGAAAACAAGAGACAATAAGCTGATGTCAGCAACCGGTCTTGCAGAGAAATTGCAGAACGAGGTCTTTCCCGACATTAAAGTGGGGCTTGTCCACGGTAAAATGAAGAGTGCGGACAAAAAAAGGGTTATGCGGGAATTTGAGCAGGATAAAATTAAAATACTCGTTTCGACAACCGTTATTGAAGTCGGCGTAAACGTCCCCAATGCCGTTTTAATGGTTGTTGAAAATGCGGAACGTTTTGGGCTTTCACAGCTTCACCAGCTCAGAGGCAGAGTCGGCAGAGGAAAAGATAAGTCTTATTGTATACTCGTTTCGTCCTCGGAAAACGAAAAATCAAAGCAAAGACTTAACGTGATGTGTTCCACTAATAACGGCTTCAAGATAGCAGAGGCCGACCTTGAACAGAGAGGTCCCGGTGATTTCTTTACCAACAGGCAAGGAGACGCAAGGCAGAGCGGCGGTATGAAGTTCAGATTTGCCACCCTTTGCGATATGGAGCTTTTGCAAAAGGCTTTTGCGGAAGCGGGGGAAATATTACAAAACGATCCCAAGCTTTCTTTAAACGAAAATAAAAGTCTTGCATCTTATATGGACAAGCTTTTCGGGCGTTTGCAGAATTCCTAAATGCAAAAAATACAAAAATTTACATTATGTACTTGCAAGAACGCCTGTTTGAGTATATAATTATGACAATATTTAAAAATATGAATACATTTTGGAGGAAGAAAATGTTTTTTAATTTTCTGGCACAAGCAAATGAAAACGTACAGCCTACTTTCTTTGAACAGTGGGGAAGCATCATAATGATCGTAGTACTTCTCGTTGTGATGTATTTCTTTATGATAAGACCCCAGAAGAAGCAGGAAAAGCAAATTATGGATATGAGAAACAATCTTCAGGTTGGCGATGAAATTACAACCATCGGCGGAATAATCGGTAAGATTATCAGCATCAAAGATGAAACCGTTCTCATTGAATCAAGCGGAGACAAGACGAAGATCAGACTTCTCAAGAGCGCTATTAAGGTTGTTGACGTAAAGGCAGAAGATTGCGAATAATCTTGGAATAAAAAAACACCCCGATGCATAAACATATATCAAAAGATGTTTATGAAAGGGTGTTTTTTACTTGCAGAAACAAATAATAAAGAATAGTGTAAAAGGCTTTTTGGTATCAATGGCTCTGAGTGTGGTTTTGCTTATGATTTGCGGGTATATATGTTATACAAGGCAAGATCCCGCTTCTCTGTTTAAACCTCTCGGAATTGCCGTGCTGTATATAAGTGCGTTTGCGGGCGGGTTTGCAGCAGCAAGGTTTAACAAGACTGACGGAATGCTTGCCGGTTTATTTACGGGCATTATGCTTATGGTCTTTATAATTATCCTTTCGCTTTTCCTCAGACAAAACGGAGAGGGGACGGGAATAATCAGATGGTTTTTGTATGTTTTTGTAGCATTTATATGCGCGTTTGGCGGTAGGCTTGGTATTCCTTCTGTAAAAAAAAGACGGAAACGGAGCAAAAAAAGATAAGAAAGTATACCAAAAAGGTGTACTTTCTTTTGTTTTATTGAGTATAATTCTATTGCGGAATTTTGGGGCATTAAAACAAGGTTATAATTCCAATTGAGATTTATAATAGTCAGTAATAAAAAATATTGACTGACTTAATTAAGTGAACCGAATGTTTGACGGGGGAAAAATGAAAACAAGGAAGCAGGATTACGGAGACTGTAACGTTGTCGGAAAAAATATAGAGTATCTTCGCAAAAAAAGAGGATTGAAACAGAAGGATTTTATATCGCGTCTTCAGACGATGGGCGTTGATATAAACCCGACGAGCTATTCGAAGCTTGAAGGTCAGGTTCGTTATGCGACTGATATTGAGCTTTACGCGATTGCCAGGATTCTCGGAGTAAGCATAGACTCGCTTTTTGAGACACAAAACGATAAAGAAGAGATATAACAGAAAGATACGGAACAAAGCCGTATCTTTTTTTATGCCTACGGTAAATGGCATATGGGGTTACTGAGACAATAATGTTCAGATAAACCCAAGTTGCAAGGTTTCTTTGCCTACTTTCTTTCGTAAAAAAGTAGATGCCAAGTTTTTGGGTTGCGACACGCGCATACAGGCGCCCACGGTAAATGGCATATGGGGTTACTGAGACAATAATGTTCAGATAAACCCAAGTTGCAAGGTTTCTTTGCCTACTTTCTTTCGTAAAAAAAGTAGATGCCAAGTTTTTGGGTTGCGACACGCGCATACAGGCGCCCACGGTAAATGACATATGGGGTTACTGAGACAATAATGTTCAGATAAACCCAAGTTGCAAGGTTTCTTTGCCTACTTTCTTTCCTTAAAAGAAAGTAGGGGGGCGGAGGTTTTCAGGGCAACACCCTGAATAATTGTCCTCATAAAAAATCCCCCGTAAAAACGGGGGATTATAATATAATACGTATTATTCTTCGTCGGGAGAATCCCAGTTATGATAGATTTCCTGAACGTCGTCATGTTCTTCAAGGTATTCAAGGAGAAGGCGCATTTTCTTGAGGTCGTCTTCGCTTTCGAGTGTAACGTAGTTTGAAGGAATCTTGTCCTTTTCGGCAGATTCTATTTCGTATCCTTTTTCTCTGAGTGTGTTGCTTACAAAATCAAGATCCTCTGTAGTAGTATAGATCTCGAAGATTTCGCCTTCGTCCACAAAATCTTCAGCGCCCGCTTCAAGAGCGTCTTCCATAAGCTTGTCTTCATCAAGACCGGCTTTTTTTGCAACTATTATTACGCCCTTGTCTTCAAAGAGGTAGCTTACGCAACCCGTCTGACCGAGGGAAGCACCGTATTTGTCAAAATAGTGTCTGACGTCGCCGCCCGTACGGTTTCTGTTGTCGGTAAGAGCTTCAACGATAACTGCAACGCCCGAGGGGCCGTAGCCTTCGTATACGATTTCTTCGTAGTTCGCACTGTCAGCAGCGGTAGCCTTTTTGATAATACGGTCAATGTTATCGTTGGGGACGTTAAGAGATTTTGCTTTAGCGATAAGGTCGCGGAGTTTACTGTTTGATACGGGATCGGGACCGCCCTCTTTAACGCATACCGTAATCTCTTTACCTACTTTTGAAAAGACTTTTGCCTTCTGAGCGTCTGTCTTTTCTTTTTTATGCATAATATTTTTCCATTTTGAATGTCCTGACATAATTATATCTCCTTAAATCTTTTCCGTTTTCTTCATACAGATGAGTGTAAATGCGTTTCCGAGAACGTGTCTTGTTGCTTCAGTGAGGTTAAGACGGAAAGCCTTTGCGCTTTCGTCATCCGCGCCGAGTATCTGGCAGTCGTGGTAGAAGCTGTTGAATGCCGTACATACGTCGAGTATATATCTCGTGATAACAGAGGGTTCATATTCATTTAATGCCTGAAGCACTTTTTCGGGGAAGAGAGAGATCGTACGGAGAAGGGCTTTTTCCTTATCGTTGATCTCGTAGCTGCCTGCCGCACTTCTGTCGATGCCTACCGCCTTGTCAAGAACACTGCAGGTTCTTGCATAGGTATACTGTGCATAGGGACCCGTATTGCCTTCGAAGCAAAGGGCATCTTCAAGCACAAAGTTTATATCTTTGATTCTGTTGTTTGAAAGATAGTGGAATACGATCGCTCCAACGCCGACTGCAGTTGCCTTTTCGTCTCTGTTTTCGAGGTTGGGGTTTTTGTCGTCCATGATCGCTTTGACTTTTTCGATTGCCTGAGCGAAGAGGTGCTTGAGGAGAACAACGTTGCCCGTTCTCGTCGCAAGCTTTTCACCGCCGATACTAACCGTTCCATAGGGAATATGAACGAGCTCATCGGTCCAATCATAGCCCATAAGCTCCATAACCTTGAACCACTGTGCAAAATGGAGGCTTTGGCCTGCGCTTGTTACGTAGATACACTTTGAGAAGTCAAAGTTCTGTTTTCTGTAAACAGCGGCAGAAATATCACGCGAAGGATAGAGTGATGCTCCGTCGCTCTTGAGAATAAGGCAGGGAGGCATATTGTATTCGGAGAGGTCGACGATCGAAGCTCCGTCATCAAGCTTGAGAAGACCTTTGTCTCTCATTATCTGTATCTGATCGTCCATTTTGTCGGAGAAGAAGCTTTCTCCCATATAATAATCAAACGTAATGCCGAGCTGGTCATAAGTGACTTTATATTCCTTGAGGCTTATGTCAAGAAACCATTTCCAGAGAGCAATATTCTCGGGATCGTGCTGTTCCATTTTCTTGAATTCAGCTCTTGCTTCGTCGTTGAGGGAAGGATCTTTTTCTGCTTCTTCATGGAATTTTACGTATAATTCAACAAGTCCGTCGCAGCCTTTTTTCTCAACCTCTTCTTTGTTGCCCCAACGCTTGAAAGCAACGATCTGCTTGCCGTTTTGCGTTCCCCAGTCGCCGAGGTGGTTGATGCCGATACAGTTATAACCCGCAAACTCGTGAAGCTTTTTGAGGGAGTGGCCGATAACCGTTGTACCAAGGTGGCCGATGTGGAAGGGCTTTGACGTGTTGGGCGAGGAATAGTCCAGAACGACCGTTTTTCCTTTTCCAAAATCGAATGATCCGTATTTTTCGCCTTTTTCAAGAACGTTACCGAGAACGTTCTTTGCAAAATAATCCTTTTTGATGTATATATTGAGGTAACCGTTGACAGTTTCAATTTTTTCAATATCGCAGATTTCAAGTTTTTCAAGCTCTTGAGAGATCTTTTCGGAGATCATAACGGGCGACATACGGAGAGATTTCGACATTTTGAAGCAGGGAAGCGCAATATCGCCCATCTCAGCATTAGGGGGGTATTCGAGCATCTGCGCAATCTTTTCTTCATCAAGTCCGTGCGCGTCGTTAATATTGTCAAGAACTTTTTTCAGTTCAGCTGACAGACGGCTTTTGAAAAGTAACATATCATAATCCTTTCTTTGTGGCATTCCGGCAAGTCTTTGCATAACTCACCCATTTTAACTTATTTATTATAACACAGGGACTTTTTGTTTGCAAGTGTAATTTACAAAAAATGTATGGGAGATTTTAAATAAATAACTGTTGCAAAAAGGGATAATATGTTGTATAATATAGTTTGAATTTAGTTATGGAAAGGAAAGGGGGAGTTTTGTTTGGCAAGATATATAGGCATTGATCTTGGTACGTCGTCTGTACTTATATACGTTAAGGGTAAGGGAATCGTTCTTGAAGAGCCTTCTGCCGTTGCGGTAAATGATGAAACGGGCGAAATAATTGAGATCGGCAAAGAAGCGCTTATGATGCTTGGCAAGACACCGTCGGGAATTTCCGTAATCAGACCTATGAGCGAGGGAGTAATCAGTAAATATGAAGTTACTCTGAAAATGCTGCAGCAGTTTATAAAAAAAGCAACGCCTATCAGCCAGATATTCAAGCCGATAGTAGCGGTATGCGTTCCGAGCGGTATTACCGACGTTGAAGAAAGAGCGGTACGCGATGCGGCAACGCAGGTGGGCGCAAGATATACATATTTGATTGAAGAACCGTTGGCGGCGGCAATCGGTGCGGGACTCGATATTATGAGTCCTGATGCTCAGATGGTTATTGACGTTGGCGGAGGAACGACCGACGTAGCGGTTATATCGTACGGTCAGATCGCGTTTTCTGAGTCTGTCAGAGTTGGCGGAGATAAGTTTGACGAGGCTATTATCCGCTACGTAAGGCGAAAGCATAACCTGCTTATCGGCGAGAGGACTGCTGAAAAAGTAAAAATTGAGATTGGTACTGTATGGCAGAGAGAAGAACCCATAACGATAGATGTTAAGGGAAGGAGTCTTCTTGAAGGACTGCCCAAAGCCGTAAAGCTGACTTCTTCAGAAATGGTGGGCGCGCTTGAAGAACCTATAACGGCGATTATCGAAGCGGTTTGCTCGGTTGTAGAAAAAGTACCGCCCGAAATGCTTAAGGATATTACTAAAAACGGAATTGTTATGACGGGCGGAGGCAGTATGCTCTATGGGCTTGACCACCTTACCGCAAACGTAACCGGTATAAAGACAAGGGTGGCTGAAAATGCCATATCCTGCGTTGCTATCGGTACGGGTAAGGCACTCGAAAGATACCTGAGCGATCCCGAAAAAGCGATAAGATTTTCAAAAGTAAAAAAACGATACGATTTTGATTGAACACATAAGCAAAAGATTTGCAACATTGGTATGCAAAAGCCGGTATGTAAAATTTTTGAGATTCTTAAGAACTTTTTTTAAAAAGTTCTTAAGTGGGTTTCAGGGTGAAACCCTGAATGTTTGTGTCATCGAAAAAAGCCCTCGCATCCGCGAGGGCTTTTTTTATAACAACAAATATAAACTTAGTTACATTCAGCTGTGAGAGGACCTGCGAGGTCTTCAAGGAAGAACAATCTGCCGGGCATTGTAGGCATATAGCTCGAGGGGATCCATCTTGTAGGACCGTGACGGAGAGTCATCCAGAAGCTCATACCCTGCCACTGCATACCACGGTTGAATACGCCGTCGCATCCGCCGATTATGTAGTCTGCCTGCAAGAAGAGGCCGGGGCCGATTGTGTTTGCACGGCAAGGAACAAGGGGAGTACGAGACTTAAAGCTTGTGATAGCATTCTGTTCGATCGTGAGGGGGTGAAGCTTTGCGCCGATGCGGTAGCACTGCTTCTTCCATTCTTCGTCGGAAGCAAATTCAGCAGCAAACTGGGGTTCCCAGAAAGCGATGTGGCACATTCTGCCGATACCGAATACGAGGATAAGCTTTGCGCCTTCAGCCTTAAGAGCTGCGATCTTTTCGGGATATGTAGGAAGGTTATCCTTTGTTGCGAAGTTTCTCTGGTTAGCAGGAATAGTGTATTCGCCCAGAGGATTAAAGAAAGCGTCTTCCATAGCGCACTGGAAAGCTGCCTTATTTGTTGAAGGAAGTGTGTTGCCTTCGCTGTCTGCCCATTCGTCCATATTGAACGTATAAACGTGGTCGCACTTAATCTTCCATTCTTTGAGGAAGTAAACAGCCCACTTATACATACCCATAGGACCTACGGGGAGAATGAAAGCAATTTTCTCGCCTGCTTCTTTAGCTTCTTTAATTTTGAGAGCGATTTCGTGGCCCATAAGTGTGTCGAAAGCGTAGATGTTATCGCACTTTACGGGTGTAAAATCCTTGTGCCAGAAGGGCTGGGGCTCTGTTGCTGCTTCGGGAGCGAAATCCATACAAGCATTGATCTTGTCGAAATCCCAGCCGGCAGGGTAAAAGCCTTCGAGTAATGAACCTTTAACGGTTGACATAAAATCCATATTAAATGAACCTCCTAAAAGTTATATAAAAATTAAATTTGATTACTTAGGGAAGAAGGGTGCCGGGAACTACTTTAGGCCAGAAGGTGCACTTTGTGAAGCCTTCAGCGTAAGCAACGCCGCACTGGAGACCGCGGAAAGCGGCACAAGTCTTTACGAATTCGGTAAAGTCGATGTGGTCGTGTTCAAGCATCCACTTGATCTGGCTTTCGTGGCAGTTAAGCATTTTGAGCTTAAGGTCGATAAATTCGGAAATGTCGACGTATTCTGTGGGGCTTGTGCCAACGCCGCCTACTGTATCCATATAATAGATCGGAACGACCTTTGCAGCCTTACCGCCTGTTGCAGGGTAGTGGGGAACGCTTGCGGCAAACGAAGCGTCGAATACGAGCTGGCTTACAGCGTTGTGGTCGGGCATATAGTCGTTGGGGCAGTGTGTAATAATAACGTCGGGCTGTTCTTCGGCGATGAGAGCTGTCATTTTGTCTCTGTGCTCTTTTTTGTCGCCGTAAACGAGAAGGTCGCCGATGTCAAGCGTTCTTACGGGGATACCCGCGAGAGAACCTGCCTTTCTTGCTTCTTCAATACGAATCTTTCTGAGTTCATCGGGTTCGATGATTACATGGCCGAGGTTACCGTTACAAACGTGAACGGCAGTTACTTCGTGGCCGAGTTTTTTATACTTTGCGAGAGTTCCGGCACATCCGATTTCAAGGTCATCGGGATGGCAACCGATTGCTAATACTTTCATTTGAGTACACTCCGTGTTTTATTAAAATTTATGCGGCAGAAACGTTGTGCCGACATATAAATCATCTTCTTTTATGATACACTACCTTTGAAACGATGTCAAGGAATTTCGAGGAAATAAATATCTTTTTATATGTATAAAAGAGTACAATCGGGCGTTAGGGGATATTGTAAATAATTTGAAAAAAGAAAAGGTATTGATTTTTTTGTTGCGGTGTGATATAATTAGAAAAGCATAGTCATGTATAACAAGTAAACTGATTGGAAGGTTACTATGGATTATATTGATTTAAAGCTTTATGTATCAAAACTAATGAAAAACTGGATAATAGTTATGCTCTGCTCGATAATCGGTATGGCGGCGGCGTATATATATTCAGAGTTTTTCGCAACACCCGTATACGCATCGTCCGTAAAAATCGGCGTTTTTTACTCGGGGGGCGGTGAAAATATTACCGCGAACGATATTGAAACTGCGTTGAAGCTTATCGAAAACTGTGTCGTTGTGCTTGAAGATGACGTTATGGCAGAATCGATCGTCGACACCGTTAAGCGGGAAACGGGAAAGGAATACAGCATAGCGCAGATCAAAAGTGCCTTTTCTTTCGACCGAATCGGTGAATCGCAGTGGTTGAAGGTGACTGCAAAAACGGGGGAACCCGAACTGTCAGCGCTGTTGTGCAATGCATTGGCGGCGAGAGCTTCCGATATCATCGTTGACAATGTCGCAAACGTTCAGATACGAAATCTCGGTGAGGCAAAGGTGGAAAGATCGCCCGTGTCTCCCAATGTAACGAAAAATATTATCGTTGGTTTTCTTGTTGCATTTTTGGGTATATGCCTTGTGATATTCCTGCTTGTGTTCTTTGATAACACTGTTAGCAGTGAAGAAATGCTGAAAGAAAAGTTTGATCTTACCGTTCTTGGTGTAGTTCCTCACGTAACGTCGCACCAGAAAATGAAGAATCATAAGCCGAAAAAGAAACCGAAGTTTATAATGTAAAATTAAGGCTGTGTGTGAGTTAAACTCATATACAGCCTTTTTGTATGCAATAAGAGAGTGAGTGAGCGGGATACGCTCGCTCTTTGTTGTATTCGTTTTTTTGCAGAAGTTTCCCCGATGATTTGTTGTAAAAAATAATGGCTACACATGGGAACCGCCCGTGTGTAGCCATATTGCTTGCAATAAAAATGCGAACCGAAATATCGGTTCGCATAATCATTTCAAAACTTACGCGTTCAAAGAGTTGAGCTTACGGGTAAACTGGCTCTTTTTACGAGCAGCGGCATTCTTATGGAGAAGACCCTGAGCAACTGCCTTGTCGAGTTTTTTAACAGTAGCCTTGTATGTTTCTGCTGCAACTTCCTTTTCGCCTGCTTCGATTGCTGCTTCATATTTCTTCATAGAAGTCTTGAGAGCAGTTTTGAGCATCTTATTCTGTAAGGTTTTAGCCTCGATAGTTTTAACGCGCTTCTTTGCGGACTTAATGTTAGGCATACATTTCACCTCCCTGAAAAACTTGTACATTCATCATTTTCCTATACTACCACAAAGTTATGCAAAAATCAATACTTTTTTTAATTTTTTTAAAATATTAATTTTTTGTTAATTTTTGGCTGCGGGGAGAAATTTGTGTTGACAATTATTGTAAATGATGATAAAATCTTATACTAGCGTAAAATGCGCTTTTTGGTGTTTACACAAAAAAGGCAATACGCAAAATACAAGGATGACAGGCTTCTTTTTTGAAAGAAACCGCGTCTGTAATAATGAATGTTTTGGGTCATACCACTAAGTTTCCGTGAAGGTTGGGTTTTGATCTTTCTGACAGCTTATAATTCGGCTGTAACCAGCATGCCGTAGGGGTAGCAGAAAGAAAAAACGCTTCGGTCAGGGAGGTTTTTTGGTATGCCTATTAATTTGAATGGAGTGATTTTTGCATGGTCAAGCCCCATAAGCTTGGAACAAATGTGAGAATGAGTTTTTCGAAAATCGATGAAGCTCTCGAAATGCCGAACTTGATCGAAGTACAGAAAAAGTCATATCAGTGGTTCCTTGAAGAAGGACTCAAGGAAGTATTGCGCGACGTATCTCCTATCGTTGACTATTCGGGCAATATCTATATTGAGTTCGTGGATTATACAGTTGATCCCACCCCCAAGTATCCTGTTGAAGAGTGCAAGGTAAGAGACGTAAACTACGCCGTTCCGTTGAGAGTTACCGTACGTATGTATAATAAGGAAACGGGCGAAGTTGTTGACAAGAACGTATTTATGGGCGATTTCCCGCTTATGACAGACAACGGTACGTTCGTTATCAACGGTGCTGAGAGAGTTATCGTATCTCAGATCGTACGTTCTCCCGGTATGTACTACGACAGCACTATTGACAAGACGGGTAAGAAGCTTTATACAGCTACGGTAATTCCTTACCGCGGCGCATGGCTCGAATATGAAACCGACACAAACGACGTGTTCTACGTTCGTATAGACAAGAACCGTAAGATTCCCGTAACTATTCTTATACGTGCTCTCGGTATCGAAAGCGATTCTCAGATCAAAGAATTCTTCGGTGAAGATCCCAAGATTGTTCAGACTCTTGAAAAAGACGGTATGAACGCTGAAGCTCAGAAGAACGGTACGACCGTCGGCGATGAAGCTCTCAAAGAAATCTACAAGAAGCTTCGTCCCGGTGAACCTCCGTTGGTTGAGAGTGCGCAGATACTCATCAACAATCTTTTCTTCGATCCCAAGCGTTATGACCTTGCAAACGTTGGTAGATATAAGTTTGACAAGAAAATGGGCATTGCCAAGAGACTTGTCAATCAGACACTTGCGGCAAATGTCGTAAGCTCTATTACAGGTGAAATCCTCTATGAAGAAGGAACGCTTGTAACACGTGAAATGGCAGATGCCATTGAAAAAGCGGGAGTAAACGAAGCACTCATATATATAGATGAAGGAAAGAACACGCTCAAGGTTATTTCCAACGGTATGGTATATCCCGAAACAGTGCTCGGGTACGACCTTAAGGATGCAGGCGTAAGCGAAAAGGCAAGACTTTCCGTATTGCTTGAAATTGCCGAAAGCTGCGAAAACGATAAAGAAAGAATTATCGAAGAAGCAAAGAACAGAATTGCTGAGCTTTGCCCCAAGCATATTACAAAGGAAGATATTTTTGCTTCCATCAACTACCTTATCGGACTTGCTCACGATATCGGCACTGTTGACGATATCGACCATTTGGGTAACCGTCGTCTCCGCTGCGTAGGCGAACTCCTCCAGAACCAGCTCAGAATCGGTTTCTCCCGTATGGACAAGATCGTTAAGGAAAGAATGACCATTCAGGACAGTGATACTATCAGTCCTGAAAATCTCATTAACATAAGACCTGTTGTTACTGCGATCCGCGAGTTCTTCGGCTCATCGCCCTTGTCACAGTTTATGGACCAGAACAACCCCTTGGCTGAGCTTACTCACAAGCGTCGTTTGTCAGCGCTCGGTCCCGGCGGTCTTTCAAGAGACCGCGCGTCCTTCGAAGTTCGTGACGTACACTACACTCACTATGGCAGAATGTGTCCTATCGAAACTCCCGAAGGTCCTAACATCGGTCTTATCTCCTACCTTTCTACCTATGCAAAGATTAACGACTATGGCTTCATTGAAGCTCCTTACAGAAAAATAGACAAAGAAACCGGCGTAGTTCTTGATGAAGTCGTATACATGACGGCTGACGTTGAAGACAACTATACCGTTGTTCAGGCGAACGAACCTCTTACAGCAGACAACAAGTTCGTAAATAAGAGAGTAACTGCAAGACATCAGGCAGATATCATTGAAATCGACGCTTCTCAGGGCGATTTCATGGACGTATCACCTAAGATGGTTGTGTCCGTTGCTACGGCAATGATCCCCTTCCTTGAAAATGATGACAACTCTCGTGCTCTTATGGGTTCGAACATGCAGAAGCAGGCAGTTCCGTTGTTCGTAACCGACTCTCCTATCGTCGGTACGGGTATGGAATATAAAGCGGCTGTTGACTCGGGTGTTGTTGTAGTTGCAAAAGAAGGCGGTCTTGTTGAAAGAGTATGCGCTGATGAAATCGTAATCCGCACGTCAAGCGGCAGAAAAGATGCATATCAGCTCATCAAGTTCAAGAGATCCAACCAGGGTACGTGCATTAACCAGATACCGATCGTAAAATGCGGTGAATATATAGAAAAGGGACAGGTTATCGCTGACGGTCCCGCAACAGATAAGGGTGAAATTGCTCTCGGTAAGAACGCGCTTATCGGCTTTATGACCTGGGAAGGTTATAACTACGAAGACGCTGTACTTCTTAACGAGCGCCTCGTAAGAGATGACGTATATACGTCTATCCATATCGAAGAATATTCACACGAATCCCGTGATACAAAGCTCGGTCCGGAAGAAATTACTTGCGAAATTCCTAACGTAGGCGCTGACGGTCTTAAAGACCTCACACCCGAAGGTATCGTAAGAAAGGGTACCGAAGTAAAAGCGGGCGATATCCTCGTAGGTAAGGTTACACCTAAGGGCGAAACAGACCTTACTGCAGAAGAAAGACTTTTGCGCGCGATTTTCGGAGAAAAGGCAAGAGAAGTCAGAGATACGTCTCTCAGACTGCCTCACGGCGAATCGGGCGTTGTAGTTGACGTAAAGGTATTCTCAAGAGATAATTCCGACGACCTCGCTCCCGGCGTAAATAAGGTCGTAAAAGTATATGTTGCACAGAAGAGAAAAATCTCTGTCGGCGACAAAATGGCGGGACGTCACGGTAACAAGGGTGTCGTTTCACGTATTCTTCCTCCCGAAGATATGCCTTTCTTGCCCGACGGTACTCCTCTGGACATCGTTCTTAACCCTCTGGGCGTTCCTTCCCGAATGAATATCGGTCAGGTTCTTGAAGTACATCTCGGTATGGCTGCAAGAAAGATGGGCTGGAAGGTTATGACTCCCGTATTTGACGGTGCAACCGAAAAAGACATTACAGAATGTCTCACAATGGCAGGTCTTTACCGCGACGTATTGCCTACTGAAAACGTAAAGGGCAAGCCCTTGTTTGAAGAAGTAATCAACGAAAGCGGCAATAAAGATATAAGAAGACTTTCCGATGAGGAAGTGGCTGATGAAGACTACCTCAAGGAACTTCTCGAAGCAGGCAAGCTCAAGGTAGTAGACGGTAAGTCTATCCTTTACGACGGCAGAACGGGTGAAGCGTTTGATAACCCCGTTACAGTCGGTGTAATGTACTACCTCAAGCTCCACCACCTCGTTGACGATAAGATCCACGCACGTTCGACAGGTCCTTACGCTCTCGTTACGCAGCAGCCTTTGGGCGGTAAAGCTCAGTTCGGCGGTCAGCGTTTCGGTGAAATGGAAGTTTGGGCACTCGAAGCTTACGGCGCGGCTTATACGCTTCAGGAAATTCTTACCGTTAAGTCGGACGACGTAACGGGACGTGTAAAGACTTACGAAGCAATTGTTAAGGGACAGAATATTCCTCGTCCCGGTATTCCCGAATCGTTCAAAGTTCTTGTAAAAGAACTTCAGGCTCTCGCTCTTGACGTATGCGTTCTTGATAAAGAAGGTAACGAGATCGAGCTTGCGAAGATCGGTGAAGACGAAGGTGAAGCAGGAACTTACGTAACTGCTGAAGAAGTAGGCGAAAGTGTTGTAACGGACGACGTTATGGATTCTTTCACCGAAGAAGAAACAGAAGATGACGGCGATTTCTACTCTGAGGATGACGACTATGCCGATGATTCGGACGAAGACTAACGGAAGGAGAAAATGAAAATGGAACAGAATATGGAACACAATATATTTGACTCTATACGCATTAGTCTTGCAGATCCGGAAAAGATCAGAGCATGGTCTTCCGGAGAGGTAAAACGCCCCGAAACTATAAACTACAGAACACTTAAAGCGGAACGTGACGGTCTTTACTGCGAGCGTATCTTTGGTCCTACGAAGGACTGGGAATGTATGTGCGGTAAGTACAAGAGAGTTCGCTACAAGGGTAAGGTCTGTGAAAAGTGCGGAGTTGAGGTAACAACCAAGAAGGTTCGCCGTGAACGTATGGGTCACATCGAACTTGCTGCTCCCGTTTCTCACATCTGGTATTTCAGAGCCATTCCTTCGAGAATGGGACTTCTCCTTGATATTTCTCCCCGTTTGCTTGAAAAAGTATTGTACTTTGCAAGCTATATCGTAATTGATCCCGGCAACACACCTCTCGAAAAGAAACAGCTTCTTACAGAGAAAGAGTACAGAGAAAATTACGAGCGCTATGAAAACGACTTTAAAGTCGGTATGGGTGCAGAAGCGATTAAAGAGCTTCTCAAAGAGCTTGATGTCGAACAGATTGCAAAAGAACTCAAAGAAGAGCTCGACACAGCAACAGGTCAGAAAAAGCTTCGTATAATCAAGAGACTCGAAGTTGTTGAAGCGTTCAGAAAGTCAGGCAACAAGCCCGAATGGATGATCCTCGACGTAATTCCCGTAATTCCGCCCGAAATTCGTCCTATGGTACAGCTCGACGGCGGCAGATACGCTACATCGGACCTTAATGACCTCTACCGTAGAGTTATCAACAGAAATAACCGTCTTAAGAGACTTATTGAGCTTAATGCTCCCGATATCATTATCAGAAACGAAAAGCGTATGCTTCAGGAAGCTGTTGACGCATTGTTCGACAACGGCAGAAGAGGTAAGCCCGTAACAGGCCCCAACAACCGTCCTTTGAAGTCTCTGTCCGAAATGCTCCGCGGTAAGCAGGGACGTTTCCGTCAGAACCTTCTTGGTAAGCGTGTTGACTATTCAGGCCGTTCGGTTATCGTTGTAGGTCCCGAACTTAAGATATTCCAGTGCGGACTTCCCAAGGAAATGGCACTCGAACTCTTCAAGCCCTTTGTAATGAAGCGCCTTGTTGAAACACAGAAGGCTGCAAACATTAAAGAGGCAAAGAAGAAGGTAGAAAAGGTAAATGCAGACGTATGGGATGCGCTCGAAAACGTTATCAAAGAACACCCCGTTCTTCTTAACCGTGCGCCTACTCTCCACCGTTTGTCCATTCAGGCATTCGAACCCGTACTCGTAGAGGGCAGAGCAATCAAGCTTCATCCTCTGGTATGTACAGCGTTTAACGCCGACTTCGACGGCGACCAGATGCCTGTACACGTACCTCTTTCTGCAGAAGCGCAGGCAGAAGCAAGATTCCTTATGCTTTCTGCAAATAACCTGCTTAAACCCGCTGACGGTAGAGCTGTAACCGTTCCTTCGCAGGATATGGTCCTCGGCGCATTCTATCTCACCATTGACAAGGCGGGCGAACGCGGTGAAGGCAAGATATTCCGTAACTTTGACGAAGCTATGATGGCTTACGAAAACAAGCTTATCGGACTCCACGCTCCCATTAAAGTAAGAGTATCCAAAGAGATCAACGGCGAAACGGTAACGGGTGTTATCGACGCTACTCTCGGACGTCTTATATTCAACAGCATTATTCCTCAGGACTTGGGCTTTGTTGACAGAAGTGATCCTTCGAAGGCACTTGACCTCGAAATTATGTTCACGGCAGGCAAGAAACAGCTCGGTCAGATCGTTGACCGTTGTATCAAGATTCACGGTGCGTCCGTAACGGCTACCGTTCTTGACAACATCAAGTCTCTCGGCTACAAATATTCAACAAAAGCGTCTATATCTATTTCGTATGCAGACGTTACAATTCCGCCTGAAAAGTATACCTTGATCAGCGACGCTGAAGCAAAGGTTGCTGAAATTCAGGAACACTTTGACTATGGTGAACTTACCGAAGAAGAACGTTATCAGAGCGTAATCAAGGTATGGGAAAAGACAACTAAAGACGTTGTTGCTGCCCTCCAGACGAGCTTTGACCGTTATAACTCCATCAAGATGATGTCTGACTCGGGCGCCCGTGGTAACATTACGCAGATGCGTCAGCTCGCAGGTATGCGTGGTCTTATGTTTGCTACCAACGGTCGTACGATGGAAATCCCGATCAAGTCAAACTTCCGTGAAGGTCTTAACATCCTCGAATACTTTATCGCCGCACGTGGTGCGCGTAAGTCTCTTTCGGACACGGCTCTCCGTACGGCTGACTCGGGTTACCTTACTAGACGTCTTGTTGACGTATCTCAGGAAGTTATTGTTCGTGAAGACGACTGTGGCTCAACAGAAGGCTACTGGGTAAGCACGATTGTTGACGGAGACGACGTAATCGAGCCGTTCAAGGACAGACTCGTCGGCAGATACACTATCGGCGACGTTGTTGATGCTGACGGTAACGTTGTTGTTCCCGGCGACAAGATGATGACAGATGAAGATGCTGACAAGATTATTGCGGCAGGCATTGAAAAAGTATATATCCGTACAGTTCTTAAGTGTAAAGCAAGACACGGCGTATGTGCAAAATGTTACGGTGCTGACCTTGCGTCAGGCAAACCCGTTAACGTTGGCGAAGCTGTCGGTATCATCGCTGCTCAGTCTATCGGTGAACCCGGTACACAGCTTACGATGAGAACGTTCCATACCGGTGGTGTTGCTGGATCGGATATTACGCAGGGTCTTCCCAGAGTTGAAGAACTCTTTGAAGCCCGCCGTCCCAAGAAAACCGCAATTATCAGTGAAATTGCAGGTACGGTTACCATTCAGGACGTTAAGAAGACGAGAAACATTATTATTACGTCTCTTGATGGTGAAACGGCTTCCTATGCAATTCCTTACGGTATGAGCATAACAGTTTCCGAAGGCGACTACGTCGGAAAGGGACACGCATTGACCGAAGGTTATATGAGCCCTGCGGATATTGCAAGAGTAAGCGGACTTGACGCTGTCTACGACTATATTATCCGCGAAGTTCAGAGAGTGTACCGTTTGCAGTCGGTTGAAATCAACGACAAGCATATCGAAGTTATTACGCGTCAGATGACACGTAAGGTTCGTGTTGAGGATTCGGGAGACACAGGACTCCTCCTCGGCGCTATGGTTGACATAAACGAATACAACGACGAAACCAATGCTCTTCAGGCAAGAATTGATGCAGGCGAACGCGACTTGCGTCCCGCAGTTGTAACACCAGTATTGCTTGGTATTACAAAAGCTGCATTGCTTACGGAATCCTTCCTTTCTGCTGCATCCTTCCAGGAAACAACAAAGGTTCTTACCGATGCTGCAATCAGAGGTAAGGTTGACCACTTGCTCGGTCTTAAGGAAAACGTTATTATCGGTAAACTCATTCCTGCAGGTACAGGTCTCCAGAGATACCGCAGTGTAGAGATTGATAAGAACGAACCCGAACAGGAACAGGCAGAAACAACAGAAGAATAATATAAAATAACACACGGTGTGCGGGCTATGCCTGTACACCGTGTTTGTTATTTTGTATAACTTGTAACGTTTTTTAGAGGTTATTTGTATAAAAAAGAGAAATAATGGTAGGGTAGAGGAAAGTTATTGTTTTATGAATTTCTATAGTGTATAATATAACTAAGGAAGTAAAGGAAGAGGTGAGATTAGGTGAAAATCATATTAAGTTCAGGATTTGACAGCGGTGTTTCTGCATTTTTATTTGAGTCTCATTTTCTTACAGTAGAACATAAAATGAAAATTGGGAATTAGGTGCATAAACCGCTGTGTGAGGTTTGGTTTATGCACCTTTTTATTTTACCTCGAAAGGCAAAACAAGCCTGATAATGACATTAGATAAAATTGGAGGTCTTAAATGAAATATAGAAATTGTATAAAATGGGCAGTTTTTTTGTTGTTGCTTTTAGTTTGTGCAACGTTGCTTTTTAGCTGTAAAAACAATGAATCCCCAAACGTTGATAATACACAAAATCCAACTGACACGTCAGAGCCCGATGAAAGCACGTCTTCTAAAAACGATGAAACAAAATACGAACCGATTGAAAGCACGGATGAAAGTGGCAATGACGATATCTCTTTGGAAGATATTACGGTAGATGATCTTATCAATGTATGGATTCGTAATAATTTAAGTGTTGAATACAATAATTTTGAGACCAAATACTATCCGGATGAGTTTTATAATATTTCAACATTGGGATTTCTTTGCGATACGAATAAAATAGACGAATACCTAAACAATGGTTTTTGGAAAGAATATAACGGACTTACTCCTCCAATTTATATGTTTATTCGTCACTTAAATGTGGGCCGAGAAGAGTTTTCAAGAATAAACAATGTGTTGAGGAACTATAACTCAAAATACAGAAATATATATTCTGTATACGATGATACGGAAATAGAATTATTATTTTCAAGTAACGAATTCGACGTAAGAAAACAACTATGCAAAGATAACTATGTATATTGTGGCGGAGTTTTTTACGATTATATGGAGTCTGATATAATAGTTTTTAAAGACCAAGCGCGTACCTACAGAGAGTGGTATACGATATTTTCGGAAGATATGGAGCTGTATGATGATTTTTTGTGTTATGCCGATTCAAAAGCGTATGCAAGATTTAAATATGAACTTTCAAAGGAAGAAAGTTTATTAAAAAAATATCAAATAGAATTAAAAAATGGTGATGATTACTACCCGGAGTACTACAAGATTTATAGGAATTACAATATCTTGAATCAGAGAATGCAATATTATGGAACTAAATTGATTCAATCTTCTTCCGGAAAAGGAGAGATGGATCGCTACTATGGTGATAAGATTTTAGATAATGGCTTTCCTGTGGTTTTCTTTAGAAAAAGGGAAGTAAAAAATTATTATGATAATAACTATTTAAACAAAACAAGTGCAGAAGAGCTGAATTATCTGCCAACTGCGTATTATCTGATCAGGGATTTGAATCTTAAGGACAGAAAAGAAGAATTCCGCCAAGAAAATGAGTTCAGAATGATTACAGATGATAATGGTATAATACTTAATTTTCTTGATTTGAAAGAATTTGAATATCTTTTTGGAGACTACGATGAAGAGACTTTGAAGAAAGAGTTAAAGTATCCGACTGTTTTCTACTTTGAAGGTAAGCTGTACGACTTGGAGGATCTGCAAGACGCAGACTCGGCCTTGCTCGATAAAATGGTGGCAGGCACCGAATTTAAAGATTATTTAACAGATCTAAAGAGAATGCGTGTTTATAAAGAGTCCGAAGAACTGTACGGCGAACTTGTCGACGGATGGCTTGAAAAATACTATGGAATAAAGGATTAATAAAATAAAACCTCTCGGTTAATTTCGAGAGGTTTTTTGTTAAATATAAAGGATATTGTGCAAGTTTTTCTCGCTTACTCGTTTTTGTGTGTGAGTGATTTGTGTATAAATGCGGATAAAGCTAAAAGAAAATTGTGCAAAACGTAGAAAAAATGTATAAAAATAATGGGTATTGACAAATATATCTTGTGGTGCTATAATATAGCATATCTACCTATGCTTTGGCATAGTTATGCCTATTTGCAGGATAGAAAAAATATTAAGAAAGGGGAAAAACATGCCAACCTTTAACCAGTTAGTAAAGCAGGGCAGATCAGAGAAGACCTACAAGTCTAAGGCTCCCGTTCTTCAGAAGGGTTTCAACACCATTAAGAACGTTCCTACAGACCTCAGTGCTCCTCAGAAGCGTGGTGTTTGCACCAAAGTTTCGACAACCAGCCCGAAGAAGCCTAACTCTGCTCTTCGTAAAATCGCAAGAGTACGTTTGACAAACGGCCTTGAAGCAACAACTTACATTCCCGGTATCGGTCATAACCTCCAGGAACACTCAGTTGTACTTATCAGAGGCGGAAGGGTTAGAGACCTCCCCGGTGTGCGTTATCACATCATCAGAGGTAGCTTGGATGCTCAGGGCGTTGCAAACCGTAAGCAGAGCCGTTCCAAGTACGGTGCAAAGAGACCTAAGTAATCGTCTCACACCAAATTAACTAAAGGTAACACATGAATATCGTCATTGCGATTATCCGAATGACCGGTACTTATTTATATATAAATATTTAACCGCCTCGGAAAAAGCATGTACGAAGTTATTCTTCGAGTACCTATGAATTCATTACAATTTATGAAGGAGGGAAGATCCGTGCCAAGAAGAGGTAAAATTGCTAAAAGAGATGTATTGCCCGATCCTTTGTACAACTCAAAGTTGGTTACAAAGCTTATCAACAACATTATGTTGGATGGTAAGAAGGGTGTTGCTCAGAAAATCGTTTACGAGGCTTTCGCAGCTGTAGAAGCTAAGACAGGTAAGCCCGCACTCGAACAGTTCAACGCTGCTATGGAAAATGTTATGCCTGTACTTGAAGTAAAGGCTCGCCGTGTAGGTGGTTCAACATATCAGGTTCCCATGGAAGTTAGAGCAGAAAGAAGACAGACACTCGGCCTTCGTTGGTTGACAGCATTCTCAAGAACTCGTGGCGAGAAGACAATGTCTGAAAGACTTGCAAACGAGATTATGGATGCAATCAACAGCACAGGCGGTGCTTTCAAGAAGAAAGAAGAAACTCACAGAATGGCTGAAGCTAACAAGGCTTTTGCACATTACAGATATTAATGCCGCATAAAATTAAGGAGAAAGAATAATGCCAAGAGAATATACACTTGAAAAAACACGTAATATAGGCATTATGGCACATATCGACGCCGGTAAGACAACCACGACTGAGCGTATCCTGTTCTATACAGGTAAGACTCACAAGATGGGTGAAACACACGACGGCGGCGCAACGATGGACTGGATGGTTCAGGAACAGGAAAGAGGTATCACAATTACCTCTGCTGCAACAACTTGCTTCTGGAAGAACCACCGTATCAACATCATTGATACTCCCGGACACGTTGACTTTACTGTTGAAGTTGAGCGTTCGCTCAGAGTTCTCGACGGTTCAGTAACAGTACTTTGTGCTAAGGGCGGCGTTGAACCTCAGTCAGAAACCGTATGGCGTCAGGCTGACAAGTACGGTGTACCGCGTATGGCATACGTTAACAAGATGGACATTATGGGTGCAAACTTCTACCGTGTTGTTGACATGATGCGCGAAAGACTTAAGGCAAATGCAGTGCCGATCCAATTGCCTATCGGTGCCGAAGATACATTCAGAGGTATCATCGACCTTCTCAATATGGAAGCAGATGTATACTATGATGAATTGGGAAGAGATATGCGTGTCGAACCCATTCCGGAAGACATGCTTGAAAAGGCACAGGAATACAGAGCAAAGCTTATCGAAGCTGTTGCAGAAACAGACGATACGTTGCTCGATAAGTTCTTCAACGATGAAGAAATTACCGTAGAAGAACTCAAGGTTGCTATCCGTAAGGCTACAATCGCAAACCAGATCGTTCCCGTTGTTTGCGGAACATCTTATAAGAACAAGGGTGTACAGAAGCTCCTCGATGCAATAGTCGACTATATGCCTGCACCTGTTGACGTACCCGCTATCGGCGGTATTAACCCCGAAACAGAGCAGGAAGAAACTCGTCCTTCTTCGGATGACGAACCTTTCGCAGCTCTCGCATTCAAGATTATGACCGACCCCTTCGTAGGAAAACTTTGCTTCTTCCGCGTATACTCCGGTGTGATTGAAACAGGTTCGACTGCTTACAATACAACCAAGGGTTCTCGTGAAAGATTCGGCCGTATTCTTCAGATGCACTCAAACGAGCGTCAGGATATAGACAAGTGCTATGCAGGTGATATTGCAGCCGTTGTAGGCGTTAAGAATACAACGACGGGTGATACACTCTGTGATGAAAAGCATCCTATCATCCTCGAGTCAATGGAATTCCCGGATCCCGTTATCCGTGTTGCTATTGAGCCTAAGACAAAGGCTGGTCAGGAAAAGCTTGGTATTGCGCTGTCAAAACTTGCTGAAGAAGACCCCACATTCAGAACTTACACAGATGATGATACCGGACAAACTATTATCGCCGGAATGGGTGAACTTCACCTCGAAATCATCGTTGACCGTCTGCTTCGTGAATTCAAAGTTGAAGCGAACGTAGGTAAGCCTCAGGTTTCCTACAAAGAAACTATCAGACGCGCAGCATACTCCGATACGAAATATGCTCGTCAGTCGGGTGGTAAAGGTCAGTACGGTCATGTTAAAATTACAATCGAACCTAACGAAGCCGGCAAGGGCTATGAATTTATCAACAAGATCGTTGGCGGTGCTATTCCCAAGGAATACATTCCCGCAGTTGATGCAGGTATCCAGGGCGCAATGCTCACAGGTACTGTAGCAGGCTACAACGTTGTTGACGTAAAAGTAACTCTTGAAGACGGTTCTTACCACGAAGTTGACTCTTCTGAAATGGCATTTAAGATTGCCGGTTCAATGGCATTCAAGGATGCAATGAAGAAGGCAGATCCCGTACTCACAGAGCCTATCATGAAGGTTGTAGTAATTACACCTGAAGATTATATGGGCGACGTAATCGGTGACCTTAACTCAAGACGTGGACAGATTCAGTCTATGGAGGCAGCATCGGGCGCTCAGGAAATCAACTCGTTTGTACCTCTGTCCGAGATGTTTGGTTACGCTACAGACCTCCGTTCCAAGACACAGGGACGCGGTCAGTACTCAATGGAACCCAGCCACTTCGCTGAAGTTCCGAAGTCAATTATGGAAACATTGGTTTCCGCAAGAATGAAAGATCAAAATAAGTAATTACATTTTTGGAGGATTTTAAAAATGGCAAAGGAAAAATTTGAACGTACGAAACCCCATGTCAACATTGGTACAATCGGCCACGTTGACCACGGTAAGACAACTCTTACAGCAGCTATTACAAAGACACTTTCTCTCAACAACGATAAGATCGAGTTCCAGGCATACGATCAGATCGACAACGCTCCCGAAGAAAGAGCAAGAGGTATCACAATCAACACAAGACACGTTGAGTACGAAACGGCTAACCGCCACTACGCTCACGTTGACTGCCCCGGACACGCTGACTATGTTAAAAACATGATCACCGGTGCAGCTC
Organism: Clostridia bacterium; assembly: GCA_017473865.1. Taxonomy (GTDB): domain Bacteria; phylum Bacillota; class Clostridia; order Oscillospirales; family CAG-272; genus RGIG1995. Next base: position 131,608 of record JAFUJB010000014.1, on the reverse strand, counting down.
AGATGGACGGTGCAATCCTCGTTGTTGCAGCATCTGACGGTCCCCTTCAGCAGACTCGTGAACACGTTCTCCTTGCTCGTCAGGTTAACGTTCCCCAGATCGTTGTATTCATGAACAAGACAGACCTTGTTGACGACGAAGAACTTCTCGAACTCGTTGAAATGGAAATTCGTGACCTCCTTTCTCAGTACGACTTCGACGGTGACAACACACCTATCATCCGTGGTTCTGCAAGAACAGCTCTTGAATCCACAAACACAGATTCTTCTGCTCCCGAATACGCTCCTATCCTTGAGCTCATGGCAGCAGTTGACGAATACATTCCTACTCCCGACAGACAGTCTGACCTTCCTTTCCTTATGCCTTGCGAAGACGTATTCTCGATCTCCGGTCGTGGTACAGTTGCAACAGGTAGAGTTGAAAGAGGTACAGTTAAAGTTGGTGACGTTGTTGAAATCGTTGGTCTCGCTTCTGAAAACAAGCAGACAACTGTTACAGGCGTTGAAATGTTCCACAAGCTTCTCGATCAGGCTGAAGCAGGCGACAACGTAGGTCTTCTCCTCCGTGGTATCGCAAAGAACGAAATCGAAAGAGGACAGGTTCTCTGTAAGCCCGGTTCTATCCAGCCTCACACCAAGTTCATTGGTCAGGTTTACATTCTTACAGAAAAAGAAGGCGGACGTCAGAAGCCCTTCTTCTCCGGTTACAGACCTCAGTTCTACCTCAGAACAACAGACGTTACCGGTATCATCAACCTTCCTGAAGACGTTGAAATGTGCAAACCCGGTGATAACGTTAACATGACTGTTGAACTTATCACACCCGTAGCTATCGAAAAGGGTCTCCGTTTCGCTATCCGTGAAGGCGGCAGAACAGTTGGTTCCGGTGTTGTATCCGAAATCCTTGACTAATCATAACTGATTACAAGCAATATGTCAGTATATGGGCTTTGCCCATATACTGACTTTTTTGTAAGCAATACGGCTACACACGGGCGCAGCCCGTGTGTAGCCGTTATTACAAATAATAGGGCAGTATGGAGAAAGATACTTGCTTTTTTCCAAAATATATTGACAAAACACGAGTACGAACATATAATAGTATCAACAACTTCGGGGCGAGGTGTAATTCCTCACCGGCGGTATAGCCCGCGAGCCTTTTGTTATAAAAAGGTTGATTTGGTGTAATTCCAGAGCCGACGGTACAGTCCGGATGAGAGAAGTGGGTTGATAACGTTTTGTTATGTAAATTTTTATGCCCCGTAGTATTATGCTACGGGGATTTTTGTTTTTTTGAGGAGAAACTGTATGAAAAACAATCCAACACGAAAACTAACGGTACTTGCGATGATATGCGCACTCGGCTTCATCGCCATGTTCTTTTTCAGATTCAACGTAGGCTTTCTGACGTTTGACTTCAAGGATGCCATCCTTTCAGTCGGCGCTCTGATTTACGGTCCCGTTGCAGGGGCGATATGCTCGATCCTCGTTGCCGTTGTCGAATCGGTAACCATAGGCGATACCGGTCCTTACGGATTGATAATGGATATTCTATCAAGTTCCGCTTTTCTTATCCCTTGCGGTATTGTATATAAATATAAGAGATCGTTCTCGGGCGCAATAATTGCGGCGGTAAGCTCGGTTATTGCTGTTGTTGCGGTAATGGCGATTGCAAACGTTTTTATTACGCCTCTTTATACGGGAGCTTCAAGATCGGATGTTGTTGGAATGCTTCCGACGCTTCTTTTGCCCTTTAATTTAAGCAAGGGGTTAATGAATGCAAGTGTTATGCTTTTAATATATAAGCCTGTTACGAATATATTGAGAAAAACAAGTCTTTTACCCCCATCAAACAGCACGGTGGACAGAAAAGACAAAAAATCTATCATACTTGCAGTTAGCTCCTTGGTCGTACTTGTTCTGACTGCAATATTCGTTGTGGTTGTTATGAAAGGTAATTTTACACTTTTTGACGCATAATATTGACAAAATTCGATATTGAGTATATAATATATAGGCAAATTAATTATTGAATATTTCCTTATCAAGAGAGGCGGAGGGACAGGCCCTGTGATGCCCGGCAACCTGAAAGATTTTTAAGGTGCCAAATCCTGCGGAAACATCCGAAAGATGAGGTCGACATTTACCGCTTCTTTCGAGGCGGTTTTATTTTTGTGAAATAATAATAGTATAAATAAAAGAGGTAAGAAAATGAAGAAGTTTTTGTTTACGTCGGAATCGGTAACAGAAGGCCATCCCGACAAAGTGTGCGACAAGATCAGCGACGCTGTACTTGATGCAATGCTTAAAGACGACCCCAAGTCAAGAGTTGCTTGTGAAACGGTTGTTACGACGGGTCTCGTTATGGTTATGGGTGAGATCACGACCAAATCTCACGTTGACATTCAGACTGTAGTTAGAAATACGATTAAAGAAATCGGTTATACAAAATCAGATTATGGCTTCAGCTACGACTCGTGCGCGGTCATTAATTCCATTCACGAGCAGTCACCCGATATTGCAATGGGGGTTAATAAGTCCGAAGAAGCAAAGCGAGGCGAAATTACAGATGAACTCAATGAGGGCGCGGGCGACCAGGGTATGATGTTCGGTTATGCGTGTAACGAAACAGAAGAACTTATGCCAATGCCTATCTCGCTTTCTCATAAGCTTGCAAAACAGCTTACAAAGGTAAGAAAAGACGGAATTATCAAGTATCTCCGTCCCGACGGTAAGACTCAGGTTACGGTTGAATACGTCGACGACAAGCCCGTAAGAGTTGACACAGTTCTCATTTCCACACAGCACGACGACGATGCAACGCAGGAACAGATCAGAAACGACCTTATTGAAAAGGTAATCAAACCCATTATCCCCGCAAACCTTCTTGATGAAAATACAAAGTATTTCGTAAACCCCACGGGCAGATTTGTAATCGGCGGCCCTGCGGGCGACTCGGGATTAACGGGCAGAAAAATTATCGTTGATACATACGGCGGTTATGCAAGACACGGCGGCGGTGCATTCTCAGGCAAGGACCCCACAAAAGTAGATCGTTCTGCAGCGTACGCAGCTCGTTACGTAGCAAAAAACGTTGTTGCTTCGGGAATAGCTTCCAAGTGCGAGGTTGAGATCGCTTATGCTATCGGCGTTGCCAAGCCCCTTTCCGTTATGATCGATACTTTCGGCACGGGCAAGGTAAGCGACGAGAGAATTTCGGAGATCGTGTCCGAACTCGTTGATCTCCGTCCCTCTGCAATTATCGAAAGATTTGACCTCCGCCGTCCTATCTACAGCCCTCTTGCCGCATACGGTCATATGGGCAGAGAAGACGTAAATGCGCCTTGGGAAAAGACCGACATTGCAGAACAGATCAAAGAAAAAGCATAAAAATCGTTTACGGCAGGTCAGCTTTTGTTGACTTGCCGTTCTTTATGTGGTAAAATAATTACATAGTAGTTTTGAAAAACAAAATGCCTTCTTATTACATACAATAGCAATAAGGAGGATTTTATGTTGACTACTTTACTTGAAATAACTATGGCAATGTTGACCGTGTACGGATTGTATTGCCTTATAATAAATCTTACATACACTTTCTTTTGCAAGGATAAGAAAAATATTTGCATAGCTTTTTTCAAAAAAAGTGACAGCGACATATTTTCAAATATTTTACTTGCAAAAAAAGCATTTATGGGGAGAACGAAAACAATAATATTGGTAGACTCAGAAGCAGACGGTAATACCGTCAAAGAAATAGCTTCCAGAAACCCCGATTCAGAGGTTTTTCGGGCAGAAAGGGTGGAGAAAAGTTGAGAGACGTAAGCGAGATAATCGGTAAGCTCGATCAGAACGCGGAAAACAACGAGCACAACGAAGAAAACAAACCTGAGATATCGGGCACGGTTGAAAACATAATATATCAAAATGAAGAAAATGGATATACCGTATGCGAGATCGCTACCGATGACGACGAGCTTGTTACCGCTGTCGGCGAAATGCCTTTTCTTGGTGCAGGAGAAATGATACGAGCTATGGGAGAGTGGGTCGTTCATTCTTCATACGGCAGGCAGTTTAAGGTAGAATACTATGAAAAGCAGCTGCCTGTAAACGAAAACGCCATTCTCAAATACCTTTCGTCAAGAACGCTGAAGGGAATAGGCCCCTCTCTCGCTTTAAAAATTGTCGGTCAATACGGAATTGATACCTTTGACGTAATTGAAAATCACCCCGAGTGGCTTGCCGAGATACCGGGAATAACGCTCAAAAAAGCAAAGGCAGTATCCGAAGAATTTAAGTCGCAGTTTGGTCTGCGTAATCTCGTTATGTTCGGAAGAGAGTTTTTCGGTCCCGCCACCGCAGTAAAGATATACAAAAAATGGGGAAGCGGCTCTATTGATATTATAAAGAGAAATCCCTATAATCTGTGCGATGAAATATACGGCATCGGCTTTGAAAAGGCGGATATGATCGCCAAAAGCCTCGGTATAGACAATTATACCGAAGAAAGAGCAAGATCAGGGCTGAAATACGTGCTGTTATATAACGGCATACAGAACGGACATATGTTTATTCCGCGAAACAAGCTTATTCCCGCGGCTTCATCGATGCTCAGCATCGATGAAGATGTGGTTGAAAATGCGCTGAATGAGCTATTGCTTAACAATCAGCTTGTACAAAAGACTTATGGCAACAGACCCTGTATATACCTTAAAGAATACTACGATGCGGAAAAATATATTTCCGACAAGCTTCAGCTGCTGGACAACCTATGCCCCAAAATAGATGTAGGCGACATATCGAGAATGATATTGCGTATTGAAAGCGACTTTGGTGTTGACTATGCTGCAATGCAGAAAAAAGCAATCATTAACTCGGTTAACAGCGGAGTTATGGTGCTGACGGGCGGTCCCGGTACAGGTAAAACTACGGTAATTCGAGCAGTTATCAGGGTATTTGAAGATCTCGGTTATAAAATAGCTCTTGCCGCACCTACGGGTAGGGCTGCAAAAAGAATGAGCGAATCAACCATGCACGAGGCAAAGACCATACACCGCCTTCTTGAAATGGACTATTCAAACGAAAGCAAACCCGTTTTCCGCAGAAATGAAAATTCAAGACTTGACGAAAACGTGATTATCGTCGACGAAGCGTCAATGATGGATACGATGCTTTTTTCCGCTCTTTTGCAGGCGGTAAAACCGGGCTCAAAGCTTATACTTATCGGAGACGTGGATCAGCTTCCGTCGGTTGGCGCGGGTAACGTTCTTTGTGATATAATAAGAAGCGACAGATTTAATACGGTTGAATTAAAAGAGATATTCCGACAGGACGAAGAAAGTTTGATAGTTACCAACGCCCACGCGATTAACGAGGGTGAATATCCCACTCTAACCTCGAAAAGCAGCGACTTTTTCTTCCTGCCGCGCGAGGACGACGATATGATTGCAAGAACGGTAGCTGAGCTGTGTGCTGTCAGGTTGCCAAAGTCTTACGGAAAAGAAATTGTCGGTGATATACAGGTCATAACCCCGTCGAGAAAGGGAAGTGCGGGTACAGTCGTACTTAACAGCCTTTTACAGAAGGTTATGAATCCGCCGTCCCCAAATAAAAAAGAAAAAAGAGTGCGCGACGTTGTTTTCCGCGAGGGAGACAAGGTTATGCAGGTAAAAAATAATTACGATATCGAATGGGTAAGCGAAGATAAAGAGGGAGTCGGCATATTTAACGGCGATATTGGAATAATAAGCGAGATCGATAACAGAAACGAGCGTATGCGTATAGTGTTTGACGACAACAGATACGTCGACTACGACTATTCGTATCTCGATGAGCTTGAACACGCCTATGCTATAACCGTACACAAAAGTCAGGGAAGTGAATATCCTGTTGTAATAATTCCGATGTACAGCTTTACTCCCAGACTTATGACGCGAAATCTGCTCTATACCGCCGTAACGAGAGCGCAGAGAATGGTTATTATGGTCGGCAAAGCGAACGTCGTTCAGCAGATGGTCGACACCAATAAGCCTACTCAGCGATATACGGGACTTGAACAGCTATTAAGTGTTTTTGAATGATACATTATATGAACAGACTCAAAAAGATAAAGGAAAAATTACTCAAAATTATGTTCGTCAAAAGGTGCGTCGGATGCGGTCAGCTTCTTGCGTATGATTATGACGGATATATGTGTGATACCTGTTACGAAAAATGGGAAGATGAAAAGACCGAGGTCTGTCCGAACTGTATGGAAGAACACGTAAAATGCGAATGCCGTTTTTATAACAGCAGAGTCGACTCGGTAAGACATCTTGCGCCGTATTCCTCTCAAGATGAAGAAAATGTAGCGAATATGCTCGTATATGCTCTGAAAAGGAGCAATGACAGCGACGTTTTTGATTTTGTTGCAAATGAGATGGCAGATAATCTCGTAAACAAAAAGAAATTGGAAAACACAGTATGTGTCGGGGTGCCCAGAGGTCCTAGGAATATAAAGAAATACGGCTACGACCACGCGAAAAAGCTTGCAAAAAGATTGGCGGAAGTTCTTGAAATCGGGTATGCAGACGTACTATTTCACAAAGGCGGCAAGACCGAGCAAAAGAAGCTTGACCACGTGGAGCAGAGACGCGAAAATGCAAGAAAGAATTGTAGTATAAAGAAGAAAACTATTGACAATATACGCGGCAAGAACATACTGCTTGTCGACGATATAGGCACTACGGGCTCAATGGCGACAGCGTGCGCTGAGCTTCTTAAAGAGCACGGTGCATTGAGAGTAGATTGTATATTGTGTACAAGAAACGAAGGAAAGAGCTAAGCTATGGCTGTGTACGGGCAGAACGCGTATACAGCCATTACTTTTAATTAAAATACAAAAACCCCCTTGACAAAGGGGAGTTTTGTTGTTATAATGTGTAAAGTGTTTTGCTTTACAGGTGTTGTGCGATGAAATACGATGAAAAATTGAATATGTCGCTTTTGTTTGATTTTTACGGCGATATACTGACCGCGCGTCAGAAAGAAATTGCATCACTCTCGTTTGATGAGGACCTTTCGCTCCGTGAAATATCCGAGATCACGGGTATTACGCCTCAGGGAGTACGGGATTCGCTCAATAAGTGCAAGACAATTCTTATGGATATGGAAGAAAAACTCGGACTTTTGTCCAAGTTTACCGAGAACAAGGCAAATACGGATTATATAATTAACCGTCTTGTTTCAATGAAAGAAAAAAATCCCCATCTCAGTGAAGAAATAGACGGCATTATTGCCGTAGCAGAGAAAATGCTTGATTAATACTGATAAAAAAGGAGGCTGTAAATGACATTCGGAAGCCTTGCAGACAAATTATCTTCAGCATTCAAGAGTTTCAGAAGTAAAGGAAAACTTACCGAGAGCGATGTTAAGGCGGGTATGCGCGAGATTAAGCTCGCGTTGCTCGAGGCAGACGTAAACTTCAAGGTAGTCAAGGACTTTATAAATAAAGTAACAGAAAGGGCAGTCGGCACACAGGTGCTTGAAAGCCTTATGCCCGCTCAGCAGATTGTCAAGATCGTAAACGAAGAGCTTATTGAGCTTATGGGCGGCACTCAGTCAAAGATCAATATTTCACCCGCGCCTCCGACTGTTATAATGATGACGGGTCTTCAGGGTGCAGGTAAGACGACTCACGCGGCAAAACTTGCGGCACATTTCAAGAAGCAGGGCAAACGTCCATTGCTTGTAGCCTGCGACGTTTACAGACCTGCGGCTATCAAACAGCTTGAAGTTGTAGGAGGACAGATCGGTGTTCCCGTATTTACAATGGGAGACAAGATAAGTCCGGTCGAAATTGCAAAAGCAGGCGTTGAGCACGCAAAGAAAAACGGTTATGATATGGTATTCGTCGATACGGCGGGCAGACTGCACATTGACGAAGAAATGATGGATGAGCTCCGCAATATAAAAGCCAAGGTCCAGCCGACTGAAATACTGCTCGTTGTGGATGCGATGACCGGTCAGGACGCGGTAAACGTTGCGCAGTCGTTCAACGATTTGCTTGACATAACGGGTGTTATCGTTACGAAAATGGACGGTGATACGCGAGGCGGCGCCGTGCTTTCCGTAAGATATATTACGGGAAAACCCATAAAATATGTGGGTACGGGCGAAAAACTTGATGCGATAGAGCCGTTTCATCCCGACAGAATGGCATCAAGAATTCTCGGTATGGGCGATATGCTCTCGCTTATTGAAAAGGCGGAGCAGGCTTATGACGAGAAAAAGGCGGCGGAACTTGAACAAAAGCTCCGCGAGTCGAAATTTACTCTGACCGACTATCTCGAACAGTTTGAGCAAATCAGAGGTATGGGTTCAATGGAACAGCTTATGGGTATGATGCCCGGAGTTAAGGGACTTGACCTAAAAGATGCAAAAATTGACGAAAAACAGATTGACCGTATGGAAGCCATCATAAAATCAATGACTGTTCAGGAAAGAGAAAATCCCGAAATAATCTCTTCGTCGAGAAGAAAGAGGATTGCAAAGGGAAGCGGTACGACTGTCGAAGACGTAAACAGGCTTCTCAAACAGTTTGAACAGACAAACAAGCTTATGAAGCAGCTTTCCTCGGGCAAGGGTATCCCGGGACTCGGCGGTTTTGGCGGCTTTGGAAACAGATTTACGAAGAAAAAGATAAAGAAAAACAAGAAAAAGAAAAAATAAAACGGTATGTTATCAAATATAGCGTAGCGTAAAGGAAAGTAAACAAAATAAATTTATTTATATAATTTTTGGAGGAAACAAAAATGGTAAAAATCAGACTTAAGAGAGTTGGCGCAAAGAAGCAGCCTTTCTACAGAGTAATCGTAGCAGATTCAAGATCTCCCCGTAACGGCAGATTTATCGAAGAAATCGGTTATTACAATCCTTTGACAAATCCCGCTGAAATCAAGATCGACGCTGAAAAGGCAACAAAGTGGATCGGCAACGGCGCTCAGCCCACAGAAACTGTTAAAGCACTTCTCAAAAAAGCCGGCATTACAGAATAATTCAATCTGCGGTAAAGCACTATGTTGGATTTGAAGCAGATTCTTACGGATATAGCAAAGTCGATAGTCGACGAGCCCGATGAGGTTACTGTAATCCAGAATGAAAACGGAAACAGCGTTGTTTTGACGCTCAGTGTTGCTTCTCAGGATATGGGTAAAGTAATCGGACGTAACGGCAGAATTGCAAAAGCTATCCGTACTGTTATGAAAGCGGCGGCAAACGCCGACGGTAAAAAGGTTACCGTTGAAATAAGATAACAAGAAGGTGTGTGGTTTTTTCCACACACTTTTTGTTTGAACACGATAAAGGCTACACACGGGCTTCGCCCGTGTGTAGCCTTTATTTGCATTAAAAAAGCGGCTATATATGGGATTTACCTATATATAGCCGATTTTATATAATAAGAGAGATGGTGTGCTATGCACACCATCTCTGTATTACGCTTTAGGTATTTCAAACCAGAAGTCCGAACCAAGTCCAAGCGTACTCGTTACGCCGTAATAGCCTTGGTGAAGTTCAACAATGGATTTTACGATTGAAAGACCAAGTCCCGAGCCTACCTGCGCTCGTTTATGGAATTTGTCAACCTTGTAATATCTATCCCAGATAAGAGGCAGCTTATCGGGTTCAATTCCGCTTCCCGTGTCAATTACGTCAATTCTAACGTAGTTTTTGCCTGAATGTACTTTTTCGCTTTGGCGAATAATAACCTTTTTGTCGTCGCCCGTGTGCGTTACAGCGTTGTTTACAAGGTTGTAGAGTACTTGCAAAATTCTCTGTCTGTCTGCAGTTACAAGTGAAGGGCATTCTTGTATTATCTGAATATCGTAGCCGTCTTGGTTAACAAGCTTTTGATAACGTGCAAAAGTTTCCTTGATGACTTCGGAAATATCAAACGTTTCAAATTTTAATTCAATAGTATTCGATTGAAGTTTTGAAATGTCTAACACGTCATTAACGAGTGAAGAGAGTCTTTTTGATTCGTCGATTATAATCTGCAGGTTTTCGGAAGTCATTTCATTCGGAATATCTCGCATAACTTCACCGTAACCCGTTATCAGTGTAAGCGGAGTACGCAGGTCGTGTGAAATGTTTGCAATCAGCTCGCGCTTCAGTCCTTCGTTTTTCTTAAGCTCTGAGGACGCATAATTCAGCGTATTTGCAAGGACAGCGACCTCTTTTGATGAGTTGTCGGAAAAGTCTGCGTCATAGTTGCCCTTTGCAAGTTCATTTGCCGAATTTGTCAGCTTTTTCAAGGGTTTTGAAATAGTGGCTGAAATAACAAACGACATAACAAGCGCTATAAGTAACAGAAGTATGCTTATAACAACGAGAATAATGTTAAGCGTTTTCACCGTTGAATTAACGGGAGTCAGTATCGAGTTAATAAAAATAACGATTTCCTCGCCGTTTTTATCTTGAACACATCTTGTGAGGATAATATTTTCTTCTGTAACGATGTCCTTACCCTTGACCGAACGAAAAGTGCCTGTTTTCTGATCAAGAATAAAACGTTCCAGAATATCATTACCCTCTTGTTTGGCATCGAGATAGAGTTTCGCTCTGTCCCGGTATGATATGTTGTGTATCACGCAGTTGTGCATAGCTTCCGATGAAGCTATAACTACGCCGTTAGGCGTTTGAACCAAAATACAAAGCTCATTTTTTCTTGAGAGAACGTCTGCTTTTTTCTGTATATCGGTCGAATCAAGCAGGGAAACTATTTCGTCCGCACTTTTTTCGAGGTCATTCATTTTTATTGCCTTATATATATCGGACAGAAAAACCGTCTGCATAAGCCAAAGCAAAACAAGAATGATCGCCGTAAAAAGAACGAGAAATCCGAAGATTTTCCACTTGATGCTGGCTTTTTTACTTATTGGGGTGCATTTCAAAACGGTAACCCACTCCTCTCACGGTAACTATAAGTTCCGAATATTTGCCAAGCTGTTTGCGGAGCAGTTTTATGTGCGTATCAAGAGTGCGGTCGTCGCCGTAAAAATCGTATCCCCAAACGTCGCAGATAAGCCTTTCTCGTGTTAAGGCTATGTTTTTATTTTTAATCAGGTAAAATAACAGCTCGTATTCTTTGGGTGAAAGGTTGATTCTTTGGCCGTCTATATAAACTATACGCGCCGTAAGGTCAGCCTTAAAGCCGTCAACGGTAACGATTTCGTTCTGCTGAGAAGATGGTTGAGCCTTCGCTCTTTTCATAATAGCATTGATCCTGAGCATCAGCTCTTTTGGCGAAAAGGGCTTGACCACGAAGTCGTCGACTCCGACTTCAAAACCGTTTATCTTGTCGTATTCCTCGCCCCTTGCCGAAAGAATAAGAATGGGAGTATCGGAGAATTTTCTTATTTCACGGCAGGCTGAAAATCCGTCTAGGTGGGGCATCATAATGTCCATTATGATAATGTCGTATGTATTTTTTTTGCAAAGCTCGATTGCTTCAAGTCCATTTTCTGCTTCATAGACTGTATGGCCCTCAAAGGTGGCGTATTTTTTTATAAGCAAACGAATATGCGCCTCGTCATCAACGGCGAGAATCTTGTACATAACGTTTCCTCCCTGAAAAGTAATTCAAAATCGGATACAGGGAACAGTTTTTGCTGTTCCCTGTATAATTATATATCATATTTGCGATAATTTCAAGAGAACAATATCACTTGGTCGAGAGCTTATTGTCTGAAGAGTCGATAAGGGCGATTTTTACGTCGACGATCTTGCCTTTTCTTGAAACGGTAAGAGTTATCTCATCTCCGACCCGATGGCCGTTTAGAATGGATTTGATGTCGGCAGAAGTGCTGACTGAGTTGCCGTCGATAGCGATAATTCTGTCGCCTGACTTAAGCTCTTCGCTAAGAGCCTTTTGAATATATACGCCGTAGTCGGATACGCCGTACATGAATCTCTGATAGTCTGTGGTAACTTCAATAATCGTGATACCGATTGAAGGACGGCCGGTAACGTGGCCTTTTTCAATAAGGTCATTGATAATGGGTTTGGCGGTATTGATGGGGATTGCAAAACCAAGACCTTCGATGCTGTCGCCCGATGATTTTGCGTTTACGATGCCGATAAGCTCGCCATTTGAGTTAAACAGACCGCCGCCCGAGTTGCCGGGGCTTACAGCAGCATTGGTCTGGAGAAGTACCATGTGTTCGCCTTCAACGATAATTTCTCTGTCGAGAGCGCTTATGATACCGTCAGTAACCGTTCCGCCAAGCTCGCCCAAGGGGTTACCGATAGCAACTGTAAGTTCGCCGATAATAAGCTTGGATGAGTCGCCGTATACCGCAGAAGTAAGGTTTTCAACGTCTATTTTGATAACAGCAATATCTGTCTGGGGGTCCGTACCAATGAGTTTGGCATTGTGTTCATCGCCGTTTGAAAGGCGTACCTTTATGTTTGACGAACCGGCTACAACGTGGTTATTCGTAACAATATAACCGTCTTTCGAAATAATAACTCCGCTGCCTGCACCTTCAGTTACGTACTGACCGTAGAAGCTGTTGTTTACAACTGCTTCCGTTCTTATCTCAACTACAGAGGGAAGTGCTGTTGACGCAACGGTTGAAACCGTACCTGCGTTTATAACGCTTTCGGGAAGATCTTTGTCGACTGCTTCATAAATTACCGTGTTACCGTTAGTGTTTTCGCCGTTTTCAGCATTATCGGAAAAGTAATTATTGAAAAGTACAAATCCGCCGAATGCACCTGCAAATCCGCAGATAAGAGAAAGCACTACGCAGAGAATTACGACACCTGCACCGCTCTTTTTTTCTTTTTTCTTTTTCTGTGTAGTCTGTTCAGGCTGACGGTTTGAATAGTCGTAGGCAGTCTGAGGATACGAATAAATCGTATTTGAGGGTTTATACTGTGGTTCGGAAGAATAGTAACCCGTATTGTACTTAGGCTGTTCGGACTGACTTGGCTGCTGAGTATTTTCGGTTTCAGTCTTTATTTCTTCTTTTACTTCGTTCTCGTTTTGAAAATTGTTTTCATTGTTTCTGATTTCTTCTGACATATTTACTGCCTCCTATATATTAATGTTATTTTTAGCTTTTTCAAGGGTTATTATCCCTACACACTACGTATTGTAAACGCTCAATGTGAAGATTGTGTGAAATGATGACGAAACTTTAATGAAAAATTGCAAAAAAACTTCCTTAAATATGCAAAAAGTTTTTGTAATCCATTGTAAACGGTGCTTTTTTTATGTACAATATTATTATCATAAATATGCAAAAATTGTTTTGGAGGTATACGCCTTGATAGAAGTAAAAAATCTTGTAAAAAAATACGGAAATCATACTGCTGTAAAGGGTATCAGTTTCAAGGTCGATACGGGCAAAATCTACGGATTTTTAGGGCCCAACGGCGCAGGTAAAAGTACGACGATGAATATTATGACAGGTTGTCTTGCGGCAACCGACGGACAGGTGTTAATTAACGGACACGATATATTTCAAGAGCCTAAGGCGGCAAAGAAATGTATCGGTTATCTGCCCGAACTTCCCCCAGTTTATATGGATATGACACCGATTGAATATCTGACCTTTGTCGGAAAGGCAAGAGGGGTAAATAAAGCTGAGCTTGTTTCGCAAATTGAAGAAATTATGGAAATGACGGGAATTGATAACGTTAAGAACCGTCTTATCAAAAATCTTTCAAAGGGCTACAGACAGAGAGTCGGACTTGCTCAGGCGCTTGTAGGATACCCTGAAATAATAATCCTTGACGAGCCGATGGTCGGTCTTGACCCCAAGCAGATAATTGAGATAAGAGAGCTTATCAAATCTTTGAAGGAAAACCATACGGTATTTCTCAGTTCACACATTCTGAGCGAGGTGAGCGAGATTTGCGACTACGTTATGATTATTTCCGACGGAAGACTTGTAGCAAGCGATACGCCCGAAAACCTCAGCAAAAACTTCTCGGGTAATTCTCTTGAATTGACAGTAAAGGGCAGTGAAAACAGTATTGTTTCTTCCTTGCGTCATATTTCAGGTGTAAACGGAATAACGGTCAAGTCAAACGAGAATGGGGTTGTCAAGGCAGTAATTACGTCAGACAGAGACATACGTTCGGACGTATTCGGTATTTTCCAGGCTTCGATACTTGAAGTGTCAAGCTCTAATATGAGCCTTGAAGATATCTTCCTTAAATATACGGAGGTTGAGGAAGAAGTTGAAGAAGTAGACGATGAAGACGACGGAGAAGAATACGAGTCTTTGTTTACGTCTGATGTAAAAAAAGAAAAGAAGGAGGATGAAGAATAATGACTGCAATCTATCAGAAAGAGCTGAAATCATATTTCAACAATCTTTTCGGATATTTGTATATAGCGATAGTGTTGTTGTTTATGGGTATTTATGCTTCCATCTTCCATTTTAACTATATGGCAACTGACGTCGGTTATACGCTTAATCAGAGCGCCATTGCCGTTGTCCTCGTTACTCCTCTGCTTACTATGAGAATAATTGCCGGTGAAAGACAGAGAAAAACAGACCAACTGTTGTATTCTCTTCCTATATCCGTATCGGCGACTGTAATAGGCAAATACCTTGCGATGCTTACCGTTTTTGCAGTTCCTATGGGTGTTGTATGCCTCTATCCTCTGGTTTTCTCAATGTTCGGAACGGTTAACTTCGCCCTTTCGTATGGCTCCATATTCGCATATTTTCTGATGGGAGCGTCCTTGCTTGCTATTGGTATGTTTATCTCCGCTTTAACGGAAAATCAAATTGTTTCTGCAATAATATCGTTCCTCGCAATGCTCGTTGTATATTTTTCGAGTATGTTTATAAGCTACCTTCCTGCAGATGCGACAACAGCGTTTGTTGTTCTTGCACTGTTCGGCGTTTTGCTTGGAATAATCGTTTTTGCAATGGTTAAAAATTATCTGTTTGCACTGATTGTAACTACAATATGCGAAGTAGGTATTTCTGTATTGTATATCTTTAAACGCAGCTTCTTCGAAGGCTTGCTCGGCGAATTTGTGGGCGGTATATCCGTATATGAAAGATGCCTTAACTTCTATGAAGGTATGTTTGATCTTACAGCTATCGTATATTTCCTTTCGGTAATTTCTCTGTTTGTATTTCTTACGGTACAGGCAGTTGAAAAACGCCGTTGGAGCTGATCGGAGGGAAATGCAATGAAAAAGAAAAACACTAATCTTTCAACAAAATATTTAAAGACGGGCGGATATTCCATTATCCTTTCGCTCGTTGCGATTGCAATAGTAATCTTCGTAAACCTTTTTGTAAATCGGCTTCCTACAAACCTGACAAGATTTGATATGTCTTCAAACGACGTGCTTTCTCTGGGCGAAAAAACTACTGAGATCGCAAAAGGCATAGAGCAGGAAGTAACAGTTTATTACGTTCAGCAACACGGAGCTGAAGACGAGCGTATTATCTCACTCCTTGATAAATATAAGGCGTTAAACAAAAAACTTACAATTAAACAGATTGACCCTGCGATCAATCCCGGCTTCTTTACGGGTGAAAAAGAAGACGTTCAGTCTGGCAGTATCATCGTTGAATCCGAAAAAAGAATGAAGATCATATCTGTTTTCGAGCTTTATTATCCCGGAGTATCAGAGACCGAGATAGCATATTACTATCAGCAGTATGGCTCAATGCCTGCTTATACGGGTTTTGCTCTTGAAAGCTGTGTAACGGCTGCTCTTAATTACGTAACGACCGATAATCTTCCTGTTATGTACGTTCTTAAAGGTCATAACGAGTACGTTCTCAGCGATACCTATGCGTCATATCTTGATGCGGAAAGTATACAAATGAAAGAGCTTAACCTTGCAACGTCGGAAAAAGTTCCCGAGGACTGCGATTGCTTGCTTATTAACCTTCCCGAAAAAGATATTTCGGAAGACGAGGCGGAAAAAATACTTGCCTACCTCAAAAAAGGCGGCAAATTAATGTACAATTCGTGGTATAAGAACTCTTTGGAAGAGCCGCATAAAAACCTTGCTTCAGTAATGGAATACTATGGTGTAAAAGGCGTTGAAGGGCTTGTCATCGAGGGTGATGCCAATATGTATATCCCCAATCAGCCTACAACAATGATTCCCAACTTTGGTTCACACAGTATAGTAGACGTTCTTAAAGGTTATTATCTCTTTACCGCAGATAACTGCGGAATTGAAATAAGCAAGGAACTGAGAGAATCTTTGACAGTTACTCCTTTGCTTACAACAAGCTCAAAGGCTTATGCAAGACCTGGTTATAACAAAGAAACTATTGAAAAAGTCGAAGGCGACATTGACGGACCTTTCAATCTCGCAGTTGCCATTACCGAAGATAACGAAGACGGCTCGCAGACACAGATCGTTTGGGTAAATTCTCCTTCTCTTGTTAACGAGAGCCTGAACGTGTACGGCACGAACGCCGCGATGTTTATTTATTCAATCGGCTGGATGTGCGATAAAGAAGAGGCAGATCTTTCGATTGAAGTCAAAAAGTTTGAAGAAAATTCTATGGTGCTTACCGAAGCTCAGAGTATGCTTCTTACCGTTGTGTTTATGATAGTTCTTCCTTTGGCTGTTGTCGTAACAGGTGTTGTCGTATGGCTTCGCAGGAGGGCGAGATAATGAAAAAAAGCGTTAAGCTTATATCCCTCTTGGTTGTTCTCGGACTGTTGATAGCAGGCTACGTTATTTATGGAAAGTATGCGGCAGAACAGCCCGACGACACACAGACACCTGAAGATACAAGCGTTGAAATGCTTAAGATAGACGTCGGAACCATTTCGAAAATTGAGTATTCGCTTGAAACGGAAAATGTGGCTTTTGAAAAAACGGAAGACGGCTGGATTTGGTCCGGCGATGCGGAATTTCCTCTTTCTCAGTCATATCCTGAAAATATGGCGAGCACACTCTCGTCGTTAAAAGCGATACGCGAAATATCGGACGGGTTTGAAAATGAGGCTGATTACGGACTTGACTCTCCTTCGCTTGCTGTCAAGTTTATAACCAATACTGAACAGGAATATGTATTTTCTCTTGGTGACTATAACACAATAGCCGAAGGCTATTATGCAAAAATAAGCGGTAAAAACAAAGTATATTTCGTTGACTCGGTTACTGCCGATGCTTTCGGTTACGGTATGCTCGATATGATCAAGAGCGACAAGCTTCCCTCGGTTGACGCCGAAAGCATAACCAAGGTCGAATATGTATCGTCATCAGGTTCAAAATATATTACGACTGACAGTACGGGGGCTGAATTCTATGCAAAACCTTACGTATTCTTCAGCAAGGACGATAACGGCAAGTTGATTGCCGTAGACGGAAAAGCAGGCGGAGAGCTTATGAGTGCAATTTCCAAGGTATATCTCGGAAATGCGGTGGCATATAAGCCAGATAATCAAGCCCTTGAACAGTATTCGCTTACCGAAAAAACAAGAATACTTGTCAGTGTCGACTATAAGAAAAAAGTAGAGAACAGCGATTCCAATACATCGGTCAATCTTACGACTAATGAGAAATATTCACTCTACATCGGAGTTACTGCCGACGAAGAGGGAAATACCGTATATTATGCTATGCTTCCCGAATCGAATGTAGTTTATAAGCTTTTGGGCGGGGCGACGGTAGCAGAAGCAATGAAAGCTGATTTTAAATCTAATCTTGTATGTCCTGTAACTACAGACCATGCCGTATCGTTTAAATGTGAGATCGGCGGTACAAATTCAGTCTATTTCTATAATTCCGCAGACGTTGAAAAGAATGAAAAGATAACTTCGGTTATTAACAAGATTTCAGCACTTACCTATACCGGTACGGTCAATGGAATTAAGGGAGAGCTTGTTTTCAAGACTACGTTTGACACCGGAGAAAAAGAATACGTTCTGAATGTGTACAAGTATGATGAAGAAAGCTACGTAGCATCTTTTGACGTATTCGATGGGCTTATTATCCCCCAAGAAAGAGTTGACGATATAATCAATTCTTTAAAAGACATTAACAAATAAAGTGAGAGAGCATACGGAATGTCCGTGTGCTTTTTCTGTAACAGATGGTGTGCGGGCGAAGCCCGCACACCATCTTGCTTGTATAATAAGTAACGGACGGCGGTTGTTTGTTTACGAGGGATGATACGGCAAGTTTTTAAAAGAAAAACAGCTTATTTCTTGACACTTGTTGCAATTGGTGATAATATAAGATAGTTGACAAAACAAAGTGTTTATAAATGTACGGTAAGGTTTTTGAAAAATAAAACGAATACGGCAGTGTAACGCTTGATTATTAAATAAGTTTATTTTGGAGAGTATTATGAGAAAATTATTTGCAGCACTTATGATTTTTTGTATGATATTCGCGCTCGTCGGATGCGGACTCAAGGAAGTCGGAATGAGCGAAGAAGAATCGTACAGAGCATTCAGAGCAGACCTTGAAAAAACAAGTGCGCTCGCCCTTAATGCGAGAGTAGAAAAAATGTTTGACGGAAGCAGAATGCTTATGGCAGACGTAAAAAACAATACGTCAACCAATGAAGATATAACGGATATCGTTATTTCGTTTGCTACATGGAATACGAACGGTAAGTTCGTAATCATTAAGAGCAATGAATTGCCCGATAATAAATACGAGCTTTTTGAAGTTACAATGGACGGTATAGTTGTAAAAGGCGGAGAAACCTGGAGCGCGACGTTAGGTCTTCCTCTCGATGAAAAATGTGATGATATAAAGTATGTTGAAGCCATCGTGTGTACTTGCAAAATCGGCGGAAAAGAATACAAGAATCCCATGTATGATGCGTGGCAGGAAACGTATATAGGACGCGGAACAAGCCTGAAATCGTGGATGATGGATGACGTGAAGCCGCCGGAAACAGATCCTGAACCGATCTTGACAAGGGAAGAGCGTTTCCCTGAATTTAAGGCGAATATTGATGCACAACCGTTGCAAACAATGAATAAAAGAGTTGAAAAGAGCGAAACTTTGCCATATCTTCTTACAGATTTGAAGAATAACGGCGACAAGATCGTTAAGAAGATAAGTGTAGCGTTTGTTGCTTGGGATGCAGAGGGAAATCCGATACTTCTTAAAGGCGAAAACGACACAGGAAACGGCATATACGTTCGCGTTGTAAACTACAGCGAAGTTCTTGAACCGGGTCAGACGTGGCTTGCAAGTAACGGAATCGACATCACAGGATTTGCAATAACCAATGAAAACATTCATACTGTAGAAGCAGTTGTTGCAGCGTATGAAACGGCTGACGGACAGACTATGTCTAACCAGTTCTATAGTGAGTGGGTAGAAATGTATGGCGGAAATAAATACGAAACGTGGATGGCTCCTTCCGAAAGCTAAAATAAGAACCTGTATATAAAGGGAACTTTTTAAAAAAAGTTCCCTTTAATAAAGCAAAAGAGCTTGTGTGAAAACACAAGCTCTTTTGCTTTTAAAACTTTGCACGCAATTCAACGACTTTGCCAATAATACAAACGGGGAGTTCTTCAATCTGTTCATTTGTATAAAACATCGGTTCATACTTTGGATTCGTAGAAATAAGCATAATGCCGTCGGGGCATTTTTTTATTTTCTTACAGGTAGCTTCTCCGTCTCCGATCATAGCGATTCCGATCTCACCCGAATTCACGTCAGGTTGCTGTCTGACGATAACAATGTCGCCTCTTGACATCTTGGGCTCCATACTGTCGCCGTTAATACGAAGAGCAAAAAACTCGCCCGTAGAAGCAAGCGCTTCGGGGATTTCTTCCCAGGTGTCAGAATCGGCAACGTCAATATATTCCTGTACAGCGGTAATGGGAGTACCTGCGGCAACGTTACCAAGAACGGGAATTTTTACAGCGCCCTTGTGATTTTTATTTTCTTTCTCTCCAACGAGATAGCTTGTCGATACACAAAAAATATCCGCAATATTATGCAGGGTAGACATACGAGGGGTTTTTATATCGTTTTCCCAAGTGGAGACTGCCTTGTCGGAGAGACCGAGCAGCTTACCGAATTCAGCCTGAGTATACCCCTTTTTTTCGCGCAAGTGTTTGATTCTTTTTCCGATTGTCATACTTTTAATCACATCCTCAAGTGTATTATATACCAAAAGTAGAAAAAAGTCAAGATTATTTAAAAAAATTCTACCAAAAGTATTGACATTCTACCAAAAGTGGAGTATAATGTAGACACAAGGAAAACGAAAGGGGTAAAAATATATGAATAATTGCATTGATGAAAGATTTATACCTTATAAGAGACCTCGAACAACTATAAATAGATCAGAATATGAAAGAAAGGGAGCTCCACTCACCCGAAAGCAAAAATCTGATGGCATAGTTGTACGCGGGTTACGAATAGCAGCAGCTATTTTTTTACTCTTTTTGTCTACTTTCGGTGGAGAAAAGGCAATGGAAGCGGATATTAATGTAGGAAAAGTGGTCAAGAACGGTCTGGTTTACGTTGGCGTAATGTTGGCTTTGTGGCTTGCGCTCGTAATTCTTGGCAATGTTGTGAATGCTGTTACACTTTTACCTACGTGGAGCCTTATAGTAATATTCGCTCTTGCAGTACTTTCTGCCGCCGCAGTTAAGTCAAAATGATGTAAACATAAGACGATTAAGAAAACGATATGAGAACAAATACCTCCGATATTTCGGGGGTATTTGAGACGATTAAGTAAAGGAGCAGAAAATGAGACATATTGACGATGGTTTCAGTTATGAATTTTATGAATATGAACAAGACGTTATTGATTATTACCGCAAAAAAAGCGACTATGATACTGAAGAAAGCGAAAGACAGTTCAGAGAGATGAAGATCAGCGTCCTTGAAGACGACAGCGAAATGACATTTTCGTGCGGAACATTTTGATCTTAAGGTAAAAGACATCGCGAAAAGGAGATTTGATAATGGCAAACAAGACAATAAACGTTGATGCTATGTGTCCGTTTTTCTATACCGAATCTGCAAAAAGCGTAACCTGTGAGGGAATTGTCGGTGAGAATACGGTTACAAGATTTTCATACAGTTCACAGAAGGTAACACACGAAAAGACGTATTGCACCTCGTGTTATTCAGACTGCCCGATATACAAGGCGAATATGGAAAAATATTAAAAAGCCGCCCACTTTTTTGAAAAAAGCTTGGTACTTACTTTCTTTTAAGGAAAGGCCGCCACGCGGCAGGGCCTATGGGTTTTCAGAGACAATATTGCCTAATTGGTAGGGGAGCATTCCATATGCTCCCGAAATACAAAAAACGGGCGGATATAGAATCCGCCCCTACGGTATACATATTTGTACAAAAACGAAGCGGCGGAGCTTGTTCCTCCCGCTTTTTGAAAAAAGCTTGGCAAAAACTTTGCAACACTGGTTTGCGGAGACAATAATGCCTAATTGGTAGGGGGCGACGTCCTCGACGCCCCGTTTAAAGCGAAGCGGGGCAAAGAAGCCTTGCAACATGGGTCTGCAAAAGCCGCGAAGTATATCAAATAGTGGTAGGGGAGGGGCTTGCTCCTCCCGTTTCCTTTTGAGGAAAGGCCGCCACGCCGCACGACCTATGGGTTTGCATAGGCAATAATGTTTCGCTGAGCCCATAAGAAAAGTTTTGAGGGAGTCAAGAGGGCACTTTTTCAAAAGTGTCCTCTTGTATGGGTCCCCCAAGAAAACGCGAAGGCGTTTTCTTTTATTAAATACAACAGATGGTGTGTGGGTGAAACCCACACACCATTTTGTTGAAAAACAATAAAGGCTATACACGGGCTTTGCCCGTGTATAGCCTTTATTTTACATATTCTTAAGCTGTTTTTTGAAGATCGCGATGCATTCTTTATACTGTTCAAGCGACATATCAGGAAGATACGGAGTGAACGAAAAATATCCGTCAAACGAGCGTGAAAGCATAATTGAAGCAAGTTCTTTTACCTCTGCACATCCGTGATAGAGCATAATGGGCTCGTGTGCGTTATAAAGTCCGTCAGTAATGCGGAGAAACGTAATCTTGTTTTTGATCTTGCTTGAATAGTATACGTGTAAGAATGGATGTCTTTGCATACATACGAATTCGAAGGGATTAAAAATAACTCCTGCTTTTTTGCTGTCTTTGATGAGGTCAAGCATCGTGTTTTCGTTATTTATAAAAGATTTTGAGTTGTTTTCTATAAGTAACGGAATCGAATATGACGCGGAAAGCTTATCTACGTAGGAAAGATCGTCGTTTTCTTTTGGAATTATCTTGATACCTTTTACGTTAAGCGTAAGCGCTTTTCTGAAAAGAAGATTGAGCTTTTGCTTGTCCGACATATCAAGTGATGTGGTAAGAAGAACTATTCTTTTGCCGTAGTCGATGAGCAGATCTCTGATTATTTCAATTTCTTCTCCCGTCATATCATAGAGAGCTTTGCCGTTTATGTTTTCATTTGTTTCAATATTGTTTATTCCCAGCTCAGACGAAATTTTGAGCTTCTCTTCAAAACATTTTGCAATTTTGTCCGAAATTTCTATGCTGAAATTATACATATTACTGTTCCTCCACTACACATACTTCACAATGAGGGTCATGGCATTGAATGTGTTTATAATGCGAATAGTCGATTTTTTCGTTTGTGTAAAGCAGTCTTGACCAGTGGCAAGAGTTACAGTTTTCGTTTTCGCAGATAAAAAGAAGGGGATTTTCTTCCATCAGCTTTTTGCCCAGCTCAAACATAGCTTTTACGTCAATAACTTTTACAAGCGCGTTACCGATCTTGCCCTCGTTCATAAGGTCAGTCTTACGGAGAAGGGGAGTCATCGAGAGAAAATCACGGTGTCCGGGAGGAAATTTTTTAAGAGTAAATTTCTTGTTTTTGTAGTCGTCGATATATGTGGGCGCGGGAATATCAAGTGTAAGCAGATATTTTGCGTCGATCGCTTCTTCCATTGAGTGCATAGTGGTATTTCTGTCCATATCAACGCCGAGAAGCATAGCTTTGCCGTTCAGCTCGGCTATTTTCAAATATGGGGTACCTTCACCGCAACCTGTTTCGCATTTGTCGTGGTCTTTTGTTATGTATTCGGCGTGTTTGCCGTATGCGGCAACCGAGTGTACAGGGTGGAGCGAACGTAAAACTCCTTTTCTCTGTCTGAAACATTCGCTGAGATAGCCTACGGCAGAGGGAGATGTGGGAGCGTCAAATGGTGCAAACCAACCGGTAAGAGTGGACATAACGAGAGTGCCTTCTTGTCCGACAGCCTCAAGAAAAGCGTCAATAACGGCGTCAGCACCGCCTTCAACACGTCCGATAGCGGTGAGCGCACTATGCAAAAGCAACGTGTCCCCTTTTTCTATGCCCATACATTGAAGGCTGAATACTATATCGTCTTTTGTAATCATTTTGTTTTCTCCTTTTTATCAGTTTTCGCAAATAATCGCGCGGCAGGGCGCACAGCTCGTACCGACGACGTTTATGGGTAAGGCAGTCAAAGTAAGATTTTGAGTGCCTACGTTTTCAAGATTTGCAAGAGGGCCAAGAAGCAAAATATTGGCTTTATAGAACATCTCGAAAAAGCCTTCGGGTTTTTCGAGGTTTTCCCATCTCGGAACATCAGCGCCGAGAAGAAACGGTTTTTTTGAAACGAGCCATTCCATAGCCTTATATGAAAGAAAGGGGGAACAATCGAGATACTTTTTGTCTGTCCAATATTTGCCCCATCCGCAAGAAAAAATCAATGCGTCGCCTTCTCGTATATCAATGCCCTCCGAAGCTTTTTCAAGCATTTCCGCCGTAATCTTTTCGCGTTTGCCGGTATCAAACATATTTATATCAAGCTTTATGTGTGAGCATCTGATGTTAAATACTTTTTCCATCGGTACAGAGTCGAGATTATAGCTGTCTTCGGGGCCGAAAAAGTGAGCGGGAGTTTCAAGATACGTTCCCGTTTGTGAATGGAGCCCGTCAAATATTTCGCAATAGACTCTTGACTCTACCCATTCGGGTTGGGGAAGAGGTCTTATCTTGTATCTGGGAAAAGGATGTTCGTAATTCCACATATCATCCCTTATCTGTCCGGTAACGTCTATTATTTTCATAAATATATGCACACCACCTTGGTTTTCTTAGTTAGAAATTTTATATTTGTTTGCGCGCCCTTCCGTATTCGTCGTCAAGCTGGAAATACGGGCAGTTGTTGTCCGAACTCATAAGAAAACGGAGCATTTCGTCTTCGTCAAGATTTTTTACGCATTCATAGCACTCGTCTTCTTCGTCATAGATGTAGTAAACGCAAAGGTCGCACGATGATTGTATTTTCTTTGGCATAGTCAGTACTCCTTTGATTTAGTCTTCGATTGCTATGTCAGCCAGCTCCGCACCAATAAGCTTTATAAGATTCTTTGGGTCAAGCTCGACCTGATAGCCTCGTTTGCCCGCGCTGAAAGCAATTTTTTCAAAAGTTTCAGCGGTATTGTGAATAACGGTGCGGAATCTTTTTTTCATACCGATGGGAGAACATCCTCCGTGAATATAGCCCGTCAATGGCAGAAGCTCTTTTTGTTTTATCATTTCGATTGATTTTACTCCTACCGCTTTTGCAGCCTTTTTTAAGTCAAGCGAGCAATTTACGGGTACGACAAATACAAAATTGACCTTTGTGTTTGCAACCGTAACGAGCGTTTTGAAAGTCGATTCAGCAGGTCTGCCGATAAGAGAGGCGACGTTTTCGCCTACCGTTTCGTCGGGATCGTATTCGTATGAATTATATTCGATTTTATTTTGCGAGAGTATTCGCATTACGTTTGTTTTTTCCATTGTTTTTTCCTGTGTTTCGATAGTAAATTACATTACCTGTCCGCCGTTTACGCCGAGAGTCTGTCCCGTAATAAATTTTGCATGGTCTGACGCTAAAAAGAGGGCAGTGTTTGCAACGTCATCGGGGGTACCGAATGTGTTGAGAGGGATCTCGCTTTTAATATCTTCAAGCTCGTCTTTGGAAAAGCCGTTCATCATATCGGTCATAATAACACCGGGGGCAATGCAATTCACTCGTATGTTTGATAGACCGACTTCTTTTGCGAGGGCTTTTGTAAAGCCGATTACTCCCGCTTTTACCGCAGAATAGTGGACTTCGCAGGATGCTCCGTCAACGCCCCACATAGACGAAATGTTAATTATGTTTCCGCTATGCTCTTTGAGCATATATTTCAAGGCGCATTGTGAGCAGTTAAAAACTCCCGTAAGATTGGTTTTTACCATAGAGTCCCATTCGTTCGGGGTAATGTCGGTAAACAGCTTTATTTGACTTATACCTGCATTATTGACAAGAGTGTCAATTTTTCCGTATTTTTCTATACAGAAATTCATAAGAGCCATACATTCGTCATAATTACCCACGTCTGCTTTAAAAATATCACATTCATACCCTTGGGATATGAGTGTGTTTTTTAATTCAAGTGCGCTGCTTTCGCTGTTATGGTAGTTGATTACAACGTTGTAGCCGTTCTTTGCAAAGGCGGAAGCAATAGCTCTGCCGATTCCGCGAGATGCGCCCGTTATAACTGCTGTTTTAGTGTTCATTGGTGTTTTCTCCGTTTTCGGAACGTTTGTATATCTTTTGGAATATAGTGTTTTTTACCGAAGAAAGATCGAGCGTGTTAGTTTTGTCGTAATACATTATACGAAGAGGGATTATGGTGTCTGAATTGTCAAAGTTGGGTTGATTATAGCATATATCCGACAGCTTAAACCCAAGTCTTTGATAAAAAATTATCCTTCTTTTTGCAATATCGTCGTCAATGTCTTCGACTTCAAGTACAACAGGGGTTGAAATGTGCGAAAGATATTCTTTTAAAAATTTTGAGCCTATGCCTCCCCCTCTTAATTCCGGCAATACCGCGAGGTGCTCTGCAAATACGAAAGAGCCGAGCTTCCAAATGGCGATAAACGCTTTTATAACACCTTCATCTTTGTACACAGTTAACTCGTAATTACTGTCGTCGAGTAAAGCATATTGTTTTTCTTTTTTTCTGTATTCTGCTGAGGGAAACGAGCGTGTCATAAGTGTAAACAGCTCTTCAAAATCTTTTTTGTCAAGATATGTAAGTTCCAATTTGTGTCTCCGTTTTATTTGTATTCTTCAAGTACGCGTTTAAGCAAAATAGGGTCGTCGGTCATAATGCAGTCGCATCCGAGTTCAATAAGCTCGCGCATTTCATCCGCGTCGTTGATCGTCCAGTACTGTACTGCGATATTTCTTCTGTGAGCGCGGTTGATAATAGTCTTTTTGTTGAGGCGGAGGGTAATTCCGAGGTCATAGCTTGTGGGTATCTGCAGACAGGCAAAATCGCTCCGGTCAAAAATATTTACGCCGAGGAACTGTGTTAGGATAAACTTTGCGGCAGTACCCGTGGGAGCTCCGCGCAGAAGATGAGGATAGTTTGTCTTCAGTTCGGTTTCAATTTCATCGTGGAATGTGCCGACGACGAGTCTGTCTTTGTAGTTGGGATATTTGTCGAGCGTTTCGCTGAGTATCTTACAGGCTTTGTAACCCGCATCTCCGTCATTCTTTATTTCAACAATGAACAAAAGCTCGGGGTTCGATTCGTGGAATTCTTCAAAAAGCTTGTCAACCGTTGCAATCTGAAGCCCCGTCTTTTCGAGTTCGGTCTCGTCTTTATAAATTCTGTTACCGTCTTCGTCTTCAAAATAGTAGCCGAAATTATACTTTTCAAGCTCTTCAAGAGTCATATCTTTTATGTAGTGGCGCTTGGTCTCATCTTCGCAAATGTTTTTGACTTCTTCGAGTGAAATATCTCCGTTTACGTTGCAGGTCTCGTCGATATACGCGTCGTGATTGTATACAAGATATCCGTCTTTCGTAAGGTAAAGGTCGCTTTCGATTATGTCGATTCCGATTGTTTTAACAGCCTCTCTGAAAGCGAGCATAGTATTTTCGGGATTGTTTTTTCCTCCTCCGCGGTGAGCGGCAATAAGGGGAAGTTTATTGTCTCCTACGATAAACGGATTGTTTTCAACGTTGGTTTTTGGGGGGATAATATTTATGATTACCAAAAAGAGTACCAGTATTGCAAGAATAATACCTGTGATCTTAAGTTTTTTAAATTTTTTCATAACCCTGTCCTTCCTGTTTTTTATAATTAATTTTCAAATACCATTTTAATGCCGCAATCGGTGATTCTTTTACAATAGGTTTTAATTCTATCAGGTAAATAATCTTCTACCCTGTGGCCGTCAAATCCGATGCTGAGTCTTACACCCGATTTTCTGACGATCTCCTGCTGTTTTTCGTTTTCGAAAAAATCAAGCATATATTTATGCTCTCTGTAATGATGAGTGCTGTCGTACGAAACGTTCATTTCCCAGAATATGTTTTGATCAGCCATTTTTTTGAAATAGTCCAGCGGATCGAGCCCTTTTGATTCGATAAAGGCAAATAGGTTTGTATGTGCTATGCCGACGTATTCCGTGCCGCATCTTTTTGCGTATGAAAAAATGTCGCCGTTGGTAGTTGTCGATTCATAATCCAGATGCTCGATAAGACAGTAGTCAAAAAACGAAATATCTGCGCTATCGGGCAGAGTAGTCTTGGGGATTCTGATGTTATTACGGTTAGTAGCGACTTCAATACCTCTTTTGAGGTCGATTTTATCGCTGTATTTTTCTTTGAGCAGAGTCAGATGGTCGAAATATCTGTGCAGAATATATTCGTCGTATTGGTTAGGGATAATATCCTCGGACGCTGCACGCGCGTCCCTTCTGCCGAAGCCGATGCCGTTGTTGTGGTCGGTAATGCCGAAAACCTCAATGCCGCCGTTTATGGCTGCCTTTACAAGCTCTTCGGGGTTATCCTTTCCGCAAAACGAATAGTATGAATGTGAATGAAGGTCTTGAATCATAGTTCTTTCCTTTTGCCGAACGTTGTATATTAGTAAAGCAACGTAACGAGCGTTTTATAATTTTGAAATTATAGGGCTCTTTATTCCTGCGAATAAAGATTTTTAATTGTAACTTTAGGACATGGAGATAGGCTTGCTATACTGTTTTCTACAAATTCTTTGTCAATCTTTATTTTGTTCTTTGAGGGATAAACGGCACGTGAGCTCAAGAAGATATTGTCCCAAACAAAAATGTGTTCTTTTTGTTCTTTCATCTTTACGTAGGCAACAACACTTTCGTTTGCGATTTCTATAACTATACTTGCAATATCGTCATATCGCAGTACTTTAATTCTATTTTTTTCAATAGCTACCACGCGTTTTTCATTGATTGTTATACCATAATTCAAACGGAGGCATATGCTGGCAAAGTCAGTTATAAAAAGCATTGAGCACAAAACTGATAAAATGTAGTGTTGGTCATGGGACACAAGCGCCGTCATCAGTATTAATAATAATTCCAAAAACAATCTGACACATACAAAGTACATCCACTCTTTGCGGTATTTTATTTTAATTTTAGCTTTCATAAGCGTCTCCCTTGCTGGTATGTTAACTTGTACTGTTGTAAAATGCGCTTTCGAGTTTTGCGAGAAAGTAACATTTGTCCTTGCCGAGTTCCCCTCGCTCGAGGATGACACGGCGGAGGAAAGCTTTAATACGCCGTAGGCAAACTTAGTTGTCGAGTCTGCGTGTCAAAGACACGACGGATTCTATATGGGTCAAGAGTACAAAAGGTATATTTTTATGCCAAAAACGGGGGTTGAAAAGCCAAAAGGTATATTTTAGAAGAGCGGAAAGTAACATTTGTCCCTGTTTTTTACAGCATTGATTTTAATTCGTGAATGGTTTTTACAATTACGATGCCGAAATCCACAAAAAAGTTTTTTTGAGCGTCAGTATAACTACTTCGTTCAGCAACCGATTCTTCCGCTGAATGCCTAAAACATTGCATTTGCTTTCTGTATTTTTTTATTGTTTCATCACTAAAATACTCAAAGGTAAACGAAGCATAGTCAAGTGTAATGAACTTGCCATTTTCTTTGAGCATATTCTCTATAAGATTTGCGATTTCTTGCAGTTTTTCGTCAAGAGCCATTTCTTGGAAACTTGCATTGCGAGTAGATATTTTTTTGAATTTTTCTTCGATTGACTCTCCAAGATCAAGAGTAGTTCCGTTAGTCTTGAATGTAAGTTGTGCAACAATTTGTCTACGTACACGATATGGTATTGTTCCATTTACATTTAGTCCCAAAGCAAAAGCTTTATTTCGAATCTCGGTGTACGTAAATTCCGGTGGCTCATTCGGAGGTCTTCTCAAAACATGAGGAAATTCTTCTATGTAGTACCCGTTGTGATGAAAGAAAAAAGTGAGCAAATAGAACCAACATGTTTGTTCTTTTGAAAAAGTTTGTATTTCAGGCTGACATAATGACTTGAATTTTTCAATAGCTTCTTCAATATCAACTATTAAAAATTCAAGTTCTTCGTCTTCCTCCTCACCAAAGAAAACGTTATATTTTTTATTTGAGGCTAAAATATACGAACGAAATCTATAGTGATATTCGCTTTCGGAAACATTGTTCAAATAGTATTTTTTTAAATCTATCACGTATTACTCCAAAATATCGAGATTGCTTTTGATAGCTTTTGCTACTGCAAACGCCAAGTTTACAGGAACGGCATTGCCTATCATTTTATATGCATCGGCAACGTCTGTATACACAAACTCAAATGCGTCGGGGAATGTTTGAATTCTTGCACATTCTCTAACACTCAATCTGCGATACAAATCTTCTTTACCTTTTACAAATTCACGCTTGTTTTTTTCGATAAACACCATTTTGGGAGCCTGTGGGTGTATGGGAGCATGGCGACCTCCTGCCTGAATAGTAAAGGAAGGCTCGTTCCATGAGCGAACACGATTACGAGACATATAGATAGTGGAAAATCCGCCTATCATGTATTCGTGATTGAGCACCCTGCAGTTTGCACCATTAGTTTTATTGGATTTTAATGCGGGAATTGCGGTTTCTCTCAAATCCCAAATAGCATCATATAAGGTGTACTTGGTTTTTTGAGGTTGGGGGAACACAAATCGCATATTCAAATCTTTGCGTATGCCCACATAAAAAACTCTTTTTCTATCTTGTGGAACGCCATAATCCACTGCATTTACAAGTGTCACGGATATGTTATATCCTGCATCTTCAAAGCTTTGAATTATATTTTGCACAGCTTCACGGTGCATATCGGCAAGCATACCTGAAACATTTTCCGCAACGAAAAATTTGGGTTGTTTGTCCTTCAAAATTCGGATGTACTCATAAAACAATTTTCCGCGCTCGTCATTTATACCACGCAAAGCACCAGCCTCGCTCCAGCTTTGACAAGGGGGACCGCCGATAATACCGTCGCATTCAGGAATATCCGAAGATGGAATAAGACGAATATCTCTTCTGTCAAGCGGTGCTGTATGATTTCTCTCATATGTAGCCCATATTGTTTTATCATATTCGTTAGCAAAGACAATTTCAAACCCAGCTTTTTCAAAGCCCAAGTCCATGCCACCTGCCCCGGAAAATAAACTTACAACTTTCAAATCTTTGTTACCTCGCAAATGTGATTACTACTACTTTTTTCATCATAGCAGGATTGTTGGGGTCTCTTATTTCTCTGAACTTTATATCAATCCCGATTTCGTGTTCAATTAAAATCCTATCAGCTTTCGGGAAAGATTCATATTTTTCAAAATTGATAATAGCAAGAAAATTGAACGACTTTGTATTATCAAACTCGTATGCATATCTGAAAACTCGGAACGGATTTTCAATGTGCCACATTCCACGCAATCTCAAATATGTAATTCCGAGAGGATCTACATGATTCACTCTGCCAAGTTCGTTGGTTTCCGCAAATTCTATATCAGGAATTTCAAGTACGCCGTTCTTAATTTGAGTGCGTATTCTCTCATATATTTCGCGGCTGGCTGCATAGTCCTCACCATATACGAAACAAAGCTGCTTGATTTCTTCGTTTTTAACAACGCCTACGGCGAAAATCAAATCCTTTTCATCCCAAGTGCCACCATCGCAAGATTTACAAGCTGTAGTAAGCATAGTGCTGTCACGGTAAATTTTTGCTTTGGGGTAAGAACTGTTCAATGCTAATGCAGAAGTAGGAGATTCAATTTTCTTGACTTCAATAGCATCACCGCCACGTAATATAGCATCAGGGGGATTATTCTGATTTCCAAGATAAGCAAACGTCTCGGAATGCGCTCTCATAGCATCAGCTTCATCAAGTCCATAAGAGTTTGCAAAAGAGTCTTTTATAAAATGCTCCAGTGCATCGCCCATATTGTTGGCTCTGTTTTTTGCGTAGTAATGTTCTCCTGTCTTATAAACAGGGCAGTGATAAATGTTGTAAATTGCTTGAATTATATTACTCATTTTCAGTATCCTCGTTTTCTGTCTTTGCTTGTGGTTTTTGTTGTGAAAAATTAGTTGCAATAAGCCCTAAAAGTGCATTATAGTTGTTTTGAGAGGTTGTTTGCATATTAATTTGGTCCACAAGACCTTGTGGAATGTAAGGGTTTTGAATGGTATCCCATGTAACCTTTTCCTTGTAACCCAAAGAATTTGCCATTGTTTCTAAAAGTTTACACCTTGCCGTTTCAATAGCTTTTTTCTGAACCTCATTGGGATTTTGAATAGAATATTTTTCGTATAAATCTTTCCAAGCATCGCGTACAGATTTGTCATCCGCAAAAACAATATCTATAATATTCAGGGCTTGCACACTCGCAACTGTCCAACCATATATTCTTGCAGTCATAAGTGTTTTGAATATATTCATTTTATCTTCTCGTTTTTTTGCTCGGTCTTGTAACCATTGACCGATTAGAACGGCAGCGATAGGAATAATTATAATTGCCGCTAAATTAGCCCACTCCATCATTTATCCTCCTGTGTCAAATCCATAATATCATCAAAACTGCACTCCAACACATTACAGATGCGGAGCATAATCTCCATAGACACGTTTTCGTTTTTGCCGAGTTTGGCAAGGGTGGTCGTTGACATATCCGTTGCAAGTCGCAGATCGGTTTTGGTCATACCCTTATCTATGAGCAATTTCCATAGTTTATTGTAGCTTACTGCCATATTTAAAACCTCGTTCTTTCAATGTTGCTTCTATTATAACACATCAATGCACTAAATTCAATAAAATATCAGCAAAAATAAACATTTTATACACAAATTTTGATATTCAATCTGTTCGGGGAAACATATCAAAGGGCATTTTTATTGCGATGTCGCAATTTTTTAAGGAAAACGAGCGATTTTAGGTCAAAAATAGCCATTTTCCCCAATATGTTTCCTCAAACTGCTGTATTTTGATTTTTGACCATAGGTTGAAAATCACATTTGTCCCAAGGCAAAAATCAAGCGGAATGCAAAAAAGAACAGCCTTTTGACCAAAAAACAAGCTCAAAAGGCTGAAAAATGCCCATTTTAGGGTCAAAATCGCTTATTTTCGCGTCAGACAAACGACACTTTCGACGTGCCCCGTACGAGGAAACATATCGTAGGGGGTTACACTTTCGCAGGTGTAACCAAGTGAGACGAAATATTTGATATCCCTCGCCAGTGTGTCGGGTGAACACGATACGTAAACTATGCTTTTTATGCCGCTTTCATTTATTTTGTCGGCAAGCTCTTGTGTAATTCCTTTTCTGGGAGGATCAAGGATAACAACGTCTGTATTCTGCAGTATTCCGTTTTGTGTGTCGGTACTGTCGGCGCATATAAAAGAGGCGTTTTTTATGCCGTTTATCTCAGCGTTAATCTTTGCATTTTCAATGGCTTCCGGTACAATCTCAACGCCCGTCAAATTGCAGTTTTTCAGTCTGCTTGCAACGCAAAGACCGATCGTGCCCGTTCCGCAATACAGGTCGGTTATGTTTGTACATTCCGATTGCTGTACAAGCTCGATGACTTTGTTATACAAAAGTTCGGCGCAGTCGTGATTGATCTGGTAGAACGAGGCCGGGGAAATTCTGAAAGTAAGACCGCAGAGACTGTCTTCAATGTACTCTTGTCCGAAGAGGGTAATATATTTTTCGCCCAGAATAACGTTTGTGTTTTTTGTGTTTATATTCAGCGATATGCCTTTTATGCTTTCAATGGCTTTCAGCATTTCAACAAGCTTGTCGGAATGGGGAAGCGTATTACCGTTTATGACGAGACATACGTTTGTTTCGCCCGTAACACTTCCTTGTCTTATGTATATATGGCGCAAAAGCCCTTTTCCGCTTTGTTCGTCGTAGCCTTTGAGCCCGTATTTTTCGAGAAAGGATTTTATTATTTCCGTAATTTGCGCAAAAAGAGCGGGTTGAAGAACACAGTCTGCGTTTTCACATACGTTGTGAGTTCTTTCCGCATAGAAGCCGATCCTATTTTGAGGATCGACGGGATACTGAGCTTTGTTTCTGTATCTTTCGGTCAAGCCTGTTGAAACTACGTCGTTTATCTTTATATCCAGATTGACTTTTTTGAATTCAGCCTCAACGAACGATTTTTTCAGTTCAAGCTCGTGCATATAGGTTATATGTCTGAGAGAACAGCCGCCGCAGTTTTTGTATACGGGGCAGGTCTGTTCAGCCCTGTGTTCTGATTTTTCAAATATTTCTTCGGGTCTTCCAATGCAGTAGTTTTTGTTGACTTTAATAACCTTGACGTTGAGAACGTCGCCCGTAACTCCGCCTTTGACAAAGCAGACCATACCGTCGATTCGGCACACACCGTAACCTAAATTATTTATGCTGTAGATTTTTGTTTTATATATCTTGTTTTTTTCGGGCATAGTAACACTCCGCAGGCATTTATTGTTCATAGTTTTATACTAATATAATATTATATACCAAAACAATCCTCTTGTAAATACGTATGTAAAAAATAGCAAAAAAGGTGTTGACAAAAGAGCAGGGACATGCTATAATAATTCTACCTCTGCGGAGAGGTCTTTTTTTGTCGCGTATTTCTTCGTGTGAGGGAGATAAAATTTTAGGAATACCAGGTATTCTGTTATCGGGAGGTGTCTCTGAATGGCTCAGGGAAATAGAGTTAGAATTACACTGGCATGCAGCGAATGCAAGCAGAGAAACTACGACACTATGAAGAACAAGAAGAATGATCCCGACAGACTTGAAATGAACAAGTACTGCCGTTTCTGTCGTAAACATACTCTTCATAGAGAAACAAAATAAGGAGGTAGCGTAATGGCAGATCTCGAAAAGAAAGAGGTTGAAGCAACCGAGGTTGCAGAAAACACTAAGAAGGAAAAGTCAAAGAAAGCTGCCCCCAAGAAAAACAAAGTAAGTCTCGGAAAGAGAATTTCAAAGTTTTTCAAAGATTATAAGAGCGAACTCAAGAAGGTAGTTTGGTTGTCTCCGAAGACAACAGCGCAGTATACGGGTATGATACTCGTAGTTATGGTTGTTGTAAGTGCATTCATCGGAGTGCTCGACCTTGCGTTTCACAGCCTCTTGATGTGGCTTAGTGGGTTGGTTTGATTATGAGCGACCTTAATGATATCAGCCGTCAGGCGTGTTGGTACGTTGTACACACGTATTCCGGCTATGAAAATAAGGTAAAAGCCAATCTTGAAAAAATCGTGGAAAACCGTGGACTTCATCATTTGATATTTGATTCCGTTATTCCGGTTGAAATCGTGAAAGAGGGAACAGAAGAGGATGCAAAGGAAGTCGAAAACAAGATTTTCCCCAGCTACGTTCTCGTAAAGATGATTATGTCTGATGAGAGCTGGCACGTGGTAAGAAACATCCGCGGTGTTACAGGATTTGTTGGTCCCGGCTCTAAACCGGTACCGCTGACTGATGAAGAAGTTGCGAGCATTGGTATCGAAACCCGTGCAATTACGCTTAATTATAACGTAGGCGACAGCGTTAAGATTAAGAGCGGATCGCTCAGCGGATTCATTGGCAGAGTTGAAGAAATCTCCGAGGATATGAAAAAGATTAAGGTTATGGCAACCATCTTCGGAAGAGAAACGCCTGTTGAACTTGATTCTGACAGCGTTGAAATTTTAGAGGTTTAATTAATATTAAACATCCTTTGCTTACTTGCGCGTAGGAAAATGCGCGAAATCGTGGGAGGGGGAAAATTCTTACTTTAATTCTCCCGATTTAGAACCACATTCGGAGGTATATAGAAATGGCAAAGAAAATTCAGGGTTATATCAAACTTCAGATTCCCGCCGGCAAAGCTACTCCTCAGCCCCCTATCGGTCCGGCTTTGGGTCAGTACGGTGTAAGTATTCCTAACTTTACAAAGGAATTCAACGAAAGAACAAAGAATGATATCGGTCTCATCATTCCTGTAGTTATTACAGTATACGCAGACCGTTCGTTCTCATTTATCACAAAGACTCCCCCCGCACCTGTTCTTATCAAGAAGGCTTGCGGAATTGAATCTGCATCTGCAACTCCTAACAAGACAAAGGTTGCAAAGCTTACAAAAGCACAGGTTCAGGAAATTGCTGAAAAGAAAATGCCCGACCTTAACGCAGCTTCTCTTGAAGCAGCAATGAGCATGATCGCCGGTACTGCACGCAGTATGGGTGTCACAGTCGAGGACTAAGGAGGGTATAAACAATGAAAATGGGAAAGAAATACAGCGACAGCATTAAGTTGCTTGAAAAAACAAAACTCTATGATGCAAACGAAGCAATCGCTCTCGTATGCCAGACAGCAAAAGCAAAGTTCGATGAAACGATCGAACTTCACATCCGTCTCGGTGTTGACTCCCGTCATGCTGACCAGCAGGTCAGAGGCGCAATCGTCCTCCCCAACGGTACAGGTAAAAACGTAAAGGTTCTCGTATTCGCAAAGGGCGACAAGGTTCAGGCTGCTCTCGATGCAGGTGCTGACTATGCAGGCGCTGAAGAATACGTAGAAAAGATTCAGAAGGAAAACTGGTTTGACTTTGACGTAATCATTGCTTCTCCCGACATGATGGGATTGGTTGGTCGTCTCGGTAAGGTACTCGGTCCTAAGGGCCTTATGCCTAACCCCAAAGCAGGAACAGTTACTCCCGACGTTGCAAAAGCTGTTAAGGAAGCAAAAGCAGGTAAGATCGAATACCGCCTTGACAAGACAAACATTATCCACTGTCCTATCGGTAAGGCATCTTTCGGTGCTGAAAAGCTTCAGGAAAACTTCGATGCCCTCATCGGCGCTGTTATTAAGGCTAAGCCTGCAGCTGCAAAGGGTCAGTACATTAAGAGCTGCGTAATCGCATCTACAATGGGCCCCGGCATTAAGATTAACTACGCAAAACTTGGTTAATTGAATAATCAGAGTGTGTTTTTTCAAACACACTCTTTTTTATCAAGATTAACTACGCAAAACTTGGTTAATAAGCACAGAGCATGGGCGGAGTCCTGTGCTCTGTGTTTTTGAAGATAGAGTGTGTTTTTGTACACTCTTTTTTATATGCAATGGAGAGTATATGGAAAAGCCGTATACTCTCTGTTTTTTATAAAAAAGTTGATTATCACGTGTAAATTTTTGCCGAATACAGTATTATATTGACAAGAATTCAAAGAAATGATACAATATAAGCAGAAAGAAAGAGGTGACTTTATGAAAAAAAAACTGGTACTTTTGTTGATTTTGTGTCTTGCTTTATTGTTGTGCTTTGCTTCCT
The DNA here is from genome assembly GCA_017473865.1 of Clostridia bacterium. GTDB lineage: Bacteria > Bacillota > Clostridia > Oscillospirales > CAG-272 > RGIG1995. The sequence continues at coordinate 94,922 of JAFUJB010000014.1, read as the reverse complement.
GCAAATCGCAAAAAAACGATTTATCTGACGACAAGGATGACACTACTGTTTCCGATCAAAACGATAAACAGGAACCGAAGGAACCTACCGACGCGGCATCTCTTTATGAGATGATCGATAAGAAGATGGTATCGTTAGAATCTTATGAAATTGAACAGAAGATGAGATTCATATACTACGTTTACGGTACGAAGATTGAGTCCGAAGCAGAAGTTAAGGTTATTAGTTTGTTGAAAGACGAAAAATCGCCTTTTTACTATCAGTATTTGGTGTCTGAGCTTAAAACTGATGATAACACGCTGAATCAGACCACGTCATCATTTACCGGATACAAGGATGGTAAAATGTATCTTATGAATGATAACGGAGATCCTACGCAAAAACTGTGCGCTACGGTATCCAAGGCTGATTTTGAGGATTATATTGATTCTGATACCATTAAAGAACTTGAACTTCTCGATTGCAAGGATTCCACATTTGCAAAGAATGAAAACGGTACTTGGACTCTTAACTTTTCGGGATATACGAAAAAATCCATAAACAATCTTATGGATGAGCTGGGAGTCGATGAGTTTGAAGGCTTTTTGGATATTCTTGATATGAAAGTAACTATAGAAGCTGATGAGCAGTATAGAGCTACTTCTTTAAGAATGGAGTTTGTATTTGACGCCGAAGAGGGAAGTAATGAGGTTCCCGAATTGATTATAGTTCAAAATTATTCAAAATACGGAGAAGTTGACAGAAATTCCGTGTCGTTTGATACGGCAGGTTATACCGAAGTTTCTGATTTGATGATACTGAACGAACTCGAAGAAAAGCTTGATGAGATTTACGATCTGGAAAACGGAAAGTTTACCCTTGATATTAATCAGACTCTCAAGGCAAACGGCACTACTGTTTCCGAGCATAAGGAAAGCGATACGATCTTTTACGGTAAAGAAAACGGCGGTTATTTCTTCAGTTTGGACGGAGAGATAAATCAAGTGAAAGTATCTATTCGATACAAAAACGGCACACAGGTTACGACTGTTGGAGAACAATCACAGAATGCTGCAATTACCGATTCGCAGGCCAAAGATATGATTGTAAGCCTGATAGACAGCGTCAAATATGATCCCGATATTATTTCTAATATAGAAAAAGTATCGAACGACGAGTACAAATTTGAGATCAAATACGCTGATAAGTCTCTTTATGAAGGTGTGTTTACGCAGTTGAGCGTTACAGACAAGGGTGCAAAACAGACGGTCAGATTTATTTTGAAAGATGGAAAGATTACAAAGATAGTCGGTGAACTTGTTGCGATCGGCGAAGTAATTGATGGCAATACTCCCATTCAGGTTGAATTGAGACTTGTTTCGGAAACCGCGATTGAATATCAGCTTGACGGTGGAACAGCCGCATAGTTAAATAAGAAACAATATGGCTATATACGGGCGAATCCCGTATATAGCCATTAAGTTTATATGGGAAGAGTAGCGTCTGGTTGTTAAATAAACTCTTGCTATTCGCCGTTTTGTGTGGTAAAATATAGGCGAAAGTAATAGACTTATAATAAAAAAGGGAGAATACATATAATATGAAAGTACTTATGTTGAACGGAAGTCCACGTGCGAACGGAAATACGTCTATCGCGCTTAACGAGTTAAAAACTACACTCGAAAAAAACGGAATTGAAGTTGAAATAATACAGGTCGGCAATATGGAGATAAAGGGCTGTAAGGGATGTCTTTATTGCAGGGAGCACGGAAAGTGCGTAATGAATGACGTTGTAAACGAAGTAGCTTTAAAGCTTGAGCAGGCAGACGGACTTGTTGTTGGAAGTCCCGTTTATTATGCTTCTGCAAACGGTACTTTGGTATGTCTGCTTGACAGACTGTTTTACAGCACAAAATTTAACAAGACGATGAAGGTCGGCGCGTCCGTGGCAGTTGCGCGCAGAGGCGGTTGCTCATCTACCTTCGATGAATTGAATAAGTATTTCACTATTTCCGGAATGCCCGTTTGTTCCAGCCAGTATTGGAACAGCGTTCACGGCAGAGCGCCCGGCGACGCTGTTAAAGACGAAGAGGGACTTCAGACTATGCGCACTCTCGGAAACAATATGGCATTTCTCATCAAGAGCATAGCTCTTGGCAAGGAAAAATACGGAATGCCTGAAAAAGAACAGCAGATTATGACGAGTTTCATAAAATAAAAAAGCCCGAAGAGGTGCCTTCCACAAAGCAGGTTTACCTGCCGAAAAAACAAAAGCTTACTGTCGGGTAGTAGCATAATAGCCTTCCTCCGGGAGGAAGGTGGCACGCAAAGCGTGACGGAAGGAGCCCGCGCTACCTAATATTTAGATTAAACTTCATTGTAACGCACTCTCCCTCACCCGACTTCGTCGGGAGCTCCCTCCCAGAGGGAGCCTTTGGTTTGTGCGCCTCGAAAGTCCGTCTTATTTTTCTGACAAGCACTGCTTTTGTGGACACAAAAGCACAGCCACGCCTAAAGCGAGGCTGTGCAAATAAGGGGTGCCAATATACTCAATTGTATTTTACCAATGCTTTGCCAAAGTTTCAATTTGATTTTTGATAAGGTTAAATTCCTCGTTATTAAATAGAAACTCAAACTCTTTGGATTTCATAGTTTCAATTAAAAACAGTGCATTGTTTCGAGTATCGTTTGTTGAAAATTTTCCTCGACGCATTCCTTTGAAAAGCAAGCAAGTATACTCGCCGCCTTGCTCCCAATTCAAAAATGCCACGGCATGCTCTGATGCTTTTTTTAAGTGATGCAAGGTTTTTTCAACTGACTGAAGTTTGGCATAATATTTTGCTTGATAGGAATGCATATCTGTCAAATGGGTATGATAGAAACCATAGTTTCCATCTTCAAATATAATGTCCAATAATGCGATTGATTTATCCCTCAAAATGCTATTTTCTTTGTCGCTATATTTCCATTCGCCATTATCCATTTTAGTATCCATACGACAGATACCTGTTTCAAGAAATTGTACATATAAATACATTTCTGTTTGTTTTGCGCGCAGTTTTTCATCTCCGGTAGCAACCCTTGACATTAACGCCTGTTGGCATACTGCCATGTGAGGCATTTTTCGTGCCAGGGCTTTGGCTTTTTCGTTTTCACCTATGTCCCTATAGGAAAAACACAATACCTGTATAGCGGCATTTCTTACTTCATCTTGAGTGCAAGAATTTAATATTTTTTCTCCCAATGTAATTGCTTCTTGCCTAAAAAGGTTCCTTTGTTCAGCACTATAGTCAGTATCATTACTCTGATCCGATGCAACGTACATAAGATCGCGCATTAATAAATAGCTTTTTGGAAATTTACGCAAGCCATCTTCCAATATTTCTCGTGCTTCTTTTGTATAACCGCGAGAAGATTTTGCATCTGCTTTTTTACGTACCTCGTTGATTTCTTCTTCCTGTTTTGTAACATCTATTCCAAGTAGCTCATCTGCAGAGATGTTGAATATGCTGCAAAGTAACGGCAACAAGGATATGTCGGGCATTGCGGAATCGGTTTCCCAACGGCTGACCGCCTGAGAAGAAATTGATAATATCTCCGCAAGTTCTTCTTGTGTCATATCTGCATTTTTACGCAGTCTTTTGATGTTTTGTCCAATCGTCATAAAAATATCCTTCCGAGATTTATTCAGGCGGTACCGTTCCTGTAACTATATTCTATTATGACACCAAGTAAATGTCAACCTCTCGGTAATTGAGAGAAAATCAACTGTTAGTTTCAAAATTATGATTTATAGTACACTATGATACAAAAAGACACGCTCGAAATGAACATGTCTTTTTTAATATAATCTGATTTATCGCAGGTACTCCAAGGGCTTTTTTGTTTTATAAAAAAATACACATCCCAAAGATGAAGGGATGTGTATCGAGTAGAAATAATTATCTGTTGAGAATAAGCTTAGTAAGTTCAACGGGTTCAACGATCTTGCCGTCCTTGTAAACACGCATATTGCCCGATGCAATTTCGTCAATGAGGATAACTTCATCGTTATTGTAACCAAATTCGAACTTGATATCCCAGAGGTCAAGACCGATTGTCTTAAGGTCGTCTGCAACGATCTTGGTGATCTTGAGTGTCTGTTCTTTCATGCTCTTGAACATTTCTTCGCTCATAACGCCGAGAGCGGCAAGACCTTCGGAAGTAACCAGCGGGTCGCCCTTTTCGTCGTTCTTGAAAGTGCATTCAACGTAACCGCCTTCAAGAACTGTGCCGTCTTCGATATATTCGCCGTATCTGCGAATAAAGCTTCCTGTTGCAACAAGTCTGCAGATAACTTCAAGTCCATGACCGAAAACTTTTCCGGGAAGAACTTCCATCGTTGCATCTTCGATGTTTGCGGAAACGTAGTGTGTCTTGATGCCTGCAGCTTTGAGCATTTCAAAGTAGTAAACAGATGTCTGGAGGTTAGCCTTGCCGATACCTTCGATGGTAAGACCTACCGAGTTTTCGCCGGGATCAAAAACGCCGTCCTTGCCGGTGCAGTCGTCCTTGAATTTCAACATAACGTTGCCGTTTTCAAGAGAATAAACGTCTTTTGTTTTGCCTTTGTAGGTTAATGTCATTGTATTTTCCTTCTTTCAAATAGAATAAAGAATAGTATTAACTTATAAAAAATTATTTCTTTTCTGCTTTAATCTTTTCAACGAAGATTTCCATCTTTTCAAGGGCTTTCTTGATGTGGTCAACAGAGTAGGCGTAGGAAATTCTTGCAAATCCTTCGCCGCATTCGCCGAATGCAGTACCGGGAACGATTGCAACGCCTTCTTCTCTGAGAAGTCTTTCGCAGAATTCGTTACTGGTAAGACCGAACTTGCCAATGTTGGGGAATACGTAGAATGCACCCTCAGCTTCAAAGCATTCGATGCCGATCTTGCGGAGACCTTCAATAATTGTAACGCGGCGCTTGTTGTATTCTGCAGCCATCATCTTTACGTCCTCGTCGCCGTTCTTGATAGCTTCAATAGCTGCGTACTGGCTGGTAGTAGGAGCACACATGATTGCGTACTGGTGGAGCTTGAGAATCTGTGTTGTAATGGGAGCGGGAGCTGCGATATAACCCATTCTCCAACCGGTCATAGCATAAGCTTTGGAAAATCCGCTTGCGATAATGGTTCTTTCCCACATGCCGGGGAGACTTGCAAAAGAGCAGTGGTCCTTGCCGTATGTGAGTTCGCCGTAAATTTCGTCGGAAAGAACAAGGATATTCGTTTCGCGAAGGATTTCAGCGATAGGCTCAAGGTCTTCTCTTGTCATAATAGCGCCCGTGGGGTTGTTGGGGTAGGGAAGAATGAGCATCTTTGTCTTGGGAGTAATTGCAGCCTTCAATGCCTCGGGAGTAAGCTTAAACTTATCCTTTTCGGTAGTGTTGATGATAACGGGTGTACCGCCTGCAAGCTCAACCAAGGGAGGATAGCAAACGAATGCGGGAAGAGGAATAATAACCTCATCTCCGGGGTTTACGCAAGCACGGATAGCATTGTCAATAGCTTCCGAGCCGCCAACAGTTACAATAACTTCTTTCAATGCTTCATACTTTGTGTTGAAGCGTCTTTCAAGGTAGTTTGCAATCTCAACACGGAGCTCTGTCATACCGCTGTTGGAGGTGTATTTTGTATCGCCGTTCTGAAGACTTTCGATAGCAACGTCGCGGATGTGCTTAGGTGTTACGAAGTCGGGTTCGCCAACAGTAAGCGAAACGACGTTTTTCATTTCGGCGGCAATGTCAAAAAATTTTCTGATACCGGAAGGCTGAATTTTCTGAACCTTCTTGGAGAGGATATTTTGGTAATCCATAATTAGTGCTCCTTTTTAGCTGTTTATTTCAAAATCACAAATATTATACCACTGTTTTGTGCTATTTGTCTATACCAAAACGACAGTTTTTTCTAAAAAAATTACCACTTTTTTCGAAAAAACGTGTGTCAAAATAAAAATGTTTCGAAATTGTAAACATATCAAGTTTTTAGTTTATTTTTTTTAGAATATGTGTTATTATATATAAGATGTAACTAACTTACAAAAAGGAGTTAAAACAATGAAAAAGTTTACATTAGCACTCGTTCTCGTTCTTGCGCTCTCTGTTGTATTGTGCAGCTGCGGCAAGGAAGACAAGCCCTATGATTATGACCTTGACAAATACGTAACAATCGGAGATTTTCCGAACGTTGAGATCGATATGGATAAGGTTCAGGAAAAGGTTGATGAGGCGGTAGAGAATATTGCCAAACAGTATGCAGAAAACCTTAAAGAAGGTACTGTTGAAGACGGCGATACAGTAAATATCGACTACGTAGGTAAAATTGACGGCAAAGAATTTTCCGGCGGTTCCGCAAAAGGAACAGATCTCAAGATCGGCTCCAAAGAATTTATTGATGGATTTGAATCCGGACTTATCGGCAAGAAGATCGGCGAAAAAGTAGACCTCAATCTCGTGTTCCCCGATGACTATAAAGAAGAGCTTGCAGGCAAGGCTGTTGTGTTCACAGTAACCATAAATTCTGTAAAGGCTCGTACTAATCCCGATCTTACCGATAAAATGGTTGAAGAAAAGACAGACTACCTGACCGTATCCGAATTTCTTAAAAACACAAAAAAAGAAACCATCGAAGAAATGCTCTGGGATAACTACCTCAACTCTTGCAAGGTATTGAAGTATCCTAAAGCAGAGGTTAAGGAATACTATGACAGTATGCTTAACTCCTACAGACAGATGGCTGTATATAACGGTATGACACTTGAAGCTATGGTAACATCCTTCTACGGATACAAATCCGTTGAGGAATTTGCTGAAGGTCTCGCTGATTCTGCAATGCTTACCGTTAAGGAAGAAATGATTATCTGGCAGACAGTCAGAAAACACGACATTTCCTTGACAGACGAGGAGTATAAGACTCTCGGCGAAGAGCTTGCAAAGGAAGCTAAGTATGACTCTTTGGCAGAGTATGAAGAAGCAACCTCAAAAACCAATATCAAGCTCCAGCTCTATATGGACAGAATTATTGAAATGTCAATGAAGGCAAACGATGCTAAGATTAATGCCGAAGATACAAAAGAGACATCAGGCACAACAACTGATGCTCCCTCTGATACTACGGCAGATACGTCCAAATAGACTGCAGCGTAAATAAGAAATGAGATACACACGGGCAAAACCGTGTGTATTTTTTGTAAGCAAAATGGCAGCACACGGGCATCGCCCGTGTGGCTGCCATTTACAGTACCCAAAAGAGTAATGCCGGCTTATAGCAGGTATTATAATACAATAGAAGATCTTATAGGTTTTGCTTAAATAATTGGGAAAAATTTCAAAAAAGTATTGACAAACATCCCTTAATGAGATATAATATCATCAAGGAAAACAAAAAGGAGAGTGAGTATGAAAAAAGAAAGAAATACGATTCAAAAAACCTTAATTAAAGAAACCGTATTGAATATGTGTACTCACCCGACTGCCGATCAAGTCTACGATGCGGTCAAGGAAAAGTTTTCCAATATCGGACGCGCAACGGTATACAGAGTACTCAACGACCTTGCCGAAAAGGGCGAGATATACAGAGTCAAAGTGGTTGACGGCCCTGACAGATTTGACAAAACGGTGTTTAAGCATTATCATGTAAAGTGTGTGAAGTGCGGCAGGGTAGCAGATACCTGCGTTCCCGTCGTTGAAGGTATGGAAGACGTTGCCGAAGAAAGCTCCGGCTTTGAAATAATCGGACACGAAGTTGGATTTACGGGAATATGTCCCGAATGTATTGCTAATAATAATTAAAAAATATATATTTATAAAAGGAGAACCACTATGGAACTTAAGGGCTCAAGAACAGAAAAAAATCTTCAGGCTGCATTTGCAGGCGAATCACAGGCAAGAAACAAATATACTTACTTTGCATCAAAGGCAAAGAAGGAAGGCTACGTTCAGATCGCTGCTATTTTTGAAGAAACAGCAAAGAACGAAATGGAACACGCAAAGATCTGGTATAAGCTTCTCCACGACGGTGTAGGCACAACTGCTGAAAACCTCCTCGACGCTGCTCAGGGTGAAAACTATGAATGGACAGATATGTATGCAACATTTGCAAAAGAAGCAAAGGAAGAAGGCTTTGACAGAATTGCATACCTCTTCGAAGCAGTAGGCAGAATTGAAAAGGAACACGAAGACCGTTACCGCAAGCTCCTTGAAAGAGTAAACGGCGAAGTAGTATTCTCAAGAGACGGCGAAGCAATCTGGCAGTGCTCCAACTGCGGACACATCCACATCGGAAAGAAAGCTCCCGAAATGTGCCCCGTTTGCGAACATCCCAAGGCATACTTCCAGGTTAAAGCTGATAACTATTAATAACAATGGCTGTGTATGGGCGGAGCCCATACACAGCTATATTTTTTGCAAAAAGAGAGTGCGTAGAGCCGCATTCTCTTTTGTTTTTGCTCTTGTAATATTTTTAGGTGTATGATAAAATAATAACATAAAATAAAAACGGAGAAAATATATGAAGATAACGGTTCTTGATTCTGACGCTTTAGGGAGAGATATTTCTTTAGAGCCTTTAAAAAGCGTAGGTGAACTTACGGTATATAATTACAGCACACCCGATGAGGTAAAACAGAGAATAGCTGACTGTGAGGCGGTTATTATAAACAAGATTAAGCTTGATGAGACAAATCTTTGTTTTGCAAAGGAACTTAAGCTTATCTGTGTTGCCGCAACGGGTTATGACAACGTTGATATCGGCTATTGCAAAAAGCATAATATTGCCGTTTGCAACGTCGTGGGCTATTCTACGAACAGCGTAGCGCTCCTTACCGTATCAATGGCGCTGTCGCTTGTTACTCATTTAAAGGAATACAACAGGTTTGTAGTTTCGGGAGATTATACCAAGAGCGGAATTCCAAATCGGCTTGAACCCGCTTTTCACGAGCTTGACGGTATGACTTGGGGAATTGTCGGTCTTGGAAACATAGGCAAGAAGGTAGCAAAGATAGCGTCTGCATTGGGATGCAACGTTATCGCGAACAAGAGAACTGCCGAAGAGGGATATAATATCGTATCGCTCGACGAGCTTATGGAAAGAGCGGATATTATTTCCGTGCATACGCCCCTTACCGAGTCGACAAGGGGGCTTATTTCTGCCGAGAAAATTGCAAAAATGAAGAAAAATGCAATTTTGATTAATGTTGCAAGAGGTGCGGTATGCGATGAAAAAGCACTGGCAGAAGCCATAAAAAACAATGCCATCGGCGGCATCGGAGTGGACGTGTATTCAACAGAACCCTTTGGAGAAGACCATCCTTTCAACGAAATAAAAGATTTGGACAACGTTTTGCTTACCCCTCATAATGCGTGGGGCGCATACGAGGCGCGCGAACGCTGCTTGAATGACATTGTCGAGAACATAAAATCATTTTTAAGCGGCGGAATGAGAAGCCGCGTTGATATCTAAAAATACAGTTGACATTATTAAAAAATGGTGTTATAATATCGTATACAAGTGAAAAGCATTGAAGGAAAGAGTAGTCCTGTTTCTGTTTTCACAGAGAGAGAAGCGTTGGTGGAAGCTTTTTAAAACGTACAAGATGAAAACCGTTCCCGAGCTGCAATGCCGAAGTTTAAGTAAGTGTTGCCGTATTTCTGCGTTAAAGAATCAGGTTTAACTGTGTTGAGTGAAAAATCAAGGTGGAACCGTGCAAAATAGCGATAATGCACCCTTGACGGCAGACTTTTTGTTTGCTGTCAAGGGGTTTTGTTTTTTAAAACTCAGTATGTACGAAAAATAATATATTATAATATAAAGGTGAAACAATATGAAAGTTATTTACAATGACGGCAGAGTTGACGTATGTTCTCCCGAAGAGGAGCTTCATATACTCAGACATTCTGCGGCTCACATTATGGCACAGGCGATAAAAAGACTTTATCCCGAAGCTGATTTTGCATACGGTCCTGCAAATGAAAAGGGCTTTTACTATGACGTTGACCTCGGTGACATAAAGCTTACCGAAGAAGATCTTGCAAAGATTGAGCAGGAAATGAAGAAGATAGTAAAAGAAAATCTTCCCATAAAGACTTTTACGCTTCCCAGAGAAGAAGCTGTAAAGCTTATGCAGGAGCGCGGCGAAAAATATAAGCTCGAGCATATTGACGATCTTCCCGATGATGCTGTTATCAGCTTCTATCAGCAGGGCGACTATATAGATATGTGCGTAGGTCCTCATATCTGCTATACGAAAGCGCTTAAGGCTTTTAAGGTTATGGGACTTTCTGGCGCATACTGGAAGAACGATAAGAACAATAAGATGCTTACAAGAATAAAGGGTACTGCATTCGGCAGTCAGCAGGAGCTTGAAGAACATCTGAAGGCTCTTGAAGAGGCTGAAAAGCGCGACCACAACAAGCTCGGCAGAGAGCTTGGTTATTTCACTACCGTTGAATCCATCGGTCAGGGTCTCCCCGTTCTTCTTCCCAAGGGTGCAAGAGTTATTCAGCTCCTTCAGCGTTGGGTTGAAGACGTTGAACAGCAGCACAACTATTTGCTTACAAAAACTCCTTTGATGGCAAAACGCGACCTATATCGTATTTCGGGACACTGGGACCATTACCTTGACGGTATGTTTGTTCTCGGCGACCCTCAGGACGAAGAAAAAGAGTGTTTGGCACTCCGTCCGATGACCTGTCCTTTTCAGTATCAGGTATATTTGAATCAGGCAAGAAGCTACCGCGACCTTCCCATGCGTCTCGGCGAGACCTCGACGCTCTTCAGAAACGAAGACTCGGGCGAAATGCACGGACTTATCAGAGTACGTCAGTTCACAATTTCCGAAGGACACCTCGTACTCCGTCCCGATCAGCTTGAAGAAGAATTCAGGGATTGCTTAGGACTTGCAAAATATTGTCTTGATACAGTAGGTCTTCTTGAAGACTGTACTTTCAGATTCTCCCAGTGGGATCCCAACAATACAAAGAAGTATGAAGGTACTGCAGAGCAGTGGGAAGAAGCTCAGGCGACAATGAAGAAGATACTCGACAACCTCGGTGTTGAATATGAGATCGGAATCGACGAAGCCGCGTTCTATGGCCCTAAGCTTGACATTCAGTATAAGAACGTATTTGGCAAGGAAGACACGATCGTTACGATTCAGATCGATATGCTTCTTGCTGAAAAGTTTGGTATGTACTATACAGACAGCGATAGCCAGAAGAAGCTTCCCTATATTATTCACAGAACAAGCCTTGGCTGCTACGAAAGAACACTTGCATATCTTATTGAAAGATTTGCGGGCGCGCTTCCTACCTGGATGGCTCCCGAACAGGTAAGAATTCTTACTATTACCGACAGAGCGCTTGAACATGCACAGGCTGTTAAGGAAAGACTTGCCAAGCTGAACTACCGAGTAACGCTCGACGACAGCCAGAATACCTTGAAATACAAAATCAGAAGTGCGCAGATGGAAAAAGTGCCCTATATGATTATTCTCGGCGACAAAGACGTTGAAAACAAGACTGTTTCGGTAAGACACAGATCCGGTGAAGACCTCGGTTCAATAACTCTTGAAGAGTTTGAAAATGTAATCGGCGAAGTTGTTGCAAACAAGCTTAAGAAATAATAAAACGGCTATATACGGGATTTTGTCCGTGTATAGCCGTTTTTATGAAAAAGAGCACACATAATTGTGTGCTCAACTGTTGTTACAAAATTGTTAAATTGCAGTGGGGTTGAATTTTCGCGGAAATATGATATAATTGATTCATATAATGCTATGGAAGGTTACGATGAAAAGAATCAGCAATCTAAAAACAAAGTTAATATTGACTGCTTTGTACATAATTATAGTATTAATTCTGTCGAAATTGGGGTTTTCGTGCGTGTTCAGAGAGTATCTTGGAATACAGTGTCCCGGATGCGGGATGACGAGAGCGTATGCTTCGCTTTTAAAGCTTGATGTGGTTTCTGCATTTAAATATCATCCAATGTTCTGGTCGGTACCTCTGATATACGCATATATACTGTTTGATTTGCCGCTTTTTTCGCGGAAAATTGACAAGATAATTCTATTATCAATTCTTTTTGGTTTTCTACTCGTTTTTGGGGTAAGAATAACGTCTTTTTTTGTCTAATGTATGAATAAAATGTTGACAATGCAAGGTGGTTATGCTATAATTTTTATGGAATATATTATAGTTAAGGAGAAAAACTATGTTTTGTAAAAATTGCGGAAAAGAAATGAATGACAATCAGGCTATCTGCTTGAGTTGCGGTGTAAAGACAGGCGAAGGTACATCTTTCTGCCAGAATTGCGGTAACCCTGTTGCTCCCGGCGCTGAAGTTTGCCTTAGTTGCGGTGTTGCAGTAAAGAATGCTGTAAACAGCCAGTATCTCAATGGCAAGGATAAGATTACAGTTGCTCTTATTTGCTTCTTCCTCGGCGGTTTGGGCATTCACAACTTTATGTTGGGTGAAACAAAGAAGGGTATTATAAAGATTGTCGCTTCTCTCTGCGTTGGTCTTGGTGGAATTTTGGCATTGATCGACTTTATCAAAATTCTTTGCGATAAGTACGTTGTTGATCAGAATGCACTTTTCTAATATTAGAATTGATACAAAAATTCCTACGATATTTGCGTAGGAATTTTGTTTTATAGAATATGGAGGTATATATATTATGTTTTGTCCGAATTGCGGAAGAGAAGTAGACGACAAAGCGGCAGTGTGCGTCGGATGCGGTCGTTCGCTTCCTAAATTGAATAACAATGTCGGTGAGCAAGATTCCAACAGTGCAGGTTGGTGGTGGCTTGGATTTTTTATTCCCGTCGCCGGTTTTATTATATGGCTTGTTTCATCGGGAACGACACCTAAAAAAGCAAGAAAAGCCGGAATCGGCGCTTTGGTCGGAATAATAACTTCAGTAGTTTTGTTTATTGCATTCTACGTTATTATGTTCCTTCTTGGTTTTTTTATGGCAGCGGGTGCAAATTCATATTATTTTTGATTAACCGGCGTACTGTTCCTGTATGAAAAAAGATGAGAATGAGTGTTGGTTGGATAAAGCTTGACATCGAAGGAGATGTTTTTTATGAAAAATGACGTAAGGCAAAAGGGATTGTTTAAAAGTATTGCAGTTATATTTCTTATATTTGCCTTGGTATTTGCTTTTGTTGCTTGTACGACAGAGCTTCCGGATGATCCTGACAGCGGCGCGGATACTACGATAAATATGGATAGTAACCAAACCGACCCTGACAGTACGGACGATGGCGCGGGAGATGATGAACAAAGCACACAAGATACCAATTCATCGCAAGAACCTGTTCGAGAAACTCCCGAACAATTTATCAGCAACAGCCAAAGCAATTTTGATTATAGTAAAGTACCTGAATATGACGGAAATCTTCCTTATTACGTAGTAAACGGCAATAATCCTTACTTTGCAGACGCAAGCAAACAGACTGTTTCTTTTGAAATATACGGTGCAAGAGACAGTCTCGGAAGGTGTGGTGTTGTAATCGCAAACGTCGGTAAGGATATTATGCCTACCGAAGATCGCGGCTCGATTGGCTCTGTAAAGCCGACGGGATGGCATACGGTTAAATATGATTGTGTTGACGGCAAATATTTGTATAACCGTTGCCACTTGATCGGATATCAGCTTACGGGCGAAAATGCGAACGAAGATAATCTTATAACGGGTACGCGGTATTTGAACGTAAAAGGAATGCTGCCGTTTGAGAATATGGTGGCAGACTACGTTACAGAAACCGGCAACCACGTAATGTACAGAGTTACGCCAATTTTTGTAGGCAATGAACTGCTTGCAAGGGGAGTACTTATGGAAGCCTATTCTGTCGAGGATAACGGAGACGGTATATGCTTCAACGTCTTTTGTTACAACGTTCAGCCGCAGATAGATATTGACTATACAACAGGCGAGAGCAAGCTTATAGAGGATAAGAGTGAGGAAACACAACCGCCTGTACACGTTCACGATTGGGAGCCGGCAACATGCACGTCTCCTAAAAAATGTTCAACATGCGGAGAGACGCAGGGTAACGCGTTAAATCATAGTTATAATAACGGTACTTGTACCGCTTGCGGACAAAAGGATCCGAATTACTCGATTGAGCAAACGGTTTATACTACCAAAACGGGTAAGAGATATCACTCAAGGAGTAGTTGTTCTGGACTTAATAATGCAAATGCTATATATGAGTCAACATTGACTGCAGCAAAAAATAAAGGTTTGACTCCTTGTGAAAAATGTCATTAATTAAAAAATGGTGTGCGGGCTTTGCCCACACACCATTTTTTGTGTCAATGTTACTGCCATAAAAGGCTTGATATAGTTTTGAAAAAAACTATATCAAAATCAAATTAAGCTAAAGTTGATGCCATAAAAGGCTTGATATAGTTTTGGAAAAAACTATATCAAAAATCAAATTATGCCAAAGTTGCCGCCATAATAGATTTGATATAGTTTTGGAAAAAACTATACCAAAAATCAAATTATGCCAAAGTTGCCGCCATAATAGATTTGATATAGTTTTGGAAAAAACTATATCAAAAATCAAATTATGCCAAAGTTGCCGCCATAACAGCTTTTATCGTGTGCATACGGTTTTCTGCTTCGTCGAAGACAATAGACTGTTCACTTTCGAATACCTCGTCGGTAACTTCCATACAATCAATGCCGTATTTATTAAAGAGAGAGCGTCCCACCGAGGTTTTTAAGTCATGGAACGAGGGGAGACAGTGCATAAATCTGCACTGGGGACCTGCTGTTTCCATTAGCTCTTTTGTAACTCTGTAAGGAACGAGGTCGTCGATTCTCTTTGCCCATACTTCGTCAGGCTCTCCCATTGAAACCCATACGTCAGTATAGATTACGTCAGCGTTTTTAACGGCTTCTTTGGGATCTTCAATAAACTCAAGAACGGCGCCGGTCTCTTTGGCAATCTCGTGGCATTTTTCAACGAGATTTGAGACAGGGAAATATTCTTTTGGAGCGCAAGCAACGTAATGCATACCCATTTTTGCGCAACCTACCATAAGCGAGTCGCCCATGTTGTATCTTGCATCACCGAGGTATACCAATTTTTTACCTTTGAGATCACCGAAATGTTCCTTTATTGTAAGGAAGTCAGCGAGTATCTGTGTGGGGTGAAACTCATTTGTAAGACCGTTCCAAACCGGAACTCCTGCATGCTGAGCAAGTTCTTCAACAAGGTCCTGACCGAAGCCGCGGTATTCAATGCCGTCAAACATTCTGCCGAGGACGCGGGCGGTGTCTGCAATGCTTTCTTTTTTGCCAATCTGTGAGCCTGTAGAATCAAGGTATACGGGGTGCATACCGAGATCGGATGCGGCAACTTCGAAAGCGCAACGTGTGCGCGTACTTGTTTTTTCAAATATCAAAGCGATATTCTTGCCTTCGCAAAGACGATGGGGAATACCGTTTTTCTTCATAGCCTTGAGCTCTGCGGCATAATCTATAAGATAGTTTATTTCTTCGGGAGTAAAATCCAGAAGTTTAAGAAAATGTCTGTTTTTTAAATTCATATTTTTCACCTTAGAAAATAAAATAGTAGCTGTCTTTTATACCAATGCTTCTTTTATAACCTTGACTGCTTTTTCAAGTGCTTCCATCGGAATATTCAAGGCGGGAAGGAGTCTTACCTTGTCTTTTGCGGTAAGGCAGAGCACACCCTTTTCCATACAGATCTTAAGTACGTCGCCCGCAGTTTTCTTGGATGGCTTGATGCCGATCATAAGACCGAGACCGCTCATAGATTCAACGCCTTCTGCGTTTGCAAGTTCATCAAAGATATATTTGCTTTTTTTCTTTACGTCAGCAAGAAGTGCATCGTCAATTCTTTCAATAATGCTTAATGCGCCTGCACAGCAAACGGGGTTGCCGCCGAACGTAGAACCGTGGTCGCCAAAACCGAGTACGTTTTCTACCTTTTCGCCAAGCATTGTTGCACCGAGGGGAAGCCCTCCGCCGATACCTTTCGCTGTAGAAACAACGTCGGGCTGAATACCGTAATTCATATATGCGTAAAGTTCGCCCGTTCTGCCGTTACCGGTCTGAACCTCATCTATCATAAGAACGATGTCATTTTCTTTTGCGAATTTTGCAACACCTTTTACGAAATCAGCGTCGAGGGGGAGAACTCCGCCTTCGCCCTGAATAATTTCCATCATAATGCCTGCAACCTTGTTTGCCTTAACCGTTTCGATGAGAGCGTTAAGGTCGTTTGCAGGAGTGTGGACAAATCCGGGGGTAAGGGGCTGGAAAAGCTCGTGGTAGTGATCTTGTCCGGTTGCAGAAAGGGTTGTAAGCGTTCTGCCGTGGAAGCTGTTTACGAGTGTAACTATCGTTGAATAGTCAGCACCTTTCTTTTCAGCGGCATACTTTCTTGCAACTTTGATAGAACATTCGTTCGATTCAGCGCCCGAGTTGCTGAAGAATACTTTTTTCATTCCTGTTTTTTTACAGAGCAATTCAGCAAGCTGAGCGCAAGGCTGTGTGTAGTAAAGATTCGACATATGCTGAACCTTTGAAAGCTGCTGTGTTACAGCCTTCTGCCACACGTCGTCGGAAATTCCGAAGCTTGTAACACCTATACCTGAACCCATATCAATATATTCTTTGCCGTTTTCGTCGTAGACGTACGAGCCTTTACCCGAAACGATCTCGACGGGAAAACGGTTATACGTATTAGCTACGTACTGTTTGTCAACTATTTTTGTGTCAGTCATTTTTATCACCTACAACCATAGTACCTGCGCCCTCATCGGTAAGAATCTCAACCAGAATAGAGTGAGGAACGCGACCGTCCATAATGATTACTTTTTTTACTCCTTCGAAAATAGCTTCGATACAGCAGTCAACCTTGGGAATCATACCGCCTGAGATAACGCCTTCTTCGTAGAGCTTTTTCGCATCATTGACCGTAATTTCGGATATGAGAGAAGAGGGGTCGTTAACGTCTCTCATAATGCCTGCAATATCGGTCATCATAATAAGTCTTTCTGCCTGCAAAGCACCCGCAATGTATGCAGCGGCAGTGTCGCCGTTAATATTGTAAGAATTACCCTCGCTGTCGCATCCGATGGTGGAAACAACAGGAATGTAGCCTTTTTCAAGCAGGTCGTTAATAAGACCGATATTAATGTTTGTAATCTCGCCAACATAACCCAAAGCTTCATTTTTTGTTTTTGCTTCGATGAGTCTGCTGTCCATACCGGAGATGCCTACAGCCTTTGCGCCCTTTGTGCAGATAAGGTTTACAAGGTTTTTGTTTACCTTGCCTGCAAGAACCATTTGCGCAATTTCCATTGTTTCTTTATCGGTAACGCGAAGTCCGTTTACAAATTCAGCCTTTTTGCCGACTCTGTTCATCATATCGCTGATTTCAGGTCCGCCGCCGTGAACAAGAACGATCTTAATGCCGATAAGTGAAAGGAGTGTAATGTCTTCCATAACCTGCGTCTTGAGTTGTTCGTTGATCATAGCGTTGCCGCCGTATTTTACGACGATGATCTTATTTGTATATTTCTTAATATAGGGCAGTGCTTGGGTAAGTATTTCTGCGCGGTCCAAATTTGAAATATTATTATCCATTTTTTTCACCTTTAAAAATATTTTTTAGGTACGGTAGTCGCCGTTTATTTTTACGTAATCGTATGTCAAATCACAGCCCCATGCGGAAGCCTTTGCATTTCCGTCGCCAGCTTTAATGTTAATTTCAATTTCTTTTTCAAGTAAGATCTCTTTTGCTTTCTCCTCGGAGAATTCGATGCCTGCTCCGTTTTTGCATACGTCAAGAACACCCTTTGCCGAGCGGAAAGAAACGTCGATCTTGTTTACGTCAACGTCAGCGCCGCTGTAGCCGATCGCACAAAGTACGCGTCCCCAGTTAGCGTCAGCACCAAACATAGCGGCTTTAAACAGACTGGAGCAAATAACGCTTTTTGCAATTATTTTTGCGTTTTCTTCATCTTTAGCGCCATCTACGTTACATTCGAGAAGCTTTGTTGCTCCTTCGCCGTCTGAGGCAATCATTCTGCAGAGGTAAACGTTTACGGTGTTGAGAGCTTCCATAAACGCGTCAAAGTCTTTGCCCTCCGACGTGATCTCAGTATTGCCTGCCATACCGTTTGCAAGCACGGTAACCATATCGTTTGTCGACGTGTCGCCGTCAACGCTGATCATATTGAATGTATTTTTAATATCTGTCGAAAGTGCTTTTTTCAGCATTTCGGGAGCAATTGCCGTATCTGTTGTAATGAATACGAGCATTGTAGCCATATTAGGATGTATCATACCGCTACCCTTGGCGATACCGCCCATACGGCACACCTTTCCGCCGACCTCAAATTCAACCGCAATTTCTTTGAGTGTGGTGTCGGTAGTCATAATACCTTCAGCGGCATCCTGGCCTCCGTTTTTGGAAAGACCTTTAACGAGAGATGGAATACCGTCTTTGATAGGCTGGAGGTTGAGCGGCTGACCTATAACACCGGTTGAAGCAACGACAACGTCGCTTGCTTTTATGCCCATTTCATTTGCGAGAAGCTCGCTCATTTTTTCTGCAACTTCAATTCCGTCAGCGTTACAGGTGTTTGCGTTACCGCTGTTGCAGATAACTGCCTGAGCTTTGCCGTTTTCGATGTGGCTCTTGGTAACGTGAAGGGGAGCGCCTTTTACGAGGTTTGTCGTATATACTGCCGCCGCCGATGCAATTTTTTCACTGTATATTAATGCAAGGTCTTTTTTTGTGCGGTTTTTGCGAATTCCGCAATGTACACCGTTTGCTTTAAAACCTTGCGCGGCACATACGCCGCCGTTTATTGTCTTTATCATTATCTTTCCTCCGTAACCTTAAGACCTGTTGTTTCGTCAATACCCATAAGGATGTTCATATTCTGTATTGCAGAACCCGACGCGCCCTTACCGAGATTGTCGAATCTTGCGACAAGCAGTATTCTGTCGTCGTTACCCTTGACCTGAATCTGCATATCGTCAAAGTCAGAGAAACGTGAAGCTGACATAAAGCCTGCTTCTTCATCTTCTTCATCGTAATGGAGAAGAGAGGTATTGTAAAGGTTTTTGTATATGTTTTTAATGTCGTTTATATTACCGTTAATATCGCTTGCAAAGAGGGGAACCGTAACTTCCATACCGCTGTAGAAGTTTGCAACGATGGGGCAGAATACGGGAGCTTTATCAAGCTTGCAAATGGCAATCATCTCTTTAAGGTGCTTGTGCTGCTGTGTCAACGCATACTGTCTCGGACCTTCAAGCAGTGGAGAAAGCTCGTATGACTCATATTCAGCAATCATTTTTTTGCCGCCGCCCGAGTAACCCGTAATCGAGAATGAAGTAAGATTGAGGGAATTGGGGATTATGCCTGCGCTGACCAAAGGCTGTACAAGGGCTACAAAACCGCTGGCGTGGCAACCGGGATTTGCAATCCTTTTTGATTTTGCAATTTTTTCTCTGAGGTTTGCTATTTCGGGGAATCCGTAAGTCCAATCAGAGTTTGTTCTGTGTGCCGTTGACGTATCAATTATTGCCGTGTTCGGATTCGTAACGAGCGGGATGGTTTCTCTTGCCGCGTCGTCGGGCAAACAGAGAAAAGCTATGTCGCAGGAGTTCAGCGCTTCCTGTCTGTATTCGGTAACTTTTCTTTTTTCGTCATCGAGGATAATAAGCTCGATGTCTTTTCTTGCGCTGAGTCGGTCATAGATACGAAGACCTGTTGTACCTGCGCTTCCGTCTATAAATACCTTGGTCATTTTTTTAGTTCCTCTTTTACGTAGTTGATCTGCGCGATAACCGAGCTGACGGACGTACCGCCCTCGCTTATTCTTTTTTCAACGCAGGTTTTGAGGTCAATCTCGTTATAAAGATCGTCTTCAAATACGTCGCTGTATTTTTTGTATTCATCGAGTGAGAGTGTTTCAAGAACTTCACCTGTTTTTATGCAGTCGGCAACTATGCTTCCCGAAATTTTGTATGCCTGTCTGAACGGCATGCCTTTTTTTACGAGATAATCTGCAAGGTCCGTAGCATTGATAAAGCCTTTCTGTGCCGCTTTAAGCATATTGTCGGGGAGTGCTTTCATGGTTTCGATCATACCCTTCGTTATGTCTAGGCACATCATAACCGTTTCGACCGAGTCGAATACACATTCCTTGTCTTCCTGCATATCTTTGTTATACGCAAGGGGCAGACCTTTAAGGGCTGTAAGAAGCGTTGTAAGATCGCCGTAAACTCTGCCCGTTTTTCCTCTTACGAGTTCTGCCATATCGGGATTCTTTTTCTGGGGCATAATCGACGAGCCTGTTGTGTATGAATCCGAAAGCTCAACAAATTTAAATTCCCAGCTTGACCAGAGTATAAGCTCTTCGGAAAACCTTGAGAGGTGCATCATCAAAACAGCAATATCGCTCATAAGCTCGACGCTGAAGTCTCTGTCGGATACGCCGTCGAGACTGTTGAGGGAAATGCCGTCAAAACCGAGAAGAGAAGCTTCATATCTGCGGTCAGTGTTGTATGTCGTACCGGCAAGTGCGCAACAACCGATAGGGGAAATATTCATTCTCTTTCTGCAGTCTTTAAGTCTGTCGACGTCACGGAGAAGCATCATAGCGTAAGCCATAAGGTGATGTCCGAATGTGATAGGCTGAGCTCTCTGCAGGTGAGTATATCCGGGCATAATAGCATCCTTGTATTCGTCTGCCTTGTTCGTGAAAGCTTCAATAAGGCTGTATGCTTTTTCGATGATCTCGTCGGTTCTTGCTCTGAGATACATACGCAAGTCAAGTGCGACCTGATCGTTTCTGCTTCTTGCGGTATGGAGTTTTTTACCGACGTCGCCGATTCTTTCGGTAAGTACCTGCTCGACAAACATATGTATGTCTTCGCAGTCGGGATCAAAGTCGAGCCTGCCGTTGTCGATGTCTTCAAGAATACCTGTAAGACCTGCAATAAGCTGTTCGGCATCGCTATCTTCAATTATGCCGCATTTAGCAAGCATTTTTGCGTGCGCCATACTGCCCGTAATATCTTCACGATACATTTTACAGTCAAATCTGATTGATGAGTTGAAGTCGTCGGCGAGTTTTTCCGTAATGCCGCCCGTTCTTCCTGCCCACATTTTTGCCATAGAGAATAATTCACTCCTATCAAATAAAAACGGATATAAGGGACTTTCGTTTTTTCGACAGTCCCTTATGGTTAAATCATAAATTACTTATTATTTTTCTTGTCTACAAGCGCCTGAACGGTGATGGGAAGACCGTAGAGGTTGATGAAACCGTCAGCGTCCTTCTGGTTGTAGTCGCTTTCGCCGAACGTTGCAATTTCTTCGCTGTATAGAGTGTAGGGGCTCCATACGCCTGCGTTAATCATATTGCCCTTGTAGAGCTTGAGTTTAACTTTACCGGTAACGTTTTCCTGAGTCTTATCAACAAATGCGCTGAGAGCTTCACGGAGGGGAGTGAACCACTGACCGTTATAAACGAGCTCTGCAAACGTGATGGAAAGTCTCTGCTTTTCGTGGAGAGTCATTTTGTCAAGGCAGATGCTTTCAAGTACGCTGTGTGCCTTGTAGAGAATAGAACCGCCGGGAGTTTCATATACGCCGCGGCATTTCATACCAACGAGACGGTTTTCAACGATGTCGATAATACCGATACCGTTAGCGCCGCCAATCTCGTTGAGCTTGAGAATGATGTTCTTTGCAGACATCTTCTCGCCGTCGAGAGCAACGGGAACACCCTTTTCAAAGTCGAGTGTGATGTATGTGGGGGTGTCGGGAGCCTTGATGGGAGATACTCCCATTTCAAGAAATCCTTCTTTTTCGTACATAGGCTCGTTGCCGGTATCTTCAAGGTCCATGCCCTCGTGAGAAAGATGCCAGAGGTTCTTGTCCTTTGAATAGTTTGTTTCTCTGTTTATCTTGAGAGGAACGTTGTGCGCTTCAGCGTATTCGATTTCTTCTTCACGTGATTTGATGTCCCATTCTCTCCAAGGAGCTATAATTGTCATTTCGGGAGCGAAGCGCTTGATTGTAAGCTCGAAACGAACCTGGTCGTTACCCTTACCTGTACAACCGTGGCAAACAGCGTCTGCACCCTCTTTGATTGCAATGTCAACGAGAGCCTTTGCAATGCAGGGACGAGCGTGGCTTGTGCCGAGGAGATATTCTTCGTAAACTGCGCCTGCTTTCAAACAGGGCATAATGTATTCGTCAACGTATTCGTCTGTAAGGTCAAGAACGTAGAGCTTGGAAGCGCCTGTTTTGAGTGCCTTTTCTTCAAGCCCTTCAAGTTCGTCAGCTTGTCCTACGTTACCGGATACCGCGATTACCTCACAGTTGTTGTAGTTTTCTTTCAACCACGGAATAATAATTGATGTATCAAGACCGCCCGAATATGCAAGAACGACTTTTTTAATGTTTTCTTTTTTCATAATATATAACTCCTTTAAATCTGTGAATAAATATTCACTTGTTTTCTTGAATATGCATACATTATACACATGGTATACATATTTGTCAAGGGTGAAAAAACATTATTTCGCAATTTAATAATTTGTTTACAAATACCAAAAAAACAGATAGTAAATATAGCTAAAAACGCAATAAAAAGGGTGTTTTATTTGTGGTTTTCGGCAAATTGACGTATTCCTGCATTCAGAATTATTTTTTTGCAGGCAAAGATGATGCATGAAAAATGTATATATTCGTATTTTTATGCATAATTACAAATTGTTACAAAATCGGGAGAAAAAATCCCCCGATGCAGTTTATTTCATATTGTGTTTTTTGAAATAGAGGTCCTGAAGTCTTTTTACGAGTTCGGGGTTCTTTCCGCCTGCTTTTTTGCCGTCGATCGTATCTGCAGCAAGAATAACGGAAGTCGTACTTGCAACAAGGATCTCGTCGGCATCAAAGAGTTCGTCGAGGGTATATTCTCTTTCAACGAAGGGAATGTTGTTTTCAATGCAAAGCTCTTTGATGTGCTTTCTCGTAATGCTGGGCAAAACGAGATTATCAAGAGGATGAGTGATGATTTCGCCGTTTTTAATTATAAGGTTGCACGTATGCGAACCCTCGGTAACTATGTTACCTCTATGCAAAACAGCTTCGTAACAGCCTGCTTTTTTTGCTTCTTCGCTTGCAAGGCAGTTAGGGATGAGGTTGATCGTCTTTATGTGGCAGAGGTAAAATCTGTTGTCTTCCTTAGTAATAAGCTGAATTCTCTTGTCCTGGTCTGCAATTTTCTTTGGTATGATATAAGCAAACAAAGAGGGCTTTCTGTTGTCGGGAAATACGTGGTTTCTGTAGCCGATACCTCTCGACATCTGCCAATAGAGAATAAAGTCCTTTTCATCCTCGTCCGCTTTTTCAATGAGAGAAAGGAATACGTTTTCAAGTTCTTCTCTCGTCATATCTATTTCAATTTTCAAAAGATTGCAGCTGCTATAAAATCTGTCGAGGTGATCGTCCAGGTCAACGGGTTTTCTGTTGTGAATGAAAGCAACGTCATAAACACCGTCACCAAAATATACGGCTCTGTCAAGTGCCGCAATCTTTAATTCTTCTAAAGCTGCGAATTCTCCGTTATAGTAGCCAACGTTTTTCATAAGAATTATCTCCTTTATTCAAATATCAAGAAAAATATTTTCTGTCAAGTGAGCGGAGCTGGATAGCTTCCGCAATGTGCTTAACCTGTATTCTGTCGCTGTTGTCGAGGTCTGCGATGGTCAATGCCACCCTGAGTACTCTGTCATAACCTCTTGCCGACATACCCATTTTATCAAATGCGTTTTTGAGCAAAGCGTGCGCGTCGTTGTCGAGTATGCAATATTTTCTTATCAGCGAGGTGGTCATATCAGCGTTTGAATATACCGGCTTGCCGTCATAGGTCTTGTCGTATTTAAAACGCTCCACAGCTCTTTCTCTTGCCGCGTCAACTCGCTTTCTTATTTCTGCCGAGCTCTCGGCGGGGCGTGTGTCAGACAGCTCGTTATATGAAAGGGAAGAGACCTCAAGCTGAATATCAATACGGTCAATGAGAGGCCCGCTTATTTTTGAAATGTATTTTTTTATATCTTCCTGCTTGCAGGTGCATTTCTTGGTAGGGTGTCCGTAGTAACCGCATTTACACGGATTCATAGCGCATACGAGCATAAACGTCGATGGGAAAGTGAAGTGACCTGCTGCTCTTGTAATAGTGATATTCCCGTCCTCAAGCGGCTGTCGTAATACCTCTGTTGCCGTTTTGTTGAATTCCGGAAGCTCGTCAAGGAAGAGAATACCGTTGTGCGCAAGTGATATTTCACCCGGCATAGGAATTCTGCCGCCGCCCGCAAGCGCCGCCGCAGACATCGTATGATGGGGAGAACGGAACGGGCGTTCAACTATAAGTGAGCTTTCGGGGAGAATGCCCGAAACCGAATGTATCTTTGTTGTTTCGACGGCTTCATCAAAGGTGATTTTTGGTAATATTGAGGGAAGCCGCTTTGCGAGCATACTTTTACCTGTTCCCGGAGGCCCTATGAGTAGCACGTTATGATTTCCGGCAGCCGCAATTTCAAGCGCTCTCTTGGCCTTCTGCTGTCCCTTGACGTCAGAAAAATCCATTCTCTGACAGTCGCGCTGTCTTTCAAAAACGCTTTGGTCAAATTCAACCGGACTAATAAGAGTTTTGCCGTTTAGGTGGTCTATAAGCTCTTTAATATTGTGTACGGGATATACTTTTATTCCCGAAACGACAGAAGCTTCTTTGGCGTTGTCGTATGGAACGAATATCTCTTTCCTGCCTCTGTCTTTTGCCGAAAGAGTCATTGAAAGAACGCCGCGAACGGCTCTGACGCTGCCTGACATCGACAGCTCGCCGATAAAGCATTTATCTTCAAAATCAATGGATTTTTTTATTATTCCTCCGCAATGTATTATCGACGTGAGAAGAGCCAGGTCGTAAGTTGAGCCCTCCTTTTTCATATCTGCGGGTGCGAGGTTAATAACGATTGCTGTGTCGGGGAAGAAAAAACCGCTGTTTTCAAGGGCTGCCTGAATACGTTTTTCCGCCTCTTTGACTGCCGCGTCGGGCAGACCTACTATTTCAAAGCAGGGGATCTTATCCTGCATATTACATTCAACGGTAACTTCAAATCCGTCAATACCCATGATGCCTGACGAGTATACTGTTGATAGCATAAGTTTTCACCTCGGTTTTTGCCAAAATATACATATTCAGTATATCACACACGGTAAAAATTTGCAACATTATTTTGAGATAAAAACAATGGCAGTATATGGTGTTTGCCTATATACTGCCACATTAATTACAATATAATGTCCTATTCTCTGTCAGTCAAAATTTAAAAACCCCTTCAGTAAATAACTGAAAGGGTTTAAATTGTTCAAAGTAAAAATATTTTCTATCTAACTTATTTGAACTTGCGCTTACGAGCTGCTTCGGATTTCTTCTTGCGTTTTACGCTGGGCTTTTCATAATGTTCTCTCTTGCGGAGTTCAGCAAGAACGCCCGATTTTGCGCACTGTCTCTTAAATCTGCGAAGAGCGCTGTCAAGAGATTCATTTTCTTTAACTTTGATTTCTGCCATTTTGTTTTCCCTCCCTCCATACTATGGAAAAGAGAATGTTGCCATTCTTAACGAATATTATACTCTTTTACATTTGATATGTCAATAGTTAATTTAGCATTTTTTCTTAAAAAGTGTGGTTATATTTATTTAACAACGATATTTACCAGCTTTTTAGGAACAAAAATTTCTTTGATAATGGTTTTTCCTTCGATAAAGGGCTTGATTTTCTCGTCATTCTTAACAGCGTTCAAAGCGTCATCCTTGGAAATCTCAGCATCGATCATAATTGTACCTCTGAGTTTGCCGTTGATCTGGATAGCAATTTCAATAGTGCTGTCAACCGTCTTGGCTTCGTCGTACGCAGGCCATGCGGCAAGCGAGCAGAATCCTTTTTCACCAAGAGATTCATAGATCTCTTCGCAAAGGTGGGGAGCAAAGGGGCAGAGAAGCTTGACGAATGTAATCATTTCATCCTTTGTAAGACTGCCTTTATCATAGATATCGTTTGTAAGCGTCATCATAGATGCGATAGCTGTGTTGAACTTAAGTTCTTCGATATCGGAAGTAACCTTTTTTATTGTCTTGTGGAATGCACTTTCAAGCTCGGGGGTAACACCCTCGCCCTTGATAAGATCAACCATAGATGCAACTCTGTCAAGGAATCTCTTGCAGCCTTTAACGCTGTTTTCGGACCAAGGAGCCGCGCTCGCATAGTCGCCCATAAAGAGAATATAAACACGGAGAACGTCAGCGCCGTATTCGTCAACAACGTTGTTGGGGTCAACGACGTTACCCTTGGATTTACTCATCTTATCACCGTCGGGACCGAGAATAAGACCCTGAGCTGTACGCTTTGCATAGGGTTCAGCCATGGGAACAGCACCAATGTCATAAAGGAACTGATGCCAGAATCTTGAATATATCATATGTCTGGTTACGTGCTCCATACCGCCGTTATACCAGTCGACAGGCATCCAGTAGTCAAGTTTTTCTTTGTCTGCAAAAGCGTTTTCGTTGTGAGGATCGATGTAACGGAGGAAGTACCACGAAGAACCTGCCCACTGAGGCATGGTGTCGGTCTCTCTCTTGGCGGGCGCGCCGCACTTGGGACAAGTACAGTTTACGAAAGAATCTATCTTCGCAAGCGGGCTTTCTCCGCCTTCTCCGGGTTCAAAGTTGGATACTTCGGGAAGCTTCAAGGGAAGCTCTTCATAAGGAACAGCGACCATACCGCAAACGGGGCAGTGAACGATCGGGATGGGTTCGCCCCAATATCTCTGACGGTTGAACGCCCAGTCTTTCATCTTGTACTGTACGCCCTTTTCACCAATACCTTTTTCCTCAAGATATTCAAGGACTTTGGCAATCGAATCTTTCTTATTCGTCATACCGTTAAGGAATCCGGAGTTGACCATTTCGCCGTCGCCTGCGTATGCAGATTCTTCGATATTACCGCCTTTGATGACCTCGATAATGTCAATTCCGAACTTCTTTGCAAAGTCGTAGTCTCTTTCATCGTGTGCGGGAACAGCCATAATAGCACCCGTACCGTAGCCCATCATTACGTAGTCCGAGATGTATATGGGGATTTCCTTGTTGTTTATGGGGTTGATTGCAGAAAGGCCGTCAATACATACGCCGGTCTTGTCTTTTACAAGCTGAGTACGTTCAAACTCGGTCTTCTTGGCACATTCTTCTTTGTATGCGTCAAGCTCTGCAATATTGTTTATCTTGTCTCTGTATTTTTCGATAATGGGGTGCTCGGGAGCAATAACCATAAATGTAACGCCGAAAAGTGTGTCGGGACGCGTTGTATAAATACGGAGAGTATCTTCTTTATCTTTGAGTGAGAAGTTTACGAATGCACCTGTAGATTTGCCGATCCAGTTAACCTGCTGCATCTTAATATTGGGCAGGTAGTCGACGTTTTCAAGACCCTGAAGGAGCTTGTCAGCATACTCTGTGATACGGAGATACCATACGTCTTTCGACTTTTGAACGATATCGGTATGGCAGATGTCGCACTTACCGCCTTGCGAGTCTTCGTTTGAAAGAACGACCTTGCAGTGAGGGCAGTAGTTTACAAGAGCGGTATCTCTGAAAACAAGTCCGTTTTCAAACATTTTAAGGAAAATCCACTGAGTCCATTTGTAGTAGTCTTCCTGTGTTGTGTCAACGGTTCTTGACCAGTCGAAAGAAAAACCTACTCTTTTGAGCTGATCGGTAAATCTTACAATATTGTCGTCGGTAACCTTTCTGGGATGGATACCTGTCTTGATGGCGTAGTTTTCGGTGGGAAGACCAAAAGCGTCAAAACCGATGGGGAAAAGTACGTTATAGCCTTCCATTCTTCTTTTTCTTGAAATAACCTCAAGACCCGAATAAGCCTTGATATGACCAACGTGCATACCTGCACCGCTGGGATAGGGGAATTCTACCAGACCGTAGAATTTCTTTTTCGTTTTGTCCGAATCGTCAGCAAGAAAGATTTTTTCATCTTCCCATCTTTTTTGCCATTTTTTCTCTGTTTCGGAAAAGTTATATTTCATAACGGGTTCACTGACCTTTCATTTTAGTTATAGTAATATTCTTATAAATCCTATACAGTTTATACCAAAAGAGAAGAGATGTCAATATCTTCGGCGTCAGACCAGAGTTTTTCGAGTTTATAAAAATCTCTAGCCTCTCTGTTAAAGATGTGAACGATGACCGAGCAATAGTCGAGAACGGTCCATACAGCTTCATTATAGCCTTCGATATGGTGGGGAGTAATTCCTAACTCTTGCAGCTTTTCTTCAACCTCGCCGGCAAGAGCTCTGACCTGAGTATTGGAGTTACCGCCGCAGATCACAAAATAATCCGCGAGGACTGTTTTGTCATCAATCCTAAGGAGTTTTAAGCCGTTTGCTTTTTTTGAATCAAGTATTTTTGTTATTTCTTCCGCAAGAACGCGGGGATTTTCCAAGTTTTTATTTTCTGTGCTCATTTTTTGACCTTTCAATTATTATAATCTGGGAATATGGATAGAGCCGTCGTTTATGTCTTCGGCAGAGTGCGAGCCGCCCTGGCTTTCGTCGGGTTCGGCATTATAGAGTTTATCTATATGGGGGTGAATTTTTTGGCTTGAAAATACTCTGTTGGGGTCGAATATAGAGTTGTTTACAATTACGTCGTCATAAATATTGAAATATTTTTCAATGATGGGAATCATTGCCTTACGGTTCATAACGTAGTACCAAGCACCGCTGTCTCCGTTTGATCTTGCGGCGGTTCCGGGCATACTCATAAATAAGATTTTGTCCATATTAATGCCCATAAGAGCTTTGCCGAAATAAATCATATCGTCAAGCGGAACGTCTGTTGTAACGTTTTTGTATACTTCGTTTGCAATCTTTACAACGTTTGAGACGGTGAAATTTTCTTTGAGTGTTTTTAGTAAAGCACTCATAAATATCTTCTGAGCATCCATTCTGCCTATGTCAGCCTGAACGTAGCCCGAACGGAAACGTACAAACATTTCAGCCTTTTTGCCGTCAAGCACCTGTTTGCCTTTTTTCAGATTAATGTGCAGGTTCTGGCTTTCGTCATGGTATACCATATTCGCGGGAATGTCGACTTCAACACCGCCTAAAATATCGACGATATTTCTGAATCCCTTGAGGTTGATCATAGCGTAGTAATGAATATTAATACATAGATTTTGTTCAAGGGTGGATGCAACCTTTGAAAGACTGTATGCGTCGGTATCCTTTTGTTTTTTCGTTTGTGCCTCTTTTACAAAATGGTGGTAAAGAGAGTTAAGCTTGTAAGACGTCTTGTTAAGCTCGATATAAGTGTCGCGGGGAAGCTGAAGTACGGAAATGCCGCCCGATGTTACGTTAAAATTAATTAACATAATAACGTCGGTATTTGCAGACGTCTGATCTCTTCCGAGAAGAAGAAAGTTGAAGGTTTTATCCGAAGGTGTTTCTCTATCGGTCTGTTTGTCGGTCTGTTTATCCGGCTTATCGGTGTTTTCGGGGTCTTCTTTCGTTGCGGGGGTGTAGTCAAAAGGTTTAGTGTCGCTTGTCTGGTCGTCCGGCTCGTGAAAAGCTACTGTATAAACAATGACGGAGGTGGCGGCAACGAGTGTGAGAATAAGGATTGCAAGAATTATTATTCTTATCTTTCCTCTTTTTTCTTTCTTTTCGGTAGTATTTTTGTCACTCATTTAATCAGCTCCTACAAAACTGTCAATATGGGTTTATTTGTGTGGAATTTTGATTGAACTGTCGTTTATGTCATCAGCCGAAAAAGGATCTTTGGTGTTCACGTTTTCGTTGATATAGTGTTGATTTATGTGGGGATATTTTTCAGTGCTCGTAAATACTCTGTTGCGGTCAAATATGGAGTCGGTGATCGTAAAATCGTAAATGTTAAAATAACTGTTGATCATTTCCCGCATATTTTTTCTAACCATAATGTACAGAGAAAGTCCCGTTCCGTCCTCATTCGACATTGAACCTTTTCCTACCATTGACATAAAGTTAATGTATTCGAGTTTAATGTTGAGAAGTTCTTTGGCATAGAATATTCCGTCGGTGAGGTTTATATCGGTTGTGGTGTTTTTAAATACGATCTCGGCAAGATCGGCTATGGTTGAAACGTTAAAGTTTTGTTGAACTTTTTTTATCACGGCACTCATAAATATTTTCTGAGCGTCCATTCTGCCTATGTCAGCCTGAATATAGCTTGAACGGTGTCTGATAAACTGTTCTGCAAGATATCCGTCAAGGTGATGTAAACCGATGTCGAGAAAAACAGGAGTTCCGTCAGTATAGTGCAGGGTGATAGGCGAAACAACATTCACGTCGACTCCGCCCAGTGCGGTGACTATCTGCTGAACGCCGTCAAGATTTATATGCAAAACGTTATGTATCTTGATGCAAAGGTTTTGTTCAAGTGTATCCGCAAACATTCTGAGCGCAACTTTTTTGTTTCTGCCGTTTCTGACAAAGTAGTGCGCATACAGTCCGTTTATCTTTCCGCTATAAGTGCTGAGTTCTATGTAAGTATCTCTTGGGATCTGCAAAACGTTAATTTTGTGTGTTGTTGCGTTTAAGTTTATCAGCATAATAACGTCGGTGTTCAGAGCAACTCTGTCCTGTCCGACCACAAGGAAATTATACACGTTCTGTTTTTCTTTAGGAGGTTCGGGACGCTGTGTTTCTTCCGGTGTAGTATCCGTATCCGTATCAGTATCTGTACCTGTACCTGTACCCGTTCCGGTTTCCGGCGGGGAAGTTGTATCCTCTGTTTCAAAAAGATCGTCGGTAGCAAAGGGAGGCGGATCGTCAGTGCCCGTGTCGGGAGTGTGAAACTTAACCGCATATACGGCATAACCAACGACACCCAAAAGCAAGGCAAGAATTGTAAATAGTACTATAAGAAGAACGATTTTGCCTTTTTTCTTCTTTTTCACTTTTGTTTCGGTTACTTCCGTAGTAACCATGTTTTCAGTATTGTTATCCATATTATTCTCCTGTAGCTGATAAAAGAAAACGGTAGGCGTTTGTTGTTTCTGGATGGATGAACTGATTATTCGCCTTCAGCTCATCAATAGTGTATCTGAGTGAATCGAGAATTACGCGATCAAGTCTTTTTTGCAAATCTTCTTCGGAAGAATAAAAGCTGTTTCGCAGTTTTACGCACTCTTCAAATTTGCGCGTAGGCTCGATATAATCGGCAAGATAGAGCAGTTTTTCGGACAATGACATATTCTCTCTGCCCGTTGTGTGATATTTTATGGGAAGAGTAATTGATTCTTCATCGTATTCGGGGAAATCTCTCTTTATAAGAAAAGGAGCCGAAAAAGAGTGAAGAGTCTTTGGGGAATTCAATGTGTCTTCATCAATATCAACACCAAAATGTCTACACAGTTCTATCTGTTCTTGTATATCCATTTCTTTTGTAATATCGTGTAGATAAGCGGAAATAACAAGCTTTTTTCCGTCTATGCCGAAAAGCTCAGCCATTTTTTCGCATTCTTTTGCTACCGATATTGTGTGGTTATATCTGTAAACAGACATATAACCTTTGATTTTTTCACGTAAATCAAGCATTATTTCACCGATACATATTGTATTTGTCAATATAAGTTCTTACGTTGTGAGGAATATAGAGCGATGTGTCTTCCCCGAGTTTAATTTTTTCGCGAAGCTCGGTTGAAGATATGTCGATGGGAGCCATAGGCACGTCAACGATTTTTGCATTGTATTTTTCAATATACTTTTCTTTTGCCGCGGTTATCTCGTCTGACTCGTTGAAAGTGTTTGGTCTTACGATGTGAGCAATAGTTGCAAGCTCAAACACCCTTTCAAAATTCTTCCACTTTTCGAGTGTCAGAAAATTATCGGTGCCGCAGAGCAGGGTGAGATCTTTAGAAATCCACTTAAAATGCTCAAGAGTTTTGTAAGT
Organism: Clostridia bacterium; assembly: GCA_017473865.1. Classification (GTDB taxonomy): domain Bacteria; phylum Bacillota; class Clostridia; order Oscillospirales; family CAG-272; genus RGIG1995. Next base: position 62,810 of record JAFUJB010000014.1, on the reverse strand, counting down.
ATAGCTTGTTTCCGCATTTCTGAGTTCAAAGTCCGATATGATGATCTTGTCATCGTAGAAGGGAAGCTCGGAAAAAGCGATCTTCAGCATTTGTAGTCTTGACTGGGGATCGTCGCCCGTTATTGCAGTTTTATGAGGCGGGATAAAGTTCGGCATAATAAATAACTTGTCAAGCTGACAGGCTGTTAAAAACGCAAATGCTGAGCGTATATGCCCAATGTGTATGGGAGCGAAAGTGCCGCCGTAAATACCGATTTTTACATCACTCATTTTACTAACTCGATTTTCTTGTGTTTTTTTGATTCGCGGTAGAGAACGAAGCGGGTGCCAACCACCTGAACAACGTCGGCATTAACGATCTGTGAAATCTCATCGGCAGCCTCTCTCGCAGAATATTCGGAGTTGTCGAGCACGCGGAGCTTTATAAGCTCGCGGGCTTCAAGAGCGTTTGATATTTGTTCTGTCATATTTTCGTTTATGCCGCCTTTTCCAATCTGGAAAATGGTATCAATGTGTACTGCGAGCGAACGAAGATATGCTCTTTGTTTTGAATTAAGCATAATGCAGTCCTTTTTTATGTTTTTAAAGATTATATTTCTTTGCTTTTTCGACAAGCTTTTCTGCTAATTCTCTCATAGCCTTTCCTCTGTGGCTGATGGAGTTTTTCTCTTCGCTTGTAAGCTGAGCGAACGTCTTGTTAAATGGCGGATAAAAGAAGTACGGATCGTACCCGAAGCCGTTTGTACCCATAGGCTGTTCTGTAATATACCCCATAACCTCTCCGACGGTTACTATCTCGTCATTATGTTTAGGGAATATACATACGACGTTAGTCATAAAACGCGCGGTTCTTTTTTCAGTGGGGAGCCCTTTAAGCTTTTCAACAAGAAGCTTATTGTTTCCATCGTCGCCAAGACCCGAAAACCTTGCCGAATGAACGCCGGGGGCACCGTTTAAAGCATCAACGCAGAGTCCCGAGTCGTCAGCTACGGTTATATATCCCTTTTGTGCGCCCACAGATGCTTTTATACGAGCGTTATCTTCAAAGGTCTCTCCGTTTTCTTCGATATCGTCAAAAACGCCGATATCGTCGAGTGAAAGTATTTTTATATCCAAAGAGGGAATTGCAGACATCATTGCCTGAAGCTCTGCAATTTTCTTTTTGTTTCTTGATGCCAATACTATTTCCATAAATATACCAGTAAAAATTATTCAAACAATGCTTTAACAAAATCGTTTGCATCAAAGGGCTGAAGATCGTCTATCTTTTCGCCTACTCCAATGTATTTAACGGGGATGTCAAGCTCATTTTTAATCGAGAATACGATTCCGCCCTTAGCTGTGCCGTCAAGTTTAGTGAGAACAAGACCCGTAATATTTGCGGAATTCTTGAATTCTTTTGCTTGTCTGACAGCGTTTTGTCCTGTCGTTGAATCAAGAACGAGAAGGGTTTCCCTTGATGCGTCGGGAAGCTCGCGGTTGATGACCCTGTCGATCTTTGCAAGTTCGTCCATAAGGTTTTTCTTGTTATGGAGTCTGCCTGCGGTATCAACGATGAGCACGTCAGCCTTTCTGCTTTTTGCGGCTGATACGGCGTCAAAAACAACGGCGGCGGGGTCTGAGCCTTCGGTGTTCTTAATGAGATCTGCGCCGGCCCTGTCCGCCCATATCTGAAGCTGATCGATTGCCGCTGCTCTGAATGTATCTGCTGCTGCAAGTACGACCTTTTTGCCGTTTGAAATAAGATGGTGTGCTATTTTTGCTATTGACGTCGTTTTGCCAACGCCGTTTACGCCTATAACCAATATAACAGAGGGAGAGGTCGACAGATTAAGCTCCTCGCCGTTGCCGATCATACCCTTGAGTATTTCGATAAGCGCTTGTTTTGTCTGTTCAGGGTCGGACAAGCGTTCGTCTTTGATTTTCTCTCTGAGCTTGTCAATAATTTCTTCGGTAGACTCAAAGCCTACGTCAGCGGCAATGAGTAATTCTTCAAGTTCTTCGAGTAGATCCTCATCTACTCTTACGAAAGCCTTGAAAAGATTATCAACCTGGCTGATTATTGACGATTTTGTTTTTGCCAGCCCTGATTTAAGTTTATCAAAAAATGACATAGTAATAACCTTTCAGTTTTCGATTGATTATTCAATTGACTATTCGAGTTTGACGCCCAATCTTTCTTCGATGTCGCGTACGTTAACGGTAAGTACTTTTGAGATACCTTTTTCGTACATCGTAACACCGTAAAGCGTATCTGCGGATTCCATTGTGCCTCTGCGGTGTGTTATCATAATAAATTGGGTTGAGTCGGAATATTTCTTTGCATATTCCGCAAATCTGACAACGTTAACCTCGTCGAGAGCAGACTCGATCTCGTCAAATATGCAGAAGGGCGTTGGATTGACTTTGAGTATTGCAAAGAATAGAGCGATTGCAACGAACGCCTGTTCGCCGCCCGAAAGAGAAACTAGGTTTTTGATTATCTTTCCGGGGGGAGCTACGTTAATATCGATTCCGCTCGTAAGTACGTCATCGGGATTGGTGAGCACAAGCTCAGCCGTACCGCCGCCGAACAGTTCTCGGAATACGTTTTTGAAGTGAATGTTTACGTCCTTCATCGTCTGCGAGAATTTTTCGCGCATTTCGACTTCGAGCTTAACGATAATGTCGGTAAGCTGTTTTTCGGCATTTTCGAGGTCGGTGATCTGACTGTGCATAAAGTCGTATCTTTCTTTTACGTCTTTATACTCGTCGATAGCGCCTACGTTTACGTGGCCGAGCCCTTTAAGTTTACCCTTGTATTCTGTAAGTAAGCGTGAAATTTCCGCTCTGTTTTCCGGAGTAACCTCGGGAAGTTCAAGCTCAACTGCCGTGCTGTAAGTAAGCTCGTATTCGTCCCACATACGTTCGGATGACTTGTCAAGGTCGTTTTTGAGCTGCTGACAAAGTCCTTCAAGTTTTGTGTATGCTCTGAAAACAAGCTCTCTTGTGTTTGTCTTTTCTTTGATCTTGATGCGGAGATCGTTAATTTTCTTTTCGTATTCGTCGTTCTTTTCTGAATAGTCGCCCTTTTCTTTTTCAAGAGATGCGATAATCAGTGTAATCTCTTCAAGATCGGCTTTTGCTTTTTCGAATCTGCCTTTTGTGCTGCCGTCTTTTGTATCAAGTGACTCAAGCTCGGTTTTTCCAAGGCTGATTCTTTCTTCGAGAGTTATAAGCAGATATTCTGTCTGTTCAACGTTCTTCTGCAGGTTTTCAGCATCTTTTCTGTCTTCGGTAAGACGTACTACCGATTCGCTGTTTCTCTTGCGGAGCTCTTCGATCTGAACGTTCTTTTCGGTAATGGTGTTTTTGAGTTTTGTATGTTCACCCTTGCCGGCTTCGATAAGCAGATTGATTTCTTCAATAGCTTTTTCAATATTTGTTTTCTTTTCGCGGTAGAAATCATCTGCTTTTTCAAGCCTTTCAAGCTCTTCTTTGAGAGAATCGATCGACTTTTCGTCAGAAGTAATCTGCGATTTCAAAACTTCATACTGCGTATTTTCCGCATTAAGCAGGGAAGTAAGCAAAGAAACGTTGCCGAGATGCGAATCTCTCGTTTTTACAAGAGCTTCTTTTTCTTTTGTAATGCCGTCGAGAGAATGTTGTGCGTTTGATACGTTTTTTTGTATCGCTTCACACTCTTTGTTGAGCTTTTCTATTTCGGAATTGCGTGTAAGCATTCCGCTGTCTTTCTTCGCAGAACCGCCCGTATACGAACCGCCCGCATTAATGATCTGACCGTCAAGCGTAACCAGTTTTACTTTGTAGTTTAGCTTGTTTGCGGCAATGCTTGCATTGTCGATGGTATCGAAAACTACCGTTCTGCCGAGCAGGTATTCGCTTATTATTCTGAATTTGTCGTCGCATTCGGTAAGTTCGCTTGCAATTCCGATAAAGCCGTTCATTGAAGAAACGGTGTTTATGTCTACGTTAAGCTTCTGAACCTGTATGGACGTCAAAGGATAGAACGTCGCTCTTCCTGCATTCTTTTCTTTGAGGAGAGCAATTGCTTTTTTTGCGCTTCCTTCGTCCTTAACGACTATGTTCTGCAGGTTTCCGCCCAATGCCGTTTCAACGGCGAGGGTGTATTTTCTGTTAACGCTGATAAGCTTTGAAACCGGTCCGTATATACCCGAAAGAGTATTGTTTGCACTCTCGTTCATAACGAAACGGACACTGTTAGCATAACCCTCAAAGTGTTCTTCCATTCTTTTCAGGGCTTCTGCTCGCTGTTTCTTTGAAGCCATATCTATGTACAGGGTATTGACAGTGTTGTTAAGCTGTTCTTCTTTTATTTCAAGTTCGCGTATGGCATTTTCAGCCTCTGTTGCATTTGCGGTTGCTTCGTCAGCTTTTTTCTGATATCCCTCAATAGTCTTCTCGGCTTTAGTTGCACGTTCGCTGAGAAGAGAAATTGCCTCTTCAAGATCTGCAATTTCATTTTTGAGAGTTTCATATCTTTCATCCTCGGTCTTTCTCGAACCGGAAAGCGAGGAGAGTTCAATCTGTTTGTTTACCGCTTCTTCTTCTTTTTCGCGGATTATGTTTTCTGCCTGTTCGAGCTTTCTTTCAAGTTCGACGAGTTCAAGAAGCGCATTTTCAAGAAGATTATCGGCAAGTGCTCTTTCTTTTTCTGACTGAGAAAGCTTTTCGCGTAATTCTTTCAGCTTTTCTTTGGATTCGGAAAGAGTCTTTTCTGTTTCGTCTTTTTCCTGCAAACGAAGCTTAAGTTCGTTTTCTGCCTGCAGGGAGAGCTGTTTTATATGCTCGGAATCATTTTCGAGAACCTTGATAGTACCTTCAAGTCCGAACTTTCTCTCGTTTGCATTTTGCAGTTCGGTATTGTTTTTTTCCGATTTAAGTTTGTTTTCCTGAGAGGACAGAATGAGCTTTTCGCTCTGGCTTTCAAGAGACTGTATTGTTTCGTCTGCAACCTCAAGCTCAGTGCCCGATGCCAGAAAGTCTTTTTCTGCCTTGTCGAGTTTCTCTCGGAGTTCTTTTGTATCATAGAGCCACAAAGAAACGTCTGCGTTCTTTTTCTTATCGTAGAATTCAAGATATCTTCTTGCTTTTTCCGCCTCTTTTTCAAGAGGGCCTATTCTTCCTTCAAGCTCGTATTTTATGTCGTTGAGACGTATAAGATTTTCGTTTGTAGATGCAAGTTTTCTTTCGGCTTCGTTTTTCTTGTAGCGGTATTTGGAAATGCCTGCCGCTTCTTCAAAAATATTTCTTCTCTCGTCGCTTTTCTGAGAGATGATCTCAGCCGCTTTACCCTGGCTTACGATTGAATAACCCGTTTTACCTACGCCTGTGTTCATAAACATTTCGTGAATGTCCTTGAGCCTTGCGGGGCGTCGGTTGATCATATATTCACTTTCGCCTGAACGGTAATATCTTCTTGTAACTTCAACCTCGTCGTAATCGACAGCGATTCTGTTACCGCTTCCCGTGTTGTCGATGACAAGGGTAACCTCGGCAAATCCCATAGGGCTTCGTGTTGCCGAGCCGCCGAAGATAACGTCTTCCATTTTTGTTCCGCGGATGTTTTTACTTGAGAGTTCACCGAGAACCCAGCGCATAGCATCGGAGATATTGGATTTACCGCTTCCGTTAGGGCCTACTATGACAGTTGTGCCGTTATCAAAGTTAATTGTGGTTTTGTCGGGAAAAGACTTAAAACCGTGAATTTCAAGTGATTTCAGTCGCATTTTGTCGGTAGTCCCCCTTTCTGTTTCCGAAAAATTTTTTAGATACAACAAAGAGTTGGCGGGCGAAGCACACCAACTCTTATGTTATAGTATGCTTAATTCTATATTATAGTCTATAACATCGTTTTTTTCAACAACTTTTATGTATTTTATATTTAAATTATTTATTAATTTAATTTTATTCGACTTTTTTTGCCCGATTACTTTTGACGTGCATCCGATCGGGCAGTAAATAACGAGCGTTTTACCCGATACGTCAAGTTTTTCTTTCTCAATTTTTTCGCATATTTTTTTGTAGAAGACGTAGTTTTCGGCAAGTTCACCAATGGCAGGGTGATAGTCGCCGCCGTACACAACGTCGGGATCGTAAAGTTCGTCTCCGGATTGCAGCCCGATTCTGATTACCTGTTTTCCCTTGCCCGCAAACACAGCCAAAGCTTCGCCTGTACGCATAATTGCGTCTTCAAGGGTTAAGGGCTTATATCCGCCTGTTTTAGCCATTTGGCAAAGCTCGGTTTCCCTGAGTACGACCGTAGGATATATTCTTGCACCATCGCATAATTCACAAATAAGATTTGCGGTGTGAAGCTCTTTTTCAAGGTTTGAGCCGGGGAGACCTATCATCATCTGACCGATAAGGGTAAATCCTTCTTGTTTTATGAGTTTACAGCTTTCTATGGCGCATTTTGAGGTGTGTCCTCTTTTGGTTACAGACAAAACCGCGTCATCCATTGACTGCAGACCGAGTTCGATTGTTTTTACACCGTATTTTTTCAGAATCGACAGTATTTCAACGTCTATATAATCGGGGCGGGTAGAAAGTCGGATAGATTTTATTTCGCCCGATTCGATATATTTGTGCGCAGTTTCAAGCAGATAGAGCATATCGGAACGTTCGATTCCCGTGAAGCTTCCGCCGAAGAATGCTACCTCTGTTTCGGTGCTTTCTTTGTCGATTGTCGACAGAGCATTTTTAATTATTGAATCAACGTCTTCTTTGTGAAAAGAAGACGTGCCCGAAATGCGTTTCTGGTTACAGAAAACACAGTCATTCGGGCAACCTAGGTGCGGTATAAATACCGGTATATTTACGTGTTTCAAAATGTTTCTCCCTTTTTTCAAAAAAGAAAAATATTAAGCCTGACCGAACAGCGCAAGAGCTTCTTTAGCGGCATTTTGTTCGGATTCGCGTTTGCTTTTTCCAACGCCTTTTCCGATAACGTTGTTGTTAAGCAAAGCCTCAGTCTCAAACACTCTTTCGTGCGCGGGACCGTATTCGTTAACAAGCTTGTATTCGAGAACGTCTCCGTGTTCTTGCTGAACGAATTGTTGAAGCATAGATTTGTAGTCTTTCGTATTTCCTCTCGCGATTATCTGATCGATCTCGCTTGTTGCAAACGGAAGAATAAAAGCCTTTACGGGCTCGATACCGCCGTCAATATACATTGCGGCAAGAACAGCCTCGAATGCGTCTGCAAGTATGGAGGGTCTTTCTCTGCCGTTTGTTATTTCTTCGCCGTGTCCGAGAAAGAGGAAATCTCCGAGGGAGATTTCTTTTGCAAATTTGGCGAGAGCTTTTTCGCATACCGTACCCGCCCTTACTTTAGAAAGCATACCTTCGGGAAGGTCGGGATAGTTTGTATAAAGATATTCGCTGACAGTAAGAGAAAGTATGGAATCGCCGAAGAATTCAAGTCTTTCGTTACATTCCGCTTTTATGTTTTTTGACTTCAGTTCGTTCGAAAACGACGAATGGGACAAAGCCTTGATAAGCGTGTTTTTGTCCTTGAATTCATATTTGAGGTGTTGTTCGATTTTTTGAATGGACGTTGTCAATTCATTGATATCGTTAATATTCATTACACTTATTCGCCTGCCTGTACGGATTCTTTTGTGGTAAGCTGAGAGGATTGGCGCGCAATCTCAATTATAATTCCGGTGCTTGCATAGTAAATAGCCTGTTTTATAGCGTTTTTGACTGCTTTTGCATCGGAGCTTCCGTGAGCCTTTATAACGGGTTTTGAAATGCCGAGAAGGGGAGCGCCGCCGTATTCGGACGCGTCAAACTTCTTTTTCATAGCCTTGATACTGCTTCTGAGTATGAGGGTTGTTGCCATAGTCATGGCATTTTTCTTGAAAAGCTCTTTAAGCTGTTCGATCATAAACTTGCCGAATCCCTCGGTAAGCTTGAGAACAACGTTGCCCGTAAAACCGTCGGTAACGATAATGTCAGCCTTGCCGAAGGGAATATCTTTTCCTTCGATATTGCCGATAAAGTTAACGTCAGACTGCATAAGCTTTTGGTAAGTCTCTCTATGCAGGTCCGTACCCTTTGTTTCTTCGCTTCCGTTGTTTAAGAGAGCTACGGTAGGTTCTTTGATATTGTGCAATCTTTCCATATAGATAGAACCCATTTTTGCAAACTGCTCAAGATTTTCGGGCGTAACGTTTATATTTGCTCCCGAGTCAACGAGAAGGGTGGGCTTTGCCAGAGGGAGAATTGTGCCGATAGCAGCTCTGAGTCCTCTGATACGTCTTACGATAAAAGTAGCACCCGCCAAAAGTGCGCCTGTATTGCCCGAGCTGACAAATGCATCTCCTTGGCCTTCTGCAAGCATTTTAAGTCCTACGTTCATCGAGGAATCTTTTTTCTCTCTGACAACACTCATTGCGCTGTCTTCCATAGTAATGTAATTGGGAGCGTCTACTATTTCAATTTTGTCCATTGAATAATTGTTATCTGCAAATGCGGTAAGAATCTGTATTTCATCGCCAACGAGTGTAATATCGCAGCCGAATTCTTTGACAGCGGCAACAGCACCCGCAACAAATTCTTCGACGGGGTTGTCTCCGCCCATAACGTCAAGAATAATTCTCATTTTCAAATACTCCGTATAAGTTGTTTTACAGTATATTGTTCTTAATCGAATTAATATATTCGATCGAACGGTTTGCAAGAGCCTCATTTCTGAATCTTTTGCCGCCCTTGACCTTTTGTTCTAAGTTGGCAATAAGTCCGAAGTTAGCGTTCATAGGCTGAAAATTAACTACGTTTTCATCGCTTATGTAGTGCGCCAGCGCACCGAGGGCAGTAATATTAGGAAAGTCGATAAGTTCTTCATTTTTTGCGTATTTTGCGGCATTGATACCCGCAACAAAACCGCTTGAAGTTGATTCAACGTAGCCTTCAACACCCGTGATCTGTCCTGCAAAAAATACGTTCGGTTTGTTTCTCATAGAGTAGTAGCAGTTAAGACACGCGGGGGAGTTTATAAACGTGTTTCTGTGCATAACGCCGTAACGCAAAAATGCAGCGTTTTCCAGTCCCGGTATCATTGAAAATACGCGTTTCTGTTCGCCAAAGGTGAGGTGTGTCTGAAAACCTACGAGGTTGTACATCGTTTTTTCAGCGTTTTCCTGGCGGAGCTGAATAACGGCGTAAGGCTCTTTTCCTGTTTTGGGGTCGGGAAGTCCTACGGGCTTCAGCGGTCCGTAACGCAACGTGTCATAACCCCTTTTAGCCATAACTTCAACAGGCATACATCCCTCGAAAACGTTTGGCTTTTTCTGTTCATCGCTGTCAAAGTCCTTCAAATGAGCTTCTTCTGCATTAATAAGATTGTTGTAGAAGTTGTCGTATTCTTCTTTGTTCATAGGGCAGTTGAGGTACGAAGCCTCACCCTTGCCGTAACGCGATGCCGCGTATATTTTGTTCATATCGAGCGTTGAAACGTCTACTATAGGCGCAGAGGCGTCGAAAAAGGAGAGATGCGATTTGCCGAGGAAGCTTTCAAGATATTCCGAAAAAGCGTCGGATGTCAAAGGACCCGTCGCAATTACGGAAATTTCGTCCTCGGGGATAGACGTAACCTCTTTTTCGATAACGTTGATGAGGGGATTGTTTTTTATTTCGTTTGTGATATATTCAGCGAACTTTTGTCTGTCGACTGCAAGAGCTGAGCCTGCTTCTACCTGTGTTGCATAGGCGGCCTTCATTATAAGAGAATCCATAAGATTCAACTCTTCTTTTAAAAGACCTACAGCGTTTGTAAGAACGTTACTGCGCAGTGAATTAGAACAGACGAGTTCTGCCAATAAATCGGTGGTGTGGGCGGGTGTTTTTTTGGTCGGCTTCATTTCATAAAGGTCTACAAAAACACCGCGTTTTGCAGCCTGATAGGCTGCTTCGCAGCCTGCAAGACCGCCGCCGAAAACGTTAATTTTTATCTTGTCCATTTTAGTCTTTTTTAGCTTCTTTTTTGCTTTGTTCTTCGCGAGTATAACCGCATTTTTCGTTTCTGCAATATACAAGCTTCTTTCTCTTTTTCATAAGGAGAATGTCGCCGCATTCGGGACATTTTTCGCTTGTGGGAATATCCCAGGATGAGAAGTTACATTCAGGGTATTTTTCGCAGCTATAGAACGTTATGTGCTTTTTGCCGCCTTGTTTGGTAATAACCTTTGAGCCGCAGATAGGACAGGAAATACCCGTTTCTTTAATGATCTGCTTTGTATTACGGCACTTAGGGTAGGCAGAGCAAGCGTAGAAGGAACCGAACTTGCCCGAACGAATAACCATTTCAGAACCGCATTTTTCACAGATCATACCGGTAGATTGCTGGGGTTTTTCTTCTTTTTCTTTCTTTTCGGGCTTGGGTTTGCCGTCCTTATCAAGGGGCTTTGTGTTGCGGCATTCAGGGTAGTTGGGGCAGGCTGCAAATTTGCCGTATCTGCCGTTTTTGACTACCATTTTTACTCCGCAATGCTCGCAGATTATATCAGTTTCTTCGGGCGGAATATCAATTTCGCCTTTTTTTGCCGCTTCTTCGGCTTTTTCGAGAGATTTGCTGAAGCCTTCGTAAAAGCTTGAAAGAATGTTGAGCATATCGTTATTACCGTTTTCGATCTCGTCGAGACTGTCTTCAAGATGAGCGGTAAATTCATAGTCGATTATATCGGGGAAATGCTCAAGAATGAGCTTTGTCGTCATTTCGCCGAGGTATGTGGGTTTAAGCGATTTTCCTTCGCGCGTAACGTAATCTCTTGCGATAATGGTTGTAATAATGGGGGTGTAGGTACTCGGTCTGCCGATACCTTTTTCTTCAAGCTGTTTTACGAGAGAAGCTTCGGTATATCTGGGGGCAGGCTCGGTAAAATGCTGTTCGGGAACAATATCTTTAGGCTTAAGAACATCGCCCTCGCTTATTTCGATAGGTTTGGACTGCTTTTCGGAGTCGGCAAATTCACCGTAGTCTCCGGGATCGTATACGGACAAGAATCCTGCGAATTTTACGTTGTAACCGCTTGAGTGGAAAATATATCCGTTTGATTCAATCTCTGCATTAAGAGTGTTGAGCTGAGCAGACGCCATCTGGGAAGCAAGGAATCTGTCCCAGATGAGCTTATAGATCTTATACTGGTCAGTAGTAAGATACTTTTTGATATTTTCGGGTTCGAAGTCCATTGACGAGGGACGTATAGCTTCGTGAGCGTCCTGTGCGTTGTTTTTGGACTTATAGAATCTCTTTGAAGAGGGATAGTACTCCTCGCCGAACTTAGACTTAATAAACTTTTCAGCGGCTGCCGATGCTTCTTGAGAGATTCTCAAAGAGTCGGTACGCATATATGTGATAAGACCGTGTACGCCGCCGTTTTCGCTGCCGAGGTTAACACCTTCGTAGAGTTCCTGCGCGATCTGCATAATCTTCTGAGTACGGAAGTTAAGCTTACGGGAAGCTTCCTGCTGAAGTGTAGAGGTCGTGAAGGGAGGTGCGGGGTTACGGTTTTTAATTGCTTTTTTAACCGATATAACTTTGAATTCGCCGTTTGATACTTCGTTAAATATTCTGTCGGTTTCTTCTTTTGAAGAAAGGTTGATCTTTCCTTTCTTGTCGCCATAGAACATAGATTTGAATACTTTGAGCTGAGAGTCTATAAGCTGAGCTGTTATCGTCCAGTATTCAACGGGAACGAAAGATTTGATCTCTTCCTCTCTTTCAACGATAAGTCTTGTTGCAACAGACTGAACTCTGCCTGCAGAAAGGCCGCTCTTAAGCGTTTTCCAAAGGAAAGGACTTGCCTTGTAACCCACGATTCTGTCGAGAATGCGGCGTGTTTGCTGGGAGTTGACAAGGTCCATATTTATGGGCTTGGGATTCTTGATTGCCGCTTTTACCGCTGTTTTGGTAATTTCGTTAAAAGAAATTCTTTTTGCGTTTTGAGGCTCGATACCCAAAGCGTTTGCAAGGTGCCACGAAATTGCTTCTCCTTCGCGGTCAGGGTCAGTTGCGAGAAAAACTTTGTTTGCATTCTTGGCGTCTTTTTTCAGTTCGGAGATTAACGGACCCTTTCCTCTGATATTTATATAACGCGCTTCAAAATTGTTCTCAATGTCGACACCGAGAGTACTCTTGGGAAGATCGCGCACGTGGCCCTTGGATGCAACGACTTTATAGCCGCTTCCAAGATAACCTTTTATGGTATTTGCTTTTGCGGGAGATTCCACTATAACAAGATTTGACATATATACACCTCAATAAAATTTGGGTTTATTACTATATAAAAATGCTCACGCGAGCACAAAACTGCCGCCGGGCACAGCAATTACTATACCTTGAATTTCAAGAATTGTCAATGAAGACATTATGTCCGAAACGGAAATATTTGTCTCACCTGCAATTTCTTCAAGCGATTTCGGGGTAGTTTTAGAGAGGATAACACAAATATTCTTCTGTTGTTCGGGGAGGTGGTCGAAGTTAGGTTTTTCTTCCTCCACAGCTTGTTTTTGAGGGGTTTCAGTATCCTCCGGAACGGGAAGAACCGTATTTTTCGGCCTTTCCGTTTTTTTGATTATTTCAATTGTGTTTTTGTAAGGATTATTCTTTTTTGAACCGTTGTTTGTTTTCAGATGTATCTTATCGGGGTAAAGAAATTCGTATTCGTTAAGAATATCATAAGCGCTCGAGACTGCCTTTGCTCCCATCTGCAGCAGGCTGTTGGGACCGATACTGTTGTATTCGCCCAGTCTGCCCGGAATGGCAAAAAGGTCTCTGTTTTGTTCGATTGCAATTTTTGCCGTAATCATAGCGCCGCTTTTCAGCTGAGCTTCGACAATGAGAGTGCCGAGTGAAAGACCGCTTATTATTCTGTTCCTCTGGGGGAAAGTATATCTTGTTGCACTGAAATCAGGCGGATATTCCGAGATTATCGTGCCGTAATTTGCAAGTCTGTTGTAAAGCTCGGTGTTTTCTTTTGGGTAGATAACGTTTATACCGCAACCGAGTACAGCCACGGTTTTTCCGCCTGCATCGAGTGCTGCCGTATGACAAATAGAGTCGATGCCGGAAGCCATACCGCTTATAACGTAAGCACCGCTTAAAGCAAGGTCGAAAGCTATTTCGTAAGCACAGCGGCAACCGTAAGACGATGGAGTGCGCGTACCCACCGTGCCGATACATACCTCTTTTTCAAAAATAGGTAAACGTCCTTTATAATAGAGAAGTACGGGCGGATTTTTTATTACTCGCAGTCTTGACGGAAATAAGTCGTCGTTGTAGGGAATTATTCCTATATTTTCCATACGGCATTTTCTTATAACAGCTTCCGCTTTTGCCGTATTTTTGTCGCAAAGTGCTTTTATCTGGGCGGACTTAAGTCCGAAAACGCCCTCAAGCTCTTCTTGATTTGCGGCATAAATGCGTTCGACCGAGCCGAAGGTGTGATATAAAATACTGAAATAAGGAGTGTCGGGGGCGCATTTTTCGCTCAGCCACACCCATAAAGTCAAATTATCCATAGTTTAATTCCCTAAAGTATATGTTTTATCTGTAAGCTTCCCAAAGAATAACTGAAGCCGCTGAGGAAACGTTAAGTGATTCCGCGTCTTTTTCCATAGGAATAATGACCGTACCCGTACAAGAATCAATTACTTCCATATCGAGACCGTGTCCTTCGTTCCCGAGTACAAAACAGCTGTTTTTTGTATCTTTAACCGTCTGAAGCTCGACGGCATTTCTGTCTAAGGCAGCAGCGTAAACGCTTGTGCCTTGTTTTTTTATACTATTTATGGTTTCGCAGAGGTCACGGGTTCTGTAAATCGACGTTCTAAAGATAGCCCCCATTGATGCTCTGATTGTTTTCTGATTATAGATATCGGCGCAATCGTCGGATATAATAAGCGTTTTTTTGCCGAACGCAGCAGACGTTCTTGCAATAGTGCCGAGATTGCCTGGATCGCGTATGCTCGAAAGAATAAGACAAGCGTCTTTCGGGCAGGTAAACGTTTGTTTGTTATAAATCTTATGAAGATTTTCAAGATATTTTGCCGTGCAGATAACGCCGTCGGGGGCTGAATTTTCCGACAGCTTCATACATACCGATTCGGAGATAATAATGCAGTTTTTCTTTTTTGCAAGATCAGGGTATTTGTAAGCGGCTTTTTCGGTAAGAAAAACATTGATAATGTCAACACCTGAAGATATAGCCTCGCGCGCGAGTTTAATACCTTCAAAAAGAAACGCCTTTTTTTCTTCGCGGTATTTCTTGTCTTTGAGTTTTGCCGTTTCAATTACGGTCGGGTTTGCGCGGCTTGTAATGATTTCCAAAAAAGCGCCTCCTTTTCTTTTTATGCTTTTTCTGCAAATTCTTTTGTTTTTTTACAAAAAGCAACTTTGCTTTTTGTAGCACAAAAACCCGGGAGAATCCGGGTTTTTGGTACAATTTTAACTTATTTAAGTGCTTCTTTAGCCTTTGCTACGATTGCTGCGAAAGCGTCCTTGTCGGAAACAGCAATTTCTGCAAGCATCTTTCTGTTGAGGTTGATGCCTGCGAGCTTAAGACCGTGCATAAGCTGAGAGTAGTTGATTCCGTTAACCTTTGCCTGAGCAGAGATTCTGGTGATCCAGAGTGCACGGAAATCTCTCTTCTTCTGTTTTCTGCCGATATAAGCGTAGTTACCGCTCTTCATTACAGCCTGCTTAGCCATCTTGAAGTGCTTGCTCTTTGCACCCCAATAGCCTTTTGCGAGCTTGAGTGTTTTATTTCTTCTCTTACGAGTCATCATAGCGCCTTTAACTCTTGCCATTGTAATATCCTCCTGTTTTCAAATATTTATCGATTATTTAATGAGTGTTCTGACTGTAGGTGCCATAGCGTCGCTAAGGTAACCTGCTTTTCTCAAGCCTCTTTTACGCTTAGCTGTCTTAAGGCCGAGGTTGTGGCGGTGATGCGAGTGATTGATCTTTACTTTGCCGCTCTTTGTAAGAGTAAATCTCTTAGCAGATGCGCTGTGTGTTTTCATTTTTCCCATAATAATAGGACTCCTTTCTCGTTTATACATCATCTCTGCCGTATTCTTACGGTCAAAAATGAAAAATATACTTTGTATAATTTTTATTTAGCGTTCTTTACAGGGTTGATCATCATTGACATAAATCTTCCTTCGAGTACGGGCTGTTTTTCAACTGTACCAAAGTCGCTGCAAGCTTCTTTGAACTGTTCGAGTAACTGCTTACCGATGTCGAGGTGTGTCATCTGACGACCCTTGAACTTAACGATTACTTTAACCTTGTCGCCGCCCTTAAGAAATCTGTGAGCGTGGTTAACTTTGGTGTTGAAATCGTTTACGTCGATTCTGCAAGAAAGCTGAATTTCCTTAGTTTCGATAGTCTGCTGTTTTTTTCTTGCCTCTTTTTCGCGTTTGTCGCGTTCGAAGCGGAATTTTCCGTAGTCCATAATCTTGCATACGGGCGGATCGGACTGTGCAGACATAAGTACAAGGTCAAGACCTTTGTCGTAGGCTGCTTCAAGTGCATCGATATAACTGAGCATACCGAGCTGTTCGCCTTCGTTTGAAATAACTCTGAACATCTTGGAATCGGAGCATTTGAGTTCGCTCTTGATATCCTCGTTAATGATGTTGTCTTTGCTGTTTGTGTTTTTTATTATAAAACACCTCCGAAAAAATAAAAAAATTGCACGAAATCAGTAACAACTCCGTACAAAACAACCTACCTCACACAAGTGGGGTATCATCGTATTAACCGATACAAGCCTTTTGCCGTACGGTGAGAACGGAGCGTTCTGCTTCTTTTTACCCGATGATTATACCACGTATCATTCCGGTTGTCAAGGGGGAAATAAAATTTATTTTCTTTACTTTCTGCAAAACGTATCTATTGCAATTTTTTTCGCGCTGTGGTATAATGCTATAAATATAAATGTAAGAAGAATTGCGAAGCGGGGTGAAAATATGGAAGAACGCGAAGCAAACGCAAGAAAAGGCTCGATAAAAAGAGACCTTCCGAAGAAGAAAAAAAGACCCGAACTTAAAAGAGATATTCAAAACAGTACAAAAAAGGCTCCTGTAAATGCCGATGCGGACTTACGGAAGAATAGAAGTGCTCGCAGAGACATTGACAGTCAGTCTCAAAGACCGAGAAGACGTTCGAAGAATAATCGGAGTTACAGAATAAAAAAGAAAAAGAGCGGTGTCAGCCGTACGGTTATGGCGTATTCGCTTCTGTTTCTTTTGGTATTCATTCTTGTTTCTGCGGTATGTGTAGGGGTGTTCTACGCCAATCTCGTTAAGGTTGACGCCGCTGAATACGACAGCATAAAAATAAAAATGGGACTGCAGCATGAGATTGAAGACGTAAAGGCTGTAAGCGTTGATACGCAGAAATACTGCCGCGACGGTATTCTTTATCTCAACATAAGCGAGGTTGCCGACAGATTTGGCTTTGTTGTTACGGGAGACCACAAAGAGCTCAGGTTTATAACCGATATCAAGAGCGGCGACGAGGTGCGTTTTGTTTTGGGCACTCATTTCGCAAAGATTAACGGCTCATCGGTCAGACTTAACGGAAATATAATCGAAGAAGACGGGAATATATACGTTCCCGCAGATTTTGTTTCGGAATATATGAAGGGAATCGAATATACGTTTGACGAAGAAAAAAACGTTATAACCCTTTCCCGACTTACGTCGAGAGACGAAAACGGCAGATTTGTTGAAAGCAAAATAAGCTTCAGACTTAAATTTGACAGCGACAGCAAGTCGCTTCCCGAGGAAGAACTGACCGAAAAACAAAAAGAAAGAACGTATTTCAAGAGTATTTCGGCAGAAGACATTAATTCTCAAAACCAAACGAATGGGTGATGAAATATGGCAAACAATGTAAATCCAAGACGGAATAACATTCAATATACAAGAAGAAAACCGAAAAATAGAAAAAACAACGATGCGCCCTTGCGTATTCTTATGCTTATTCTTGCGGCGGCGGTATGCTGTTCGGTTGTTTTTCTTGTAAACTATCTTAAAGAAGACGAACCCGTGAACGAGTTGCCGAAAGAAACGGATTTTCAGCAGACAACGGGAGAAAAAGACGATACGCAAAAACAGACAGAAGACGAGCAAACGACCGAAAAGCCGGTTGAAACGACTCCGCCGGAACCTATATACGTGCCCGAATTCAAGGCCGATCTATCGGAATATGAAATGTATATGAATCCGCAGGGAGAGCAGAGAGATGCGTATCTTGTGCTTGTTAATATTGACAACCCTCTGGGTTCAGACTATGTTCCGCCCGATCTTGTTAACGTAAAAAGTACTCGTAAAGACGGACGTGCAACCCAGAAACTCCGCGAATACGCCGCAAAGGCGCTTGAAGCTTTGATGCTCGAAGCCGAGGCTTGCGGTGTTATAAAGAAAAACACTCCGAGCGGCTATCCTTTGTCGGTAATGAGCGCATACAGAAGCTATGACTATCAGCGCTATCTTTTCTACGACGTATATCTTGTTCAGGAAATGAACAGGGGACTGTCGAGAGAGGCGGCGGAGAAGAAGGTCGCAACCTATTCAAACCGCCCCGGAACAAGCGAGCATCAGTCGGGACTTTGCGTTGATATGCACACACTGCCTTCGGCAGGTCAGGCTTTCAAAAACGAAGCCGAGGCAAAGTGGTTAGCGGAAAATTGTTATAAATTCGGATTTATTTTGAGATATCCGGAAGACAAGATTGAACAAACCAAGGGAATAATGTATGAGCCTTGGCATTTCAGATACGTAGGCAGATATCACGCGAAAAAGATGTACGATATGAATATGTGTCTCGAAGAATACACCGAATATCTGAAAAATAACGGCTGAGAGGTAAGAATATGGATGCAATGCAGTGCTTGCTTGAAAGACGGAGTATAAGAAGCTTTACAGACAAAAAGATTGCAAGAGAAGATCTTGAAAAAATAGCAAAAGCGGCAATTTATGCTCCCTCGGGTATGAATAGACAAAACTGCATATTTACCGTAGTGCAGAATACGGATATAATCGAAGGTTTGGCAGAGTGTCTGCGGATAAAACTCAACAGAGATAAGGGCTATAACTTCTATAAGCCTAACGCACTGATTCTTTGCTCGGCTCCGAGAGAAAGTATGCACGCAATCGAGGATTGCGCTGTTGCTATGCAAAATATAATGCTTGCAGCTCATTCTTTAGGTGTAGGTTCCGTATGGATAAATCAGTTTAAGGGCGTATGCGACGATCCGATCGTAAGAACGCAGCTTTCAAAAATAGGGCTTCCCGAAGACCATCTCGTATGGGGGACGGCAGCTTTGGGCTATGCTTCGGAAGATGCGGTACGAAACTTTAAAAAGAACGAAGAAGCGATAAAATGGGTTGAATAAAAAAGTCCATATACAACAAAAAACAGCTAGAGTGCGAAGCACCCTAGCTGTTTTTATCTAACTTGCTTTTTGAGAAAATCGACCGCCTGTGTTATGTTTGCGACGGGATCAAGCCCTGCCTCGCGTTCAACGGTGAGAAAGCCTTTGTATCCGATTTCCTCAAGCACTTGAAGATAAGCAGTGAAGTTGACCGCTCCCTCTCCGAGTGGTCTTTCTTCAAAGAACTTCATAGCCTTTACTTCGGGCGGGATAGGATGGACTACACGATAGATAAATTCGGGATTTCCCTTGTTTAGCATAATTCCGTCTTTTGCGTGGGTATGAACAATATATTTTGCAAGATTTTTTACGGCTTCAATAGGGTCTTCGTCGATAACCATACGCAGATTTGCAGGGTCGAAATTAATCGCAATGCCTTTGCTGTCAAGCGATTCGATAAATCTCAGCAACGTTGTCGAACGTTCCGGCCCCGTCTCAATCGCAAGATACGAGCCGTTTTTGTATGCGTATTCTGCGAGGATTGAACAGGCTTCCTGCATAGTTTTATATCTTTCGTGTTCATCAGAGTCGGGAACAACGCCTATATGTGTAGTTACAATGTTTGTACCGAGGTCGTTTGCAAGGTCGAGTATCTTTTTAAGTTTTTGAATGAGGACTGGATTTCTTTCACTGTCTCCGAATCCCATACCCATATCTCCGCAAAGTGCAGAAAAGACGAGACCCGCGTCGTTTACTTGTTTTTTTAGAGTTTTTCTTGATCCTGAATCAAGATTTTCGGGGGAGTTGACACCCTTTGTCGCAAACATCTGTATGCCGTCAACGCCAAGTCTTGCCGCGTGTTCGATTGCCGTAGTTCTATCGGTTTTAAAACCGTCAATTATAACACCGATGGGGAATTTGTACATATATACACCTCGTATAAAGTGAAAATAAAGGGCCATGCAGTAAAGCACAGCCCTTTTCTTTTAGTGTTTAAAGTGTCTCTTGCCCGTGAATACCATTGAAATGCCGTACTTGTTGCAAGCGTCGATGGATTCTTGGTCGCGTATACTTCCGCCGGGCTGGATTATAGCTGTAATGCCTGCCTTGTGAGCTGCTTCGACGCAGTCAGCGAAGGGGAAGAATGCGTCGGATGCCATAACGCTTCCGACAACCTTGTCGCCGCCGTATTTGATAGCGAGTTCAAGAGCTGTAATTCTGTTTGTCTGACCGGGGCCGATACCTACGGTAGCGCCGTTCTTCGCGAGGGCAATACCGTTGGATTTAGTGTGTTTAACAACCTTCATTGCAAACTTCATATCTCTGAGTTCTTCGGCAGTAGGCTGTTTTTCGGTAACTACCTTTACGTCAGCATCGTCATACATTTCCGTATTAAGCTCCTGAACGAGAAGACCGCCTGCAACCTTCTTCATATCAAACATTTCTTTTCTGTTGGGAGTAGCAATTTCGGGGAGTCTGAGAACGCGGAGATTCTTCTTTGTGCAGAGGATCTGGAGCGCTTCAGCGTCATATTCGGGAGCGATAATAATTTCAAGGAAGAGTTCAACGAGCTTCTGAGCCGTTGCAGAGTCTACTTTGCGGTTGAAAGCAACAATTCCGCCGAAAATAGATACGGGGTCAGCTTCGTAAGCTCTTGTGTAAGCTTCGAGGACTGTTTCGCCGATACCTACGCCGCAGGGGTTAGCGTGCTTGAGAGCAACGCAACAGATGTCGTCTCCGAATTCTTTAATTGTATCGAGAGCACCGTTTGCGTCGTTAATGTTGTTGTAAGAAAGTTCTTTGCCGTTAAGCTGTTCAGCAGCCGCGAGTGTGCCGTTAAAGCCCTTGCCGACTTCGCGGTAGAATGCAGCAGCCTGATGGGGATTCTCGCCGTAACGCATTTCCTGTACCTTTTCATAGGTAAGAGAAAGCTTTTCGGGGAATGAGGGCATACCGCTTTCTTTTCTGAGGTATCCCGAGATAAGCGTATCGTATGCAGCAGTATGTTCAAATACCTTGTAAGAAAGCTTAAGCTTTGTATCTCTTGAAACTTCGCCGTTTGCTTCAAGTTCGCCAGTAACGGTATCGTAGTCAACGGGGTCAACGATAACGGCAACATCCTGCCAGTTCTTTGCAGCAGCTCTGAGCATTGTGGGGCCGCCGATGTCTATGTTTTCGATAGCGTCTTCGCGTGTTACGTTGTCTTTAAGAATTGTTTCCTTAAAGGGATAGAGATTAATTGCAACGATGTCGATAGGGGTAACGCCGAGCTCTTCGATCTGTTTCATATGCTCGGGGTTACTTCTCATAGCAAGAATACCCGCGTGGATCATCGGATGAAGTGTCTTAACGCGGCCGTCGAGACATTCGGGAAAGCCCGTAACGTCGGAAACGTTTGTGACGGATACGCCGTTGTCTGTCAATGTTTTTGCCGTACCGCCCGTTGAAAGAATTTCATAGCCGAGTTTTTCGAGGCGTTTTGCAAATTCAACTACGCCTGTTTTGTCTGACAAGCTGATTATTGCGCGCTTTTTCATAAGTTTGTCTACCTTTCTTTTATATATCTCTTTCAATTAATTTTTACAATGTTGTTTTCTACAACAATTTTTTCGTTGCAGAGTAAATCGAGTGCGCGGGGAAGAATTTCCCATTCTGCATTTTCCATAACTCTTTTCTGGAGAGTTTCGGGTGTGTCGTCTTCTTCGATATAGACAGCCTTTTGAAGAATAATGGGGCCGCCGTCTGCAATCTCGTTTACAAAATGTACGGTAGCTCCCGTAACCTTTACGCCTTTTTCAAGGGCAGCTTTATGTACTCTCAGACCGTAAAAGCCTTCGCCGCAGAAGCTGGGGATAAGGGCGGGATGTACGTTAAGTATCTTATTCGTGTACTTTTCGATTATCTTTCCGCTAAGTATGTGCATAAAGCCCGCAAGGACGATAATATCTATGTCGTATTCTTCGAGTTTAGCGAGAATAGCGTCGGAAAAAGCTTCGCGGCTGTCGCCCTTTGTTATAACACAACTCTCAATGCCGTTGTTTGAAGCTCGTTCAAGGGCGTATGCATTAGGGTTGCTTGAAAGCACGAGAGCAATATTGCCGTTTGTGATTTTTCCCGATTTGTGAGCGTCTATAATCGCTTGTAAATTAGTGCCGCCGCCTGATACGAGTACGGCAATATTCTTTGTTTTCATATCAGTTTTCTCCCGGAACGTGAACAGGGTAGTTACCCGTAAAGCAAGCGTCGCAGAAGCCGAGGTTGTTGTCCTTGATGATAGTCTTGAGGTCGTCTACTGCAAGATAGGCGAGTGAGTCTGCGCCGATCTCCTGTCTGATTTCTTCAAGGGTAAGTCTGTTTGCGATAAGCTTGTCTCTTGAGTCAATATCCGTGCCGAAATAGCAGGGGTTGAGGAAGGGAGGGGAAGAAATACGAAGGTGAACTTCTGTTGCTCCCGCGTGGCGAACCAGTTCAATAAGGTGGGCAACCGTCGTACCTCTTACAATGGAGTCGTCAACGATAACGACCCTCTTGCCCTTGAGTACTGCAGGCATAGGATTGAGCTTGAGTCTTACAAGGTTTTCTCTTTCGCCTTGCTGAGTCTGGATAAACGTTCTTCCTATATATCGGTTTTTGTTGAGACCTACGCCGTAGGGAATGCCCGATTCGTTCGCATAGCCGAGAGCCGCGTCGAGACCGCTGTCGGGGACGCCGATTACGATATCGGCAATGTTTTTGTCGTTGTCTCTTCTTGCAAGACATCTGCCTGCTTCCTGTCTTGCAAAGTGTACGCTCTGTCCGTCGATTACCGAGTCGGGACGAGCAAAATAAATATGTTCGAATATACAGCAGGACGTTGAAGCCTTGCCGCAGTTGTCTGTGCGCGAGTGAATGCCGTCTTCGGTAATAACTACAACTTCGCCGGGGGCGACGTCTCTCACAAATTCTCCGCCTACAGCATCTATAGCACAAGATTCGGAGGATATTATGTATGCGTCCCTGAGTTTACCGATACAAAGGGGTCTGAAGCCTTTGGGGTCTCTGACCGCGATAAGCTTATTGGGCGTCATTATTGAGAAAGAGTATGCTCCGTTAACCTTAGGCATAATGTTAAGTATCGCCTGCTCGGTCGATTCGGTCTTAAGTCTTTCTCTGGAGATCATATAGGCAAAGATCTCGGCGTCGGAGTTGGTATGGAACATAGCGCCCGAGTCTTCAAGGCTTGAACGCATAGAGTTTGCGTTAACGAGAGAGCCGTTGTAAGAGATTGCTATTTGACCTTTCGTATATTTTGAAACGTAGGGAAGGTTGTTTTCTCTGCCCTTGTTATCTGCCGAAGCATAGCGAACGTGGCCGAGAGCAATATTGCCTTTAAGGTAATTTAGTATCATCTCGTTGAAAACTTCATTGAGAAGACCCTCGTCGTTGTGGTTATATATCTTTCCTTCGTTGTTTACCGCTATACCGCAGCTCTGCTGACCTCTGTGCTGGAGTGCGTACAGACCGGAATAGGTTATATGAGTAACGTCTATTGTTTTTGATGAGTCGAAAATGCCGAATACACCGCATTCCTCGTGAATATTACCGAACATAGAATAGAATTCCTCCTGAACTGTGCTGAAAGGGTTTATATGTTTTTAATTTCTTCTTGAAGCTTGGCGTCTTTTGCTCTTACGCCTTCAGCCATCTTTATCTTTTCTTCCGCGAGCTTGTTTGCAAGACCCTCGTCGGTGAGGGCGATGATCTGAGCCGCTAAGATAGCCGCATTTGCGCAGCCGTCAATAGCAACTGTAGCGACGGGAACGCCGGGGGGCATCATAATTGTCGAAAGCATAGCGTCAAGTCCGTCGAGAGCGTCGCTCTTAATCGGAATACCAATGATGGGCAGAGTAGTGTAAGCAGCGAGAACACCGCCTAGGTGGGCCGCCTTACCTGCTGCACTTATAATAACACCGAAGCCGTTTTCTTTAGCATTTTTTGCAAAGTTTGCCGCTTCTTCGGGTGTTCTGTGAGCCGAATAAACGTGTGTTTCGAAAGGAATACCGAAATATTTGAGTTTTTCAAGACAGCTTTTTACTTTGGGGAAATCGCTGTCGCTTCCCATAATTACCGCAACTTTTAACATTAATTTATCCTCCTGTAAAACTGTAAAATGTGCGTAAGAATAAAACACAAAAGGACATTCGCTCGCAGAATGTCCTTAATTGGCAGTGCTGGCGTATATTGATAAAAGGGTGCAGCTTGATTTCGTCAAACGGGTGCAACAGGGCTGTACAAGTGATGAACATACGATGTTTTTCTTGCAACCGTAACGAGTCATAAAACGTCCCCCTGAAAAAATCAAAATACATACATAATTATACATAGGAAGAAACTTATTGTCAACAAAAAAAGATCTTTTTTTATAAAAAATATGATAAAAGATGAAGACAACGAGAAACGAATTGAAAACGTAAACTGTATATGTGGGAGGGAAATGCGGCTCAAAGTTACTCGGGTTGATGAAAAATCACGGTTTGTTAATGTTTTTGTTATTGACAATACAGCATTTGTATGGTATACTTACAGCGTAATTTTTATTAAATCCATATAAGGAGAACAACTGGTATGAAGAGATTTTTTGGTAAATTTGCAGTATTGCTTCTTGCTCTTATCATGTGTTTCTCGGTATGTCTTCTCGCGTCGTGCGAAAACGGTAGCGGTGACAAAGACGGAGATGAAACAACCGATAAGCAAAACGATACTCCTGCAAAGAATTATGAAGTAAAGGTAGAAAGTAATTTTCCCTTAGGCGAGGTGGCTTTTGAAGCTAAGAGCGGAAAGGACGGCGGCACTCTTTATGAGTTCGTGGTAACTCCCAAAGTAGGATATGCTGTTCAGTCGTTTAAGGTTGACGGCACGGAAGTTGCTCTTGCGGATAATAAAGCCGAGTACGTACTCAAGCAGGATGCAACCGTAACCGTTGAATATTGCAGAAAAAACAGCGCCGAGCTGCAGAGACGTCAGCAATTGGTTATTGACAAGATTACACAGTATGTTGACACGTACTTCATGTATGATAAGGATTATAAATATAACCTTGGCAGCAGAGAAATAGTTCTCAAAGCAGGAAAACTGCACGGCGGTCTGCCCTATACGGCATATTCGTCTATTTCTCCCGACGTGTTCCTTGATTTTGCAGTTTCAAAGGATAATAAGGGTATATACACATTGTCCTTCCCGATGGGGAATGACCCGTTCTATTGGGGCGGAAGCTGTGGCAATGCTTCATATTGGGCATGGGCAACAATTTCTTCGACAATCAGGTTCTCATATTCGAGAGATATGATCGAAAAGAATGGTGTGTATACCGTTGGCGTATGGGAATACGATCCCGAAACAGATATAAAGAGCGGCTTGTGGCAGGATACGGTTGATATCTGTAACAGAAACACTATTGATGTTATGGCAGAGGCATACGCTATGATGAACAAGGGCGATGCAATGCAGTATAACTCCGAAGCGGGTGGAAATCACGTTGTCACTGTTACCGAAGTCAGGGTTATAAGAAATAAAAACGGCAAGATTAATCCCACGAACAGCTATGTCCGTCTTTCGGACCAACACGGCGGTTATAAAGAAAGAGCAGGACATGACGGCACGTACGTATACAGTAGCTGTGACCTTAACTCAAAACTGACGTTTGCGCAAGTATTTAAAAAAGGATATCTTCCTATGACCTGCATTGAATTGCTCGATGACAGCACACCTATCGCAAAGGCAGAATTCAAGGAGTCTGTGGAAGCATCAAAACTCAACAAGCGCTATGTTACAAGCGGATATGTTGAAACAAACTATGCAATCACGAAAGTTGTTATGGTAATTACTGATGCGAATGGCGCTGAGGTTTACAAAGCAACGAGATACGGACTTGAACACTCTCCCGCTCGTTTGGCATATTCGTTGTTTACGTCGAACGACTATAAGAACAAATATGATAAAGTGGAGCATACAGGTACATATAATGACAAACTCGATCTGACTGCTCTCCCCACCGGTAAATTGCGTTGCGTTGTAACGGCGCACGTATCAAACGGTGAAAGCTCTGTTGTTCGTGATTTCACTTTTGACAACTAAATAAATGTAATGAAAACACTGCAAACGCTAAGCTTTGCAGTGTTTTTTTTGCTCCCTCTGACGATGGAGCAAAAAGGCTCGCCCTTCGGGAGAGCTGTCAGCGGAGCTGACTGAGAGGGCGCCCACGCCGCACGGTCTATGGGTTTGCAGAGACTATATTACCTAATTGGTAGGGGACGGCGCACACGA
The DNA here is from genome assembly GCA_017473865.1 of Clostridia bacterium. Lineage (GTDB taxonomy): Bacteria > Bacillota > Clostridia > Oscillospirales > CAG-272 > RGIG1995. The sequence goes on along the minus strand of JAFUJB010000014.1, from coordinate 37,098 downwards.
GAACCCCCAAAACTTACTTCGTGCGTTTCGGGGAACCCCTACCTCGACGTCCCGTTTAAAGCGAAGCGGGGCAAAGAAAACTTGCAACAGGGGGGCGGAAGCCGTTATGTGATTGCCCTACCGTTTGTTTTTTTCGGGTCGTCGAGGGCGCCGACCCCTACCAAATTTACAGAACACGTTATGAAAAGTTTTGAGGGAGTCAAGAGGGCACTTTTTCAAAAGTGCCCTCTTGTGTGGGTTTGGGATAGAAGCTCGCGCTATTTATTCCCAACAAAAAAACACCCGAAGTAGTGTCTTCCATAAGGCGGATTTTAATATCCCTGCTAGATCCTTCGCGTCGCCGCCCCGTTGTCATCCTTGAGCGTAGCGAAGGATCTCGGGGCGGCTTGCACGAGGATGACGCGCGGGGGGCAACATCGTATAAAAAACAATCTCGTAGGTGCGTTCTGTGAACGCCCCGGGGGGGCAAACAAAGTTTGCTTCTACAGCAAAAAGCAGAGAGAGTTGCTCTCTGTCCTTTTTTTACGCCTTGCCCTGCAAGGTATAGTGTGTTGTACTGTCGGGCGGTAATGAGCCTCCCTTTATACAAAGGAGCCTGCTGTAACCGCTTTTTTTATTCGTTTCAGGGAACCTCGCCAATGTCCGCCTTCTCCACCGAAGTAGGTGATGGAAGTTGACTTGCACACATTTTAGTTTATATGAAAAAATGCATACGTGCAACCTGTCTGCAATTTTTTTGACGCAAAAATTACAGTTTTAATTGTGAATTATGACTATTATTTGATTGACATATATATAAAAAATGAACGAAATGTATATAATTCCAATGCGGAATTATAATCGCATAAGGCTGTGGTATGATGAATCATAAATAATTATCGTGGGATAATTGTTTGTCAAAATGCGAAAACTTTTTTTAAAAAATAATTTTTTTGGAGGGGAAAATGATGAAAATCATGTCCAGAAACAAGATTGCATTGATGGCGGTTTTGGTATCGGTAATGATGGTAATGTCAATGATGGCAGTATCAGCAGCGCCGGTAGCAGACGCAGGAGTTGCAAACGACAGCTATGCGGCAGAATCTGTCGATGTAGCTACATTAGAAGATTTACACAACGCGATGGTGAAGGTTGAGACGGAGAACGTAAATGTTACGGCAACTCTCAAAGAACCCCTCGTGTATGACCCGGCTGAGTACGAATCGTTCGTAGTAGGTACAGACGCAACGAGTGAAGGCGTGCTTACCATAACGGGTAATGGTGAGTATGGTATCACATTGGGTGCTAAGGCAACCCTTCACATTAAGGGTAACGTAACGTTTGAGAATATTATCCTTGATAAACCTACAACTGCGAGTGCAGGCGACTATATGAATGCATCGTATATTTTCGTAACAGAAGGTAAGGGAACTTTCGGTGAAGGTGTTACTAACCCCAACGCAGAAACCAGAGCCACAAAGGTTAGCATTGCGGGTTCTAATCTCGAAGTGCTTTCGGGACAGTATATGGTAGTTGCTGCAAACTTCTATAGATCTGGAACCGATGTTGAAAATACAAATATCGTATTCGGTGGTACCGCAGAAACAGAAATCCTCGCAGGTAGAGGTGTAGGTACGGGTGCAAGCCCCAAAGTAACCGGATTATCAAGCGTTACTATTCAGGGCAGCGCAAATGTAACTAATGTGGCAACAGCGGGTTACTACAGACCTGTTCTGGATGGTGGAGTAAGCCTAGCTGGCAATGCAACACTTACTATGAATGGCGGTACAGTAAATCAGTTGTTTTATGCTGGCTACGTAAATACTGCGGGCACCGCAAACTTTGCTGTTGATGCAAATACACGCTCATTGTACACCATTAATATTAACGGCGGTACAATTAAAAACTATATAGCAATGTATAGTATCCAGGCAAGTGTAGTTATAAGTGGTGTTGATGCAACTGTATCGTTTGGTAACGCAATTTACGGACCATATGAATATACGGATGATGATCCGACTAAACCGAAATATCAGTCCATTATGGTAGGACCAATGTTCATAGGCAATGCTGCTGGTAGTAGCGTGACTAACTGCAAAGTAACAGCAAACATAAATCGTGCAACCTTTAATGGCGCACTTTACGGCGGATATATTAATGCACAGACCGATAAGGACAATAAGGTTGAATTAAAAGTTGACTTAGTATATAACATTGGACAGACAAGTGATGCGACAAATAAAGTGACGTTTGGTAAAAATCCTATATTTGGTATATGTTTCGGAGCGAAAGCCGAATATTCAGAATACAGTGGCATTGTAGAGGTTAATCTTTGGCCGGTAAGCGATAGAATAAGGCTAACACCAGCTGATGGTGGATATTACGGTGGTTCGGAGCTTAATGCACCTTATTCAAAGCACACAGGTAAAACAACGATTAATATTTGGGAGAATTTCCACGGTGGCTATAATAAGGGTAGATCTATTTACGGCGGTTCTATAATTGCTGCAGATAATGCTGTACACTCAGGAGTATCTACAGTCAATTATTGCTCATCAGCAGCTAACGCTGCGGCTATGTATATTTTTGGCGGTTCGAAAATAACTAAAGCGGGAATACACAGCGGCGACTCTTTTGTAATAGCATTAAGCGGTGCTCCTGTGGCGAACGCAGGTAATGCTGACCTGCTTAACGAAGGTTATGTTTTCGGCGGTTCGTATCTTCAGGCAGAAGGTGCGATACATTCTGGCAACTCTAAGGTAATTTTCGGAGATAAAGCAACAAATAAACAAGGTACTCTCAGACATGATACCTTCGGCGGTTCTTATATTACTGCATCTGGAGCAAAACATACGGGTACATCGGAAGTGTTAGTTGAATATGGAGCTATTCAGAACCAATGTAACGTATTTGGCGGTTCTTACCTCGAAGTGTCGGGTGCGATCCATGAAGGCGCATCAGCAGTTACGATTAAAGAAAGAGTTTCTACTTCCAGCGCTGTTATTGGAATTTACGGCGGTTCATACATTAAAGTTGGCGGTGCAAAACATACAGGTACGTCTACTTTTGAATTCAATGCAGGCACGATGAATAATACACACGGTGCAGGCTCTTATGCAGCAACTGGAGTCGAGATAAGTGGCCATGGTTCTGTTTACTATAAGGTAAACGGCGGCACAATCACGATATCTCCTGAGGTAACAGGCAATATCAAATCCATCACCGGCAACGTTAATGTAATTATTACAGGTGGTATGATAAAAGCAAGTATTGCAACACTTTCAGGCATTACATCGGTAAATGGAAACTCGATACTCAAGATAAGCGGTGGTACATTTACTTGCCCTCAAATTGATAACGGTACTGCTATTGCTGTCACAACAGCAGGTGAAAATGTAGTTACGGGTACTTTCTACACGGAATTTGTAGGAGACAGCATTGAAATTGATCGTACAACCGCTATGACATTCCAACCCGCAGGTAGAAACAACAATGCGGAAAACTTTAGCACAAGCTCGGTGTACATAAGATATATAGGTGAATTTAATCACTTTGGTGACTTGTTTAAGTATAATTTTGGCACAAGATTAAATAATATTGAACAAGGTAAAAAGTTCCAAGACTATACACAGTGCACGGCAGATAACTTTGCACATCTAGCTATACCCAATGCAAATGATGTTGTAGTCTTCTATCCCATGAACGGACAGACAGTAACTGTTACGGGCATTGGAGAAGATGCAAAACTCAGTGATTACGTAGTTAAAGCAGGCGACACTCTCACATGGGGTGAAAAAGAATATTCCTATGATGACCTTATAGCATACAACAGCTTCACGGAATACAAGAATGAATTCAAGTTTGTTGATGCTACAACACTTGAAGATATTACAATAGCTACAAGAAAACTCAAACTTAATTGTGGTGAGGCATATTCCGCTGAAATTACTCCTTCGAACGGAGCAATAGCTGAATACATCGTTTCAGAATCCTGCGAAGTAAAAGGCTTCAGCATTCGTGCAGGTAAACTTGCAATGCGTTGCAGATTTACATTAGGTGATGATTTCTTTGCTAATTTCTTTGGAGAAGACGAAAAAACTGCAATAGACTTTGTTGGATTTAAAGTTAAGAAGATTGGTATTAAAGTAAGCGCTAATAAAGATCTTTCTAATGCAGAAGATGCTGTTGCTTGGGAAGACAACGCTATCAATGTTAAGGGTGGAAAATGGGTAGTTGAGGATGGCGTACGCTCTTTCGCAGCTGCACTTGGTTATTTAGATGAGAATGGTGATTTTTATGCACAGTATGCAGATCGTGATGTATACTTCAAGGCATATGTTATTCTCGTAGATACAGCAACAAACGCTGAAATTACTGTTGATATCTACAATCATGACACTCCTGCTCAAGATAATGTCTATGCAAAATCTCTTAATGATACTGCAACTAAGCTTAAGGAAGAATATGATTCTGCCAAAGCAGAGGGATTAACTGCAGAGCAATCAAAGGTGGTTGCGTGGTTTGAAGCAGACGAGGGCGAAGATGTGGATATAGGTTTAACTACAGTTACAATGATTATTAATGCAGCTGCAGCACAAGAAGCCACATTCAATGTTGTTAATGGTGCAGCTTGGTGTAATAATCACGAGCAAACTGTAACCTCTATAGGCACAAACAATGACAATTTAGTATACAAACTCAATTTTGACGTTAACAATGCCGGATACGTTGTATCCGGCATTGCTGGTGTAAAGGCGTATTCTAAGGTTGAAGATAACGTTTTTAAAGTCGAGATACCTGCCGACACGACAGAAGTAAATATTGAGATTTCTTATGCAAGAAAGACAAGCACAGAGCTTGAAGCAAGAAGAAATTTAGTTCTTGCAAAAATGCAACAAATTACGGGTTTTAGGTATACCGTTGATAGAGATTATAGCTATACTCATGGTGGAAGAACCTACGAATTGGAAGAAGGAAAAGTATATCAGGGAATGCCATATTCGGATTATGCATCGCTCTCATTTGAGGCGTTTATGGATTTTGAAACCACACAAGGTAATGGTAGTGTTCCTGTGATGTCTTTCCGAATTGATGAAGATAATTTCTTCCCTGTCAACCATCCCACTACTGGAAACAGTTTCTTCCCCGGCAACAGTTGTGCTGATGCAGTGTTCTGGTCATGGGGAACGGTAGCTTCTGGTATCAAATTTTTCTCTTCTAAAGACATGGTTGAATCAAAAGGTGTATATTTAGTTGGTGATATTATTGTTTATCCCACGGATTTTAATGGTACTGATACGCCGGAGACAACAGATGATTCTTGGAAAGTAGATACCAAGGATGTATGTACCAGAAACGGACAAGACAAAATGGCAGAAGCTTATGCACTTATGGCAACAGGCGATGCTTTGGTGTCCAATACTTCATCTCTTAACCACACTATTCTTGTAGGCAGTGTTGAAGTTAAACGTAATGCTAGTGGTGTGGTTAACCCCAGTACCAGTTATATACTATATTACGATCAGAACGGTGGTTATGAAAAGTTAACAGGGGAAAATATACTTACATGCTGTAGCTACAATGTAGAAAAGACATTTACTGAGCTTTATAGCGAGGGTTATTTGCCTGTAACATGTATCGAGCTTCTTGATGACAGCACTCCTCTTGCAAAAATTGAGATTAAAGATAGTGTTATTGAGGAGGGGAATGAGTTAGATTATGGCTATGTTACGGCCGGAAAGATTACAACCAATTACGCATTATCAACAATTAAAATGGAGATCAAAGATGCGACTGGTGATGTAGTACAAAGTGCGGTAAGATATGGACACGAATCTCCTCGTTTGGAATTCCAGATTCCTTGGTTTAAGAACACTAGTACAATGGATAGTGCTAATATATCAGGCGTTTATAGTAATAGTAACGTGATTAATAAAGATACACTCGCCAAAGGTACATATACCTGTGTTGTAACAGGATATTTCTCCAACGGTGAACCAGAAACGATACGTGAGTTCACGTTTACAAAATAACAAACAAAGAACAAAAACCGCAGATTTATCTTCTGCGGTTTTTTACATAATAGGGATACGGGCATAGCCTAATGCGTTAATACAAAGGCAAAACTTGAGATAAAAACTGATCGTATAAAAAGCCTTCTCCCACAGGAGAAGGCTTTTTGCTTGTAAAATAAAAACCATGCTAAGTCTACATGGTTCAATAAAGGCTATAGCGGTAAGTGGAAAACAAATAAAAAGATAACGCAGAATAATTTTGTATCAAAGGCTCCCTCCGGGAGGGAGCTGGATTTTGCGAAGCAAAAGACTGAGGGAGAGCGCGTTATGTTGAAAAAATTATTTACTGTAAGTTGCGCTGGCTCCTTCCGTCACACTGCCAAAGCATACCTAATATCATATATTTGTTTAGCAGTGTGCCACCTTCCTCCCGGAGGAAGGCTAAAAAATGCATTTATTTCAAAGCGGGAGGAGCAAGCCCCTCCCCTACCAACTTTCCAATAATACATTATTGTTTCTGCAGACCCAAGTCGCCCTGCGGTGTGGGCGCAAAACGCGCAAGCGTTTCTTGGCTTCCTCTGACGAGGAAGCTGGATTGGCGTTAAAAAAACTCGGCGTTTTCTTCTTTGAGGTTATTTCAAGGAAAACGCCGAGTTTTTAGTCCAAGACTGAAGGAGAGAGAATACGCGGAGTAACACGTCTTCATTGGTAACTGTTTTTTATATTTCGCCAATATTGCAATCAAAAAATGTTCGTGTATCTCTCCTTCCGTCATTTTGCCAAGGCAAAATGCCACCTCCCTCGTCAGATGGAGGCAAGTGATTACACTCGCAAAAAAGGCTCTCCCTACGGGAGAGCTCCCGCGATAGCGGGTGAGAGGGCAAATATTTACATTCACTTTGAAACGGGAGGAGCAAGCCCCTCCCCTACCAAATAGGCAATATAGTCTCTGCAAACCCATAACCCTCGCTGACGCTTCGTGCCCCAAAAGTGCGAGTGTGGGAAGATAGAGCAAAGCTCGCAAACCTACTTGGGTTTTTCTTTAATATTATATGTAGAAAATAAACGAAATATAGTATACTTTTAATGCAGAATTATTTTTATACGTATATGTGGTATTATTAACTATAAGTAACTATCTTTGGATGAGATTGTTGGTAAAAATATATAAAAATAAAGAAATTGGGAGAGGAAAGAATGAAGAAAATCATTTCCAGAAGTAAGATTGCATTAATGACTGTTATAGCAGCGGTGGTGATGGTATTGTCAATAGTATCAGTATCAGCAGCGCCGGTAGCAGACGCAGGAATTGCAAACGACACCTATGCTAATGCTGTAACACTCTCGGGTAATACAGTAGATGCATTACACGAAGCGATGGTAAAAGTGGAGACAGAAAAAGTAGACGTTATTTTTACTCTCACATCAAACATTGTGCTTAATCCGGGGGCAGTTAGTACATACACAGTAGGTACAGACGCAGAAAGTGCGAACAAGCTTATTATAACAGGTAATGGTGCATACGGTATAATATTGGGTGGTAAGGCAAACCTTCACATCAAGGGCAACGTACAGTTTAAAAATATTATTCTCCGCAAGACTGAAACAGGCACAAAAGTAGGCGACTATAGGGTTGCATCTTACATCTTCGTAACAGAAGGTAAGGGGATTTTTGGTGATGCTGCAGATTCTGTAAGTTACGGTAATATAACAAACCCCACCAAAACTGATAGAAAAACTACGATCAGCCTTGCAGGTTCTGACATCGAGGTGTATTCGGGATATTATATGGTAGTAGCTGCAAACTGTCCGAATTCCATGACTGACGTTGACAGTCCGGAAATCGTGTTCGGTGGTAATGCGGAAACAGAGAACCTCGCAGGCAGATGTGCATGCACAGGTGAATATGAAAATGTAATCGGAACATCAACGGTTACAGTTAAGGGAAATGCAAAGATAACCAATTATTTGACAGCAGGTCACTTCAGACCCGTTGTATCCGGCGATACAAACCTCAGCGGTAATGCAATACTTAATATGACAGGCGGTACGGTAGAGAACCTGTCCTACGTCACTTACATCACTGATGAGAGCAATCTTGCAAACTACAATGTTGATAAAAACACGCGTTCACAGTACACCGTTAACGTTGAAGGCGGTGCAATTAATTATCTTATGATGTGCGACATTAAGGCAAAGGTAGCACTTAAGGGTGTTGATACCACCTTAAACTTAGGTAATGCTAATTACGGCAAAGAGCGTATTATAGTAGGACCATGGGTAAGAGAAAACGGTACCGGTGTTAGTGTAACTGACTGTAAAGTAACAGCAAATATAAATAATGCGTCGTTTGGCGGTGCGTTCGTAGGTGGATGTATCAATATTGGTACTTCAAGTACTAACAAAGTAGTTCTTGATGTTGATTTAGACTATAATATCGGAAATACAGGAAAAGTAACGTTTAACAGCGACGTTATATTTGGTACGTACATTAAAGACATTGCTGCCTATTCAGAGCATAGAGGCGACGTACAGGTTAAACTTTGGGCAGCCAACTCAAACATAATTTACAATTGGATTGAAATGTACGCAGGCTCAATGCTTGAAGGACAAGGCTCAAAACATACGGGAGATACGTATATTGAGCTTGTAGGTAATCCGGGAGCTTCTTTTAACAATAAAGCTATCTACGCCGGATCTTATATGGTTGCGGGAGGTACTGAGCATTCGGGTACTTCTAAATATGTTGCTATCAATGCAGACAGTGTAAACACAAGTTTGCAGATTTTTGGCGGCTCAAAAATAGCTGACAAAGGCATACACAGCGGTGACTCTTTTGTAATAGTATTAAGCGGTGCTCAAGGTGAGGATGCAGGTAATTCCGGACTGCTTAATGAAGGTTTTGTTTTAGGAGGCTCGTATCTTTGTGCCAACGGAGCAGAACATTCGGGAAACTCAAAGGTAGTTTTGGGAGACAAAGCAACAAATAACAAAGCAACAGTCAAGCAGGACATATTTGGTGGTTCATATGTAACCGTATCCGAAGCAGAACATTCGGGTAAGTCTGAGGTAATATGCGACTATTCAACTATAACGGAAGAATGTTGGGTACTTGGCGGATCTTACCTCAAAGTGTCAGGTGCGGTTCAGACAGGTGCATCGGCTCTTACTGTTAATGATATAGACGCTACGTCCAGCAATACTATCAGCTTTTTTGGCGGTTCATACATTTTAGTTGACGGAGCAAGGCACGAAGGCTCATCTACTTTTGAACTTAATGCAGGTACGATGAATAACGTACACGGAGCAGGTTCTTATGCAGCAATGATGGCAACTGATAAGATTTCAGACGATGGAATTAACGGCGGCTTCGCACAGGGAAATGTATACTATATTGTCAATGGAGGAATTATTACTACTATTCCTTACATAGCCGGCTATAACGTAAACGTTGACGGTGATATTAACGTAATTATCACAGGCGGTACGATAGGCGACGGTACGACAAAGGACTTTTCAACGCTTAACAACGATAAGACAAAATCAGTATCCGTAACAGGCGACTTAAAACTCAAAATAAGCGGCGGAAACCTTAACTTTAATATAATTCATAACGGCTCGTTGAATTCGAGTGCTGCTGCAGGTGTAGACGTAGTTAAGGGAACTTACTATACGGAATTTGTTGGAAACGAAATGGTATTTACTCCCGTTTCGGGAACGGCGCCTACACAGTTCTATCCTGTAGGCTATAATAACGTAGCTGCAAACTTTGCAGGAAGCTCCTTGTACATAAGATTAGGGGGAGATTTTGATCACTTTAACGAAGGAACTCTCCAGTATAACTTTACTTCAAGAGTAAATCATCTCACAGGTGATAAGATTATTGACTACGTACAGTGGACAAAGAACGGACAGCTTTCTGCAATAGGCAGAGGTGAAACAATTTACCGTCCTATGAACGGACAGACAGTAAACGTAGACAGAATTGAAGCGCTTGGTGAAGATGCAAAACTCAGTGACTACACGCTTAAAGCGGGCGATATTCTCACATGGTCTTATGGCGGTAAAGAGATCAGTGCTACTTACGAAGCGCTTACAAAGTACAATCACCTTTCTGACAACAAGAACGAAATTAAGTTAGTTGATGCTGAAACACTCGAAGACTTTACAATAGCTACGAGAGCACTCAAACTCAAATGCGGCACGGTATATTCCGTTGAATTTGCTTGCTCAAATGCTGCAATAGCTGATTTTATCGTTTTGGAATACTGCAAGGTAAAAGGTGCAAGTCTTCGTGCAAACAACCTTGCAATGCGTTGCAGAGTCGAAATAAGCAAAGATTTCTTTGCGAATTTCTTTGAAGAAAACAAAACTAATGCAAAGGAATATAATGGATATAAAGTCAAGAAGATTGGTATTCTTGCGAGCGGTATAAATGATTTTTCTGATGCGAACGATAGGATTGTTGATGCTGTTGCTTGGGAAAACAATGAAATTAAGACCGGCGGCAAAGGCTGGGCGATAGATGACGACGGCAATTACTATTTTGCAGCTGCAATTACTGAATATATAAATGCTGACGGTTTAATCAATGCAGAAACAATAAAAAGAACAGTATACTTCAAAGCGTATGTGGATTTGTCCTATGGCGAAAAAATAATCAGGGTATATCTTGACAATCCCGACTCTGTAGCTCCGGCTATGAGTTACGGAAGCTCTCTTGTTGAAGCTATGTTTAAGCTCATAGAAGAATATGAGGCTAAAGATCCCGATACAGTGGAGTGGTTTGAGGAGAAGGGCGGTCAAAAAACCGTTGATAGTATTCTCGCTGTACTTGGACATAATCAATATACGTTCACTGTTGCTGACGGTGCTGCTTGGTGTGGTGATTATACTGTAAACCACATCCAAAAACTTGATGAGGATACAATAGTATATAGACTAGAGTTTGACGTTAATAAGGACGGATACGTTGTAACTGACGTCAAAGGTGTTGAAAAATGTACTAAGGTCAGAGAGAATACTTTTGACGTTCAGGTTTCAGGCAACACGTCAATTAACCTTTCTTATGCAAGAAAGCTTAGCACAACGCTTGAAGAGAGAAGAGACAAAGTCGTTGACAAAATGAAAGAAATTACCGGCATTCAGTATATGGTTGACAGGCAATATAGCTTTACACGTGGTAATAAAACTATTACTTTGATTCCCGGCACCATATATCAGGGTATGCCATATTCGGACAAAGCTACGTTCTCGCCCGATGCGTTTAAAGATTTTATAGACCAAGAAAAAACGGCTGAGAATGGTTTTACGACCATGGTATTTACTGTTGATAATCCGGATTTCTTCCCCGGAAATACTTGTGCAGACGCAGTGTACTGGGCTTGGGCAAGTGTAGCTTCGGAGATCAGCTTCCCATCTGCTTCGTGTATTACCAGTGATTTTGGTGCGCACGTGCTTGGTGATATAGATTATTCGTCAGGTATTTCAGGCAGCTATTGGAAAGATACCGGTGTAGTATGTGCCAATAATGGACTAACCGCAATGGCAGATGCATATGCTCTTATGTCAAAAGGCGATGCTTTGGTGTACAAAACCGATACTGCCGGTCAGCATATAATTCTGGTTTCTGAAGTACACATCGTACCTGATTCTTACGGATATATAGATGCGAGTAAGAGCTATATTCTTTATCATGACCAGAATGGCGGCTATAGATATATAACCGGACACAACGGACGGGAGGTATACACAAGCTGTGCTTACGATCAGAAAATTACTTTTACGAGACTTTATGAAAAGGATTACTTACCTGTAACGTGTGAAAAACTTAGTGATGAAAATTCTTCTATTGATCCTGTTGCTTTTATTGATACATACAACAAGTATAGTTATGATAACGTAACCGAAGGAGAAATTATAACTAATTACGCGCTATCCAAAATTGAGATGGTAATTACCAATATGGCGACTAACCAAGTATACAAAGCGGTAAGATATGGATATGAATCTCCTCGTCTCAGGTTTCAAATGGCTTCATTCTGTTATAATTATGGCGATAATAATAAAGTAGACAACGTATATGATGATGTTATCATTAAGGAAGACCTCCCTTCAGGCACATATTCTTGTCTTGTAACAGGATATTTCTCTAACGGTGAAACAGAAACGATACGAAATTTCACGTTTACAAAATAACAAGCAAAAAAACACACGGGTTTGATTCCCGTGTGTTTTTTTGTGTAAAAAAGTCGACTTATCCCTGTTTTTTTAGTAAGAAAAAGGTTGTATTTAGGTAAAATTTTAATATTTTTCAAAAAATTGGAATAAATAACCACAGTAATGCATATAGTTTAATGAAGAATTATTTTCACGCGCAGTTGTGGATTGATTATAAATAATTATCACTTGATAATTGTTTGTAAAAAAAGCGGAGAAAATAAAAAAATATCAGGAGGGAAAAATTATGAAAATTATGTCCACAGGCAAGATTGCATTGACGGCGGTTTTGGTAGCGGTATTGACGGTAATGTCAATGATGGCAGTATCAGCGGCACCGATGGCAGACGCAGGAATTGCAAACGAAAACTATGCTGATGCTGTAACACTCTCGGGTAATACAGTAGATGCATTGCACGAAGCGATGGTAAGAGTAGAGACAGAAAATGCAGACGTTATCTTTACTCTTACGGGAGACATCGCGCTTAACCCGAGTGCGCAAACTACATACACAGTAGGTACAGACGCAACAAGCAACGGAAAGCTTATAATAATAAGTGAGCTTGAAGCAGGCACGCCCAAGTACGCTATTACTTTGGGTGCTAAGGCAAACCTTCACATTAAGGGTAACGTACAGTTTAAGGACGTTAAACTGTCAGGTGTCGGAAGTGCCTTTTTGAGCGCATCGTATATCTTTGTAACAGAGGGTACGGGTACGTTCGGTGATTCTGCAGATACTACAAATTACGGTAATGTAGTATGTCCTGCTGCAGTTTCGCTTGCGGGTTCTGACCTTAGAGTATATTCGGGAACGTATAAGGCGGTGGCTGCAAACTTTGCCGGCTCGAATATGACAGTTAGCAACCCGACAATTGTATTTGGCGGTACAGCGAGCACAGAACATCTCGTAGGCAGAGGTTTATACACCGATGCTAATGATGTTGTAGCGGGAAACTCAACACTTACAATTGAGGGTAACGCAACTGTAACCAATCGTTTAACGGCAGGTTACTACAGACCCAGATTGACAGGTGAAACAGCCCTCGGCGGTAATGCAACACTTAATATGAACGGTGGCAGCACAAGCGCGCTGTTCTTTGTTGGATATACAGCCGACGCGAGTGATGTTGCAAACTTTGCTATTGATGAAAATACACGCTCATTGTACACTATTAACATTAACGGCGGCACGGTCAGCAGCGTTTTCACAACAATGTATATGTTTGAAAAAAAGGCAACCGTTAAGAACGTTGATGTAGAGGTGAACATCGGTAATAACGTAACTTACGCGAATCGTTTCGTAGCGGGCCCTTGGGCAACTGCTGTCGGCGCTAGTGTAACTGACTGTAAAGTAACGGTAAACGCAAGTAAAGCTGTTTTCAGTAATAACCTTTACGGTGGATATATTAACGTAGCTACTAATGCGGATAACAAGGTCGTTTTCGACGTTGACTTAGTATATAACCTTGGGCAGACAGGAAAAGTAACGTTTAGCGGAGATGTTAAGTTTGGTTCGTTTATTAACACCAATGCCGCTTATTCGGAGCACAAAGGCGACGTAGAAGTTAAACTTTGGGCAGCAAACTCGAACGTAAGTTTCAGCGGAAGTGAAATTTTCGCCGGCTCACAACTTAACGCACAAAACTCAAAACATACAGGCGATACAAAGATTGAGTTTGGAAGTAAGCCTTGGGCTGACTATAACAAAAAATCTATTTACTGCGGCTCGCATATAAATGCAGTTAATGCTGAACATTCGGGAACTTCTACATATATTTCTATCAGCGGAGATAGTGTAAACACAGGCTTGCAAATTTTTGGCGGTTCAAAAATAACTAAAGCGGGAATACACAGCGGCGACTCTTTTGTAAAAGCATTAAGCGGTGCTCCCGTGTCAGCTGCAGGTAATGCTGACCTGCTTAACGAAGGTTATGTTTTCGGCGGTTCGTATCTTGTTGCAACCGGAGCAGAACATTCGGGCAACTCAAAGGTAATTTTCGGAGATAAAGCAACAAATAAGCAAGGTGTGCTTAGAAACGATACCTTTGGCGGCTCATATATTGCTGCAACCGGAGCAAAACATACAGGTAAGTCTGAAATATTAGTTGAATATGGAACTATTCAGAACCAGTGCAACGTATTTGGCGGTTCTTACCTCGAAGTATCGGGAGCGGTTCAGGAGGGTGCATCGGCAGTTACGATTAAAGAAAGAGTTTCTGCTTCCACTGCTGTTATCAGAATATACGGCGGTTCATACATTAAAGTTGACGGTGCAAAACACACAGGTTCATCTGCTTTTGAGTTCAGCGCAGGTACAATGAATAACGTACACGGTGCAGGCTCTTATGCAGAAGTTTTGGCAACTGATGCCCTTTCTAACGACGGAATTAACGGCGGATTTGCGCAGGGAACTGTATTCTACATCGTCAATGGCGGCAGTATTACAGTAATTCCTAACATAGCCGGTTATAACGTAAACGTTGACGGTGATATTAACGTAATTATCACAGGCGGTACGATCGGCAACGGTACGGCAACCGTATTCTCAACACTTAACAACGACAAAACAAAATCAGTATCCGTAACAGGAGACTTGAAACTCAAAATAAGCGGCGGTACACTTAATTTTGATCAAATTTATAACGGTTCTTTGAATGCAAATGCTGCTGTCGGCACAGACGTAGTTAAGGGTACGTACTACGCAGAGTTTGTTAACAACGAAATGGTGTTTACTCCCGTTTCAGACTCAATTACATACTTCTATCCTGTAGGCTATAATAACCAAGCCGCAAACTTTGCAGGAAGTTCGTTGTACATAAGATTCGTAGGAGACTTTGATTGTTTCAATGGCGGAGATCTCGCTTATAACTTTACTTCAAGAGTAAACCATCTTACAGGCGATAAGATTCTTGACTACGTTCAGTGGACAAAGAACGGACAACTCACTGCACTCGGAAGAGGCGAAACAATTTACCGTCCTATGAACGGACAGAACGTAACCATAGATAGAATTGAAGCGCTTGGCGGAAATGTAAAAATCGGTGATTACACGGTTAAAGCAGGCGACACTCTCACGTGGTCTTATGGCGGTACACAGATAAGTGCTACCTATGAAGCACTCACAGCATACGATGACCTCGCGGATTACAAGAATGCACCTATGTTCGTTGATGCCGTAACCGGTGAAGGTATAACAACTGCAACAAGAACAATCAAGCTTGCTTGCGGTTTGGCATCTTCTTCTACTGTTACTCCTTCAAACGAATCAATAGCTGAATACATTGTTTCGGAATACTGCAAGGTAAGAGGCGCAAGTCTTCGTATAGGCAACCTTGAAATGAGTTGCAGGGTCGCAATAAGCAATGATTTCTTTGCTAATTTCTTTGAAAGCGACAATGTTACGGCAAAGACGTTTAATGGATTTGATGTCAAGAAGATCGGTATTCTTGTAAGCGGTGAAGATTATGCGGATCTTACCGTTGAAAGAGCTGCTGCTGACAGTACTATTATTAACAAAACCGCTTGGGAAGAAGGCGTGCTCAATGTTAATAATTGGGCTACAGATGAAAACGATACCGATAACCTCTTCTTCGCAGCTACAATTACCAACTATGAAGACGAAGATGGAAATGTTATAAAAGAACTCGCAAACAAGACTGTATATTTCAGAGCTTATGTGGAATTGGCTTGTGGTGATGATACATTCATGGTATATCTTGACAACCCCAGAGCAAACGATCCCGATAACACATATACAAACTATGGAAGATCTCTTGTGGAAGTCGCGCGTATGCTTTATGAAGGCAATTCACAGTGGCTTGATGAGTCGGATTTGAACAGAGAAACTGTTATGGAGATTCTTGCGGCAGTTTCTACCCTCCGTACTTTCACAGTTACAAGCGGAGCAAATCTGTTCACCTATACTGCAACACCGCTTGGTGATGAAGGCAACGAAACGAAATATTTGCTTGAATTTGATGTTAAAACGGGATATAACATAGCACAATTTAAGCTTAATGGCGAAGTGTATACGCTTGATTCTGACAATACTATTGAGGTTTACGTTGACAGCAATTCGACAATAGCGCTTACATTTGCAAGAAAAACAAGCGCAGAGCTTGAAGCAAGAAGGGCAGCAGTTGTTGATAAGATGCAACAAATTACGGGCGTTCAGTACACAGTCGACAAGCAATATAGTTTTATACACGGCAGCAATACTATTACTTTAGTTCCCGGCGTTGTATATCAGGGTATGCCGTATTCGGATAACGCGCCCTTTTCACCCGATGCGTTTATGGATTTCATAACCGCAACAAACGAAAACGGCGTACATGCGATGTCATTTACGGTTGGTAATGAGAACTTTTTCCCCGGTAACACCTGTGCTGATTCAGTATTCTGGTCATGGGCAAAGGTTTCTTCGACAATCAGCTTTTTCGCTTCTTCTAATATGACTGAAGCAAGAGGCGTATATACAGTTGGAGATTTTGATGTTCAGTCCACTGACATTTCGAATGGATTGTGGGTAAATACTGCAGATGTATGTACCAGAAACGGTCTTGATGTAATGTCTAATGCTTATGCATTTATGGTAAAAGGCGATGCTATGCAGCGTATAACTCCAAGTTTGGGTAACCACACCATTCTTGTAGGCGACGTTGTAGTAGTGTATAGGGCTGACGGAACGATAAATCCTAACGCAAGTTATATTCTCTTTTACGACCAGCACGGCGGCTATAACACAACACCTAAAGCAGGACTTAACGGACAGAATGTAATAACAAGCTGTAATTACAATGAAAGAATGTACTTTAGCCAGCTTTATAATCAGGCTTATTTGCCCGTAACTTGTATCGAGCTTCTTGAGGATGCTCCTCTTGCAGACGTTGTATTTACAGATACGGAAGAAACGCTTGATTTCAGCACCGTAACAGGCGGAATGATTGAAACAAATTATGCGTTGTCCAAAATCGAAATGGTGATTACAAATAAGGCGACCAACGAAGTATACGAAGCTGTAAGACATGGATATGAGTCTCCCCGTTTGCAGTTCTACTTTGCTTCATTTAATAATAATGCAGGCGGTAACGGTGCAGGAAAAGTAGAAAACGTATATAACGATGCAATTCTTAGATTTAACCTTCCCTCAGGCAATTATACCTGTGTTGTAACAGGATATTTCTCCAACGGGGAAACAGAAGTGATTCGTAATTACGAGTTTACAAGACCTTAAATAAAGAAGACACACGGGTTTTACCCGTGTGTTTTTTTCTCTTGACAAAAAACAATGACTATGATATATTTAGTATGAATTGTTATATAAAACCAATGCTTTGATCGGGAAAATGCCGTTACAAAGAAAATGTACAGAGAGTGCGCCGTTTTGGTGGAAGGCGCATACGTTTTTAAACGGAAGTGCGCTCGTGAGCAGGTGCCAATCACACCCGTCTTGTCAACGATAAAGGACACGCAAGTTAAAAAACAAAGTGGAACCGCGGAAAACCGCCTTTGATATTATTCAAGGGCGTTTTTTTTGTGTACGAAAGGACATTGTGTATGAAAAAACAAACGCAAAACAGAATGAAAAATTATTTGCAAAAAGACCTTTTTGATTTAATCGAAGATATTTCGAAAAGTGAACCTGTAAAGCTTGCAAAATACGTTTACAAAAACTCTAAGACGGCAAGTCTTTTGAAAAACGTAAAAGATACGGTTGCCGAAGACGTAAGAACGGTAAAAGAGAGAGACCCTGCGGCATCGAGTACAGCGGAAGTTTTGTTGCTGTATTCGGGACTTCACGCAGTATGGGCGCACCGCGTCTCGCATAAGCTTTATAAGAGCAATCATAAATTCTCGGCAAGACTGATAAGTCAGGGGGCAAAAGCCATAACGGGGATTGAAATACATCCGGGCGCTACCATAGGAAAGAATCTGTTTATTGACCACGGCGCGGGAGTTGTAATAGGTGAAACCACCGAAATCGGCGACAACTGTACACTGTATCAGGGGGTAACCCTCGGCGGTACGGGTAAAGATACGGGTAAAAGACACCCCACTTTGGGAGATAACGTAATGGTGGGCGCGGGAGCAAGAGTTCTTGGACCTTTCAAGGTAGGCGACGGCTCGAAAATAGCCGCAAATGCAGTCGTACTTGATGAAGTACCCGAAAACTGCACGGCGGTCGGCATACCCGCAAAGGTGGTAAAACGCAATAACAAGCGCGTTGCAGACGACCTCGACCACATTCATATACCCGACCCTGTGGCGCAGGAAATCGCAAGGCTCGAAGCAAGAATAAAAGAGCTTGAAGAGAAAACAAACAGTACTTTATAAACGTATAATAATCTCGAAAAAGGAGAAAGATAGAATAATGAAACTTTATAACACATTGACAAGACAGAAGGGCGAATTTACCCCCTTAAAAGACGATACCGTAAGAATTTATTCGTGCGGACCTACCGTATACGGCTATGCTCATATCGGTAATATGAGAACTTACGTATTTATGGACTTTTTGCGCAGAACTCTTCAGTGGAACGGCTATAAGCTTTTACACGCGATGAATATAACCGACGTCGGCCACCTTGTAAGTGACGGAGACGACGGCGAAGACAAGATGAACAAGACGGCTCGTGAGCAGAAAAAGACACCTTGGGAGATAGCAGAGTATTATACAAGCGTATTCCTTCGCGATATTGAAAGACTGAACATTCAGCGTCCCGAGCTTGTTCCGAAAGCTACGATGCACATTCAGGAAATGATCGAGTTCGTTCAGGGCTTGCTCAAAACGGGCTATGCTTATGAAACGAGCGACGGTATTTACTATGACATAAAGAAGTTCAAGGATTACGGCAGACTTTCCAGAATGAATTTTGATGAAAATCAGGCGGGCGCACGTGTTGAGGTTAACAGCGAAAAGCGTCATCCCGCAGATTTTGCTCTCTGGAAAAAGGCTGACCCCACTCACATTATGCAGTGGGAATCTCCTTGGGGAATGGGCTATCCCGGCTGGCACATTGAATGCTCGGCAATGGGACTTAAATACCTTGGCGAAGAGTTTGATATTCATACGGGCGGTGTTGACCATATTCCGATACACCACGAAAACGAAATTGCGCAGACTTGCGGTCTGCTCGGACACCCTGCTGCAAAGTGGTGGATTCACGGTGAATTTATGCTTGTTGACGGCGGAAAGATGTCAAAGAGCCTCGGAAATACTTATACGCTTGATCAGTTGCAGGAAAAGGGTTATTCACCTATGGTGTTCAGATATTTCTGCCTGAACGCACACTACAGCCAGAAGCTTAACTTTACTTTTGAGGGTATGGATTCCGCAAAGAAATCGCTCAGAAATCTCAAAAATCAGATTAAGAAGCACAAGGGCGCTGACGGTCAGGTGGACGAAGAAGTTCTTGCAACGTTTATCTCGGAATTTGAAGAGGCAATAAACGACGACCTCAATATTCCCAAGGCGCTCGGTGTTGTATGGAATATGGCGAGATACGAAACAAAGTCGAACAAGCTTTATGACCTTATTATCCGTTGCGATTCAATTCTCGGCATAGACCTTGACAAAGAGGACGAAGAAGAACCCGAAAATACCGTTGACAGCGACCTCGACAGAGAAATCAAAGAACAGATAGCGCTCCGTCTTGAAGCAAAGAAAGCAAAGAATTACGCTGAGGCTGACAGAATAAGAAACGAGCTTGCCGCAAGAGGTATTATACTTACAGACACAAAAGAGGGAACGACTTATACCATTAAATAATGCGGAGTAAACACATGGCAAAAAAAATAACCGTATTACTGCTTGTGCTGATACTTTGTCTGAGCAGTTTGACATCGTGTTTTATCGTTACAAATAATGAAAAAACAGATAACGACAACGAAACTGAGTCTGATGAAACCCCGAAAAAGCAGGAAGAATTTCCGCCGAAGGTTGACGTTTTCGGAGCAAGTAAGAAACGGGCAGAGGATATTCTTGAAAAAGACTTTTCGGGAATTGATATGAACGGTGAACGTTTCAGGGTTGTTGTCGTTGAGGATGTTGATATAAACATTCAGGCGGAACAGGAAACATCAAGACTAAAGGCTCAATCAATGCACACGGAGCTTGTTTCGAAGAAGCTGAACTGCCAACTTCAAGTCGATACAGTTGAGTACGAAATTTTTCTCAGCGACGCTTTGGCGGCGCACAATGCAGGTCTGTTTTATGCAGACCTTGTATGTGTTCCGCAGAAGGCAATCGGATATATGCGTTCGCGCGGTATGTTGTCAAACCTAAACCAACTTTACGGAGACGCGTTTAACGAGGATTATTTTTCTGCTGACTCGAAAATGCAGTCTGCAGGTAATAACGCCTATTACTGCGTTGCCGGTAAAGCTTCGGTAACACCGAGCGGATACGCGTGCGCATATTTTAATAAGAATATTTCTGATTGTTGCGGCATAACCGAGAAAATATATTCTTGCATCGGAGACGGAAGCTGGACGCTCGACAAAATGGTCGAATTTAAGGTGGAGTGCAGTGCTTCACACGGCAATATAATTCCTGTCGTTACGTCTGACAAATATACGCTGGTAAACGGGATCTTCAGCGCGTCGGGAATGAAATATTTTACGACTGCTATGGACAGCAGACCTGTTTTAGCGGATAATGGGGACAGATTTACTAATCTTGTTACGAAAATGCAGAAAATGCTTTCCGACCAATCAATCGTATATGCCGAAGACAGTATCGATTTGTTTGAAAAGGAAAAAGCCTTATTTTATATAGGAACGCTTGAAGATGCGCCTGCTATAAAGGGGGCTTACGGTATTATGCCTTTACCCAAGCTTGAAACTACACAGGACAGATATTATACCTACAGTAATGAAAATGCAAAGGTTTACGCGGTGCTTACAACAAACAAACAGCCCGAACACGTGCCTAACGTGCTGAGGGCGCTTAATGCGACGGGAGAGCTTCTGCAGGTAGGCTGGGCAAGGGATTTTCTCGACTGTGTTTTGCGAGACGCGGAATCTTATAATACCGTGCGGTTATTGTTCGACAATGTAACGTATGATTTTGCATATATGTACGGCGGAAGCTATGCTTCAGTAGCAGACTCGTCTTACAAAGCGCTTACGGATACCGTCTTTTCCTCGGCAGACTATTCCAACTCGATAAAAAAAGCGTCTGCTAAGCTCACAAAAGATATCAAGGCGCTTTACCCTTGATAAAACGTCAAGAGTGAATGTAAACAAATTGTTAAATAATGTAAATCCCTTTACAAAATCGATAAAATATGATATATTACTAAAGTATGTAAAACGCAGACTCGGTTTACGGACAAAAAAGCGACGTATTGCTTTGCTTCACCAACCGTTTGCTGAAGTTTGACGAAATATTTTTATGAGGTGAAAAACTATGTTGAAAGAACAGAAGACACAGGTTATTGAAGCTAACAGACTTCACGAAACAGACACAGGATCCCCCGAGGTACAGATTGCTATCCTTACAGATAGAATCAACAGCCTCACAGAGCATCTTAAGAAGAACAAGAATGACCACCACAGCAGACGCGGTTTGCTCAAAATGGTTGGTCGCAGAAGAAATCTTCTTAACTATCTCACAAAGAAGGATATCAACCGTTATCGTGCAATAATCGAAAAGCTCGGTATCCGTAAATAAAACACGCTTAAAATAGGGCAGAATTTTACGGTTCTGCCCTATAAATTTATAAAACAAATATGGCATAGCGGTTTAGCAGTTAAACAACTGCCCGAAGAACAATGCTCGGACCGTTATTTAAATGCTAAAAAACTATGCCGTGGATGAAGAAAAGAAGAAAAGAAGAAAACGGAGGAAGAAAATGTTTGAGAAATTTAAGACATTCGAGTATGAATTGTCAGGAAGAAAGCTTGTAATTGAAACAGGCAAAATGGCAGGACTTGCAAACGGCTCCTGCTTGGTTCGTTTCGGCGACACGGTAATTCTTGCGACCGCAACAGCAAGTGCAAAACCCAGAGACGGCATCGATTTCTTGCCCCTTTCGGTTGATTTTGAAGAAAGACTCTACGCCGTAGGCAGAATCCCCGGCGGTTATCTCAAGAGAGAAGGCAAGCCCTCTGAAAAGGCTATACTTACTTCTCGTGTAATTGACAGACCGATCAGACCCTTGTTCCCCAAGGATCTCCGTAACGACGTAAACCTCAGCTTGACTGTACTTTGCGTTGACAACGACAACAGCCCTGAAATTGCAGGTATGATAGGTGCATCTATCGCACTTTCTATTTCGGATATTCCGTGGAACGGACCTATCGCAGGTGTATTTGTAGGCTTGGTTGACGGTCAGATCGTTCTCAATCCCACTGTTGAACAGAGAGAAAAGAGCGACCTTGAACTTACCGTAGCAGGCAGCCTTAATAAAGTTGTTATGATTGAAGCAGGTGCTAAGGAAGTAGCTGACGACGTTATGTTTGACGCTATTATGACTGCTCACGAAGAAATCAAGAAGATCTGTAACTTTATCAATTCGATCGTTGCAGAGGTTGGCAAGCCTAAGTTTGACTATCCTTCTTGCGAGTTCGACCATGAAATGTTCGATAAAGTATTTGATTTCTGCGAAAAGGACGTTATGTTTGCTCTTGACACGGATGACAAGAACGTTCGTGACGAAAGAATGCAGCCCATAACTGACGCAATCGTTGAAAAATTCAGCGAAGAATATCCCGAAATGCCCGAGATTATCGGTGAACTCATCTACAAGATTCAGAAGAAGATCGTACGCCGTTGGTTGCTTGAAGACGGCAAACGTGTTGACGGCAGAAGAATGGATCAGATCAGACCCTTGGCTGCTGAAGTAGGTCTTTTCAACCGTACCCACGGTAGCGGTATGTTTACCCGTGGTCAGACACAGGTAATGACAATCGCGACACTCGGCCCGATAGGCGATGCTCAGATTCTCGACGGTATCGACACAGAAGAAACAAAGAGATATATGCACCACTACAATATGCCCGGATACTCCGTAGGTGAAGCAAAATCATCGAGAGGTCCCGGCAGACGTGAGATCGGCCACGGCGCATTGGCAGAACGTTCTCTCGTTCCCGTACTTCCTTCAGTAGAAGAATTCCCCTATGCAATCAGATGCGTATCTGAAGTTATCAGCTCTAACGGCTCAACGTCGCAGGCATCGGTTTGCGGTTCGACACTTGCACTTATGGATGCAGGTGTTCCGATCAAGGCTCCCGTTGCAGGTATTTCCTGCGGTCTTATTACAGAAGGCGAACGCTGGATGACAATGATCGACATTCAGGGACTTGAAGACTTCTACGGCGATATGGACTTTAAGGTAGCAGGTACACACAAGGGTATTACGTCCATTCAGATGGACCTTAAGATTGACGGTCTTACGCCCGAAATTATCAAGAACGCTCTTGAAGTAACACACAAGGGCAGAGACTATATCATTGACGAAATTCTTCTTAAGGCAATTCCTGCGGCAAGAGAAGATGTATCCGAATATGCACCTAAGATGCTCACAATGCAGATCGACCCCGACAAGATCAGAGAAGTTATCGGTTCGGGCGGTAAGGTCATTCAGAAGATCGTTGCCGATACAGGTGCTAAGATTGATATTGAAGACGACGGAAGAATCTACATTTCCGCAGTCAACAGAGACAGCGCATACGCTGCTAAAAAGATTATCGACGGTATTGTGTTTGAACCCGAGGTTGGTGCTATTTACACAGGTAAAGTAACGAGAGTTATTCCGATCGGAGCATTTGTAGAATTTGCTCCCGGCAAGGAAGGACTTGTACACATCAGCAAGCTTGACTACAAGAGAGTAGAAAAGGTTGAAGACATATGCAACGAAGGTGATGTAATTACCGTTAAGTTTATGGGAACAGATGAAAAGGGAAGACTCAACCTTTCGAGAAAGGACGCTATGCCTAAGCCCGAAGGCTACGAAGAAAGAGAGAGACGTCCCCAGCAGAGCAGACCCAGAAACAACAATGGTAACGACAAGTACAGAGAAAACCCTAACAGACGTCCTTACAACAGAGAAGAACGTAAGCCCGAAGCTCCCGTAGCTCCCGCTGAACCTGTTAAGGCAGAAGAACCTGTCAAACCCGTTGAAGAAGAAAGCAAAGGTTTGTTTAGCTTCTTTAAGAAGAAATAAATAAAAAAAGTGTGTGGCTTTGTCCACACACTTTTTGTTTTGCCACCTACTTTCTTTTGAAAAAGAAAGGTAGGCAAAGAAAACTTTGCAACATGGGTCGCCGAATTGTACGGGATATAAGAACCCTGCGCGTGTCATCCTCGAACGAAGTCGCCACGCGAGATTCTTCGCTTCGCTCGAGAATGACATGACGTGGCGACGCAGTGAAGGATCTCGGGCGGAAAATATCTTTTATACTATCAGCATCGCGTCATCGAAGTTAACAGCATATGTGATGCCGTAAAAAATGAATAGTGAATGATGAATATTGAATAATGAATAGTTTTGGTGTCGGCTATGCCGACAATTTATAATCTGTGCCAAAGGCACTCCTTAATTCTTCATCATTCATTTTTCATTATTCATTTTTCACTTATACTATCAGCATCGCGTCATCGAAGTTAACGGCATATGTGATGCCGTAAAAAATGAATAGTGAATGATGAATATTGAATAATGAATAGTTTTGGTGTCGGCTATGCCGACAATTTATAATCTGTGCCAAAGGCACTCCTCAATTCTTCATCATTCATTTTTCATTATTCATTTTTCACTTATACTATCAGCATCGCATCTGCAAAAGCCATATAGAAAAGTTTTTCGGGATTCTTAAGCCCGTTTTTTCAAAAAGGGGCTTAAGGGTGGTGAGCGAAGCTTCTGGCGGCAACGCCATGACGTAATGCGCCCAATACAAAAAAGAGCGGTATCACCGCCCTTTTTTTACACTAATTATTCCGTTGTAAGTTCCCTCAGAGAGTCCATACGCTTGTCAAGCTCTGCACTCAGACTTGCGCAATAGAGCAGTTCCTCTGCGACTTCTTTGGTAAACTGCTTGTTTTTCTTATATCTTAGTTGGTGCTCAAGAGTAGCCCAAACGTCCATTGCTATTGTACGCAGCTGAACCTCGACTTTCATACGCTTTTTCTCGTGCGCAAGGAATATCGGCACAGTAATAATCATGTGAAGACTTCTGTAACCGTTTTTCTTTGGTTTCTTTATGTAGTCTTTCATAACAACCAGCTCGATGTCGTCTTGTTTTAAAAGAGCATTTGCGATAGTGTACACGTCTTCCGGAAAAGAGCATACGACTCTGACACCGGCTATGTCGTGCAGGTTTTCTTCGACGTTTGAAAGGGTAAAGGGGAGGTTTTGCCTTTTAATCTTTTCTCTAATGCTTTGGAGACTTTTCAGTCTTGTTTTTATATCGGAAATAGGGTTTCTGTCGTGCTGGAGGCCGAATTCAATGTCAAGTACGTTCAGTTTCGTCTCAATTTCCATCATCGCGCAACGATAATACGCCATAAGACGAGTAAATTCATAAAACTTTGATTGCGAAAGCTTGGGAAGTTTTTCTTCAAGAAGTGTTTTTATTTTTTCTTTATCAAGATTTTCCTCTTCAAGATACAATTCAAGCTCTTTTTGCAGAGTAACTTCGTTTTCCATATATACTCCCTTCATAAAGAAGATATCTCTTTGGCTATATTGTACCACATATTTATGTACAATTTCAACGGTTTGGGTAAATATTAAATAAAAAAGATATTAATGAATAAAATACGATTCAAGGATAACCGCTTGTTTGTTTTTTTGGGTAATGAGTTGATATATTTATAGTGGATTTGATTGAATAAAACAATTGTCATAGGGGGTGGTTTATAATTATAAACTTTACTATTCACAAAGTTTGTGAATTTAGTAAAAAAATATATGATATTACATTTAGATAAAATGTGAATAATATAAAAATACTTCCGGTGCGGAATTATAATTGTGCGTGGGTGTGATATTATAAAATATAAAAATAATTATCGTCGGATAGTTGTTTGTAAAAATGCGAAAAAATTTTTTAAAATTTAATTTTATGGAGGGGAAAATGATGAAAATCATGTCCAGAAGCAAGATTGCATTGATGGCGGTTTTGGTAGCGGTAATGATGGTAATGTCAATGATGGCAGTATCCGCGGCACCGGTAGCAGACGCAGGAAGTGCAAACGAAGGCTATGCCGCAGGTCACACCGTGGCTAGCTTGGAAGATCTACAGAATGCGATGAAAGAAGTAGAGGATACCGGAGCAGATGTTACGGCTACTCTTACTGCAAACATCGTGCTTGATCCGGCAGAAGCGACTACATACGTTGTCGGTACAGACAAAACAAGCGCCGGTAAGCTTATCTTAACAGGTGGAGGTACATTTGGTATTACTGTGGGTACTAATGCAATCCTTCACGTTAAGGGTAATGTTCAGTTTGAAAATATTATCCTTGACAGACCTACAACGGCAGTTGTTGCTGACTATAAAAAGTCATCTTACATCTTCGTAACAGAAGGTAAGGGTACCTTTGGTGAAGGTATCAAAAACGAAAATCCAGATCTCGATAAAACTGGTAGAAACACAAAGATTAACATTGCGGGTTCTGACCTCGAAGTATATTCGGGATATTATATGATAGTTGCAGCAAACTTCGCCAACTCCGCAACTGACGTTGACAGCCCGAAAATTGTATTCGGCGGTAAAGCGAAAGCAGAAAATGTTGTGGGTAGAGGTTGTTGCACAGGCGCAACTCCCAAGGTTACCGGCACATCAACTGTTACCATTCAGGGTGAGGCAAATGTCACTAACGTTGCAACAGCAGGACACTTCAGACCCGAAGCACCTGTTGGACAGGAGATAAACATTAGCGGTAATGCGGTTCTCGAAATGAAGGGCGGTACAGTAAACAACTTGTGCTTTGTTGGTGCTGCACTTGAAAAAAGAGGATTGGCAAGCCTTGCTGTTGATGCAAAAACACGTTCACAGTATACCGTCAACATTACCGGCGGTAAAATCAATAATACTACAACATTGTTCTATTTCAATAAAGCAATGAGCTTTAAGGGCGTTGATGTAACCGTAAACTTTGGTAATGCGGTTTACGAAAACCGCTGTGAAGTAGGACCTTGGGTAATTGATGCAGGTGCCAGCGTAACAGATTGTAAAGTGACAGCAAACATAAATGGTGCAACGTTTAAAAAAGCATTATACGGCGGATACATTAACGTAGATACTAATGCAGATACTAAAGTTGTTTTAGACGTTGATTTAGAGTATAATATCGGAAAAACAGACAAAGTAGTATTTCAAGACGATGTTAAGTTTGGTGCGTGGTTTAAACCGGGCGCTACATATTCGGAGTACAACGGTGATATAGTAGTTAATATCTGGCCTACAAACCAAAATGTAAAATTCACATCCACTACTAGAAATGAGTTTTACGTAGGTTCAGAACTTAACGCACCTTTCTCAAAGCATACAGGCGACACAACACTCAAGATTTACAACAAGCCTTTTGTTGATTATAATAATAAAGTTTTTTACGGCGGCTCGCTTATCGCTGCTGATAATGCTGAACACAAAGGAAATTCCACAGTTATCACTCCTGAGGCAGCGGCAGATCACATAAATGCAATTATGGGTATTTATGGCGGCTCGAAAATAACTAAAGCCGGCAAACACAGCGGTAACTCTTACGTAAAAGTATTGGCTGCTGCTACAGTACAATCAAGTGCGGTTGGAGTGCTCGATGCTAGTGAAGGTTATGTTTTCGGCGGCTCAAATCTTGTTGGAGCTAATGCTGAGCATTCGGGTAACTCAAAGGTAACCTTCGGTGAAAAAACATCAAAATCAACAATCGAAAGCGTGCTTAGACATGATACCTTTGGTGGTTCAAATGTTGCTGCAACCGGAGCAAAACACACAGGTAAGTCTGAAGTTGTATGCGAATATTCAAAAATTCAGGGTAATATTAATGTATACGGCGGTTCTTACCTCGGAGTAACAGGTGCAACTCAGTCTGGCGCATCTGCACTTACGATTAAAGAAAGAGTTGGTACATCCGGCGCTGCTATTAATCTCTACGGCGGTTCATATATTAAAGTTGCAGGTGCTAAGCACACAGGTTCTTCTACATTTGAATTTAACAAGGGTACGATGAATCATCCTCACGGTGCAGGTTCTTATGCAGCAGAAGCTGAAGCAGGTGCATTTGCACAGGGCGATGTATTCTACATTATCAATGGCGGCGAAGTTACAGAAATTCCTAACATCGCAGGTGTTAATGTAAACGTTGACGGTGATATTAGCGTTATTATTACAGGCGGTACGATCGGTAAGACTAACGTTAAGGTATTCTCAACACTTAACAATGACAAGTCAAAGTCAGTATGTATAAATGGTGACTTGATACTCAAGATCAGTGGCGGTACTCTTAAATTTGACCAGATTTATCACGGCTCATTGAACGATGGTGCTGCTGCAGGTCAGGATGTAGTTAAGGGTACATACTATGCAGAATTTGTTGGCAACGGAATGAAGTTTGAATCTCCCGTTGAAAATTCTGTAACATCCTTCTATCCTGTAGGTTATAACAACGTAGCTGCAAACTTTGCAGGAAGTTCCTTGTACATAAGATTGGTAGGAGACTTTGATTGCTTCAATGAAAAAACTCTCAAATATAACTTTACATCAAGAGTAAACCATCTTACAGGTGAGAAGATTCTTGACTACGTACAGTGGACAAAGAATGGACAACTCACTGCACTTAACAGAGGCGAAACAATTTACCGTCCCATGAACGGACAGACAGTAACTGTTTCTGGTATCGGAGCAAATGCAAAACTCGGTGATTACGCAGTTAAAGCAGGCGATACTCTCACATGGAAACATGGTGGTAAAGAGATAAGTGTTACTTATGATGCACTCACAAAGTACAATCACCTTACTGAATACAAGAATGATGTTAAGTTTGCAGGCGCTACAGCTGCTACACAGACCATGGCTTTCTCTTGCGGTATTGCAGTAGCAAATGCTCCTCTCTCTGACGCGGCTAAGGCACAGATCACAACAATTGCAAACAACTATGCACTTGTCGGTACAGGCATTCGTCTTAATAGTCTCGCAATGCGTTGCCAGGCAAAGATTTCTAAGGCATTCTTGGAAGGCGGAGCAGCACAGAACGGATTAGCAGTAACGAAGGTTGGTATGCTTGTTGGTAAAGATGCAGCTTCCTACGTATACGGTTCAAAGAAATGCATTAACGCTGTTGCATGGGAAAACGGTAAGATCAAGGTAGATACAGGTAAATTTGCTGAAGACAGCAAGTACGATGGCTTCTACTTGTATCAGGCAGTTATTCCCGGATATGAATCCAACAATGCTATAAATGCAGACCGTGCAAAGACAACAGTTTACTTCAGAGGATACATTATTGTTAAGGATACAGCAACAAACGTTGAAAACATCGTTTACGTTGATATGCCTGTTGAAAATGCAGGATCTGTAAACTACGGCATGACCCTTATTGAAGTAGCATCTGAAGCTAAGAAGGCAGACAACCAGCTTTGGTACAACGGTCTTGGCGATAACAAGAAGAAAATTGATGATATTATTGCTCTTGGTGGAGCAAACTAAGAAATAGTATTTTAAGAAAGGAAAACTGAATTATGAAAAAGCAGTACACGCTTCCCGAAATCGAAGTTCTTTTGTTCAAATCTGAGGATGCTATTCTTACAGCAAGTGGTGGTGGTAATACACAGCCTAGTATTTATAGTGCAGACGGTGACATTGACATTGGCAATTTCTGGGATGCTCTTTAATAATAGTACAACATAAAAAATCCCTCTCGGCATTAGCCGAGGGGGATTTTTACGTACCATTCATTTTTGCTTTATACTATTATTACTTTGTTTAGTATTCTGCAAATCTTTTTGAAAAAATGAGATGTTAATAAAACCATGTTGCAAAGTTTTGAAGGAGTCAAGAGGATACTTTTTTAGAAGTGTCCTCTTGTGGGTCATAGGGCGAAGTCCTATATAACAAAAAATGGTGTGTTTTCACACACCATTTTATATTACATAGACTGGCTATAGTTCGGAGCTTCCTTCGTAATACTAATATCGTGAGGATGCGATTCGCGGAGTCCCGCACCCGTAATTCTGACAAACTTAGAATTTGTTTTGAGAGTGGGAATGTCTGCACATCCACAGTAACCCATGCCGGAACGAAGTCCGCCGATAAGCTGATATACAGTGTCAGCCAAGGGGCCTTTGTAGGGAACACGTCCTTCAACGCCTTCGGGAACAAGCTTGTTAGCCGAGCTGCCTTCCTGGAAGTAACGGTCTTTTGAGCCCTTTTCCATAGCTGCGAGCGAACCCATACCGCGATAAACCTTAAAGCGTCTGCCCTGATAGATTTCGGAGTCGCCGGGGGATTCTTCACAGCCTGCAAAGAGCGAACCTATCATAATTGCGTCAGCGCCGGCAGCGATTGCTTTGGGAAGATCACCGCTGTATTTAATACCGCCGTCTGCGATAACGGGAATACCGTATTTCTTTGCTACCTCTGATGCATCGCTGATTGCGGTGATCTGGGGAACACCTATACCTGCAACAACACGTGTTGTACAAATAGAACCGGGACCGATACCGACTTTGATTGCATCAGCACCTGCTTTTATGAGATCTTCTGCAGCTTCTGCGGTTGCAATATTACCTGCACAGATCTGAGCTTCGGGGAATGCTTCTTTAATCTTCTTAATGCAGTTAAGAATGTTCTGCGAATGACCGTGAGCAGAGTCGAGAACCAAAAGGTCTGCACCTGCGGAGAGGAGAGCTTCAACTCTTGTTAAAACGTCTGCAGTAACACCGATTGCAGCACCGCAGAGAAGTCTTCCGTTTGCATCTTTTGCAGAGTTGGGGTATTTTGTTGCTTTTTCAATATCCTTAATTGTAATGAGGCCTGAAAGCTTACCTTCAGCATCAACAAGAGGAAGTTTTTCGATCTTGCGCTTACGAAGGATCTCCTGTGCCTGTTCAAGAGTTGTACCTCTGGGAGCAGTAACAAGGTTTTCCTTTGTCATAACTTCGCTGATCTTAATATTATAATCGGTGAGGAAACGCATATCGCGGTTTGTAATAATACCGACAAGCTTTTTATTCTCATCGCATATCGGCACACCTGAAATACGGTATTTGCCCATAAGCTGATCAGCTTCATATACATAGTTCTCTGGAGAGAGATAGAAGGGATTGGTAATTACGCCGTTCTCGCTTCTCTTGACACGTTCAACTTCGTCGCGCTGTCTTTCGATGGTCATATTCTTGTGGATAATACCAATACCACCCTCTCTTGCCATAGCGATAGCAAGTCCGGATTCAGTTACGGTATCCATAGCCGCGGACATAAGCGGTATGTTAAGTTTGATTTTCTTTGTGATGTAGGTTTCAAGTTTTACGGTGTTGGGAAGAACATCGCTTTTTGCGGGAATGAGCAACACATCATCAAAGGTAAGGCCTTCTTTTGCAAAACGGTCGATTGTCATTTTCTTTCTCCTTTTTTTGTCTATATGTATAATTTTTTATTATCAAAAAATATGTTTTATTAAATATTAATTTTACACGAAAAAAAGCCGATTGTCAAGCGTAATAGGCATATAAAATGAAAAAAATACAATTTTTTACACGGCTTGCGGAATAAAACATTTTATTTAAAAATGTATATTGCATAATGTTTTTTGTTCGTGTATAATTGTGATATAAATTACGAAGAAACGAGTGAATAATAATGCTTGAAAGCTTTATATACAGTTTTAATTCAGTAGCACCGATTTTTTTGCTTGTGCTTTTCGGTATGCTTTTGAAAAAAATTGGTTTTCTTAAGGATGATTTTTGCACGATTGCAGATAAATTTGTTTTTAAGGTAGCATTGCCTTTTGAGTTGTTCAAGTCGGTCAGCCAGACTGAGTTTGAAAAGATATTTTCTTCAGAAAATATGACCGTTATATTGTTCTTTTTAGTTGGTATAATCGCGGCATTTTGCCTTTTGTGTGTTACTGTACCGCATTTTATCAAGGATAACGCAAAATGCGGATCTTTTATTCAGGGTGCATTCAGAGGTAATTTTGCGATATTTGCGCTTCCTCTCGCTACGAATATGTTTGGAGAGGCGGGGAGAATTGCGGCAACTCCTTTGTTACCTGTCGTTACGATAATGTTCAATATTCTTGCGGTAGTTGTTTTCAGTATATTTGCTCCAAAGGATCAGACGAAAAAGGGTATAAATGAGATTGTAAAACAAATAACGCTTTCGATAGTTAAAAATCCTCTGATTATAGGTATTATGGTTGGTTTTGTCTTTTCGCTGATGAAAACAAATTTTGGTCTTGGGGTTCCTCAGTTTGCTATTAAGCCTATAAGCGACGTTTCGGCGTGTGCTGTGCCCTTAGCTCTAATAAGTATAGGCGTAAATTTCAAGCCTGAAAACCTGAAGGGAAGAATAGGGATTGCCGCGTGGAGTATGGCTGTCAAGAATATGATAATGCCGGCACTTACCCTCGTGGTTGCAATTCTGATGGGATTCAGAGGACTTCCGCTTACGATGGTGCTCGTTTCATTCGGCAGCCCAACATCAGTTTCGAGTTACATTATGGCAAAGAATATGCATGGAGACTCCGAGTTGGCGGGACAGATTCTTCTGCTCACGACGGTATGCAGTCTTGCAACGGTATTTCTGTTTATTTTTATTTTAAAGCAGTTTGCATTTATTTAAGGTTAAATTTAGAAAGCCTATTTTTAAAAAAACTCTTGGAAAAATTTTATGTTGTGTAACTCTTGATTTAACAATATGTTTGTGATATAATTATAAAGAAGAGAAACTTATAGATTTATTATTTGGGGTGTTTGATTATGAGAAGAACGTTAATAATGTTTTTCGCGCTTGTTTTTACTCTTGTTGCGGTTTTTGGCACAATGATTAATGCCTATGCTCTTGAAAAAAGCGGAGATGCAAACGGAGACGGAAAAATTAATGCTGACGATGCTATATATCTTTTGTATAATACCGTATTCGGTAATCAAAAATATCCGTTAAGCAAAGACGGCGACTATAACTCAGATGGCAAGGTTAATAAGAACGACGCTATTTATTTGCTTTATCACACGATTTATAGCGACGTAACCCCCAACAAATATCCTCTCTATCCGCAGATGCCGCCTCCACAGACAGGCGACAACTGGAGTCCTGATATAATATAACAAAAAACAAAACACGGCTGAAAAGCCGTGTTTTTATTTATTATTAAATACAATAGAGAGTGAGTGGGCGAAGCCCACACACTCTCTTATTTATTGATTATGTATATCAATCTGCTGGTGGAATGCCACAACAGAGTTCTTATCAAATTCGTTTTTGACTTTTTCGAGCAGATCATGTTTTACTGTCCAGAAGTCTTTGGATTCACACCATACTCTGAGCGTAAACACTAAAGCTCCGTTGTCTCTTGCTGTGTTTCGTGCAAAGGGGGCAGGGTCGTGAAGAACAAGTTCATGTGAATTTGCGCAATCAAGAAGTATCTGTTTAAGCTTTTCAACATCGTTTTGGGGACTTACTGCAAAGTCAATGTCAACTCTTCTTGTTTTTTCGACAGAGAAGTTTGTAACGGTAGAATTCATCAAGGTTCCGTTCGGAATGTTGATCGTTTTGTTGTCGACGGTTGTGAGAACTGTGTAAAAAATGCTGATTTCTTTAACAGTGCCCGAGCAACCGACAGAGTCGATGTAGTCGCCTACTTTAAAGGGACGGAAGATGAGGATCATAATGCCGCCTGCAAAGTTACTGAATGCCCCCTGAAGAGCAAGACCGACTGCCACGCCGGCTGTACCGAGAAGGGCAATAAATGATGCCGCCGGAATACCGATAATCAGAGCAGCTGAAACAAATACAACGGCATAAAGAGTAATCTTTATACAATTACGTAAAAATGATTTTACACTTGGATCAATGTGATCCATTCCCTTTGAATTCATAAGTTTTGTGGTAATAAACTTTGCAAGTGTAAGGCCTGCAAAAAGAACAACCAAAGCCAAAACAAGCTTAATTCCGGCGCTTACTACCCAGCTTACGATGATTTCAAAAATGTTTTTCAAACTTTGAGACATAAGAATTGAGTCCTTTCGTATTATTTATAGTATTATTTTACTTCTTTACCGCGCTTCTGTCAAGATATAAAAAAGCTACATTGTTATTAATGTAGCATTTTGTATACAATATTTAATAATTATTTGGGTTTGCCTTTAAATATCAGCGATGCCAGGTACGCAAATAAAAGAGCTGAGGTTATTCCGCCTGCCGTACCCGTAAGACCGCCCGTCAGTATACCGATAGCACCCTTTTCGGAGATGGCTTCTTGTACACCTTTTGCAAGAGAATATCCAAACCCCGTAAGCGGAGTCGTAGCACCGCATCCTGCATACTTTACCAATGGTTCATATAGTCCAATAGCGGTCAGAACAACACCCGAAACAACGTAAAAAACGAGTATTCTGGCGGGATTCAGCTTGGTTCTGTCAATTAAAATCTGGGCAATAACGCATAAAAGTCCGCCCACAACAAAAGCCTTTATATATTCCATTATTTATCACACCCTTTTATATGAATCAAGTGGGCAATACCGGGGATTGACAGTCCCTGTTGTACGCTCGTTGGGCTCATAAGTGCACCTGTGCCCAGAAAGAGAACGTTGCCAAGTTTGCCGTTGCACAATTCCTCATAAATATGAGCAGCAAATACTACCGCAGAACAGCCGCAACCGGAGCCGCCTGAATGCATATCCTGCTTTTTGCGGTCATATATCATAAGACCGCAATCTTTGTATTGTGTACCCATATCATAACCGTTTTCGTACATAAGTTCTTTGACTATTCTATGCCCTTCATAGCCTAAATCGCCCGTTACTATAAGGTCATAGTCTTTAGGACGTGTATCTGTTTCTTTGAAAAAACAACTGAGTGTATCTATGGCTGACGGTGCCATTGCTGCGCCCATATTATTTATGTCTGTTATACCTCTGTCGATTGTTTTGCCGGGCATACAGCCGACAACAGATGGACCATTGCCGTTCTTTGAGATAACGAAAGCGCCCGAGCCCGTAACCGTCCATTGCGACGTGGGAGTATGCTGTCCGCCGTATTCAAGGGGATAGCGAAACTGCCTTTCTGCTGAGCAGTTGTGTGATGAGGTTACGGCAATTGCTTTTTCAAAAATGCCGTAACCAACCATAAGTGATGAAAGCATAATACCTTCGGCTGCGGTCGAACAAGCGCCGTATAGACCAAAAAACGGAATATCATAGTTTAAAAGTCCGTAGTTTGAGCTGACGCACTGGTTTGTCAGGTCGCCTGCAAACAGAGCATCTATGTCGCCGTCGGTAAGGTCTGCTTTTTCAAGTGCCTTTTTTACGGCGAGGCGCTGCATTTCGCTCTCGCTTTTTTCAAAAGTATCCTGAGAAAAGCTGTCGGTTTCATCAACAATATCATACTTGCCGTGGAATATTCCTTCGTTTTCTTTTCTGCCTACAACTGAGCTTGCCGAAATGATTTTCGGCGGATTGTCAAACTGTATATATCTCTTTTTCATAAAAACCTTTTTTATTTTTTAGTATAAATAAAAATAAGAAATTTATACTTAAATAAACAAGGTGGGAGAAAGTATAAAAAGATTAAATTACTTGACTTTTTATCTGTTTAAGAATTATAATATATACAAGTACTGTAATCAACAATGAAGCGGCAGGGTTGATTCTTATAATTACGTAAGAGGAGAATATAAAATGGCTTTTTTTGACACACAAAAGAAAATGAAAGCGATAACGTTCAGTTTTGATGACGGTGTTACGCAGGATATTCAGCTTGTACAGTTGTTAAACAAATACGGGCTCAAATGCACGTTTAACATTAATTCCGGGCTTCTTGGAAAAAGGGGCATTGTAACAAGGCCGGACGGGCTGAAAGTATCGCATTATAAAATATATCCCGAGGAATTAAAATGGCTGTATGAGGGACACGAGGTTGCTGCTCATACTTTGACACATCCCCGTCTGACGTTGCTCGATGACCAAGAGGTTATCAGACAGGTTGAACAGGACAGACTGAATCTTTCTGAAATGATAGGATATGAGGTTGTAGGTTTTGCATATCCCGGCGGTGGAATAAACAACGACGAGAGGGTAGCAGAGCTTATAAAAAATAATACGGGAATAAAATACGCCCGTACTGTAACTCGTACGGACAGCTTTGATATGCCCGAAGACCTTTATAGGTTTAGCCCAAACGTATCGCCTATAACGCAGTATGATAAAACCTTTGAAATGGCGAAAAAGTTTATAGATATGAAAACAGACAAACCGCAGATGCTCTATATATGGGGACATTCATTCGAGCTTGATCTTGAAAGCGACAGTCTTGTAAAGCTTGAAAAGCTTTTTGAATATATAAGCGGACGCGACGATATATTCTACGGAACTAACAAAGAGGTATTGCTTTAATATAAGCGCGAAAAAGGCGCCCACGGCGCAGTGCAACATGGGTTTGCATAAGCCTCCCACTTTTTTCAAAAAGTGGGGCGCAAGAGATAGTATAGACCGAAAAGAAAATTGGCGTACCTGCTTTATTGCAGGTACGCCAAACCGCTCTTTTTGTTTTATTCTAGAGGTTCATCGTAATATATGCCGTCCCAATAGCCGCTTTCATCAAGATAACACCAACCTACGCTGTCCTTCATCCATGCATTTGTAAGCATTGCGCCTTCTTCACCGAGATAGCACCAGCCTACACTGTCGAGTCGCCAAGCATTAGTTACTGCATATCCATTT
>JAFUJB010000013.1 GCA_017473865.1 Clostridia bacterium | reverse complement strand
GCAAGGAGTATAAACTGCAGACAAAGGACCTGTGCGCGCAAGCAAGAAAAGCGGGAATTGATTTTAAGCGCAAGATTTGATCCATTTCAAGCTGCGAATGGTCGCCCCTCAACCATTGCCCCGCAGTAAACAAAGAAAAAGCAAAACGAAAAGAGGGCGCCGATTAAGGCGCCCTCAAAATTTAAGTTGAGTGATTAGAATTCCCTTATTATTGAAACAATATTAAGGAGATATTCCCTCATACCATTGACAATTCCCTTATAATATGATATAATTTAAGGGAAAGAAGGCGAGGTTAAGGCTATGAGAACATTTAACTACTCAAAAATTAGCGAACAAAAATGGGATTCGGAGCTGCTTGGCTTGATAGCTGCCATTTACAAGGAAGCCGGAAAGCAAGAGATGTATCTCAAGCAACGCCCGGAAGAGCTTGAAAAGCTCGTTGAGATTGCAAAGGTGCAGAGTACCGAAAGTTCCAATGCGATTGAAGGTATCGTTACGACCAACACGAGAATCAGGCAGATCGTAGTGGATAAGACCGCGCCCAAAAATCGAGATGAGCAAGAGATTGCCGGATACCGTGATGTATTAAGTATCATCCACGAGAGCTTTGATGCCATCCCGATCACTCCTAATTACATTCTGCAACTCCATAAAATTCTGTATAGCCATATGAATAACCCTGCGGCAGGCAGAACAAAGAGCGTACAGAATTACATCAGCGCAACCTATCCCGACGGCAGTACGAGAACGTTGTTCACTCCGCTCGATCCGATTGAAACGCCTACCGCACTCGAAAGCATATGTAACGAATTTAATCGAGTAATCGGTAATAATGAGTTAGAGCCGCTCATAGCGATTCCGATATTCATCCACGATTTTCTTTGCATCCATCCGTTCAATGACGGAAACGGCAGAATGAGCCGTTTGCTCACAACTCTGCTCCTTTATAGAAGCGGGTTCTATGTTGGAAAATATATATCGCTCGAAGCAAAGATCGCTAAGAATAAGGACTTGTACTACGATGCGCTTGCCAAAGCGCAGAACGATTGGCACGAAGGAAATGCCGATGCCGTTCCGTTCATCAAATATCTGCTTGGAACGATACTTGCAGCCTATAAGGATTTTGAAGACAGGTTTGCGCTCGTGGAAACAAAGTTGCCGGCACTTGAAACTGTTCGCCGTGCAACGATGAATAAGATCGGCAGATTTTCAAAGCAAGATATCCGAGAGCTTTGTCCTTCACTAAGCATAAGCTCTATCGAAGGTGCTCTTCGCAAGTTGGTTGCTGAAGGGGAAATCAAGCGTGAGGGTAACGGAAAGAACATTAAGTATTTCAGACTCAAATAAAAATTCAGTCCGGATGCAATAAAACTGTTTGAGGAAGAATAAAGGACTCAACCATTGCCCCGCAGTAAACAAAGAAAGGCAAAACAAAAAGAGGGCGCCGACTAAGGCGCCCTCAATGCTTGGTATGCAGTAAACAAAGAGAAGTGACTATGGCTTCATCACCTTGATAAAACGAAACATTTCATCAGGACCTTCGTCGGGGTCGTGCTTTTCATCCTCGAACATTTCGTGTTCGGGTTGAAAATACTCGCACCAAAATTGGTCGATTTGAAAACCGCACTTGTTAACGTAAAAGTGAATGTTGCGCTTCTCAAAATAGGGCGTGCAGGTTTCCCATACTTTGGTCTCGGGATGCAGAGCCTCTACCGCAAGCCACGCACCGTAGCCGATTCCTTTGGTGTGCTCCTCGGGGGAAACGAACAGAATCTCCAGCTCGTTGTGATGCGTTTCTTTGTTGATTTTCAGAATAAGACCTCCAACTCGTCTACAGTCAACAACGATTCGATAGGTCTCGCTATCGGGCGAGTCGATGCAACGCTCGATGGTTTTGCGAGAGATGATCTCGCCGTCAAAATCCATGTGGTCGTCACGCTTGCCGAATTCCTCTATCGCGCCGTACTTGAATGCCCACTGATTGTCAAGAATGAATTGCTCGCGGTCGTCTGCCGTAAGCGGAACAAGAGTAACCTTTGTGTTTTTCATAAAAGCCTCCTAAAAAATAAAAAACTCCGGCTATTGCGCACACAATAACCCGAGCTCACTCGGACACCTAATCCGGCATACGAGCGCTACGGCACTCTGCCTCCGGTGACCATATCTGTTTTTGTAAGTATATCATAAAATCGCCGAAAAGTCAATAACTGCCCCGCGGTAGACAAAGAAAAGGCAAAACGAAAGAGGGCGCCGACTAAGGCGCCCTCAAAAATTGGGTTGCAGTAAACAAAGAAAAGCAATTTTAGTTATTGGACACCGATGCACTCTGCAACTGTGCAAGGATTGTCTCCGTA
Organism: Clostridia bacterium; assembly: GCA_017473865.1. Taxonomy (GTDB): domain Bacteria; phylum Bacillota; class Clostridia; order Oscillospirales; family CAG-272; genus RGIG1995. Next base: position 71,644 of record JAFUJB010000013.1, on the reverse strand, counting down.
GCGGCGTCAAGTCCTACGGACGAGTCTATCACAATGTCGTAATGTGCGCCATCGCCCCATTCAAGTCCCGATATGTGCTTATAATAGGATGCCCGTGCCTTGTCGGAATGCTTGATATTCCTTTCGGCTTCTTTTTTGCTGTCGCCGTAAAGCTCCATAACACGCTTGATTCGGTATTCCTCGGGAGCGTGAACAAATACGCGAACTACATTCGGACGGTCGCGGAGAACGAAATCGGCGGCGCGTCCAACGATCACACAGCTTCCGCTATCGGCAATTTTTTGTATGACCTTGTACTGAGCGCGGATCGCGTGCCGAACCACTCTTCTTGAAAGATAGAGGTCGTGAAGCCGTCTCGGAGAGTTTTTGTTCAGTCCCGAAATAAATTCACGGTCGAGTCCGCTTTCCTCTGCGGCGAGTGCGGTCATTTCCTTGTAGTAAAACGGAATACCGAGCTTTTCGGCAACCAATTTGCCTATTTGCTTGCCGCCCGAGCCGTGTTCACGGGCAATCGTTATAATAACACCCGGTCGTGACGGCATTATTGCCACGGGATGCTCCGCCTTTGCCTGTTCAAGTGAGCTTTGCGTGTACGCCTTTTTGAAGAAGAACAGACACATAAGAAAACCGACCAAAGTCGTAAGTCCGTCTGTTACAGGATAGGTCAGCCAAAAATAATCAAGACCGATCAGCGAGAAAAGATAGCCGAGCGGCACGAACAGTATCACCGTGCGGATAATCGTCAGAGCCGAGCTTTTCACGGGCTGTCCCACCGCTTGGAAGAGTACGGGATAGGTCAGCGAGGTGACGAGCGGCAAGAAGCTCCAACCGATAATGCGGAATGCGGTAATGCCGATACGGATGACCTCCTCGTCCGATGAGAAAAAGCGAAGCATCGGCTCAGGTATCAGATTGAAGCAAAGCGTGCCGAGCGACATCAGGACAAGACCGAACAGAATGGACGTGTTCAGTGTCTTTTTGCAACGGTCTATATTTTTTGCCGCGAAGTTGAAGCTGATCACGGGAACAATGCAGGTCTGCATGGCACCAAGCGGAATAAAGAAGAAGGTCTGCCACTTGTAGTAAAGACCGAGCGTTGTAACTGCCGCGTCGGAAAAGGTAGCAAGGATCATATTCAGACCGAATATGTAAAAGGTGTACGCCGATTGCATCAGAATGTTGGGAAGCCCCAAGCGGAATATCTTTGCTACGTAATGCGGATATTTTTTGAGAACGGGAGAACGGTAAAATCCTTTTTTCATCACTACAAGGGCGGCGACCACTTGACCTGCCACGGTCGCAACAGCCGCGCCTGCGATGCCCATTCTCGGGAGTCCGAAAAGTCCAAAGATGAGAAGCGGATCGAGAATGATATTTGTAACCGCGCCGAGTATCTGCGCCACCATCGGCGTTTTCATATCCCCCTGCGCCTGCAATATCTTCGTCCAAATGCTTTCAAGAAATAATCCAAAGCTGAATACGCAAACGATCCTGCCGTATGTGATAACGTCGGAAATGATAGCAGGGTCATTCGTTGACATTCTTGCAAAGGCAGGCATAATAGCGTAGCATACAGCGGCAAAGATCACCCAAAGCGCAATGGCAAGCGGTGTGCCAACACCTGCGTACTCCTTTGCCTTCTCCTTTTGATCAACACCGAGCTTAGCTGCCATAACGGTATTGATACCGACACCCGTGCCAACGGCGAGGGCGATCATTAAAAGCTGAATGGGATAAATGATGGAGAGCGCGGTCAATCCCGAATCCGAGAAGCGGCCGACGAAAACGCTGTCCACAATATTGTAGAGCGCTTGAATGAGCTGTGCGAGCATCACGGGCGGCGCCATTTTGAAAAGGATTTTACTGATTCTCTCCGTGCCGAAATAATTGCTTTGTTCTTTGATCGCTTCCATATCAGGTCATATCCTCCTCGAGTGCCGATGCGAGTACGCTATCGTATTCGCAGATCAGAGCCGTCATTTGCCGAATTTTACGAACACCCATTGCCGCAGCCGCCTGTTCCTCCACTTTGCCGAGAGAAGCGAGCAATGGAGCAGCGTATTCCTCGCCCTTTGCCGTAAATACATAGGCTTTTTCTCTGCCCGAGGAATTCTCTTGGCTGTCACAAAGCAGACCCTCCGTAATCATTGAAGTGATCACGTGATTGACCGTTTGCTTGGGTAGCAGATAATTTTCGCAGATCTGCTTTTGCGTACAGAAGCCGTTATCGCGGATCGTATATAAAACGAGCATTTCATTGTAGCTGACACCGTGCTTTTTTGACCACGAAGAATAAACGCCGCGGAACTTGATAATAGCGCGGTTGACGTCGTTCATAAGCTGTTGTACCTCAATTTCCATTATAACCTCCAAGTCCCATATGGGACTAATAGATTGTACTCCAACAAAAGCAAAATGTCAATATTTTTAAGAGAGAATATAGATAGGAATGTGGCAGAAATTGAAAGACATGAGGGAAACCATCCGTTAGACCTCAAAATTTGTGTCGCAGTAATCAAAGAAAAAGGAATTTTGCAGGCCACATTTAATTATGTGGTCAAAAAATCGCAAGTTTTCTTAAAGTGAATATAAAACGCCTAAATAGTAATAAAAAATGACCTAAAGTGGAGAACAAATCTCTGCTTTAGGTCGTTTTTGTGGTCGGAGTGACAGGACTTGAACCTGCGGCCTGATGGTCCCAAACCACCCGCTCTACCAGCTGAGCCACACCCCGATTTTTATTCGATTTTTTATTGATTTTGCGTAGAAGTGGGACAAACTGTGGTCAAACCCGATTTTTACGCATTTTTGTGATTTTGCAAAGTGCCGAAAATGCCGATGTTACAAGGCTTTTTCGCACTTTTGATTTTTTGTCAAGGCGTATCTTGTTCACGCTCCCAAACCACCCGCTCTACCAGCTGAGCCACACCCCGATTTTTATTCGATTTTTCATTGATTTTGCGTAGAAGTGGGACAAACTGTGGTCAAACTCAAAATCCACGCATTTTTGAGTTTTCAAAACAACCCGAAAGTCCGCACCGTTAAAGGCTTTTCGGGTCTTCCGTAAAAACTCGGCTATAACTGCTGGGCACGCTCCCAAAGAAAGCGCGCTGCCAGTTGCACCATACCTGGTTGATCCACATCTCGTTGCTTTTTTATTTGCCAAAGTATTATAACAAAAATATATTACTGTGTCAAGTCATTTTGTTTATGTGATGGGGCGCTTTTCTTAAATCTTTTTGTTTCCTATTGCAAAATGTTACATTATACTGTACAATAAAATGTAGTGTTTACTTAATATGCATTTTTAATATTTCTATACATAAATTGAGGTTGAATATGGCTGAAACAAAGAAGGCTGACAACGGAATAAAAAATTTCTTCTACCGTATGCTTTGCGGGGCTTTTCTGGGCATAAGCGTTATTGCACCCGGTATAAGCGGCAGCATTATGGCGGTTATGATGGGAATTTACGATGAGCTTATCACTATTATTTCAAACCCCTTAAAAAACTTTAAGAAAAACGTGGTATATCTTCTTCCTATGTGCATAGGCGCCTTGGCGAGCATAGTGCTTCTTATTCAGGCTCTTGACTTCTTGTTTACTTACTATACTGTTCCTGCATACCTACTCTTTATGAGTCTTATTGCAGGCAGCATACCTACTGTTGTGGGCGAAGCGAAAAAAGGTAAAATTAAGGCAAAGTATTTTGTTGGCGTTACCTTTGCGCTCGCATTTGCGTTAACTATCGGCTTTATGGCGAAGGCTGACATTGCTGTCGCTGTTGATACTACCAACGCGGCAAGTGTTGCTATGCGTATTTATCTGCCCATTTGTGGATTTGTATCGGGTATGATGAGTATGATGCCCGGTATGAGCGTATCTATGTTGCTTATGATGTTCAGCGTATACGAGCCGCTTTTGCATCTTGTTACGGGTATATTAAAATTTAATTCGTGGTTTACTCCTGAATGGTGGACGAGCGTGATTACAGTAGGCTGTGTAGCCTTGGCGTTTGTCGTAGGAATGATATTGTTCTCGAACATAACGAAGAGGGTATTTGAAAAGCATCGCAGTCTTGCGTTTTTGATGGTTCTTGGATTTATGTCCGGCTCGATTATAAGTATTTTTCCGGGGCTCCCGTCGGGTGCTCTTAACTGGGTATTAAGTGTTATTGCGGTAGCAATTGGGCTTACGGTTTCATACGTTTTCAAGGTGCTGGGCAAAAAGTTTAACGTTGAAGAATAATACTTATTTTTTTGGGTATTGATAACTATTGACAAAAAATAAAATATGTGATATAATACGCGGGTGTTGTGAGGGCGACACTCGCGAAAATATACGCAGGCATATCGAAGTGGGGACGTTTGCGAGCGCCGACAGTGTCGGATAAAGCGAGCAATAAGGAGTGGCCGCGGTCGAAATTTTGCGAAGCGAACAGCAAGCGAAAATTTCGGGGAACCGCAACAGGGCATAACGAGGCGGTCCGCACACAAAGTGCCCACAATGTGTGGTAAAATAACAAAAAATTGAATACGCAGGCATATCGAAGTGGTCATAACGAGGCGGTCTTGAAAACCGTTTGGGAGCAATCCCACGGGGGTTCGAATCCCTCTGCCTGCGCCATGAAAAACGACAAGTTTCGACAGAAACTTGTCGTTTTTCAATGATATCCGTTCCTGCCGGAACGGGTGATATATCTTCGATATGATATCCACCTGCGGTGGGTGATATATGCCTTCGGCATATGGAGGAACGGATATTATTATGGGCGCAGCGAATAACAAGGTTCCGGGGTACCCGCTCGAAATCTTTGATTTCGTCAGCGGGTCGGGTTCTTATATCATGCTTGCCGCAGGCAAGTATATCATACGGCGGAAGCCGTATATCATATTGCGTAGCAATATATCATTTCTACAAGAGCTCGAATTCATACGCAAAAACAGCAAAAATATCTTTTTTGTAGCCCGTAGACAAAAAGGAAAGCACCGCTTGGTGCTTTTTCTTTTTGGATTGATTATTTACGAGAGGGGGGCGAACGCAGCGACAAAAATGATTCAGTGAATCATTTTTTAGCGGTGACCGAAGCTTTTTGCAAAGCAAGTACTTCACATTCTATGATTATGCCTTTGCAAAAAGCAAGAGCGACTCCCCTCGACTCCACCATTCATTCTCACAAAAAGTGAGAAATAGCAGAATACGCCTTATGACCAACCTTTACTGGCCATAAGGCGTATTGCTTTATGATAGCTTCGATAGCCATAGAACGTAAACTTAGTCAATATCTAAGTAAATCAAGCCTAAAACAGAGACGCACAGCTTCTGGCAAGTACCGCCATATGCTAACGTTACAAAAAGAAGCCGTTCTAAAAAAGATGAACACAAAAGAAAAGGTTCCAGAAATAACTCCAAATAACCTAAAAAACATAAAGAAGAAATTATACAAGGACTTGAAGCACTCTCTTGATCCTGTTATTTATGAAATCCTTTACCAAATAATCGAAAAAATCACCGTCAGCAATGAGGGTGTAGAGATAGAATTAACAATATGAAACACGCCCATCGCTCAAGCTGCGATGGGCTTTTTAATATAATAAAAGAGACAAGGAATATCTCCTTGCCTCTGTATATTATTTAAACTCATTCATATATTGTGACGCATAATCTAAAACACGATGCCACTCTTTTTTGAAATAAAAAAATAATTCGCCATTAATTTTCTTTGTATGACAAGTATATCGTCTGCCATTAGATAAAACCTGACACCAGTTGAGAATATGATTAATCCCTAAAACTAGCATATTTCTCCCCCTTTAAAGTGCACGTTCAAGTTCGTCTTCCGAATACCCAAACATATAATCTTCATCTTTGCCGTGAGATGCCCATATTTCTGCTGCCTCATACACACTTAATTTTTCGCTACTACCATCATCATCATAGTCGTCATCGTGGTATTCAAATCCGCATATGGGACACTTGTAATTGCCTTTTCCTATGTAATCCATTTCACCATGTTTACTAGTACGACACAGCATTGAAAAAACTTCATAAGCCATATACAATCCCTCCTTACGCTGCGTAACTTCTCGGATATCCCGAAACAAAAGTTTGATTGTTTGCAAGTTCAATCCCTAATTGCGCAGCCTCGGCAATCTTAGCCCCAGAAGGACGATACCCTTGAGGCAAATTTCGCAAATGCTCTCTCACATCAATTATTTTCAATACCGGTTCATTTTCTACCGCAATAACAATAGGTGCATCGGGTGAAATATTAAGTGAATGGTTAAGCGCCTTTTTAGGTTTTACAGCGTCTAGTTTTTTTACACTCTCCCAGCTTTCTGAGAGAAGAATTACGCCCAAGGCCGTTAAAACCACACTGCCAGCAACCACTAGCTCTGTTTTGTGAGATTTAACCCACATCGTAAATTTGTTTTCTTTCATAAGCAAGTCCTCCTTTTTTTGTTATCAATAAGTATAAATTCCTCAAAAGACAACCTAATTATATCAAGAAAAAACAAATTTGTCGGTACAAATCCTATACAGATTTGTATAACCTTATTCTAACTCAAAAACAGAAACAGCCCCTTTAGCAAGCGAATTGCCTAGTTTCATAAATTCTAACATCATCAAACTTCCTATCTCAATATTCTCTATGCACGCCCGATTATTGTCAACCATACATAACAAGTACTTCAACGCTAAATAGTATTCAGCAAGATATTTCCCTTCATCAACACTCCAAAGCACGCCTATACACTCATCAAAAATCATCTTGGTGTCATTAATGAATTTTTTCCTCGCGTCACTTAATGGTTGATTAATTTTTTTATACTCAGAATATATGTCCCCGTTTGTCAATTTGCTATTAACGAACTTTTTCATAGACTCACGTTCCATACTGGTTTGAGTATATTCAATAAACAACATCATTAGTGTGTTGGCTGCGCCTGCCAAAATTCCATCTTCTTTGTATGCTTTATAATACAATTCTCGACTCGTCTTTGGCATGGTTTCCATACAGACAAATTCTCTTATTCTATCAAAGAGTTCATCCGCTTTTTGAAAATATTTATTATCTTTTGACATTTGACTCGTTACTTTACTTTGAAAGAACAACTCATACTTTTTAAGCATTTCGTCCATATTGGGAATTGCATCATATTCACGAAGATACTCAAACGATAAGGTTTCTTCCTTTAATATTTCAAAAGGTATTTTATAGTATTTTGCAATTTTTTCAAGATGTTCATCACTGACATGTCTTGTACCGTTTGCAAAAGCTGCCACTGTACTGTATGCTACATTAAGTACTTTTTCTAAATCTTTAAGTTTCCCCCCTCTATGCTCAACTAATATAGATATATTATTTGCAATTCTGCTTCTAACTTCATTTTTAATATATTCCATACTTTCTCCTCATAAACAATATGCTTAAAAAGCTACCAAAAAGTTTTAGTACATACAATCATGCTTTTCACTCAGGATTAATAATACAAAACTCCTCATTAATTTTTATGATTATTAAAACCATTATACGAAGCAATGCCAAATAATCTTCTTCTTGCTTCTTAGGATCTAACGGAAATATTCCATGTGCATATTTGTTTCTTAATTCAGGACCATTATCGTATTTTTGCACATTAAGAACATAATCAATAAATTCCTGTTCTTGAGTTGTAAACAACGACTCTTTCGATACAAGATCCCCCGTTTCAAGCCAATCTTTTATTTTCGTAGCTATAGTCGGATATTTCTTCCTATAATAATGATACGAAACAACACCATTGTAAAAGAGATCCATTAACAAATAAGCGACCTCTTTGTTTATCTGAACATGATCTTTTTCATCTAAAAAAGCAAACCCTTCTTTTATCAACCATTCTATTCTGGGCTGTTCATAGTTCAAAAAATCAGACACCTTCATTTCACGCGATAACAACAAATGAGGTAAATTTTTATATTTGCTTTTTTCATCAACATAATATGTGGTGGATTGATCAGAATATAATAAATGCATTGCAGTAGTTATTCTATCGCTTTTAGGGTACACATATTTTTTAGAGACCATGCTTGGAGTGCTAGATAATTTGTGTGGGTCAGAAGAAAATTGCAAAAAACTCCTATCCACAAATTTATCTTCTGTATAAAACTTAAACTGCTTTAATACAGAATCAAATTGCGATATTAACAACAATATTTTTTCCACCCAAGACGCTTGATCAGTTGGAGCAAAATAACTAAATCCATTCGCACCAAATTCTTCAGGCAAATACGACTCAAAAAACCATTTGAATATATCTTCAAGTTTAATATTAAATTTTTCAAGTTGCTGTAAATACCCCGTCATTATTGCCAGTGATGAAATCTTTCTGATCTGATAATCTATCCCTGTTTTATAGTCATTGCGGCCTGTCACTCCAAATATTCTTTCTATTACACCAAGATTTGAAGGATTGGCAAGATGCTGATATCTAAACTGTTCATCAACAAACTCAAACATGTATATAAAGTTATTAAGTAAAGTAGGATAGTCCAAATTATCTTTTATCCAAGATGTACCAAAAAAGAACTCAACAACATTTTCGTCATTTTCTGTCTTAGGATATGAGTGTTCTTTGCTATCATCATAGAACACTATGCTGGCACCATACTTGTGCCAAGAAGTATTTTTTGTATTTTCTTTGTTGCTCCAATATTCATGATGCTTTTTATGGGCAGCGTATCTAATTCTATCGTTTGTAGGAAGACCATCGCCTCGCTTAAATGTTGAAATTAAGTGTAAATAATTTGGATTAGACCTTTCCCACGAAATATAATTTTGAAGAATACTTATTTTATTCTCATTTGTTAGCTCTCTAGGAATATAAAGTTTTTTGGGGTTATTGTCGTGTTTTACAGCATAATAGTCTAGAATCATTTCAGCATATTCCAAATTCTCAGTTAATTCTTTAGCAATTTCTGTTCCAAAACACTTAACAATTTCGTTACAGCCCAAAACATTATTTAATATATATTTCTCTTTTATAATTTTTGAAAATTCTATTGACGATAATCTTTTATAAACTCCGTAATATTCAACAAGTTTCCAAAAATCATTATTGTACTGATTATCAAGTTCATTATAATAATCCAGAAAATTATCTCCCTTAATTTTTGAAAAGAATACCCCTATCACCTTATTAAATTGACCAACTATCCTAATATATCTAGTTTTAGTTAGTTCATCCCAAGATAACAAGTACACATTATTATCAAAATACTGCTTAATATTATACAGCTCAACAATATTATTTACATTCGTATATTCAGCATTACAATCAAAAGACTCTATTACAGAAACAGCCATCTTTAAATTATCAGTTGATGCCAAATCATTTACACTATAAAACTTTACATACTCTATCACTTTAATAATTTCTCCTAAATTTTATTACCCATTATACTTATAAACCACCAAGTCTTGATTTAACCTATAAATAATCTCGCCTTTTTTGTTTTTGGTCTTTTCCAAGATTCCGTAGTCAGTAAGATTATTGAGAATTTTCAAGGCACCGGGCTTTGTCATAGTAGCATTGATATACGTTAAAAACTCTTTGTACTTAAAATAATTCTCCGAATTATGCACAAGTATTTTCTTAACGTAATTCCACTCGGTATTAGTAAGACTATCGCCGGTTTTTGAAAGCATATTTTTGATCTCTTCAAGATTCTTGTAAATGAAGCTATACTTGATTGAAGTCTCAAGAATATATCCCAAGAAATACGTTAAGTCGTTGTTAGTGTTTCGCGTATTTTCAATAGCGCGGTAATAGTTACTCTTGCTGTCATTAATCGCTTCACTCACAAAAAACGGCGCAATAAACATATTGTTTACGTAGTTTAACCAAAAAGAAACCATCCTTGCAGTACGTCCGTTGAAGTCAAAATACGGATGAACGTAAAGCAAATAATAGTGACAAATTTGCGGTAGCAATATGTTATATTGTTTTACGTTATCCTCATTAGACGCAAAAGCAAATAATGAATCCATACACTGATCTATGGCTTCAACAGGGGCGCCTTCATAAGCACCAATATACACCTTATCGTGACGATAATATGCCCCGTCTTTCAATTGCTTGTCTTCGGGCAAACTATCCTTACTCAAAATATTATACAACTTAAGCAAATTGGCTTTTGTAAATGCTGGCTTTTCTTCCGTTATAAACATTATTGCATCCAACATATTACGAACGATAATATCGTTGTTGTCAACAAGTTCTTTCTTCTGGTATATTTCCTTGATTCGCTTATTTGTAGTAGGTATATTCTCGATGTTTAAAGATCCCTCAATTTCTGAAAACAACCTTGAAGTCATTATATCATCAAGATTTCTTGCAAAAAGCAATTTATGTGTAGTTTGATAATCCGAACCTTGAATCCTCAAATATTCTTCAAATAATGCATCTAAATATTTTGAGTAAACAAAAAAGCAATATTTCGAGTTAAACGTTTTTAAAGGAAGAACATCAACAATTTCATTCTTCTCATCAGCCAACTCGTCTTTTATTGATAAAAATTCAGAAAACTGCTCTTTTGAAAACATTACCCCTACCTTTTGATTATAACGTAAATCATCAACAGAATAATATTTATCTTGTGTAAGCAACTCTAAAACCTTACTCTTATCCATTACATTTTCCTCCATGATACATTATTTATACTATTATAACCGAATCGTTTTATTTTGTCAACCACATCGTAAACCTTTTTGTAAACCCTTTCGCAAATCATATTATACCAAATCTGCAACTGAAATAATAACACTTTTATTATAATACAGTATTATTTGCATTTCTCCCCATAAATATAATAAACATAAAAATCTCCTACCCAAAAAACACGCATTGAAACAGCAAGGCAGTGCGGAGTGTATCCCTGCCGGTTTCAATACAAGCAAAATAGTGACTTGTTTTAAAATCACATAAAACAGTATCTATTTCTATTAAAATTAGTCTATGGATTTTCTTGACGTTACGGACGTCGCACCCGTGATGTCAAGGATATTCATTTTACTCACTCCGTGAAAATGCGAGGTGAATCATCGACTGCACCAAAAAGAAACGACAATTTTCGACAGAAGATTGTCGTTTCTTTTTGTTCTTTTCACTTTTCTCTTTTCATTCTTCTCTCTTCTCTCAAATTGTCGTTTCCAGAGAAAAGAGAAGAGAGAAAAGAGAAGAGAAAAGGTAGCTTTGCTTCGCAAAGCGTTGAATTATATAATAATTTGTGGTATAATTCAATCAGAGGTGATGATGAATGAACAGTCCTTTACTCGATAAATCTCTCAATTTTGCAACACAAATCGTATTGTTTTATGAAGAGTTTTCCAAATCAAAAAAAGATACAACTATTGCAAAACAGTTACTTCGTTCTGCTACAAGTGTTGGTGCAAATATAAACGAAGCCATATACGGTAACAGCAAAGCGGATTTTATATCAAAGCTTCATATTTCACTTAAGGAAACCGGTGAAAGCATATATTGGCTCACGCTTCTGAAAAGAACAAATCTGATAGAATATAACTTTGATGAACTCCTTTCTCTTGCAGAAGAAATCAAGCGAATGCTGATTGCATCGCTTAATACCGCAAAAGAAAACAAATGAAGATTCTTTTCACTGCCTTCAAAGGCGTTCATAACACTTCTTTTCAGTTAGTAAATCAAACGGTAGCGAATCATATTTTATTAACCAATAGTTTTCAAGGACTGGAAAAAGACATTTCATTTATCAGTAGCGATTATAGCATAGTGTATATGTTTGGAGTCGATAAGAAACTGATAGATAAAGTCAGAATCGAAACGTGTGCAAAGTACAATGATGAAACGGTTTGTACAGATTTTAATGTACATTATTTGGAAACGATGCTGGGGAGCGTAGGCGTCTCTTACACCATTTCAGATAAACCGACCCGTTTTCTATGTAATGCGGCGTATTATCATATGCTAAAGAAAAATCCTAATACAGTTTTCATTCATATTCCATCTTTAAAGGGCATGAGTATTGAATTGATGAATAAACTGATTAATATTTTCAACGATATATGTTCCAACTAAAACTGCAAGAGTTCGAATTCATACGCAATAATACCGAAAATATCTTTTTTGTAGCCCATAGACAAAACGAAAATCCTGTCGACTTTAGTCGATGGGATTTTCGTTTTGTATTATTCACTATTCATTTTTTATTATTCATCATTCATTCGACAGGATTTTCAATGAATAATGAATGATGAAATCGCTTACGCTGATGAATAATGAATAACTTCGGTGATTTGCTTCGCAAAGCGTTGATTATAAATATAACTTATGGTATAATTTAACCAACGAATAAAAATTTGACGGAGGATATTTATATGCAAAAATGGTGTACTGAAGATTGGCAATTTGAATTAACCGCAATAGCGGGAAAAGCAGGACATTGTAGGCTCGGTTTGGAAAAAGGAGACAAATTTGTTTTTTCCTATGAATGTCCTGCTGGAATGTGTCCCAAAACAATGATAAAAGTGTACACTTTGTGTGAAGTTATCCGATGTGGTGGTGACTTTACATATAGAGGCGAAAAAGAAAAATATGAAATTAATATACCGTGTGCTGATGGATGCATACAATTTCATCTCAAAGCAACTCCCATTAACCGCGATGAAAATGGAAACCGTCTGCCCAATGGTCCCAGACCCAAAGACTGAAAATTTATTCATCAAACACCATCTTAAAATATGTAGTGGTTCGAACATATAGGTGAAAAAAAGAGCATCGAATTTGAACTGCCTCTTTAAAAAAACGACAAGTTTTGACAGAAGCTTGTCGTTTTTATTCTTTCACTACTACCGAAATTTTTGACAAGTTTCTAAATACTATTGATATTTATTACCAATGTATTGTATAATAGTTGTGAAACGGGGGGGATTAAAATAAGTACATACACAAAAAACAGAATTATGGAAATTGACCCATATTTATCACCCTTTGAAAAGGATTTGGATTTGAGAACAGAGCTTTATCTCAGAAAAAGGGATAATCTTTTAAGCGGCTGTAAAAAGATAAAAAATTTTGCTAACGGTCATAAGTATTTTGGTTTTCACCGTACTCGCACCGGATGGGTTTACAGAGAATGGGCACCTGCTGCTGATGAAATGTATCTCACAGGCGATTTTAATAATTGGGATATTGGAAGCTGCCCTATGACAAAGCTCGATAATGGTATTTTCGAAGTGCATCTCAAAGGTAAAAATACACTTAAAACAGGACAAAAGGTTCAGGCTATTGTTATAAACTCAGGGCAGATACTGCGCCGCATTCCGCTTTACGCTACACGAGTTGTACAAGACCCTCAAACATATTTATGGTGTGCTGAAATTGAGGATACATATAGTAGATTTCCTTGGACAGACAAAGACTTTGTACCGGAAAAGACACCTTTTATTTACGAATGCCATATAGGTATGGCTCAGGAAAAGGGCGCTGTTGGAACATATAGCGAGTTTACTGAAAACATCCTGCCGAGAATCAAAAAGCTGGGGTATAACACCATACAGATAATGGCAATTATGGAGCATCCATATTATGGTTCCTTTGGATATCAGGTTTCCAACTTTTTTGCCGCCTCTTCGCGTTACGGCAGCAGCAGAGAATTAAAAGAGCTTATAAACACTGCCCACAAAATGGGAATTGCTGTTTTGTTAGACGTTGTACATTCGCACGCGGTAAAGAATACCAACGAGGGACTTAATGAGTTTGACGGCACAGTATACCAGTTCTTTCATGAGGGTGAAAAGGGTAATCACAGTGCATGGGGCACTAAGATTTTTAATTACGCCAAGAATGAAGTATTGCACTTTTTGCTTTCAAATCTTAAATACTGGATGGAAGTTTTCCATTTTGACGGCTTCCGCTTTGACGGTGTAACTTCTATGCTATATCACGATCACGGTCTTGAAAGTGCCTTTACAAATTATAATATGTACTTTTCAATGAATACTGATACTGATGCAGTTACATATTTACAGTTGGCAAATGAATTGATTCACGAAATCAATCCTAATGCAGTTACAATAGCGGAGGATATGTCAGGTATGCCCGGGATGTGCCTTCCAATACGGGACGGCGGTATTGGATTTGATTATCGTCTGTCTATGGGGGTACCTGACCTTTGGATAAAAACCATCAAAGAGTGTACTGACGATGAGTGGGATATCGGTAAACTGTGGCATGAGCTTACAAACCGCCGTGCACAAGAAAAGAATATAGGTTACTGCGAGTCTCACGATCAAGCTTTGGTGGGAGATAAGACCATAATGTTCAGACTTTGCGATGCTCAGATGTATACCGGTATGAACAAATTCGGCGGAAACATTGTGATAGACAGAGGTATAGCGCTTCATAAGATGATACGTCTTATTACCGCATCCTTGGCAGGAGAAGGATATCTTAATTTTATGGGTAATGAGTTTGGTCACCCTGAGTGGATAGATTTTCCGCGTGAGGGCAACGGTTGGAGCTATCACTACTGCCGCAGGCAGTGGAGTCTCGTTGATAACCACGACCTAAGATATAGAGAGCTTAATGACTTTGATGCGGCTATGATAAAGCTGCTTAAGGAAGAAGGTTTGCTCGCCTTATCTGCCGAAAACAGATGGATTCATCAGGATGATAAGGTGCTTATCTATACCAAGGGAGATACGGTGTTTATTTTTAATTTCCACCCGACAAAATCCTTTGACGGATATTTTGTGCCTGTAGGAAAAGAAGGTACATATAATGTTGTTCTTTCCTCGGATGACGGACGGTTCGGAGGCTTTTCACGTGTTGACACCTCCGCCGAATATGAAACCTTTACCACGCCTATCGGTTGGGTAGGTTTTAAATGCTATCTACCAAATAGAACCGCCATTGTTTTGAAGAATAAAGACACCATTGAAATCTGAACCCTCAAGTTCAGATTCAATGGTGTTTTTATTATAACCCCCGGTATTTTGCGGCTTTTCGAGGTTGCATTTTCTTTTTGTCTTTCGGAGTAAAATTGCTTTGTAGTGATATCATTGCTGTTTTTTATTATATATTTTACCTTAATTGAAAAAAGTTGACATACCAACAAGCTTGTGTTATACTGCATATGTCGATGTTTTAACAGTCCTGCAGGAGAGTAGAAAACAACAAAAATTGCGGATATGTAAGCCGATTTGATGCACGAAAAAGTGAACGTGTACATACCGTTAAGGAGGGATACTACTGTGGCAGATGTAAAAAATAATGTTGCTAAAAACATTACTGAGCTTCGTATTCTTAACAATATGACACAGGTGGAACTTGCGGAAAAATTGAATTATTCAGACAAGACTATATCCAAATGGGAGAGAGCGGAATCCTCACCTGACATCTCCGTGCTTGTTGAGCTGGCTGATATTTTTGGCGTTACACTCGATTATCTTGTGAGGTCAGATAATATTGAGGAAGTCGTAGTTGAGCATAAAGAAAAGGAAGCAAAATACAACCGACGCGCTATTTCTTATATCGCGGAGGGCGGTGGATGGATTGTTGCCGTTTTTGCATTTATTATCACTACCTTGATTATAAACAAAATGACGTTCCAGTGGTTATATTTTGTTTACGCATTACCCGTTGTGCTGGTTGTAAAATTAATTTTCAATTCTATTTGGTTTAATCCGAGACATAATTATTTAATCATATCGGCGCTTATGTGGTCGATACTTGCGACAATTCACATTACTTTTATGTATTTTAAGGTTGATGTTTCGCTTATTTATTTGTTGGGTGCTGCAGGGCAAATTATTATAGTGTTATCATCATTTATTAACAAACCTAAGAGCAAATAAATAAAAAACGCCCTGTTTTTAAGCAAAACAGGGTGCTTTTTTAGTAATTCTACGAAACGGAGAGTCGTAGAGAATAAATTCTACGGCGCAAAATCCCAAATGTAGACACATTTCTCATATATTTAGGTTTACCTATCTTCGTTGTTGGAATATAATAGTTTTGATAATTTCAAAAGATCACCAAGGGAGTAAGAAAATGACCAGAGAAATACCGATTATCTTTTCAACCGACGATAACTACATACCCTATCTTGACGTCGCGATTGGCTCATTGATTGCTAACGCGTCAAAAGATTATCAATACAGAATTATAGTGTTGAACACCGGACTCCAGCCGGACAATATTGCAAAAGTCAAGGCGAATGAGAGAGAGGGTTTTGTGATTGATTTTATTGATATTTCCGAGAACGTAAAAGATATAAAATCCCGTTTTAAGAACGTATATCATTTTTCAATCGTAACATATTACCGTCTTTTTATTGCTTCGCTGTTTCCGCAATATGATAAAATTCTTTATCTTGACTGCGACCTTGTTGTGCTTGGAGACATATCCGAGTTATATAACACTGACCTCGGCGAAAATATCTTGGGCGTAGTTTCTGAACAATATGTATGTAATACAAAAGAATTCAGGGTCTATGCCGAGAAGGCGATCGGCGTTAACCCCGATACATATTTTAATGCAGGGGTTTTGGTTATCAGTTTGGAGCAGTTCAGGAAAAACAATATCGAAAACCTGTTTGTAAATCTTATCACCGAATACGATTTTGACCTTCTTGACCCCGACCAAGCATATCTGAATTATCTGTGTTACGGGAAAACGCAAATGCTGCCAAACGGTTGGAACAAATCGCCTACCGAGCTTCCTTGCGAAGGCAATAAAAATATCGTTCATTACGCGCTTTACAAAAAGCCTTGGCAGTACGATGACGTTATTGACGGAGAGTATTTTTGGGAATATGCAAGTAAATCTCCGTTTTATGAACTGATACTCAGCCGAAAAGCAAACTTTAGTGAAAAAGAAAGAGCCGCAAACGACGCTATGGCAAAAGAGATTATTTTACACGCAAATAAAATTGTTGCGTCTGATAATACTTTTGCCAAAAAGCTTGGCGTAAGAGGATAAACGTATGGAAAAATCTGCTCATAAATTAGAGCTGCTTAAAAGAATTGCAGCCCTTGAAAAACAGGAATTATGGCATCTTGACGTGGAGGACGACCCCGAAACCTATCCGCTTATGCCGGATAAGATAGACTATTTAAACGAGAAATTCTCGAATAAGATCAAAAACAAGATAGCCAATATTTTCGGCGCGCGTTTCTTTGATAAAATGATTGCCGACAGACAGCTGATTATAAAAGAGGTCCGCGGTATTGAGAATTTTACTGCCGTAAAGGGCGGGAAAATTGTTACCTGCAATCATTTCAGTATTACAGATAACTATGCTGTATGGGTAGCTCTTCGGGATTATATGGACGGTAAGATGTTATACAAAGTAATACGAGAAGGCAACTATACCAATCCCCCGAAGCCCTTTGGTCTGTTTATGAGGCATTGTAATACTTTGCCGTTGTCAAGCCAAAAATCAACGTTAGTAAAGTTTATGAAAGCATTTGCGGAGCTATTGAAGCGAGGCGAAACGATATTAATATATCCTGAGCAGGGAATGTGGTGGAACTATAGAAAGCCCAGACCTATGCAGGAGGGTGCATTTTATCTTGCCGTTCGCAACAAAGCGCCGATCGTGCCAATCTTTATTACAATGGAAGACAGCGACGTTATTGACAGCGACGGCTTTTTTGTTCAGGAATATACGTTGCACATATTACCTGCAATCTACCCCGACGAATCTCTTTCCAAGGCAGAAGCCAAAAAAGATATGCAAAACAGGAATTACGAGGCGTGGGTCAAGACTTACGAGGAATTTTATAAAAAGCCTCTGAAATACGGTGAACAATGAAATTATACTTAACGGTTATCGGCGCAGCGATGCTCATATTTTCTGCAATTAATATAATTTTTGATACGGCTGTATGGTACAACGTAATAATTGCGGTTATTGTATGTACGGCACTGCAATTTGCGCTTGACGGACTTATCGCAATTATAATAAATAAATTACCGGATAAGCTTTTTGGCGTGAATAATCCGTTGTACAACGTAACGGAAACCGAAAAGAAGCTCTATGAAAAGTTAAAAGTGCGCAGCTGGAAGGATAGGGTGTGGGAGCTTGGCGGCCTTGGCGGATTTAGTAAAAAGAACCTAACAAATCCTAACAGCGCTGAATACATAGAGAAATTTATCATTGAGTGTAATAAGGGTGTTCTTACTCACAGGTTGTCATATCCGATAGGTTTTTTGCCAATGCTGTTTATACCGAACGTGTGTGCCTTTTCAATTGCATTACCTGTTGCGGTAGTGAATTTGTTTTTAAATATCTTACCGACTCTTGTGCTTCGGTATAATACGCCTAAATTACAGTCATTGTTAAAAAGAATGAGGAGAAAAGCTGCCCGTTTGGCAGAAAACAATGCAGTTGCAAATTTGATAGTAAAAAAATGAGTATGTGGGATTTTCCCACATACTCATTTTATATAACGCCTTTTTTTAATATTACGTTAGCATAGAGAGCCGATTCTCCCGTAACTACGACGGCATAAGCCTTTTTTGCTCTTTCATAGAACTCAAAACGTTCTATTTGTTCAAGCTTTTCGTTTGTATAGGGGGCAATCAGTTCCTCAAAAGTGTTCCATATAGGAGTTTCAACGGTGTCTCCCGGAACCTTTTGCATAATATATACCGGCTTTTGATAGGTGTCGAGAGGGAAGAGGGTAAGTATTGCTTCAAGAAGCTCGGGAACATTGTGTCCGTCGCATCTGATACAACGGTCGTTTGTGCTTTGACCGGGGAAGTTTCCGTCGCCGATAACAAGTTCGTCGCCGTGTCCCATTTCCATCATAACCTTAAGAAGCTCGGGGGATATAATCTTGGGTATACCTTTTAACAAGACTAAGACTCCTTCCTTTTAATTATTTGCAAGTGTCTTTAAAGAGAGGGCCGTAAGCTGCGCAAGCTCTGTAATCTGCGCCTTCTTTGTCCATTCCGAATGCGTTCCATGCGGAAGGTCTGAAGATCTTGTCTTCGTCTACGTTGTGCATACAAACGGGAATTCTGAGCATAGAGCAAAGAGTAATAAGATCAGCGCCGATGTGTCCGTAGGAAATAGCGCCGTGGTTAGCTCCCCAGTTATTCATTACGTCGTAAGCCGTCTTGAAAGCGCCTTTGCCCGTGCATCTGGGAGCAAACCAAGTGCAAGGCCATGTATAGTCAGTTCTCTTCCAGAGTGTGTCGGAAACGTCTTCGGGAAGTGCAATAGTCCAACCTTCTGCAATCTGCAGAACGGGTCCGAGTCCTTTTACGAGGTTGAGTCTGATCATTGTTGCAGGCATTTCAGCCTTTGTTTCAAATCTTGATGAATAGCCGCCGCCTCTGAAATAACCTACGTCAGCATAGTTCCAGGTTGCGTTTTCCATAATAGCTTTCTGGTCAGCATCGGTAATTTCGTACCAAGGTTTGATAACAGCTTCGCCGTTTGCGTCCTTAGCCGCGCCGTTCGCGTCAAGACAGCAAGCGCCCGAGTTAATAAGGTGGATAAATCCGTCAGCATCCTTAGCTTTACCGTTAATTTCATAGCCGGTAGCCTTTTTAACTGCGTCGCCGCTCCAATATGTACGAACGTCGGCAAACATCTGCGCTCTGTTGGTAAGCAGCTTCATAAACAGCATACCGATACCGTTGAGAACGTCGTTTTCTGTTGCAAGAATATAAGGTTCTCTCGCGCCGTTCCAGTCAAAAGAGGTGTTAAGCATAGCTTCTGCAAAGTCGCAGTTGGGATAGAAGTCTGTCCACTGTCTCTGACCCTGGAAGCCTGCGGCGATGGCGTTGTGGCCGACCATTTCTTCTTCGCAGCCCTTGGGGAGATTTTGGTTTCCGTTCATAAGGTCTTTTATAATAACCATCATTTTTACAACGAATTCCCAGTCTGCATCCTTCTGTTCTCTTGTCTTCTGGAGGTTTTCGGGGTTCTTGTCAAAGCCTTCGATGCAGTTTTCCTTTGTCCATTTGAGAGCTTTCTTAAATTCTTCTTCGTCGTAGATGCCCTCGGTCATTCGTCTGATAATTTCTACCTCGTCAACCGATTCAACTCTCATACCGAGATATTCTTCAATAAATTCGGGGCTGATTATCGAACCGCCGATACCCATACAAATAGAGCCTATCTGGAGATATGATTTTCCGCGCATAGTTGCTGCTGCAACTGCGGCTCTGCCGAATCTCAACAGTTTTTCTGCAACGTCTGCGGGGATAGTTGTGTCGTCTGCATTGCATACGTCGTGGCCGTAGATGCCGAATGCGGGAAGACCTTTCTGTGCGTGTGTTGCAAGGACTGATGCAAGATAAACTGCACCGGGTCTTTCAGTGCCGTTAAAGCCCCAAACAGCCTTAATGGTGTTCTTGTCCATATCCATAGTTTCCGCGCCGTAGCACCAGCAGGGAGTAACTGTAATGGTAATATCAACACCTTCCTTACGGAATTTGTCAGCGCAAGCCGCAGCCTCTGCAACTCGTCCGATTGTCGTATCTGCGATAATAACCTTTACGGGTTCGCCGTTTGAATATTTCAGATTTTCTGTCAAAAGCTTTGCCGCGCTTTTTGCCATATTCATTGTTTGTTCTTCAAGCGATTCGCGTACGCCGAGAACGCCGCGTCTGCCATCGATCGTGGGACGAATGCCTATTACGGGATAGTCGCCGATAAGTCTTGATTTTGCCATAGATATTTCTCCTTTTTGTATTGTATTTCAATTATAATATTTTTCAATAAAAACTGCGGCGGGGTGGGGTCTTCAAGTCCGTGGGGCCAGTAATGTCGCTGTCTCCGTAAACGAGAAATATGTGGATATTAGTTCCTTATAAGTCTCAAGTGTGTGGGATTTTTTATTAATGTTGTATTTGTTTCGTATTATTTTTTAATTCCTATTTATAAAAAACTAGCATAATATAATTATATACTTGATTTTTGCATTTATCTTGTGTTATAATGGTGTAAAGTATAATAATATACAGAAAAGTTATAACCGAGGTGCTGATATGGCATATAACGAAATTGAACAAAGGGGGACAGCGGATTTTCCGTTTGCATTTTTTCACGTTGACTCCGGACATTCCAGATATAATATGTCTGCTCACTGGCATTCCGAGTTTGAGCTTGTCAGGATACTTGAGGGCGAGTTTCATATAACCCTTAACAACGTTCCATACGTAGCGAAAAAGGGTGACGTTGTTTTTATTAACTCAGAAACGGTACATCAAGGAATTCCCAAAGACTGTGTGTATGAGTGTGTTGTGTTTGACGCGGATTATATATATTATGAAAACTACGATAATCTTTCTTTTATAAAAAGTATCATTGACCGCGAATATACCGTGAACGAATATTACCCTTATCAAGATTCCGAGCTTCATAGGGCGTTTAACGACATATTTGATGCTATAATTTCAAAGACATGCGCGCACAAATTCCGTGTGATTTCAGCGTTATATACTGTGTTTGCGATAATATCCGAGCAAAAGCTTTACGTTGGTAATATAGGCAATGACAGCGCACTGAACGACAATAATATAGCAAAACTGAAAAAAACGCTTTCTTTTATCAGAGAGAACTACGACAAACCCATTACGCTTGATATGATTGCAGCCGAAGTGAATATGTCGCCCAAATACTTAGGCAGTTTTTTCAAAAGTATGACAGAAAAAACGCCTATTGACTATTTGATAGAATACCGAATAGAAAAAGCGGCGCGCAAGCTTCGACTTTCGGATATGAGTGTTACCGATATAGCCTATTCATGCGGTTTTTCCGATTTAAGCTATTTTATCAAGACCTTTAAAAGCATAAAGGGAAGCTCCCCCGGTAAATTCAGAAATATGTAAGCTCCCGCTTTTTTGAAAAAAAGCTTGGCACCTACTTTCTTTTAAGGAAAGGCCGCCACGCGGCAGGGCATATGGGTTTGCAGAGGCATTATTGCCTAATTTGTAGGGGGCGACGTCCTCGACGCCCCGTTTAAATCAAAGGCGGCAACGCCGCACGATCTATGGATTTGCAGAGACAATATTGCCTAATTGGTAGGGGAGCATTCCATATGCTCCCGAAATACAAAAAAACGGGCGGATATAGAATCCGCCCCTACGGTATACATATTTGTACAAAAACGAAGCGGCGGGGCTTGTTCCTCCCGCTTTTTGAAAAAAGCTTGGCAAAAACTTTGCAACATGGGTTTGCAGAGACAATATTGCCTAATTGGTAGGGGGCGACGCACACGAGAACCCCCAAAACTTACTTCGTGCGTTTCGGGGAACCCCTACCTCGACGCCCCGTTAACCCGTGCCCTAAAAGAAAACGCGAAAGCGTTTTCTTTTTTTATTTGCCCTCTCCTGAGGTTAACGAAGCGGCGGCACTGTTTTCTAAAAAACATATTGACTGCGAGGGAAAGATGTAATATAATCGTTAGGGCATCAAAACAAGCAAAAAATTGGAGAATATATAATGGCTGTAATGAGATTTATAAAAAAGAATATAGTATTCTGTATAGCGGCTCTGGCGGCTGTTGTAACGATGTTTTTTGTACCGCTTGATGCAGAGTACATGACGTACTTTGACTGGAAAACACTTGTGTGTCTTTTCCTTACGCTTGCGGTAATATGCGCTTTACGAAACATAAAGTTTTTTACTATTCTTTCGCGCCGACTCGTGCTTATTACGGGCAATCTGCGCGGACTGTTTATAATGCTGATAGTTATAACCTTCGTAGGCTCGATGCTTATTGCAAACGATATGGCTCTTATAACGTTCTTGCCTCTCGGTTATTTTGCTCTGCACACAACGGGCAAAGAGAAATATATGGCGTATCTGTTTATTTTGCAGAACATATCAGCAAACCTAGGCGGTATGCTTACGCCTTTCGGGAATCCGCAGAATCTCTACATATATTCATATTATAATATTCCGACAGGCGAATTCTGCAAGATAATGTTTCCGCCTTTTGCTTTGGCA
Organism: Clostridia bacterium; assembly: GCA_017473865.1. Classification (GTDB taxonomy): domain Bacteria; phylum Bacillota; class Clostridia; order Oscillospirales; family CAG-272; genus RGIG1995. The sequence goes on along the minus strand of JAFUJB010000013.1, from coordinate 48,655 downwards.
ATAGCTATGCTTCTTCTTGCCTGCCTGCCCATAAAAAAAGAGAAGCTTGAGCTGAAAGACGATTTTTCCGAAAAGCTTAACGTAAAAAAGACGGTACTTTACCTTATTTTGTTTGCCGCGTCGCTTCTCATCGTTTTCAGAATAATACCCTTTATATTAGGACTTATAATAATACCCGTCATACTTTTCATAGTTGACAGAGAGTCGCTTTTGATGGTTGACTACGGGCTTCTCGGAACGTTCTTCTTTTTCTTTATCTTCGCGGGCAATCTTTCTAGAATAGGTGTTGTAAATACGTTTGTCTCATCGCTTCTTGCAAAAGATACGCTTATTGTTTCCGCATTGTCGTGTCAGGCGATAAGTAACGTTCCGTCGGCGATATTGCTTTCGCGTTTCACGGGTGATTACCACTCGCTTTTGCTTGGAGTAAATATAGGCGGTACGGGAACGCTTATTGCATCTCTTGCAAGTCTGATTACTTTCAGCGAATTCCGCATACTCTATCCGGGACATTCAAAACACTATTTTTGGATGTTTACTGCAATCAACGCCGTATTCCTCGGGGTAATGCTTGTCGCGGCAAAACTGTTTTTTGTATAAACCAAGTAAATATCATCTAATTGCAAATACGCAAAAACTTTTTGAGGTGATTGAATGAAAGTCAAAGATGCTGTGGCGGAAAGATTTCAAAAAATATGTAATGAGAAAAATATAAAATATAACGAATTGGCAAACCTTTCTGGTGTAACTCCGTCAACAGTTTACAGTATGATGGATAAATCAAGACGAGACGTGTCGGTAACGACGGTCAAAAAGCTGTGCGACGGACTGGATATGACTTTGGGAGAGTTTTTCTCGTCCCCCGAATTTGATACCTTGGAGCAAGAGATAGAATAATATCAGATAAAACAATATGGGTGTATACGGTCAAAAACTGTATGCACCTATTTTTTTAATATAATAAAAAAGGTATTTACATTTTCTGTCGGTATGTGTTATAATGTGTCAGATTATATTGATTAAGGAGAATAATTTATATGGTTATTCCTGTTTTATTGTTAATAGTGGGATTCGTTGTGCTCATTAAGGGCGGGGACTGGTTTGTTGACGGCGCCAGCGGTATTGCGCGCAGATTCCGTATACCCGAACTGCTTATCGGTGCTACCGTCGTTTCAATCGGTACGACTCTCCCCGAGGTACTTGTTTCCGCAAACGCTGCTATTCAGGGCAGCGGCTCGATTGCTTACGGCAATGCGATTGGTTCAATTATTTGCAATACGTCGCTTATCGCGGCTCTTACCATTGCGGTAAAACCCGGTCCCGTTGCAACAAAGAGTATGAAAGTTCCCGTTACATTTTTCTTTGTAGCAGCAGTATTTTACAGCGCAATGGCGTATTTCTTCGGCACATTCTCAAGAACGACCGGTATAATTCTTCTTGCAGGCTTTGTTGTTTATATGATTATTAACATTGTTAATGCGAAGAAGGCTATGAACACAATTGAAACCATAGTAGGCGAGGAAATTGTGTCGGAAGAAAGGCTTTCTGAAATAAGCGGCGACGAGCACGTCGTTGAAAGCGAAGAAAAGGGCACCAAGGACAGCCTTTTGAAAGATATCGTTATGTTGGTGTTGGGTGCCGCTCTTATTGCAGTAGGTGCAGATCTGCTTGTTGACAATGCAATTATTATTGCTGAAAAGCTCGGCGTTTCTGAAAAGGTTATCGGTCTTACTATCGTTGCTCTCGGCACGTCTCTTCCCGAATTTGTAACAGCGATTACGTCGCTCATCAAGGGACACGGCGCACTTTCGCTTGGTAACATTATCGGCGCTAACATCTTTAACCTCGTGCTTGTAAGCGGTATGGCTGTTACAATCAGTCCTTTCGAAGTACCCGTTGCAAGCCAGATCAGCGGAATGAATGCTTCGCTTGTTATCGACATTCCCGTAATGCTTCTCGTTATGGGTATCCTCACAATTCCTACACTTCTCTCAAAGAAGCTGTCGCGTTGGCAGGGAATCAGTATGCTCGGTATCTATGTGGCATTTTGCGCAGTTCAGTTTATACTTTGATAAAATATGTAGGATTTTTTAGCACACATATTTTTTGTATTTAATTAAACAGCCGATGGTTTTTTTACAACCATCGGCTGTTTTGTGTTCTAAAGTTATTGACATTACGCTGAATATCAATATAATTAATTAAGATATTAATTAATATTTAAAGAAAGGCGTGCATTAAGATAGAAAACAACAGAAGAACGGTAATGATGGCGATTGGTCGCATACATCGCGAGTGGAGAAATCATATGAGAAAATGCGCTCTTGAAGTAGGCATACCCGACTCGTACAGAATGATTATTATGTATCTTTCGCGCAATCCCGGTTCAAGCCAGAAGGAGCTTTCCGAATTTGCGTCAAAGACGACTGCCGCCGTTAATCAGACGGTTAAGGAGATGCAGTCAAACGGCTATATAAGAAAAGAAACCGACGAAAAAGACCAGAGATATACAAGGCTTTATCTGACCGAAAAGGGAATGGAAAAATCGGAGCTTTTGAGGGAGAGACTACACAAATCAGATAATATCATAACCGAAAAAATGGGTTTTGAAAATGAAGAAAAGCTTATTGAATTCCTTGACGGAATGACAGAACTGATAAAAGGAGGACTTTAATATGTGGAAATATCTGAAAAAATATTGGTTTTTCTGCCTTATTGCGCCTCTTTTTATGATTGGCGAGGTGTCCATGGACCTGCTTCAGCCCGACCTTATGCGCGATATCGTCGACAACGGGGTACTCAAAAATAATTTTGACATAATTCTCGGAATCGGACTGAAAATGATAGTTCTAGTGCTTTTTGGAGCGCTTTGCGGTATTCTTTGCGGCGTTTTTGCAAATCTTGCCGCTCAACAGTTCGGGAACGATCTCAGAAAAGACCTCTTTTCAAAGATAATGAGCCTGTCTTTTCAGCAGACAGACAAAATTTCGACGGGTTCGCTCGTTACAAGACTAACAAACGACGTAACTCAGGTTCAGAATATGGTTATGATGGCGGTGCGCGGATTCGTGCGTAACGTCGTAATGTTTGTTGGCGGTATATTTATGCTTTACAGGCAGTCTCCCACTTTTGCGCTTATCGCCGCGTGCGGTCTGCCGTTTGTTTTGTTTTTTGTCTCTTTCTTCTTGAAAAAGGCGTCGCCGCTTTTTGCCAAGGTGCAGAAAAAGCTTGACGGGATAAATAACGTTATGCAAGAAGACGTCGCGGGTGCGCGTGTAGTCAAGGCTTACGTAAAAGAAGCGCACGAGTTGAAAAGATTTGACGAAGCAAACGACGAGCTTTGTAACGTAAACCTCAAAGTGCAGACTTTGCTTGCTTTTATGAGCCCGTGTATGAATATCGTGCTTAATATATGTGTTGTAACAGTTATACTCGTTGGCGGTTTAACCTTTAAGACGGGGGGAGATATGACCCCCGGACGTATTATGGCGGCTATTACGTATCTTGCGCAGATACTTCACGGTATTACTTTTATGGCAAATATTTTCCAGACGTTTACAAGGGCTAAGGCATCTGCCGACAGAATTAACGAGGTGCTTGATTGCCCCGAGATAATTTTTGACGGAAATTACGAATCCGTGCCCGAATATAAAGGTAAAATTGAATTCAAAAACGTATGCTTTGCGTACCCGAACACTTCGGGCGGCTATATCCTTGATAATATTTCGTTTACCGTAAACGAGGGAGAGACGTTGGCGATAATCGGCGCGACGGGAAGCGGTAAATCTACTCTCATAAAACTTATCCCGCGTTTTTATGACGCTGTATCGGGCGAGATTCTTGTTAACGGAGTGAACGTAAAGGACTATAAACTTAAGGACCTGCGCGACAAAATTGGCATTGTACTTCAGAAGGCCGAGCTGTATTCGCGCTCAATTGAGGCTAACATACGCTGGGGCAAGGACGGTGCTACTCCTTTTGAAATAAAAAAAGCCGCCGAGATAGCGCAGGCAGACGGGTTTATTTGTAATACGGAATACGGATATTATACGAACGTGTCCGAGGGAGGACATTCTCTTTCGGGCGGTCAAAAGCAAAGGCTTTCAATATCGAGAGCGGTTTTGAAAAACTCGGAGATACTTATTTTTGACGACTCTACCAGCGCTCTTGACCTTAAGACAGAGGCAAAATTATACGAAGCCTTGAACAAAGAATACGACGGAACAACCAAAATTATAATAGCTCAGAGGATAGCGTCTATAAAGGGCGCTGACCGCATCGCCGTACTCGACCACGGAAAGATCGAGGCTATGGGTACTCACGGAGAGCTTCTCGAAAAGTCCGAAATATACCGCGATATATACAATTCACAGCTCAAGGAGGGGGACAGATAATTATGGAAAATATGAACCTTCCGAAAGGCTTTGAGAAAAAGCCTGATACGCAGTATCTTAAATATAAAACCGCGGAAAAAAGAGGGGAGGCTCCCTCGGTTAATTTCAGGGGCGGCGGCAGACGTCCTATGCACGCAATAGGTCAGGCTGTCGAAAAGCCTATGGACGCAAAAAAGACGCTCGCAAGGCTCTTGCAGTATTTCAGTAAGGCGAAAAAACTGCTTATTCCTTTGCTTGTTGCCGTAGTGTTTGTAACTCTTGCCGCGCTTATCGCTCCCACGCTTCAGGGAAGTGCCATAGACTATATTTCAAAGCATAAATGGAGTTTGCTTTATAAGTGTCTTGTCGGGCTTGGAATAGTATATGCCTGCAACGTCGTGTTTACTCTTTTGCAGTCGCTTCTTGCGGCAAAATTGAGTCAGTATATTGTAAAGCTTATGCGCCACGACCTATTCAAGAAGATAGACAATCTTTCGATAAAATACCTTGACACACATTCAAACGGCGATATAATGAGCCGTATGACCAACGACGTTGAAAACGTGTCAAATACAGTTTCTCAGAGTCTGGGCTCGCTTGTTTCGGGAGTATTGACCGTAATCGGAACTGTCGCTATTATGTTCTGGAAATGCTGGCAGTTAACACTTATTACGCTTTTGACCGTTATTCTTACCGTTATAGTAACAAAGCAGATGTCCAAGATGATGCGCCGTATATACAGAAAGAAATCGGAAATACTCGGCAGACTGAACGGACATTCCGAGGAAATGATAACGGGTTATAAGTCAATCGTTGCCTACAACAAGCAGCCTGACGTAACAGCCGAATTTAACAAGATGTCGGACGAACTGACTAAGGTGGGCATAAAGGCTGATATACTTGCGGGCTCGATGGGGCCGATAATGAACTGCATATCTAATATAAGTTTTGTTATAGTCGCGGCGTTCGGCGGATATTTTGCATATACGGGACTTATCTCTATCGGTACTATCTCGGCGTTTATAATCTATGCTAAGCAGTTTTCAAGACCGATAAACGAAATTGCACAGTTGTATGGCTCGGTACAGACGGCAATCGCGGGAGCTGAAAGAGTTTTTGCGCTTATTGACCAGCCTGACGAAGATAACAGCGGAGACATACTTATGGAAAACGTTAAGGGGGAAGTATGTTTTAAGAACGTAAATTTCTCGTACGTTCCCGAAAAGCAGGTGTTGTATGATTTTAACCTCGACGTAAAACCGGGGCAGAAGATTGCGCTTGTAGGCGCGACGGGCAGCGGAAAGACGACGGTGGTCAATCTGCTTATGAGGTTCTATCCCGTAGACTCGGGCGAAATTCTCGTCGACGGAGTAAATATCAAGGATATAAAACGCGACGAACTAAGAAAAAATATAGCTATCGTTTTGCAGGATACGGTATTATTTTCGGATACTATCGAAAATAATATTAAATACGCAAATCCGTCTGCAACTGACGAAGAAATGATACACGCGGCTGAAATGAGTAATTCAAAACGGTTTATAGAGCGATTACCCGATAAGTACAAGACGTATCTGAAGCAGGCGGGCGCAGGTCTGTCGCAGGGACAGAGACAGTTGCTTGCGATTGCACGGGCGATACTTGCCGATCCGAAGATACTTATACTTGACGAAGCAACCTCGTCAGTTGATACGCGTACGGAAAAACGCATACAGGATGCAATGGTAAACCTTATGAAGAACCGTACGAGCCTCATTATTGCGCACAGACTCTCGACCATACGCGATGCAGATAAGATAGTTGTTATGGACGAAGGCAGAGTAGTTGAAATGGGCAATCACGAGGAATTGCTCGAAAAGAAGGGCAGATATTACACCCTTTATATGACTCAATTTGCCGGCAACCAAATATAACCTACTTTCTTTTGAAAAAGAAAGGTAGGCAAAGGCGGCAACGCGGCAGGGCCTATGGGTTTGCGGAGGCAATAATGTATTATTGGTAGGGGGCGACGTCCTCGACGCCCCGTTTTCTTTTGAAAAAGAAAGGTAGGCAAAGAAAACTTTGCAACATGGGGCCGCCACGCGGCAGGGCCTATGGGTCTGCGGAGGCAATAATGCCTAATTGGTAGGTGGCGACGCACACGAGAACCCCCAAAACTTACTTCGTGCGTTTCGGGGAACCCCTACCTCGACGCCCCGTTAACCTAAACCCATAAGTAAAGTTTTTGCCAAGCTTTTTTCAAAAAGCGGAAAAAAGGGGGTTTCAGGGCAATGCCCTTGACTGTTTATGCCTTTTCAAAAAAACAAAAAGCACACGGGAGAGGGTCTGCAAAATTAGCGGTAAAATTGAAATGAGCCACCACGATTTTTGTGGTGGTTTTTTTCATACGCAGAAAACAAAGAAAAAGCCCCGCGCGAGGCGGGGCGAGATTTACGGCTTTTTGGCAGCGGATTTCAAGCGGTCGACAAGTGCTTCATACCGAGAGTCGGTTCGCAAAATAGCAACTTCATCATCGGTAGTTATCCAATCAAGGAAGGACTGCGAATAGTTCCCAGTAGCTTCTATAATTACGCCACCGTCTGCAAATCCACGAAGTATAGGCGTTGAATGAGGGGCATCGTAATCGTAAGTGTCTGCATGAATGTTATAATCCACACACCGTTCAAGCCAAATCCAAGCATTCTCATAGTCTTGACTTTTGAAGAGATCCTTAAATATGAAATAGCTTGCCGTTGCACCGTAATATGCATTATTCTGGTAATCGCCGTCCGGGTATAGACATTCGAGAAGATTTATTTCAAATTGATTTAACTCTTTTCTTTCTTCCCACGAATATATCATTTTTCCGTTGTCATCACAATGACCCATTAGACAACTAATCATTGATAACAACTCATTAACTAAAAAATGCATATATTTCTGACGTTCATTAAAGCCCTCAGTGCCTTTCCAACGATATACCATAAAGTTTTCACATGAGAAATAGGTGTGTGGCATTTCTTCGACAAGCTTTAACATTTCGTCTTCTTTGCCGGCGTAATCGTAAGCAATTCCAAGAGTTTCAATAGCTTCATATCGAATTTTGCTGTCAGTACATTCTGCAAGGATTCGATTGCAAAGCTCAAACACTTCGTCATACTTTTTGATGCCTTTTCGGGAATATTCGGAAACGATTGCATCCGCAAGTGTCTGCATAATTTTATAATCACGTGGGAATTTTTTGTTTGCTTCACGAAGAATGGCGGTGTACTCCTCCCACTTTCCTTGGTGACACAGACTCCGTGCTGTATCCAAATATTTTTTGATTTCCTCGTTATTCTTTTCAATATCAATTCCGAGCAGAACATCCGATGAAACGTCAAAGATATGACAGAGTGCCGGAATCTGTGAGATGTCGGGAGCAGTTCGGTCACACTCCCATTGAGAAATAGCTCGCGATGTTATTCCAAGACACTCGGCAAGCTGTTCTTGCGTGATATCTTTCTCGCGGCGCAAACGTTTAATGGTAGAACCAATAGACATCGTTTTGTCCTCCAAAGATTATTCAAAAGCGCTTTTGTGATTTTATTATATCAGATTTCAGGAATTATTCCACGAAGTGTTTGTTGAGATAAAGTATAGTATCGCTTTGATTTTCAAAGATATTATATAATAAACGATCAAATTTATCAAGCTACATTTTCTGCTTTCCCGACGCTTGCGTCTAGGACTAGGGCTAGGGCAAGCATAGCGCGTGGACGTCCACGCACGATCGGGCAGAAGCCCGACCCCACTATCCGCAGAGGTATGACGTAGAAAGGCTCCCTCCGGGAGGGAGCTGGCGCCGAAGGCGACTGAGGGAGAGCGCGTTACAATAAAGCTTATCAAAACTCCAAAGTCACGCAGGCTCCTTCCACCGCTATCGCGGTCCCCCTCCCTCTCGGAGGGAGGCTTGGCAAGTTGTCACCGACAAAAAACACCACCAAAGAAAAATCCTTGGTGGTGTTCGTGTTTTCTCCGCTAAGAATGCAGAAACGAGACCGTGTGCTTTTTTGTGTTAAAAAGGTGTGTGGGCAGAGCCCACACACCATCTGATTATTTTCATTCTTCTCTGTTCTTCTTATAGAAGAAATTACCAATCAAAAGTACTACTGCAAAAACGATAAGGTAGAAGAGAACAGGGAACGTAAAGCCCTGACCTGCTTCTTTTGCAGCGAGGTACTTGGAAATACCGTGAGCGTAGAGTGCTGCAAATACCATAAAGCCCGATGCAATTATGCCAAGGACGGGAAGGAAAACATTTTTAAGTTTGTTTTCTTTGCCGTGCTTCTTGATGAACATAATGAATACGGGAATATAGAAGCCGTAGATCGTAATAATAGGAAGCTCTGATGAGTCGAAGCTGAACACGCCGAAGATGGGAGCCATAAGGTTTGCGCCGTAGAAGTAGAACAACCAAAGAGAGCAAACGAGAACTCCGATGATAGCCGAGTTATAGGGCATATTTGTGGAAGGGCTTATTTCGTTTATAACTTCGGGCTTAGGTCCTTGATTACGAGCGGAGATAGCGTACATAGCTCTTGTAGAAGCAAGCATAAGTCCGTTCAAGGTACCAAGGCAGGAGATAACGATAAGTACGTTAAGTGCTGTACCGCCGATGCTGCCGAAGAGGTTTTTGAATGCTGCGGGAGCGCCTTCTGTCTGGAGTGTTGCAATATCAGTAGCACCTGCGAGACCGATATAATATATAATGTAGATTGCAACGATGATGATACCACCGACTGTAAGAGCAATAGGCAGGTTTCTTTTTGAGTTCTTAAGTTCTGCGTTGATTGACGTAGCGATAATCCAGCCTTCGTAAGCGAATGCCGTTGCAACAACAGCCGCAAAGAGTGCGGAAGCGTTACCGCCGGAAGCCTGAACGCTTGCCGTTTTAAAGGATTCAAGTGTCTGGCCGGTGATAAGACCGCCTATCGTACCGACTATTGCCATAATGAGCAGGGGAACGAGTTTGATAAACGTTGTGCTTACCTGGAATTTACCTGCGAGCTTGGGAGAAAGAGTGTTGAGCGCATAAGAACCGCAGAGGTAGAAACAAGCAAGAGCAAGGCAAGCGCCGCCTGTAATGTCTCCGCCAAAGAGGTTTACCGTATAACGAGCGGAAACCCATGCGAGTACGCTTGTCATACCGGGGAGATAGATAAATGCGCTGAACCATGCAACGAAATAAGCGTACTTTTTGCCTACCGTTGCTTCTGCGTAGTCAACGAGACCGTTAACTTTTTCGTAGTGGGAGCTGAGATTTGCAAGGTTGAGCGCGCATATAAGCATTACGATGCCGCCGATTGCCCAAGCGAGAATTCCGAGAGGCATGTTTCCTTCTGTATAGTTCAGGATATCCTGTGCTTTAAAGAATACGCCCGAACCGACAACAATGCCGACAACCATACAAATAGCGGTTAAAAGACCGTATTTTCTTTCGAGTTTATTGTTCAATTTTTTGTCCTCCAAAAAAGATTTATACACAATTATAGCATTATACTTTTTCAAATTCAAGAGTTATCAACATATTTGCGTATAATTGTTCAAATTTTTTCATATTTTGAGATAAAAGTTAAGCAATATTGCTTGTGCGGCATGAGAATAATATGGTAATATGTATAAAATTAACAAATAAATATGTTACTATTGACAATGAAAATTAAAAGTGGTAAAATATAACATCTATTTTATATAGAGGTATTAATTTACGACTTTTTTTAAAAAGGAGAAAAAACAATGAAAAGAATTTTAGCTCTTCTCGTTGCAGTTGTTATGTGTGCTTCCATGTTTGTTGGTTGCGGCAGTAAAGACGACGGCAACACACTTAAGATCGGCGGTATCGGACCTATCACGGGCGACGCTGCAATTTACGGTCAGGCAGTTATGAACGGCTGTAAGATCGCTGTTGATGAGATCAACGCGGCAGGCGGCATCGGCGGACTTCAGATCGAGTTCAAGTTTGAAGACGACGTAAACGTTGCTGAAACATCCGTAACGGCTTACAACAAGCTTATGGACTGGGGTATGGATATCCTTGTTGGTACAGTAACGACCACTCCCTGTATCTCCGTTTCCGAAAAGATCTACGAAGACAGAGTATTTGCTCTTACTCCCTCTGCATCTTCCACAGACGTAACAAAGGGTAAGGACAATATGTTCCAGCTCTGCTTCTCTGACCCCAACCAGGGTACAGGTTCGGCTACCTACATTTCTGCAAATATGGCAGACAAGAAGATTGCCGTTATCTACCGTAACGACGACGCATACTCTCAGGGTATCAGAGATACTTTCGTTGCAGAAGCTAACGCAAAGAACCTCAGCATCGTATACGAAGGTACTTTTACAGCTGATACTGCAACAGACTTCAGCGTACAGCTCACAGCTGCAAAGGCTGCAAAAGCAGACCTTATCTTCCTTCCCATCTACTATCAGCCCGCATCCGTAATTCTTGCTCAGGCAAAGGCTATGGACTATGCTCCTACGTTCTTCGGTGTTGACGGTATGGACGGTATTCTTACAATGAAAAACTTTGATACAAAGCTTGCTGAAGGCGTAATGGTTCTTACACCCTTCTCGGCAGACGCTCAGGATGACCGCACTGTAAACTTCGTTAAGAAGTACAAGGAACTCTACAAAGAAGTTCCCAACCAGTTCGCAGCAGACGGTTATGACTGCATCTATGCAGTAAAGGCTGCTTACGAAAAGGCAGGCTGCACAAAGGATATGAAGGCAGAAGAACTCTGCGCAGCTCTTGTAAAGGCTATAAAGGAAATCTCCTTTGACGGTCTTACGGGTACATCAATGACTTGGTCCGACAAGGGCGAAGTTAACAAGATGCCTACCGCTGTTGTAATCAAGGACGGCGTTTACGTATCTGCAGAAGCTAAATAATAAAAGAGCAGATTTTTCAACAAAAAGTATTTCGAGGTGCATTTTCAAATGGAATTTCTTTCCTATCTGATCAGCGGAATAAGCCTCGGAAGTGTTTATGCAATTATCGCGCTCGGTTATACTATGGTATACGGAATCGCGAAAATGCTTAACTTTGCACATGGTGATGTAATTATGGTGGGCGGCTACGTTAGCTTGCTCACCATGACATCTCTTGGCCTTCCGGTATGGGTTGCTATTCTTCTCGCAATGGTCGTATGTACAATTTTGGGTATACTGATTGAAGGATTGGCGTATAAGCCGCTGCGTTCAGCACCTTCTCTCGCTGTATTGATTACAGCAATCGGTGTGTCGTATTTTCTTCAAAATTCGGCATTGCTTATCTGGGGCGCAAATCCTCAGGTTTACACTCCTGTTATCGAAGGAGCAGTAAAACTTTTTGACGGACAGCTCAGTATTACGTATATTTCCATACTTACGGTTGTTGTCTGTGTTGTAATTATGATAGCACTTACAATATTTACAAGCAAGAGTAAAATGGGTAAGGCGATGAGAGCTTGCTCAGAGGACAAGGCTGCGGCGCAGCTTATGGGTATCAACGTCAACAAGACGATTTCTCTGACGTTTGCGATCGGTTCCGCATTGGCATCGGTTGCAGGCATTCTTCTTTGCTCATCGTATCCTACACTTATGCCTACGACGGGTTCAATGCCCGGTATTAAGGCATTTACCGCGGCAGTATTCGGCGGTATTGGCTCGATTCCCGGCGCTTTCTTAGGCGGTATTCTTTTGGGTATAATCGAATCTCTTGCAAAAGCATACATTTCGACACAGCTTGCGAATTCAGTAGTATTCGCTGTGCTCATCATCGTTCTGTTGGTACGTCCTGCCGGATTGCTCGGCAAATATGTACCGGAAAAGGTATAGGGGGCTGTGATGAGAAAGTTAAAAACAACCACAAAAATTGACTTTGCAACGTATATAGGCGTTATTATCGCCTTCGTTGTAATAACCGTTCTTATGAACGGAGGAATGCTTACCCGTTCTTTCTCGGGTATGCTCGTTCCTATTTGCTGTTCGATCGTTATGGCAGTGTCTCTTAACCTTACAGTCGGTATTCTCGGAGAACTCAGCCTAGGTCACGCAGGTTTTGTAAGTGTTGGCGCTTTTTCGGGCGTAATTGCTTCGCAGAGCCTTGTAAACGCCGTTGAATCTGAGCCCGTAAGACTGCTTATCGCTATCGTTGTAGGCGCTATATGCGCTGCGATCGCAGGAATTCTTATCGGTATTCCCGTACTCAGACTCAGAGGCGACTATCTTGCCATCGTTACACTCGCTTTCGGCGAGATTATTAAAGACCTTATCAACTGCCTTATCGTCGGCGTTGACTCAAAAGGACTCCACGTGCTCTTTAATGCAAAGGGTACTTTGACCGTTCAGGACCTTAACCTCAAAGAAGGCGGTTCTGTAATTATAAAAGGCGCTCAGGGCGCGACGGGTATAAAAACTATTTCGACCTTTACGGCAGGTTTTATACTTGTTATGGTAGCATTAATCGTTGTTCTTAACCTTACAAGAAGCCGTTCGGGTAGAGCAATTATGGCTCTCAGAGATAACAGAATTGCGGCTGAATCGGTGGGTATCAACGTTACGAAATACAAGCTTATGGCATTCGTTACGTCTGCGGCGTTGGCAGGGGCAGCGGGTGCACTTTACGGACTTAACTATTCCAGCCTTGTTTCTTCGACGTTTAATTTCAATATGTCGATTGAAATATTGCTTATGGTAGTGTTCGGCGGTCTCGGTAACATCTGGGGCTCGGTAATCGCCGCTGCGGCAATTAAACTCCTTCCCGAAATGCTCAGAGCTCTTGCGGACTACCGTATGCTTATCTATGCGATAATCCTTATACTTGTTATGATTGCTATCAACAATCCCACAATAAAGGGCTTGCTCGGTAAGATACTGCCAAAGAAAAAGGGGGATGAGATAGATGGATAGATTTGCTCACAAAAGAGGAAAGCTCGTTCCTCTGCCCAGTGATTCACTCGTTCCCGAAAGAGACCTTAATTCCGCTCCCGTACTAGAGACAAGACACCTCGGTATTGAGTTCGGAGGGTTAAAGGCGGTTGACGATTTTAACCTTACCATAGGTAAGACGGAAATTGCAGGACTTATCGGTCCTAACGGAGCCGGTAAAACTACGGTATTTAACCTTCTTACTAAAGTATATCAGCCCACAAAGGGTACGATACTCATTAATGGAACGGATACGCACGGTATGAGCACAGCTCATGTAAACAGAATCGGCGTTGCAAGAACGTTCCAGAACATCAGGCTTTTTAACAACCTTACGGTTGAAGAAAACGTAAAGCTTGGTCTTCACAACCATATCAAATACGGTATGGCAGGCGGTATTCTTCGTTTGCCTAATTATTGGAAACAGGAAAAAATTGCTCACGATAAGGCGATGGAGCTCCTTTCAATATTCGATATGGAGCATCTTGCAAACCATAAGGCAGGTTCGCTTCCTTACGGCGCTCAGAGAAGACTTGAGATCGTAAGAGCGTTGGGAACAAACCCCAGCCTTTTGCTCCTCGACGAGCCGGCGGCAGGTATGAACCCCTCGGAAACCGTTGACCTTATGGAAAACATAATTAAGATCCGCGATACCTTCCAGATCGCGATTATGCTTATTGAGCACGATATGAATCTTGTTATGGGTATATGCGAGGGTATTTGCGTACTTAACTTCGGTAAAGTTATTGCAAAGGGAAGTCCCGAGGATATACAGTCGAACCCCGTTGTTATCGAGGCATATCTCGGTAAGAAGAAGGAGGGCGAATAATATGTCCAGAATTCTTACAGTTGATAATATAAACGTATATTACGGCGCTATTCACGCGATCAAGGGTATCTCATTTGAAGTAAATGAGGGAGAAATTGTAACTCTTATCGGCGCGAACGGCGCGGGTAAGTCTACAACGCTAAAGGCTATCTCCAATCTTTTGCATACAAAGACGGGTAGTATAGAATTTAACGGCGAAAAGCTTGCACATGTTCCTCCTCACAAGATTGTTGAGAAAGGACTTGCGCACGTACCCGAAGGCAGAAGAATATTTCTTCAGATGACCGTTCAGGAAAATCTTGAAATGGGCGCGTATACACAGGGAGGCAAAAATTTTGACGCTGACCTTGCAAACGTATACGAGCAGTTCCCGCGTTTGAAAGAGAGAAGAAAGCAGATAGCGGGTACTCTTTCGGGCGGTGAACAGCAGATGCTTGCAATGGGCAGAGCTCTTATGAGCCGTCCTAAGCTTCTTATGCTTGACGAGCCCTCGATGGGCTTGGCTCCCATACTTGTTGAACAGATATTCGATATTATAAAAGAGCTTCACAAAAAGGGAACGACCATACTTCTTGTTGAGCAGAACGCTCAGATGGCGCTTTCTGTTGCAGACAGAGCTTACGTAATGGAAACGGGTAAGATTATCCTTTCCGGTACGGGCAAAGAGCTTGCGCAGAGCGAAGAAGTAAAGAAAGCATATCTCGGCGGATAATTGCCTACTTTCTTTTGAAAAAGAAAATAGGCAAAGGCGGCAACGCCGCACGACCCCGCTTTTTTGAAAAAAAAGCTTGGCACCTACTTTCTTTTAAGGAAAGAAAGTAGGCAAAGAAACCTTGCAACATGGGTTTGCGGAGGCAATATTACCCAATTGGTAGGGGACGGCGCCTTCGACGTCCCGTTTAAAGCGAAGCGGGGCAAAGAAAACTTGCAACTTTGGGGTTGGAGAAGCCGTAATGTGATTGACCTACCGTTTGTTTATCGGGTCGTCGAGGCAGGGGTTCCCCGAAACGCACAGAGTAAGTTTTGGGGGTTCTCGTGTGCGCCGACCCCTACCATATTTACAGAATCCGTTATGAAAAGTTTTGAGGGATTCAAAAGGGCACTTTTTCAAAAGTGTCCTTTTGTGGTTTTCGGGGCAACGCCGCAGGGCCTATGGGTTTGCGTAGACAATATTGCCTAATTGGTAGGGGACGGCGCCCTCGACGTCCCGCTTAAAGCAAAGTTTTTGCGGAGTCAAGAGGAGCTTTTTTCAAAAAAGCTCCTCTTGTGGGTTTCAGGGCAAAGCCCTGACTTATTATGACTTTTCAAGAAAACGCGGGAGCGTTTTCTTTTTTTATTCAAGCTAATGTTGTTGAAAAATGTCAGTTTGAATAATAATATATCGAATATTGACAAAGGTGTAAAAATATGTATAATAAAAATATGTTATAAATTATGAAACAGAATGTTCATAAAAAACGGAGGAAATATTATGAATTTGTTTAAATTCAAAAAGATGTTTGCCATAGTTGCTCTCGTAGTAATTATGTCGGTTATGTTTGCTCCCGCAATTTTTGCGGCTGAAGCTGACGCTCCCGATTATACCGACTACGACACTGCGGTTGAATATCTTGACGAGTACACTACAAACAGCAGTAGTGATGAAAACTTTAAAGAGAACTCAAAAACAGCTCTCGAAACAGTAAGAGCGGATATGCCGAAATATGCTACCTTCTGGGCACTTATTCCGCCCGTAATCGCTATCGTTCTTGCATTGATTACAAAGGAAGTTTATTCTTCTTTGTTTATCGGTATTGTTTCGGGCGGTCTTCTTGCGGCAAACTTTAACGTTACGAGTACAATTGATAACGTTGTTGAAACAGGTATTATTTCAGCTGTATCCGATACGGCAGGTATATTTGCTTTCCTTGTAATTCTCGGCGCGCTTGTTTCGCTTGTTAACAAGGCTGGCGGCTCGGCTGCATTCGGCAGATGGGCAAAGAAACACATCCACACAAAAGTGGGCGCTTCGATTGCAACGTTCGTTCTCGGCGTTCTCATCTTTATTGACGACTATTTCAACTGCCTTACGGTTGGTTCTGTTATGCGTCCCGTTACGGATACTCACAAGATTTCACGCGCAAAGCTTGCTTATCTTATCGACGCGACAGCGGCTCCCGTATGTATGATCGCCCCCATTTCTTCTTGGGCTGCAGCAGTTGCCAGCTACGCTGACGAGGGAAAAGGCCTTGAACTCTTTATCAAGGCTATTCCTTATAACTTCTACTCACTTATGACGTTCGTATTCATCATCGGACTTGTCGTTCTCAAGCTCGACTTCGGTCCTATGAAAACTCACGAAGATAATGCAGAAAAAGGCGACCTGTTTACATCCGGCACGTTTACAGCTTCTGATGAAGAAGAAGGCAATCCCAAGGGTATTGTTTTCGACCTCATTTTCCCCATTCTTTCGCTTATCGTATGTTGCGTTATCGCTCTTCTTTACAACGGTAACGGCTATACTTTCGCAGGACTCAACTTTATCGACGCATTCTCGAACACAGACGCAACGGTAGGTTTGCCTTGGGGCGCTCTTATCGCACTCATTATTTCGATTATCTACTTTGTTTGCCGCCGCGTTATCTCCTTCAAGGGTTGTATGGATTCCATCCCTACAGGATTTAAGGCAATGGTACCCGCTATTATGATTCTCACAATGGCAACGGCACTGAAGAATATGACCTCTCTCCTCGGCGCAAAAGTATTCGTAGCTCAGCTTATGGAAGGCGCAGCCGCAGGTCTCAGTAATCTTCTTCCCGCGATTATATTCCTTGTTGCTTGCGGTCTTGCTTTTGCGACAGGTACTTCTTGGGGTACTTTTGGTATCCTCATTCCCATCGTTACGGCAATATTCCCCGCAGACTCAACGCTTATGATAATCGGTATCTCCGCTTGTCTTGCTGGTGCTGTATGCGGCGACCACTGCTCGCCCATTTCCGATACGACCATTATGTCCTCGGCAGGCGCACAGTGCGACCACCTCAACCACGTTTCAACACAGCTTCCTTACGCTATCACGGTTGCGGCTATTTCGTTTGTAAACTTCATTATTGCTTCTTACATCCAGAACGCAATTATTTCACTTGCAATTGCAGTTGTAATGACCATCGGTGTTCTTGTTGCAATCAAGTTTATCACAAAGAAAAAAGCGTAATTTTTGAGAACATATCGGCATACGGTCTTTCCGTATGCCGATTTTTTTGTGCGTATAAAAATATATTGTTAACATAATGTTATAGAAAAAATATGCAATTTGTGATACAATGTAAAGAGTTTAAAAATTATCGCATTTGGAGCAGAACCGACGTCAGGTTGGGGAAAGGAGAAAAATATGCTGAAAAGACTTTCACAATGCGTAAGAGAATATAAAAAATATGTGTTGTTTACACTGATATTCATAATTGCAGAAGTAGTCATTGACTGTTTGTTGCCGTTTGTTGCCGCAAGGGTTATAAATAAACTTGAGGTAAATGAGGTTGATATGCCTTATATACTCAAGATTGGACTTGTTCTTGTGATTATGGCGGTTGTTTCGCTTATTTGCGGCGCGATTGCGGCTGTGGCGAGTGCGAAAGCATCAACCGGATTTGCAAAGAATTTGAGAAACGATATTTTTTCAAGAATACAGACGTTTTCATTTGAAAACATTGACAGATTCTCGTCAGCCTCACTCGTAACGAGAATGACAACTGACGTAGCAAACGTACAGATGTCGTTTATGATGCTGATAAGAATAGCGGTCAGAGCACCCTTGATGCTCATATTCTCGGTGGTTATGGCGTTTATAATGGGCGGTTCATTGGCAGGCGCTTTCGCTGTTGTTATTCCCATTCTTGCGGCAGGGCTTTTGCTTGTTGCGAAGAATGCTATGCCTGCGTTCAGACGCGTATTCAAAAAATACGACAAGTTGAATGAATCCATTGAAGAAAACGTACGTGCCGCACGTGTCGTAAAAGGCTTTTCAAGAGAGGACTATGAAAAAGAAAAGTTCGGAAAAGCGTCCGATAACATAACGAATGATTTTACAAAGGCCGAAAGAATAGTTGCTCTGAACTCTCCTTTGATGCAGTTCTGCGTATATTTCAATATGGTTTTCGTAATGTTTATCGGTTCAAGACTCGCAGTCAAAACAGGCGGTGAATACATAAACGTCGGCGATATGTCAGCGATGCTTACTTACGGTATGCAGATACTTATGCAGCTTATGATGCTTTCGATGATATACGTTATGTTGACTATGTCGCTTGAATCAATGAAGCGTATTTACGAGGTGCTCAGCGAAAAGACCGCGCTTGATAATCCCGAAAATCCTGTATATACTGTTGCAGACGGCTCGATAGTATTTGAAAACGTTAACTTCAAATATTCTTCGAAGGCGAAGAAATACTCTTTATCGGATGTGGATCTGAAGATTGAATCGGGTATGACTGTAGGCATTATCGGCGGTACAGGTTCCGGTAAAACATCGCTTGTTCAGCTTATTCCCCGACTTTACGATGCAACAGAGGGACGCGTAACCGTTGGCGGCAGGGACGTAAGAGAATATGACCTTGACACGCTTCGCGGCGCGGTTGCTATGGTATTGCAGAAGAATTTGCTTTTCTCGGGCACGATAAAAGAAAATCTTCGTTGGGGTAATGAAAATGCGACCGACGAAGAGATCAAGGAGGCTTGTATACTTGCTCAGGCTGATGATTTCGTTTGTTCTTTCCCCGATGGCTATGATACTAAGATAGAGCAGGGCGGAACGAACGTTTCGGGCGGTCAGAAGCAGAGGCTCTGTATTGCAAGAGCGCTTTTGAAGAAGCCTAAGATACTTATTCTTGACGACTCGACGAGCGCCGTTGATACAAGAACCGACGCCCTTATCAGAGCGGGATTCAAAAAATATATTCCCGAAACGACAAAAATTATAATTGCGCAGAGGATTGCATCCGTTCAGGATGCCGATATGATAATCGTTATGGACAACGGCAAAATCGAAAACGTCGGAACGCATGACGAACTTCTCGAAAAGAGCGAGATCTATCGCGAGGTCTATACACAGCAGGTACACGGAGGTGATGAAAATGAGTAAGCAGAAAAATACTCAAAAGCCGCCAATGCCTCCCAAAAGAAAAATGAATTTCAAGGTGCTTGGCAGAGTAATTAAGCTTTTGTTCAAGTCATACCCCGTTCTTATTCCCATCGTAATAGTATGTATTGTCGCTTCGGCTATTGTTAATGCAATACCTGCAATTTTTACTCAAAAGATAATGAAGGTAATTACCACTTATCTTGACACAAACAATATGGATTGGTCGGCGGCAAAGGCGGAAATCATTCCCCTTGTGTTGACTCTTATCGGTATATACGTGCTTTCGCTTATCTTTATTGCTGTACAGTCGCAGCTTATGGCATATATAACTCAAGGCTTCCTCGGCAAAATGAGAAAGAAAATGTTTGACGGTATGCAGGATCTGCCCATCAAATATTTTGACACTCATAAGCACGGCGATATAATGAGTTATTACACGAACGATATCGACACGTTGAGACAGCTCGTGTCTCAGTCGCTTCCCAGCTTGCTTCAGGCAAGTATAATCGTTATGACCGTTCTTTGCATTATGCTGTATTACAGCTTGCTTATGACGAGCATAATCCTTCTCGGCGTTATTTTGATGATCGTTGTTTCAAAGACTTTTGGCGGCGGATCTGCAAAGTATTTTATACGTCAGCAGAAATCCATCGGTAAAACGGAAGGCTACGTTCAGGAAATGATGAACGGACAGAAGGTAATCAAGGTTTTCTGTCACGAGGATTCCGTTGTTGAAGAATTCGAAAAAATAAACGACGAGCTTTGCGATGACAGCTTCAGAGCTCATGCTTATGCCAACAGTCTTGGGCCGATCATATTTAATATAGGTAATATTCTGTATGCGGTTTGTATTACTATGGGTGGTCTTTTCCTGGTCAAAAATACAGCTAACTTAAGTATGGCAAGCTTGCTGTTTGGTATCAGTATGCCGTTCGGCATTGATATGGTTATTCCGTTTTTGAATATGACGAAGCAGTTTACGGGTAACGTAAACCAGGTTTCACAGCAGATCAACTCCATTATTATGGCGATGGCAGGCGCACAAAGAATATTTGGACTCATCGACGAGCAGAAAGAGACCGATGAAGGCTACGTAACTCTTGTAAACGCTGAGATATCCGAAGACGGTACGATCAAGGAAACGAAAAAGAGAACGGGTAAGTGGGCTTGGAAACACCCCCACGGCGACGGCACTCTGACCTATACAGAGCTTAAAGGCGACGTAAGACTGTTTGGTGTAGACTTTGAATACGAAGAAAACAAACCTGTTCTTCACGACGTAACGGTATATGCCGAACCCGGTCAGAAGGTAGCGTTCGTAGGAGCTACGGGCGCGGGTAAGACCACCATAACTAACTTGATTAACCGCTTTTACGATATTGCGGACGGTAAGATCAGATACGATGGCATAAACATCAACAAGATAAAAAAATCCGACCTCAGACGTTCTCTCGGTATAGTACTGCAGGAGACAAATCTGTTTACGGGAACGGTAATGGAGAACATTCGTTACGGTAAGCTTGATGCTACAGATGATGAGTGTAAGCAGGCGGCGATACTTGCGGGCGCTGATGATTTTATTACGAGGCTGCCCGACGGCTATGACACTATGCTGTCAAACAACGGCTCCAATCTTTCGCAAGGTCAAAGACAGCTTATCGCTATTGCGAGAGCCGCTGTTGCCGATCCCCCCGTTATGATACTTGACGAGGCGACATCATCAATCGATACGCGTACGGAAGCTATCGTACAGCGCGGTATGGATAAGTTGATGGAGGGAAGAACGGTGTTTGTAATCGCACACCGGCTTTCGACGGTAAAGAACTCTGATGTAATTATGGTTCTTGAGAAAGGGCGAATAATAGAAAGAGGAAACCACGAAAAGCTTATCGCTGAAAAAGGAACTTACTACCAGCTCTACACGGGCGCATTCGAGCTTGAATAAACTAACGGCTGTATGCAGTGTATACGCTAAAATGTACACGCATATCGGCAGATTGTTATAAGAATGTCATGAATAATCCCATTGATTATTATAATCAGTGGGATTTTTTCTTTTTGTAAGCAATATGGCTATACACGGACGGAGTCCGTGTATAGCCATATTTAATAAAACTTAAACGTTTTTAAAACATCACAAAAACATTGACAGGATATAATCTGCTTGCAGGGTGAGGGAAGAACTAAAACACTTCCAAAAGAAATGTTTGAAATTAACAAAACTCAAACATTTCTTAAACCTTTCAAAAACACCGTTAAACTATAATATACTCATAAAAAGAAGAAAGAGGTTGTCATTATGAATAAGAATGATCAGAATTTTATTGTGCAGAAAATCCGCACACAGTACACCGAAAAGGAACATACCGGTCTTGATGAGCTTAAAGAATTGGATACAAAGGTTAAGCGTCCGGCAAACGTATTTGCATACGTATTTGGCAGCATTTCCGCTATTATTATGGGCGCAGGAATGAGCCTTGTGATGACTGATATTGCAGAAACTGTCGGTATTCAGAATCCGATGCTTTATGGTATTGTGATCGGAGTCATTGGTATGTTTATGGCAATTATCAACTATCCCATCTATAAAAGCATTCTCGGATCTCGCCGTAAGAAGTATGCCGATAAAATCATCGCACTCAGCGATAAAATTATGAAAGGTTAACGGTGGATTATAATGGGAATTAAGAACTTTTTTAAAAATGCCTTCAGCGACATGAAAGAGTCTGCAAAGGCTCAGCACGATGTTGATAAGGCAGAATTCCAAGCCGCAAAGGCTGAGGCAAAAGCCAACTTTGAAGAAAACAGATTTCACAATACCTTTGCAAAGGCAAAGGCAGATGCTAAGAAAAGCTGGGATGATGCACATATGACTCCGGCACAGAGAGCTGAAAAGGCACAGACTGAGCGTGACGAAAAGATTGCTGCAGCAAAGGAAAGAACCGCAGCGGCTAACGAGCGTATTGATGCTGCAAAGAAAAAACAAATTTAGTATAAAAAATAAGGTAACGCTGAACGGCGTTGCCTTTTTTAATTAACAGTTTATCGCAGAATATAATATTAAATAAATCTATTTTTTTCAAAAAAACTCAAAATGCAAACAAATCTTTAACATTTTGGTATTATACTGTATAACGGTTATAGAAAGTCAAAATAGTGCTTTTAGACACTATTTCGACACCAAATCGCAGATTTGGTAACAAATTTCTTTGGAAATTTGTCTTTAGCCGTTGCAATGAATATCGAGCCAATTCAAATTTTTATGATTTGAATTGGCAAAAGCCGATATAATCGGCTTGTCGAAACGCCTTAAACCGTTTCGACATTCTATAATCATTATAATGAATCAGAATATAAACGGAGGTAACACGATGTTTAAGATATTAGTTGTGGAGGACGATAGAGAACTGAATAGGACAGTCTGCTCCTTTCTGAATCATAACGGGTATGAAGCGACAGGGTGTCTAAACGGAAATGAAGCATACGATGCTCTTTATGATAATATGTTTGACCTTATCGTATCGGATATTATGATGCCCGGTATCGACGGCTTTGAATTCGTAAGAAATGTACGTGAGCTCAATGAGGACATTCCTATTCTTTTTATGACTGCGCGCGACGATATTGCCTCCAAACAAAGAGGTTTCCGTATAGGCGTGGACGATTATATGGTAAAGCCCATTGACCTCGATGAGCTGTTTTTGCGTATTGGAGCACTACTTCGCCGAGCTAAAATTGCATCTTCGCGTAAACTTGAAATAGGCAGTTTTGTGATGGATGCCGATGAACACACCGCCTACCTTGGTGACGAGGAAATCTCTCTTACCAATCGCGAGTTCAGTATTCTTTATAAATTGTTGAGTTACCCGAAAAAGACCTTTACAAGAACGCAGCTTATGGACGAATTCTGGGATGCCGACACCGATACGGCACCGAGAGCCGTTGATGTCTATATGACAAAGCTTCGTTCCAAGCTCTCGGACTGCGAGGATTTTGAAATAAAGACCGTTCACGGACTTGGCTATAAGGCGGTGATCAAGTGAAGAAAGACAGCCCTGTTAAAAGTATTCTTAAATGGCTTAATCACTATTTTATATTCTTTTTGCTTGTTGCCTTTGTTATTACCTGCTGTACAATGCTGTTTGTTTCTACTCTAAGAGATACTTTGAATATTACCTTGACTAGTGCTAACATTAGTACAGCCGCTAAAATAACCTTTTTGAATGTGGCACTTTTGAGTTTAATATTTACGGTGTTTGATTCGATACGCAGAAAACTTACGGTGGAACGTCCCGTAAAACGCATTACAGACGCTGCTGAAAAAATAATTAAGGGGGATTTTTCGGTTCGCGTAAAACCGCAGAGTAAATTTGGAGTTGATGAAACCTTTAACCTTGTTATTGATTGCTTTAACAAGATGGCAGAGGAACTTTCGAGCGTAGAAACCTTGCGTACCGATTTTATTGCCAACGTATCCCACGAAATGAAAACACCTCTTGCCGTAATGCAGAACTACGGAACGCTCCTGCAGGCACCTGATTTGAGTGAAGAAAAGCGTATTGAATATGCCAAAGGTGTAACTGACGGATCCCGTCGTATGGCAGATATGATGACTAATATCTTAAAGCTTAATCGCCTTGAAAATCAGCAGATTTTCCCCGAAACCACCGAATTTGATTTGGGGGAACAGCTTTGCGAGTGCCTTTTGCAGTATGAAAACGTGTGGGAAAAGCAAAAAATTGACATTGAAACTGATATTGCGGAAAATGTAAAGGTAAAAGCAGATGCCGAGCTTTTAAGCCACGTGTGGAATAATTTGTTTTCCAACGCATTTAAGTTTACTTCGTCAGGGGGAACAGTAACAGTCTCTCTTACGGCAACCGAGCATCACGCAATTGTAAAAGTAACCGACACCGGTTGCGGTATGACACCGGAGGTCGGCGCACACATATTTGAAAAATTCTATCAGGGCGATACCTCCCATTCTGTTCAAGGTAACGGCTTGGGACTTGCGCTTGTTAAAAGAGTTATTGACATTATGCAGGGCGAAATCGGCGTAGAAAGTGTCGTCGGGAAAGGTTCTACTTTTACCGTCAGAATACGGAGGGTTTAAAATGGACTGGAAAAGACTCGGGAAAGCCATACTGTTTCCCCATATCGCCATTATGATTATTCTCATTCCTATTGCTACCGTATTCCTGGTGTATTCTATGGTATTTTTAGGCTCGGAATCTGCTGCCGCCATTATTTCATATGTTCTTGCCGCATATACGCTAACGGTGTGGTGTTTTAAAATACCGTATTTGATCAGTTTCTTTAAGACGTTTAAAAATGAGAATAAATATGTCAGAATATGGCGGGACGATACAAGACTCAGGGTTAACGTGTCTCTTTACGGGACACTTATTTGGAATACTGCATATGCACTGTTGCAACTTGGAATGGGGTTTTGGCACCATACCTTTTGGTTTTATTCTTTGGCGGGATATTATATTTCGCTTGCCGTTATGAGATTCTTTTTGGTACGCCATACAAGAAAGCACAACCCCGGAGAAAAGATGTTAGATGAGCTACGCAAATACCGTGCTTGCGGCATCGTATTTCTTGTGATGAATTTAGCGCTGACACTCATAATATTCTTTATGGTGTATTGGAACAGGACGTTCCAACACCACGAAATTACTACCATATCATTGGCGGCGTATACTTTTACGTCACTAACAGTTGCTATTATAAACACTGTAAAATACCGCAAATATAACAGTCCTGTTTATTCCGCATCAAAGGCTATAAGTCTTGCATCTGCTTGTGTGTCTATGCTGACGCTCGAATCCACAATGCTGACAACTTTTGGTGACGGAACGATGAGCATGACAGAAAGACGCATTTTGCTTGGTGCGTCAGGTGGAGTAATATCTGTTTTTATCGTTACAATGGCTATTTATATGATCGTGCAGGGAACAAAAAAGATAAAGCTGCTGAGTGCAGCAAAGGAGTAAATCTATGGACAACAGAGAAAAAGAAACGTTCAATTATACCTATTCGGCAAAGGAGCAAGAAGAAATTAAGGCAATTCGTAAAAAGTATGCTTCTCCCGAAGAACCGGAAGATAAGATGGCACAGCTTCGACGTCTTGATGCGGCAGTAACACAAAAAGCTACAACCGTATCTCTTGTGTTTGGCATTATCGGTGCTTTGATTTTGGGAATAGGTATGAGTCTTGCAATGACTGAAATAGGGGGAATGCTCGGTATGCAGGGCGAAATGGCTATGGCTGTCGGAATAATTATCGGAATTATTGGTATCGCGCTTGTTTGCATTGCTTATCCCGTCTATAATCGTATTATCAAGAAAGAACGGGAAAAGATTGCGCCGGAAATCATCAGACTAACCGACGAACTAATGAAATAAAAACGTTAGTAAATGTAAAAACAACCGTAAATGCGGGGAAAATGCATAAAGTAAAAAACGGACAGTGTAAACTGTCCGTTATAACAACCGGCGTAAAAACCGTGTGATTTTATATTTACATTTCAAAAAAATATTTTTTTATTGCGGCAAAAACTTCTTCGCTGATAACGTGCTCGATCTTGCAGGCGTCTTCAGACGCGATGTCTTCGCTGACGCCCATTCGGATAAACAGATTTTTCAGCGTTTCATGTCTTTCGTAGGTTTTCTTGGCAATTTCTTTGCCTGTTTCGGTAAGAACAAGATATCCGCTGTCGTCGGTGATAAGATAACCTGCATTTTTCAGAATGCCGACAGCGCGGCTTACGCTCGGTTTTGAATAACCCATATGTTCACTGACGTCTACGGCACGTACGTTTGGGTTCGTTTGCGAGAGCAAATATATAGTTTCAAGGTACATTTCGCCCGATTCCTGTAAATGCATTATTTTCACCCCGTTTTTATATAGTAATATACCGTTTAGGTAATTATATCACACAAATTTATATTTTTCAATATGTGTAACAAAAGTCCGCTTAAAAAAGCGGACTTCGTGTTGATAAATTATTTTATTCTTCAGTAGGATTAATTTCTTTTTCAACTACTTCTTCGACGGTGATTTCGGGTTCGTCGCAGTCATCGCAGTCGTCGCAGAGGCAGAAATCGTCGTCACATTCGTCGCCGCAGCAATCGCAGATGCACGAAAGCTTCTTTGCCTGAATGGTTTCGTAGATTTTAAGTGCCGCTACTACAGCTGCTGCAACTGCAGCAAAAGCCAAAAGAATCTTGAGTATAGTGGAAAGGACATCATTTGTATCAATTTTTTTTCTGTTATCGTTCATAGCTGATAAACCTCCTTGTTTATGTTAAGTATAGTATACCACATTTATGTTGTAAAGTAAACTATTATTTTTTAAAAAATTGATAATATTTGCAAATACTGTTGAAAAAAATAGTATTAGATAGTATAATTACTTTGTTATAAAAAAATGAAAGAGGATAAAAGTAAATGATTAAAGAAAATCTTGACTTTCTTGCTCAGTATGACGCAGAGGTCGCAGATGCGATCCAAAAAGAACTTGACAGACAGAGAGACGGCATAGAGCTTATCGCTTCTGAGAACATTGTTTCCGAGGCAGTAATGAGCGCTATGGGCACTGTGCTTACAAACAAATATGCCGAGGGCTATCCCGGTAAAAGATACTACGGCGGATGCCAGTGCGTTGATATTACAGAAGAAATCGCAAGAGAAAGAGCGAAAAAACTTTTTGGCGCTGAACACGCAAACGTACAGCCCCATAGCGGCGCACAGGCTAACACGGCGGTTTATATAGCGCTTCTTCAGCCCGGAGATACCGTACTCGGTATGAGCCTTGCTTGCGGCGGACATCTTACTCACGGAAGCCCCGTTAATATGAGCGGTCTTGTATATAACTTCGTTTCATACGGCATTGATGATGAAACACACAGAATTAACTACGACAAGGTTGAAGAACTTGCAATCCAGCATAAGCCTAAGCTTATCGTTGCCGGTGCTTCGGCATATCCCAGAACCATTGACTTTGCGCGCTTTGCGGAAATTGCAAAGAAGGTAGGCGCATATCTTATGGTCGATATGGCTCACATCGCAGGTCTTGTTGCGGCAGGACTTCATCCCAGCCCCGTTCCTTACGCTGACGTTGTTACAACAACTACGCATAAGACGCTCAGAGGTCCCAGAGGCGGTCTTATTCTTTGCCGTGAGGAGCTTGCAAAGGTAATTGACAAGGGTATTTTCCCCGGTACGCAGGGCGGTCCTCTTATGCACACCATTTCTGCAAAGGCGGTATGCTTCGGCGAAGCTCTCAAGCCTGAATTCAAGGCATATCAGGAGCAGATAATCAAGAATGCAAAGGTATTGGCAGATACGCTTGTTGAAGAAGGCTTTGATCTTGTTTCGGGCGGTACTGACAACCACCTTATGCTCGTTGACCTCCGTAAGTTTGATATTACGGGTAAAGAGCTTGAAAGAAGACTTGATGAAGTTAATATTACTCTTAACAAGAATGCTATTCCGAACGACCCCCAGAAGCCTTTTGTTACGAGCGGTGTAAGAATCGGTACTCCCGCTGTTACAACAAGAGGTATGAAAGAAGAAGATATGGTCATTATCGGAAAACTCATTAAGCTTGCGGCAACAGAATTTGAAACAAAGGCTGATTACATCCGTGCGGAAGTTAAGAAGCTTTGCGAAAAATATCCTCTATATAACTGATAGAATGACAACGGCTGTATACGGGCGTAGCCTGTATACAGCCGTTTTTGTTGCACAACAAAAATGGGACGTCGAGGTAGGGGTTCCCCGAAACGCACGAAGTAAGTTTTGGGGGTTCTCGTGGACGCCGTCCCCTACCATTATTTAATATTGCCTCTGCAAACCCATAGGTCGTGCGGCGTTGCCGCCTTTGCCTGCACAATATTGGGGTTATAGTTTATAACAATAACAGTATAATACAAAAAAAGTTTTTTGAAATTTTGTACAAATTGACCTTTGAAATTTTGTCGATTTTATGTTATAATATTGTTGCAGACATCAAGAGGGGATTGAGTTTTATGGGTAAAAATTACAAATATGCTGTAGACGATTTGGTAACTTACCGCAGGGTTGGTATATGTAAAATAACGGACATAACCTTGCAGAATTTTGCAAGGCAGGGGAAGAGCGAATATTACGTTCTCAGTTCCGTATACGACCAAAATACCAAGGTCTTTGTGCCCGTTGATTCCGAGCTCGAAAATGAAATTAAGCCGATGCTCGATTCTTGTGAGATAAACAAGATAATTGAACAATCAAGGTCTGTTGAGGATCTGTGGGTAGACGACTGCAAGGCAAGAGCGGCTGTTTTTGAAAATATAGTAAACAGTGGAGACAAGGTTAAAATGCTCTGGCTTATCAAGCGTGTCAGCGAACATAAAGCACAGATGGAAGAAGCAAGAAAAAAGGTAAAAGCAACCGATACGAGATATCTTGCTATTTGCGAAGGTATTATTGCGAGTGATTTTGCCTATTCTCTCGGACTTGCCAAGAATCAGGTAATGGACTACATAA
Organism: Clostridia bacterium; assembly: GCA_017473865.1. Taxonomy (GTDB): domain Bacteria; phylum Bacillota; class Clostridia; order Oscillospirales; family CAG-272; genus RGIG1995. The sequence continues at coordinate 19,871 of JAFUJB010000013.1, read as the reverse complement.
AAAACTATTAATACAATGAGTGTGTGAACGTGTATCGCACACTTTTTATTTTGATATATTAAAATATTGGGTGTATAATAAACTAAGGGGGATTATTCTTGAAGTTAAATGAAGCTGTTGCAAAGAGAATAAAAGAGCTGTGTAAGCAGAACGGTCTTACCCAGTACGGACTGACGACCAAGAGCGGAGTGCCGCAATCCACGTTGAGCACAATTTTGAACTGCACGTTTCCAAGCGTAAAAATCAGAATAATATATGAAATATGCGACGGGCTCGGAATAACTTTGAAGGAGTTTTTCGATTCGCCGTTGTTTGACAGAGACAACCTTGAAGATTGAAAAAAGCTATATACGGGCGAAGCCCGTATATAGCTTTTTTAAAAATCGGGGGTATATCTGCTTGAAGCAGATTCTCTTTGCTGAAAGAAGCCTTTGTAGCCAAGCATAATGGCTTTTTTTAGCACAAAGTCATATTCAAACGAGGTTATTTTTCTTTGCAGTTCGGGATATTCTTTGTCTGCAAAGGCAGGGGTATATTGACTCATAAGACTGAGCCTGATGTCCTCGATGGGAACAACATTTTTAATTTCTTCAAGAATTCTGACCGAATCGTGCCTGCCTTTTGGCAGAACGAGGTGCCTTATTATCAAGCCTTTTTTCAAAATACCGTTTTCGTCTTCTTTGTATTCGCCTACCTGAGAAAACATTTCTTGTATGGCGTTTAGTGCATAAGAAAAATAGTCGGGTGCTTTTGAATATTTGTTTGCAATATCTCTGTCAAAATACTTGAAATCGGGCAGATATACGTCGATATACCCCGAAAGCATTTTCAAAGTATCGATTTTTTCATAGCCGCTCGTATTGTAGACTATGGGTATATTAAGTTTCGGCTTTGCAATATCGAGAGCATTGACGATTTTATCGGCATAGTGGGTGGGCGTTACAAGATTTATGTTATGCGCGCCCATATTTTGCAGTTCAATAAAAACGTCGGCAAGCTCTTTGACGGTATAATTTCTTCCGGTCTGATTGCGGCTTATATTCCTGTTCTGGCAATAGACGCACCTGAGAGTACATCCCGAAAAGAAGATTGCTCCGCTGCCGTTCTTTCCGCTTATACACGGCTCTTCCCAGTGGTGAAGCATAGTTTTTGCAACGTATATTTTGTCATCGCATTGGCAAAAGCCTTTTTGAGTTTTTCTGTCTATTTTACATTCGCGCGGGCATAGATTACAGTTTTTCATATAGAGTTATTGTTGGTATTTAACTATGCCGTCGGAAATAAGTGAATTGAACCACGCGGGCAAGTCCATATCGGAGTCAAATATGATATCGCCTTTTGTCAATGCGAGACGGCGGAATCTTACGGTGTTGTCGTAGAACGAAGCCGTGTCGCAGAGGGGAAGTATGGTTCTGAGCTGTTCGGGCATAGCTTCAAATCTTTTTCTGATAAGCCCTTCGTCAATGCCGTGTCCGCCTTTTGTAACCCTTTTTTGTACTCGGCTGAGAGCGACGTCAACGTTTTCGACACTTACGAAATAAAGTCGGATCTGGAAGCCTCTTTCTTTGGCTTTTTTTATTTGTTTGAGAACTACGTTTCCGGGGAGAGTAGTCTCTTGGTGGAACGTTATCTCATTTGCTATATACTTGTTGAGCATAGACATAGCCGTTCTTGTCGCTTTGATCTGCAAGAGCTTATCCATCCAGCTTCCCTTGGCTGAAACGATTTCGTCAATGTTTATTCTTTCGCCTAAATCATCCGAGCTTTTGAGTATGTGATAGAGGGAGGTTTTTCCTACGCCGTTTGCGCCGGCAATAATGGTGTATATTTTCATAACAACTGTTCTCCTACTACGCGCTCCTGAGCTATCTGGAGCTTGAGGTTAAGAAGAGCGCGGTAAAAAGCCTTCTCTTCGTGCGAGTGCGCCGCGAGCAACAATTCTTCGAGCTCGCGGAAAGAACAGTATTCAAATTTCAGATACAGTTCGCGGTTAATTTTTTCTGTGTTCGACATAGTGTTTGTCCTTTCACAATTCCGTCTTTTGTGTGTTTATAATGATTATAGAATGTCGAAACGGTTTAAGGCGTTTCGACAAGCCGATATTCATTGCAACGGCTAAAGACAAATTTCCAAAGAAATTTGTTACCAAATCTGCGATTTGGTGTCGAAATAGTGTCTAAAACAGCTATTTCGACTTTCTATAACCGTTATATGATAACGCCGCCGAAAGCAATCTTGTCGCCTTGATAGAATACGGCGCTTTGTCCCGGAGTAATTGCCCTTACGGGTGCTTCAAACTCGGCTGTTGCTGTATTATTGTTGACAGTAACGCGGGCGGTCATCGGTCTTGCGGCATATCTTATCTTTACGTCTAGTAAGTACTCTTTGCCTTCTTCAAGGTCGATAAATTGGCAGTTTAATTGATTAGCTTTTAAAATATTGCCTTTCACGCCGCTCATTTTTTCGACAGTAACCGTGTTTTTGTCGGGGTCAATGGCGGTTATGTAGGCGGGAGCGCCGAGTGAAATACCGAGTCCTTTTCTTTGCCCGATGGTATAGTGGATTATGCCCTTGTGTCTTCCGATGGGTTTACCGTTTGCGTCAACAAAATCTCCCTCGGGGAATACGCCCTTTTCTTTTTCAATGAAGGCTGCGTAGTCGTTGTCGGGGATAAAGCATATTTCCTGACTCTCTTTTGAATTCAGCAGATATGAAAAATTAGTTTTTGCGACTTCTGTTCTTATCTCGTCTTTTGTCATATCGCATAGGGGAAGGCAGAGGACTTCAAGCTGTTCCTGTGTCAGATACCAGAGCATATAGCTCTGGTCCTTTTTTTCGTCTGCCGCCTTTTTTATGCAGTATCTCTTGGTTGATTCATCAAAGCATATATCGGCGTAATGTCCCGTCGCCGCCTTGTCAAAGCCGTTTTCTCTTGCATATCTGCATAGTTCGGCTATTTTTACGTATCTGTTACATACGGTACAGGGGTTGGGGGTGTGGCCTGCCGAATATTCGGAAATAAAATTACTTACGACGTATTTCTCAAAAAGGTGACGGCAGTCAAGCGTATGGAAGGGAATACCCAGCAATTCCGCCGTTTTTCTTGCCGACTCGACGTCGGTATAGTCGTGCATTATGAGTGAGAGCCCTTCGACTTTGTGTCCCATCTGCAGTAACTTATATGCAGTATAGGTGCTGTCGATGCCTCCGCTCAGTCCAACGAGTATTTTCATATATCAGCCCTCGACGACGTCTTCTGCGGTGGGATTTTCTGCGGCTTCGACTGCAAGTCTGTCGCATATTTCGTTATATTCGTGTCCGTTGTGTCCCTTTACCCAGACGTATTCGATTGTATGCTTTTGTTCAAGATAGAGCATTCTGTCCCAAAGGTCTGTGTTGAGTGCTTTTTTTCTGTCTGCCTTTATCCAATTATTGCTCTTCCAGTTTTTCGCCCAGCCCTTCGTCATACCGTCAATTAGGTATTTTGAGTCGGAATAGAGGGTTATATTCTTGAATGCACCCACAGTCTCAAGGGCGGTAATCGCCGCAAGAAGCTCCATGCGGTTGTTTGTTGTATTAAAGAAGCCTTTGCTTATCTTTGTTTCTTTATCACCGCTTACGATAACGATTCCGTATCCGCCGGGGCCGGGGTTGCCTTTACACGCACCGTCGGTGTATATTTCAACACGATCGCCCGTAATTTCTGTTTGACTGTCAGTTTTTTCCTCGGTTTCAATGTCAGCAATTACGTTGTAGATAAGCTTTTGGAACTGTTCTGCCACCATATCGGCAGTCTCTTTTACCTCTTCGTGAGTGAGCGGTTTTTTGTTCAGTCCCGCAGCCATATTTGATATACAGCTTACAGCGCACACTTCAATCCCCATATGTCTTGCCGCCATAGCTTCGACAGCGGTACTCATACCGACAGCGTCGGCTCCGAGAATTCTTGCCATATTGATTTCTGCGGGAGTTTCATAAGCAGGTCCCGTAAACTGAATATATACGCCTTCGCGAAGGGGAATGTCAAGTTTTTCAGCCGTTCTTTTCAGAAGAGCCGTAAGCTTTTTGCTGTATACGTTTGTCATGTCGGGGAAGCGAACGCCGAGCTCGTCAACGTTCTGACCGATAAGTGCAGAGGGAACAAATGATGAAATATGGTCGGTAATCGCCATAAGCGTTCCCGGTTTGAACGTCTTATTTATTCCGCCTGCGGCGTTGGTAAGGATAATTTTTTTTGCGCCCAGCATGCCCATAAGTCTGATGGGCAGTACAACGTCGGTCATTTTATAGCCTTCGTAGTAATGTACGCGTCCTTGCATACATACGACGGGGGTATTTTTTATATAACCGAAAAGAAATCTGCCGTTGTGTCCTGTGACGGTGGAAACAGGGAAGTTATCAAGTTCGCTGTAGTCGACCGTACATTTTACGTCGATGAGCTCTCCGAAAGAACCCAGTCCCGAGCCTAATACAAGCGCGACTGACGGTACAAAATCGGTCTTTTTTCTTATTTGGTCAAAACATTTCAAGAGCTTTGAATATACTTCATTCATAGTTTTGTCAGCCTTTCTTGTGTTTAAATATAATGAGTTTGCTGAAGATATAGTTAAGAATAACTACAACGACTGCCACCACGATTTTCGATAGAATGTCGTTGATATGGAATTTCTCCACCATAAAAGAGAAGAGAATACTGTTTAATGCAAGGGTAACAAGACGCAGAGAAACGAACTTTACAAGCTGAACGGATAGAGTTTTCCACTTAAGATCCTTATCTTTAAATACAAAGAGCTTGTTAGTAAAAAATGCAAATATAATAGCGAGAAACTGTGCTAAAACGTTTGAAAGATGCTCGTCGATGCTGAAAAGTCTGGTCATTATTATATATGAGCCAAAGTCGACTACAGTCGCTAATACGCCGAAAATGCCATAAACTATAATTTCGCGCACACGCTCGGAACGCATAATTTTTTTAATGTCCATTTTATTCTTCGCTTTCTGATAAAAACTTTTTGTATTCGTCGTATGAATACAGGAAGTTGATAGTGTCAAGCAATGCATTTACTGAAATATTATCGGGAAGTCCCATTCTTTTTTGCAGAGCAATTCTTTTGGATTTACTTTCATTTTTCCCCGTAAGTCCGTCTTCAAAAAAGTCAAGCTTTGTAACGGGTCTTCTTTCTTCTGTCTTACTTTGACATTCAAAGGGGGCGAAAAGGGAGCGTATAATATCGGGCGAAAGCCCTTCCACTCCGAGATAACCCTCTTTTGACGGGGCTTTTTTGCGTTTTTCCTTGCCGTTTATCTGCGGAGGATAAATGTGGAAAATTTTATCCTTGGGTAAAATACTTTTCAGGTGATTTCTTATCACGAGCCCCGCGCCGTCGCTGTCGGTAAAGACTATTATGCCGTTTTTCTCCGCCATTTTTCTGATGCGGTCTTTGGTCTGCTCCGATTTGAATATGCCGAAACCGTCGGTTTTGATTATATGTCCGTCGATAAGCGACTGAAGTTTTATCAGGTCGTATTTCCCCTCGACGATTATTGGAATATCTATCTTGATCTTATTCATCGGAGTCTACCCGTCATAAATAATTTTATAAGAAGTATTTCAATAGTCTCGTAGCTGTCAAGACTTGACGACTTGATTTTTGAATCAGCCTCTTTGCAGAGGTCGAGCGCCTTTTCAAGACCTACTTTGCTTAAAGACGCCGTTCTTTGCATATAAAGTCCAACCGAATATTCGTGTATCCCCGTCTTTTTGGAAATGTCGGATTTCATCATACCGCTTTCGTTAAGGGTTTTTACCGTATAAAGATCGGTGTATATCTTCATTATCGTGCCGAGAATAAGCTCGGGTGCTTCTTTATGCAATATCATTTCGGAAAGAATGGAAAATGCCCTTTCGGAGTTGCCGTTAAGAATTGCGTTTTTAAAATCAAAAGTGTCGATTTCGTTGTTAAAGCAGGATACGTAACGTATATCTTCGGGGGTAACCGTATTTCTTCCGTTTTGAAGAACGTACGCCGAAAGCTTGGTTATTTCGTGATTTAACGTAGTCATATCTCTGCCGCAGTATTTAATAAGTGTATTGCAAGTGTCGGGCGATGCTTGGATTTTATTTGCCGTAAAGTGCTTCTGTATCCACGCGGCAAGTCGGGCAGGGGTTTCTTTCGGGAAGTTTACGCACTGTATCTGTTTGGAAAGCGCGTTAAGCAGCTTGGACGGTTTTTTTTCTGTACCGGCGTCAAAATTTTCAGGACGGGTGTCGATTATCACCACTACGTCGTCATAATCTTTAAGCTCGCTTGCGCAGTCTTCAAGGTAGCCTAGTTGTTCTTCTTTGACCTTTTTCCACTCAACGTCGTAAATAACGATAAACCGCTTGCTCATATCGAGAGAGGGCATTGACGCTGTCTGCGAAAGCTCAATACATATATCGTCAAGACTTCTGCCCTCGCCGGAGATAGAAATACTGCTGTCTCCGTTTTCGCAGGCGCTTTTCTTCGCAAGTCCGAGATAATGCTGTTTTAGGTATTGTTCTTCGCCGTAGAAGAGGAAAACACCGTGCAGGTCGCTTTTTATTAATTTTCCGAATTCTGTTGGTGTCATAAAAGAAACCTCTTATTTTTTGTATTCGAGCGTGTATACGTTATGCTCTGTTACCACTCCGTGCATTTCGATTTGGTAGTCAAGTACTATCTTCCCGCCAAACTCATCAAAGAGGTTTTTTACCTCGTTTGTAATTATGCAGAAAGAAAAGGGAAGATTGCCGATGCAATAAGAACAGTTCTGGCGGGGGAAATGACTGTCAAAAACCAAGGACGCGGGGGCAGATCCGGTTCTGATAAGATTTACGAAATTGGGTCTGTTCTTTTTAAAACGCAGGGTTGACTCTATGTCTGCCATACCGAGCTCGGCGTTCTCTTTATAGGTGATTTCAACGGTGTCCCCCTTTTCACTTATAAAGCCTTCGGTTGAAAATTCAATATGCTCGTCGCAGTTTTCTTCTTTGTTTAAGTCGATGATAGGTGCGCACCCTTTTTGACCGAACGGGCTGTCGCTGTCTGCCGTTATGTTGGTTATAAACGAGCTTATGTATATTTTTACGGGTGTTGTCTTTTTGCTTGTTGTATTCATATTTTTATCCTGTTTGTTATTTATCGTTCGTTACGTCTCCGTTTCCGCTGACGGAAATCGAGGGGCCTAAGTATTTCGGCTCAGGCTTAAAAATGCAGTAAACAAAATCTTTGTCTCTGGCAATAACTTCGCGCAGATCTCTGTATGCTTGTCCGGCATATTCTCTTGGGTTCGATGCATACCCTACGGCATTAACGCCGAGACTGTTTGCAACGTACAGCGCTCTGTATAAGTGATATTCCTGCGTAACTATAATTACGCTGTCCGCCTCGAAAACGTATCTGGCTCTGTAAATGCTCTCATAGGTCGAAAAACCCGCGTGGTCCATAAATATGTCTTCCGAGGGGACGCCCTTTTCAATGGCGTAATCTTTCATAATATTGACCTCGTCATATTCAACTCTGCCGTGGTCTCCGCTCATAAGAAGCTTTGGAGCTTTGTTGTTTTTATATAGGTCAATCGCGTAGTCAAGCCTGTCCTGAAGCATAGGGCTTGGGCGGTCGCCCCTTACTCCCGCGCCGAGAACGAGTATGCAGTCGTATTCTCCCTCGGGGGATTTTACTATTTGGTCTTCCGTCGTGTTTCTTACGTAAAAGTCTATTGAAAAAGCAAGTATGCAGGCAACTATTGCCAATACCGCAGCTATTATAAATATCTTCTTTAAAATGTTTTTTGCCTTTATATTTTTCATTTGCGCATACCTCCCCAATTTAATTAAATTATATATTTATATATTAGCATAAACGCGAAAATGTGTCAACAATATTTGGTTTTGCCAAAGTGTGAAAAGAATTGAATTGTTTAAAATAAAGAGTGAAACAATAGTAAAAAAAGATATAAAATTTTTGGAGAAAAAGCGTATGAAAAAAATAATTCACGGTATGAAAATGGGCATGTATGCAGCTCTTATAATGACTGTTGTGCTTTTGGTGTACACTGTTGTGTATAACGGAGCTGCTGAGACGAGAATAAAGCAGGGAGACCAAGGCGACAAGGTAGTTCTTATTCAGGAAAAACTAAAGGAGCTCGGCATATATAACGGCGAATGTAATGGGGTATACGACATTGAAACGGCAAACGCCGTAAAGCGTTTTCAGGAATATAACGGACTTAAAGCCGACGGTGTTGCACGCGGAGAAACGCTTGAAGCTATGGGACTTTCGATGTATACCTACAGCGATTATGAAATTGATATATTGGCAAAGCTGATTGAGTGTGAGGCGGGTGAATACGATCTGCAGACGATGACTGCAGTAGGCGCCGTAGTCTTGAATAGGGTAAAAAATAACGCTTTCCCCGACAGCGTCGTGCAGGTGATATATTCAGGCGGTTCTTTTGATGCCATTGTATCGGGGAAAATATATGATACACAGCCGTCAGAATTAGCATACAGGGCGGCAGAGGACGCGATGATGGGATTTGACCCGACTGACGGAGCTCTCTACGTGCTTCACGGCGGCAGCTACGGGCATATAATCACCATGCAATCCGGAGATTTATATTTCGGGAAATAGCCCTACTTTCTTTTGGGGAAAGGCCGCCACGCGGCAGGGCGACACGGGATAGTAAAGGCAGTGAGGTTTGCGAAAATGTTATTGTTTTTACAGACCCAATGTATGAAGTTTTTGCCCCGCTTTTTTCAAAAAGCGGGAGGGTTTCAGGGCAACGCCCTGACAGTATTTGCAAAAACAAAAAAGACGGCAGAGCCGTCTTTTTTTATGCTAAGCGCATATCTGTTTTTCTTGTAATGATATCGACGTCTTCGATAACTACTTCAACTTCCATACCGAGAGAATATTTTTCAAAGCCGTTTGAAAGTGTATAGCTTCTTTCGTCAAAGTCGAAATATCCGTCGAGAGACGAAATGGGAACAAGACCTTCGCACGTATTGTCAAGCTCAACAAAAAAGCCGAATGACGTTACGCTTGTAATTATGCCTTTAAACGTCTGACCGACATAGTTAAGCATATATACGGATTTATACAGGTCCTCGATATCGCGTTCAGCCATTTGCGCCTTAATCTCGTTTTCGCTCGAATTAATTGCCGCCTGTGTTGCAAACGCAGTATATTTGCCGATATTCGTTTGGTCGATTTCGCCTTTTAATACTTTTTTGATTATACGGTGGGTAGCCAAGTCGGGATATCTTCTTATGGGAGACGTGAAATGGCAGTATTTTTCGATTGCAAGTCCGAAGTGCGACGAGCACACCGACGAATAACGCGCTTTCATAAGCGAACGGAGCAGTATTTTTGACAGTACTCCGTCAAGATTTTTTTCTTTTGCTTCACCCATAACCTTTCTTAAAGCCGTCGGGTGTAACGTTTTGGTGTGAAGCGGGGTTGTATTAAGTCCGAGATTATATGCAAAAATATCAAAGCTCTTGATTTTTTCGGGGTCGGGATTTTCGTGAATACGGTAAACGCAGGGCATTTCCTGCCACGAAAGCCAATTAGCAACGCCTTCGTTGGCGCAAAGCATAAACTGCTCGATAAGCATTTCGGTTATGCCTCTTTCAACCTTGATAATGTCTGTTGGCTCGTTGTATTCGTTTACTACTATTTTTGATTCGCTCGTTTCTATATCTAAAGCGCCCCTGTTTGCACTCTTTTTGTCGAGTATCCTGTATAGCTCGAGCATAGTGTTAAGCTCGTTTAAAACGGGCTCGTACTTTGAGTAAAATTCAGATGCTTCTTTTTTGTCGATAACGTCGTTAAGCTCTGAATATACCCCTCTGACTTTTGAATTTATTATACTTTCTTGCAGGTCTACTGATTGTATTTCGCCTTTTTTATCAAGGGTAATAAATGCAGACAGTGTATATCTGTCAACGCCCTTGTTAAGCGAGCATATTCCGTTTGACAATGCTTTCGGGAGCATAGGTACGACCTTGTCAGCAAAGTATACGCTCGTTCCTCTTACAAACGCTTCTTTGTCTATATCCGATTGCTCGGTAACGTAATGTGAAACGTCGGCAATGTGCACGCCGAGGATATAGCCTTCTTTTATCTTTTCGACAGAGATGGCATCGTCAAGGTCTTTTGCGTCCTTCCCGTCGATCGTAAATATCACTTTTCCGCGCAGGTCGAGTCTGCCGTCGGGAACAACGGGAGAGTCGGCGAGCTTGTCAGCCTCTTCAAGTACTTCTTTCGGGAAAAGTGTTTTAATATTGTGGCTGTGCAAAACCGCATTGTAGTTTGCGAGCAGGGAATCGCTCTCACCGAAGACGGCGGTTATCTTGCCCTTGGCGTTGTATTTATACGACGGATAACGTGTAATTTCTATTTCAACCTTGTCGCCCACGTCTGCGTCGAGAAGAAACTCTCTGTCGACGATAACATCAAAATTAAATTTCTTGTTGTCGGGTACGACGTAGAAAAAGGGACGTGTCTTTTTTCTTCCGCGCGATATTAACAGTGTTCCCGTAAGCGTTTTTGTTCCGTGTGATATAACTCTGATTATCTTGCCTTCATCACTGTGCGCCGAGGAGTCGCGGTATTTCGGGCTTGTTACGCTTGCAAGAACGACATCGCCTTCAATAGCGTCAAGAATGTTGTCGCGCGGGATAAATATATCCTTTTCCTTTGTTACGGCGTTTTCGGGTGTAACAAAGCCGAAACCTCTTGCCGAGGCTCTGAATGTGCCTTTGACAAAATTAGAAAATCTCACCGCCATAATTTTGCCTTTTTTCGTATATACAAGTTCGCCCGACTTTTCAAGCAAGTCGAGCGCCTTGTAAAAGGCGTCGTATTCGTTTGAGCCGTCTCCGCATACCAGAGAATATAGCTCGTACGGCTTATACGAAACGTCCTCTTGATTTAAATATTCTTTTATTTTTTCGTATATTTCCATTGTTTCCTCTTGTGCAATTTTAATGCTGCTGTGCATAGGCGGCGCCTATACACAAACATTATTATCTCCAAATAAATTATGAATTGAGTACAGCAATATGATAAAAAATAATCCGCCTTATCGAAAGGCGGATAAAAAACGTTCTTAAGCTCCTGTTGCGTCAGCAGTTGTGCTGTCAGCAGTAGTGTCTTTTGTGTCTTTGGGGTCTTCTTTTTTGTCGTCAACAACAGTTGTCTGCTGGCTGGGATTATCAAGCTTGTCATCAAGGATCTGGTCGTAGTCGATGTCGTCCTGAACAATGTAAACCAACAAAACGATAACTACGAAGAAAATACCAACGATGGTTGTGAGCTTTGAAAGCATTTTGTCGCGCGATTTACCCTTTGTTTTTCCGTAAAATGTGTCGGAAGAACCGCCGCCTACAGCGCCGAGCCCCTTTGATTTACCCTGCTGCATAAGTACAGCAACTATAAGGAATGCAGCGGCGAGCAAAAGAATTCCGCCCAATACATAATCGAGAGTTCCCATTTATTATAACCTCCGAATGATGAAATCATTTTTAAACATATTTTTAGACAGTAGGAATATAATACCACAAAAGATATTTAATTGCAATAGTATTTTTAAAGTTTTTTGATGAAAATCAAACTTTTTTCTCTATAATTATGCAAAAACCACGGGTTTAGACGTTCATTATAAGGGGAAGTATCATAGGTTTACGGTTTGTTTTTTCGACAAGGTATCTGCTTACACGGTCTTTGACGCGCGTTTTCATCTGAGTCCAGTCGGTAACGCTGTCATCGAGGCAGTCCCACAGCGCTTCTGTTGCAATATCTTTTACCGTTTCGAGCAGTTCTTCCGACTCTCTTACGTACACGAACCCTCTTGAAATGATATCGGGACCCGAGATAACCGAGCGTTCCTCAATATCTACGGTTGCAACAACGACGATAAGTCCGTCAGATGCGAGGTGGCGTCTGTCGCGCAGAACGATGTTTCCGACGTCGCCTACGCCATAGCCGTCTACGAGAACTCTGCCCGAGGGAACTGTGCCGTTAAAACGCATACCCTTTTTGTCGATTTCGACTACCTTGCCGATATCGCTTACAAGTACGTTGCTTTCGGGCATACCCATTTGCAGAGCAAGCTCTCTGTGCTGCATAAGGTGTCTGCATTCGCCGTGAATGGGGATAAAATATTTCGGTTTTGTCAAAGCGTGCATAAGCTTTAATTCTTCCTGACAGCCGTGTCCCGAAACGTGTACTTCTACAAGATTGTCCTTGAATACCGAAACTCCCTTTTTCATAAGCTCGTTTATAATTTTGTTTACAAGCTTTTCGTTGCCGGGAATGGGGTGGGCGCTTATAACCACAAGGTCGTTTGAGTCAAGCTGGACTTTGTCGTGGTCGGAAAATGCCATTCGGTACAACGCTGACATAGGCTCGCCCTGACTGCCCGTTGTAACCAGAGTTAGCTGGTCGGGGCGGTATCTTTTTATTTCATTAATATCGACCAGAGTGCCCTCGGGTATATTCATATAACCGAGCTCGTGAGCGGCTCTGACGATGTTTTGCATACTTCTTCCGAGTATGGCGACTTTTCTGCCGTATTTTTCACTTGTGTTGATTATCTGCTGAACGCGGTGCACGTTTGACGAGAAGGTTGCGACAACAATTCGTTTGTCGGTATGGTGCATAAATATGTTTTCGAGGGATGCGCCTACCGTTTTTTCGGACATCGTATATCCGGGATGCTCTGCGTTGGTCGACTCGCACATAAGAAGGGTAACACCCTTGTTTCCGAGTTCTCCAAGTCTTGTAATATCCATCATTCCGCCGTCGACGGGAGTTAAGTCAAGCTTAAAATCGCCCGAGTGGATGACCATACCTACGGGAGTTTTTATTGCAAGACAGCACGCGTCTGCTATCGAATGGTTAACGTGTATAAATTCTACGGTGAAAACGCCTGCTTTTACCGTGTCGCCGGCATTGACGCACACGAGCTGAGGCTCGTTTTCAAGAACGTGCTCGGTCAGCTTATTTTCAATAATACCCAGAGTGAGCTTTGTTCCGTATATCTTGGGGTTGATTGAACGTAGAACGTAGGGAATAGCACCTATATGGTCTTCGTGGCCGTGCGTCAGAAAAATACCCCTGATTTTCGAGCTGTTTTTTTCAAGGTATGAAATATCGGGTATGACGAGGTCGACTCCCAGCATTTCGTTGTCGGGAAACCCGAGACCGCAGTCAACGATTATTATGTCGTCCTGATATTCAAAAACCGTAATGTTTTTTCCGACTTCGTTCAGCCCGCCGAGGCTTATGACACGAAGTTTTGCATTGTCTTTTTTTGGCATAAATTATCCTTTCTTAAAGTTTCTTGTAAATTAAAGCAAAACGAAAAGACAAAGCATGTCAAAAACACGCTTTGTTTTTTATGTATCGTAAGTATATCCGTCGTGCCAAGGCGGTCGGCATTGTCTTATTCGTAAACGCAAATAATAAGCCGGATATACCTACATTATTGTAAACGTACAATATAAATCACATTGATTATAACAGATAAATGTGAATAGAATATGACTAAATGCCAATTTGTTTAAGCAAAACAAACGCGCCTACGCACAAAAGCCCCGAAATCAGAGCACCCATAAAGAAGTAAAAGGTGCCTTTTATATCCTTATTTTTCTTGTTTTTCGGTTCATTAAAAAAATATCCGCCGATAAGGTTATTTTTTAAAATTTTGTTTGCCTCGCGTACCATTTCAGACTCTTTTACGTTTGAAAGGTCGTCTTTTAATATAAAGTAAGCGGCTTCAAACATTGAGTTTCCCGTGTTTTTAATTACGATAGCCTTTTTCTGTGTTCCCGTATACATTATTTACCACCCTTTCTTTTTTACGATTATTGCTTATTTTGAGTGCGGATAATCAAAAAAACAAATAATTTTGAATAAGAATCCGAAAGCTGCCCATAATTAAAATGGTGGTGATAATTATGAAAATGCCGAAAAAACATAATTCGGTAAAACAAAAGAAAACTATTCTTACATTTTGTATCTGCGTATTGTTACTTATGGTTGTAATGCCGTTTTTGCCTTTGGGTGACGAAAGTGGAATATACGACAATACGCTGAGACTGCACGTCCTTGCTCATTCGGATACGACCGAGGACCAGCAGCTAAAGCTTTTGGTGCGCGATGCCATAGTAGAAAAAGCGGACAGTCTTACACGCGGTATCAATAATTTTGAAGACGCCAAAAAGGTTTATATGGACAACCTCGACCTGCTCAAAGAAACCGCACAAGACGTGGTGATTGAAAACGGATATTCATATCCCGTCGACGTTGTGCTTGGCGAAGAATACTACCCCGAAAGACAGTACGGTACTTTCAGATTGCCGTCGGGAAGATATACCTCTTTGAAAGTTAATATCGGTGAAAGCGATGGTCAGAACTGGTGGTGTGTACTTTTTCCTCCTCTATGCGTAGACGCGGCAAAGGCTGAAGAAGAATTTGTACAAACAGGATTTACACCAAATCAGATAAGGCTTCTTACCGACTCCGAAACGCCCGAATACGTGATAAAATTCCGTATTCTTGAATGGGTGCAGGATATTGTTGAATTATTTAAATAAGGTTATATAAAGCTGCCGATCTCTTTTTTGAGTTTTGTGATTATGCGTTTTTCAAGTCTTGAAATGTATGATTGCGAAATGCCGAGGAGGTCGGCAACTTCTTTTTGCGTTTTTTCTTTGCCCGTTTCAAGTCCGAACCGCAGAGTAATTATGGTCCTGTCGCGCTCATTCAGCTCCGATATTGCCTTTTTTACGATTTTTCTGTCCTCGTCGTTTTCGAGATCGCTGTATACCGAATCTCCGTCAGAGCCGAGTATGTCCGACAGCAATAATTCGTTGCCGTCCCAGTCGATGTTAATGGGCTCGTCTATTGATATTTCACATTTTCTTTGGTTGGTTTTTCTTATGTACATAAGTATCTCGTTTTCGATACAGCGCGATGCGTAGGTAGCCAATTTTATATTTTTTGAAGGGTTAAAGGTGTTAATGGCTTTTATAAGACCGATAGTGCCTATGGATATTAAGTCTTCGAGCCCGACACCCGTGTTTTCAAACTTTTTTGCGATATATACAACCAGCCGCAAATTGTGCTCGACGAGCAGATTTTTTGCGTCAGCATCGTTATATTCCAGTTTTTTGAGTGCCTCCGCTTCTTCTTCGGTGTCAAGAGGGGGAGGCAGGGTTTCCGGTCCGTTTATGTAAAACAGTTCGTTCTTTCTTGTCAAAAGCAAACCTGTTGCTTTTTCAATAATCAATAAGATAGGTTTGAACATTTTTATGGTAGCTCCTTTTTAAATACAACAGTGGAGTGTGCGGACTTCGTCCGCGCACCGTTTTATTGTGAATACGATATGGGGTTATTGTATTAGAGAACGGGGAACTATAGCGGTATAGTCCCCGAAGCTTTTTTGATTGCAGTCGACGGCTACATACGTGTCGGCAAAATCCTCGTTTATTTTTACATAGTCGGGAGAGAATGCAAAAAGTAAACCGTGTCCGTTCACGGTAGACGTGGGAATAAAACGTATTTTTGCATCTTTCAGCGCACTTTGTTCGATGCTGGTATCCTTATTTTTAAAAAGATTTAAAATCTCCATCGGAAGTATAGGGCGTATTGAGTCAAAGGTTACGATAACGACGGGTTTACTGCTTATCGGTTCTCTGAGCAGGTTACCCGAATCCACAAGCGCCTGAAGACTGAGACGGGCGGTTTTAATGCCTATTTCAAGAGTGCATATTTGCATTTCACCGTGTTTCTTTATTAGCTTTCCCGAGATAAATGAGAATAAACCGCACCCAAAAGCCAATAATATGAGAAGCCCGAAAGGCAGGTCTCCGTATAGCGTATCAAACGTGCCGTTAATGACGACTTGCCGGCTGTTTTGCCATATATTCAGCAGATTGCATATCGCCGTTATTCCTCCGCCGAGAGTGAAGCTTACTGCATAGAAAACGGCGGTGTTTTTTGCAAACCTTGCAAAGCGCATTTTGCCGTACGCTGTATATGTCATAAGCAACGAAACCGCTATGCTGAATAGTGCCGTCAGAAGCCCGTTAGGGCTAAGGGCGACTAACACTACCGAATAGACAGCTCCTATGGCGGCTGACAGAGCCAATCTTTTGTTTGCCTGAGGGAGATGCATTATTTTTGAAGTTATGTATAGGGAGAGATAGTCCATACTGAAGTTGATTATCGCAAGTATGTCGCCGTATATTACATTTTCAATAAGTAAATTGCCTCCTTCCGAGTTGTTGAATGTTGCAAAAGTTACAAAAATATGTTAACATAATGCAGGTGGGGAATTTTGTCGTTTTATGAGTGTGTTTTATAAAAAACGTTTACACCGAACGTCAATGCAGATTTGTTTGAATATATATTTATGCAGAATACACTGCAAAACAGATATATACGAGGAAAAACGGAAAGAAGAATTGTTTATATGAAATACGTCAAAAACGGAAAAATTATAATGCCCGACGGCGAGATTGAAGGAAAAGTACTTGCTTTTTCGGATACGGTAGAGGGTGTTATCGATGAAAGCGAGATAGGCTGTTTCGGCGAGGGCGATGTTATTGACGCTTGCTGTGGGATAGTCTCTCCCGGTCTTATCGATATACATATTCACGGCTATCTCGGCGAAGACTCGTCTGACGGAAGTAAAGAGGGTATGCTCAGAATGGCAAAGGGGCTTATAAAAAACGGCGTTACGGCTTTTTTGCCCACTACGATGACAGCTCCTTACCAACAGCTTGAGAAGGCTTTTGACGTTATACGTACACTAAAAGCGTCAGAGGTTGATGGCGCGCAGATACTCGGTGTGAATGCCGAGGGACCTTTTATTTCGCCTGAGTATAAAGGCGCTCACAAAGAGGATAATATTAAGAATATCGACCCCGATTTTCTCATAAGGCACTCAGACGTGATTAGAATTGCCACAGTTGCTCCCGAAAGGACGGGGGCTTTGGAGGCCATAAAAAAAGTAAAAGAAAACACGGATATAGTAATGTCAATGGGGCATACATCGGCGAACTATGTTCAGGCAAAAGAGGGAATTGAAGCGGGCATCAGCCTTGCCACGCATCTTTTTAATGCAATGACTCCGCTTAATCACAGAGACCCCGGTGTAGCCGGAGCTGCTCTTACGAATGAAAACGTCGGTTGCGAGCTTATTGCAGACACCCTTCATATAAACGCAGATCTCTTTAAAATGGTATATATATTAAAAAAGGATAAACTTATACTTATAACCGATTGCACGAGAGCAGGCGGACTTGTTGACGGGAAATATGACCTCGGCGGACAGATGATTACCAAAAAGGGTATAGAGTGCCGACTGGCAGACGGTACCTTGGCAGGAAGTGCGCTTACGCTTAATAAGGCTTTGTATAATTTCAGAAAGTATACGGGACTGAAAGATTATGAAGTTATTTCTCTTGCAACGGCAAATCCCGCAAAAATTATACGGGATAAAGAAAGAGGTACTCTTGAAGTGGGAAAAAGGGCAGACGTTGTTATATTCGACAATAACTTCAATGCAGTCAGAACTTTTGTGGGCGGAATTGAAAAAGCAACTGATAGTTGCTTGTAATTTCAATGTAATATAGAATTTATTACAAAAAAACTTGTTTTCCGGGGCTGCAAAAGTGTCGTATTAATGGCGGAAAGTAAGTGATTAAACAGTTTTTTTATTTGATAAATAAGTATAAATTGTGTTGACAAAAAAATGTGGTAATGGTATAATTACCTTAGCTATGTATAATTTATAAATCTAAAGGAGATTTATCACATGAAAAAGAAAGCATCGGATTTCCGTTATAACACTGGTGAAACCAAAGTTCCGTGGCCTGCAGTAGGTGAAAACTACAACGCAGCAGACCTTATGAAAGTTATTGAATTTATGATGCAGGGACAGGGCAAAGAGTATGATGACGCTCTTGCAGCAGTTGCTGAAAAGGTATATGCTCTTGACGAAGTTTCCAGAGCACCCGGTAAGCTCTCTCTTGACGTAAACGTTCAGGCAGCAGAAGAAGCTTGCGATAAGTACCTCGAAACAGAAGGCTCTCTCTTCGTAACAAACGCAACAGCCGGCTTTGAAATTGCATACAAGTATGCAAACATCGGCCCCGGCGATGAAGTAATCGTTCCCGCAATCACATTTATCGCTACAATGGCATATCCTATCTCTGTTGGCGCAAAGATCGTTATCTGCGACGTTGCACCCAACACGATCAATATGGACCCTGAAGACCTCAAGAAGAAGCTTTCTCCCAAGACAAAGATGGTTGTTCCCGTACATATCGGCGGCTATCCTTGTAACATGGAAGAAATTATGAAGGTTACAAAGGAATACAACAAGGACATCGTTGTTCTTGAAGACGCAGCTCACGCATTCGGCGCTATCTACAAGGGCAAGAGAATCGGTACTATCGGTGATTTCGGCTCATTCTCGTTCCACGAAGTTAAGAACGTAACGTCCTTCGGTGAAGGCGGTATCGTTTGCACAAACGTAGAAGAAATGCGTCCTTTGATGCCTCGTTGCAGATTCTTCGGATCTGACTTCGGCGCAAAACCCATTGATAACTGGTTCTACAACGTTGACGCTATGCCCGGTAAATACGGTCCTTTCGTAGCTCTCAACAGCTCTACAACAGAAATTCAGGCTATCGGTCTTAAGCTTCAGGTTGCTCGTAACGAGCAGATTATTGCTGAAAGACGTAAGAATGCTGCATACCTCACAGAAAGATTCAAGGCTAACCCTGCAATCATTCCTCAGGATATCGGCGGCGACGACGTACAGCCTACTTTCCACCTCTACCTCCTCCAGATCGATCCTGCATTGGCTGGCGGCGACGTACAGGTTCTCAGAAAGAAGCTTGAAGCAAAGGGTGTTACAAACCTTCCTCACTTCGGTCCTCTTTACAGATTTAACATTCTCAAGCAGCTCGGTTACGACGTAGAAGCTATGTCTGCTTCTTGTCCTGTTGCAAACGAAGTATTTGACCACAGATTCACACACCTTCCTCTCTACGGCATTGATCAGGATCAGGTTGAATATATGGCAGATGCAGTTCTTGAAGCTGTTGCAGAAATGCAGAAGGGTCTTTAATTCCTACGAATTAAAAACGACATAAAACCAATCGGGCGCGTGGGCAAAGTCCACACGCCCGATTTTTTAGCGAAGCGCGCGTTTTCTTTCTCGGCTCCCTCTGACGAGGAAGCTGGATTGGCGTTAAGAAAACTCGGCGTTTTCTTCTTTGAGGTCATTTCAAAGAAAACGCCGAGTTTTTAGTCCAAGACTGAAGGAGAGAGAATGCGCGGAGTAACACGTCTTTATTGGTAACTGCTTTTTTATATTTCGCCATTGTTGCAATCAAAAAGCGTTCAGGGGTCTCTCCTCCCGTCATTTTGCCAAGGCAAAATGCCACCGTCTCACTTCGGTTCGGTCACGGCTCGGCTCTTGCGCGAACCCCCAAATCTTACTGAGTGAGTTTCGGGGAACCCCTATACAGTCCACCGGACTGTTATTCACTCCCTCGCCGACGCTTCGCTACCCCGTCAGGAGAGGGCAAAAGGTAACAACGCTTCCGGATAAAAATTTAAAAAAACCACATTTTGCTTTTTAGCTATTGACAAACAGACTCTAATCTGATAGAGTTTATATAGACTCTAACAAATTAGAGAAAGGGAGTATATATTATGGATACACCGAAAATATTTGAAAGTGAATATCGCTTTTGCTTGATTTTATGGGAAAACGAACCCGTTAAAAGCAGTAAACTTGTGGAGCTTTGCAAGGAGCAGCTT
>JAFUJB010000012.1 GCA_017473865.1 Clostridia bacterium | reverse complement strand
CTGAAGGTGCACCACAAAAGTTAGTGTCTATATCGTACAGGGTCCACCCGTTCCCATTCCGAACACGGTAGTTAAGCTGTACTGTGCCGACGATACTTGACTGGCGACGGTCCGGTAAAATAGGTCGATGCTAACACAAAAAGAACACATCATTTCTGATGTGTTCTTTTTCTATTGGTGCCTTTAGGTGTAGAAAGCCCCCAGTTTTACTGGGGGCGATGATAACTCATTTCGCATACTGATTCAATTTCTCGACTATTGAAATAAAACGAGGGTTCTGACGGATGCAATCGTATCGTTTGTTTTGCAATCTGTTAAGCATATGATAGCAATCGGTGTGTTCCGTAAGTTCATGAAAATCTTTGTTGGGTTCAGGATAAATTAACTTATCGGTAAAAATTGATGTGTAAAATTTACCGTGATCATTGATATATGCTTTATCGTATTCAATCGCGTGATAGCACATTTTTTCAAGCGATTGAAGCGCGTCATCCTTTTTACCCTGCGATATCTGATACGTGGAAATTAACCAATAATTTCGGGAGAGTCTAACATGATAAAACATAAGGTTATCTCCATATATCATTTTATACAGTTGATTGGAAAGGGCGAGCATCTCAATCTTGTTATCCCACGTAGATGGATCGTTTGGTATGGATTCATCTATCGCGTAGTTTGTAATTGAGGTTCCTAAACCATCAGCCAATTTGTCGATCTCATCTTGTATATATATTTCTGTGTTATCATCTCCAACTCCGCACGCAAGGACGAATTCGCGGCAATATTTCATAGGTGAAAGGAGATTTAAAATAGTTTTGGCTTTTTCAGAGTTTTCTGAGTCTGTATATATAGTACCCAACGTGCAAATTGCTTCATATCGGATATCTTCATCACGACATTCGTCAACAACAGATAAACAGAGTGTTTCTGCTTCTCGATGAAGCGCTTCTTCATGAGTATTGTTCCATTCGTCCGACAAACAAGCTGCAAGATAAACTTTGATTTTTGCGTCGTTTGGAAATTTCACAAATGATGCGCGTGCAAAGCAAAGCCTTTCTTGATGTGTTCCTACTTCTGCAAGTCGGCATAACTCCTTCTTTATGTTTGCAAGCAACTCCTCTCTCTCCGATAGCTTATATCCCAAGAGTTCGTCTGTACTGACAGAAAAGAAATCAGCAAGCGCAGGAAGAAGTTCAATATCAGGATAGCCCCCTTCAGCTTCCCAACGAGATATGGCTTGTGGTGTTACGCCAATCGCTGTGGCAAGAACGTCTTGTGTAATATTATTTTCTGCGCGAAGTTTTTTAATGATCGCACCTATTTTAATGTTCATATCGTACCTCCAAAAATGAATTTTGTAAGCTTACGATTTTATTATAGCATATTTTTTTGATTATTCAATTATCAATTAGTTGTTAAAAAGATAAAGCAGTGCTTTACTCTTCATAAGTAAAAAACTGCTTTATTGCAGGTACGCCAAATGGAGTATGTTTCTATTATTTTTTTCAAAAATAATAGTTTCTATTGTCTGTGCTAACACAAAAACAACATATCAGATTTGATGTTTTTTTATAATAAAGTGTGTGATCAATGCTCATAGATTTTTATACCAAATTGTGTTTTTTAGGACTAAAAAAGTGATGGCAAAAGCCATCACTTTTTGTATTCGTAAGCAGGTGTCTATATATTGGCTTTGCCCATATATACTCATTATTGTTCTGCTGTCATAATTCCATCGTATTCTTGTAAAAATCCCTCGGCGTTCTTGATCATTTTTACTGCTGCTTTATTATCTTTAAATGCAAAGATGACGAAGAGGTTGCCGAAATATTTGTCAATTATCTGGACGCGAAGCATAAATTTGTTGTCGTCCATCCAGGCGCCCGATGCCGCACAATCATACAAATATCCGTTTTCGCCGGGGCGGTTTCCGACCATATTCGAATAGTTGTATTGCGGGAACTTTCCGAATATGTTTTCATTTATTCCAAATTTAATTTCCTTGTGTCCTTGAGCGTTTTTATACGCAAAAACACCTTTGTTTTCGTCCATATTAAGCGAAAACGATTCTATTTCCATAGGATTTTTGTCGCATTTATATTCATTTCCGTTTACGTTTTCAAACGTTTTGCTTGACTTTTCTCCCTGGACTGACGCAAGTTTAAGAGTGTTTTTTAGTTCTTCAAGTTTAGAATAATCGTCGTCATTACTGTCAAGAGCTTTTTCCGAAGCTCTGTTTACTATGTAGTCAAAATAACCATTTATAACAATAGAGTACGCCGAAGAATAGCCTTGATTATCGCCGTTCATAACCATAATAAGATTCTTTTCTGGTAAACAAATGGTAAACTGTCCGCCCATACCGTTAAACGCAAAGCCGTTTTGTTCTGTACACCATATTTGATATCCGTATCCGTTAAAAAACGGGTCGTAGAACGAATTAAGTCTGTTTGATACCAAAGGCGAGGTGGCTGTTTTAAGATATTGCTCATTCATCAAGCGCTCGTTGTTCCATACGCCGTAGTTCATAACGAATCTGCCAAAGCTTGCCATATCTCGTGCAGTACAAAGCAGTGCTGAATCTCCCCAGGAATCACCGGTAGGAGTCTTCAGTATCATTGCGTTTTTAAAACAATCCATTTTGTCAAACAGTTTTTGTTTTAAATAATCAAGAAGGGACATTTCCGAAACTTTTTCTACAAGGGCGCATAACACTTGCGAGCCGGGGCTGTCGTATTCCCAAAGCATACCCGAACTGTAATTTTTCGACGGACTGTTCAGATAATGTGCGGTTCTGTCGGTAACGTTTGCGGCAAACCAGTTCGGAGATTTAATTGACGTTTCCATCATAAGCATATCTCTGACAGTCTGTTCTTTAAGCTCGTTAGGAATATCACTTGTAATTTTATCGGGGAAGTACGTATATATTTTGTCGTCAAGAGAGAGCTTGCCCTCTTCTTCAAGCAGACCTATAGCGATAGAAACAAAGCTTTTTGTCTGAGAATACTGTCTGTGGAGAAAGTCTTTGTGAAAAGGTGCCCAATAGAATTCACCGTATATCTTCTCGCCTTTTATAAGCAAAAGATCGTGGACGGAAACTCCTCTATTGGTCAGGTAGTTTATATATTCAATAATATCTTTTGAGCGAATTCCCACGCTCTCTGGGGTAACTTTTTCAAACATAACAAACCTCTTTAATAAAATATCGCGGAGAAATTTCCACGATATTTTTTATAGAATATAAATTATAATGCCGAAATACTGTAATATACTGCCCAGAACGACGAACAGGTGAAAAACAGAATGGACAAATTTCCATTTCTTCTTTGCGGCGACGCCGTAGAATACGGCGCCTATGGTATAAGCAATACCTCCTGCAAGAATAAACATCATAGCAGGAAAGGGAATAGCTTGTAGTGCTGTCTTTCCGCCTAGGACTATACACCAGCCGAGACCTATATAGCATATCATCGAAAAAACAGCGTATTTTTTCAAATCGATAGCATTAAGTGTAATTCCGAGGGCTGATACCCCCCACACAATTCCAAATATTCCCCAACCAAGCAAGGCGTTTGCTTCGCGGATTGAAACGAGTACTATAGGTGTATACGTTCCGGCAATAAGAATAAATATCGTACAGTGGTCAATAACCTGAAATACTTTTTTTGCCATATCGTTTTTCAGCCCGTGATAAACGCTTGACATAGTATACAGCAAGATCATTGATATACCGTAGATAAATGCACCGACAATGCCGTATGCGTTGCTGTGTAAAAAAGCTTTTATTACACAGGTAACAAAGGCAATTACGCCAAACCCGCCGCCTACAATATGCGAAACCATATTGAATATTTCTTCGCCTCGTGTGTAGCCGGGTAGTTTGCGGTCAATGAGTTTTGTTCTTTTCATATATTGTTATAACTTATTTGATGCAGTCGATGCCGTTTTTAAGATCTTCGTAGTAGCCTTCGATAGCCTTTACAGCTTCTTCGTCAGTAATTTCGCAATATTTTGCCAAAGCAGCCTTTACGCCGTTTTCCTTTGTGTAGTTTGCGATTTCAATGGATGAATCATCGCCTTCGGGAGCAAAGTGGAGACCTGCAGCAACAGCAACGTAGAGGTACTTAGGTGTTGTGCCCATTTTTTTGCAAAGGTTAATAGCACCGACAATTCTGTCTTCCTTGTTGAGCTTTCTCTGCGTATCTCTGCCAACTCTTGCGATTGTATCGCCAAGGAGCTTGTTTGTGAAACGCTCAAGAAGGTCATAGCAATGAGCGAGAAGGTCTGCAATGTCAACGCCGTGTTCCTTGTGCATAGCAAGAGACGATTCAAGAAGGGCTCTGAGAGCAACGTATCTGATTCTTGCGTCAGCAATTGCTTCCCAGATATATTCATAGCCGCAGAGATTTCCGAGGTATGCTGTAACCGCGTGGCTCATATTGTGCATAAAGAGCTTACGCTGAATGAAAAATTCAAAGGGAGCAAAGGGTTCCATATTCTTTATATCGGGGATTTCGCCCTTAAAGCCGTTTTTGTCAACGGGAAGTGTGCAATAGGGTTCAACACATACTGCAAGGAAGTTTTCAGCTTTAATATTTTCGGGAGTTGCGGGAACCATTCTGCCGATGGAAGCTTCAACGAGACCTACTTCATTTTCAAAATACTTTTTGCCGTTTTCGGTGAGGTGTTCGTTTACGAGGGAACGAAGATACTTGTCCGCGTCAATCTTGTTTTCGCAAATAATGATATTGAGGGGCTTTCCGTTAATGGAAGCTCTCTTTTCAATACCTGCTGCCAAGGGTTTTGCGATAAACTTGAGAATGTTTACGCCTACAGCGGTAGCCATTACGTCTGCCGTTGCAATTTCTTCAGCAACAGCGGCTTCGTCCTTGCCGTTTACGGCTCTGACGTTTGTAACGGTATATTTATCGTAAGTGTCCCCGTTTGTAATGTAGATTGGATATTCTTTGTCGTTGTTAACCTTTTCTACCAACGCGTCGACAACGTCAATAAACACTACTTCATATCCGGAAAGGTTGAAAAGCTGAGCGATAAATCCGCGTCCGATGTTACCGCCGCCGTACATTACTGCCTTTTTACTCATAATAATCACTCCATAACAAATTATTTATTTTCTTGAATATAGTTTACCATTTTGCGAACTGTTCTGAGCTCGACTGCTTCTTCGTCCGGGACGGAAATGTCAAAAGTATCTTCAAAAGTCATAAGAAGATCGACACCGTCCAGAGAGTCCGCACCCAACTCTTCAAAAAGGTCGCTGTCATCGTCAATGTCATCAATTGAAATACAAAGATGATCTGCAATGATTTGTTTGATCTGCTCTTTCATAAAAAGTCCTTTTTGTGTATATTTCTATGAAATAATTATACAATACGCGCTATGTTTTTTCAAGTCCTTTAACAAAAAATACTGCTATGCTTTTGGTAAAAAAAGCATAGCAGTAAAGATATTTAATTGTTAGATAACGTTTACTCTGTAAACGCCTTCAAGAGCCTGTGTATTTGCAACAGCGTCGCCAGAGAAATTATCTGTGTCGACTATTGTATAAGCGTAATTGCCTCTTGTCTTGGTCGTAAAGTCGCCGCTGTAAAGTGAAGTGATCTTCGATGCAAGGCCTTCTGCATTTGCGTGGAGAACGCAAATTCTGTTCTTGTGATTTCTGGGCACAACAGCCATAGGATAGTTTACGCTGTTTTTGATGTTACCGTTTTCGAGATAATCGATAAGCTCTTTTGCAGCCATAACAGCACAGTTATCTTCAGCTTCTTCGGTAGATGCGCCAAGGTGAGGGATAGCGACGATGCCCTTAACGTCAACAGTCTCTTCCGTGGGGAAGTCTGTTACGTAGGAAGCAATCTTGCCGGATTCGAGAGCTGCTTTAAGGTCGTCTGTGTTAACAAGGTCGGCTCTTGCAAGGTTAATAATTCTTACGCCGTCTTTCATCATCGAGAACGCCTTTGTATTCAAAAATCCCTTTGTTTCTGCCGTTGCGGGAACGTGAACGCTTATGTAGTCCGACATTTTGAAAACGTCTTCAAAGGTTGCAACTCTTTCAACGCCCGCGTTAATGTGCCAAGCTGCATCAACGCTAAGATAGGGGTCGCAACCGATAACTCTCATACCGAGGCTTTCAGCCGCATTGGCAAGCATACCACCGATAGCTCCGAGACCGATAATGCCGAGCGTCTTGCCCATAATTTCAACGCCGCCGAATTTGGACTTGCCCTTTTCAACCTGCTTTGCAACGTTTTCTGTGCCTTTAAGGGTTTTTGCCCATTCGATACCGCCTACGATATCGCGCGAAGCAAGCATAAGAGCCGCAATCGCAAGTTCTTTAACAGCATTTGCATTTGCGCCGGGGGTGTTGAATACAACAATACCTTCTTCAGCGCATCTGTCGAGGGGAATGTTATTTACACCTGCGCCCGCTCTAGCAATTGCTTTCAGGTTTTTGCCGAATTCCATCTCGTGCATAACTGCAGAACGCACCATTATTGCATCGGGATTATCTACTGTCTCTGCAACGTTGTACTTTGCCTTATCAAAAAGGTCTGTGCCGCAGGGAGCGATTTTGTTCAATAACTGAATATTTTTCATTATATTACACCTTTATTTGCTTTTTTTATAAATCAGCCTTTGGGGTTGTTTTTTGCAAACTCTTTCATAAATTCAACGAGGTCTGCAACGCCTTCGTAGGGCATAGCGTTGTAGATAGAAGCGCGCATACCGCCTACGGAACGGTGGCCCTTAATATTCTTGAAGCCCTTAGCGTCAGCTTCTTTTGCGAACTTCTTGTCAAGTTCTGCATCGCCCGTTACGAAAGTAACGTTCATCATCGAACGGCTCTGCTTTTCAACGGGAGCAATGTAATAGTCCTGAGAATCAAGGTAATCGTAAAGAAGGGCAGCCTTCTTAACGTTCTTTTCTTTCATAACCTCAAGTCCGCCCATATTTTTGATCCATTCAAGTACGAGCTTGCATACGTAAATGGGATAGCAGGGAGGTGTGTTGTACATTGATGCGTTATCTGCGAGGGTCTTGTAGTTGCACATAACGGGGGTAATATCTCTTTCCTTACCGAGAAGGTCTTCGCGTATGATAACCACGGTGAGACCTGCGGGAGCCATATTCTTCTGAGCGCCTGCATAGATCATACCGAATTTGGATACGTCAACGGGCTCGGAAAGTATGCAAGAAGACATATCTGCAACCAGCGGAACGTCGCCTGTGTCGGGAATATAGTAATATTTTGTACCGTAAATCGTGTTGTTGAAGCAAACGTGAACGTAGTCAGCGTCGGGACGAATGTCTTCTTTCTTAACTACGGGAATATACGAGTTATTCTTGTCTTCGGAGGAAGCAATGCAAACAACGTCGCCGTACTTCTTTGCTTCCTGAAAAGCTTTCTTGGAAAACTGACCGGATACTATGTAATCAGCCTTGCCGGAACCGTTCATAAGGTTAAGCGGAACAGCTGCGAACTGCAAGGAAGCACCGCCCTGCATAAAAATAACCTTATAGTTTTCAGGGATGTTCATTACTTCGCGCAGGAGTGCTTCAGCTCCTGCAATGATCTCTTCATAAACGGGAGATCGGTGGCTCATCTCCATAACTGACATACCTGATTCGCCGTAACATACCATTTCATTTGCACACTGTTCGAGTACGGACAAAGGCAGCATAGACGGCCCAGCAGAAAAATTGTAAACTCTTTTCATAGTTTTACACTCCTTAAGATAATAATAGATTAAATAATATTATATAACATATATCGATTGATGTCAAGCAAACAAGTGAATTAAATACGTATATATCTTTTAAAAAAGAGGGCAATATATGAGTATCCCCATATATTGCCCTCTGCATAAAGTGATTTCAGCCGATCATATCGGCAATACTGCCTGTTACCGAGCTTATGGTGTTAAGAGTTTTAACCGTGCTTTTCTGCAGTTTGGACTTGGGTTTCTGCATAGATTTCATAGTGATGCCGACGACTGTCGCGGCAACGGTTCCCGCAATTATTCCCGAGGCGATTTTGATAGTGTTTTTTGACATATTCGTGCCACTCCCTATATATAAATTTTGTTTGCACGAATAGTATTTGTAAAAAAGAGAAAAATATGCAAACAAAAAAGTGTGTATGCAAAGCAGACACACTTTTTGTATATTAGCCTTTGTATTCGATTATAAAATGCTTGGGCAGACCGTTTTCCCAGAATACTTCGGATTCGCCGTTGATAAAGGGCTTGATGTATTCAAGGCAAGCGTCGGTAACGTTGTTTCCTGCTTCATTGATAAATTCAGCGGGAACTTCTCTTACCTGGTTTGCGATCTTGTCAATGTCAGCGTAGGTAGGCTCAACAGTATAGGGAGCATCGGAAGTACGTGTAAAGCACATCATCTTACCCGTAACTCCTGCAGTAGCATTCTTAACTGCAGCAGCACCAACCATAAGCGATTCTTCGATGTCAGCCTTTGAAGCGCAATGAGAAGCGCATCTCTGGAGGAGGTTAAGTTCAATAGAACGAACCTTACAGCCGAGTTTTTCTTTTACGAGAAGTTCAAGGCATTTACCCGTGCCGGAAAGGTACTTATGACCGAAAACGTCGGTCGCGCCGCTCTGTGTAGATTCTCCAACGTACTTGCCGTCAGCACCTCTGAGACCTTCGGATACTGCGATTACAACGTTGGGATGCTTTTCAAGCGCAGCCTTTACGTCTTCAATAAATTTTTCTGTGTCAAAGTCTCTTTCGGGGAGATAGATATAGTCGGGGCCGACACCGTTTATGATACGGGGAAGACCTGCGGCAACTGTAAGCCAGCCTGCGTCGCGGCCCATAATTTCAACAATTGTAACAGCCTTGACAGTATAAACCGCACAGTCGCGGATGATTTCCTGCATCGAGGTTGCGATATATTTTGCGGCAGAGCCGTAACCGGGGGTATGGTCTGTGCCGACAACGTCGTTGTCAATTGTTTTCGGTACGCCCATTACCTTGATTTCATAGTCGTGTGTTGCGGCATAAGCCGAGACCTTTGCAACGGTATCCATAGAGTCGTTACCGCCTATATAAAAGAAATAACGGATGTTATTTTTCTTGAAGAAATCAAAAAGCTTTTCGTATACAGCGTCGTCTTCGCCCATTTTCGGAAGCTTACGTCTGCATGAGCCGAGAGCTGCGGCAGGAGTAGAAGCAAGAAGCTTGAAATCCATTTCGGATTTGAGAACTTCGTTAAGGTTGGAGATTCTTCCTTCGAGCATACCTTCAACGCCGTTGTGTGCACCGTAAATAACTTCAATGGCTTCGGAGTCAAAAGCACCTTTGATTACACCTGCAAGTGTAGCATTAATTGCGGCGGTAGGTCCGCCGGACTGACCGACGATTGCATTTCCTTTTAACATGGTTATTGTGTCCTTTCGTATATGTGAAAAAATTATAATGCGATAAGTCTGCACCTTCTCTTATTATACCATATTTTTGGCAAAAATCAAGGGATAATCCTACAATGTAAAAAACTGATGTCAGTGTACGGTCTTCGACCGTACGCTGACATCAAAAACCGGCAAAAATCAAGGTATAATTTTACAATGTAAAAAAAGATGGCTATATACGGATTTTGCCCGTATACAGCCATCATAAAAAATTATTTTACAACTATACAATCCTCTATGCCGTAGTATTTAAAACATTCAATTGTGTTTTCGTCAATGATTTCTCCGGGCACTACAATAGGTACTGCAGGCGGACAGCCTACGGTCGCCAAAGAGGAAATTCTGCCGAGACATTTTTCAACGGGCAGCCTTTCACTTGAAGATATAACCGCTTTTCTTATTTCCATTGCGCTTTGAGGGAGTGAGAAAGGCGGAGGAGAGAGAAATAATTCCTGCTTTTTCGGTAATTCTAAAAGCGCGTTTTTTAATAGTAAAAGCTCTGAATCTTCCGTATCTGCGGAAAACATAAACACGGTGTAATCAGGATCATCGAACTCACATTCAATGTTGTTTTTTCTTAATATCTCTGCAAGAGCTATGCCCGTATATCCGTATTTTTTTGCAAAAACAGTCAGCTTCAACGGCTCGTTTCCGTAGAGAACGTAGCCGTGTTTTAAAAGCAAAGTTTTCAAAGTTTCAACGCTTCCGCATACGTTTTTGAGTCTGTCTTTGTAAGACTCGCAGAGAAGCTTGTTTGCGTTGTCAAGCGACTGTAAAATAAGATAAGAGGGGCTTGTCGAGCCAAAAAGCGCAAGTGCATGTTTGGCAAATTTTACGAACGTTTCGGGCGCGTTTTCTGCAATATGCAGGTAAGCACCGCCCGTCAATACGGGAAGGGTTTTGTGCGCCGAATCACAACACATATCAGCGCCAAGCGTAATGGGGTGCATATCGGTCTGCAAGAATTTCAAATATGCGCCGTGCGCGTTGTCCACAAAAAGCAGAGTGTTATACTTTTTACACACGTTTGCAATTTGTTTTACGTCGGATATGTTGCCGAGATAGTCGGGGGAGGTTATATATACGACGTTGGTTTTGTTTTTGCTGTTTGAGAGAGCATTTTCAAGCTCATCTATGTCAATTGAAAAAGAAAGATACGACGAATTACTTTTGTTTTTCAGCCACTCAACGTTAAATCCGAGCAGAGCGGACGCACTCAAAAAAGTTTTGTGCGCGTTCCTGCCGGCAAAAACGCATAAATCCTGTTTGCATTCGTTTGCATAGAGCATAACGAGATAAAACATAGCTCTTATGCACAGCGAAGACCCTTCCGTTGAGTAGAATGTCTTGCAACCGAAGAGGGAAGAGGCATTATTCTCACTTTGCGAGATTATTCCGCCAGCTTCGTATAAACTGTCAGCGCCTTTTATCTCGGTTATGTCGTATTTTTCAAAGCCGATAAAATTCTTGCCTTTATGACCGGGCATATGAAAGCGCGCGGTATTGTTATCTGCATATTTTTTTACAAAATCACAAATAGGCGTATCCATAGCCAAGTCCTTTCGGTAAAAAGATATTTTTAATTTGATTTATTATAGATTGCCCTTTTTTGCTTTTTTGTATATATTACGGCGATACAAAGCAACTGCAAAAACGTATAAAGCAACATAAATTCCGATGCCTATGATGCTGAAAACTATATTTAAAACTATTCCTGTAGACGATAATGAAAACAATGTTGAAAAAGCGTTTAAGGCCAGATATATCATTGTCAGGATAAATACCTTGCTGTTGCCAAGTACCGTACAGTAAATAATATTTATTGCGAGGCATGACAGTATAACGATTGCGATAGTCAAAAAATACATCTTTTCGTGTTGGATAATAAGTTTTATATCCTCTTTGATAGAAACGTATTTTTTGTCGGTGTAATCATCAAAAAACTCGTCTTCTCCAATGCCTTTTCTGATTTTTGTTATGTATAAAAGACTGATAACAAAAGATGCCGCATATAAAATACTGCCAATAATATTACGTACAAGCGGGGATGCTACTTCTTTGATTGCTGCAATAATAATTACATTAAATGCAAATATTAAAACCCACGATAAAATTGATGCTACGGTTATATGAATAAGAGTTTTTTTCATAAAAAATATCCTTTCCTTTATTGCTTAGATTTTAGTTTACGTACAATTTCAACAAAAATGGCACATTCCATTCTCTTTTTGAATAATTCGCATCCGTATTTGTATACGCCCGTAACCGAGCCTGTCGAGTGATATGCGTTTGCCGCGCAACCGCCCGAGCAATAGAGCTTTGCCCAACAGTCAGCACAGTCGGGACGCGCATATACGTTGCACGATGCAAATTCGCACTGTGCTTTTTTGTTTGTAACGCCATTCCAGATGTCGCCGAGCTTGTATTCTTCCTCGCCTACGAACTGGTGGCAGGGGTAAAGGTCGCCCCAAGGGGTAACTGCCATATATTCCGTGCCCGAGCCGCAACCCGAGATACGCTTGTATATGCAGGGCCCGCCCGTTAAGTCTATCATATAGTGATAGAACGTGAAGGGCTTGCCTTCCTCGTCTCTCTTGAGCATAAGCTCTGCAAGCTTTTCATACTGTTCGAGAACGATAGGTAAATCTTCCTTTGTAAGCTCGGAAGGGTCGCCGGGGGCGCAAACGACGGGCTCCATGCTAAGCTCGGTAAAACCAAGGTCGAGCATCTGCTGAATATCCTTGAGGAAATCGGGGTTTGCGTGGGTAAACGTTCCGCGCATATAGTAGTTCTTGTGTCCTCTTGCCACAACGAGCTTCTGGAATTTGGGAACTATTCTTTCCCAGCTTCCGTTACCTGCGTAGTCGACGCGGAAACGGTCGTGTATTTCCTTACGGCCGTCAAGACTGAGAACGACGTTGGCACATTCTTTGTTTGCAAATTCGATAACGTCGTCGTCAATGAGCAGCCCGTTTGTCGTGAGGGTAAAGCGGAAATTTTTGTTATGTTCTTTTTCGATGCTTCTTGCATAGGCAACAAGCTGTTTTACAACGTCAAAATTCATCAAAGGCTCGCCGCCGAAAAAGTCGACTTCAAGATTTCGTCTTGTGCCCGAATTTTCAACGAGAAAATCAAGCGCTCTCTTGCCTACTTCAAAACTCATTACGGCACGTTCGCCGTGATATTTGCCCTGACTCGCAAAGCAGTATTCGCAGTTAAGATTACAGGTGTGAGCGATATGTAAGCAGAGGGCTTTTACAACGCCAGACGTTTTTTCTTTCAGCTTACCTGCCATACTCTCAAAAGAGTCTTCCGTAAAGAGCTTGCCCATTTCTTTCAGCTCTTCGATTTGCATATAACATTCTTCGATATCTTTCAGAGTAATATCGTTTCCGTTAACGTATTTTTCAGAAATATTCTTGATTATATTATCCTTCGAGTCTTTTTCAAAAGAGGCGATTATGTCGTAAGCGATGTCGTCGACAACGTGTATACCGCCTGAGCACGAGTCAAGCACGATGTTGTAATTTGCGAGTTTGTACTGATGAACCATAATAAAATAGGCTCCTTCCGAGGAATAGAATAGTAAAAATGCCGCCAAGAAAGGCGGCATTAATCGAAAACTTATAGATTACTTGCTTTCCTTGTTTTCGCACTGCTGGTTAGCAATACCGCAGCTTGTCTTGCAAGCAGACTGGCAGCTTGTCTGGCATTCGCCGCAACCGCCGTGTTTAGCGCTTTCGCAAAGATTGCGAGTTTCGATAGTTTCAATATGTTTCATAATGGTGTCCTCCATTTGATTGATACACTATATTATATCATCAAAAAATTGGAAAGTCAATAAGAATGTCGAGAAATATATGGTATAACGGCGCGACTTTTTTGAAAAATTGTATTGATTTTTTGAAAAATGTGTGTTATAATCCATAGTGTTAAAAAAAGGCCTGTTGGTCAAGAGGCTAAGACGTCGCCCTCTCACGGCGAAAACAGGGGTTCGATTCCCCTACGGGTCACCAAAAAAAGCATCGCGATTGCGATGCTTTTTGCATTTATATGATCGTAAAATATAGGGGGATCGAACGCAGTGAAAAAAAGGCTCCGGTGGAGCGTTTTTGAACGGTGACCGAAGTTTTTTGCAAAGCATAGGAAAGAGGTTTGATTTTTGCTTTGCAAAAAACAAGAGCGATTCCCCTACGGGTCACCAAAAAAAAGCATCGCGATTGCGGTGCTTTTTGCATTTATATGATCGTAAAATATAGGGGGATCGAACGCAGTGAAAAAAAGGCTCCGGTGGAGCGTTTTTGAACGGTGACCGAAGTTTTTTGCAAAGCATAGGAAAGATTTATATTTTTTGCTTTGCAAAAAACAAGAGCGATTCCCCTACGGGTCACCAAACGTAACAAATCCGAACTATTTCGTAAATCGAAATTTGTTCGGATTTGTTTTTTACTATAATTATTCAAGTTAATACTGAAAAGCACCGCCGAGAGTGACCAAACGGTTACTCTCGGCGGTGCATTTTATTCTTTAATAAACGGCGTATTTCTGACATGAGATTGCAAACAATATGCTCCTTTATAGCCGATCTGCCTTGCCATGATAAACAGTGCAAGCAGTTTGTGGCTCGGTCTTGAATAATACAGCGTACGCTCCTCGCCGTTAATGGTAATATTCTGCTTCCACATTACCTTCAACAGTAGCAGATCCGCCAATACCGATTCTATTTGATCATTCGGTATCTCGCAGTCCTTAGCAAGAACAGAACTCTCAAAAACGTAGTTCTCAGTTCTATGATACAAATAGATCAAAGCGTTCATTGTATCCGATTGAGACAGTGCCACAAATATCTTTTGCAGATCTTCTTTGTCATTAAGAAAATGACCGTATCCCTCTGCCGGCTCGGGAAACACCGAGAAGAAAGGCTCTTTTCCATTGGAAACAATTGTAAATCCATTATCGTCAAGAATATAGGATGCGTTTTTCTGATTCTTGATTTCATTGGGATCATATTTTTTTTCAATCTCCATACGGCAGTTAAACAAACCGCGCTCGATCTGCCAACCGATATCCCGTGCAAGGTTGAATCGATCTTTTGCCTCAGTATTATGAATTAGTTTCACGATCTTGGACGAAATGTCTGCCATAGAAACAGAATCGTTTCCGAAAAGCTCGTCGAGAGAAACTTCAAGCTCGTTAGCAAGAGGAACGAGAAGTGCACCGTCGGGATATGTTTCGCTTGTTTCCCATTTGGAAACAGCTTGAGCGGATACTCCAAGCTTTGTAGCAAGCTGCTCTTGTGTCAGATTCTTTTCAAGACGAAATCTTTTGATATTAGCCGATAAACCCATCTTATTTACCTCCAATCATTTTGCATCTTCCGTTATAGTTGTAGGCATAGGATTGTCTGCCGCACATTCTTTCAAAAGCAAGAGAGATCAAGGACAGAACGATACCATCACCGAAACACTCATAAACTCTTACCTCACCTTCGGTAAGATGTGCCATTACCCGATGGCATGCGCCAACTGAACAGAATTCGTCGAGAATTTCTGTAATGCGTTCTTCTTTAAGTCCCGTATTGCGCGCAACATAGTCTGCCGTGAAGCTTTCGGAACAGTTAGTTGAATGAACAAAGTACAGCACGGAAAGCGCATCCTCGTTAGACAAGAACTTGAAGATCTTAACGATTTCTTTTTGCTTATTCTCATCGTTCATCCATGCAAAGTTAGCATTGTTCCGCAGCATCATCACGGCTAAATTCACGTTTTCAGAGCTTGCAACAAACTCAAAAAACTCATGAAGAGAAATATTGGAACGATAGAAATGCGATATATCTGTGGGAAAGACGGATTCTTTATCATAAACATCATCTGCATATTTAGAAACCGTTCCGAATATCGCGGGGACAAGCGCTTTTACCGCTTCAAATGCTTTCAGTATAGATTCACGGCGATCAAGCCCCTCAAATAAAGATCGGATTTCTTCTGTTGTGCTTTGCTTTTTGTCCTCAGAAAGTCCGAGAAGCGTGTCAGTGGTGACGCCATAATATTTTGCGAGTTCTACAACCATAGGAAGATCAGGTGTCGAGGCGCCATTCTCCCATTTTGATATAGTCTTATTGGACACTGACAAGCTTTCAGCCACATCCTCTTGCGTTACTCCCTTTGAAGTGCGGAGCTCTACTAATTTTTCTGCAATATTACATTCGTACATTTTTTTACCTCTCGAAAAGATTCAAGTTCCGGAGCTTGTGACTATATTATACACGAAACCAATAGTAGAGTCAAAAGAGCGATGTTTTAGTATTTCTCCGAAACGGAGATTTATTGTCGAAATAACAAAATATTGGTTGAAATCGAAAAATGTATAAAATACTGCCGAGAGCAACCAAAACGATTACTCTCGGCGGTGTGCATTATAAAAACTAACAATTATTACTTGGAACCCTATTTAACTTTTGCAAATATTCCTCTATCCCTTTGTATGTGCCAAAGGTTTTATAATACCGGTCAATCTCCAACGGTGTTTCCATATTTATCTTTGTATTCTTTTATAGTACGAATTGTTGTCATTATCTCATTAGTAAATTTATCTGACATATTATTTTACTCCTTTATCAATCCGTATTTTTTGGCAATGCTCTGCGCATAACTACCGGACTCCGCTTTTCCGTTTTGAATAGCGTAGGTTCGTCGATCACCGTATGTCTCGGTATGTAGATAACCGATTTTTTCACCGCACTCAGCGATCTTTGGCTCTGTTTCACAAAGTTCGTGATGATGTGTAATAAAAACACATTTACCTCCGATTTTGCATAGCTCCCTAATAAAGTTCGCCGCTATCGGTACAGCTTCCGCAGAGGAAGTTGAAGTGAAGGCTTCATCAATGAGTGCCAAGCTGTTTTCTGTAAATTGCTTCAATACGTTAGAAAGTGAAATACACTCTTTTTCAAAACGTCCAACCAAATTGACGTTTGCTTGTTCTTCAACCGATATTTTATATATGGTATCGCATATAGGTAATGTCGCTTCCTTTGCCGGAATAGGCATGCCAAGTTGAAAATAATACTGTGCGGCTCCAAGCGAATTGATAAACACCGTTTTTCCTCCGCTATTTGGACCGGTCAAGATATAGCAACAAACACTGTTTTCAAGGGTTATCGTATTAGGAACGATATCTTTCTTGTCCTTTGCTCGACATAGAGTATTGTCATATAACGATACAACGCTTAATCCCCTATTAGTACTAATTATCGGAAAACATAAAGGAATATTCTTTTCTTTAAATATCTCTATGCGGTTAATTGCTTCAACAACAAATTTAAGAGAATCAAAATATTCGAAATATTTTGTAAGCCTCCATTTGATATAATTAAGCGCACGGTTACTGCAATGATGAAGTCCGCTATCCAATACTTTACTCATAGCATTTAAAAAAGCATAATTCACCTGTTGACTTTCTTGAAATCCCAGTTTTTTGTCAATTACTGTGATGGGTGCAATACAGTGATATTCGTCCTTTTCAAAATCCAGTTTTATAATGCGGTCAAGCAGATCTCCTGACTTGAATGTTTCTTTATTTAAGGAGATTATCCCTGCTTCTGTGGGTTGATATATGGCATTGAGATTTACGCCAATCGTTACACTGTTGACCGAGCGAAGTCTTTCTTTATTTTTTTCATAATAACGCTCAATACGTTTATATTCATCTGACTCAATATCGTTTTGGGCAAGCGTATAAAACTGCTTTAGGGATTCTGATGTAATACTGCTTTTTAGCGATGAAAGCGATTCGTAAATATATTTTACAAGTTCGATATAAACCGTTGGATATAGAATGCTATTAATTTTATCTTCTGTATTAGAAGCTTGAGCATATTTCATTAGTGGTTCGTATTCCGTAAGCTTTTCGCAAAGTGTTTTTAAAAATTCTGACAGACCATTGATCTTCAATATATTTGAAAAAAGCGATTGCCGATAGAGTAGTGTTTCTTTATCGGTACTGATATATTTCTTTGCACGGTCAAAAAATTTATCCTTTGATACAATCTCCGCTCTCACATCGAAATCAACGATTGCCTGATTATTCTTATTCAAAAGCATAAAGTCCATAATACCTCCAGCAACATAGAAATAGGAATGGAAATAATCTTTATTAGCAAAATTGAAATACCGTGAAACACAATATATGCTTTTGCAGAAACATTGCACGCCTCCCATAGAGGGAAAAACATCACCAAGAAAACAGAAAAAACTATAAGTGAGGGCAATCCAACCATAGCAAAAAATATATTACTGCGCACCAAAAACAACGCCAAAAGATATGCCCATATCGGCATCATCGGTTTTATCAGCAATCTTTTGGATATTAGTATATAATACACGTTTCCTAATGACAGCAACTCGGTGTATTCGTAATATTCTTTACCGTAAAGTTTAAGATTTTTACTCATAATTTGATCTGAATGTAGGATTCGAGTTCTTTGGAAAGTTTTTTGAATATGTTTGATTCACGAACGATATCGTATTCTTTTCTTTCCATATTTTTCAGAATCAACACCGCCTGATTATCTTCGCTGTTTAGTGAAACGTTGCGAGATTGCTCAACCATTCCCTTGAGGAAAAGAGATGTATGAGTAAAAGTATCTTTCTGCATAAATGTGATAAAATCTATTGCTAAATGCACAGATTTTTCTAAACACTCTAAAGCTCTTTCGGTATTGCCGGCAGTTGCGTAGTGGCGTGCACTCTCCTCGTAAAAATCAGAAAGAGCGCCGCTGTAAGATCCGAAATCACCCTCTTCAAACAACAGTTCTAAAAGAGCAATTTTCTTTTCTCTTAGCGCCTCCAGATCATCCGAGGAATATAATCTTTCACCGGAATCCAATTTGTAATTTGAATCAAATCTCTTTAACATAAATTGCAGTAGATTAGACTTCAATCTTTGATTGGCTTCGTTTTTCTTTGTGCCTTTGTATATATTCGCAAACAAAAAATCTTGGCTCATAACCATAACAGGCATCTTCCCGGCGAGCTCCTCCGCCTTATGTATTTCGCCTTTTTCAGCATAATAAGTACAAAGAATAGACACGGCGGCATGTCGAATGAAATCATCTGTGCATCCGTCCAAAATTCTTTTGCAATATTCGGCGCATTGATGGCGTATTGAGTCTTTTTCCTCGTGTGTGGTTTCAGAAAATTTACACATCCAATCTCCGCAGATAGACAGATGAATCATAATGGAGTAATCGTTCGGGAATTTGGCAATACCTTCTTGCAAAAGCTGCCAGCCTTTCTTTAGATACCCTTTTCTTGACAGATCATAATATCTGTGCAGAATATCCTGCTTTTCTTCTTCGGATTTTGGCAAATTGATATTCAACAACTGATCGGCGGATATTTGAAAGAATTTACACAAAGCCGGAATTTGCGAAATGTCGGGAGACGTTCTATCACACTCCCATTGAGAGACAGCCTTGGAGGTGATTCCAAGATTAGAAGCAAGTTGCTCCTGCGTTAATCTTCTTGCAATTCGTAATTTTTTGATTGTTGAGCCTATAGACATACTATCCTCCAAGAATTTATTTCCCCATATAAATTATACAATATATCTAGTTCATGTTGAAGAACCCATATGGACAGGCGAGGTATAGTTTCGCTATACCTCGCAAATGAATTATATCATAAAATGGTGAATTAGTCTATAACGAAAGTGCCAAGAGCCACCATTTAGTCACTCTGCGATGCTTTTTGCATTTATGTACTATTGTTCTTATGTATTTATATTTTAAAGGGGTTCGCTTCGGTGAAACCCATATTTTTTATATAGCTTAACACATTTTTTGAAAAATATGTTATAATGTTTGTAACGAAATCGTGTTTTTCCCGTCTAACCTATGAGCGCAAAGGGGGGATGATAAGTATGGATTACGAAAAGCTATATAACTCTTACTATATGCAGGTTTATTCGTATGCGGTATCTCTGGTCAGAAATCGCGAGTTGGCAGAAGAAATAACACAGAATACCTTTTATAAAGCAGTATCGGCAAAAGCTCAATTCAAAGGAAAGTGTGATGAGCTGACTTGGCTATGCTCGATTGCCAAGAATTTATATTATGATGAAATGCGAAATAATCAGCGCATAGCCTATATAAGCGAGATAAGCGAGCTACCATCTGATGAGAGCGTAGAACGTGCTGCAGCTGATTCGGATATGGCTTTCCGCATACATCTTGTGATACATTGTTTGGATGAGCCGTACAAGGAGGTTTTTCAGATTCGTGTGTTCGGAGAGCTTTCCTTTGCACAGATCGCCACTATATTTGGAAAGACAGAAACTTGGGCGAGAGTTACTTATCATCGCGCTAAGCTAAAGATTAAAGAAAGGATGGATGAGAAAAATGAGTAAACAATGCGAGATTGTTCAAGATTTGCTTCCGCTTTATGTGGACGGAGCCTGTAGCGAAGCAAGCGCAGAGATGATAAAAGAACATTTAGCAAATTGTCCTCATTGTAAAGAGACTTATCAGCAGATGAATTCTAATGCGAGTGAGGCGGTACTGAAGAAAGAAAAGGACGGAGTTATAGAACGCCACGAAAAAGCGGAAAAGAAAAAAATCAGACGAAGAATCATCCTTTTTTCTGTGCTTTCAGTAATTCTTTGCTTTGTTATTATCTTTATTTGCATAAGTCTAAAACCTGCAACGATAGATTACGGGAACTCAGAAGTGTATTCCAAAGAGGATATGGATTGCGCGATTGAATTGATAAAGACTATATTTTCATCATGGGACGAGTGTAAATTGTATTCTATCAGTTATACAGACGATGGTTTATGTCAAAGAGAATTGGAATACTGTAATACATTGGCAGATGAAGGAGTTGTATACACGGAATGTATGGTTTTCAGAACACGATTTCGAACGTCTATCTTTGCAGGGTATTCATGGAATGCAAATTTTGAATACAACTGGAGCTGGTATTTTGCCAGAACTGAAAACGGAGCTTGGGAGCTTTTAACTCGGGGAGTACCGTAAAAATGTTGTTTAGGAGAGGACGAAAATGAACGGCAAATCTTTTATTATAGGTAAAATTGCAACTATTTTCCAACCCCATTATTTATAAATTTGCTATTATGAAGTTGGTTTTGTTTTGTTGTGTATGCAGGCAAATCCTAACATAAAAATGGATATACGGGCACAGCCCGTATATCCATTATCTATTTACATTTTTTCAAGCATTTCAAGTGTAATCTCATAACAGTCGGCAAAGGATTTGAGGTTCATACATTCGTTTGGAGTATGTATTTCAAGCACTTCTGCGCATATTGAGATGCCGTCCATCTCTCCTACGTTAGAAATGATAACACCACATTCAAGTCCCGCGTGTATCGCTTCAAAATTCGGTTTTTTGCCAAATCTTTTTTCATAGCAGTCTGAAAAAACTTTTCTGATATTACTGCTCGGACTGTATTTCCATCCGGGGTGTCTTTCGGTATGTTCTACCTCGGCGCCAAGCATTTTGCCGAGCATTTCAAACTTTGTTTCAAGTTCATCAAGTATGCTGTCAACAGACGAGCGGGGCATAAATTCAAGAGTCAGCTTGTTGTTTTCCGTCTTAATAATACCTAGGTTCGACGATGTCTCGACAAGATTTGCCATATCCTTGCTCATTGCAATAACGCCGTTGGGGGCTAAATTTATTGCGCTGATTATTTTTGAGGTGTCTTTAAAGCAGAACATAGACTCGTCAAAGTCTTTTGCCTTGTCAACTCTGACAGTCATTTTTTTGTCAGCTTTGACAAGTGTTTTCTTGATTTCTGCCGCCTTTGCCGCCAGTATATCTTTTGCTTCTTTTTTGTCGAATACACTTATAATTGCCGTACACTCACGGGGAATAGCGTTGGTTTTGTTACCGCCGTTAATTGAGATAAGGTTAAAGGGCATTTTTGAATAGAGGTGTGAAAGCAGTCTGCCCATAATTATATTGGCGTATACTCTGCCCGAGTTTATATCAGTTCCCGAGTGTCCGCCCGCCAGTCCTTTAATTGAAATACAGAGGGCATTGTTCTGGAATTTGTATTGTTCAAACTCAAATTTAAACGTAGTATGGAATCCGCCCGCACAGCTAACGATTGGTTTGTCGAGCGTTTCGCTGTCGAGGTTGATAAACGATTTTGCGCTTATTTTGGAATAGTCGAAGTTGATTGCGCCGTCCATACCCGTTTCTTCCTGTACGGTAAAAAGACATTCGAGAGCAGGGTGCTTTGCATCTTTATTGGATAGAATTGCCATCATAAGAGCAACGCCCGCGCCGTCGTCGGCACCGAGGGTAGTACCTTCTGCAAAAAGCCAGCCGTCTTTTTCATAAAGCTTAAGCCCGTCGTTTTCAAAATCGTGTATGGTGTCGCTGTTTTTTTCGCATACCATATCGGTGTGGCCCTGCAAAAGCACAGCGTCTTTTTTTTCGTAACCGGCAGACGCTTTCTTTTTTATGAGGACGTTGTTGAATTCGTCTTTATAATATTCAAGACCGTTTTCCTTTGCAAAATCGCACAGATAAAGAGCTATTTTTTCTTCGTTTCCCGAACCGTGAGGAATGGCGCATATTTCTTCGAAATAGCGGAAAATGCTTTCGGGTTTGTAGTCTGATAAAATATACTGCATAATATAAATGTTCTCCGTTTAATAAAAACATACTGTATATACAGTATATTAACACAGTTACTCAAAAACTTCAATCAAAAAATAAAAATAATACCGCAAAAAGTTGCGAAAAATACAAAATTATGCTTGACAATATGAAATTGATGTGTTATAATCCATTGGTGTCAAAGTGAGACGCGGTAAAAAATGTACCCTTAGCTCAGCTGGATAGAGCAACCGCCTTCTAAGCGGTAGGTCGAGGGTTCGAATCCCCCAGGGTGCGCCAGAGTGATTGAGACTCGCTGAGGCGAGTCTCAAATCTTACTCTTTTACCCTTTACCCTTTACCTTTTCACTTTTCACTCTTACTTATTACTTCAAATATGGTGGGTATAGCTCAGCTGGTTAGAGCGTTAGGTTGTGGCCCTAAAGGCCGTGGGTTCGAATCCCATTACTCACCCCATAAAGAAACGACAATTTTCGGCAGAAGATTGTCGTTTCTTTTTGTTCTTTTAACTTTTCTCTTTTCGTTCTTCTCTCTTCTCTAAAATTGTCGTTTCCAGATAAGAGATAAGAGGGAAAAGAGAAGAGAAATGGTAGCTTTGCTCCGCAAAGCATTGAATTAAATTATATAATGTGTTATAATCCAAGCAGAGATAAAAATTGTAGATTTATGTTATACTTTAGATAATATGACACAAAACATAAACACCATTAAAAAAGGAATGAGTTATTCGTGAAAAAAACATCTTTACTGATAATTATTCT
The DNA here is from genome assembly GCA_017473865.1 of Clostridia bacterium. GTDB lineage: Bacteria > Bacillota > Clostridia > Oscillospirales > CAG-272 > RGIG1995. The sequence continues at coordinate 58,942 of JAFUJB010000012.1, read as the reverse complement.
TTTGGTTATATTTTCGCTGTCATCTTGCCAACGGCAAGATATAGAGACTAATAATCTTATAGATGACGTTACTGACGAATCTGAAAACATCAAAAACAGCGAAGAAACTATTGATGAAAACAATCAAGTTGAAGTTATTTCTGAATGGAAAACGGCTTATCTGGAATTCTTGAAAACACAAAAAGATACCCATGTTGATTATGCTCTTGTGCATATTGATAACGACGATATTCCCGAACTATATTTAAGCGGGGATTGCGAGGCAACGGGGGACAGTGTTTGCTCATACAAAAACGGTGTTGTTATTGAGCAACCTTTAGGAAGGACCCGCGGCGGAAAATATGTTGAAAAAAGCGGTAGTTTTATAAATCAAAACGGTAATATGGGACAGTATTATACAAATGTATATAGGCTGTTCGATAGTGGATTTGCTTTGGTTTTTAGTGCAACGTCGAAAGAAAACGTCGAGGTTTTACCTAACGGCGATTATAATTTCCTATACGATTACATTATAGGAGAAAAAACAGTAAGCGAGGATGAATATATGTCAGCTGTTGCTTCTTCTTTTGATTTTGAAAAAGCCGTTCCGTTGCACGAAAATGCAGTATCTTACGAAGAAATTATACAAGAAATAATCGGTTACAACGGTTAAAAGATTAATCAATGATGAAAAACAGAATAGTTAGGCGGCAAGAAAGCGACAAGAGGGAAAATATGAAAACTATTAAGATACTTTTTGTCTGCCACGGCAATATATGCCGGAGTCCGATGGCGGAGTTTTTGATGAAAAAGTTGGTTATGGACAAAGGGCAGAGCGACAGATTTTATATCGAGTCTGCGGCTACCTCTACCGAGGAACTCGGCAACAGGGTACACTACGGAACACGCGGTGTGCTTGATAAATATAAGATAGATTATTCAAAAAAGAGAGCCGTTCAGATTACAAAAGCCGACTATGATAAATACGATTACATAATCGGTATGGACAGATATAATCTACGCAATATGCAGAGGGTTTTTGGCGAGGACAGACAGAATAAAATTTCTCTTCTGCTCGACTGGTCGGGCGATTGCCGCGACGTTGCAGACCCTTGGTATACGGGCGATTTTTCGCAGACTGAAGCCGACATTTTGGCAGGTTGTTCGGCACTCTTTGAAAAGTTAACAGACAAGACTTGAAAAAATATTTGCATATTTATATAATTAAGGTAATATAAAACACGTGAAAAGGCGGATGTTATGAAACTTGATTTCAAAAAACTAATCAAGATATGCGGTTGCATATTCGTTCTGTTTTTGTGTATACACTATTGGGACGGATTGGTACGCTTTGTCGGAAAGGTACTGTCGGCAGCTTTGCCGTTAATTTTGGGCGGCATAATCGCTTTTATCGTAAATATTCTTATGTCGACTTACGAGAAATGGTTCTTCCCGAAAAAACAACAGGGTGCCGTTGCCAAGATGAGAAGACCTGTTTGTTTGATTTTGGCGTTCCTTACGGCAATTCTCGTTATCGCTCTCGTTATATGGTTGATCGTTCCACAGCTTATTTCGTGTATCCAGCTTATACTCGGTTTTGCAGCAAAGATCCCCGACTATATAAAAGAGTTTGTTAAGGAAGCAAAAAACTGGAAATTTATTCCCCCGAGCATTCTTGAAAGCCTTGCAAATATAGATTGGGAAAGTAGAATAGGGCAGTTTGTGCAGCTTGTAACTACGGGGGTCGGCGGTGTTGTAAATACTGTTGCGAAAACAGTTATGGGAGTTTTCTCAGGCATTGTTATGGCTGTACTCGGACTTATCTTTTCCGTATATCTTTTGCTTGAAAAGGACAATTTGAAAAGACAGTCGAAGAAGGTTATGGAGACCTATCTTCCGAAAAAGATTTATTCAAAAGTATTCTATTTTCTCGGAACGCTGAACGAAAGCTGCAGAAAGTTTTTTGTCGGACAGCTTACAGAGGCTGTTATACTCGGTATTCTTTGTACCATAGGTATGCTCATTTTCCGCTTGCCTTACGCCACGATGATAGGGGCTCTGATTGCATTTACTGCTCTTATTCCCGTTGCGGGCGCGTATATCGGCGCTATCGTGGGAGCTCTAATGATTATGACGGTGTCTCCCATTAAGGCTTTGTGGTTCTTGGTGTTTATAGTTGTTTTGCAACAGCTTGAAGGCAATATAATCTATCCCCGTGTCGTCGGCTCGTCAATAGGTCTTCCGGGTATCTGGGTTCTGGCTGCCGTAACGATAGGCGGCGGATGTTTCGGCATAGCAGGTATGCTTGTCGGTGTACCGCTAACGTCGGCGTTATACCGTATTATTTCCGATGATATCAAAAAGAGGGAAGTTACGGAAAATGCGCCTAAGGTCAAAAAAACAAAAAAACAGAAACCGAAAGTAACTGATGCGACACAAATCGCCGAAGAAGAACAAAAAAACTGATAATACCGCATTGACAAGAGGCGTTTTATCAGCTATGATAATAGTGTAGACATAACATCTTAATCAAAGAGAGGTAAACACAAATGGCAGAAGAATTCATGGGTGATGAAATATTTACATTGACGGACGAAGATGGCAACGAAAGCGAATTCGAGCTTATTGCAAGTCAAGAAATTGACGGCGTTATGTACGTTGCACTCGTTCCCTATACAGAAGAAAATAAGGATTCCGACGAGCAGGATTACGTTGTTTTGAAGCTTATGACAGACGAAAACGGCGAAGAAATGCTTGTAACGATTGATGATGACGACGAGTTTGAAAAGGTTGCTGAGATATTCGAGGATATGCTTTTCGACGAGATAGACTACGACGCCGAATAATTTCTGTATTACTTTCTCGAAAAACACATATAATAATAACGTTCCTGCTTTGTTTGTGATAAACGGGTAATTAAACCCACAAAACATTAAAGGAGCCCGGACTTTTGGTATGGGGAATGCAGACCTCCCATTATCTGCCTGTGCCTATGGCTATACACGCAGATAAACGGACGTTGGAAGCACAAACTACCGAAGAGGGCACCGCCCTGAACATACAGGGTTGCTTAATTTCCGCTTACACGGCCCGGTGGGGTAAAAAAGGCACCCAGCCAAGAAATTGGCTGGGTGTTTTTGTCGCTTTTTTGAAAAAAAGCTCCGCAAAAAACTTGCAACTTGGGTCTGCAGAAGCCATATTGTTTCGGTAAAAACCATAAGAAAAGTTCTTAAGTGGATTAAATGCAACAGAGAGAGTGTATGCATAGCACACACTCTCTCTTGTTTTAGTCTTTTTTCATAAGCTCGGATGCGGAAGTTGCAAGGCCTGCAAGCGACTGTATTTCGCTTGGGATAATGATCTTCGTCGCATTTCCGTTTGCCGCCTTAACAAAGGCTTCAAGACCTTTGAGGGCAACAATTTCTTTGGATGGAGCCGCTTCGTTAAGCATCTTAATGCCGTTTGCGTTCGCTTCCTGAATTTTGAGTATAGCTTCTGCTTCGCCTGCAGCTTCAAGAATTTTTGTTTCTTTAATAGCTTCGGCTTCAAGAATTGCCGCCTGTTTGTTTGCTTCAGCTTCAAGAATCATCGATTGCTTTTTACCTTCGGCGACGAGTATCTGCGAGTTCTTTTCGCCCTCTGCTTTAAGAATAAGCTCGCGGCGTTCGCGTTCTGCCTTCATCTGCTTTTCCATCGCGTCCTGAATACCCTTGGGAGGCATAATATTTTTCAGCTCGACTCTGTTTACTTTGATACCCCAGGGGTCAGTAGCTTCGTCGAGGATGGCGCGCATTTTTGTGTTAATTATATCTCTTGAAGTGAGAGTAGCATCGAGTTCAAGATCACCGATGATGTTACGGAGTGTTGTTGCCGTAAGATTTTCGATAGCGGCGATGGGGTTTGTAACACCGTAGGTATAGAGCTTGCAGTCTGTAATCTGATAGAAGATTACAGTATCTATCTGCATTGTAACGTTATCTTTTGTAATAACCGGCTGGGGAGCAAAGTCTGCGACTTGTTCCATAAGAGTAACTTTTTTTGCGACCTTGTCAATGAAGGGAATCTTGAAATGAAGACCCGTTGTCCAGGTTGCACTGTATGCGCCGAGACGTTCAATAACAAAACCGTAAGCCTGAGGAACAATGTGAATGTTGCTGATAATAATCAGCACGAGTACTACGATAAGACCAATAATGAATGGCATATAAAATCCTCCAAATATATATTATTGTTTTTTTGTGCAAATCAATTTTACGCCGCGGATTTCCAAGACTGTAACGATACTGCCTTTTTCAATGGTTTCGTCATCAAAAAGCGTTATTGCAGACCATTCTTTGCCAAGCACCTTTACAGCGCCTTTGCCTTGGATGTTGTTAATGGTTTCTGTTACGACGGCATCTTTGCCTATTACGCTGTCAAGATTTGTGGGCACGATAGGTTTCTTCTTAAAAAATTCTTTGAAGAGTGTTTTTGACATAATTACAAGAACGAGTGCGGTTACAAAGAAGATAAGAACCTGAACCCATACTTCAATCTTCACGGGCAAGAGCGACACTATGGCAGAAATAATACCTGCTGGAATGAACCATATTGTAACGAGGTCGGCAGTTGCGCTTTCTACGATAATTGCGGCAATGGTAACCAACGCCCAGACGTAAGGCATAAATTCAATCATTTTGCGCCCTCCTTTCCGTTAAAACATTTTACGTATATTCTATCATATTTTAGCCAAAAAGTAAATAATTATATACAGAGAATATATTAGTCAAAAATTGTTACAAATATACAAATTTTGCGAGGTGATGGAATAATATTGACAAAACAAAGTTGGTTTGTTATAATTGGGAATAAAGTGAAGTTCTCGTTTTTTTGATATCGGGAACGCCAAATATAAAGAAAACAATTGAAACAGGCGCATTTTCCGACATGGATGCGGTAAAAATGTTTCGTAACAAAAACACAAAATAAACAGAAATGTCGGGAACAGGAGATTTTTTATGTTTGAAAAAGTAAAAGAATTATTGAAAGAGTTGCCTCAGGTCAACGTTGATGAAATTACACTTAAGAGCGAATTGGTGGGCGATCTCGGCATCAACTCTCTTGAGCTTGCAGATCTCGTATTTGCTTGCGAAGAAAAGTTTGATATTGAAATAAAGGACGAAGATATCCACAAGTTCGTAACGGTAGGCGACGTTGTCAACTATCTCAATGAGGTTGTCGGAGAATAATTCCATATACATTGAGCTTTTCGGACAGCGGGCATTTCGTCGGCTGTCCTAATGCGTATTACAGCAATTACATAGCTTTATACGTTATATTTATTTGGGGATAAAAGAAAATGGAGAAGTATTTAATAACATTTTTGGTTATCGGTGTCATAGCGTTGATGTTGTGGGCGATGTGGGTAATATATTCCCGCATAACCGCAAACAAGCTTATGCGCGCGGGCAGAAACAAAAAGAGTTTTGCTTTTTGTTATCTTTCCACAAGATTCAGTCGATTGAATACGTTGAAAAATGTAAGCGTCAGCGTAAAAGACAGAAAAGCAGACGGAGGCAGATTCTTTGCTGATATAGGGGTTGTCTTTGTAAACAGAGGCGGTATTTTTATCGTTGATTCTATTTACGGCTCCGGACACGTTGACGTACAAGAGGGCGGTCAGTGGTGTCGCACGATTAATGACAAGCAGTACTTTTTTGATGATCCGCTTACGTTGAACGATCAGAAAGTCAGATATATGAAGATGTTTTTGAGAGATATGCATTTTGAAAACATACCTGTACACGGAATAGTACTGTTTACGGGCAAGAGAGTTAAGTTTTCAAAACGCGTATACGGTCTTATTACAGCTCCCGAGCTTGCTCCATTCCTTGCTGACTCAAATAAAGATTTGATATTACGTAAATCCGAAATAAGAAAAGTTGTAAAACTTATCAAGAGCGAACAGGACTAAAAACATAAGGTGTGTGGGTGAACCCCACACACCTTTTTGGTTTCAAAAAAACAATGGCTACATACAGGCTCCGCCCGTGTGTAGCCGTGTTACTTATTACTTTTTCCTGCGGATTATTTTTGCCGAGACGAGCCAAGCCGTTGTTATTGCAAGAAGATTGATAGCTATCGTTCCTACCGTATTCATAAAGAAGGGAATCGTAAGAATATCGGTCAATGCGTCATCAAAGAACGAGCCGCCGAATTTAGCAGAATTAAAGGGGAAGAACAGGTGGTGCATATAGAGCCAGAGTTTTCTCAAATATGAGCTGGAGCTAATTCCGTTACCGTCTGTCATATCCTTAATAAGCACGAAAAGAAGGAATATAACTGCTGCCGAAGCTATGGTGATAACCGTACCGAGAGACCATTTATAGATGCACTCGCGGATAAGTGCTTTACGTTTGTACATATATACACCGCAGACAATAAGTATAACAGCAAATATGACGGCGATGGTCTTTACGGTGTTGTAAAGCTCTCTTATATGTACCATGTGTTCGACTGCTTCTTCGCCGAAAATGCTTGCTTTTGCTACTGTTTCTCCGTTGATGATAACATCGTCGAGTATCAGTGTAAAGCTTTCTTTTTCGCCTTTCAAAAACGACGTAATATGAGTAATGATCTCGTCAAACTGACTTCTTGACAGAGAGGCTGTTTTGCCAAAATCTCCGTCAATGTAATATACTTTTCTGTATTCGTTTTCGGGTGGCATGGTGTCTATTTTCTCAAATTGATTTTGATAGTAAGTTTTCCTCGTCATCATAATGATGGCGGGGCATATAATCGAGGAGATTATAAGACACAGCGTAAAAACAACACAAATGATCCTATCAAGTTTTTTCATGGAAAACCTCCGGAAAATAAATTTTTTTAGAAGAATGCCCAGACGACCGCAATTACGATCGCCGGCAGCATATTTGCAACTTTGACCGAGTTCTTGCGGAACAGGTTAAGACCCACACAGAAAATGAGGATCGAACCCACAAGCGAAAGATTGTTCAGAGCCATATCGGTCATATAAGGCTCGATTAGTTTTGCTCCAAGGGTAAATCCGCCTTGCAGAATAAGTACGGGAATGGCAGAGAATATACAGCCTTTGCCGATTGATGACGTCATAACGATGACGATTATAAAGTCGAGCAAGGACTTAACAAGCAGTATTGAATAGTCTCTGAAAAGTCCGTCATTTATCGAGCCGACGACCGTCATTGCGCCCACACAAAAGGTGATCGATGCGCTCACAAAACCTTCAACAAACAGATTGTCTTTGGCGTTGCCCGTTTTTTTCTTGAGCCATTCGCCGAAGCGTTCAATCTTACCTTCGATGTCGATGAGTTCTCCGATGAGTGTGCCGAGTGCCATACTGCATATCATCATAAGCGTTCCGCCGCTTGTCAGTTTGCCGTCTGAAACGGTCATTATTTTTTCCAGAGCACCGCTTATACCGATAAACATAACGCAGATGCCTGTCGCCTTTACGAGAGACGATTGCAGGCTTTCTTTAAGGAATTTACCGAAAAGAGCGCCGATTATACCGCCGAGTAAAATTGCCCCGACGTTGATTATTGTACCGAGACCAAACATAATTTACCTTCTGTAAATAAGTAAAAATAATTTTAGCCAAAAAGCTTAATAAGTGAGCTTGTGCCCAGCCGGCTTACGCCGATATCGAGATAGTTAACCGCATCGTCGATGGTTTTTATGCCGCCCGCCGCCTTAACCTTGATTTTACCTTGACATTCATCAACCATAAGCTTTGCGTCGTGCAGGGTAGCTCCGTTTGTTGAAAAACCGGTGGACGTTTTTATGTATTCTGCGCCGCCGTTTATAACGATCTCGCACATTTTTCTTTTTTCGTCGTCGGTAAGCAGGCAGGTTTCGATGATTACCTTTAATAGTTTGCCCGAGCAGGCTTCTTTAACCGCTTTTATGTCGTCGAGCAATTCGTCATATTTTTTGTTTTTCAAATGTCCGATGTTAATTACCATATCAATTTCGCGAGCGCCGTTTTTGACTGCGTCTGCTGTTTCAAAAGCCTTTGTTTTTGTGGTCATATAACCGTTCGGAAAACCTACTACCGTGCAGATGGGAAGCTTGTTTTCAGTATATTCAAAAGCCTGTTTTACGTAAGATGGAGAAATGCACACGGATGCCGTTTTACCCATCATACCCTCGTCGCATATTCTTTTTACGTCTTCCCACTTTGCGTCCTGTTTAAGTATGGTGTGGTCGCAGTAGGAGAGTATTTCATAGCCTGTATAATTGCCGTATTTTTGTGTAAGTTTTTCTTTGTTAAGCATTTTTATATCCTCTTATCAATCAACGATTCTGATTTCTTTAATTACGGGTCTGTATCCTTCGGGGACGGAACCGTTTCCGTCAACAACGACAGCGTTTTCGCAGATTTCGTCTACAACTTCTATGCCTTTTATAACTCTGCCGAATGCGGCGTACTGCCCGTTAAGGCTCGGATAGTCTTGATGCATAATAAAGAACTGCGTAGACGCGCTGTTATAGCTGTTTGATCTTGCCATTGAGAGTGTACCTCTCGTATGTTTGATATTGTTTTCAACGTTGTTGTAAGCAAATTCGCCCTTGATGGTAGGCGTACCTTCGTCGTTTGCTCCGTTGCCGTTTTTGTCGCCGCCCTGCATCATAAAGCCTTCAATAATTCTGTGGAATGTAAGGCCGTTGTAATAGCCTTCTTTGACGTATTTAATAAAATTTTCAACGGTTATGGGCGCGGTTTTCGCGTCAAGTACAGCCGTAATTGTTCCGTAGTTTTCAATCTCAATTTCAATTGTGTAAGATTCTTCTGCAAGTCCGGAGTCTTGTTTTTTCGCACACGAAACCGTAATTAATAAGAGAACGATCGTCAAAAATATAAGTATAGTCTTTTTCATTTTTGTTTTCCCTTCAAATGTTTATATTAAATGTAATTTTAACACAACGGGCGGATTAATGCAATAGTCTGCGCATTAATATTACTAAAAATATAAAAAACTCCACCATATGAAATGCAAATTGTTATATGAAACAATTGATTATTTGACGAAAAAAATGAGCATACGGTTTATTCCGTATGCTCATTTTTTGTGTTCGGGCAACGCCCGTATACAGAAGATACTTAGCGATTAGCGGCAGTTCTGTTCGTTTGTAGACTGGTTATCGCTCTTGTTTGTCTTGCTTGATTTGTTTGACTTATTCTGATTGTTCTGGTTATTCTGACTGTTCTGATTCTTGTTATCCATTGTAATTCTCCTTGTGTGTAAACCGAATGTGTTGTTTCGGTTTTGTTTACGCTAAAAGTATTGGCATATAAAGTGCAATTTATTACTGGTAATAAATGGTACATATGGGTTTAACAGTTTTATTGACAAAATTCGATTTTTTTGATATAATTACCGTATATTTGGATTAATGTAGCATAGCGTAAAATTCTCTTACACAGGAGCTGTATATGATAATCGAATTTGGCAAGAAAGGAATAAGAAAACTGATTCTTGCAATCGTTTTGGTTGCAATGCTTATATGTGTTACTGCTATCAGTGGTTTTGGCGCTCGGGAAGTAAGACGTGGTGTTGTAACGACAAGCGAGGGCTTCAGCCTGAACATACGTTCCGATGCGGGTACGTCCAATGCGGCAATAGGTAAAGTCTACAGCGGAGATATTGTTACAATTGTCGGTGAGAAAAATGCACCAGACGGCGTTCTTTGGTATCTTATTGAGCATGGAACCATAACGGGATATGTAACGTCTCAGTACATACAGATACTTCCGGATGAAACGACAGCTCCTCCGGATAATACAACAGCGCCCGATGATACAACAACGGCGCCCGACGGCACAACAACGGCGCCCGACGGTACGACGACAGCACCCGATGGTACGACGACAGCACCCGATGGTACAACAACGGCGCCAGATGGCACGACGACGGCGCCCGATGGCACGACAACAGCGCCCGATGATACAACAACGGGCCCCGATGATACAACAGGCGGAGGGGGAGGTCAGGAGATACCGGAACCCATTGATTTTGAAGCATATCTTACGGAGCAGGGATTTCCGGAATCCTACAAACCGGCGCTTCGCGAGCTACACGCTTTGTATCCTAATTGGATATTTAAAGCCCAGCACGTAGAATTTGATTTCTACGAAGCAGTACAAAAAGAAAATGAAGAAAAACGCAGTCTTGTGTGGGTACATTCGATTTCTTCGTGGAAATCCACCGAGGGAGACGCATACGATTGGGCATCAAATACCTGGAAAGGATTTGACGGAGCGAACTGGGTAATGGCGTCCAAGGAGATTATAGCACACTATATGGACCCAAGGAACTTTCTCGGTGTCAATTCTGTGTTCCAGTTCCTTGAACAGTCGTATGACGGAAATATTCAGAACATTGATGGCGTAAAGAAAATTATTGCGGGAACGTTTATGGAGAATGACGTTATCGACTCCGACGGCTCGACTCTTAATTATGCAACCGCCATTTTTAACGCAGGTAAGGAGTACCAGGTAAACCCTTACGTCCTTGCCGCTATGATAGTTCAGGAGCAGGGAACCGGCGGAACGTCGGGACTTATCTCGGGAACGTATCCGGGGTACGCAGGTTATTATAACTATTTTAACATAGGCGCATATGCCGATGGCAATATGAATGCAGTCCAGAGAGGGCTTTGGTATGCGAAGGGCGGTAATACGGGCGGAACGTCCAACCTAAGACCGTGGACTTCAAGGCTGAAAGCCATAAACGGCGGTGCATATTACTACGCGGAGGGATACACCAACGCCGGACAGAATACACTTTATCTGAAAAGATTTAATATTCAGGGTGAAAAGCCGTTTACTCATCAGTATATGACCAATATACAGGGCGCGGCAAGCGAGGCGGGCGAACTTGCTCAAGGGTACTCACCCGAGCTTCGTACGGCAGCTTTGTCATTCTATATTCCCGTATACAAGAATATGCCCGAAAATGCGGTTGAAAGACCGACAGGGGACGGTTCGCCGAATATGAAGCTTTCTTCGCTTTCGGTTACCGGCTGGGAATTAACACCTGATTTTGACCCCGAAACATTGGAATATATGCTTGTTCTTCCCGCATCGTCCAACAGTATTGTTATCAAGGGTACGGCAATGGACGCAACTGCAAACGTAGAGGGACTCGGAGAGGTCATATTAAACGGAGATAACTGTGTCTTTGAAATCAAAGTTACTGCGGGTAACGGCAGTGTAAGAATATACAAGCTCACCGTTGCAAAAGAAGATTCCGACAACTACGGAAACGTAAGCTTTACGGAAAGATATAAATTTGTGAATACCCTTATATACGGAATTGCCCCCAATACAACTGTTGGGGAACTTCGTAAAAATCTTATGGAGCAGGGAAGCATAAAGGTAAGAAACAAAGACGGCTTCTACAAGCTTGATGTAGAAACCGTGTCAAGTCTTGATACTATTTGTGTTCTGACCACAAAAGACGTGCCGTATGGAGAATATCAGGCAGTGGTTCTTGGTGAAATAAACGGCGACGGAAACGTAACCGTTACCGATCTTATAAAAGTAAGAAACCTTATACTTGATTCAAGCAACGTGACCGAGGTTGAACTTAAGAGCGCGGACATAGACGGCAACGGAAGTATGGATGTTATTGACCTTATAAAGATAAGAAACCACATACTCGGAACGGGTAAGATATCGTAAAGTTTGCTATTATGGAGGAACAATGATGAAAAAGAATATATTTAGGCTTTTTGTCGTATGTATTGCAATGTGTCTTACGTCAGTTTGCTTTTTGATTAATGCAAATGCGGCGTCGGCAAGTTTGTTTTTCTCTGACCCGACGGTAACGGTGGGAAACAACGTTTCAATTGTTGTAACAGTAAAGGGCGATGATATTGCGGCATACCAAATGAATATATCGTATGATACATCGTATCTTCAGTATGTTTCGGCAAAGGGAAATACGGGTAATTTTTCTCCTACTCACACTACGGGTGTTGTCAGGGTGGTTGATTATCTCGGCTCGGGTTCTACGTCGAAGATGACTTTTACGCTTACTTTTAAAGCACTCAAAACGGGTACGACCAAGCTTACTCCCTCGGGATACAGCTTTTCGAGCGGAAGTGCGGATGCCATTACTCCTGGAGCGATCGGCGATTCGACTGTAACGATCAAGCCTGTTCCCGAAGCATCGGGCGACTGTACTTTAAAGGGGCTTTCGGTCGGTGGCACGTCAATTTCACCCGCATTTAATGCGAAGACAACACAATATACCGCAAGCGTTGATTTTCCTGTTCAGTCTGTCGCTGTTACGGCATCGAAAAATCATAAGGGAGCTTCTGTGTACGTTTCGGGTAACGACGCACTTGTTGTGGGTGAAAACACGGTAACTGTAACCGTTACCGCCGAAAACGGAGCAAAGAAGACTTATACAATTAAAATTACAAGAGCAAAGAACCCGCTTTCAACGGATATATTTGCTTCCCTCGGCGAAAACGTGAAGGGGGAAATTGCGGCGGAAATTTCTGCAGACATTGTTCCGACGGGATTTACTCTGACAAAACTTACCATAGGTGAAAAACAGGTTGACGCGGTATTATACGACGAGCGCGCTCTGCCTGCGGTGTATATACTCGGAAACGATACCATAGAGCAGAATTTCTATTATCTGAACATGGGCGATATGACGCTCTCTGCATTCGATTATATAGGAATTACGGAAAATTGGCTGAACGTGCTTGACATAAATATGGCAGAAATCCCCGAAGGATATGAAGTGGGTACTTTTGATTTCGGAGGGTTTGAAAGAAGCGTATTTATTCCGTCAAATGCTGAAACTCCTAACCACTGTCTCGTATATGCCATAGGACGCGGCGGAGAAAAAAATCTTTATATGTACGACCCCGTTGAAAAAACATACCAGAGATTTTCTTTTGCAGAAATGGGAAAGCCGGAAGAAACGACGGCTCCAATAGAAGATACGGATGCTCCCGGAACTGATGCACCCGATACGCAGAAGGATGAACAAAAGAACGACAAAAAATACGAAGGGCTTTTTGATAATCCCGTATTTAAGTGGAGCTTTGTTATAATTGCTGCGCTTATCGTTATACTTAGTGTAGTCGGTATTGTATTGGTATTCAGAGGAAGATATTTGTAAAAACAAGAGAGAGTGTGTGCGAAGCATACACTCTCTTTGTTGTAGTCAAATAAATGCTGTAACAGACATAGATACACACGGGCGGAGCCCGTGTGTATCCATTGTTTATAAGAAGTTTTGCCGAAAGCTCTCTTGATTTTTTTGTAATGTGATGCTATAATGCACTTGCACTATACCCATACTTAATGGGACAGTAGCAGGAGGTAATTTAATATGTCTTTGAAAGAATCAAGAAGAAAAACACAAATGATGGTTGTAACTGCCTTATTTGCGGCAATAATTGTCGCTTTGCAGTTTATACCGATTCCGCCGATTGCAGGAGTGCCGATTACTCTGTCTTTGGTGCCTATTGTTTTGTCAGCAGTGCTTTACGGACCTATCCAGGGCGCAGTTCTCGGAGCTCTTATGGGGGTAGCAATTATATTTCAGATTTTTTTGCGTCCCGACCTTGCAGGCCCGTTGACTATGACTATGTACACATTCAGTCCCTTTGCAACAATGCTTTTGTGCGTTGTAAAATCTGCTTTGGCAGGTTATTTGGCTGGTGTAGTTGCAAAGTGGCTTAGCTCGGTTAATCGCACATTAGGTGTTGTTGTTGCATCAGCAATATGTCCGATAGTAAATACGGGAATTTTTATGGCGGGTGTTTTTGCGATATTTAAAGAACCGCTTTCGACTTGGGTGTCAGCTAATACGGAAAGTGCATCGTTAGCAGCCTTTATGTTTGCTGTTATTTTGATTGGAAACTTCCTTCCCGAGTTGATTTTAAATATAGTTGTTTCCCCCGTAATTGTCAGGGTTTCGGAAATAGTAAAAAAGAGCAATAAGTGAGAACTAATATGATACTTGCCGTAAATATAGGTAATACGCATATAACGTTCGGTATTGTGGACGGCAAAAATATTACCGACCCCGTAATGAACATCAAAACCGACAGAAAAAAGACGGCTTTTGAATATGCTTCGGAAATTAAGCAGATATTTACGTTATGCGGATTTGAAAAGGTTAAGATTGACGGTTGTATAATCTCGTCGGTCGTGCCGCCTATGACAAATATAATGAAAAAAGCGCTTAAACTTCTGACGGGGATTGATGCTCTCGTTGTGGGAGCGGGTGTGAAAAGCGGAATACACATATTTACCGATGATCCGGGAAGTGTCGCGGGCGATCTTGTCGCTATGGCGGTGGGGGCTAAAGAGGAATATGAACTGCCCTGTGTAATAATAGATATGGGAACGGCGACGACGCTGACCGTTATTGATGAAAAGGGAAGATTTATCGGCGGAGCATTTATGCCGGGTGTAAACCTTTCGCTTGATACGATGAACGAAGGAACTTCGCTTTTGCCGAAAATTGATCTTGCAAAACCTAAAAAAGCGATTGCATCGTCTACAATAGATTGTATGCGTTCTGGGATTGCATACGGTTATGCAGGTGCTGTTGACGGGATTCTTGATAAGTTTGCCGAGGAGCTCGGAAGAGAGCCGGCGACAGTTGTGGCGACGGGCGGCGTAGCTGATTTTATATGTCAGTATACGAAGAGAAACACCGTAACAGACGAGAACCTTTTGCTTAAAGGGTTAGCTTGTATTTTTGAGAAAAACAGATAACCCCCCTACTTTCTTTTAAGGAAAGAAAGTAGGCAAAGAAACCTTGCAACATGGGTCTGCGAAAGCCGTGAAGTATATTAAATAATGGTAGGGGAGGGGCTTGCTCCTCCCGCTTTCTGTTAAGGAAAGAAAGGCGGCAACGCCGCACGACCCCGCTTTTTGAAAAAAGCTTGGCAAAAACTTTGCGACTTGGGTCTGCAGAAACAATAATGTATTATTGGGAAATTGGTAGGGGACGGCGCACACGAGAACCCCCAAAACTTACTCTGTGCGTTTCGGGGAACCCCTGCCTCGACGTCCCGAGCCTCGCCTTGCAACTTAAATTTGCATAAGCCGTATAGTAAAGTTTTTCGGGATTCTTAAGCCCGTTTTTTCAAAAAGGGGCTTAAGTGTGGGTTCGGGAGCGAAGCTCCTGACTATTTGTACTTTTTTAGAAAACGCGAAAGCGTTTTCGTTATACAACACAAAAAGGTGTGCTTGGCACACCTTTTTTATGTTACAAAATATTTTTTACTTCAAGCAAACTATTGATAGTAAAGTCAGGTTTAGGTTGTTCGGGAATTTCAAGGTAGTTGGGATTGAACCATATTGTTTTTATGCCGTATTCGTTTCCGCCGAGTATGTCGGCAGTCAGTGAATCGCCGATCATAACGACCTCATCAACGTTTACGTCTCCGATTTCGCTGAAACATACGTCAAAGAATTCTTTTGCGGGTTTCAATGCACCCACTTTTTCAGAAACGAATATTTCTTCAAAATACTTCAGCATATCCGATGAAGTAAGACGTTTTATCTGGTGTTCGTAAGACGAGTTGCTGGCAGCGTATAATTTGTACTTCCTGCTCAGGTATTCGAGCATTTCGTAGGCGTTATCGACGGGTTCGGCAACGCCCGAGAGGGTGCTTCTGAATTCCTGCTCCATCAGGTCGCTGTCGTAATCAATATGTAATGCTTCGAGGACGAGCTTCCAGCGAAGTTTATACATTTCGGGTTTTGTCAGTTCTTTCCTTTCAATCCTTTGCCACAAACCGTCGTTTATTTCGTGAAAGACAGAAAATACCTCGTCTGTGCACGTCAGCTCTTTTTTGTCAAAAAGCATTTTTATAGTTTTATTTGCGCTCTTACAAAAATCGAGCAGGGTGTTATCAATATCTATCAAAACCGCTTTTATCATATACATTACCCCGTATTTGCTTATTAAAATAATGATACAAATTTATTTTCTTTTTGTCAATAGCGGCATAAAATAGGGAATATGTCGGACAAAAATGTAAATAAATTGTAAAATGTGGAAAAATGCTTGAAAAAGGATATATATAGTGTTATAATACCCAAGTACGAAAATTCACACATACGGCATCCCTCGGTGTCAAAACGTTAAGGGCTGTATGGTGGAAATAACCGAAGGAGGACATTAAAAATGTCAGTAATTACAATCAAACAACTGCTTGAAGCAGGCGTCCATTTCGGACATCACACAAGAAGATGGAACCCCAAGATGGCTGAGTACATCTTCACAGAAAGAAACGGCATCTACATCATTGACCTTCAGAAAACTGTAAAGAAGTTTGAAGAAGCTTATATGTTTGTACGCGACCTCGCTGCAGAGGGCGGCACAATGCTGTTCGTTGGTACAAAGAAGCAGGCTGCTTCTGCAATCAAGGAAGAAGCACAGAGATGCGGAATGTACTATGTAAACGTACGTTGGCCCGGCGGTATGCTTACCAACTACAAGACAATTAACAAGTCAATCGAAAGACTCAACAGCCTTCTTAAGATGCAGGAAGACGGTACTTTTGACCTTCTCCCCAAGAAAGAAGTTGCAAAGAGACTTAAGGAAATCTCCGACCTCGAAAAGAACCTCGGCGGTATCAAGGATATGCCCGGACTTCCCTCATGCGTATTCATTGTTGACCCCCGCAAGGAAAGAAACGCAGTTCTCGAAGCAAAGAAACTCGGTATTCCCGTTGTTGCAATCGTAGATACAAACTGCGACCCCGATGATGCAGACTACTTCATCCCCGGTAACGATGACGCTATCCGTGCAATCAAGCTTATCTCTTCTGTTATCGCTGACGCTATTATCGAAGGCAAGCAGGGCGAACAGTTTGAAAGCGCTGTAGAAGAAATTACCGAAGCTGAAGAAGCAGAAGACGCAGAATAATTAAAAAACACAAAATCGGAGGAAATAAAAATGGCTACAATCACAGCAAAAGCAGTATCGGACCTCAGAGCAAAAACAGGTTGCGGTATGATGGACTGCAAAAAGGCGCTCGTTGAAGCAAACGGCGACTTTGATGAAGCAATAAAGATTTTGAGAGAAAAGGGCCTCGCAGTTGCAGCAAAGAAGGCAGACAGAATTGCTGCTGAAGGTCTTGTTGACATCCTCGTTGAAGGCGACAAGGCTGCAATGATCGAAGTTAACTGCGAAACAGACTTCGTTGCAAAGAACGCAAGCTTCCAGGCTTTCGTAAAAGAAATTCTCAAGCTTATCGTTGATAACCAGCCTGCAGACGTTGCAGCACTCAATACACTCGTAATGGCAAACGGTATGACTGTTGAAGCAGCTTTGAAAGACAAGATCTTCCAGATCGGCGAAAATATGTCTATCCGCCGTTTCCTCACAGTAAACGGTACAATGAGCTCTTACATTCACGGTAAGGGTACAACGGGCGTAATCGTTAAGTTTGTTGCAGACGATGCTGCAGTAAACAACGAAGGCTTTGCTGAAATGGCAAAGAACATCGCTCTCCAGGTTGCTGCATATCCCAACATCCAGTACGTTGACAGAGATGCAGTTCCCGCAAGCGCAGTTGAAGAAGAAATGGGCATTATCAAAGCTCAGCTCAAGAACGATCCCAAGAATGCAAACAAACCTGAACAGATCCTCGAAAAGATCGCTACAGGTAAGCTTGGCAAATTCTATGAAGCAAACTGCCTCACAGAGAATGCATACGTTAAGGATGACTCTATGACTGTTGCAAAGTACGTTGAAGGCTGTGCTAAGGCATTCGGCGGCAACATCAAGATTGACTCTTTCTACCGCTATGAAAAGGGCGAAGGTCTCCAGAAGAGAGAAGATAACCTCGGAGACGAAATCGCTAAGATGCTCAACAAATAATCAGATTATTCAGAGCAAAAAATTTAATACTTGTCAGGGGTGCTGTAAAAAGCTGAGACGGTATGTATAAACCGAACCCTTTAAACCTGAAACGGATAATGCCGGCGTAGGAAGGATAAGATATAAAAGCAAAAACAACCTCGTCTGCTAATGTAGGCGAGGTTTTTGTTTTTAGGTTGTTGCCATTATTGCAAGAGTGGCAAGAATTTTTTGTTATTTTGTTTTATAATTTCAGAGCTCGAAAAAAGTAAAATACGGCGGAATATTCTGTTTTTTACATATACAAAAACCTAAAAAATGAAAAGGAATACTAAAAATGAATAAGAAAACAAAAATAATGGTTGAATGCTCCGTATTAATTGCGGTTTCAATTATTCTGTCGTTTATAAAAATATACGAAGCTCCGCTCGGCGGCTCGGTTACGCTTTTTTCTATGGTTTCTCTTATGATTATATCAATAAGACACGGACTTTCCTGGGGGCTTGGTTCTTCATTTATATTTTCGATATTCAAGCTCTGGATGGGCGCGGGTAATTTTGCGTACGTGCCTACGGCAAAGGGTATAATCGTGGTAATTTTGCTTGACTATCTTGTGGCATATACCTCAATAGGTCTTGCGGGCGCTTTCAGAAATCTTAAGCTTTCAAAAAATGAAAAGACTAATGTGACTGTAACGACTACAATGGGCGTTGTGTTCGCGTGTGTTGTGAGATTTGTAAGCCATTTTGTGAACGGTGCTGTCGTTTGGTATGAAATAACAAAAAACGGCGACTGGAACGAGTACGTTCACACTGTCGGTATGTGGGTATATTCATTTGTTTATAACATAACCTACATCGGCCCCGAAGCAGTAATGACGATAATTGCGGTTCCGACCATCGTTATGTTACTTGGAATTCTTAAAAAGAATACGAAATAAAATAAGAGAGTGTGTGGGATTCGCCCACGCACTCTCTATTGTATTTAAAAAACAGGGATATGGGGCAAACCCATATCCCTTTAATCGTTATTTTACAAGAGCATATTTATAATTCTGTGTCAGCATAGTTGCCGGCAAGTGAGAGACGCTGTTGACAGTTATAGGAGTTACCGTGTTGTTTTCAACCTTGAATTGAGTAAGAGCACAGTTATACCATTGGGGTAACGGGTCTTCAAAGTGAAATTCAGTTTTTTTCATTAACACTCTGAAAGAGGCAAAAACACTTGCACCGTGTCCGACAAGGAGAATATCTTTTCCTGCTTCTAATGCTTTCTCAATAGTAGGTTTAACCCTTTCTGCAACGTCTTCGCTTGTTTCTACGTCGTTTTGCCACCACGGATAAACAAGAGTCGCGTCTTTTGCTGTTTCCGGAAATAAGTTCTGTATTTCTTCAACAGTCAATCCGCGAAAGTTTTTTAGCGAATCCTGAACTTTTACCACTTCTCTTAGTGAGGCGCAAGGATAAATAGGACAATTCAAAAGCTTTGCGGCTGCTTGAGCTGTCATTAGAGTTCGGCGGAATGGCGATGAAAAAATTTCACCGTTAAAATTCAGTCTTTTTAGTTCCTCAGCAAGTAATTCCGCTTGCTTAATACCTAAATCTGAAAGTACGGGATCATTTTTTGGTAAGTTTGGGTTGTTGTTTAAAAACTCACCCGAAGCTATCTGACCATGTCTTGCTATAAAAATGCGTGAAATGCTCACAAATAACTCACTCCTTATAAACCAAAATCTAATGGTGAGCTACGCACAATTCTGTTAAAATAAAATTTTGAGAAATATAAACAATGTAATTACGCCATTTTTTCGGTCATTTTCTTGCCGCCGAGAATATGAAAATGAATATGCTTGACGGTTTGGCAGCCGTCCTCGCCAATGTTTGTAATTACTCTGTAGCCGTTTTCAAGACCGCACTTCTTTGCGATCTTAGGGATAGCTTCAAAAACCTTTGCGATGAGGGGACTGTTAAATTCGTTAATTTCGTTAGCAGACTGAATGTGCTGTTTGGGAATAACGATTACATGAACGGGGGCTTGTGGAGCAATATCGTGGAACGCGAGGATCTGGTCATCCTCATAAACAATGTTTGAGGGGATTTCGCCTGTAATTATTTTACAAAAAATACAATCCATAATAATCTCACTTTCATTAATATTTGTGATGTATCATATTTCCACAAATACATTTTAATTTAATTGGTTTCAAAAGTCAATGCAAAATTAAATAAAGTTGTGTTTTTATGAAGAAACGTTTGAAAGTATGTAGTTGTACAGGGGTTGACATGATGGTGAATAATATATACAATAAATATGTAACAATCTTTATGTTAGGGGGAATACCTATGAAAAAAACTTTATTAGTACTGGTGTGTATAATAACCGTAATGACTGCATTGGTATTCAGCACGGTTTCTGCCAATGCAGCGACATATGATTATCTGACATACGAAGTGAACAACGGAGAGGTTACGATAACTGACTGTCAGCCCAATTATAGCGGAGAAGTGGTTATTCCTGAAAAAATTGATGGATACCTGGTAACAGCCATAGGCGATGAGGCTTTTTTGGGTGGCTTTTATATTACTTCAGTTAAAATCCCCGAAGGGGTTAAGACTATTGGGAAGCGCGCATTTGAAAGCTGTAATTTTACAAGTATAGCTATTCCTGCTAGTGTAACGAAAATTGGAGAAGATGCGTTTTGGGGAATGAGATTTACCGACGTGTATATATCTGACCTTGCTTCCTGGTGTAATATTGATTTTGAATCAACTTCGTCTCCTTTGGATTGGGCTGAAAATGTGTACATAAATAATAAGCGCGTAACAAGTTTGGTTATACCGGAAGGAGTAACGTATATAAATGGAAATGCTTTTGGATTTTGTAAGTCTATAAATAGTGTAACAATTCCCCAAACAGTTACAAAAATAGGCAGAAATGCTTTTTCTGGTTTTACATATTTAAAAGAAGTACATATTTCGGATATTGCGGCGTGGTGCAACATAGAATTCGAAGATTATTCGTCAAATCCTCTTTATAGAGCAACCAAATTATATTTAAACGGGGAACTAATAACAAATCTGGTTATTCCCGAGGAGGTAACGTATATAAAACCATACGCTTTTTACGGAAGTACAAAAATAGAAAGCGTAGCGTTTCCAAAGAATTTGACACGTATTGGTGATATGGCTTTTTATGTTTCGAATTTGGAAACTGTTTATATCAATGATATTGCGGCATGGTGCAGTGTTGAATTTGAGGGTGCCGGCGTTTTGTATTATGAAAATTTGTATGTCAATAATGAATGCGTAAAAGAGTTGGTTATTCCCCAAGGCGTAAAAACTATTAATAGCCAGGCTTTTGCAAGCTGTCATGCAATTACAAGCATAAGGATTCCTGACACCTTAGAAACTATAGAACGTGGAGCTTTCTATGATTGTAAATATTTGAAAGACTTTTATATTACTGATATTTATGCGTGGAATGATATTGATTTCAGCGGAGGTGCTTATTCGTTATTTGAATATTCAGAGAATTTATATTTAAATAATGAGCTTGTGACTAAAGTTGTATGTTCTGAAAGTCATAAAATTAATTCAGATGCATTTAGGTTTTTTGATTCCATCAAAAACCTTGAGTTTGCAGATGATGTGACCGTGATTGAAGATAATCAATTTAAAGATTGGACTCAAATAGAAAATATTGTTTTTAGCAATAATCTGAATACAATTGGTAATAATGCGTTTTATAATTGTTCCAATCTCAAAAGTATTGTAATTCCCGATAGTGTTACAAGTGTCGGTGATGGTGTTTTTGAAAAATGTAGTTCACTTACAGATGTGTCGCTTGGGAATGGGTTGACAGGTTTGGTTTCTCGGATGTTTTTTGGTTGCTCAAATCTTGTCAGTATTGAATTGACCTTGAACATATCGAGCATAGGTGAACGTGCTTTCGCTTCCTGTGAAAGTTTGAATGAAATTATTATTCCAAACAGTGTAACAAGTATTGGAGATTTTGCGTTTAATAACAGTTCAGGGCTGAAAGAGATAATACTTCCGAATAGCGTCAAAGATGTTGGAGAGGGCTTGTTTTCTTATTGCATCAATTTGGAGCAAGTGGTTTTGCCCGAAAGCATAACACAAATACCTAAGCAAATGTTTTCCTATTGCAGCAGTTTGAAGAATATTGTAATTCCTGAAATGGTAACACATTTGGGATTATCGGCATTTTCAGGATGTACGGCACTTGAGGGAATCAGTCTCCCCAAAAGCCTGAAATCAATTGATAGGTATACTTTCTCCGACTGTGTGTCGCTATTGGATATAGAAATTCCTGAGGGAATAACTCAGTTACCTAAGCATATTTTTTATGGATGCAAGAGTTTGAAGTGTGTTGCTATACCGAAAAGTGTAACCGCTATAGACGAATACGCTTTTTTGAATTGCGATAGCATTGAGTGTGTATATTATTCAGGTACTGTTGATGAATTATATGAAATGAAGGTTCATAACAACAACGATTCGCTTGAAAATACTCTTGTATACTGTGGTGTTGAGCCTATAGCTGATCTTGAATATACTGTTACAGACGGTAAAGCAACAATAACGGGCTACACCGAAACGCTTCCCGATTTTGCTGGTGTTATGTACAGTATTGATGGATATCCTATTGAAACTATAGGTGAAGGGGCATTCAAAAACAATCAGGAACTTAAGCAGATAATTCTCCCGTCAGGAATAAGTAGAGTAGAGAGTAAAGCGTTTTATAACTGTGATAGTCTTATTTACGTGACCATGTCTAAAGGCGTAACCTCAATCGGTAGCTATGCCTTTGCGGAATGTGATAATTTAATACTTTTCGAGCTTCCGAGAGGTTTTAAGACTCTTGGCGACCATGCCTTCTATAACAGTCCTTATCTTGCTGCGATAGTGATTCCCGAAAGTTTGGAAAGCATTGGCGACGGTGCATTTGGAAATTGTCCGTATATGGTATATGTTTTGTACGAGGGTAGTGAAAATGCGTGGGAAAGCGTTGTTATTGGCGAAGGAAATGAGATTCTCTCGACAGCTACTTATTATTTTGACTGTGATAGAACGAAAGAAGACGGCTGGTATCAAGATGGTGATGATTGGTACTATTTTGAAGGCGGTATAATGATCAAAAATGATTGGCGGCTTGACAGCGTGGGGTGGAGTTTTCTTGGCTCAGACGGCAAGCTTGTTACGAACAGTTTTGTAAAAGACAGTGTAGGATGGGCATTTGTAGGAGAAGATGGATATTTCTATGATAATTTGTCGGGCTGGATAATGTGTCATGGGACTTGGTACTATCTTGAAAATGGCTATGCAGTAATAAACGATTGGAGAAAAGACAGTACAGGTTGGTGTTTCCTTGATGAAGAAGGTAAATGGGTACTTGATGCCTTTGTGAAAGATAGCGTAGGTTGGGCATACATCACAAAAGACGGCTACTTCTACTATGATACGACCGGATGGATAGACTATTACGGAACATGGTACTACGTTGAAAACGGCTATGCAGTAACAAACGCGTGGAGAGCTGATAGCGTGGGTTGGTGTTACTTATCCGAAACGGGTGCTATGGTAACAAACGGCTTTGTAGAAGACAGCGTAGGTCTTGCATATATTACCGCAGACGGATATTTCTACTATACGGAAAACGGATGGAGACTTGTAGACGGTCAATGGTATTTCGTTGAAAATGGATATGCGGTAACTAATGCTTGGCGACTCGACAGTGTAGGCTGGTGCTATCTCGGTGAAGAAGGCGCAATGCTTACAAATGCATGGATTAAGGACAGCGTAGGTTGGTGTTATCTTGATGAAAGCGGCTATTGGGACGGCGTATACCACGACGCACCTGCGGCTTAAAATAACAAAAAAAGAGCGGTTTTACCGCTCTTTTTATATTGGGCATAAATAGTTATGGACTTCCCTTGAAACCCTCTCGCTTTTTGAAAAAAGGCGGCAACGCCGCACGACCTATGGGTTAGTAGAAGCCATATTATTTTGTGGAATCCATAAGAAAAGTTTTTGCGGAGTCAAGAGGAGCTTTTTTTAAAAAGCTTCTCTTGTGTGGGTTCGTGAACAAAGATCCCTACTGTCGCGCTTGTTATTCTTTTTGTGTTGCTGTTGCCCGATTATTTATAAAATTATTGACTTTTATATAAAATATGGGTATAATATACTCAACAAATTATCAATATGGAGGTATATGAAAATGGTAGTAACAAAACAGTCAATTATCGGTGATGTACTCGACTATGACAGAGGTACGGCAGAATTCTTCCTTGCAATCGGTATGCACTGCCTCGGTTGCCCCGCATCAAGAGGAGAAAGCATCGAAGCTGCTTGCAACGTTCACGGCACAAACGCTGATGAGCTCGTTGAAAAGCTTAACGCATACTTTGCATCAAAGAACTGATCGATAAACAAACATGGGGGCTTATATTTTAAGCCCCTTTATTAAGTATAACAGATAGTTGGCGGCTAAGTGCACCAACTATTTTGTTCATATTTTACGGAGATATAGATGTTGCCAGTTGTTATTGACAAAAGAATGACGTGTATTGCAAAATGCGTAAGACAGGACGCCATACTCGCCGACATAGGTACCGACCACGGGAAACTGCCTATATACCTTGCCCAGACGGGTAAAATAAGTAAGGCAGTTGCCGCCGATATAAACGAAATGCCATTGCAGAAGGCAAAAAATAACGTAAAAAAATACGGTCTTGACGGTCAGATTGACACGTATCTCACCGACGGTTTGAAAGGCATTGAGAGGTTTTCTCCTACCGATGTTGTAATTGCAGGTATGGGCGGAGAGCTTATTGAACAGATACTTCAAGAGCAGACTATTAACAAGACGGGTGTAAAATACATACTTCAGCCGATGACGAAGGAAGAATCGGTACGTATGTTTTTGTGTGAAAACGGCTATACGGTAACCGACGAATATATCGTCGAAGAGGGTAAGATATATCAGATCATCTGCGCCGAATATACGGGAGAATTTACTGCTATGACGCCTGCCGAGTATTTACTTGGCAGAATTAATATAGAGAAAAACGAGCGTCTTTTGGAAAAGCTTGCTGACAAGGTGATTAGCCGACAAAAAGTGAAGATTGCAGGCAGACAAAAAGCAGGTCTTAGCGTTGAAGAAGACGTCAGATGTCTTGACGAGCTTTTAGTGATAAAGGAGAATTGTTATGGCAAACGTTGAAATGTTGTATGAATTTTTGAACAGTGCTATTCCTGCTGAACTATCGTGTGAATGGGACAACGACGGAAGAATGTGTATTCCTTGCCCCGAAAAAGAAGTAAAAAAGGCGCTTATATGCCTTGATGCTTCCGAAAGTGCAATCGACTATGCAATAAAAAACGTATTCGACTGTATCATAACTCACCATCCTTTTATTTTCAGTCCCATCAGTAATATTGACGGCGGTGTTTCTATCGGCAGAAAAGCGTGCAAGCTTATCAAAAACGACGTTGCCGTACTGTCTTTTCATACAAGACTTGACAAGGTAAGCGGAGGGGTAAACGACGCTTTGGCAGACGTTCTGGATATAAAAAATATTGAGGATTTTTCCGATATCGGCAGAATGGGAACTGTGGAAAGGGTTGACTTAACTACCTTTGCGGCGAAGGTGAAAGAAATTTTAGGTGCAGACAGAGTCGTTTGTGTTGATTCAGGGAATCCCGTATCGAAAATAGCTATTGTAGGCGGCAGCGGAAAGGGATATCTTTCTGAGGCTTTGAAATGCGGATGCGACACTTTTATTACTGGAGAAATGCCCTATAACTGTGAGCACGAAGCAAAGGAACTGGGTATAAACCTTATATGCGGTGGACACTATTTTACCGAAAATATCGTATGCGCAAGGCTCGAAATGCTTGTCAAAAATTTTGACTCAGGCATACATACGGAATTTTTCGAAAGCAACGTATCGTTTTGCGTCTAAAAACAATAAATATTTGGTAAAATATGTTTACAAAAGGGATTACGTTGTTTATAATAATATAGATAGACGTTGAATTATTTTAGGAGGAAATCCATTGATTATACAGCTTGAAGAAGCAAAGCGCGAGCTTATACGACTTGACGGAGAGATAGACGAGCTCGGCAATGCCATGAAAATTGAAGAACTTAAAGTAAATATTACAAATCTTGAAGAAAAAACGCTTGACCCGAATTTCTGGAACAGTCCCGATTCGAGCACTATTCTTCAGCAGATAAAGTCCATGAAGAGCAAGGTGGAAGCGTACGAAATCCTCAAAAAACGTTGCGATGATGCTACCGTACTTGCCGAGATGGGTCTTGAAGAAAACGACGAGAGCGTTCTTGAAGAGGTGTTGGCTGAACAGAAGTCGATTACCGAAGAAATCGAGACAAGAAGAATAGCAACTTTGCTTTCAGGGGAATATGATAAAAATAACGCTATAGTTTCGTTCCATCCCGGTGCTGGCGGTACTGAAGCTCAGGACTGGGCGCAAATGCTGTACAGAATGTATACGCGTTGGGGCGAACGTCACGGATATAACGTAAAGCTTATCGACTGGCTTGACGGCGACGAAGCAGGCCTTAAGAGTGCCACTATTATGATCGAAGGCGAAAATGCATACGGATATCTTAAGGGCGAAAACGGGGTTCACCGTCTTGTGCGTGTTTCTCCGTTTGACTCTTCGGGCAGACGTCATACGTCGTTTGCTTCGGTCGAGGTTATGCCCGAGTTTGAGGACGACGGCAAGATCGAGTTGAAAGAAGAAGAGCTTGAAATAACTGCCCACCGTTCAAGCGGAGCTGGCGGTCAGCATATTAACAAGACTGACTCGGCGATTAGAATTCTCCATATTCCTACCGGTATAGTAGTTGGCTGTCAGACCGAAAGAAGCCAGCTTCAGAACAAGGAAACGGCAATGAAAATGCTTAAGGCAAAGCTTATGGAGATCAAAGAAAGAGAAAAACTCGACAAGATCGAGGATATCAAGGGTGTAAAGACCAACATTGAATGGGGCGCACAGATTAGATCCTACGTATTTATGCCCTATACCCTTGCAAAAGACACGAGAACGGGTTATGAAGACGGAAACATCTCGGCTGTAATGGACGGCGAGATCGACGGATTTATCAACGCATATTTGAAATCACAGGCTCAGGTTTAACATACCGAGTTTTCAGGAGGATAAAATTATGTTTAAGAAAACAGCATTTTATGCAGGAATAGCACTTGTTGTTCAGTCGGTATCGATGGCAATACTTTTCTTCTTCCTCTTTGCAAAGAAGAAAAATCTTGCAACGGTTTTGCTCGCTATGTCGGCGGCAGGCGGTATCGCAGGCGGCGTATTGCTTTATAAGCACGCAAAGGACGTGAAAAAAGAAGAGGATCTTCTTTCCGAATTCCTTGGCGACGATGAGTATAACTATGAAGACGGCGAAGTCGAGATCCTTACTGACGACTACGTTGACGAAGCGGAATTCTGCTGAGTTTATAGGGGAATAAAATGAACTATACAGAAAAAGCTCTTGCGCTTCATTCTGCGGGCTATAACTGCGCGCAGTCGGTGGTTTGCGCCTTTTGCGACAGAGTGGGAATAGATGAAATAACCCTCTATAAGATTGCTGAAGGCTTCGGCGCAGGCATGGGAAACAGAAATAACGTATGCGGCGCTTTGTCGGGCGCCGTTATGGTAGCAGGCTTGCTCGGCAGTAACGGAGATACTAAGAATTCAAGCAAGGCAGAGACGTACAAACTGTCTGGCAGAATTGAAGAGTATTTCAGTGAAAAATGCAAGGCTACGGCTTGTTGCGACATAAAGGGCTTGAAAGGCGGCAGTCCTACCGTTTCGTGCGACGAATGTATAAGAGTTGCAGTTAAGGCAGTAGAAGCCGTTCTTTTAGCTGATTAATTGATTTATAGGCAAAAAGTGGTACATATTTTATGAGATTAAAAAAGTTCAGAGCAGCTATAATGCTTATGATGGCGGCACTCGTTTGGGGTGCTGCTATGTCATTTCAGGTCGAGGGAATGGAGCACGTAGGCCCCCTTACTTTTCAGGCGGTCAGATTCTTACTTGGAGGTACGGTGTTGCTTCCTGCGGTGTTTGTCCTCGGCAGAAAAGACCCCGGAGAAGACCAAGATGGGTATAATCCCAAGGGTGTATTTGCGGGCGGAGCAGTGTGCGGTGTGTTTTTGATGATCGCGTGTACGCTTCAGCAGGTTGGGCTGCAATTTACTACTGCCGGAAAAGCAGGATTTCTTACCAGTCTTTATATCATTATAATCCCTATACTCGGCATCTTTTTGCGCAAGAAGATCGGGCTTGGTATATGGGTCAGCGTCGCGCTTGCAATGGTTGGAATGTATTTACTGTGTATGAAAGAATCTCTCGTTCTTTCAAAGGGCGATACGCTTGTGTTTATATGTGCGATTGTCTTCTCGTTTCAGATAATGGCTGTTGCGAAATACGCCGCAGTATATAATGCATTAAAACTGTCGTGTATTCAGTTCTACGTATGCGGCGCATTGTCTGTTATTATAATGTTTATTTTTGAAAAGCCGGATTTATCAGGCATACTCAGTGCGTGGGTGCCCATACTCTATACAGGAGCGGCTTCGTGTGGAATAGGCTATACTTTTCAGACTATCGCGCAAAAAGACCTACAGCCTGCTATAGCGTCAATTATAATGAGTCTTGAATCGGTATTCGCGGCGTTGTTCGGTTGGATATTGCTTGGCCAAAAAATGTCGGGCAGAGAAATATTCGGCTGTGTTATAATGTTTGCGGCTATCATTCTTGCTCAGATTTTCGATACGCCTGAAAAAGAAAAATAGGTGCATAGGGAAAGAACCCATAAACATTCCCGTTAAATATGTCAAAAACCGTGATAAATAGAGAAATATAGGTATTTAACGCAATAATATTTTCAAAAATGTATTGCAATTTGAAAAATGTTGTGGTATAATAACCTCTGTTCTAATGATGTTTATAATTTGATTTATCATAAAATTGGAGGTGCATCGGAATGGCAAAATGTGAATTCTGCGGCAAGAGTGTGGCTTTCGGCCTTAATGTTTCTCACTCCAACCGTAAAACAAACAGAGTATGGAAGCCCAATATCAGAAAGGTCAAGGCGGTTGTAAACGGCACGCCCAAGACAGTTAATGTCTGCTCGCGTTGTCTCCGTTCCAACAAGGTTACAAGAGCTAACTGATCGTATATTGAATTTTCAGCCCGTACAGGATCGTACGGGCTTTACTCTTTTTTCAAAGCGATATAGCCATTATCGGAGGAGCTATGAAGAAACTTTTGATGGGTAATACCGTATCTGAAAAGTGCATTAATAAGCTGAAAGATATGGGGTACGACATAGTACTTTTGCCACCTTTTTCGAAGCTGCAGAAGGATGTATGCACACACGCGGATATGCTTGTTTTTTATAACGGGGAAGAGTTGCTGACACATAACGATTATTATAAAGAAAATATAGAGCTTTTTGACGGGCTTGGAATAAAAATTATAACTACCGATGAGAATATTTCGCCCGATTATCCCAACGACATTCTTTTCAATGCCGTACTTACAAACGATAAAACGCTGTATGCAAAATGCGCGCATGTCTCAATAAAAATAAAAGAGCTCGCAAACACTGTAATCGACGTAAAACAGGGTTACACGGCGTGTTCGACCTGCAAGGTTGCAAATAACGCTTTTATGACTACCGATACGGGTCTCTGCAAGGCTTATATGCAAAATGATATTGACGTATTGCTTGTTGAAAAAGAGGGAATTGAACTGCAAGGATACGATTGCGGTTTTATTGGCGGTGCGTCGGCTGTGTTTGATGATAAGGTAGTTTTTTTCGGCAGTCTGCAAGGATATAAAGACGGTGAAAAGGTCAGAAAATTTGTTGAAAAATACGGTAAAAAAGCTGTGGAGCTGTCCGATGAAAAACTTACCGATATCGGCGGTTGTATTGCTTTATAATATTTGACATTGAGCTATATTTATGATATAATTAAGGGAATAATATATATATCATAACGTTAATCGGATAAAAAAGTGAGATAAGAGCTGTAAAGAATGATTTTCAAACACGATGACAAACAATCGAAAAAGCATTGCAGAATAGCCGAGACCGACAGTTTTTGGGACATTGAGGAGATTACTCCGGTGAAAAAAACCTTGACAAAACAAAACGTTTTTTCGTCTGCCGATACTGTGTTGGTCTGTGAAAAGGGTGAAGAACGTATTGCTTTAAGCGGTGCCCCCATTCCGCGAGAGAAAACAGACGGGTATAATTCTGAACTTTGTTTGTCGTATTCTCCCGAAAACAGCCTTGTAAAGTCAGTTGAAATTTATACTTGGCCGATGAAATACACTTTTTACGAGCGTTTCAGATTAGATGCGCGAAAGTATTTTAACGTAAGTCACGGTGAAGTGCAGCCGGTTAAATACTACTCGTATATGCCGAGTTACGTTCAGATGTCCCTCAGTCAGCGCAGGTGGTATTTTTATTGGCGCGACTGCGTAAGAAAAAATATATATCTACCCACAGACAGCAGTTATATATTGCTTTACGTCTACGAGATAATCAATCTTCCCGAGCTTATCCCGGCACAAAAGGGACTTTCGCTTATGTGCGATATATGGGAGCAATACAGAAAAAGCTATACCAAGCTTGACAAATATATGTCGGAATGGGTTTGCGACTACTGTCTGATAAATAACCTGCCTTTTCCGCTCGAAAGACTTGAAGATTTTTTGCCGGACGTAACCGAGGTTACCGAATTTAAGCAAATGTTTTTTTCTTGTAATGATGGCGATGTTTTTGCATCTCTTATGCTTGAAAAAGGCTCATCGTACAGATGGCGAAAAAGCAAGTATGTTGATGAAAGCAACTCGGAAATTTTTGAAAAACATATAAATAAGGCTTTTGAGTTTGCTGTAAAAAATTACGCCAAATCAGACGGAAGGTTTGAAATGGCGAATAGGCTTGAAGAAAAAGTATGCACGAGAGATTCTTTTGGCGGGGCTTTATGCGCTTATGACGTAAAAAGAAAAATAAAGCTTACCTACTATGATCTTAAAGATGCGTCTGACGTCGGTTTTATCATAACAGATACGGTCAAATACTGTGAAAACAGAGTAAGAGCTTATTTGGGGATCAGAGCAAGGCTGAACGTTCAGAATCTTACCGAACAGCACAAAAATATTATTAACGAGTATTTTGAAAAACATCTCCCCGCACCTTTCTATGAAAAAAAGGCTAAGAAAGAATACGAAGACGTTTTTGTTGAGGAAAAAATAAAGCCTTTTGAAGTATCTTTTGAAAAAGCAAAGATGATTGAGAAAGAGTCGTGGGAAGTAACCGACAGACTTACCGAGGGCGTTTTTGAAGAGGATATTGTTGAAGATACCGTAAAAGAAAACAAGTCGGTTGAAAGCGAGTCGCTTGATATTGCAAAACAGGCATTGCTGTGTATATATAAGAGAGACAGCAAGGGATTTGCCGATATAGCAGATGAAAATTATATGATGCTTGAAACTCTGGCAGAGTGCGTAAACGAGCTTTGCTTTGAGATTTTGGGCGATATAGGAATAGAAGAAAAAGACGGTGAATATATCGTTATTCCCGATTACGAAAGTGAGATAAAACAATGGCTCAGGCTGTGAACAAAGTGCCAAAAAGAATATTGGTTTCTCTGCTTGAAAGCCTTTCGGCAGGCGTTGTACCCCGTATGGGCGCACCCTACGTCGCAATAGGCAGAGAGTGTGAGGTTTCGGCTTTGCTTGACGCTTTGGAAAACGTATCGCAGAACGGTTCGTTTATGAAAATGATAATCGGCAGATACGGAAGCGGAAAAAGCTTTTTGATGCAGCTTGTAAGAGGATACGCCGTTGAAAAGAATTTTGTATGCTGTGATGCCGACCTTTCGCCCGAAAGAAGATTTTTCGGAGCAAAGGGTAACGGAGTTGCAACTTACAGAGAGCTTATAAAAAATATGTGCACAAAGACCTCGCCCGACGGCTCGGCTTTGCAGAATCTGATTGCAAAGTGGATATCAAACACTCAGTCGGATGTGGCACATAGCGGAATTGAAGTGGGTTCTTTGCAGTTTGACAGGGCGGTCGAAAGCAAGATTTATGAGGTAACGAGAGAGGCGGAAAACCAAGTCGGCGGTTTTGATTTTGCCTGCGTTATAAACGCATTTTACAGAGCGTATAAAAATGAAGACGACAGCCTGCGCGGCAGCGCTTTGCGTTGGCTGAGAGGCGAATATACCACCCGTACGGAAGCCCGTAAGGACCTTGGCGTTTCGTCAATTATTACCGACGAAAACTGGTATGACTATATAAAACTAATCGCATTCTTTGTCAAAAAGATAGGTTACAGCGGACTAGTGCTTTTTATCGACGAGTGCGTAAATCTTTATAAGATAACAAACAGAATATCAAGAGAGGCGAACTACGAAAAGCTTTTGTCGATGTTTAACGACACTTTGCAAGGTAATGCAAAGGGACTGGGCATAATACTCGGCGGAACGCCTATGTTTCTTGAGGACAAGCGGAGAGGTCTTTACAGCTACGAAGCTCTTAAGAGCCGTCTGGAAGAGGGAAGATATGCTTCTGCTGAATTCAAAAATCTTATGGGGCCTGTAATAAGGCTTGAAAGACTCGACGACAACCAGCTTTTTGCACTTGTAACAAGAGTCAAAAATCTTCATGGGCAGAATTACAACTGGGACGTTCCCGTAACCGACGAGCAAGCGGAAATATTCTTGCGCGACTGCCTCTCTAAAGCGGGCGCCGGCAGTATGGTAACCCCACGTGAGATAATAAGAGACTTTCTCGGAGTACTCAATATTTTGTATCAGAACAAAGATGCAAAATTCGAGGACGTAGTAAAAATCTCGTTAAATAATACAGAAAATCCCGTCGACGAAGACGGATTTGACTTATCGGATATAGAACTTTAAGGAGTGGATATACTTATGAAATGGACAGGACTTAACGATTTAAGAGAAGCGTTTTTATCATTTTACGAAAGCAAAGAGCATCTCAGACACAAGAGCTTTCCTCTTGTGCCCATCGACGATAAATCTCTCTTGCTCATAAATGCGGGTATGGCTCCTTTGAAAAAATATTTCAAGGGCGAAGAAGAACCCCCGAAAAAAAGAATGACCACCTGCCAGAAGTGTATCCGCACACCCGATATCGAGAGAGTCGGTATTACAGCAAGACACGGTACTTTCTTTGAAATGCTCGGTAACTTCTCGTTTGGTGATTACTTTAAAGAAGAGGCCATTACTTGGGCTTGGGAATTCTGCACCAAGGTTATTGAACTGCCCGAGGAAAAAATCTGGGTAACAATTTATGAAGATGACGACGAAGCTTTTGAGATATGGAATAAAAAAGTCGGTGTTCCTGCTGAAAGAATCGTAAGACTCGGAGACGACAACTTCTGGGAAATAGGAAGCGGACCCTGTGGACCTTGCTCCGAGCTTCACTTTGACAGAGGTGAAGAATTCGGATGCGGCTCGCCCGATTGCAAACCCGGTTGCGACTGCGACAGATTTATGGAATTCTGGAACCTCGTATTCACTCAGTTTGACAGCGACGGTGCGGGAACTTATACTCCCCTTGCAAACCCCAATATTGATACGGGTATGGGTCTTGAAAGACTTGCTTGCGTTATGCAGGGAGTAAACAACCTCTTTGAAGTCGATACAGTTAAAAATATAATGGCAAAGGTATCTGAACTTACAAACGTAAAATACGGCGAAGATAAGAAAAAGGATATTTCTTTGCGCGTAATTACAGACCATATCAGAAGCACTTCGTTCCTTATCTGCGACGGCGTAATGCCTTCAAACGAGGGCAGGGGATACGTCCTCAGAAGACTGCTCAGGAGGGCTGCAAGACACGGCAGAATGCTCGGTGTAACCGATCTTTTCCTGGCTGATCTTTGCGACGTTGTTGCAAAAGAAAACGTAACGGCTTATCCCGAGCTTACCGAAAAGCTCGACTATATTAAGACAGTTATAAGAAATGAAGAAAAGAGCTTTGCGGCAACCGTTGACCGCGGACTCGAAATGCTTTCTAAAATAATTGAAAAAGCAAAGAGCGAAAACGAAAAAGTACTCAAGGGTGAAGACGTTTTCAAGCTTTCCGATACTTACGGTTTTCCGCTTGATCTTACGAGAGAGATTGCGGAAGAATCGGGAGTTGAGATAGATCTCGAGGGCTTTAAAAAGCTTCTGGATGAACAGAAGAAAAAGGCAAGAGAAGCTAGAAGTGCTCTTGGAGATTTCGGCTGGACAGCAGAAAACTTTGATGAACTAAAAAAGTTTGAAAAGACCGATTTCTGCGGATACTCAGAATATGAAGCTGAAGCAAAAGTTCTTGCAATTCTTGAAAACGGTGAAAAGGTAACCCTTATACTCGACAAAACTCCTTTCTATGCAGAAAGCGGCGGTCAGGTAGGCGATACCGGCAAAATCGTATGCGGAGATGCTGTATACAGAGTAACTGATACTAAGAAGCATGACGGCATATTTATGCATATCTGCGAAAAAGTAAGCGGAGAGATTAAAGAGGGAAGCATTGTAAAAGCTTGCATAGACGTTGAAAGACGCAGAGCGATTACAAGAAATCACTCGGTAGCCCACTTGCTTCAGGCGGCATTAAGAAGCGTTCTCGGCAATCATATTGAGCAGGCAGGCTCTTACGTTGACGAAAACAGAATGCGTTTTGACTTCTCGCATTTTGCTGCTTTGACAACTGAAGAAATCGAAAAGGTCGAGAATACCGTAAATGAATGGATACTTCAGGCGGCAAAAATTGAAACGAAGGAAACTGATATAGAAACTGCAAAGTCAATGGGCGCGATCGCCCTGTTTGGTGAAAAGTACGGAAGTACGGTACGCGTTGTGAAGATGGGGGATTTTTCCACTGAGCTTTGCGGAGGTACGCACCTCTCAAATACTGCCGAGGTCGGATTGTTCAAGATACTTACTGAAACGTCAGTTTCTGCAGGCACACGAAGAATTGAAGGCGTAACCGGCAGAGGAGTGCTTGAGCTTATCGCAGAAAAGAATTCTCTTATTAATTCAGCCGCAAAAGAGCTTAAGGCGAATAACGTTTCAGATATTCCCAAGAGAATTGAGCAGATACAGAATGAACTTAAAGAAACCAAGAAGACTGTAGATGCACTCAATGCGAAGCTTTCGGAGTCAAAGACTGCCGATTTGTATAATCAGGCGACCGACGTTGACGGAATTAAAGTAGCAGTACTCAAGTCTGAAGAAATGAACGTAGACGTTGCAAGAAAGGCGTGTGACAAGCTTAAAGATAAACATCCCGACATTGTTGTTGCGATTGCGGTTGTGTCAAACGGAAAGCTGAATTTCGTAACCTGCTGCGGTAAGGACGCAGTTGCAAGAGGTGCTCATGCAGGGAATCTTGCAAGAATGCTTGGCGTTTTTACGGGCGGAAGCGGCGGCGGACGTCCCGACAGCGCAGTATCAGGCGGTAAGGACGCAACAAAGGTAGATGAAGCTATTGAAAATATCGTAGGATTTGTAAAAGAAAACCTTAAGTAATTTGTTATAATAGATTACCAAGAAAGAGAGTTGATTCGCTTTGTATCTTGATAGGAAACTGGAGATTGTGCTTTCTGTAATCACTCTTGTACTTGTTATTATTGCTGTGGGGTTGTTGTTGTTTCGTGAACCCGAAACAACGCAAGATGATCCTATAAAAATTCCAACTCCCAACCAAATAAAGTACGGTATGAGTTTTGAAAGTACGGTTAGCTATAATTTTGATATAATCAGGAGAAGTATAGCGGCACAGGAAGAATACGCCGAATATACGCTCAGAGATGAGTATACTATGATATATCAGATAACCAATGAGGAAAACGAGCTTAAGATCAAAGACTACCTTGGTATAAGAACAGACCTGCCGGAGATTGACTATTCGAAAAGATATCTGCTCCTTTCTGTTGGCAGAGAGATATATGATATTAGCTCAAGAAGCTCTGGAGTCGATAAAGACGGACAGCCCGTGTTGGATGTTGTCTATGCTGAAATGCCCTATGAAAGCGGCAAGGTGTTTGTATATTCAATGAATATGCAGAAAATGTCATCGGGCGATTCTCTTGAATTTTATTATTGGGAAAATGCTCACAAAATGAGTAACCTTATTTTTGATGATTCTTATGAAAAAGAAGTTATCAGCGAGGGCAAGTTCCATACTTTGTATGTTAGAAGCGACAAGAAGTATGTGTACCGTCTTTATGATCATATGGGTGAAAATGTAAAAAAGAGAGCAATATCTCAAATACCCGTAGTAATTACGGAGCACGCCGACACTATTCTTCGGATTGAAACGGAAGAAAAGACGGTTTATTATAACCCTCAAAAGAATATATATTCTGAAGAGTATACGGTTCCGACGGGCTATCTCATATATAATATTATAACCTATATGAGATTGCACGAAGACGAAATACAGCTTATTCTGCGCGACGCATACGACAAGTTCTTCTATGCGAAGATAGTAAGACTCCCCTTTACAAACGACAGAGAGAACATTTACGACCTTGTTAAGAGTGTTGAGGTGATCGACGATACGTCGGTATGGGTAGAATACTATAAGGGAGAAAACAGGGAACTGGTAAGAGAAGTCGTCGAAGTATATAATCTTAAACGATAAATAAAATGGCTACACACCGGCGGAGCCGTGTGTAGCCATTTTTTTGTGCAAAAAAATAGCGGCTGTATGTGGGTTCTAAAGCCCTATACAGCCGTTAATTTTTATTCTGCTACGTTGTATACCGAGTATCCGAAAATAGACGAATATCTGTAACCTTGTTTTTTGTATGAAAGGCATTCTTTAAATGGAACGTTGTCTCCCATGCTTGGATCGGAGGCTGCCGAATCACATACGCGGAATTCGTAGTTTCCTCTCGGGTCATTGGGGTTAAGACATTCTGTGAATACCAAATAGTGCGTCGAATCAAGACTCTTATTGTACATTCCGACGATTACGCCCTCGGGATGCTCTTCAAGCAACTGTTTGATGTGCTTAAGTGATCTTCCTGTATATTTTGTAACCGTAACGGCTTTTCCGTCAACGGTAAATCTTGGGGCAATCGTGCCTGTACTGACAACTACGGGGTCTGCCCAAACTCTGCGGTTTTGCAGATTTTTACCTGTTACGCCCATATTTGCAATGGCTACTGTAAACGGGTCTGCTTCAAGATTGTTTTCAAGGTCTTTTCTCATATCGTATCCGGTTGTCAAAACAGCGCCGAGATTGTGGAGCACCATAGCGTCTGAGCATAGCTTACATCCTCTGTCCATCCAGTCGGGAGAGGAGTTATAACCGTTTGCAAAAAACAGCTTTGATGTGCCTCCTACATTAATTCTCAGGTCTTTGAGGGCACTTGCATACCAACCGCCCGAATACATGTTATGCTGGCTGTACCACGTGTACGCGGTATACGGGGAAACATTTACGACTGTAGAAACCGATTTCGGACCGCAGCTTACCGTTATAGTTGCTTGACCGGGGGAAATGCCGTATACCTTTCCGGTCTTGTCAACGTCGGCAATTTCGGGGTTGCTGCTTTCGTAAACGATATTTCCGGTTAAATGCTTGGGAGTAATACTTGTGTAGAGGTCATATGTACTGCCGAGTTTCACGTCAAAATAGCCGGTTGCAATCTGTAACGATTCGGACGTAACCTTGACGAACTTCCATTTTTGCTCGGCAGAGTTATTTTCTAAAGCGAGTCCTGCGAGGCGGTAGTTATACTTGCCTTTTGTGTTTGACACCGTAAGACATAGCTTATCGTCAGTCATACAAGCAGGTTTAATGGTGTAGATGGCAGGATCTTCTTCTGACTGAACAAGGGAGAATTTGCTGAGTTTTGATACGTTCTCCTTCTTTGTAATAAACTCGCCCTCCATAATATCAAGCTCATACGAAAGTGAATATGCACCTTTTTCGCTTTGGGGAGAGATTATATACGTACCGTCGTCCTGTCTTTTAAGATAAAAGTCCTGGCCGTCTTTCTTTGTTTGTTTATAGAGATATACGTGTCCATTCTTGTCATATTTCATATCGTACACGTCAAGATACTGACCCGTTGCCACGTTTACAATATTGTAAACGCCGTCTGTGAGTTCATTCGGATCAAGCGCGGATGAGAAAAGGGACACTGATGCCTGTGCGGAAAAAATAAAGAAAACTGATACCAAAGTTGCGATGACTATAAACAGAAAGATTCTTTTACAATCAAATCGTAAAATGAAAATCACCTCTTCAAATTATTGTTTTCGTTGACCAATAACTCAGTAATTATACCATATTTATATTAAAGTGTCAAGGAAAATGGGATAAGTTTGTGCAATATTACCAAGAATTGCGGGGCAAAAATAATAGATTAGAGGTTTTATTTCTGTTAAAACTCAAAAAACTTATCAATTTTTATGCAACAACACCAAATGAAAAAACAAGAAAATTAATAAAAAATATACTTTTTTTGAAATATCTTACAATTTACAAAGCGAATAACTACCCGACACATAAGGCAATACTTTTCTTGGGTTTACAAAATACGGGAGGAAAGGATATTGTACTATAATAAGGTAGAAATCAGCGGAATAAATACCTCCAAGCTGAAGACTCTTACTTCGGATGAAAAGCAAGAATTACTAAAAAAAGCATCGAAGGGCGACAAAAATGCAAGACAAATGCTGATAGACGGAAATTTGCGTTTGGTGCTGAGTATCGTACAGCGGTTTTCAAATAGAAACGAGAATGCCGATGATCTTTTTCAGGTCGGCTGTATCGGGCTTATCAAGGCAGTAGATAATTTCAATACGGAACTGGATGTAAAGTTTTCAACTTATGCTGTGCCGATGATAATTGGCGAGGTTAAGCGGTATTTGAGGGATAACAACAGTATCAGAGTCAGCCGTTCACTCAAGGATCTTGCGTATAAAGCGCTGCAGATAAAAGAACAACTTTCAAAAGAGCTGTCAAGAGAGCCGACTTTTGATGAGATTACAAAAAAAGTAAATGAATCGGGAGAAGAGCATACGAAAGAGGAGATAGTAAACGCTCTTGAGGCGATTATGGAGCCTATGTCTCTTTATGAGCCTGTTTATAACGACGGCTCGTCATCAGACTCGTTATACGTTATGGATCAGGTAAAGGACGAAAAAAACACCGACGACCGTTGGATAGAGGATATTGCAATAAAAGAAGCTATGAGAAAACTGGGAGACCGTGAAAAGAAAATAATAAATCTGCGTTTTTTTAACGGGAAAACGCAGATGGAGATTGCAGACGAAATCGGAATATCTCAAGCTCAGGTGTCAAGGCTTGAAAAAAGCGCCTTGGCAAAAATAAGAAAGCAATTATAAAAACACACGGGGTTACCCGTGTGTTTTTTTTATCAGATCCCAGTAAGCTTTTGCAGCCTGCTCCTGCTTGTTATTGCCGTAGGTATAATAGTTTCCGGTTGCGTCGTCGGGCAGATATTTCTGCTCAACGTAGTGGTTGGGATAGTCGTGCGGATATTTGTATTCGTCGCTGTATCTGCTCTGGAAAAGTCTCGGAACCTGAATTCCGTTACCTTTTTCAATGTCTTCTTTTGCAAGGGCATAAGCCATATATGCGCTGTTGGATTTCGGGCAGGTAGCCAGAAAAATTGCCGCATTGGCAAGCGGTATACGTGCCTCAGGCATACCTACGTTAAAGGCACTGTCAATACAGCTTTTTACCATAACGGGCGCTAACGGATATGCAAGTCCGATATCCTCGCTGGCAATGACCTGAAGGCGTCTGCAAGCCGATATCATATCTCCCGATTCAAGAAGCTTTGCAAGATAGAATACCGCCGCGTTAGGATCAGAGCCTCTTATTGATTTCTGCAGGGCAGACAGCATATCGTAGTGAGCGTCGCCGTGTCTGTCGT
Organism: Clostridia bacterium; assembly: GCA_017473865.1. Taxonomy (GTDB): domain Bacteria; phylum Bacillota; class Clostridia; order Oscillospirales; family CAG-272; genus RGIG1995. The sequence continues at coordinate 19,073 of JAFUJB010000012.1, read as the reverse complement.
ATACGGATGAGGCTTCGGGAATAAATGCGTCAATAAGCTCGGGGGTTATCTCGTCGTCTGCAGTCATATATACGTTTTCAAGCGTATTGAGGGAGCGTCTGACGTCGCCCGACGCGCATTTTGCAATCTGCATAAGGGCAGAGTCAGAAGCCTTAATATTTTTGTTATGCTCGGTGTTAAGAATGTCGAGTCCCCGTTTAAGTGCGGGGATAAGTTCTTCTTTTGTTACTGACTTAAATTCAAATACCGCGGAACGCGAGAGAATTGAATTATAAATATAGAAAAAAGGATTTTCGGTAGTAGACGCGATAAGAGTAATTCTGCCGTCTTCCATATATTCAAGCAATGATTGCTGCTGTTTCTTGTTAAAGTACTGTATTTCGTCGAGATAGAGCAAAATACCGTTTGAGCCGAACAGCGTTCCCGTCTGCGAAATAATATCGCGGACATCGTTAAGAGAGGCAGACGTTGCATTAAGAGAAAAAAGCTTCATTCCGCTCTTTTTTGCAATAATGTTCGCTGCTGTCGTTTTGCCCGTTCCGGGAGGCCCGTAGAAGATCATATTGGTTATGTAATTATTTTTGTCCATTCTTGTAATAGCGCCGTTTTCACCGAAAAGGTGTTTTTGGCCAACCATCTCATCGAATGACTGCGGTCTTATTCTGTCCGCCAATGGCTGATTTCCCACAATATTCGCCTCCTTTTTATATATAGTAATTATACATTTTTATGATCGGGTTGTCAACAGAAAAAAGGCTTTACCCGCTTAATGAAGAAAGCGTATACGTTTTCTCCGTATACGCTTTTAAAATATTACGAAAAATTGATTTCTTTTTTCTGTTCAGCAGAGTCGTATATACCCTGAAGAATTTTTGCAGAGATAATAGCGTTGTCAATGTGAGAGGGAAGCTTTTCACCCGTCTGTACGCATTTAACAAAAGCATTAATTTCATTTTGGAACATTTTATCAAAGAGATAGGTCGTATCCACCTCGGGTATTTCTTCAACAAGCTTGCCGTCTTTTGCAGTGTAGTACGTAAAGCCCTTGCCGTAATCAAGCCTGATGCCGCCCTTGTCTCCCATAAAGTCAATATACATTTCATTTTTGCCAATGTTTTGCGCCCAAGCTCCGTGCATAGTGATAGTAGGACCTGTAGTTCTTATAATACCGGTACACGATTCTTCAACGTCGTAAGTACCGTTAAGTACGGGAGGACCTGCCCACATTTTTCTGTAAACGTAGTTTGGAATATCCTTGCCGAGATAGCTGAAAGTGTCGCCCGTTACGGTAATGGGGGCGGGGTCGCCGGTACAGTACATAACGATATCAATGAAGTGTATGCCCCAGTCGATAAGAACTCCTCCGCCTGCAACCGACTTTGTTGTGAAAGCGCCGCCCAGTCCCGGAATGGAACGGTACGCGCGGAATGAAGCGTAAACGTGGTAGACTTTACCGAGCTTGCCGTCTTCGATATATTTCTTTATCATATTAACCGGCTCGTTAAAACGGTTTACGACACCTATATTAAGAGTTTTACCGGTTTCGTGCTGAGCCTGTTGCATTTTTAATGCTTCGTCTAAATTAATTGCTGCAGGTTTTTCGCAAAGTACGTGTTTACCTGCTTTGAGGAAATCAATGGATATCTTTGAATGAACCTTGTTGGGTGTACAGATAGATACTGCCGTAACTTCGGGATCGTTAAGAATATCGTGATAGTCGGTTACAGCAATACCGCAACCGTATTTTTCAGCTGCAGCCTTTGCTCTTTCGGGAATAATATCACAAAAATATTTAATTTCCGCATCGGGACAATTTATATATGAAGGAATGTGCTCCGAGTTGGCGATCGTACCGCATCCGATAACCGCTACTTTAATCATAGTTGTTCTCCTGTTTTAATATACTTACACACTAAATGATAATATATCGGTTTTCCAAAGTCAATAAATTTTCTGTAAAAACCCTCTTGAAAAAAGTAAAATAATGTGATATTATATACCCGACACAGAGTAGGCGGATGAGCGTTAAGTGCTGATTGAACAGGGAGTTGTCAGTCAGACGAAGGCAGTAATGTTGCGGTTCATCGGCCGCATCCCGCTGTTACATATATGAGACGACTTTTTGTTTAAGCTCCTCATTTTTGTGGCTTTGGAATGCACAACGTGAGGAGGTTTTTTTATGCAAAAAAACAATAACAAGATAGCATTGTTCGGCAGCGTGAAGATATTGGTGTTTGCTGCCCTTATGTGCGCGTTAAGCGGAGGGTTGAAATTTCTTGCGCCGACGGGAGATACATGGCGTATAAGCTTAGAGAATTTTCCCATCATATTTTCGGGAATAGTTTTAGGCCCATACGTTGCATCGGCAGTCGGAATAGTGTCGGATTTGCTGGGATGCCTTTTCAGAGGATTTGCTATAAATCCGTTTATAACGTTGGCATCAATGTCGGTAGGACTCGTTTCGGGCATAGTTTTCAGACTCTCGGGAAAGAGGAGATTTTTAAGCAGTGCTCTTGCCGTTGTGCTTGCTCATACAGTTGGTAACGTACTTATTAAATCAGTAGCCCTTTCTAAAATGTACGGAACGCCGTTTTTGGTACTGCTTGCGGAAAGAAGCGTAACCTATGCGCTTACTGCTTTGGCGGAGTCAGTTCTTATAATTATTCTTCTTAAAAACAAGGCTATACAACAGGGATTGAAAAAGGTGATTGGTTATGAATTATGAGCAGACTTTAGAATATATACATTCTGTATGTTGGAAGGGAAGCCGTCCGGGACTTGAAAGAACCCAACAGCTACTCGAAATGATGGGCAATCCGCAAGACAAGATAAAATACGTACACGTTGCGGGAACAAACGGGAAAGGCTCCGTGTGTTCAATGCTTTCAAGCGTACTTTGCCAAGCGGGTTATAAAACAGGGCTCTATACTTCGCCATTTGTGCGTCAATTTAACGAGAGAATGGCAATAAACGGACAGATGATATCAAACGACGAGCTGTGCGAGGTTACGGAATACGTAAAGCAGTTTGCCGACAATATGGAAGACCTGCCTACTGAGTTTGAACTGATAACAGCTATTGCATTTGAATATTTTGCCCGTAATGACTGCGATATTGTTGTGCTTGAAACGGGAATGGGCGGAAGACTCGATTCGACCAATATAATAAAAACAAACGTGCTTTCGGTAATTACTGGAATAGCTCTTGACCATACTGCCTTTCTCGGTAATACCGTGGCAGAGATAGCCTTTGAAAAAGCAGGTATAATAAAAAAAGAAAGACCGGTTGTTTTCGGTGGCAAGAGTGTTGAAGCTTACGATGTCATTGCAAGAGTGGCGGACCAAAAGGGAAGTAAGATTTTATGGGCATCGGAAAATGAGCTTGTAAACGTAAGACACTCGATAAACGGTATTGAAGCCGATACCGAAGAATACAAAGGTTTACGCGTTTCTCTTGTCGGAGACTATCAGCCGTCCAATATTGCAACTGCGTTAAAATGTATAAAAGTATTGAAAGAAAACGGCTTTGACATATCGGAAGATTCTTTGAGAGAGGGACTTAGTAAAGTTTACTGGCCCGCAAGATTTGAGATAATAAACAAAGAGCCGCTTATGATTTATGACGGCGCGCACAATCCGGAGGGGTTGAGGGCGTGTATTAACAGCATAAAAAGGCTTTTTAAAGGTCAAAAGGTTAACGTGCTTTCGGGTGTAATGAGGGATAAAGACGTAGGCGAAATGCTTCCGGTGATAGCCGAGGTAGCAAACGAAGCGTTTACCGTTACCCCTGATAATCCTCGCTCAATGGACAGCAAAGTCTATGCAGAATATTTCAATAATTACGGAATAAAGGCATATTCTTTTGATAGCATTGAAAACGGAGTAAAATGTGCTCTTGAAGCGTCTGAAAAAGAAAAATGCCCTTTGGTTGCTCTCGGTACACTGTATATGTACGGCGACGTCAGGGACGCTTTAGAAAAAATATACGGTTAAACAAGACGGTATGCGGGCGAAGCCCGCATACCGTCTGTTGTTTTTAGAAAGCAAAAAAACGGATTTTTACCATGTTTTATTTTCGCAGAATACCTTTGGATAAATCCCAGAGGTGATTGATTTTTCTTCTGCCGACAGTTTTACCCTCTTTAAAAAGTGTAATATTGATTTCAACCGAAAGGTAGGTATTTTTTATTATATCGGCAGACATATCGTAACACAAAGACAGGGGACGGTATCTGTATTTTTTTCTTGGATTTGTATCCGCCTCATAGCTTCTTTCGGCATAGGTCTTAAAATTACCGTTTGCCCAATCCGCAAACTTTTTTGTTAGCCTTTCGTAAAATAATCCAATCTTTTTCACGATTTTTCCATCGCCCTCTACGTTTATTGTTTTAAAAATAATGTTGGCGATGGGGGTGTTTTCATATTTGAGTACATACTTTTGATTATCAGGGATAAGGGTAGGGAGAATAATGTTTTTCATATTAATTTCCTCGTAGTTATGGTAATTAAGTCTATGCGGGAAAAGCACAAAATATGAAAACAGGTCTGTGCAAAAACACAGACCTTAAAAAAGTTATTTTCTTTTTGGTAAAACAGCGTCGCTTTCAATGTTTATGCCGCGGCTCTGGATAGGAGTTGAAAACACGATTGTCGTTTGCGTCTTACCGAACTTTTGAAGTTCTCCCACAAAAACGTCAAGCTCAAACGTTGTCGGAAAAGCAACCTTGACGAGCATACTGTAGTCGCCCGTAATGCTGTTGCACTCAAGTACGTTCGGGCATTTTTCTACAAAATCATAAAATTCAAGTTTTCTTGCCGCTTCCATTGCTATATTGATGAACGCCGTTATAAAACAACCAAGCTTTGCCGGATCGATTTCGGCGCGATAACCTGTGATGACCCCGTCGTTTTCGAGCTGCTTAATTCTCGCAGATACAGCGGGTGAAGAAAGAAAAACCTTTTCAGCAAGAGACTTAAGAGGTGTACGTGCGTTTTTTTGAAGCATAGATAATATTTGCTTATCGATATTGTCCATAACTTTCTCTCCTGATTAAATAAAACTTTCCTATCCATTATATTAGATTGCAACGAAAAAATCAAGGGGGTTGATGTATAAAAAACATTAATTTCTTAATTGTTTGTCTTTTTATGCTTTATATAATTAGGCTAAAAGCTTATTTGAAAGAAAAAACAAAATGTTCGTTCAAAATTGTAATTTCTGAATTTTTAGGGATAGTTTTGCTATATAAAGAAAAAAGGGATTCGTTTGCGAAGAATAACTTTTTGCTCTTTTGATATAAAAGAGGTAAAGTTCCGACGTCGGTTTGTTGACCGTAATTTCCGAATATCAAGCGGTCTTCAAATGAAAACCAACGGGCAATAATATTTGGCTTTGAGTATAGAGCAAGCTGTGTGTTTCCTATATAATTATACGTCTTTTCATCTCCTTTAAATGATATACAGACGGCAGAGGGGGAATTTGTTTTCGGTTTGTACAGAGAGTATATCGAAATATCTATACCGCGAAAGTAAACACACTTTTCTTGGTTTGGTGTATACACTTTCAATATAATATTATTATCCGATGCATATTGCATAATGGCATTTTTTATAATTTTTTCATCAGAATTTACGGGAGACGGTACGTACAGGGTTTCGACTTTTGTTAAAGCGGTAAGGTTTTCAAGGGTTTGTATGCCTTTCTTGCTGTAGCTTGTAACGACATATCCATCGAGGTGGGAAATATGGTTATCCTTCATTTGCTGAATCGCTTCCATAGCGTTTGGATATGACATACCCGAAACATCACAAAGCAGACCTTTGTTTTCGCTGACAAGCAAAAATGATTCTCCGTAAAATGTTTGAGAATATATCATTTTTTGATCGTCAGCGGTTCTTGCAGAATATATTGATGAAAATACGCCGAAAAATGCTATTGACAGTACAAGTGGAACAAAATAAACGAATTTGTTTTGTGTGTTTCTTATTATAAGAAATGCAATCGAAAGAACGAGTAATATTATAATTACGTATGAAAAGTCGTAGTTAATGTTAATTACGGGGGAATAGTCTGCAAGGAAGTCGGCGGTAACAAGCATAATGTGCGCGATGAATTCCGACAGATACGCCAATAGCTTTGAAAGATATGGAATGTTTGCAAACAGCATTGTAAATGGGGAAATGCACATAAGTAAATAAAGGGGTAATGTAAATATAACGTTCATTACGGGCGAAAGTATTGCCACCTCTCCGAAAAACAGCCACATAACAGGCAGAGAAAACATAATGGGTACGACACCGAAAAGGAGGGCTGAACATAGTTTTATAGCTGACTTCTTGAATATTCCGCAGTCTTCATCCTGTAAAGCCATAATCTGTTTTGTAAGGGGAGCGCCGACTTGAAGTATGCCATAAGTAGCTAAAAACGACAGCCATAATCCGACGTCATAAATTGAAAACGGCGACAAAATACATATAAAAGCAAAAGCAGAGCAAAGGGAAGTGATTGCATCAGCTCTTCTGGAAACAAAAAACGATGCATAGCACAAAATCAGCATAAATGCCGCGCGTTTGACTGACGGAGAAAAGCCTGTAATTCCGGCATAGGCAAAAGTAAGTCCTATGACGAGCAGATATCGGCTTTTCTTGCCCATGTTTGTTTTTCTTTCAAGGAGCTTGCCTATTGAGCCGATAAGAATTGAAAGGTGCATACCGCTTACTGCAAGCATATGCGACATACCAAGAGCTCTGAAATTTGATACCGTTTTATTTGAAAGCTTGTCTTTATTTCCGAGAATAAGAGCTTGTATAAGAAAGTTTTCTTCACCGGTAAGATTTTTATCTGCAAGAGATGAAAAGGTTTTGTTTATCTTATTGAACCAATATGACGGAAACGGTTTTGTCAGGCGGTGTTCGGTCGGCTCTGTGTCAAGAGAAGCGCCCAGAAATACACCGTCAGAAAAATTCCAGATGTCCTCTGACATATTCTTTTGTTTGTAGAATTCAAGCTTCGCACTATATTCTTTAAAAAGAGGAGAATCCAGTTTTCCGTCATAATAAATATTTGCTTTGAAAGAGACCTTTCTTCCGTTAACTTTTTTTACGTCAACGGTGTAGAGTGAATAGTTTTCGCCCGCACTTTCATCGCATACAACAAACTTGCAGTCATATTTATTGTCTGCATAGTTCTGTACGTTTTTATAATATATATCAAAAGAACAAAACGACAGTAAGCAGGCAAGAACTATGGGCGGAATCAAATAAGTAAAAATAAAATTATGCTTTTTCCTGTTTGAAAAGAGAAAAAATACGGTAAGCAAACAAAGAAAGAGAAGGGCAATTTTTAACAACGGATTTGAGCGGAACAATATTGTCATAGACAATACGAAAAGGAAGCAAGCAAAAGCAAACGGCCGTTGTTTGATGGTTTCCATATTATTCCTCCTTTCTGACAATTTTGTCGTTATTATAACATTGTTGTAGAATTATGTAAATATTTGTCGAAGAAATTGACAAAATAATATGGGTGCTACGGGATTTGCCCGTATACACCCATTGTTTTTAGTGTATCTGTTATTTTACGTCCAGAACGGTGAGAACGTTTTTGTCGACCTTGAAACCGACGTCAAATCCGTCAAAACTCATTCGATATATACGTTCACCGTCCTCCTGATAAGAGGGGCGGGGGTCATCGGCAAGGCAGTCAATAAGAGGCTGTCTTTTTTCTTGCGGTATTTTTTTGAGAAGATTGCTGTCAAAAATAACGTCGAGTCTATGGTTAATCTCGTTTTGAGCATACCCCGAGGTCGCATTTTCTTTGCAGTCGGAATAGGGAAGATACGGCTTTATATCAAATATCGGGGTATCGTCAAGAAGGTCTGCTCCGCCTACTATAAGTACGTGTCCGTATTCAATGTCTTTTTCGACGCCGATAAGCTCAACGCACGAAAGACCGAGCGGATTCGGACGAAAGGGCGAACGGCTTGCAAAAACGCCTACGCGCTTATTTCCGCCAAGCCGCGGCGGTCTGACTGTAGGGGACCACTCGTCGCGGTGCGCAAGAGAAAAATCGAAAATAAGCCAAAGATGCGAAAAGCCTTCAATATCACGCAGTGCGTCGGGGTTTCTGTATTCGGGGCAAAAAACAATCTTCGCTCTGAGTGATTTTACTCTTCCGCTCTGTCGGGGAATTCCGAATTTTTGCTTGAAATCCGTTTTTATATGTGCAATTGGTCTGATTTCCAAACTGTTCATAAATCTACCTTTCAGTAAACGGGGATAAGCCCGATTTTTTTGTAAGTCTGCATGTAAAACAGCTGTTTATAATATCTTATACATTATATCATAAAGAAAAAAAGAAAACAACGAGAAATAAAGCAAAAATATTTTTAAAATATACGTCTTTTTTTTGCTACAATTATTGACAAATGCAAAACGATGTTGTACAATTGTATACAATAATACATTTAATGAAAGGTAGATAGATTTATGATTGAAATTTCAAGCAAAACCAATTTATTGGAACAAAAATCTTATAAATACTCGCTACAGGACGTTGATGAGCCCAATCTTCAGCGTGATATATATTCTTACGGTTCAGTTCCCAAGGTATCGTTTAACCATCGCCGCGTGCCGATGAATATGCCCGAGGAAATTTGGATTACAGATACTACTCTCAGAGACGGTCAGCAGTCGGTAGAGCCGTACAGTGTAGATCAGATTGTAAAAATATATCAATATCTGTCGCGCTTAGGCGGTCCTTACGGAATTATCCGTCAAACTGAGTTTTTTATTTACAGTAAAAAAGACCGTTTAGCTCTTGAGAAATGTCTTTCTCTCGGGCTGAAATTCCCCCAGATCACAAGCTGGATCCGCGCAAGCAAAGAGGATTTCCGTCTTGTACGTGACTTGGGACTGAAAGAAACCGGTATTCTCGTCAGCTGCAGTGATTACCACATTTTCAAGAAAATGAAGATGACGCGCCGTCAGGTGCTTGATCATTATCTTGCAACAATTGCTGACGCTTTTGAAGCAGGGGTTGTTCCGCGTTGCCATCTTGAAGATATTACCCGTGCGGATTTCTACGGCTTCGTTGTACCTTTTGTAAACGAATTGCAGAAGATGTCCCGCGATGCAGGAATTCCGGTAAAGATTCGTGCGTGTGATACTATGGGATACGGTGTACCTTATACAGAAGCGGCAATGCCCAGAAGCGTTGCAGGTATTATTTACGGTCTCCAGCATTATGCCGATGTTCCAAGTGAATTGCTGGAATGGCACGGTCATAACGATTTTTATAAAGCAGTAGCCAATGCGTCTACGGCATGGCTTTACGGTGCAAGTGCAGTAAACTGCTCATTGTTGGGAATCGGTGAACGTACCGGAAACATTCCTCTTGAAGCTATGGTGTTTGAATATGCGTCTTTGAGAGGCTCTCTGGATGGTATGGACCCGACGGTTATTACCGAGATAGCAGAATATTTCCAGAAGGATATCGGATATAACATTCCTGTTATGACGCCTTTTGTCGGAAAGAATTTTAACTCCACACGTGCCGGAATACACGCAGACGGTCTTATGAAGGATGCTGAAATTTATACAATTTTCGATACTAATAAGCTTTTGAACCGTCCCGCGACAGTAGAGATAAGCAAAACCTCGGGTTTGGCAGGGCTCGGTTACTGGATTAATCAAAACTATTCTTTGTCGGAAGATTCACAGATAAAGAAAAACGATCCCCTTGTCCTTGCTTTGAAAGAATGGGTAGATGACGAGTATGAAGCGGGCAGACAGACTACAATTTCCAGAAAAGAACTTGAAGAAAAAATTGAAGAATTAGCGCCCGGTCGATTCACGAGAAAGGAGTAAAGGTATATGGCAGATTTCAAAACAGTATCACTTGCCGATCAGGTATTTGAGAAGCTTGAAAATGATATTATTGTGGGAGTATATCCACGAGGCGAAATACTTACTGAGCTTAAATTGGTTGAAGAGTTGGGTGTGAGCAGAACTCCCATTCGAGAGGCTTTGCGCCGACTTGAACAAGAAAGACTTATCCGAGAATCCGGAAAGGGCTCTGTTGTTCTTGGTATTACGTCAGAAGACCTTATCGATATTATGGAGATTCGCCAACGTATAGAGGGACTTGCAGCTTATTACGCAACTGTAAAGCTGACGCCCGAAGGTATTGAGAAGCTTAAGCATATCAGCGAGCTTCAGGAATTTTATTGCGAGCGCAAGGATTTAGAGAATCTCAGACAGATGGACGATCAGTTCCACGATACTATCTGCGAACTCAGCCAGAGTACTGTAATTACAGATACCTTGATTCCTCTCCGCCGTAAGACTATTCGTTACAGAAAGCTTTCAATTGAAAATCCGGAACGTTTGACCTCATCAATTCAAGAGCATAAAGATATCTTAAATGCTATTATAGCACGAAATGCAGATCTTGCATCCGAGTTGATGAGCCGTCATATCATACATGCAAAAGATAATATGATTGCGAGGTTTAGTAAACATGAGTAAAACAATTGCACAAAAAATAATAGCTCAGCATCTGGTGTCGGGCGAAATGAAGAGCGGTAATGAAGTCGCTTTGAGAATTGACCAGACTCTTACACAGGATGCTACGGGTACGATGGCGTATCTGGAATTTGAAACAATAGGTATTCCGCGCGTAAGAACGGAATTCAGCGTTGCTTACGTAGACCATAACACGCTTCAGTGCGGTTTTGAAAATGCTGATGACCATAGATATCTTCAGTCGGTTACGTCAAAGTACGGTATTCATTTTTCACGTCCCGGAAACGGTATCTGCCATCAGGTACATCTTGAAAGATTTGGTATACCCGGAAAGACACTTATAGGCTCTGACAGCCATACACCTACTGCAGGCGGGCTCGGTATGCTTTCTTTCGGCGCAGGAGGTATGGACGTTGCGGTTGCTATGGCAGGCGGCGCTTACTATATCACTATGCCTAAAATTTATAAAGTACATCTTACAGGTTCGCTCCGTCCTTTCGTAACAGCAAAAGACGTCAGCCTTGAGTTGCTCCGTATATTGTCCGTTAAGGGTGGAGTAGGAGCTATAATTGAGTGGGGAGGCCCCGGCGTTGCTACGCTGAGCGTACCCGAACGTGCAACAATCACCAATATGGGCACTGAGCTTGGTGCAACAACTTCTATTTTCCCGTCTGATGACGTTACAAAAGCCTTTTTGGCAGCTCAGGGAAGAGAAAAAGATTTTACTCCCATTACTGCTGACCCCGATGCAGAATACGACAGAATTATTGAAATAAATCTGTCTGAACTTAAACCCCTTATTGCGTGTCCTCACAGCCCCGACAACGTCGTTACCGTGGAAAGCTTAAAGGGCGTTAAGGTAGACCAGGTTTGTATTGGTTCTTGTACAAACTCTTCTTTGATGGATATGCTGAAGGTTGCCGCAATTCTTAAAAACAAGACTATTTCACCCAACGTCAGCCTTTCCATTTCTCCCGGATCAAGACAGGTTTTGACTATGCTTTCTGAGGAAGGTGCATTGGTTGACATACTTGCCAGCGGCGCTCGCTTGCTTGAATGTGCGTGCGGTCCCTGTATCGGTATGGGCTTTTCTCCCAATCACGGCGGTGTAAGCTTGCGTACGTTTAACCGTAATTTCTACGGCCGTAGCGGCACTGAAAACGGACAGGTGTACTTGGTTTCTCCCGAAACTGCCGCAGCTTCGGCATTAACGGGATATATCACCGACCCCACAACGTTGGAACCCATTACTATTCCTAATCTTCCCGAACGTTTCTGCATTGATGACTCTGCTGTTTTGCCTCCTGCTAAGGACGGAAGCACTGTAGAGATTGTCAGAGGTCCCAACATTAAGGAATTCCCCAAGGCTAAACCCATTCCGGATGCTATATCCGTAAATGCAATAATTAAAGTTGGCGACAATATTACAACTGACCATATTATGCCTGCAGGAGCAAAGATTTTACCGTACCGTTCAAATATACCTCACTTGTCGCAATTCTGTTTTGAGGTCTGCGATCCTACTTTCCACGAAAGAGCTAAGCAGGCAGGCGATTGTGTTATTATCGGAGGAAGCAACTACGGTCAGGGCTCATCAAGAGAACACGCGGCTTTGGTCCCCATGTATCTCGGAGTTCGCTGCGTTCTTGCAAAGAGCTTTGCCAGAATCCACGTAGCAAACCTGATTAATGCAGGCGTACTTCCTTTGACTTTTGAAAATCCCGATGATTATGATTGTGTTGAACAGAATCACGTTCTTCGCTTGACCGATATCCATAAAGGTATGGAAGAGGGAAGAATTGCGATTTTCGACGAAACCGCAAACAAGACGATATACGGAGTATGTAACTTTACTGACAGACAGCAGAAGATTCTCAAGATGGGTGGTCTGCTGAATTATTCAAAGGAGTGTAACGAATGATTGCAATAGATGCTGCTTGTGACAGCTTTCGTCAACTGCTGAAAGAACAGTTGGAAAGAATTGAAAATATAAATACCGAAAGACAGGATTTTTCAACCAAGGAAACTGTTAGTATTGGTTTGGTTGACGGCGACGGAATTGGTCCCGTTATTATGAAACAGGCAAAAAAGGTTCTCGAAAAGCTATTATCCGAAGAAATAAAAAACAATAAAATAGTATTAAAAGAAATCGAAGGATTGACCATTGAAGCTCGATTAGAGAAAAAACAAGCTATCCCCGATGAAGTCTTGAAGCAAATAAAGGAATGTGATGTTTTGCTGAAAGGTCCTACAACTACACCCATGGGTGGTACGATGGAAAGCGCAAACGTAGCGTTACGTCGAGAACTGGACCTCTATGCAAATATTCGCCCCGTTGTAATTCCCGAAGAATCTATTGATTGGATATTCTTCCGTGAAAACACAGAGGGAGAATATGTATTGGGAAGCCGCGGCGTAGAGTTGCCGGGAATGGCAGTAGATTTTAAGGTTACTACTGATGTTGGAACCCGCCGTATTGCCGTTGCCGCTTTTGAGTACGCCCGTCAGAACGGAAAGAAGCGCGTTTCGATTGTTACAAAAGCAAACATAATGAAGAAAACCGACGGAAAGTTTACTGCTATTTGCCACGAGGTTGCCAAGGACTATCCCGAGATTACTGTTGATGACTGGTATATTGACATTATGTCTGCAAACCTTATAAACCCTGCAATCAGAAATCAGTTTGAAGTTGTTTTGCTTCCCAATCTGTACGGCGATATTATTACCGATGAAGCTGCGCAGGTTCAAGGTGGAGTAGGTACAGCAGGAAGTGCCAACTTAGGAGACAGATATTCTATGTTCGAAGCAATTCACGGTTCTGCTCCCCGTATGGTAGAAGAGGGACTTAGCGGTTATGCAAACCCCGAAAGCATACTTCGCGCGACTGTTATGCTTCTGAGACACATTTGCCGTATTGATGCCGCAAACAAGCTTGAAAAAGCGCTGAATACGTGTGACGTTAAAGTTACGGGTACTCCCGAAGGGGCTACTTGCGAAGCCTATGGAGATGCAATTTACAATATGATATAAAAGAAATAATGTCTACATACGGGCGAAGCGCGTGTGTAGACATATTGCTTACAACAAGACGGTGTGAGGGCGAAGCCCACACACCGTCTATTGTATTTACGTTAGTGTTTAATTGTTTTGATTGGTTTCACGGGACGGAAAAAAACTCGATTTGTATTTTTTTAAAAAGCCTTGAAGCTGCTTTTTATGACTGCATAATTTTTCCTCGCATTGTGAGCAATCAAGGCAGCGATTGGTTGCCGTTGAAAAGCGTTCAGGGTGTAAGCGATAGGTTATCTCCCAGCGCAGCAACAATGCAAGCGCGCATCCGAGCAGACTGTACGTATATATGCTTGGAATAAATACCAGAGGTGTAAACATCATAGCAAAATCCCAGTTGTAAATGCGGCAAGTGGTACAGCACCGGTTTTTCATAAACCAGGTTTGGAACGGACAGAAGAAAAGAATACAGATGATATCGCATACCGAGAAGGCAATTGCGATCAAGATCAAAATACCTTTGTCAAATATACCTGTGAAGTACAGAACACCAATTACGGCGTTAAGTGTAAGCCATATAGTCGCGACGAGCGCCGTCTGTTTCCAAGATTGGTTGGTAGGAATACGGTGCTGATCAATAGGCTCGTAATTTCTTGCAAACTGCTTTTGGCATCCCATGCTTTCCAGCTTTGAGGGGAAAAAGCGCAATGACATTTCAAAGACGAAAAACACCCAAATCACAGTGGGTATAATTGCGTTATAGGTCAGGACTTCCGCCCGCCCTAATATATAAAAAAGCAATACAATCACAAACAGTATGGAGCGCATAACCAGTCTGACAATATGCATAGAAGATATTTTTGAAATTCTTTTTTTCTTTTGACTCATTATTTGTCTTAGTCCTTTTTCTTTATGTAAAGCTAACTCTGATAAAGCTGATAATAGAAGTGCTTTTACTTTGGCTAATAACTGTAATTTTGATACAAAATCAGTGGATTAAAAAATGCTTTTGTCTTTGTTCATCATATCGACAATGTTTTTTAATCCGGACTCAAAATCCAAATATACGACCCCATTATGTTCAATGTGAGCAATGTAGAAAAAATCAGCGTCCATATAGGTCCAAGAGGATGATGTTATATTAATTTTATCCCCCAGTGATATGTCCTTGTAAAAGTCATTTTCATAAAGAATCTTGCTATTGTCAATAGGAATTTCTAGTGTAAATTCAAAATCCTCTATCGGTATATCTGTATTTGCGCTTCTTCCTAAAAATGCAGATACGTTTTCATAACTTTCAAATTCGATGTAGATTACTACTTCATATTCAAGAAATTCGGTGCCTTCAAAATCATGAATAATGTCGTGGTTTGAATTTTGATAACACATATCAACAATTACTGCTTCGAACGTATGGTAATTGTCAGGATCAGAAAGATGATCGTACATAATTTTGTTGTAGCCTGAGCAGGAAGAAAAACAAGTAAGTGTAACTGCAAAAAAGATTATATAACTAAAGATTTTTTTCATATTGCTTCTCCTTTCTTCCGCTTGTAAATTCATTATACCACAATAAAACAAAAACCACAATCCCTTTATATCAGAATTGCGGTTATTCTTTGGCGTAAAATGAGAGATTCTATCTAGGCGATTGCATCGCCGTTGCACTGTTGCTGTTACCGCATCGTGCATCGTCCCAAAAAAATTGGACTCGCACTCTGCGAACAGCTGCCACTCCTCGCGCTTGCTTATTCCGCCACCACCGGCGGCGCTCGCGCTCGTCCCTCTCTTGCCGGTCCGGCGCTCAAGTTCAAATCTCTCTCCGCAAATAAAAAATCCAAGTCGATTGACTTGGATTTTGGCGGAGAAGGAGAGATTTGAACTCTCGCGCCGGTTACCCGACCTACACCCTTAGCAGGGGCGCCTCTTCACCAACTTGAGTACTTCTCCACGGTGAAGTGATTTATCACTATTCAACTTCGGTTAGTATACCACTATTTTGCTCTTTTTGCAATAGGAAGAATATGAATTTTTTGTTAACATTACAGTTAAAAAGTAGTTATTTAAGTTTTTTATTAGTGGTTTATAGGTTTTATGTTATAGGGATATTTCCTTACTTTTGTTGACATAACATTTTATGGTGTGATATAATAAATGTACAGTTAGAGAATTCTGACAAAAATTGAAAAAACGGAGGGCGATTAAATGAATCGTTTGGAAGGAAAAATTGCAATTGTTACAGGAGCAAACTCCGGTGTTGGAGAAGCTACTGCTATTAAATTTGCTGCTGAAGGAGCAAAAGTCGTTATTACGGCACGTAGAGCAGAGCCCCTTTTGGCTGTAGCTAAAAAAATTGAAGAGGCTGGCGGAGAAGTTCTTGCCATCCCGAGTGATATTTCAAAAGTTGAGGACGCAAAAAAAGTAGTCGCATTGACGCTTGAAAAGTTTGGAAAGATTGACATTCTGATAAACAATGCGGGCGTACTTGACGAAGGTCTTAAGGCAATCGACAAGTTTACCGACGATGATATGAACAGAGTTATCGACATAAACACCAAGGGTACAATGTGTATGATGCGTGAGGTTACTGCCGAGATGGCAAAGACCGGATATGGTTCAATCGTTAACGTTGCTTCCGTTGCAGGTTATTACGGTACGGGCGGCGCTGCATACGTTGCATCAAAGGCAGCATTGATCGGTATTACAAAGCATACGGCGCTTCGTTTTGCAGGTACAAATGTACGTTGTAACGCACTTTGTCCCGGAACTATTGTAACACCTATGGTAGCTGATATGAAGCCCGACAAGCTTGATATGGACATATTCGGTCAGATGATGAAGCACAACGATCTGAAGGTTCAGCCTTGCTTCCCCGAAGACCTTGCAAATATGCTTTTGTTCTTTGCTTCCGATGAATCAAGAGCAATCACAGGTCAGGCAATCGTTACCGACTTCGGTTCTACACTCTAATAAAAAGAGCGTTGGCTTTACTTAGATAAACAAAATGGCTATATACGGTTCGCATCCGTATATAGCCATTATTTTTTAATATAAAAGAAAGAGTGTGTGCTCCGCACACACTCTTTCATATTTATTCGTTTACGTAGTCGACCATATTTTCGCCGTCTTCCTGTTCATTATCGAGTCGGAAGTTTCTGTCGATACCGTCTTTCGCGTCAACGTTCTTGAAGGTGTGTACAACACCGGGTTTAATTCTCATAACAGCTCTGTCTCTTGCGTAGTCAACCCTGAGATATGTGGGTGCGGGAGTAAGCTCAGAGAACTTTCTGCCGTGAAGAGGAACAAAGATGGTTTCATCCTGGAACGTGAAAATATATCCCGTGTCGTTTGTTTCGGTGGGATAGTAGATAACCGTTTCACCCTTCTGCGAGATAGCGTTTATCTTATCGCCGTCTTTAAGTACCCAGTTACCGAACGATTCAAAATAAGGAATACCGTCGGGTTTGTTTCTCGACATCTTAAAGAGATTACCGATAGCCTTCTTTTCATAGCCTTCAAGATAAATTCTGGTATCCGGAATAATATCTTCAGGGGCTCTGTTGATGTTCTTGTTTTTATCGTGGTATTTTTTTACGTAGTAGTTTGAAGAAATGCCGTAGACTGACGAGCTGATATAGTGTGTTGCAATCCAGCTGTTATACATCAGACAACCGTCCGAGTCAATGGGAAGGTTGGGGCAGGCTCTTGCAATAATGTTTGCTCTGATTTCTTTTTCTCTTGTTCCGCAATGTGTATCGTGGAGTCTGTTGAAATCAATTAGGTGTTCAAAACGGGGATCGCCTACCGTGCAGTCAATAAGTACGTCAGGCTTAACCTTTTTTGCTTCGGTGTAAAGCAGCTCATAGAAAACGTAAAGCTCTTTCATACCCATACCTTTTTCGGGGTGAGCATAGTGAGAAGTTACGGGGTCTCTGATAAGTCCGAGGAAGTCCATTTTTACACCGTCGGCATTAAGCTGACCTTCGCCGTTACCGAACATAAATTCGCATACTTCGCGTATGAACTGACGTGCATTATCATGTGTATAGTCAATAGCATAGCAACCGGGGAAGCGTTCAAAGTAGTTACCCCAGAGCGGAGGCTCAAATTTTGTATCGGAGAGTACGCCAAGCTCCTGCGCTCTTGACGGGAAACCGTTTGTTGTTTTGTCAAACAAAGGTGTTGTCCAAAGAATAACGTGGTGGCCTTTTTCGTGCATGTCGTCTATGAAGTTTCTGAAGTTGGGGAATCTTGCTTCGTCAACAATAGGCTTAAATGAGTGGGGAAGCTGCCATGAGTCGTCAATGATCAGGTTGAATTTGTCCATGCCCCAATCTCTTTCGGAGATTTCGACGAATTCGCGTACCCATGCATCGTCAATTTTTTGACCTACTCGTTTGTCAAGAATCTGATCGCCGTAAGTGCATACGAACGTATTTTTCCACCATTCAGGAAGCTCGGAGAGCTTTTTCTCTTTGGGGGTATATTCACCGAGTTCGATGAGTTTTTCTCTGAAAAGGCTAATGCCGTCAAGTTCGGTTTCGGGGAACGTGATTACAACACGGGGCATTTTGTAAGTTTCAACTACCTTATTTCCTCCGCAGCTTTCAAGGAGGAAAGAATAGTCGCTGAGAACCTTACATACTTTTGTATCCGGAAGGTCGAGAAGACCTACTGATACCCAACCTTCAGCGCTTCCAAGAGTAATTTCAAGTGCGGAAGGAGAGTTGTAGCCGTATGCCGAAACGTCGGGAATACGGTCATAATACGTCATATTATCTCTGCCGTTACCGTGAGGCTGAGGACAGAAGGTTCTGTCAAAGTTTTCAACCTTCATACCCCTTTTTTGACCGGAAAAAATTCTTGATTCGAAGATTGGAGTTTTTTCGCTGAACGTCTTGTTGTATTCAACAACGATACAGTCGTCATGAAGTGCAAAAGTCATAATTTCGTTTTCGCCCTCAAAGACAATCTTGTTCTCGTCTTCTGATTTTAACGTAAGAGCAGAGTTGATGTTGTTTACTGTTGCAGAGGCGGGGACGGAAAAGAATTTCTTCCCGTTTCTGTTGAAAACAACGATGTTGTTTTCCGTAAATACCTGGTAATTTTTCTTTGTTGTAAGCATAGCTATTACTACCTTTCACAGTCGGCTTTTTTACAAAAGCTTTTTGACATAATATGTTATAAATGTTAATTTAATTATAATATCTCAAAAAAATAATGTCAATAGGTTGTGTTAATTTAGAAAATAAATGTTATGTTTTTTTAATTTAACAACAAAAAGAGGATGAATACATTATTTTATAAAGTGAGTATAAAACAGAGGGGATAGAGTAAGTGCAAAAAACATCCGTTCTATTACGAACGGATGTTTTTTTGTATATTAATTAATGTTTAGCGAAATCTCTGAAGAGAACTCTTATATCAGCTTCGATAGAAGCTTTACGTCTGTCGTATTCTCTTGTAAGGTTAATGTTCTTACTCTTAGCCCAAAGAACCTGAGTCTTGAACTTACCAAGGTCATAGTACATACCGATGTCG
>JAFUJB010000011.1 GCA_017473865.1 Clostridia bacterium | reverse complement strand
TTATTGAAATCAAAGTTACCGCCGTTGATGGTAAGGGTAGATCCGTTGCCTACAACATAGAAAAGATAACGACCGGAAGTGTTCTTGGAATCAACTTCAACGCTACCGCTATTGAAGGTAAGGTTCGCACCGTCGGTAACGCCGATAGCACCGTTAGCGGATTTAACGGTAACATCGTTCAGAACGGTAGTGGAGCCTGCATAAGCATTGATCGCATAACCGAAAGTATTGGTGCCGGGAGTACCTGCATTAACAGTTACGCCGTTAAGAGTTGCGACGCCATAGTTTTCGAAGCCGGTATTGTCATTCTCAATTTTAACGTTGGTCATATCAACAGCACCATTGTTGGAAACAAGAGTGTCAAACTCATTGCCGTTGAAGATCATTTCTTCATCAGAAGAAATAACATACTTAGCTGCTTCGTCATAGTCCTTACCGAAGGAGTCTTCCTCGTTCATCAACTGAGTAGCAACAAGGTTAATGCCCAGATCGATAGAAGGAGCAGTATCGCCACGATAGTTTGCCTCGTTATCAACAGAGGAAGGCATATATACTACTACTGCCATATAAAGATCTTCAGCGCCTTTAACCATTTCGCCGTCAGCAACGTAACCTTCACTGATGAGACCTGCGGTAGCGCTCACAGCAGTCTTAGCAGCATCACGGCTTGCGAAGGAGGGTTTCTGACCTTCTGCAACACCCATGCGGATGTAGTCAGAGAGCAGGAATTCATCACCAGCTACATTGATGCCGGGAGTTTCGGATACGATGTTGATTGCGAGCTCATATTTCAGCGCAAGAGAACCGATGTTTCTCAGACGAAGGTAAACAACGTCAGTATGACCGGGTTCCCAAAGAGTTTCATCGAACAAGTTGGTAGCACCGTTAACAGTCTTCCATTCGGTACCGTTGTAGTACTCCAGTTCGATGTCCAGGTTGCCGGATTTGATAACGTTGTTACCTGAAGTAACGCTGTCTGTGAACCAAGCAAAAGTCGAGCCTACGAGCATAGAGATGCACATAACAAGTACAAGGAAACTCGCAACAAGAGCATGCTTGGTGCTTTTCATTTTTGTCATTTCTAATGACCTCCAATTTATATTTAGCTTTTTTTAAACGATCTCTTATAAAGCCATAAATTCAGGATCGAGTTTTTATTGGTTATTAGTTGATAGCCATTCCAACAGTTTGGAATGCAGCGTAAGCGTTACCACCTACGTTTTCGGTCTGAACAGCCTGTGCCTTTATACCGATGGTAAAGCCCCATACGCCGTCATCGTCGAAATGTGAAGCGTGTTCCTGTGTCATCGCCTCGGGTATTTCAACACCGGTGAACACACTAAAGGAATCGTCGGATTTCAGAATATCATTGAGGTAGAGGACATACTGAATGTTTTCACCGGTATTATCCATCGTGGAATTTACAAGATCCCACTTAGAAGAGTCGAATCCAACAAAGTGCTGACGAATATCGTATGTATTAAAATCAGCTCCGGTTGACTCAACAATGCTCTTCCAAACAGCCTTATCGCTAATGGTGATAATTACTCTGATGTATTGATCGTAGTGTCCTGTATTTTTAACAATAGCGTCCTTAGCAAGTTTATCACCGGGAAGGATGTCATTGTAAGAAATTCCGCTTTGGTATTCCTCAGGATTACCATTTCCGTCGGAATCGTATTTCTCGTAGACGTCTACGGAAAAAATGTCATCAGGAGTGTTATCTTCAGAGTCAGCAATGTAGAAGTTGTTTGTTACGCTGTCCTGTGCGCTGAACCAAGCCAGAGATCCCATAGAAAGTATGGCTGCCAAGCACACCGCAAGAGCAATCACAAAAACCTTTTTCTTAGTCATTTTCAAAATATATTTCCTCCTTTCTTCAAAATGTATATTTCAAAGTCATGCCTATTGGAATTCCACAAGAACAGGCACGAAATATGAAATCAAAATGTAATTATTGTTTTTTGCCCGACAACTCTTGACGGAGCTTTTCGAGTTCTTCTTTTAGTTTCTCGTTTTCGTCTGTTGTCGTATTATTTTGCGTCTTTATAGGTTCATCAGCCTTTTTCTTAACAAACATATCGGGAAGGAATACAAGCAGAATAAGAACCAAGCCTACTCCGACGGTGATATACGTGCCGGGAGGGTTTTGAACAAAATCAGATACGTATCCGAGTTTCGGAATGGCAAACTGCGGAACGCCGATTACGTTTTTGAAGTGAACGGGATCGCCGTCTGCAATATCGTTTGCATCGCCTTTTGTGTAAAATCTTTGATTTTCGGTGTCGATGTCAATAACTCTGTGAGTTGCGACAACGAGATCTTCATTTAATATAAAGGTTATCGGGTCGCCGATTTTGATGTCGCTCGGGTCAACCTTTTTGACGTATAGCAGGTCTCCTACTTTATATTCAGGCTCCATACTGCCCGATATAACGGTGTAGTACTGATAGCCGAGCAAGCGTGAGCCCATAAGAAATACTGCGCAGAGTACTACGAGTGCTACAATTACCGTGGATACTATATTCCATATTTTTTTGAACGTAGTCATATATGTAAACTCCTTTCACACCTATCAGCAATCAAAAGACAAAAATGCTTCGCATTTTAAGGTAAGAAGTAAGAGGTAAGAGTGAAGAAGTAATGTGTCGGCAAAGCCGACGGAATAAACCGTGCCTAAGAAACACATAACTTATTACCTATTCACTATTACTTATTGCCGGCAATGATCTTGTTACTGACTGATGTAACGCTGTCTGTGAACCAAGCAAAAGTTGAGCCTACGAGCATCGAAATACACATAACGAGTACAAGAAAGCTTGCGACAAGAGCGCGCTTGGTGCTTTTCATTTTTGTCATTTTCCTAATGACCTCCTTTTATTGTCTGTCAACGTTAGGAATATGTATAACCGTTCTCACGCTGTCCGTTGACTTAACGCACGAGACGGCTTGTTGTCATTTTTTGCGAAGTAATTTACTTCAGCAATCAAAAGACAAAAATGCTTCGCATTTTAAGGTAAGAAGTAAGAGGTAAGAGTGAAGAAGTAATGTGTCGGCAAAGCCGACGGAATAAACCGTGCCGAAGAAACACGTAACCTATTATCTATTCACTATTACTTATTACTTCAAAACCGCCTTGCGGTTTTTGTCCTTTGATTGCCGTCCGTTCCAATAATCCGGAACGGCGGGAACTTATCTTTACAGTCTGCCGAATGAAAGAAAAGATAACAAAAGCTCTCTTTTTTTCTTTATCCAATACTGTTGCTCTTCTCCTGAGGAGCGGCGTATTTCGGTCTTAATATACTTTAGCTCTCTGGAATATCTTGTGTACGATGCCGCAAAGTAAATGATCAATACAATTGCAAAGAATATCGCGATTATTGCGATTAAAAAAGTAAGCTCGGTGTCAGTTTGCTGATTGGGTATCATTATGTCTCCTGTCCTTTGTTGTACGGTTGGGGAAGCTTGGTTTGCCGGTTTATTTTTGGCAAACCTGATTCTTCCGCCGCCTTGTTGTCTATATAACTAAAATGTCATTGATTAAAATGTCATTGAAAGTATTGTTTTACGTATGATTTTATTTTTTGTCTGCTGTTTCTGCTTCTTCAGACATATCTTCTGTTGTGTCTTGCTCATCTTCTTCGGAAGGGAGCTTCTCGGGAATTATTTTTTCGGGATCGGGCTGCTTGTTTTCAAGCTGAGCTTTAAGAGCGCGAAGCTCCTCGAGCATTTTTGCGTTTTCTTGTTTTTCCTGTTCGATTCTTTCTTTTTCAGCCTGCATTTCAGCCATCTGCTCCTGCTTGTATCTGCGGAACAGGTTAAAGAATTTTATACCTTCATAGAGGATGATGAGCATAAAGGGAGTAAAGATGCAAAGGAAATAACCGGGGGTAGTTTTTAAAAAATTGAAGAACGTGCCAAGTCCGGGAATGTTCTTTTCGTACTTACCAAGTATATAAGGATAGGTAACGATTGTTTCATCATCGGTATCGGTGGTCGTACCGTAGGTAATAAACCCTTTGTTGCCCTCGGCGTCGGTCGTAAGCTTACGTATCTTATGTGTTACAGTCTCGCCGAAGCTTGACGTGTTTTGCGAAAGAAAGGTAATGATGTCGCCCTCTTTCAAAGTCGACGGGTCGACTTCCTTGACGAGAATAAGCGAGCCTGCATTAAAGTCGGTCGCCGCCATTGAATCTGAGTTGACTATGTACATCTTATACCCGAAAAGGCTGCGGTCGTTTCTGTTAAAGGTAGTTACGGAAATGACGGTAAAAATCATCATCGAGACCGCAAGAATTACTACAAGCCATACAAAAGTATTTTTAATTATGTTCAGCGCTTTTTTCATACTGCGTATTCTTCATCTCTTTCCTTAAAATATTGTTTTACCGATGCATAAACAACGCGGAAAACGTGTTCTGCGTAAATGTCTTTATCGGGCATTTGGTTGTTGTGGACCTTAACCGCAAAATCAAGCATTACGTTCAGTATGTGATTAAGTATCATCCATACGTCCGCTTCCTGTTTGAAAGCCTCTTTGAATTTTTCCACTACGGGTATATATCTGTTCTTGTGGGAGGTTGCAGAATATTTTGAAAAATAGGGCGAATAATAGTAACGGACGAATGCAAGGCATTTGTCCCGGTTACCAAGCAAGAACTTCCATATTTGCGAAAAGAAGATTCTGCAGCGCAGCTCATAATCAAGCTCACGCATATACATTACGGGCAAATGCTCCATTGTTTTTGCGACAAGCTCTTCGTCGAGTACTTCAAAGGTTTTTGCCAGCATATCTGATTTGTCGGAAAACTGTCGGTAGATGTATGCTTCGTTTATGCCGGTGTCTTTTGTTATTGCTTTTGTTGTGGTTTTGTCGAGACCTTCGTTGGCGATTACGGTGATTGTTCTTGAAATAAGTGTTTCTCTTAAGTTTTGCGGGCTCAAGACCGATTCCCCTTTCTTCTTGTGTAATGTTTACTACAAATTGTGCAGAAAAATTGGCAGACAAATCCCATTAACCCCACACGATGTAGCTTCTTTAAATGAAAGAGACCATCGAAATTGTCAACCTTAGACACTATATTTTTTCGCAGAGTTCATAACTCTGCAGTTAAAGAATTATAGCATAAATAGCTAAAAAATGCAAGTGATTTTTCTCATTTTGTTGTTTTTTCGGGGGATGTCACGAGAAAAAGGGGTCGATTATATGAAATTTAGTTAACTTTTATGAAAAATGAGTGGTTTATAAGCCGTCAGAATCTCCGTCGTGTTTTTTAGTTGGTTTTCAAAAGTTTCCAGATTACACATTGTTAATTAAAGGGAGGTTACCTCTATGGCCAAAAAAGGAGAAAATATTTATAAACGTAAAGACGGGCGTTGGGAGGCGCGGTATATAAAAGAGTACCGCCCCGACGGCTCGTGCAAGTACGGTTATTGTTATAGTAAAACTTATCGCGAGGCAAAACAAAAGGTATCGGCTGCAAAGGCTGCTGTAATAAACAATACTACTTTGCCCGCAAACACTCAAAAAAATCGATTTGATTATTATTGCGACGAGTGGTTGCTTATTAATCGCGACCGCGTAAAAAAATCTACCTACGTAAAATACTGTGCAATTCTCGAAAAACATATCAAACCCTGTCTTGGCAACTGTCCCGTTCAATCACTTTCATCTGTTAAGGTAGAGCAGTTCAGCCACGAATTGCTTATTGAAAAAGGGCTGTCGCCAAAAACTGTTAAAGATATTCTCACAACCCTTAATTCTATAATAAAATATATGGCAAAACAAACGCAGCAGCCGTTCCGTACGATTGAAATCGTATATCCAAAAGTTCCGAGAAAGGAAATGCGTGTTCTTACTCGGGAAGAACAAACAGAACTTGTCAGATATCTTCTGGAGGATATGGACGAATGTAAATTCGGGGTACTGTTAGCTTTGCTTACGGGTATGCGTATCGGAGAGGTTTGCGCATTAAGGTGGGAAAACGTATCTTTAGCTGACAGAAGCGTCAAAGTGGATTCAACTATGCAACGTCTCAAAGACTTTGAAAACAACGGTATAAGCAAGACACAAATATTTATCAGCACCCCAAAAAGCGACAATTCCGCAAGAATAATCCCATTAACTGATTATACGGTAAAACTATGTGAAAAATTCTTGTGCGAAGACCCAAAATGTTTTTTGCTTACGGGAGATAAATACAGATACGTTGAGCCGAGAGCACTTCAGTACAGACTTAAGTGTTATACAAAAGAATGCGGCCTTGAAGGTGTACATTTTCATACCTTGCGGCATACCTTTGCTACCCGTTGCGTAGAAGTGGATTTTGAAATAAAATCCTTGAGCGAAATACTGGGCCATTCGAGTCCGCGCATTACTTTGGAGAGGTACGTACACTCGTCAATGACGCTTAAGAGAGAGAATATGGACAAGCTGTCTGCCATCGGATTTTAAAATAAGCCGTCAATAATTCCCGTCATAAGAAGCCGAAAAGCCTTATTATAACAAGGTTTTTCGGCTTTTTCTGCAGAGTTATGAACTCTGTGAAAACAAGGGTTCATTTTTTGGTTGGTACAACAAATCAAAACAGCCTGAGAAACCAACGGCTTCTCAGGCTGTTTTTTTAGTATACAAATCGTATAGTCTGAATTATTTTATAACGTTTTGTTTTATGATTGATTTAACAGTCAAAGTAATTCCGTTCAAGTTTCAAAAGTCAGTATAATAATTATACTATTTATATGTTCATTTTGCAAGAAAAAACGCTATGATGCAATATGGACTGTGGGTGAAGACCATTTAAGCTATTGTTCGATTACACTTTTTGCTCTGTTAGTTTTATTATATATGTATATTTTTGTGTTTAAAACAGACACTACTGATACTATTATTTGGAGGCAATAAAATGGAATCGGTTTGGGTGAAGAATACACAGAGTATAAGTTTTAAGGCTTTGGAGGGGGACAAAAACACCGACTTGCTGATAGTCGGCGGAGGAATGGCGGGGGTTTTGTGCGCTTATAAATTAAAAAATGCAGGGGTGGATTGCATATTGGCGGAAGCTGAGAAAATCGGCAACGGCATTACAAAAAATACTACTGCCAAAATAACTCTGCAACACGGTGCAATGTTCGATAAATTAATAAACCGTTTTGGTTTGGACAGGGCGCGGCTTTATATAGACGCACAAAAATCAGCAGGCAGAGAATATGAACAGCTTTGCAGAAGTATTGACTGCGATTACGAAATAAAAGATTCTTACGTATACTCCCTCAATGACCAAAAGAAGATCAAGAGGGAAGTGGAGGCGTTGAATTTGCTTGGGGGGAAAGCTGAGTACGCGAATAGAACCGAGCTGCCGTTTGAGGTGGCAGGGGCGGTACGTGTTAAGAATCAGGCACAGTTTCACCCGTTAAAGTTCTTGTATGCAATTTC
Organism: Clostridia bacterium; assembly: GCA_017473865.1. Classification (GTDB taxonomy): domain Bacteria; phylum Bacillota; class Clostridia; order Oscillospirales; family CAG-272; genus RGIG1995. Next base: position 2,693 of record JAFUJB010000011.1, on the reverse strand, counting down.
AAAAGACCTGCCGATTTTTGAGCATACGAAGATTTTAGAATTAAAACCCAACCAAGCGGTTACAACTAGAGGGGTGATTAACTATAAAAAACTAATTATAGCAACACATTTTCCTATGCTGAATAAGCACGGCGCATATTTTTTGAAACTCTACCAGCACCGTTCCTACGTTATCGCCTTAAAAAATGCACAGAACGTTAACGGAATGTACGTTGACGAGGCGGATAAGGGGCTGTCTTTCCGAAATTACGGAGAGCTTTTGCTTATTGGCGGAGGAGCGCACCGTACGGGCAAAAAGGGCGGATGTTGGCAGGAGCTTGAGCTGTTTGCAAAAAAACATTATCCCAAAGCTCAAGTTGTCGGCAAGTGGGCAACGCAGGACTGTATGACATTGGACAGAGTTCCTTATATCGGACAGTATTCTCAAGCCACACCCTGCGTTTACGTAGCAACGGGGTTTAATAAATGGGGGATGACAAACTCTATGGTTGCGGCAGAAATATTATGTGATCTTGTGCAAGGAAAATCAAATAAATATGCACAGATTTTTTCGCCTAGCAGAAGTATTTTAAGACCTCAGCTTGCCGTTAATGTATTTGAATCTACCGTAGGCTTGCTTACACCCACAGCTCCCAGATGTCCGCATCTTGGGTGTGCTTTGAAATATAATCCCGCAGAGCATAGCTGGGACTGCTCCTGCCACGGCTCACGTTTTACAGAAAAGGGAGAGCTTATTGATAATCCGGCAACTGACGATCATCCTTCGATAGGGATATAATAAAAATTCTCCGCCTTATCTGCTACGAGAGCTGAAGGGCAGTAAAAAAAACGATATGGATTTATTTCCGTATCGGTTTTTTAATATTGCATTACCACCTTCGGCGGTAAGTAAATGCGCACTTGTTGGCGTACTATATAAGCCTTCCTCCGGGAGAAGGTGGCACGCGGCAGGGGTTCCCCGAAGCGAATGAAATGAGCTTTGGGGGTTCGCTGCGTAGCGTGACGGAAGGAGCCTGCGTAACTTTGAGTTTAAATAAATTTCATTGTAACGCACTCTCCCTCAGTCGCCTGCGGCGACAGCTCCCTCCCGGAGTGAGCCTCTGGCTGTATCCGCGAGATTGACTGCTTTACTGATAATATAACTGTTCTTTAGACCCTGAAGCATCCAAGGCGGATTTTTTTATTGTAAGCAATATGGCTGCACACGGGCTTCGCCCGTGTGCAGCCATTATAAAATGCAACAGAGAGAGCGTGGGCGGAGCACACACTCTCTCTTGTTCTTAATTATCGGTTGTCTTGGAATACGAATCTAATTTGTACCAGGTGAGTTCAACATTGGATTCCAAATTTGCAGAGTTCGATTCAAAATCTTCTTCACTTACCTCTGTACCGTAAATAAAATATTTGAAACTATTATTATCTTCATCGAATTCAACTCTATATACTTCAGTTTCTTGACATGTTTGGTTTTCAAAACGTAATTTTGAAACTCCGTAGGTATTGCCCGAATTGGCATTCCAGGAAAAAGAGCCATCGTCTTTAATATGATACATGTAACGGAAAATAAAGTCGTATCCATAAACAACACCATTTTCTTCGTGCAAAATCAAGATATCTCCCAGAGGCTCTTGGATTAACAGCTCTACTTTGCCGTCTCCATCCATGTCTATCGCAGCATATTCTACACCCTTGCAATCAGAAAAGTAATTCATCATATATGGGAATTTATATTCGTTAATAGATATTTTTTCACCGTCTAGTATGAAAGTCTTTTTGTTATCTAATATTTGTTTATAGGTCTCCGGTATAATCTGAGGATTGTTATAAACGTACCACTCAACAGTTGCCTTTTTTTGTGACAATTCCATATATTCTTTTGTTAACTGCTGATACTCTTCTTTGGATACGTTCTCATAATTAAAAAGATAAATTGCACCTTCGTAATCTTCTCCGGGGTCATGAAACCATACCTCGGATACCGCGCCTTCAGAATCAAATGTTATATAAGTATAACTATATCCCGTAGATGTTTTTTGAGAAAATAGTGCACCGTTTTCCAAAATATAAGTTGGTCCGTTCATAACACTACCATCTGTTTCATACCAATGCCAAAGCTGATCGTTTTGATATGAAAAAACACGATGAGTACTCGCGCTTGTAAGCAGTTCGGGTATGCCGTCTTTATTTACATCGAACAAAGCAAACTCTATAATGCCCGGTTTGCCGGTAAAGGGATTCCATGCTTCATTTGCACCTACCATTTCCCCGGTACGTTTATCTTTTGCTTTAATTTTTTCATTTAAAAATTCGTTATACACCTTAATTGCGGCGTTATATTTTGTAGATTCGCCCTCTTTTTCTTTTAAATAAACTTTAAGAGTGATATGTACTTCATTATCGCCGTTCGGCTGTTTTTGAGTGTCAGGTTGGGAGGAGGGTTCCGAATATTCGATAGAGTCGATCATGGTATGTGCTTGTTGAAGAGTATCGGGATTAAACCAGGTGGTGCACATGACATATCGGTCGGATACCTTGACAAACAGTGCACCATTGGTTCCACCGGCTTGATCCGCAGTTGCCGGCATTTCTTTATAATAGTAGACATAGGGATATCCGGTTTTCGTGTGCCCGACCTCGACTTGATAGTTGTGTTCATAATAAGCCACAATCGTCGGTTTGTCATCGACAGTCAT
>JAFUJB010000010.1 GCA_017473865.1 Clostridia bacterium | reverse complement strand
GGCTGGGCATACATTACGTCAGACGGTTATTTCTACTACGATAGAAACGGCTGGGTAAACTACCACGGAACGTGGTACTATCTCGAAAAAGGCTATAGGGTAGATAACCAGTGGAGAAAGGACAGCATAGGCTGGTGCTATCTGGGAGAAGATGGAGCAATGCTCACAAATGCTTGGATGAAAGACAGCGTAGGCTGGTGTTATCTTGACGACAGCGGCTATTGGGACGGCATATACTACGATGAGCCTATAGAATGAATAACACAAAAAGAGCGGTTTTACCGCTCTTTTTATTATGGTACAGACAGCTTTAGGAGCTTACAAGTTTTTGCCGCCACGCGGCAGGGCAACACGGGTGAGCAGAAGTAATAATGTTTAGACAAACCAATGTTGCAAAGTTTTTGCCCAGCTTCTTTCAAAAAGCTGGGAAGCTCCTGACTGCCTGAGCCTCTTGGAAAATGCGAATGCGTTTTCTTTCTTGGCTTCCTCTTGCGCGAACCCCCAAAACTTACTGCGTGCGTTTCGGGGAACCCCTATACTTCGGAAGCTGGATTGGCGTTAAGAAAACTCGGCGTTTTTTTCTCTAAGTTTATTTCAAAGAAAACGCCGAGTTTTTAGTCCAAGACTGAAGGAGAGAGAATGTGCGGAGTAACACGTCTTTATTGGTACAATTTTTATATTTGCAATATCGCCATTATTGCAATCAAAAAATGTTCGTGTATCTCTCCTTCCGTCATTTTGCCAAGGCAAAATGCCACCGTCTCACTGCGGTTCGGTCACGGCTCGGCTCTAACAGTCCACCGGACTGTTATTCACTCCCTCGCCGCCGCTTCGCTACCTCGTCAGATGGAGGCAAGTGATTACACTCGCAAAAAAGGCTCTCCCTACGGGAGAGCTCCCGCGATAGCGGGTGAGAGGGCAAATGATTACAACTCGTCAGCCCCTCTCCGTCGCGCTTTGTGCGCCACCTCTCCCAAAGTGAGAGGCTTAAATGCTTAGCAAAAACTCATGTTGCCCTGTGCCGCGGTACCCCCGTAAAAACATTTTTTATGGTGTTTATAAAGCATTGTTGTTTAGTTGAATGAAAAGCCTTTCTTTTCTATATAATATAATGAAAAGGGGGCTTGTGAAAAATGGACTATTTGCCGAAGGAGAGCTACAAAAGAATACTTGTTATATCGTTTTACTTCATAGTCGGCGGAATTGCACTTTTTGTGTTTTTTAAATACCTTTTGAAGCTGTTTTTGCCCTTTATTATTGCCTGGGGCGTATCGCTGATAATAAGACCTCTTTCAAAAACACTGCACGTTCGCACTAAAATACCGCAAAAATTGATAAGCATAATACTTGTACTTATTATTATCGTATTCCTCGGGCTCGTGCTGTTTTTGCTGTTTGACAAGCTTATTTTTGAACTGCGCGGTATCGTGGTCTATATTACGGAACACGCTGAAACGTGGATAAACGGGATTATAAAATATATAAACAAGCTGTCGGACAGGTTTCCTTTTTTGCAGTCTTTTGCAAGTGAAGATGAGCTGAAGAAGGTGTTTTCTGATATTTTCCAGAGTATTATTGCCCGTTTTACTCAAAACGTACCAAATATGCTGCGGGGAATAATTACGCTGCTGCCAAATCTGTTGTTCGTATCTCTCATTCTTATAATGGCTTCGTATTATTTTTCTGCCGATTATGACGATATAAAAAAATATATTCTTTTAAACACCCCCCAGAAAATAAAAACACGATTTTCGGGTGTAGGCGAAAAGCTGAAAAGGGCGGGAATTAACATTGCAAAGGGATATCTGCTTACGATGACCCTCACTTTTTTGCAGTTATACGTCGGGTTTTTAATACTAAGGACAGAGTACGCTTTTTCGGTGGCGCTCATAATTGCGCTGGTTGACATATTACCGGTCATAGGCGTAGGCACTGTGCTTATACCGTGGGCGGCTGTAAAAATATTTGCAGGTTCATATTATCAAGGGTTCGGCTTGCTCATAATATTTGCGGTGGTAAGCGTCGTAAAAGAAGTACTTGAACCAAAAATAATAGGAAAAAGTATTGGACTTCACCCGTTGGCGACACTGTTTTCCATGTACATCGGGCTTGAACTGTGCGGCTTTCTCGGGCTTATTTTCTTTCCTGTATTTGTAATTGCCTTCAAAAATATTTTTGAAAAAGCAAAATAACAGATGGTTTGGTTTTTTGTGAACTATAGTTGTAAGATTATTTGCCTACTTTTTTTCAAAAAAGCGAGAGAAAAAAACAAAAAACCGTGAGGGGAGCACGGTTTTTTGTTTTTTAAAGCAGGTTGCTTTAAATGAAAATAGATTTGTGGTACGTTAATTAGCCCGTATCACAGTTTAAAAAGGGAGTAAAATGGGGAATGAGTTGTAATATGGGCGCAGCCCGTATTACAATTAATAAAATGGGGAATGAGTTGTAATATGAGCGTAGCCCATATTACAATTAATAAAATGGGGATAGATTAGGAGAATTTATTCTTCAAACGCAAATTATCGGCGATCATGGCGATAAATTCGCTGTTTGTGGGCTTGCCTCGGTTATTCTGAATGGTATATCCGAAATAAGAATTCAGAGTGTCAATGTCGCCTCTGTCCCAAGCAACCTCAATAGCGTGTCTGATTGCGCGTTCAACTCTTGAGGATGTGGTCGAATACTTCTGTGCAACCGTAGGATAGAGAATTTTTGTAACCGAGTTAATTATATTGTTGTCCTCAATCGCCATCATAATGGCAGTTCTTAAGTATTGATACCCTTTAATGTGCGCCGGTACGCCTATCTGATGTATAATTTTGGTGATCTGAGTTTCCATATCCGCCTGAACAATATCGCTTTTTCCCGAATATGTTTTTGTTTTGCTGTTCATATTTTTTCTTGCAATACGGATTATTCTCTCTTTCAGAGTGGGGAAATCAAGCGGTTTTACGAGGCAGTATTCTGCGCCTGCTTCAGTAGCTTCCGAAAATATATTTTCGTTATTTACCGCAGATACAACAATAAACGACGGGCACTTGTCCATTGAATTTGCAGTATTAATAATTTTTATACAGTCAATTTTTGACATCCAAGAGTCAATAATGACTACGTCAGGGCGGTTGGTTCTGATCTTTGCCAATGCATCCTCGCCGTTTGATGCAACGTCTATCTGCATAAATCCCTGTCTTTGCAGGTTATCTCGACAGCTTGTCCGGAAATCGTAGTTTTCGTCAGCTATCAGAATTTTTATTGATTGATCCATTTTGCACACTCCAAATAACTTATTTCGTTTTTCTATGCATATATATTACCATATTTTACCAATTATTGCAATACTATTTTTGACGAAATACTTACTAAAAAAAATTGTCGATAATAGGTTATATTTACCAAATTTTACCAAAGTTTACCTAAATACACAAATAAAGGGTGGGAAATAGTATGTGGATATATGGGAGGAGCCCATATATCCACATTAACTTTTCATTAAGTAATCGACCTGTGTTTTTGTAAGGTGGCGCCATTTACCCGGAGCAAGATCACCAAGTTTAATGTTACCGATCGCTACGCGTTGCAGTTTGATAATTTCAAGCTCGGTCTGCTCGCACATTTTTCGTATTTGTCTGTTTCTGCCCTCGTAAAGCTCCATGCGGATGACCGTAAAATTATCCCTTCTCGTGATTATTTCGCACTTTACGGGTTGTATTTCATAGTCGTCGATAACCATAGGCTTACTGAGCGCCTTAAGCTGTTCAGGCGTAATTTCGCCTTTGAGCTTTACGTGATATATCTTCGGGATATGGTGCTTAGGGTGTGTAAGCTTGTTTGCAAGCTCGCCGTCATTTGTAAAAAGAAGCAGTCCTTCCGAATACATATCAAGTCTGCCGACGGGATAGACTCGTGTGTTTACGTCTTCAACAAGCTGAGCCACACATTTTCTTTCTTTGTCGTCAGAAAGAGTAGTAACGTATCCTTTTGGCTTATTGAGCATAATATAAACCTTGCGATCGTTTTTCTTTTGCTCAAGAAGCTTGCCCTTGTATGTAACCCGGTCTTTGCCGGGGATAATCTTTTGTCCAAGGTCTGCTACTTCGCCGTTTACTCTTATTCTGCCTGCTTCAATCTCTTTTTCAGCGGCTCTGCGGCTCATAACGCCTATTGTTGAAATATACTTTTGAAGTCGTATTTCTTCCATATATAATATAGCTCCTAAAATATGCCGAATAGTTTCTTTTTTGAAACCGGTTTTTCTACGCTGTTTTGCGCCGTAAGTTTTATTCTTCCGATTTCTTCTCCGTTGTTATAAAAAACCACGTACCCGATAACTTCGCCCTGTTTTACCGGCGCAAAAATAAATCTGTCGTGAATAATCTCGCTTGTAATATTTGCGTTTTCTTTCAGGTAGGTGTATTTCAGTCCCTCGGTATTGGTTAGCGTTACGTAGTCGGACTGACCGCCTACGACCGACACTTTGCAGTTATACTGACCTTCACACGCGAGGCTGACCGTTTGTATTTTATCAAAGCCCATATCAAGCATAGACTTGTGGTCGTTCCAGTCGTCAGGTGCATTGAGAGTAACTGCAATTATAGTCGTATCGTCTTTTTGCGCGGCGGAAACAAGACAGCGACCCGTTTTCTTGGTAAAACCTGTTTTTACACCTATTGCCCCGTCATAAATACGAAGAAGCTTGTTGTGGTTAACAAGTGCACGGGCGCCTTCGTCGTTATTTAGCGGGATTACTGTTTTCTTTGTTGAAACGATCTCGCGAAAGGTAGGGTTATCCAGCGCGTGTTTTGTAATCAGCGCAAGATCGCGGGCGGTTGTATAGTGGTTTTCGTCGTACAGACCGTGCGGATTTGTAAAGTGGGTATTTTTCAGACCAAGCTCTTGTGCTTTTTTATTCATCAGTTCTGCAAAACCTTCGGTACTGCCGCTTATTTCGCAGGCGATCGCGGTTGCCGCGTCATTTGCGCTCTGAAGCATTAAAGCATAGAGCAGGTGCTTCATCGTAAGCATTTCACCTTTTTGCAGGTATATCGACGAGCCTTCAACACCTATTGCCTTGTCGGAAACGGCTACCTTTTTTTCCAGAGGGCAGTTTTCAATTGCAACGAGGCAGGTCATGATTTTCGTCGTACTTGCCATACCCATTTTTTCGTTTGCATTTTTTTCGTAGACTGCTATACCTTCTTCTCCGTCAATTACGTATGCGCTGTGCGCGGATACGTCAAGTGCCAGACAGTTTACGGTAAAAATTTGCGAAAGCAATAAAATTACAGTCAGTACGGATATAATTTTCTTCATAAAATAACACTCCGAAATAAATAAATGTTTTTACTATATTTATTTGAAATCAGAGTGTTTTATATGCAGAAACAGGGATTGTTATTAAATGTAAGACAATGAATTATTCGCCTTTTTCTTCTTTCTTTTCTTTTACGAAAATATTTTTAATTTTTTCAATAACGTCGGGAGTTTTTTCGATGAGGTTGCCGACTGTTGCTATCTGGTTTGTCGTTGTGTCCGGAACAGACATATTGAGAAGCTCGACCGTTCCATCGGGCTTAACAACAAGAAACGCCATAGGAACAACGGATACACCCGTGCCTGAGCCGCCGCCAAAATTGTTATTTTTTGCAGTCTCTTCTTTTTTCGATGCATAGTCAAGTCCGCCCGAAGCAAAGCCGAGAGATACTTTTGATACGGGGATAATGGTTATTCCGCCGGGAGTGTTTACGGGTTCGCCGATTACTGTGTTTGATTCAACGATACCTTTGATGCTGTCAAGGGTAGTTTTGATAATGTCGTTGTGCTTGTTATCCATATTATTTTTCCTCCTGAGTTTTAAGAGAATTTATATTATCATTTGTATTGTTTTTTGATTTTATATAACCCATAAAGAATTTTACTGCAAGAACAAACGCGTGCCAGCCTCGAAGTCCCAGAGTAATATTAATTCTTGCTTCAGATGTCGTATCAAGAAAATCGGGGATTATTCTGATGCTGTTTTTCTTTTTTACGTCAACGTTTGTTACGTTCGAGAGAAGTTCGATTATATAGGCGATGCCCTGTGAGGCAAGGCCGTATATAAAAGCTGTTTTTGCTGCATCTTCCGAAGCTATTTTTACATATATTTTTATGATCTCGATTTTTAAATACCTGCCGAACGGCGACATTACGTTGTCGAGGATAATTCGTATAAGTCCGATACCGTCTTTGATCTTGGTTGCCGTGTCTTTTTCTTTCGGCTGAGACGCGGTTTGTTTTTTCGGTTGTTTTTTGCTTTTTTTGTCCAGCTTGGCTTGTTTTTTCTGCAGTTTATTTAAAGAATAGTCGGACGGCTTAATTTTTTTCTGCTTTTGCGGATAGAGCGGAATATTGAAGAACAAGACTTTTACTTTTACATCAAGATCGTCCTCGTAGATAAGGCAAAGTCTGACCTTGACAAACAGTACGAGCATAATAAGGGCAAAAGGAATAAGTAAAAGCAGCCACCACATATTATACGCCTCCTGTCTAAGTTTTGTCTGTTAATCGTTTTCGTTGTTATTATCGTCTTCAAGCGGGAGAATGTCTCCTTCGGGCTTTTCAGAATTGTCTTCATCAGCTACGTCAAAAGTAAGCATTTCAACGGATGGGAGCTGATCGAGAGAGGTAAGTCCGAAGCAACGTAAAAAGTCGAGCGTCGTTCCGTAAAGCGAGGGACGGCCGGGGACGTCGAGTCTGCCTTTTTTCTCGATAAGGTTTTTCTCGGAAAGAACTGCGATGGAATATGAGCTGTCGAGTCCTCTTACTTGTTCTATGTAAGCTCTTGTAACCGGCTGGTGATATGCGATTATTGCAAGTACTTCAAGAGAGGAATTAGAAAGATTTCCTCTGCCTTGCTTAATGCCGAGAGCGAGTTTTACGTACGATTCGTATTCACTCTTGGTACAGAGCTGACACGCCTTGTCAAATCGGATAAGCTGAACACCGCGGGGGAGATCTGTATTGTTGTATTTTTCTTCATACATTGCAACAAGCTCTTTTGCCGCAGACGGAGTGATTTCAAGTATATCCGCCAGTTTGTCGTAGCTTACGGGATGTCCTGCGGCAAACAGCACAGCCTCAATTATTTCCATTTTCTTGTTTATATCGATTTCATTCTGCATTTTCGAGTCTTCCTTTTCGGTTGGAATGTGTATTCAAAACAATATCAAGCGAGCCGTCTTCTTTTTCTTCAAGCTCAATTCTTCGTGCCTTTGCAAGCTCAAGAATAGCCATAAAGGACGCAACAAGCTCAGAACGGTTTTCACAAAGAAGAATAAGGTTGTCAAAGCTGTCGCGTTCCATTCTGCGAAGTCTTTTAAGAATGCTGAGTATTTTCTCGGATACCGATACCATACGGCCGCGGAGCAGGGGAGCAAACACTTTTTCGGGGGGAGCTGAATATAACTTGCTTCTGTTTATAAGTCTGACGAAGGCTTTTTGCAACAGCTCGGAATCCATATCCTCCGGAGGCTCATCGTTTTTAGCAGGAAACGTATCGCTTTCTTTCGCAAATCTGCCCGAATATTCAGCGAACATATCATTAAGCAGGATTGCCGCTTCTTTTGCTTTTTTATATTCCAGAAGGGCGGCGGCAAGAGCGGCGCGCGGGTCTTCTTCGTCTTCCTCGTCTTGTTTGGGGAAGAGCATACGGCTCTTAATGAGCATAAGCTCTGATGCCATCGCAATAAATTCGCCCGCAATGTCCATATCCATTTTTTCCATTAACGATAAATATTCCATATACTGATCGAGGATAAGGGCTATAGGAATGTCGCATATATCGATCTTGTTTTTTGTGATAAGCGAGAGCAGAAGGTCAAGCGGGCCCTCAAAGATCTCAAGCTTATAATTAGGTTTTGTGTTTGTCATATAAAAAATCCTGCGATATAAAATATTACATCAGTCATTCTGTTTGAAAGAAACATAATAACAGTGCTGAGTGGACCGTCAAGAAGTCCCGTGAAAAGAGCAATCATAAGAATCATTTGAATGATATGCTCATATTTCATAAAGCTGAAATACAGCTTATCGGGCAAGAACACGAGAGCAAGTCTTGAACCGTCGAGCGGCGGGATGGGAATAAGGTTAAACACCGCAAGGCTGAGGTTCATTATATGAAACATATAAAGAAACGTAGTCAGAATAAAATAGAAGTTGCTCATAAATTCAGACTGCGAAAAAAGCTTCGGGAAATTAGCGTTTATAACAGCGACGATTGCACAGAGTATAATGCCGAGCAAAGAAAGGAGTACGTTTGACAGAGGTCCCGCAAGTGCGGTTACAGCCATACCTTTTTTGGGGTTATCAAACCTTCTTGCATTAACGGGTACGGGCTTTGCCCAGCCAAAACCGAACAAAAACATTGAAATAGTACCGAAAAGGTCAAGGTGCTTAATGGGATTAAGCGTAAGTCTGCCAAAGGCTTTGGCGGTGGGGTCTCCCATTTTGTATGCCGCGTAGCCGTGAGCACATTCGTGTACCGAAAGGGCGATAAGAACGATGGGGATTCTGAGCAAAAACTCAATATAGTTAAAATTTCCCGAGAGCAAGCTGCTTATCATAGATCATTCCTCATAAGGTCGTCGTAGCTCTCCCTTTTTACCGCTATATATTTCTTATCTTTCGAAACCATAATAACGGGCGGTTTTGGGAGTCTGTTGTAGTGCGACGACATAGAATAGTTGTATGCGCCCGTAACAAGAACGGCGAGTATGTCGTTTCTTTCGGGGCGTGTGATTTTGGTGTTTTCGGCAATAAGGTCTCCGCTTTCGCAACATCTGCCTGCGATTGTGCAGGTGTAGTCTGCGGGGCTGTTTGCCTTGTTTGCGACAACGCTTGTATATACCGACTGATAGAGAGCGTATCTCGGATTATCGGGCATGCCGCCGTCGATGGATACGTAGTTTTTAAAACCCGGGATCTCTTTTACGCTTCCGACAGTATAGAGTGTAAGCCCTGCAGCCGCAACGAGAGAGCGTCCGGGCTCCATAAGTATTATGGGCAGGTTGACGTTGTGTTTTTCAGCGTAGTCTTTAATTTTATTTGCAATCTTGCCGATATTTTCTTCGTAGCTTATATAAGGATCGTCTTCGGTATAGCGTACGCCCATACCGCCGCCGAGATTGAGTATCTTGAGCTCTTTACCCGTTTCGTCCTTAATTTGCTTCAAAAAGCGTATCATAATATCTGCCGCGTCCGTAAAAGGTTCGCACTCGAATATCTGCGAGCCGATATGGCAGTGGAGTCCGCAAAGCTCGATATTTGCTTTTGTAAGAGCTTCTTTTACGATAGCCATTGCCTGATTGGTTTCAATGGCAGAGCCGAATTTCGAATCAACGCTGCCCGTAACGACTGCCTTGTGAGTGTGTGGGTCGATTCCGGGGGTAATGCGAAGAAGGATATTTTGCTTTACGTTTCTCTGCATTGCTTGCCTGTTGATTTCTTCAAGCTCCTCAAAATTATCAACAACAAAAAAACCGATTTTACAGTCAAGTCCGAGGGCTATATCGGCATCAGTCTTGTTGTTTCCGTGGAAATATACTTTTTCCATCGGGAAACCGGATTTGTATACTGTATAAAGCTCACCGCCCGATACAACGTCACAGCCGATGCCTTCTTCTTTTGCAATCTCGTATATTTTTTTGCAGGAAAACGCCTTGCTTGCGTAAAGAGGCATACTGCCTTTGCCGAAATGCTTTTCAAGCGCATTTTTGTATATTCGGCAGTTTTCTCTTATCATATCCTCGTCCATAACGTAGGACGGCGTACCGTATTCTTTTGCAAGCTCGACGGTGTCGTATCCGCATATAGTGAGGTGATTGTTTTCGTTTATTCCTAGGTTTTTGTGTAACATTGTTTTTCTCCGTGGAAGTTATATAGCATAATTAGTTATCGCAATATGTGAGAATAGTCGACCACACGTCGTCCTTTCCCTCGTTTTTAAGTGAAGAAAAGGGGATTATGGGTGTGTTTTGCATAACTGAGGGGTGATTTTTGATGTATTCAAGCATCTTGTTTCTGTCGGTCTTGTTTACCTTGTCCGATTTTGTAACGACAATAAAATAGGGTATACCGACTGAATTGAGGTAGTCGAGCATCATTTCGTCGTCGGCAGTCGGACCCGCTTTCATATCGATAAGCTGGGCGACGGCTTTCAGCGAATTGTCGTTTTCGTCTCTTGCCGTGAAAAATCCGTCGGTTAAGGCAGACCATCTTTTTTTGTCCTCGACAGAGCGTTTCGCATATCCGTAGCCGGGGAGGTCGACAAGATATAGCTTTTTGTCAACCGAATAGAAGTTAACAGTTATCGTTTTTCCGGGGGCGGAGCTGACTCTTGCGAGTTTTTTTCTGCCGAGCAGGGTGTTTATAAGCGAACTCTTTCCAACGTTTGATCTGCCCGAAAATGCAATCTGCGGCATAGAGAACGAGGGAAACTGCTTAGGGACACCTGCCGTTATTTCAAGGTTTGAATTCTGGACGTTTATTTTCATACCGACCTCGCGATGTGGTTTGTTTTTTGGGGAATATCGACAACCGAGCCGTTTTTGAGGTTTTCAAGTACGTTCGTTTTGGTTTGCTTTTCTTCTTCAAAGGCGTTTGCGAAAACGTCGTCTAAACTTGAGCAGAGCACGATCTCAATATTGTTTTTAACCTCTTTATCAAGCTCTTGTATGTCTTTTGCGTTGTCGTGAGGGATAAGAACCTTCTTAACCCCCGCCTTGTAAGCCGCCATAGTTTTTTCACGCAGGCCGCCGATTGCAAGAACTCTGCCGCGTAAAGTAATTTCTCCCGTCATTGCAACGTCGGAGCGTACTTTTCTCTTGGTAAGTTCACTTAAGAGAGCGGTAGCAAGTGTAACGCCTGCAGAGGGACCGTCCTTTGGAATTGCTCCCTCGGGAACGTGGATATGTATATCTTTCGTCTTGTAAAAATCTTCTTCAATGCCGTATTTTTCACAGTTGCTTCTGAGATAGCTTACGGCAGTTTTTGCGGATTCTTTCATCACGTCGCCAAGAGAACCCGTAAGCTCGATCTTGCCGCTTCCCGTCATAACGGCAACCTCAATTTTGAGAAGATCACCGCCGACAGACGTGTATGCAAGTCCGTTTACAATACCGATTTCTCCCTGCTCGGAAATAACGTCGGGAAGAATCTTTCTTCCGCCCAGATAGTCTTTTATGTCTTTGTCGGTAATTTTTGCAGAAGTATATTCATTTTCGACGATTTTCTTTGCAACCTTACGGCAGAGAGAGGATATTTCTCTTTCAAGATTACGTACGCCCGCCTCGCGAGTGTAGAAATCAATTATTTCAAATATCGCAGAATCTTCAAGCTTAAGCTGTTTTTTTGTAAGTCCGTGGCGCTTGAGCTGTTTTGGAATAAGGTGGTTTTTCGCGATACTGAGTTTTTCCGTTCTTGTGTATATATGAAGCTCGATAACTTCCATTCTGTCAAGCAGGGGCTTGGGAATAGTATCAAGCGTATTTGCCGTTGCAATAAACATACATTCGGAAAGGTCGAAGGGAAGCTCGATAAAATGGTCGCGGAAATTCTTATTCTGTTCGCCGTCAAGCACTTCAAGTAATGCAGAAGACGGATCGCCGTGCGAGTCTCTTGTAAGCTTGTCCACTTCGTCAAGCAGAACGAGCGGATTTTTTACACCCGCCTGATTAATGGCGTTGATTATTCTGCCGGGCATTGAGCCGACATAGGTTTTTCTGTGGCCTCTGATATCGGCTTCGTCCCTGATACCGCCAAGAGCTACACGCACGTATTTACGGTTCATTGCAGTTGCGATAGATTGGGCAACAGATGTCTTACCTGTTCCGGGAGGACCAACAAGACATATAATCTGATTTTTAAGCTCGGGATTAAGCTGTTTTACCGAAAGATATTCGACGATTCTTTCTTTAACCTTTTCAAGACCGTCGTGATCGCGGTCAAGAATTTTCTGCGCGTATTTAGTGTCAAGTCTGTCCTTGGTAGACTTTGTCCAAGGAAGCTCGATGCAGGTGTCGAGATAGGTTCTTATAACCGCGCTCTCAGCAGAGCCGAAGGGCATCTTCTGGAGCTTGTATACTTCTTTTACAAGCTTTTTTTCAACTTCCTTGGGAAGCTTTTTTGCATATATCGAATCGAGATATTCCTCGATTTCGTTTTCCCCGTCGCCGTATCCCAGCTCACCCTGAATAACCTTCATTTGTTCGCGCAGATAATGTTCGCGCTGGTTATTTTCAAGCTTTTTGACGACTTTTTTGTGTATAGCATATTCCGCTTCAAAAATACGAAGCTCTTTTTCAAGAATAACGTTAAGCAGTTCAAGACGCTTCAAAGGGTCAAACTCATCGAGGATAGCCTGCTTGTCGTCAATACTCGTAAGAATGTTACAAGCAATATAGTCTGCAAGAAGTCCTACCGTTTTTATGGTTTTTATGTTAAGTGAAACGTCTTCCGAAAGGTTGGGAACGAATTTCGAGAATTTTTCAAACACCGTAAGCGTTTCTCTGATAAGCGCTTCGCCCTTAACGCCGCCTTCGTTTTCGGCGGTTATTTTTTTGCAGAGTGTGTCTGCGAAAAGCTTGTCGCCCCTCTTTGTTACCGAGAGAAGAGAAGCTCTGCATAGACCGTCAAAAATAATTCTCAAATTGCCGTTGGGGAGCTTAAGGAAATCCTTTATCTTTGCTGCGGTACCGATCTTGGCAAAATCTTCAACTTTTTCGTAGTTCTTGTTCGTTATATCTTTGAGAGACACCAAAAAAACGGGCTCGTCGATTTCTTTTGCGAATATACAGCATTTCTTTGCAATCTTGTCCGATATTTCAATGCTTTGCGGGATAGAAGGATATACCGTTATTCCGCGAAGAGCAATAAGCTGTAACGTCATTTTCTCTGCTTTTTCTATGTATTTTACCATTGTTTACTCCTGTGCCGATGGTGGTATTTTTTTGCATATAGTTGCCGATTTTAAATATTAATAATATATTATATCATAAATAAAACGAAATTTCCACATTTTTTGCAAAATTTACAATCTTATAATAAAGTAACGGCGGTATATGGGCTTCGCCCATATACCGCCGTACACACTCTCTTGTTATCTGATTTTTACACCGAACGTGGTATACAGCTTTCCACCGTTCTGAATATGGTCGATTACTGCTTTTTGCAGGCTTGTTTTTGGCGTTATTTTGCCGAGGTCTTCGACGGATGTATCTCTGCTGAAAAGATAGATAAGAGCTGAATAGGCTTCTTTGCTGACTACCGGTTTGAAAGTGTCCATAAATTTTACGATGTTGGAGTCATTATTTAAAAAGTTTTTCAAGGTAGTATCAAGCAGCCAAGATTCGCATACGTAATGTGTGTAGGAATATTCGGGAAAATATTCTGCAAAGAAGTCTTTTGCAATGGCATATGCTTTTTCGCACGCTTCGGGGGTAAATGGGCCTCCGTTGTCGGGAATATGTACACCGATTACGTTTTCTCCCTTTTCCAGCCCCAGCTCTTCGCACGAATGCTGTGCCGGGTGCATTTCAAATTCAAGTCTGCCGAGTCTGTATATGTTTCCGTTAAGAATTATGCCCAGCCAAGTTATCATCAATACGCCGATTTTTCCGGTTGATGTGTAGTATTCAAGAGCGTATCTTCTTACTTCGGAAAGAGTCTTGATTAATATATCTTCAGGAATGTTTCTTTTTCTTCCGGTATTGAAGAAATCTTCGCATTTATAAAGGGCATAAAGCAGCCCCTGAAGTTTGTTTTCCTGCTCAAACAGCCATTCGTAAGGTTGTTCGTTTTTTTCAATTTCATCTGTTGAAAAACCTTGTGCACTTTCAAGGATTTCACCCTTCCATTCAGTCGGAAACTGAAGGATATCAAACCATTTTTCAATTATTTTTTTCATAAGCAACCTCTTGTTCTAAGTCGTTGTTATTGATTATAGCATACATCGCGGAAAATACAATTAAAATTTGAAAAATAGTTATTAAAAATAAACTGTTGTGTTTTTTAGGTATTGTTATCGAGCATAATAATTATTGACTGTGTATTGACTTTATACCCTTTGCGGTGTAAAATATCTACGTAAATAATCGGACGAGGAAATGAAAATGAGAAACTACGAAGTTGAACTTAAGAACAGAATTGAATTTATAAAAAACAAGCTTGCCGAGGCGCACGCAAAGGGCATTATTTTCGGTAACAGCGGAGGCAAGGACAGCGCGCTGGTAGGAATACTCTGTAAGCTTGCTTGCGAGGATACAGTAGGTGTTATTATGCCTTGTTCATCCAAGGTTAATTTCGGGCAGGATATGACTGACGGTATTGCGGTTGCCGAGCAGTTTAACATTGAGACGAGAACGGTCGATCTGACCGAGCTTAAAAAGCTTGCCGTTACAACGATTGCGGGAGAAGAGACGCTGAATAAGGGCGCGGATACTAATATTGCCCCCAGACTCCGTATGCTTACGCTTTATACGATCGGCGCTCAGGAAAACAGAATTGTTGCAGGCACGGGAAACAGGTGTGAAAGATATATGGGTTATTTCACGAAATGGGGAGATGGCGCGTGCGATTTTAACCCTATTGCAGACCTTACGGTTTCCGAGGTTTACGAATTTCTTGAATATCTCAATGCTCCGGCTTCAATAATAAAAAAAGCGCCCTCTGCGGGACTTTTTGAAGGACAGACCGACGAGATGGAAATGGGCGTAACCTATGCCGCGATCGAAGAATATATCACGACGGGCAAGGCAAACGAGCACGACAAAGCAATAATCGACCGCTACCACAGAGTCAGCGAACACAAAAGAAAAATGCCGTCCCTCTACGGAGACGCAGAATAAAAAACTCAAGAGATGTTTATATGCACCTCCAAAAGTGTCTAGCTTTTGGAGGTGCATATTCTTTACACAGGGGAACCTTTTATTTTGTAATTATTAACGCTTTTACGCGATCACAAAGTTTTTCAAATTTCGGATGATTACGGAGAGATTCAAAATCTTTTCCGTTAAGAACATCATAATAAGCGCTGGGAAATATGCAATAGCAAGTGCTCATGCCATTGATTTCAGTGAAGATATAAATAAATCGTTCCTCTGGACTGTCGGGATTATTACCACGGTTCTTCCAAGCCTCTTTGGCTTGCCATTCCATTCCATCAAGGAAACGGCAGGATGTTGGCAATAGAACCTCATCTGTAATTTTCATTGTATCCTCTAACAACTTTACTACAGTTCCTATTTGCAAAAGAGCCTCATCTTGATTACCCGCAGATATTGATCGCACCGCAGATTTAAGTCCGAGTTCAATACGATCATCTACCCACATATCAGGGCGATCATCCTCAGCGTCGCAGCGAATTAATGAAAGTACTGTTTCCATAAATTTATCCACAGCTTGTTTATGTTCGCTGCTTTCTCCCCACTTTAGCAAGTAGCGTGGGCATAGTAATGTGCTGAATGCTTGATACAATTGATATCTACGTTCCGGCTCGAATTTTTTTGCATCACCGCGTCGGAAATACCTATTAAATAGCAGTGCGCGCGCAGAACAATCAATGGATGTCGTATATTTGCTCAAAAAGTCATCCAAATGTTCTTCGTCCTCAACTTCTGCCATTGTTTGAATCGTGTGAGGATTCATAGGATGGCGTTCAAAATAGGCTTCTGCCAGCAAGCGTACCTCGGGAAGTATTTTAGGATCGCGGAATGCTCTGTCGTTTCCTTCAACCCACGGACGCCAAGCAGAATCGCTGTCAAGATAATTTCTTCGTATATCGCGAAGAAGATCAACAATTTTATCGGCATCATAATCACGTTTTATACACTCGCGGCGAAGTTCATCAAATGTTTGAACCGCACGTTTTTCTTTTTCAATTTGAGGCATTCCAAGTAGCTCGTCAACAGTCACGGCAAGCACCTCGGCAATAGCAGGGATCAGCTCAAGGTCAGGATAAGTCGAGCCATTTTCCCAGCGGCTGATAGATTGATAGGTTACGCCCAAGCGATCAGCAAGCGCTTCCTGCGTCAAGTCGTTTTTCTTTCGAAAATTGCGTATATTTTCTCCAATTGCAAGTTTCATTTTTTTCCTCCTTATTTCAGGTACTTGCTTTGCAAAGCATTTCTTTTGTCGACACCTATATTATACAGCAATTTTTTAGACATTCAATAACGCATTTCGAGAGAAAAATTATTAATATGTGTTATATGCAACAAAAATGGCGTACCTGCGATAGAGCAGGTACGCCAACGAGGGCTTTTTTATGCCGTTATTCTATAAATTCCGCAATATCTTCAATTCTGCAGTTTAATGCTGAACAAAGCTTATCAAGCGTTTTTGTTTCGATATTGTCATTGGCTCTGAGCCTTCTGATTGTCTTGCTGTCAATTCCGCATTTTTCTCTTAATGCATAAGTTGATATACCCTTTTTATTCATTGTTTCCCACAAACGATCAAATACTATCATTAAACAACCCCCTTATTGACAATATTTATTATGGGGGTTATAATCTTATTTATTAAGGGGATATAATCCCCATATATGTGTTTTGGAGAAAATGTTTATAAAACAGAATTAACCAATCTCGGTAGGGGCGAACAGTGTTCGTCCGTGGGCGTTCAAAGAACGCCTCTACGATAGCAACAAGACGGTGTGCGGGCAAAGCCCGCACACCGTCTTGACGTATTATATATTCACTGTTTTGCATCCGAGGTAGTCGATGTGTTCTTTGTTGTGTGTTACGACAATACAGAGTCGGTCTTTGGAATAGTCAATCAGAATATCCATAATTGCTTTTGTTCTTTCGGGGTCTATACCGTTAAACGGCTCGTCAAGCAGGAGAATATCACCCTCATAGGCAAGCGCTCTTGCAAGAGATACCCTTTGTTTCATACCGCCTGACATTTCTTCGGGATAGGTATGCAGGTCATTTTCAAGCCCCATTTTTTTGAGCCATATTTCTGCGAGTTGGGCAGCTTCTTTTGTGTTACCGAGGGGGAGCGCTGCGTTTTCAAGAGCAGTAAGATTGTTAAGTAATCTCGGTTCTTGGAATACGTATGCTATCTTGTTTTTGCCTTCGAGGTCTATTTTTCCCGTATATTTTTTGTCAAGTCCCGCGATCATACGCAAAAGGGTGGTCTTGCCTTTGCCCGACTCGCCCCAAATGGCAATTATACCGTTGTTATCGGTATTAAGCGAGAAATTCTGAAGGATAACTTTCTTGCCGAATTTTTTTGAAAGATCGGAAATAATCATTTTGCGCTGCCTCTCTTTCTTTTTTGCGTAAAACGGTTTACCGTCATCATAAGAACTTTTTCAAGAAACATACTTATTACAATAACAGTAAGAGTCCAAGTGAACAGGTCGACGGTCTCAAGGTAGTTTTTCGCTTCGTAAAGCTCTTTGCCGATAGAGTTTTTCGTTAGTGCGATTACTTCAGCGGCAACACCCGCTTTCCAGGCAAGTCCAAGCGAGGTCTTAAAACCGGCAAGGAAATAGGGGAGTATGTTGGGTAAATAGAGCTTCGTGAGCTTTTGAATCGGTTTTACGTTATATATTTTTGTCATTTCAATAAGCTCGTTCGGCGTATTTTTTATGCCCTCTGAAACGTTGCCGTGAATTATGGGAAGTACCATAAGAAAGGCGATAAAAGAGGGGATAGACTCTTTCGTAAGCCAGAACAGTGCGAGAATAATAAAGGACGCTACGGGAGTAGCTTTTATTACCGAGAGTAAGGGGGAAATAATCTCGTCAAGCAGACGTATTTTCCCTGTTGCTATACCGAGCAGGGTACCGATGGCTACAGCAACGAAAAAGCCTGTAAGTATACGCAATACCGAGCTGAAAATAATAACGTAGAATTCTTTTTCTCCGCCAAGGAGTACAAGGTTTTTTACCGTATCATAGGGGGTGGAGATGAGTATGGGCTTGCCTACGGCAACTGCAACTATATGCCATATCAAAACCCAAAAGGCGAGGACAAAAACTGTCCTCGCGATTTTTTTAATTCTATTATTTATAGAACTTTTCATCGGGCATCTTTCCGCCGACGGAATCAGGTTTTGCTTCAAAGAGCAGTGTCAGCATATTTTTTACGGATGTTGCCATTTCTTCGCCCGTAACAAGGCAAATGTTGCAGTTCGGGATGGCTTTCTTTGCTATGGCTGCCTTGGGGATAATACCTGCAGCTTCAATGAGTGTCGATGCTTCGTCAACGTTATTGTTTACGAAATCAACGGATGCTTTATATTCGTCGAGGAACTTTTTGAGGGCGGTAGGATATTTTGTTGCAAAATCGTTGTTTACGATGATACAGCCCTGAACGAGAGCATGATCGGATACTTTATCCCATTCTTCAGTCATATCAAGTGCAATACGTACGCTTGTGCCCATAGTTGCCGCTGTTACCTGAGGTTCAGGGAGCATACCGATGGCAACCTTATTTTCTTTGAGCTTTGTTGCAAGTTCAGCGTGGTCTGCAAGGAATTCGATCGTTACGTCTTTTTCGGGGTCAATGTTATTTTTTTCAAGAATATAGCGCAGTACGTATTCGGGGTTCGAGCCCTGTCCCGTAGCGTAAATCGTCTTGCCTTTGAGGTCTGCAACGCTGTTGATCGTGTTGCCGTTTTCAAGCATATAAAGTACGCCGAGTGTGTTTATGCCGACAACCCCGAGCTTACCTCCGGTCTTGTTATAGAGATTGGATGCGAGGTTGACGGGGACGCACGCGATGTCGTAGTTGCCCTTGATAACTTCGGGGCTTACCTGGTCGGGCGCGGACGAAATCGTAAATTCATAGTCATACTTTGCTTTTTCATTCTTGTCATCGTCGATAAGCTTTGCCATACCCATACCGGTGGGGCCAGCGAGCGTTATAATGCGTATTTTTTCGGGTGTTTCCTCTTTAGGTTGTTTGTTTACGTTGTTTTCTGTTTTGTCGTTTTTAGCGCACGAAGCAAATACAAAAACGGACAGCGCCATAATAAGCGCGAGTGCAAGTGTTAAAAGTTTTTTTGTGTTTTTCATAGTCTTTCTCCGTATATTTTTTTGAATTCGCCGTAGCAATTAATTTTTACGGCGTTATTTGTTTTTTCAATAAAGCCTTGTTCGGTGAGCGAATCAAACGCCCGATAGAGCGATGCTCTGCCTATATCAAGATTCTGGGCAAGCTTTGCCATTTTTATGTCGAGTATAACGCATTTTTCGCTTTCGTCGTAGGGAAGAGAGAGCAGATACCCCGCCACCTTTTTCTCGGTGCTTTCTGAGGTAAAGAATGCAATTTTCTTGTTGAGAAAGCGTATCTTTTCTGAAAGAAAACTGATATAGTTTTTTGCAAAACCGACGTCCATACCGAGAAGGATCTCGACACATTCTTGCGATATAATCGCATAAATGCATTTTTCTTTTGCGACTACTGCTGTCGAACCGCATTTTCCGCCGAAGAGGGACGCCATACCGAAAACTCTGCCTCTTGAAAGGGTATTGAGTATTACGGGTTTGCTTTTTGTTCCGCCCATAACCTGTGCGCTTCCGCTTAAAATAATGCAGAGCGACGGTTTGTCTTTCGTATTGTCAAAAAGCTTGCCGCCTTTGGCACACTCGGTAATAACACAGTTTTCTGACGCATATTCAACGGTTTTGCTGCCTGAATCTGTAAAAAGGGGAGACGATGCAAATATTTCGGTGATTTCTTTTTTTGTCAATGCTTTGTCCTCCTTTTTGCTTTATTTGATAAAGTGTCTCAAATGATACACTTTATCTCTTGAGACCATTATAGTATACGTTATACCGATTGTCAATAGCTTGATGAAAAAATACATATATATTTATTTGCTCATAAAAAAATTAAAAAAATCGGCTCAAAAGTGTTGTAAAATGCAGAAATGTGTTTTATAATATTTAAGTTATAGGAACTAAAATGCAGAAACAGTAAAAATTAAGGCAGGGATATTAATGAAAAGAGAAGACCTTCGTAATATTGCGATAATTGCTCACGTTGACCACGGCAAAACCACGCTTGTTGACGAAATGCTTAAGCAGGGCGGTGTTTATCGCGAAAATCAGGCGACAGAAGAAAGAGTAATGGACAGTAACGCGATCGAAAAAGAACGCGGAATCACAATACTTGCAAAAAACACGGCTATACATTATAAAGACGTAAAAATTAACGTAATCGATACCCCCGGACACGCTGACTTCGGAGGAGAAGTAGAACGTATACTCAAGATGGTTAACGGCGTTCTCCTTCTTGTAGACGCGGCAGAGGGCCCTATGCCCCAGACGAGATTTGTTCTGCAGAAGGCTTTGGAGCTTAACCACAGAGTTATCGTTGTCGTAAACAAGATCGACAAGCCCGACGCAAGACTTGAAGAGGTCGAAGAGGAAGTACTCGAGCTTTTGCTTGATCTTGACGCGACAGACGAACAGCTTGACAGCCCGATGATATTCTGTTCGGGTAAAGCAGGAACGGCATCGCTTTCTCCTTTTGAACAGGGAAAAGACCTTGTACCTTTGTTTGAAACCATACTTGAATATATGCCTGCTCCCGAGGGTGATCCCGAGGATGATCTGCAGGTGCTTGTATCTTCGATAGACTATAACGAATACGTCGGAAGAATCGGTATCGGCAGAGTCGAAAGGGGCACTATCAAGGTTAACCAAGAGGTTATGATCTGCAACTATCATAACGACAATCCTCCCAAGAGAACGAAGATAGTTTCTATGTATCAGTTTGACGGTCTTGGCAGAATGCCCGTAAACGAGGCAAAATGCGGAGATATAATCTGTTTCTCGGGTGCAGAAAATATTACGATCGGCGATACGATAACTTCGGTTGAAAAGCCCGAAGCTCTTCCTTTCGTAAAGATCAGCGAGCCTACGCTTGAAATGACTTTCTCAGTAAACGACAGTCCTATGGCGGGCAGAGAGGGTAAGTTCGTTACTTCCCGTCAGCTCCGCGACAGACTTTATAAAGAACTGCTCCGTGATGTATCTTTGCACGTTGAAGACGGTGAAACCACCGATAGCTTTAAGGTTAGCGGCAGAGGCGAAATGCACCTTTCCATACTTATCGAAAATATGAGAAGAGAGGGCTATGAGCTTTGTGCAAGTACTCCCCGTGTTCTTATGAAAGAAATTGACGGCGTACTTTGCGAGCCTATGGAAAGAGTGTCTATCGACGTACCCGAAACCTGTATGGGTTCGGTTATGGAAAAACTGGGCGCAAGAAAGGGCGAGCTTATCGAAATGCAGCCTTCGGGTAACAGAATGAAGATAGAATATCTTATTCCTGCGCGCTGCTTGTTCGGTTACAGAAGTGAGTTTTTGACGGATACAAGAGGCGAAGGTATTATAAACAGCTTGTTTGACGGATATCAGCCTTACAAGGGTGATATTACACTTCGTTACACCGGTTCGCTTGTTGCACACGAGGCGGGTGAAGCTACGTCGTACGGCTTGTTTAACGCTCAGGACAGAGGCGTTATGTTTATCGGACCTGCAACAGAGGTTTACGAGGGCATGATCGTGGGTGAAAATCCCAAAATGGGCGATATTACTGTAAACGTATGTAAGAAGAAGCATTTGACGGCTATTCGTTCTTCGGGCGCTGACGAAGCCTTAAGACTTGTAACGCCTAAGATAATGAGTCTTGAAGAGGCAATTGAGTTTATCAGCGATGACGAGCTTATCGAGGTAACGCCCAAGAGCATAAGACTCAGAAAGAGAATTCTCAACACCGAGCTCAGACTTAAAGCGGAAGCTCAGAAGAGAAGAGGAAATTAATTTTGGCACCTACTTTCTTTTAAGGAAAGAAAGTAGGCAAAGGCCGCCACGCGGCGGGGCTTATGGGTCTGCAAAAGCCGTAAAGTTTCGGCGGATCCATAAGAAAAGTTTTGAGGGAGTCAAGAGGGCACTTTTTCAAAAGTGTCCTTTTGTGTGGGTTCGGGAGCGAAGCTCCTGACTGTTTGTACTTTTTAAGAAAACGCGAGAGCGTTTTCTTTTTTTAGTCGTAATACTTTATTGGAAAATATATATTTTTTACAAAATACTTAGCACCATGCAATAGATACAAACATATCGATTAAAAATGTATCAAAAAACGAAAAAATATGTATTATTTTGTTATTATATGTAAAAAAATCAATCGATACTAATCGATTTAATGCCTTTTTTGTATTGACAAGCCTCTTAATGTTTGATAAGATATACAATGTATGGATTGCAATAATGCAAATTATATAAAATCTTTAGAAAAGGAGGGCTAGTAATGGCCCATTTACAGGAATCGGCAGTTGCTAAAATCAACGAGATCTGCGACAGATACGTTGAGGAAAAAACACCCTTGATGATGATTTTGTCTGCAATTCAGGAAGAATATGGTTATATTCCGCTTGAAGTACAGGAAATCGTATCAGAAAGAACCGGAATTTCGGTTGCAGAAATTTACGGCGTAGTTACATTCTATTCTTTCTTCTCGCTTCAACCGAAGGGAAAGTATGTTGTCGGCGTATGTCTTGGTACGGCTTGCTACGTAAAAGGAGCACAGCAGATCATAGACAAGTTCTCCGAACTTTTGGGAATAGCTCCCGGCGGAACAACAGAAGACGGCTTGTTCACACTTGATGCTCTCCGTTGCATCGGCGCTTGCGGTATCGCTCCCGCTGTAACAATCAACGGTAAGGTATATCCCAAGCTCAAGGTATCCGATGTTCCCGGAATTGTTGAAGAATATCGCAAGATGGAGGCATAAGGATTATGGAAAAGATTAAGAATTTTGAAGAGCTTTCCGCGAAATGTGCTGTATGCGCAGATGCTTACGGCAAGAAGATTGAAGGCGGAAGTGGTAAAAGAGCTGTAGTTCTTTGCGGCGGTACAGGCTGTATCTCCTCGAACTCTCTCGAAATAAAGGCTAAATTTGAAAAACTCGTAGAAGAAAGAGGACTTTCCGACAAGGTTACAGTTAACCAGGTTGGTTGTTTCGGCTTCTGCTCACAGGGTCCTTTCGTAAAGATTTACCCTGAAGATACTCTTTACAGACTCGTAACGATCGATGACGTAGAAGAAATCGTTGAAAAAGACCTTATCGGCGGCGAGATCATCGAAAGATTGCTTTACGTTGATCCCAAGACACAGGAAAAGATCGCAAAGCAGGATGATATCGAATTCTACAAGAAGCAAGTACGTATTTCTCTCCACGGTTGCGGCGCTATTGACCCTGAAAACATTGAAGAAGCACTCGGTTCGGGCGCATTCATTGGTCTTGCAAACGCTCTTAAGATGGATAGAAAAGCTGTTATTGATAACGTTCTCGCATCAGGTCTCCGCGGACGTGGCGGCGGCGGCTTCCCCACCGGTATGAAGTGGAACTTCGCTTACGCTCAGCCCGACGGTGAAAAGTACGTTGTATGTAACGGCGACGAAGGCGACCCCGGTGCATTTATGGACCGTTCGATTCTCGAAGGTAACCCCCTTGCAGTTATCGAAGGTATGGCAATCGCAGGTTATGCAATCGGCGCTCAGAACGGCTATTTCTACGTTCGTGCTGAATATCCCATTGCAGTTAAGAGACTTAAGATCGCTATTAAGCAGGCAGAAGAGATCGGACTCCTCGGCGACAACATTCTCGGAACTGATTTCAGCTTCCGCGTACATATCAGACTTGGCGCAGGTGCGTTCGTTTGCGGTGAAGAAACTGCTCTCCTTAACTCTATTGAAGGTCAGAGAGGTATGCCCAGACCCCGTCCTCCGTTCCCTGCAGTTAAAGGTCTTTGGGGCTGCCCCACAATCGTTAACAACGTTGAAACGCTCGCTTGCGTTCCTTACATACTCCGTGAAGGCGCTGAAAAGTTCGGCAAGTACGGTACTGAAAAGTCCAAGGGTACAAAGGTATTCGCATTGGGCGGTAAGATCAACAACGTTGGTCTCGTTGAAATTCCTATGGGTACAACACTCCGCGAACTCATTTATGATATCGGCGGCGGTATTCCCGACGGTAAGAAGTTCAAGGCTATTCAGACAGGCGGTCCTTCAGGCGGCTGCTTGACAGAAAAAGACCTTGATTCTGCAATTGATTTTGATACTCTCGTTGCGAAGGGCTCAATGATGGGCTCCGGCGGTGCTATCGTTATGGACGAAGACAACTGTATGGTTGACGTTGCAAAATTCTATATGGAATTTATCTGCGACGAATCTTGCGGTAAGTGTTCACCCTGCCGTATCGGTACAAAGCGTTTGCTCGAACTCCTTAACAAGATTACTGACGGTAAGGCAACAATGAAGGACCTCGAAGAACTCGAAGAACTCAGCGAAACCATCAAGATCGGTTCTCTCTGCGCTCTCGGTCAGACAGCGGCTAACCCCGTTCTCTCCACACTTCGCTCCTTCAGAGATGAATATGTCGCTCACGTAGTTGACAAGAAGTGCCCCGCAAAAGTATGTAAGAATCTTATGAAATATGTAATCGATCCTGACAAGTGTAAGAAGTGCTCACTCTGTGCACGTCAGTGTCCTGTAAACGCTATCACAGGCGTTGTAGGTAAAGAACCCTACGTTATCGATCAGGATAAGTGCATTAAGTGCGGTATGTGCGTATCTTCTTGTAAGTTCAAGGCAATCGAAAAGAAATAAGGGGGAAATGAAAGATGGCATTGATTAATATTTTTATTGAAGGCGTTTCCTACCAGGTAGAGGCAGGAACGACTGTACTCGAAGCTGCAAAGGCTTGCGGCTACGATATCCCCACACTCTGCGCTTATAACCACGGCGAATGCTCCAAAGGTTCTTGCCGTGTATGTCTTGTAGAAATTCAGGAAGGCAGAAGAAATGATAAGGGTGAGATCGCTTACGGACCTCAGCGTCTCGTTGCATCTTGCGTATACCCCATTACACCCGATATGAAGGTTATTATCTCTTCTCCCAAGGCTGTTTCCGCAAGAAGAGCATCTGTTGAACTTTTGCTTTCCAACCACTCTATGAAGTGCCAGCAGTGCGATAAGAACGAATACTGCGAACTCCTCTACGCTGCAAAAGTAACGGGCGCAAGAGAAGATATGTTCAAGGGTTCGATGACTCCTGTAACTATTGACCAGCTCACACCTTCTATCGTAAGAGACACATCTAAGTGCGTACTCTGCGGTCGTTGCGTTGAAAGATGTAAGAATGCTCACGGCAAGGGCGTTCTCGGTTTTGAAAAGAGAGGCTTCAATACAATTGTTGCTCCCGCTGAAAACCGTTCGTTTGCTAACTCTCCTTGTATCCTCTGCGGACAGTGCGTAAGCGTATGTCCTACGGGCGCATTGATGGAAAAGAGCGAAATCGCTCTCGTTGACAAGGCTATGGCTGAAGGCAAGTACGTTGTTGTTCAGACCGCTCCCGCAGTAAGAGCTGCTCTCGGCGAAGAGTTCGGTATGAAAGTCGGTACTGCTTGCACAGGCAAGATGGTTGCTGCTCTCAGACGTCTCGGATTCAAGAAGGTGTTTGATACAAACTATGCTGCTGACCTTACAATTATGGAAGAAGCTACAGAGCTTCTCGGCAGAATCAAGAACGGCGGTCAGCTTCCTATGATCACTTCTTGCTCGCCCGGTTGGATCAACTACGCTGAAATTAACTACGGCGATCTTCTCGGTCATCTCTCATCTTGTAAGTCTCCTCACGAAATGTTCGGCGCAATTCTTAAGAGCTACTATGCAGAAGCAAACGGCATCGATCCTAAGGATATGTTTGTTGTTTCCATTATGCCTTGTACAGCTAAGAAGGGCGAAAAGGAAAGAGAACAGCTCCAGAAGGACGGCATTAAGGACGTTGACGCAGTTCTTACAACAAGAGAACTTGCAAAGCTTATCAAGCGTTCGGGCATTAACTTCAACAAGCTTCCCGACGAAGAATTTGATAACGACGTTGTAGGCGACTACACGGGCGCTGGCGTAATCTTCGGTGTTACCGGAGGCGTTATGGAAGCAGCTCTCAGAACTGCTTACTACGTTCTTACAGGTAAAGAACACGAAGGCGTTAAGTTCGAAGCTGTTCGTGGATTCGACGGCATCAAAGAAGCTATGGTCGAAGTTAACGGCACTGAAATCTGGGTTGCTGTTGCTCACGGTATGAAGAACGCTAAGGTTCTCCTCGATGATATCAGAGCAGGCAAGAGCAAGTATGCATTTATCGAAATTATGGGTTGTCCCGGCGGTTGTATCGCAGGCGGCGGTCAGCCTTACATCAAGCCTCAGTTCCTTCCTAATGAAGATGCTGATATCGTTGATACTTTCAAGGCTAAGCGTGCTGCAGCTCTCTATTCCGAAGATGAAAGACAGACTCTCAGACAGAGCCACAACAATCCTCAGATCAAGGCTCTCTATGAGAAGTTCCTCGGCGAACCCAACTCTCACAAGGCTCACGAATTGCTCCATACAACGTATGCTGCAAGAGAAGCTTTCAGAGACTAATAACGGTTTTGCAATATAAATAATTTCAAGCGGGTTAAAGGTATACCTTTGACTCGCTTGACTTGTTTATAGAAACTGTGGTATAATGCATTTGTTGAAAAATATAAATATATAAGGAGAAAAACAATGAAAACAGCAGTAATTGAAATGGAAAACGGCGGCAAGATGACTCTTGAGCTTTATCCCGAAAAGGCACCTTTAACCGTAGAAAACTTTGAAAAATTGGCAAATGAAGGCTTTTACGACGGACTTATTTTCCATAGAGTTATAGCAGGATTTATGATTCAGGGCGGCGACCCCGAAGGTACCGGTATGGGCGGCCCCGGATACAGCATTAAGGGCGAATTTGCGGCAAACGGTGTAAATAACGACCTCAGACATACGAGAGGTGTAATCTCAATGGCGAGATCGATGAATCCCAATTCCGCAGGTTCACAGTTCTTTATTATGCATATGGATGCGCCTCATCTTGACGGTCAGTACGCCGCTTTCGGTAAAATGACAGACGGTTTTGACACACTCGATGAGATTGCAAATACCAAGACAGGCTATGCTGACAGACCTATGTTTGATATGGTCATCAAGAGCATAAAGGTAAATTAGTAAAAACTATAAAGCAGCTATACAAAAGGAGTATATGGGCAATAAGCCCATATACTCCTAATTAATTTCAGGCATATTTTCCAACACATATAATTGGCGTGTACCAATACACAATATTTATCGATAAAAAATAGGTTGACAATATCCTAAAAAAGTGTATAATATTATTGTATTATAAGTATAGGAGGTAATTTAATGAACATAAACACTAATCGAATTGTATCTATATCTGAAGCTAATCAAAATTTTTCAAAAGTAGCAAGATTGACAGACAAGCACGGAGAGTTATATATATTTAAAAACAATAAACCCAAATACAAACTTGTTGATATAGAGAATGACACCTCGATTGAAATGACTGATGATGAAAAAATTGATTTTGTTGCGGCGCGTATTTTAAAGCTATACCGTAGTGCGTTTGAGGAGCTTGCAAAATGATAAAGTTCAGCCAAGAAAAAGTAATGCTTTTGCATAAATTGATTACTGATGAAACAGGAGGAGATCCCAATATAAGAGATAAGGCACTGCTTGATAGTGCACTTGAATCTGCTTTTGCTACGTTTGATGGCAGAGAACTTTATCCCACAAAGGAAGAGAAGGGAGCAAGACTTGGATATGCGCTCATTTCAAATCATGCATTTGTTGACGGTAACAAGCGGATAGGAATGTACGTTTTGCTGACGTTTCTTGAAACTAACGGAATAAAAATTCGTCCTACAAACGAAGAGGTTGCACGTGTCGGACTTGCGGTTGCCGCAGGAACGATGAAATATGAAGATTTGTTGGAATGGATAATTGATAATGAATAATAAATAAAAAGGGTATACACGGGTTTCGCCCGTGCATACCCTTTTTTGTTAATTGATTTCAGGCATATTTTTCAGCATATTTTCGATGAAGATACCGTAGCCCTTCGTGGGATCGTTTACCAAAACATGTGTGATTGCACCGACGAGCTTACCGTTCTGTATGATGGGAGAGCCCGACATACCCTGAACTATGCCGCCTGTTGCTTCTAACAACCGTTTGTCTGTAATCTTTATCACAAAGTTCTTTTGTTCTTCATTTTTGTTGCCTATTTTGGTTATTTCCGCGCTGTACTTGTCAAGCTTATCGTTGACTGTACAGAATATCTCGCATTCGCCTACTTTTAATTCATTCTTTAACCCGATCTTTAAAGGCTCGGAGTGTGATGTGTCGGGTAATTCCGACATTATCCCATATACTCCGCAAGTTGTATTTCCAATCAGCGAACCCGTTTTTCCGGGTACAAAATATCCGTTTAATCCCCCCGGATTTCCGACAACGCCTTTCTTTATGCTTTTTATGGTTACGTCGACTACAATGCCTTTTCGTAAGGGCATTATCTCGCCCGTATCCACGTCGCATATACCGTGTCCGAGACCGGCAAAAGTGTTGTTTTCGGGAGAAATAAAGGTTATTGTACCGATTCCCGCGGTACTGTCGCGCAGCCACAGTCCCAATCTGTACAAATTATCTGTCTTTGAGAACACCGGCTGAACGTTTAATTCAATGGTTTTATCGTTACGCGTTACCGTAAGAGATATAGGTTTACCGTCGCTTTGCTCAACAGCGGCAGAAACCTCGTCCGTTGTGTTTACTGCTTTTCCGTTAACTTTGGTTATAATATCTCTGACCTTAAGTCCGCCGTCTGCGGCAGGATTTATTTTTCCGCTTTCCGTTTCAACTCCCACTATTCCCACGACGATGACACCGTTTGTATAAATCTTTACACCAAACGGCATACCGCCCGGGTAGAGAGTTATGTCTTTAAACACATCAACGTTCACTTTTTTCAGAGGAACGACACCGAAAATTGTAGTGTTGGCTTCAAGTGAAGTGTGAAACGGTTTAGCATTGTCCCCGTCAGATACTCTCGTAAGCGTGGGGACTGAGTCAATGGTTGCCGAAACAAAGGGCAGATCCAGCTCATTATCGCATAAAATGTCAGAATCATCGGAAAAAACCGATATATTTTCGGGTATAATATAGTCGTAGACACCTAAAACCGCTATCCCGAAAAGTATTATAATAAAAATGATACGAAAAGCAATTTTCAAAGATTTGCTTTGCATTTGAGTATCCTTTTTCTTTTTGATTTCTCAAAAAACAATTAACTCGATGTCTGTGTTTATGATGTGTTTTTCTAAGGGTGTTTATGTGATGAAAAAAATAGATTTCTTGTATAAAAATTTTTGTTGACGTTGATTTTTTTATATAAATATGTTCACAAAAATTACTTGCAACAAAAGGATAAATGTGGTATACTTATAAAAGAAAAAATTATTATCTTCTTTTAACATACAGGAGGTCGTAAAATGTCGAAGAATTACGAGGATTACAAACCGCTAAATCCACAGCCGCCGAGAAAGCGCAAAAATGTAGGGTTAGTGTTTATTAAATATGCAATTTTATTATTATTGGTGATGGCATTGGCGCTTTCTGCACTATTTTTCATTACGTCTCACGAGAGCGAAAATGGCGGAAATAAAGCGGAAGTTCCTACTTTGAATACCGACAATAATCACAATGACCCTGCCGATACGACAGATAATACGACAATTCCGCCTGAAACGGAAGATGATCCCGAACCTGTTGAACCCGAGGTTGTTTATACAAACGTAGAGGTTGATAAAAGCGGCATAAACAAAGGCGGACTTATCCTTGTAATGAACAATCACAAGGTAGTTTATCCTACAGCAGAAGAGCTTGTAAAACTTTCGTCGGTAAAGACAAAATCGTACAAAATCAGTACGAATACGATGACAGCGCACAAGGATATAATTGATGCGATGAACAAAATGCTTGACGATTTTGCCGCTGCTACGGGTCATACGGATTTGATTTTATGGACGTCATACAGAGACGAAGCGAGACAAAAACAGGTATACGATGATTACGTGAAGAAATACGGTGAAGAAGCGGCAAAAACCGCTGTGGCAAAGCCGGGAGAAAGCGATCACAACACGGGACTTGGTATAGCTATACGCGTATACAGAAATGGGAAATCGTATCAGCTTCACGAGCTTGAAGGGTATAATTGGCTCGAAGAAAACTGTCACAAATATGGTTTTGTAGAGCGTTATCCCGACGACAAGATTGCGACTACGGGACTTGACTATTCTTCTTCATTTTACCTCAGATACGTTGGAGTTCCTCACGCGGAATATATGAAGAAGAACAATCTCTGCCTTGAAGAATACATTGTGAAATTAAGCAATTACGTGTATGGCGGAGCGCATATTGAAGTCGTAACCGACGATGGAAAAGCATATGAAATATATTTTGTAAGCGGTGAAACAGACGGGGAAAAGGTAAATATTCCCGTACCCGAGGGCAAAGAATATACTATATCCGGCAACAACATAAACGGATTTATCGTAACGGCAAGTAAATAAAAAAACAATGGAACAGTCCTGATTTTTCAGGGCTGTTTTTGTGGTTGTGTTCATATTTTGTTTACATAATTATTTGGTTGGAATATTGACATAAAAAAACGTATATGCTATAATACAAAAAGCCGATTTGAGAAAAATCGGGCCATTAGCTCAGTTGGTTAGAGCTACCGGCTCATAACCGGTTGGTCCGGGGTTCGAGTCCCTGATGGCCCACCAAAAAATTCCGAGAACGATGTTCTCGGAATTTTTTTATCCATTGCGAAAGCAATGGTATATCATCACGCGTCAGCGTGTATATCATCGCCGCAGGCGTATATCACCACCGAAGGTGTATCCCGCTTTCGCAATGATGATATACAACACTTCGTGTTGATGATATGCAATTCCTTCGGAATTGATGATATACAAGGCTAGCGCCTTGATTTATTTGTGAAAGTGTAATATAATGCTCTTGAAAGGAGTGGTTTTATGTCTAAAAATTACTTATTGATTCATTCCGAACAACTTGCAACCGATATAGAATTGCTTTGCCAAAATATAAAGGTATCGTCTAACACTCTTTTCCAGCTTCGCAAAAGTTCAAGCAGTGTTTATGCAAACATTCGCGAAGCCAATTACGGTCAAAGTATGGCGGATATGCTTTCAAAGTTTGAGATTGCTCTTAAAGAGTGCAGTGAAACGGAAGGTTGGTTGCAGTTATTATTAAATACAAGCGCATTATTAATAATTTTTTTGCGGTATTGAAAATCTTTATAAAATATGATACAATAAAAAAACAACGATACACGTTGACACATTGTATTAGATTAAAGGAGAAAAATTATGGCAATCGGATTTATTTTAGGCGTTGTACTTGTAGTGCTTATACTTGTGTGTGGTTTTATTGCAGTAACAAACAAGCTTAAACGTAAAAATCGCACACTTTCAACAGTAGCAGCTATTTTAGTGGCTGTGTTTATACTCGCGCTTTTAACAGTTCCTCTGAGTTTTCACACGGTAGACACCGGTGAGGTTGCTGTTGTTAAACATCTGGGTCAAGCCAAAGAAGTAAAAACAGCGGGCACGTACTTTAATTTTTGGCTTACAAATGAGTATCAGACGTATGACGCTAAAGTGCAGAACGTGGCAATTGAAACGGCAGCATATTCAAGTGATGCTCAGACAATGAACATTCAGATGAACCTTCAGTATCAGATTCTCAGCGATAAGGTTCTTAATATTGCTAATCAGTATGGTTCGCTTGAAGCTCTCAACACTCGAATTCAGGCAATTGCTATAGAAAAAACAAAAGCAACGCTTTCGTCTCATAAAGCTATGGATATTATTGCAGACAGAGCTGCAATGTCCCCTGCGGTTGAAGAAGCAGTACGTGTTGCTGTAGGCGAAGAATATTTTGTAAATATTGTATCCGTTGTTCTTACTAATATTGATTTTTCCGACGCGTTTGAAAATGCCGTTGAAGAAAAGATGATTGCAGAACAGCAGCAGCTGAAATCCGAATACGAGAATCAGACAAAGGTTGCAAAGGCTGAAGCTGACGCTAAAGCAAAGCTTGTAGCGGCAGAAGCTCAGGCAAAAGCAAATGAATTGCTTGAACAGACGCTTACCGACAAGATTTTGCAGGAAATGTACATAAATAAGTGGAATGG
Source organism: Clostridia bacterium (assembly GCA_017473865.1). Taxonomy (GTDB): domain Bacteria; phylum Bacillota; class Clostridia; order Oscillospirales; family CAG-272; genus RGIG1995. The sequence goes on along the minus strand of JAFUJB010000010.1, from coordinate 18,087 downwards.
CGTACTCCCGCAGGTTGTTGCAGGAGAAGAAGCTAATCTGATGATTCCCACTACGAACAACGCAACAAATTAACGGCATATATACGGCTGTTAAATGATTAGAGCCCCCGTTTTTTCGGGGGCTTTTTTGTTTTTTGCTGCTATATTTTGCGAATGAAAAAAGTTAAATGGACAAGCATAACAAAAAACTCAAGAAAATCACCGTATTACCGCGTTTTCTATTGATTTATCAACAAGTAAAAAAGGCAAAAAAATGTAGTTTTTTTTTGAGAAAAAGTATTGTGCTTTTTGTATTTTTGTGATACTATTACAGTGTGTAAATATCTTTAAGATTAATATTGTTTTATCGCATATATTTTGTTGATAAAAACGTGTGTTTATTGCAAAAAATGACTGAATACACAACACAAAATACGTAATAATTTATCCTCATCAAAAAGGAAAGGTGATATTAATGGCAAAAAAATCATTCAAGAAAACTTATTTACCGTTCTTATTGGCAGTAATTATGGTTTTCGAAACCCTTATCCCCTGCCTCACGGTTTTTGCGGCCGGAGAGCTTGTTTATACAGGCGGAACCGAAAGTACCGTAGCAGATCTTGATACTTCAATGAAGTTTACCGAGTCTCTGGGGGACAATGCGTCGACCGAGTATTCGGGACGTATCTGGACGGATAAGTCCGTTTATAACAGCGATAAAACGTTTGCTCTTTGGGGCGGCGGCTCAACTACAATAAAGCTGAACGAGGCAATGAACGGAGAAGATTTCCTTATTGCTTATTCAGCTCTTGCAACGTCCGATTCAATATCGGGACAGACAGAAGCTCCCGTTGACGTTGTATTTGTTATCGATACTTCGGGTTCTATGACCGATCCGATGAGCAGCACAGACTCGACAAGACGTATTAAAAATACGGTAGACGCTCTTAATGATGCGATTGAAGCTCTTATGGAGATGAACGAATATGTAAGAGTAGGTGTCGTTGCGTTCGCAAACACTTCTGAGGAGCTTTTGCCTCTCGGACGTTATGAAAAGGGAACACGCACTTCCGGAAACGGAAACAATCAGACATCTGTTACCGACTATTTTTCATTGAATTCGAACGGCAGCACTCTTTACATTCACGTTAAAGAAGAGGGCAAAACTCAGCAGATAAATGACATCAGAAGCGTAAGCGGCGGCACGAATATTCAGAGAGGCGTTTACGCAGGCATGAATATGCTTGCAACTTCCGATTCGGTTACGGCAAACGTTAACGGATCTTCAATAACGAGATATCCTTCGCTCGTATTGCTTTCCGACGGTGCTCCTACATATTCGTCCGACAGCAGCGCGTGGTGGGCCCCTGAGAACAACGATAACGACGGCCCCGGTAATTCTGCATATTTCGGAAACGGCTTCAAGACCCTTATGACGGCTGCGTATATGAAAAACGCTGTAAACGAGCATTACGGTTCGGCTTACGAGATGAAGCTCTATACAATCGGTATGGGTATTTCAGGACTTTCGAACAGATCTAGCGGCTGGGGATCCAGCTACTATACCGGCGAAAAAGACCTTGCATATATGACTCTTAATCCAGGTGCATACTGGACTGCAGACAACAATATGGCAAAAGCGGTTGTAAATGCTTGGACGACGTATACAAATCAGACTGCAAATGGTAACGGAACGTCAAATGTTCAGGTTGGCAGCAATGAAAACTATACTTTAAGACATCCTCAGTCTCCTTTGAAGGATATTTATACTGCGTCAAACAAAGACGCTCTGAAGAACGTCGTTGATTCTTACTATGATGCAGACAACGCAAGTGCGGTAACCACCGTATTCGAAAATATCGTAACCGATATTGCCATCTCGGTTCCCGTGGTTCCGACCGAAATCAAGGAAGGCTTAAGTCCTACTGAAAGCGGATATATCACTTTCACAGACCCTATCGGCGAATATATGGAAGTCAAGGACATTAAGTCCATTATCTACGCCGGTCAGGAATTCAAGGCTAAGACAAAATCGACAAGCGGTAACGTAACTACGTACACCTTCTCGGGCGAAGTACATAGTGAGGTTTACGGCGGTGACCAGGATATCGCTGAAATTCGTATCACCGTTACAAAAGACAGTGACGGAAATGAAACCCTTGTTATTGAGATTCCCGCGTCGGTTATTCCGCTTCGTGTCAATACGATTACCCTTAACGAAGACGGCTCGGTTAAGACACACACCAATAACGGCGCATTCCCCTGCAGAGTAATTTATTCTGTAGGTATGCAGTCGAGAATTCTCAAAAAGAGCGACAGCGGCATATTTTACGTTGATACAACCAAGCTTTCTTCAACGTATCTTGAAAACAATACGAATGAAGACGGTTCGATCAATTTCTACGCTAACCGTTATACCGACATGCACCTTATCAACGGCAGTACTGTTGGTGATGCGATGGTGGATTTTGAACCTGCGCACAACAACGGCTTCTACTACATTCTTGAAGATATGCCGATTTACAAGGATGAAGCGTTGACACAGCAGCTTACTGTAAGCGAAGGTATTGACGATGCAACAACCTATTATTATAAAGATATTTATTATCATGGTTCTTCTGTAGAAATAACACCCATTGCACGTACCGGTGCTCAGCTCAGCAGAACTGAGATCAAGACGGGTGCTGACGGCTATCTCTACAGAGCTGAAGGTTCTCCCCGTTTGAACAGAATTCTCAAGTTTGAAGGCACGAAGGTTGCAAATGCGACCGGCACGGCAGAAGACTTCTATGCTCCCGAGTTCCGTTATGCTGAAGGCAGCACAAATGCATACGACGGCAGATTTACCGTTCACCAGGGTAACAACGGCAAGCTCTCGTTAGTAGCAGGCGGCAACCTTGAAATAAGCAAAGAGGTTACTGCAGAAGAAGGACTTACAGCTCCCGACAAGGACTTTGAATTTACTATTGATCTTAACGGCGCATCGGTTTCGCAGGGCGAATTTGATTATCATATTTACAATGCTGACGGCAGTCAGGCGGGTGTCGGCACGGTTTCCGCGTCCAATCCCAAGGTAACCCTTAGGGCAGGACAGAAGGCAGTTATTATCAGCCTTCCTCCCGACACGACTTATACCGTAACCGAAGCCGATGTTGACGGCTTTACACGGCAGTCCGAGGGCGCGACGGGTACAATCGGAGTCGGTCAGACAAGCGTTGTAAAGTTTACGAATAATTACAGTGTTGAAGAAGTAACCTTCCAAGTCGGACAGGGAACTAAGGTGCTTACCGGAAGAGCCGGAACAGGATGGGGAGCAAACGATTCATTTGCGTTCTTCATCAATCCTTACAATAATGCGCCCCTTCCCGAAGGTTATAACGCTTCGACGGGTATTGTTGTAACTCAGCCCGACGTAGCAGGCGGAGACACTGCTACGTTTGACCTTGGCACAATTAAGTTCAAAGCTCCCGGCGTATACCGTTATACGATATATGAAGACGAGCCCGACGATATGCTTCCCGGTATGTCGTATTCAAGAGCTCTTTACCGTTTGGTAGTAACAGTTGTTGACAACGGAAACGGCACTCTAACGGTAACGAATTCCGATATTCAGAAGCTTTATACAGATGATGCAACTGCCCTCTTCACATACGGACAGAACAACGAGATCATTCTCAATCCCGGCGAGGAAGGCGAGGACGATATCAAGTTCATCAACAAATACACTGCTGACGACGTTGTACGTGTTCCCGTAGCACTGAAGGATTATACCGACAATTCGGGTGAAAATCCGCTTGTTTCAGGTATGTTCGAGTTTGAACTTAAGGCTGTCGGTATCGTTGAAAACGGTACTGTAGTTAATACTGATATTACAAAAGTTCCGATGCCTCAGGGCGCGTCAAATGGTGTTATAACAACAACCAATGAAGGCCACAACGTAACGTTCCCGGGTCTTACGTTCACACAGCAGATGCTTATGGATCTGAATGCTTCAAGCGTAACGTTCAGATACGAAATGAGAGAGGTTATTCCCGCAAACAGAGTTAACGGAATGACCTATGACGATACTGTATATACAATCGACGTAACGGTTTCAATCGACGGCGGCTCGACTCTCAACGTTAGCGTAGTATATCCCGACGGAGTTCACGTTCCTACGTTTAAAAACACGTATACACCCAAACCCGTTGAGGCGACCGTAAACGGTACAAAGGTGCTTAACGGCAGACATATGGCAAGCGGTGAAACGTTCGATTTCAATATTGATTATGCCGATGATGCAACGTTGGCGGCTATCAACAGCGGAATCGTAGAAATCTCCGACAAGACTGCAAGCGTAAGCGACGGCCTTGACGGAGTTGCAAAGGCATTCTCGTTTGCTCCCATTCAGTTTAAGAAGGCAGGAACTTACAGCTTCAAAGTAACTGAAGTTGCAGGCACGAGAGCTTCTGTTGAATACGATGACAGCAAGATAATCGTTACCGTAGTAGTTGAAGATGCAAACAAAGACGGCAATCTTGAAGTTAAGTCGATCACTTACAGCAACGGCGGAAACAGTGCGGACTTTGTAAACACTTATACAAGGAAATTTACAGGTAATCCCGTTACCGTTGCAGGTGCGAAGACCCTTACCGGCAAGACGCTTCTTGAGGGAGAGTTTTACTTCGAAGTGGTTGAATATTACAACGGAGTAAAAGTCGGTGAAAGATACGTTACTCATACAGCAGATACGAACGGCACAAACGGCGTATATGCCGGAGCAATCAAGTTCCTTGACAACGTAACGTATACCAAGCCCGGCAGCTATCAGTATATTATTACAGAACAGATTCCCGACGATGCAAACAAGGTCGGCGGAACAACTTACGACACGAGCAAATACAGCGTCTTAGTTACAGTGCTGGATGATCTGAACGGTAATCTTACCGCGACGGTCAATACTCCTCAGAAGTATGATGAAAATGCAGGAGTTTATAATAACGTTGATGTAATCAGCTTCTCGAACGATTATGATCCCACACCTGTAAAGGTAACTCTGCCTTTGATCAAGAAAATTCTTGAAGGCGACAGAAGCGAGCCTTTGAAGGCAGGCGAATTCGAGTTCAAGATGGAAATTGCTTCGGCAAATCCCTCAGACGGAATTACACCTATTACTAACAATACTGCATTTAATGCTGCAAACGGCGATATCGTATTTGAACAGGTTGAGTTCACAAAAGCCGGACTCTACGTTTTGAAGATTACCGAGGTTGAACCCGACGCAGCTGACAAGGTTCCAGGTATAACTTACAGCACACAGACGATTTACGCTGCATACCGTGTAGATGACGACAGAAACGGTACGCTTACCGCGACACTCGTGCAGTTCTACGGCGGCGAAAATATTATAAATAAATACGAAGCAGAATCGACCGAAGCTGTCATTGAAATTACAAAAGATTTCACAGGCAGAAAGGATGATGAGTGGCTTTCTACCGATAAGTTTGATTTCGAAATCAAGGCGGCAGACGAGGCAACGAAACAGGCAATCGCGAACGGCGATATTGAAATTACTCTTGACAACGGCAGTACGGATACTGTAACGAAGACCATTGCAACAAAGGGCAATAAGGCTTCAACTACCGTTAAGGTAAACAAGATCGGTACTTATACGTTCAACGTAACCGAAAAGGACGGCGGCATTAACGGCATCACTTACGATACAACGACAAAGACGGTTGTAATCAAGGCGAGCGATGACAGTGCAAATGCAAAACTTGTTCTTGAAATTAACGGTCAGGCGCAGAACAAGGCGACTGTGAACTTTGTAAACACTTATGCTTCTGCTGAAAGCGCTCCCGTTGAAATCCCCGTAACAAAGGTAGTTACTCCTTCGACAGGTAACGCATTCAACCTTAAGGCAGATATGTTTAGCTTTGTAATTGAAGGCTCGGCAAATGCTCCCATGCCCGCAAAAACAACAGTTAAGAACGATGCTCAGGGTAAGGTTGATTTCGGTACGATTACATTCACGCAGAGAGGTGTTTATACTTACACTATCCGCGAAGAACAGGGCACACTCGGTGGCATTACCTACGACGGCAACGTATATACAGTAACGGTTACGGTTACCGACGACTATGCAAATGCAAAGCTTGTTACCTCGGTTGCTGTTACGAATACAGCTAACAAGCAGGGCGGCATTGAGTTTGAAAACAAATATAACCCGAAAGAAACCTCTGCGTTGATTTTCGGTACCAAAGAACTTCAGGGCGGACACAAGGTGCTTTCGGCTGATGAGTTTGAATTCACTATTGAAGCTGTAACAAACGGCGCTCCGTTGCCTTTGCAGACAACAGTCAAGAACAGTGCGACGGGTACGTTCCAGTTTGGTACAATTACCTATACTAAGCTTGGTGAATATGAGTACAAGATTACCGAAAAGAACCTCGGCAAGACAGGTTACACTTACGATACCACCGTTTATACGGTAGTCGTAAAAGTAACAGACGACAACTCAAACGGTCAGCTTCTTGCGACTGTTATCGGAGTCGGTACTGCTCAGGATCCCGCTATTAAGTTTGTAAACAAATACGTTCCCAAGGACGTAGACGTTGAGCTTGGAGCAGAAGGCGAACTTACGAAAGAGCTTGACGGACGTGATATCAAAGACAAAGAATTTATCTTTGCAGTTCTCGACGGAGACAAAGAGATCACAACTGCCAAGAACGATGCAAACGGCTTGTTCAAGTTTGAGCTTAACTTTACAAAAGCCGGTACTTACGTATACAAGGTTGTTGAAAAGAACAACGGAGTTGCAGGCGTAACATACGACGATAAGATTTATAACGTTGAAATAAAGATCGTTGACAGAAACGGAGTATTGGCTGTTGAAAAAGTAGTATACCTGCTTGAAAACACACCCGTTGAAGACGTCGTATTCAATAACACCTACAAGCCCGAAGATACTGATGTTACCATCAGCGCGATTAAGAAGCTTACCGGACGTCAGCTCCTTGACGGCGAATTCAAGTTTATTCTTAAGGATGAACAGGGCAACGAGGTTGCAACCGCGACGAACACCAAAGACGGTAAGATAGTGTTTGATAAGCTTGTTATCAAAGCTGCAGGCAATTATAAGTTCTCTGTATACGAAGAAAACGGAACACAGAAATACGTAACCTACGATAAGACGGAATTCATCGTTGAATTTACCGTAACCGATGACGGAAACGGAAAGCTTACCGCAACAACACCCATAATCAGAAAAGAGGGCAATACGGACAACGTTGCTGAGATCATATTTGAGAACACATACGTTGCTCCCGATCCCGACATTCCTCAGACGGGATTTGATGCAAAAGTAGGCTTGTGGATTACGTTGCTGTGCATGAGCGGCATAGGCTTCGTAGCATCCGTAGTTTACTGCAGAAAGCAGAAAGAGACTGACTGATAAAAAATAACGAAAAGGGTATATAGGGTTTCCTATATGCCCTTTTTACAATAAAACAGTAATGTGTGTGGGGGAAGTCCCGCATATTATTATTTGGGTAAAAAAAGCGGAGTTTTGTTGAATTAATATAAAAAAATTGTCCAAAAATACATAAATTTCGCGATTATATCTGTATATGAAGTATTGATTATTTTGGCTGTATATGATATAATATATAAGAATAACTATGCGTGTGCGAAAAAAGAAAAACACGTATAATAGATTGAACAAAAAACCATAAGAAAAATAGGTTTAAGTTTATTCGACAAAACAGGAGGGCCGATAGATGAAGGTCAGTTATTTTCCCGGTTGCACACTGAAGAATAAGGCGAAAGAGCTTGACAGATATTCATATAAGTGCGCGGAAGTATTGGGCATAACGTTGGAAGAAATAGAGGAATGGCAGTGTTGCGGAGGCGTGTTTGTTACGGCGAAAAATGAGGTCGCAAGCAAGCTGTCTTCTGTAAGAGCACTCAAAGCGGCAATGAAAAAAGACCAGCCGCTCGTTACCGTGTGCTCGGGTTGTCATAACGTTATTAAGCAGACTAACTATGCTATGCAAAATGATAAAGAATTTGCCGATAAGGTAAACAGATATATGGCAGAAGATGCGTATAACGGAGAGACGGAGGTATACCACTATCTTGAGCTTTTGCGTGATACTATTGGATTTGATAAGGTAAAAGAAAAGGTTGTCAACTCTCTTCAGGGTAAGAAAATTGCGGCTTATTACGGCTGCCTTTTGCTTAGACCTAATTCGGTTATGAAGATGGACGATCCCGAAAATCCGAGAATTATGGAAGATCTTATCTCGGCTATGGGGGGAGACCCCGTAATATACGCCAACAGAAACGAATGTTGCGGCGGTTACATAGCTCTTGAAAGTCCTGAAGCTGCAAAAATAAGAAGCAACGATATAGTGAGAAATGCAAAAGCGATGGGCGCTGAAATGATAATAACCGCGTGTCCTCTTTGTAAATACAATCTTGTGAAAAACGGCGCGGATATTCCCGTAGTATACTTTACCGAGCTGTTGGCTGAAGCGCTCGGGGTAAAGGAGAATGCAGATGGATAACAAATATTTGAAAGAAGAAATTATCCGTATGAGCGGAGTCAATCCAAAAAAGTGTATGAAGTGCGGAAAGTGTACTGCAACTTGTCCTTCATTTGACGAAATGGAATATCATCCGCATCAGTTTGTATACATGGTAGAGTCGGGGGATATAGAGCCTTTGCTTAAGTCTGAGTCTCTCTACAAATGTCTGTCCTGCTTCGCTTGTATCGACAGATGCCCGAGAGGCGTTGAACCCGCAAAACTTGTTGAGGCGGTTCGCCTTTCGGTAATAAGAAAACAAAACAACAATCACTTGAAAGCTGATGACGTACCCGCTCTTCTTGATGAAGATATGCCTCAGCAGGCAATAGTCAGCGCTTTCAGAAAATACACGAAATAAAGGAGGAAAAGAATAATGCAAAGAATTGGCGTATTCGTATGCTGGTGCGGAAGCAATATTGCAGGAACTGTTGACGTAAAAGTCGTTGCAGAGGCTTTGAAGTCGGAGCCCGGCGTTGTCTTTTCCACCGACTATCAGTATATGTGTTCGCAGGCAGGTCAGGATCTGATCAAGAATGCCGTAAAAGAACACAACCTGACGGGCATTGTAGTATGCTCGTGCTCGCCCCGTATGCACGAGGCGACCTTCCGTAAGACCGCTTCTGCGGCAGGGCTTAATCCCTATATGGTTGAAATTGCAAACATCCGTGAGCAGTGCTCATGGGTACATAAAGAAATGCCTTTGGGTACTGAAAAAGCAATTATACTCGGCAAGGCGGCGGTTGCAAAGGTAAGTCTTAATACTCCTTTGACTCCCGGTGAATCGCCCGTAACAAAGAGAGCGTTGGTTATCGGCGGCGGTATTGCGGGTATTCAGACAGCTCTTGATATTGCCGACGCGGGATTTCCCGTTGACATAGTTGAAAAAAAGGCGACCATCGGCGGTAAGATGGCTCAGCTCGACAAGACTTTCCCGACGCTTGACTGTGCGGCTTGTATTCTTACACCTAAGATGGTTGACGTTGCTCAGAACGAAAATATAAGAATATTCTCGTATAGCGACGTTGAAGAAGTTAAAGGCTTTGTCGGTAATTTCAACGTAAAGATTAAAAAGAGAGCACGTTTTGTTGACGAAACGAAATGTACGGGTTGCGGAGCTTGTATCGAAAAGTGTCCTCAGAAAAAAGTTCCCAACGAATTTAACTTGGGTATGGACAACAGACGCGCGATATACATTCCTTTCGCGCAGGCAGTACCGAAGGTTGCAACTATTGACCCCGATTACTGTAATATGCTCAAAAACGGCAAGTGCGGAGTATGTTCAAAATTCTGTGCGGCGGGTGCTATCGACTATAAGCAGAAAGACGAAATTATTGAAGAAAAGTACGGCGCTATCGTTGTTGCGACGGGATTTGAGCCTATTTCGATGGATAAGTTCGATGAGTTTGCTTACAGTCAGTCAAAAGACGTAATTACTTCTCTTGAATTTGAAAGACTTACAAACGCGGCAGGACCTACTGCAGGTAAGCTGCTTCGTCCTTCCGACGGTAAGCATCCTCAAAAGATAGTATTTGTACAGTGTGTTGGCTCGCGTTGCTCGGCTTGCGCTGAAAAGGGCAAGGAATATTGTTCGAAGATATGCTGTATGTACACGGCAAAACATGCTATGCTTACAAGAGATAAGTATCCCGATACAGAAGTAACGGTATTCTACATAGACGTAAGAACACCCGGTAAGAACTTTGACGAGTTCCAGAGAAGAGCCGTCGAAGAATACGGAGTAAACTACGTTAAGGGTATGGTCGGAAAGATTACACCCGAGGGCGACAAGCTTAAGGTACGCGCGTCAGACCTTATTGCAAATAAGCAGATAAATATTGATGCAGACTTAGTTGTTCTTGCGGCGGCAATTGAACCCGACAAGTCGGCAAGACCGTTAGCGACAATGCTTACTGCAAGTATGGATACAAACGACTTCTTTACCGAAGCTCATCCCAAGCTTCGTCCCGTTGAAAGTCCTACGGCAGGCGTATTTCTTTCCGGAACCTGTCAGGGCCCCAAGGATATTCCCGAAACAGTTTCTCAGGCAGGCGCGGCAGCTTCTAAAGTTATCGGACTGCTTCAGAAGAATAAGCTTATGGGTAACCCTTGTGTTGCAAGCTCAAATCAGCTTATGTGTAACGGCTGTTCAAGCTGTGAAAGAGTATGTCCTTACGGTGCTATCAGCTATGAAGACAAAGAATTCCCCGGTCCCAACAGAACCGTTAAGACAAGAAGAGTAGCCGTTGTAAATCCTGCAGTATGTCAGGGATGCGGCGCTTGTACGGTCGCTTGTCCTTCGGGAGCTATGGACTTGAACGGATTTATGAATACACAAATTATGGCGGAGGTAGACGCGATATGCAAATGAATGAATATAAGCCTTTAATCGTAGCATTTTGCTGTAACTGGTGTTCTTATGCGGGCGCAGACCTTGCAGGTAACAACAGACTTAACTATCCCGCTGAAGTAAAAATAATCAGAGTTCCTTGCTCGTGCAGAGTAAACCCTATGTTTATTCTCAGAGCATTCCAGAGGGGCGCTGACGGCGTAATAATATGCGGTTGCCATCCCGGCGACTGCCACTACACGTCGGGTAACTACTATACGAGAAGACGTATGGCTGCTTTATTCTCAATGCTCGACTATCTGGGCATTGAAAAAGAACGTACCCGTGTTGAATGGGTATCTGCGGCTGAAGGCGCGAAGTTTGCGGCAACGATGAACGACTTTGTTGAAAAAGTAGCCGCTTTAGGCGAAAACAAGAGATTGGAGGACCTGAGATGCAAAAGATAACGAGTGAAATGCTTATCGAAAAAGCGACTGAACTGCTTACCAACGGTACGGTATCTACGGTTCTCGGTTGGAAAAAAGGCGAATGCGACTATGACGTATCTCCCGCAGAATTCAAAAGCGTTGAAGAAGTAAAGAATGAATTTATATACAACGATTTTTCTGCGGCAAACCTTTCCAAATATCTTATAAAGAGAACTGAAAAGGTACACGGTCAGGCACTTGTCTTCCTTAACCCTGAAAAAAAGATACTTGTTTTCCTCAAACCTTGCGATACATACAGCTTTAATCAGCTTCTCACCGAGCACAGACTTGACAGAGAAAGTGTATATGCAGTAGGCGTTCAGTGCGACGGTATGATTGATATCGAAAAGGTAAAGAAAATTGCGGGCGACGGTATTTTGTCGGTTGACTGCAGCGGTGAAGATATCATTGTGAAGACGCTTTATAACGATGATATGACTATTGCAAAGGCAGACGTACTTGCTGAAAGATGCGTGAACTGCAAGAGTAAGAAACACGTTGCATACGACGAATTGCTCGGAGAAACGGGTGAAGTAATCGATTCAAACCGTTTTGATGAAGTAGAAAAATTGGAAAAAATGACTGCCGATGAAAGATTTGCTTTCTGGCAGAATGAACTTTCAAAGTGTATAAGATGTAATGCTTGCAGAGATGCTTGTCCCGCTTGTACCTGCGAAAAGTGCGTATTCGACAACCCCAAATCAGGCGTTGAAAATAAATCTCCCGCAAACAGCTTTGAAGAAAAACTGTTCCATATTATAAGAGCATATCACGTAGCCGGCAGATGTACCGACTGCGGCGAATGTTCAAGAGTATGTCCTCAGAACATACCTCTTCACCTTTTGAACAGAAAGTTCATCAAGGATATGAACGAGTTTTACGGAGACTATCAGGCGGGTGCAGAGGTTGGTTCAAGAGCACCTCTGGTTAACTATACTACAAGCGATATTGAACCCGGCGAAGTTTTTGACAGGGGGGACGAAGATGCGTAAGATTTCTTTACAGAAAATTGACTTGATGTTTGCAGAGATAGCAAACAATATGTCCCTTTATCTTCCTGTTGACCAAAATGACGGCAAAGCCGCATATACGAAATGGGAAGAGGGCAAAAAGTGGAGCAATGCTCTTAATACGGTAAAAAGCCCTAAGGACTTTTTCTTCCCTCAGACAGAAGATATGATGGAGTTCAAGGTCGAGGGCAAAAACGTTGAAGTTATCGACACACGAAAGGTTTCGGAAGATTTTGTTGTTTTCGGTGTAAGAGCTTGCGATGTAAAGGCTTTTGATATACTTGACAGAGTATTCTTGGTAGACCCGAGAGACAGCTACTATGCTACAAAGCGTGAGCACGGTATAATTGTTTCGGTTGCTTGTACAAGACCGAGCGAGACCTGTTTCTGTTCTGCTTTCGGCATTGATCCCGCAGAGCCTAAAGCTGACGTATCGGTATGGAAGACAGAAGATGAACTCTTTATGCAGTCCAACACCGAAAAAGGTGAAAAGCTTCTTAAGATGATTGAAGGATTAACCGAAGAAGCTAACGATGAAAAAGTAAAAGAGCAGAAAGAACAGATTTCAAAGATAATGAAAAAGCTTCCTCTTGCCGACCTTGACACAAGCAAATTCGGCGGCGGAAAAACTGATGATTTCTTTAAAGCTCCCGAGTGGGATGAGCTTTCCGAAACCTGCCTCGGTTGCGGAACGTGTACTTTCGTATGTCCTACCTGCCAGTGCTATGACATAAAAGATTTTAACACGGGCAAGGGAATAATCAGATACAGATGTTGGGATTCATGTATGTATTCTGAATTTACCAGAATGGCTCACGGAAACAACAGAAACAGCCAGAAAGAACGTTTTCGTCAGAGATTTATGCACAAGTTGGTATACTATCCGGAAAATAATGACGGTATATTCGGTTGCGTAGGTTGCGGCAGGTGTGTATCAAGATGCCCAATATCAATGAATATAGTAAAAGTAATGAAAAAATTGGGAGGTAAGGAAAATGAATAACACAAATGAAACCCTTATCCCTAAAGTCGGTGTTATTACCGATGTTAGAATAGACACAGCCGACATAAAGACGTTCAGAGTGGTAACTCCCGACGGAAAGAAAGCTTTTGAACATATGCCCGGACAGTGCGCTATGCTTTCCATCCCCGGTGTAGGCGAGGCAATGTTCTCGATTACATCATCCCCCACAAACACCGAATATATGGAATTTTCCATAAAGAAGTGCGGTTGCGTTACAGAGTGGCTCCATCAGGCAGAGGTTGGTCAGCAGATTACAATCCGCGGTCCTTACGGAAACGCATTTCCTGTTGATTCAGATGAATTTAAGGGCAAAAAACTTTTGTTCATCGCGGGCGGTATCGGTATCGCTCCTCTCCGTTCGGTAATCAACTATTGCCGTTATTACAGAGATGATTATAAGAGTATCAACTTGGTTTACGGCTCAAGAAGTATGGATGACCTTGTTAACTATAACGAGATAATCAACGAGTGGGCGAAGGACAAGGAAATGTACGTTTACCTGACCGTTGACAAGGAAGATCCCGACTGGGTGAAACACGTTGGTTTCGTTCCCAACTACGTAAAAGAACTTAAGTATACGCCAGACCGTGTTGCTATCGTGTGCGGACCTCCGATTATGATTAAGTTTACGGTAGCGGCTCTTAAAGAGCTTGGATTTAAAGACACACAGATATACACAACGATGGAATTGCGTATGAAGTGTGGTGTCGGAAAATGCGGCCGTTGCAACATCGGTTCAAAATACGTATGCAAAGACGGTCCTGTATTCCGTTATGACGAACTTGGGGAACTTCCCGACGAGTATTAAAGGAGAAACTGATATGGAAAATATGGTTAATATATTTCTTTTCGGGAAGAAGTATTCTGTTCCCGAAAATCTGACGATTATGACCGCGATGGAATATGCGGGATATCAGCTTGTACGCGGCTGCGGATGCCGTAACGGCTTCTGCGGAGCTTGCGCTACCATTTATCGTATAAAGGGCGACCGCGAGCTTAAGGCGTGCCTCGCTTGTCAGACAAAGGTTGAGGACAATATGTATATTGCAACTCTGCCTTTCTTCCCGTTGGTAAAACAGGGATATGATATTGAAAAAATCCCTACCACAGAGGCTGTTATGATGCAGCTTTATCCGGAGATCTACTCTTGCATAGGCTGTAATGCTTGTACAAAGAGCTGTACTCAGGAGCTCAACGTTATGCAGTACATAGCATACGCTCAGCGCGGCGATTTTGAGAAGTGTGCTGAAGAGTCGTTTGACTGCGTAATGTGCGGCGTATGCTCGTCAAGATGCCCCGCAGGTATCTCTCATCCTCAGGTTGCAATGCTTGCAAGAAGAATTAACGGCAAATACCTTGCACCCGGATGCGGTCATTTGAATGACCGTGTAAAAGAGATTAAAAACGGCGATTTCAAAGAACTCATTGAAGCTCTTATGCAGAAGCCCATCGAGGAAATGAAAGAGCTTTACAATACTCGTGAGATTGAGAAATAAAGGGGAGGGGAAGTAATATGTATTCTGAGAACTTTCAAAAATCACTTGAAGCGGTAAAAGCGGCAAGAGACAAAAATATAGCTTATGAACCCGTCAGAATGACTGCAAAAGAAAAAGAAGACTTGCTTGCGGCATTCCACCCCGACTATAAAAAAGAAGAATTCAGCGAACTCAAAATAGGCGCAAATAAGGGCGATAAGGTACCTCACGAGCTTGCAGAAATGCTTCAGGCTCACAGCAGAATTACAGCTGATTCCGTTGATCTTGAAAAAGTCGACTATGACGTAGACGTTCTTGTTATCGGTGGCGGCGGCGCAGGTTCTTCTGCAGCTATTGAGGCTCACGAAGCGGGCGCTAATGTTATGATCGTAACAAAGCTCCGTATCGGAGACGCAAATACAATGATGGCTGAAGGCGGTATCCAGGCGGCTGATAAACCCAACGATTCGCCTGCAATTCACTTTGTTGACGCATTCGGCGGCGGACACTTTGCGGCAAAAAGAGAGCTTCTCTCCAAGCTTGTATGCGACGCTCCCGAAGCTATCCAGTGGCTTTCAAACCTCGGCGTTGAGTTTGACAAAGACGCTGAAGGCAATATGATCACCACACACGGCGGCGGCACATCAAGAAAGAGAATGCATGCGGCAAAGGACTATTCGGGTGCGGAAATAATGAGAACTTTACGCGACGAAGTTCTTAACCGCCAAATTCCCGTAGTTGATTTTACTGCGGCAATCGAGCTTATTCTTGATGAAAACGGTAAGGCGGCAGGCGCCGTTCTTATGAATATGGAAACAAAAGAACTCTACGTTGCAAAGGCAAAGACAGTTATTATTGCAACCGGTGGTGCCGGACGTATGCACTATCAGGGCTTCCCGACGTCTAACCACTATGGAGCGACGGCGGACGGTCTTGTACTCGGATACAGGGTCGGCGCAAAGCTTCTTTATGCAGAAACGTTGCAGTATCATCCTACCGGCGCTGCGTTCCCCGAACAGATTTTCGGTGCGCTCGTAACTGAAAAAGTACGTTCGCTTGGCGCTAAGCTTGTAAACAAGAACGGCGAAGTATTTATGCATCCCCTTGAAACGAGAGACGTTACCGCGGCGTCCGTTATCCGCGAATGTCTTGAAAGAGGTAACGGCATTGACACCGGCAACGGTCTCGCAGTATGGCTTGACACTCCTATGATCGAAAAGATTGGCGGAGAGGGTACTATTGAAGCGAGAATTCCCGCAATGATGAGAATGTTCGGTAAGTATGGAATTGATATACGCAAAGAGCCTATTCTTATCTACCCCACACTTCACTATCAGAACGGCGGTCTTGATATTACTCCCGACTGTATGACGACAAACGTTGAAAACCTCTTTGTTGCAGGCGAAGCTGTTGGCGGTATTCACGGTAAGAATAGACTTATGGGTAACTCTTTGCTTGATATTATTGTTTTTGGACGCTCTGCAGGTCAGTCTGCGGCGGCAAAAGCAAAGACTGCAAAGGTTGCAAAGCTTACACTTGACCATATTGCAAAATTTGAAAAAGAAATAGAAGAAGCAAAGATTGAAACCGAAGCTGTTTCGCCTAAACTTCTTCCAAATTATACGTCTCAAAAAAGTATATAAGGAAGGTGTTTTTGTATGAGACTTTTGGGCGGATTAATATCTATCAGTAATGTATCAACGCTTCTTTTGATAAGTTTTGCAGTTATTATGATAGGCTATCTGCTTGGCAGAATTACCATTAAGGGAGTATCACTCGGCGATGCGGGTGTGTTTATAATTGCACTTTTGTTTGGTGCACTGTTTTTCTTCGTAAACGACGGCGGACAGTTGATCTTCAGAGCTTCTTCTGCGGCATACGATTTTACAAGCGGTTTTTCCATTATTGAAAGCTTGGGACTTATCTTGTTTGTAACGTCAGTTGGT
Source organism: Clostridia bacterium (assembly GCA_017473865.1). Lineage (GTDB taxonomy): Bacteria > Bacillota > Clostridia > Oscillospirales > CAG-272 > RGIG1995. The sequence goes on along the minus strand of JAFUJB010000010.1, from coordinate 1,272 downwards.
TATATAGCAGGACCAAAGTTTTTCGGTAATTTCAAAAGAAACTTCAAGTCATACGTATTGCTTGGCGCAATAATTATTTTGGCAGGCGGGCTTGTTGCAGTTGGCTGTATCTACGTAGGAGATCTGATTGGATACGGTGCAACGATTGAAACAAGGGAAGGCTTTGTGGCTATGATTGTAGGATTGCTTTCAGGTGCACTTACGTCGACTCCCGCATTCTCGGCGGCAAAGGCAACTGTTGCAGCAGAATATCAAGGACTTGTTTCCGTTGGACACGGTATTGCTTATATTTTCGGCGTAATCGGTGTTGTGCTTTTTGTTCAGCTTATTCCAAAGCTTACAAAGGCTGATATGGACGCGGAAAGAGCAAAGCTTGTTATAAAGACCGAGGAGAAAAAGCAAACAAAGGAAAGAAAGCTCTTTACCATTGACCATATGGGTGTTGCGGGTTTTGCACTTGCGGCAATTTTGGGTACGCTCATAGGTCAAATTAAAATTCCGCTTTCAAGCGCAGGTTTTGACGGCGTGTGCTTTTCACTTACAACAACGGGAGGCTGTTTGCTTGTAAGCTTGATTTTAGGTCATTTTGGTAGAATTGGAAATATCAGCATTATGCCGTCGCAAAGCACACTTAAGCTTTTCCGTGAGTTTGGACTTGTGTTATTCCTTGTGGGAGCAGGTATTCCCGGCGGTGCTGAGTTTATTGCAAACTTTGACCCGATGTACTTCGTATACGGTATATTTATGACAATTGTTCCAATGATTGTAGGATTTTTCTTTGCAAAGTATGTTATTAAGCTTAGCTTGCTCAACAATCTTGGCTCATTAACAGGTGGTATGACAAGTACACCGGCACTTGGAACACTTATTTCAACTGCTGGAACAGAGGATGTAGCGGCGGCGTATGCTGCAACCTATCCGATTGCACTAATTGCAGTCGTATTGGTGTCGCAATTCATTGTAATATTGTTTTAATTAAAGAATATTGCGAAATAAGACGGTGTGTGGGTAGATCCCACACACCTTTCTTTGTATACCTAAGACCACCCGCTATGTAATGGTTTTCGGAATATAAAAAACATCCGTTCTTTTACGAACGGATGTTTTTTGTATGTTAATTAATGTTTAGCAAAATCTCTGAAGAGAACTCTTATATCAGCTTCGATAGAAGCTTTACGTCTGTCGTATTCTCTTGTAAGGTTAATGTTCTTACTCTTAGCCCAAAGAACCTGAGTCTTGAACTTACCAAGGTCATAGTACATACCGATGTCG
>JAFUJB010000009.1 GCA_017473865.1 Clostridia bacterium | reverse complement strand
TAGGGGGAACCCCCTCGGTCGTTTTAGGGGTAGGGGTCTTTAGGGGCGGGGGAATCGAAACCCCTGCCCCTAAATGCCTTCTTTGTAATACTTTCTTTGCACAAAGAAAGTATGGCTTTCTGACAAAATTGGTAATTGATTATAGCCCCTTTTCAGTGAACTAATCAAAAACTCTACAGAGGTCTCTCCTCCCGTCTTTTTTGCTTCGCAAAAAATCCCCCCTCCCCTCAGGAGAGAGCAAATGATTAGACCTGCAAAAAAAAGAAAACGCTTTCGCGTTTTCTTAAGTGGGCACAGGCAGTCAGGGGCTCTGCCCCTGAAACCCCGTTAACGAGTATAGACAGTCAGGAGCTTCGCTCCCGAACCCTCCCGCTTTTTGAAAAAAGCGGGGCAAAAACTTTGCATCATTGGTTTATCTAAATATTATTGCTTCTGCATACCCGTGTTGCCCTGCGGCGTGGCGGCTGAAAAAGTGCCCTTTTGACTCCGCAAAAACTTTACTGGTTAATGCTATATGCAATTACGCCGTTTTCTGCCGTAGCAACAACCTTGTCGCCCGCTTTGAACTTACCTTCAAGCATTTCCGTCGAAAAGCTGTCTTCAACAAGCCGTTGAATCGTTCGTCTCAACGGTCTCGCTCCAAACGCCGAGTCAAACCCCTCTTTTGATACGAGCTTTGTTACGCTTTCATCAAAACTTATCTCAATTCCAACGTTGGCTATTCGTCTTGCAACCTCCGCAAGCATAATATCCGCTATTCTCTCAATATCAGGCTGTGTCAGCTTGTTAAATATAATTATCTCGTCAATACGGTTAATAAACTCCGGACGGAAAGTCTCTTTTAGATGAGACATAAGCACACTCTTGATGTCCATCTTTTCTCTTTCGGTATTTTCTGCCGATGCAAAACCAAGACTGCGCTTGGTTTCAAGTGCTGCAGCTCCAACGTTCGACGTCATAATAATTACCGTATTCTTAAAATCGACTCTTCTGCCCTGCGAATCGGTGAGTATTCCGTCTTCAAGCACCTGCAAAAGCATATTGAATACGTCGGGATGCGCTTTTTCGATCTCGTCGAAAAGCACTACAGAATAGGGCTTTCTTCTTATTTTTTCAGTTAACTGACCGCCCTCATCATAACCTACGTATCCCGGAGGGCTTCCAATAAGCTTCGATACGCTGTGTTTTTCCATATATTCAGACATATCTATTCTTATCATCGCATTTTCATCACCGAAAAGTATGTCGGCAAGCGCCTTTGTCAGCTCAGTCTTTCCCACACCGGTGGGACCTAAGAACAAAAAACTGCCCATAGGTCTTTTAGGGTCTTTCAGTCCCATTCTGCCCCTTCTTATCGCCTTGGCGACAGCTGCAACGGCATCATCCTGACCGATTATGCGGCTCTTAAGAATGTTGTCAAGATTAAGCAGTTTTTCGCTCTCCTCTTCCGCAAGCTTTCTTACGGGTATGCCCGTCCAGAGCGTTACTATGTCGGCAATATCCTCTTTTGTAATCGCAAGAGAATTATCTCCTGTTTTTTCCTGCCATAACTTCTTGGCGTCCTCATACCTTTCTTTCGTTTGCTTTTCTTTATCCCTGATAACAGCCGCCTTTTCAAAGTCTTGCGCCTTAATAGCCTCTTCCTTTTCGGATGCAATAGACTTCAGCTCTTCTTCAATTTCTTTTACTTCGGGAGGCATTGTAAAATTGTTTATTCTTATTTTGGATGCCGCCTCGTCAATAAGGTCTATTGCCTTGTCGGGCAAATATCTGTCGTTAATATATCTTGTCGACAGCTTGACCGCTTCTTCAATTGCTTCATCGGGAATTTTTACTTTGTGGTGCGATTCATACTTGTCTCTTAGTCCCTTCAGTATAAGCACAGCCTCTTCTTTAGTTGGCTCTCCCACCATAACGGACTGAAAACGCCTTTCAAGCGCAGAATCTTTTTCTATATGCTTTCTGTATTCTTCAATCGTAGTAGCTCCGATAACCTGCATTTCTCCCTTTGCAAGCGCGGGTTTAAGTATGTTTGCCGCATCAACAGCGCCCTCTGCCGCTCCTGCACCGATTATAGTGTGTATTTCGTCAATAAAGAGAATAATGTTCGGGTTCTTTGCAACCTCACTCATAACGTTTTTGAGTCTTTCTTCAAACTCGCCCCTGTATTTTGCGCCTGCAATCATACCCGATATATCAAGAGTTACGAGGCTTTTACCTGTAAGAGTATCGGGCACAAGTCCATCAACGATTTTTTGCGCAAGTCCCTCGGCTACCGCCGTTTTACCCACTCCGGGTTCGCCGATAAGACAAGGGTTATTTTTTGTTCTTCTTGAAAGAATCTGTATTACTCTCTGAGTTTCTTTGTCTCTGCCGATAATGGGGTCAAGCCGTCCCTCTTTCGCCATTTCCGTAAGGTCTCTGCCGTACTGTTTTAAAGTCGGCGCATCCTTAAGCTGACTCTTTCCAGATGCCTTTTTGTCATCAAACCCCTTTGTATTAGAGCGTTTGTTATCGGAAAAATCCTCGTTTTCAACGCCCTTTATATAGTTTACAAGGTCATTTGCAAGTTCGTTTACGTTTACTCCCTGAGATGCAAGTATACGCACAGCTACGCAGTCAGACTCAGACAAAAGACCGAGCAAAATATGCTCTGTTCCTATATAATTCTGACCAAGCCTCATCGCCTGATATGCCGACGATTCGATAATCTTTTTTGTTCTGGGAGTCATATCGGAAGCGCCGACGTTTGTGGGAGAATTTTCTCCCGATATTTCTTTTACAATTCTTTCTGCATTTTCAAGGTCTGCCGCGCGGTTTTTCAGAAGTTTTGACGCTACCCCATCTCCTTCCGCCAAAAGCCCAAGCAATATATGCTCGGAGCCTATATACGTATGCCCGAACTTCCTTGCATATTTCAAAGCACTGTCAAGCGCATTTTGCGCCGATTGTGTAAATCTGTTATTCATTCAAACCACCTTTTTTCAAAATCTGTCAGCCGACAGTACTTCTTATATAGTCGGCTCTGAGTATATCTCTTTCGTATTCGCTTATATTTTTTCCGCCGTTATTCATTATTAAATTTGCAGGGAGAACGCCTATCATTATATTGCCTAAGGTTTCGTACTCAATATCGTTTATAAGCCCTAATGCAATACCGAGTCTTACGTCGGAATACAGCTTCAAAAATTCTTTTGAGCTCATTATTCTTGCATATTTCAACACGCCGTAAGCTCTGCATACTCTGTCGGCAACTGCGGAATAGTTGTCGCTCAAAAGTACTTTTCTTGCCTGTCTTTCCTGCTCTGCCACCTTGAAAGCTATGTCTTTTAGCTTTTCAATAGTATCCTGTTCGCTTACACCCATAGTAACTCTGTTTGATATCTGATAAAGACATCCGTCGGGGCTTGACCCCTCGCCGTACATACCGCGTACGACAAGTCCAAGCTTGGAAAGCTGTATCGAAAGGTTTTCAATACTGCGCGTCATTGTCAACGCCGGAAGAAATACCATAACCGAAACACGCATTCCCAGCCCGAGATTTGTCAGACAGTGTGTAAGATAACCGTACTTCTTGTCAAAAGCAATATTAAGCTTTTCTCCGAGAATATTATCACACTCAACTGCCTTTTGATACGCTTCATCAAGAGCAAGTCCCGCCTTTATACTCTGAATTCTTATATGGTCTTCTTCGCATACCATAACCGATACGTCCCCATTTTCTTTAGTCAACAACGAGTGGGGCATTTTCTTTTTTGCGAAATTTGGACTGATATAGTGTTTCTCAACTAGCGCCATCGTTTCCACCGCGCTCATATCGTTAAGATTAACTGAGTCATATTCATCACCCAAAGCTTTTTCTACCTTTTCGATTATTTCCCTGCACGACGTTTCGTCAAGTTTGGTTTCAAAGGGATAGTCTGCAATATTTCTTGCAAATCTGACTCTTGAGCTTACGATAACGTCATTTTCTTTACCTTTTGTATTATACCAAGCCATAATTATCCCCCTTTTCTTATTTATCCTCGGCAGAATTATCAGCCGCTCTTATCTCGTCGCGCAGCTCTGCCGCTCTTTCAAATTCCTGCTCTAAAATAGCTTTTTCAAGCTCTTTTTTGAGGTTGTTTATTCTGTCTTCTTTGGTTTTTTCGTTGTTTTTCTTACTTTCTTTTTCATCTTTTACGGTGTTTCTTCCTACGTACACAGCCTTTCCGTGTATGGATTCAATGCTGTTTCTGAGTTCGTCATTAAACACCTTGTAACATTCCGAACACCCGACTCGTCCGCTCTTTACAAGCTCGTCAAAGGTAGATGAACAAAGAGTACACCTCTTCTTTTCGGTTTGTAACTTTACTGTGTTGCTTGCAGGCAGACCAAACATTTCTTCAAGCCCAAATATTCCTTTGCCGCCTATTCCAAAGCCGAAATCATCAAACAAAGAGGGTATTTTTATATCTAGTTTGCCCTTATTTTTCAATTCCTCGGCACAATGAGTGCAGAGCGCGTATTCCTCGCTTTTTCCGTTTATAGTCTGTTTGTAGTATATTTCCGCATTATTCTTTCCGCATTTTTGGCAAATCATAGTTATTTCTCCTTTCACACCACAGATTTTTCACTTCATATATTTTACTTCATAAGTCTTAGAATTATTTGTCGTAATATATCGGCTCTTAACGTATTTCTGGCATCGGTTGTAAGCTTACCCAAAGCGGCGTTTGATACGGTACTCATAAGCAACACGTATTCCCTTTCGGTTATTACGTTCTTGTCAACAAGGTTGCCGAGAAATGCAACAGCCTCTTTTTCGTCCACTCTGTCTCCCAGCGCATAGAGAAAATGCATCAGATATTCATCCTTGTGCATTTGTTTGCGGATTATTCTAATATAACCTCCGCCGCCGCGCCTACTCTCAATAATATAGCCTCTTTCGGGGGTAAATCTTGAGGTAATAACGTAGTTTATCTGGCTGGGAACACATCCAAGCTGACCTGCAAGGTCGTTTCTTTTTATCTCGGTCTCTCCCTGACCTTCGTTTATCATTTCTTCTATTAGCTTTGCAATCGCATCCGATATAAGCATTTTCGTTCTCCTTTTGTACGTCAAAGTTTGTCTTTGACTATCTTTGACCTTTATCTGTAATTGGATTATACCACAAAGGTCAAAGAAAGTCAATACCTCTTTTTTTATTTTTTTATCCTCCCATAACGGCATTATATATTTGCGCAAGCATACGCCACGTGGTTGATGAAACCACGCCGCTTTCCCTTATTCCAAACAAACGCTGAAAGGCTCTTACCGCATCTTCGGTCTGTTTGTCAAAATAGCCGTTGACAACAACGGTAGGCAGCTGTTCAAATTTTCCCGCGGCAACGTTAAGGTATTCCTGAAGATATCTTACCTCCCTGCCCTCGCTTCCTTCAAGAAGAATATTCCCGAAATATTCGACTGCCGTCGGTGAAAATGCACTTGGCGGAAGGCTCTCGTAAAGTCCATCGTATACGTCGTTTAAAGTATTCCACACGTCTTGCGTTACCACCCCGTTGGGTTCAAATCCAAAGGCTTTTTGAAAAGCAACTACTGACTGATATGTCATTTCTCCAAATACTCCGATAACGTCAAGCGGCGGTATTCTGCTGTCAAATGCCGAAACGAACAGTAAGTAATACTGGAGCAGCTTGACAGCGTTTCCAACACTTCCGTATTGAAGGTTAGCTCTCAGTTCGTTGGGAATATCGGCTAACTCTTCCCCCTGTGTTACCAATTCACTCAAATTTCTTACGCTGTCATAAACGTACGACAGTCTGTGATACGTCGCTTTATCTACTTCACCGTTTATGCGCATATCAAACGTCTGCTGAAAAGCAGAGACAGCGTCAAATGTCCTTTGATCGTATATTCCGTCTATGTCCTCAAAAACGGGAATTGAAGTATAATTCGCCGCTATTCTGTTTAAAGCGATCTGCAGACCGCTTACGTTTTTCCCTCTGTCGCCAAGACTTAACGGATAGGTTAAAAGACTGTCCGTTTCAAGACCGCCTACAACTGCATTTTCTACGATATAAATATTTTTTCCGTAAAAATATTCAAGTATTTCTAAAGCACTGTATCCATTCAGAGCAAGGTCAATGCTTTCATTCAAAGACATTCCCCTGCACCTTATTTCTTCCCCATAGCATACACGTAAAAGCATAGGCTGGGTTGAACCCTCTTTTGCAACGTAATATGTAAAAATCTCGTCAGCCAGATTGCCTGATTCTTTACTGATCCCGCCTTGAAAAATATACCCTTGATCTACACTTTCGTCGTTTGTTATATCAAACGGGTAGTCATTATTTCGGTAATAACCGTTTTGAATTCTGTTCAGCGCAAGGCTGACTTGCGCGTATATCACAGCTTTTTCAGCTTCTTTCGGAAGTCCGGAGGGAAGCGTTGCAGACACTACTCCCTTGATATAGTCAAGAAATGAAACGGTTACGTTTTCGGCATCTGTATCGGGGGCACCCAGATGTACAGTTACGTAAGAAGGAATTGCAGGAATATCATATTCAACGTTCATATTGATCCTCCTTTTGACTGTAATAAAGCGGAAAAAGCTGAACGGTTGCAACCGTGTCTACTCCGTCCGACACATTTATATTAGAAATAACGGTATCAAAAAAACCGTTAGCCGTGATGTTAAGCGTATAATCTCCCACCTGCAACGCCTTAGAAACACCCTTGCCTTCGCTTACTGCAAAACTATCCAGCACATTTCCGTCCGACAGTACTGCTATATTTGCCTCCGCCGTCGGTGAAGCTGAATTTGCATATCTCGTATTTACAACGATCCTTCCCACATTCTGACCATTCATATATGCACACCTCAAAAATAATAATATAATATATTATATGAAGCAAACAAACAATCTTGAACACAAAAAAGCGTATACGGATTTTCCGTACACGCTTTTGGTTTAATAAAATAGACGGTATATAGGCTATGCCTACACACCATCTTGTTAAAAGCAAAAAGAGAGAGTGTGTGCGAAGCACACACTCTCTCTTTTTATATTAGTCTTTCTTGAAAAGGTTGAGGATATCGTCGAAATCGCTGTCGGAAATACCGTCGCCGAATTCGTTGTCATCATTCTCATCATCAGCGTATTCATTCTTGAAAAGACCGCTGTTGTTATCAAATTCAGCTGCGGGAGCTGCCTTTTGAGCGGGCGCCTGTTTTGCTGTCTCCTGTGCTGCCTTCTTTGCGGAATCAAAGCCTGTTGCAATAACTGTAACTTTCATCGAATCCTCAAGGTTGTTGTCAAATGCAGCACCCCAGATGATCTGTGCATCGGGATGAGCTTCCTTGGAGATAATGCTTGCAGCAACGTCAACTTCATCAAGACCGATGTCGGGAGATGCAGTAATGTTAATAATAATACCTCTTGCGCCCTTGATTGATGTTTCGAGCAAGGGACTGGAAATTGCAAGCATTGCAGCCTGTTCTGCCTTGTCCTTACCCTGAGCCTGACCAACACCCATGTGAGCGTTACCTGCATTGGACATAATTGCAGTTACGTCAGCAAAGTCAAGGTTTACGAGACCTGTAACGTTAATAAGTTCGGATATGCTCTGTACACCCTGTCTGAGAACGTCGTCTGCTACAACAAATGCGTTAAGAAGAGTAAGTCTTGTTTCGGAAACCTGCTTAAGTCTTTCGTTGGGGATTACAACGAGAGAGTCAACGCATTCTCCGAGCTTCTTAATGCCCTGTTCAGCAAGTTCCATTCTCTTTTTACCTTCAAAAAGGAAGGGCTTGGTAACAATACCGATTGTAAGTATTCCCATATCTTTTGCGATCTTCGCAACAACGGGAGCAGCGCCTGTACCTGTTCCGCCGCCCATACCTGTAGTGATAAACACCATATCGGTACCGCGAAGAACGTTGGTAATTTCTTCTGCGCTTTCTTCTGCAGAACGCTGACCGACATCAGGATTTGCGCCGGCACCTCTGCCTCTTGTAAGCTTTTCGCCAATTACGATCTTATGTGTAGCACCTACTGTTTCAAGCTGCTGTTTGTCTGTATTTACAGCGATAAATTCTACGCCTCTGACACCTGCTTCAATCATACGGTTTACAGCGTTTGTACCGCCGCCGCCGACACCTACTACTTTAATATTAACTCCCATTCCGTTTACTTCATCAAACTCGAATGCCATAGTTTTTGCTTCCTCCTGTATATTATAAATCCATTTATTATTTACTTAATTAATAGTTATCCATTATAGCCAATCATACATATTTTATCATACTACTTCACAATAAAATTTGCAAGAACTTTTTAAATTATTAACGATATATTTACATTTCACCTTATTTATTGAGTATAACCGACCCTACTGTGATATCGTGAGCATCGACCGTACCGCCCTGATGCTCTTCAAAAGTATCTATCATAAGCTTGGCAAACTTAAGCTTCATTGCCGTCTCGGTACTGTCTCCAAGGTATATTCTGAACCTGTCTTCGTAGTTTACGTAAATGTTATATTTTTTCGACAGATCGATCTCGGTAAGCTTGTCGGAAAACTCGTACATATTTATACTCTGAATAAAATTGTTGATATATTCAAATGCACTTTCCTTTTCAAACTCAATCGTCTTCCCCACTACCGCTGTCTTAAGGTCGGACATAAGCAAATAAACAAGCTTGTTTTCCTCATTTTCGGGACACTTGTCCGTTCTTTCAAGAACCCTGAGGGTTTTTGAGAGAACAAAATACTCTCCGCATATCTCGGTATAATATCTTGCCTCTTCCTCGTTTATCTTAAAATTGAGAGTTGACGGAAGATGTCTTCTTATAACAACCTCGTTTATATAAGGATACTCCTTCGTTATGTATGCGCGGGCGGTCTTTTTGTTTATGGCATACAAATTCTGCCCGACGGTTATCCCGCTCGCTTCGATTATCTGTTCTTCAGTATATCTGTTGTTACCGCTCACCTCGATCTTTTCAATCTTAAGAAAGAGCGCCATACAGATCACAACAAAAATAAAGCACAGAACGATTGCAAGTAATATATAACTAATTGTACGAAATACTCTCTTATGCCGTTTTTTTGCCATTAACCTTTCAAAAGTATCACGGTTTACAAGCTCGGCATTGGATATTTCGGGATCATTATATAATTCTTTGTCCATATACTATGATTCCTTTATCTTTTTTTATTCTCCACGAGTTTTTTTACACCCTCATAAATAAGTCTGTTGGTATCTTCAACCGCAAATGAAGCTATGTTTTCTTTCATTGAATTAAGCTTTTTGTCATCATAGATAAGCTTTTCAACTGCATTTGTAAGAACGCCCTCGGAAAGCTCTTTTTCTTCAAATACGACGGCTGCCCCCTTTTTCTCAAGCTCAACGGCATTTTTATACTGATGGTTATCGGTTACGTTGGGAGAGGGGATAAGTATACAAGGCTTTTTAAGCATTGCAAGCTCGGAAAGAGTCATAGCACCCGCTCTTGCAATTACAAGATCTGCCGCCGCCATTTTCTTTGGCATATCGTATATATATTCAACAAGCTGAAGGTTTTTAAATTTATCGAGTCCGTATTCTTTAAATTTTTCTTCGGTCGACTGCTTTTCAATAGCACCCGACGCGTGTATGTGAAGAACGTCTGCATGTTTTGACGAAAAATTCTTCATCAATTCCATCATCTCGGAATTGACGCGCATAGCACCAAGACTTCCGCCGTATGAAAGAATAAGTTTTTTGTATCCGTTTTTGATCTGGCTTACTTCGTCGGAATTCGACGTAAAACCGTTTATAAGAGGGTTGCCTACTCTTATCGCTTTTTCGGGATATTTTAATTTTTTTACGGTTGCTTCAAAGTTGGTGTAAACGATATCCACGCTTTTTTCAAGCATACGAACGGCAACTCCGGGAAGGGCGTTCGATTCGTGAAGTACCGTGGGTATTCCTAACGATGCCGCCGCTTTTACGACCGGCCAACAAACGTAACCGCCCGTACCTATTACTACGTCGGGTTTGAATTTTTTAACAAGTTTTTTAGCCTTGAAAACAGAGGTTACCGTAAGATATGCGGTCTTTATGTTGGACAGAGAAAGACTTCTTCTGAGTCCCTGTATCTCAATATGATAAATATCATATCCGAATTTTGAAACAAGCTTGTTTTCAATTCCTCTTTTTGTCCCTACAAAAGCAATAACACTGTCCTTTTCGTTTTCACGAATAGTGTTCGCTATCGCAATGGCAGGGTTAACGTGGCCGCCTGTTCCGCCGCCTGTCATAAGAACTCGCATAATACGCCTCCTTCGGCAATTTTCGTCTAAAGTGATTATTTTTCCTGATATGAATATCTCGATATCGAGAGAACTATTCCCATTTCAATAAGAAGCATAAGCAGTGATGAACCGCCGTAACTGAAAAACGGGAGAGAAATACCGGTATTAGGGATAGTGTTCGTAACGACCGCCATATTAAGCACTGCCTGAACCGCCACTTTCGACACTATACCGATAACAACAAGCTTAGAAAAAGTGTCGGGGGCTTTTTGAGCTATTACAATACCGCGCCACAAAAAAGCAAGGAAAAGTCCAATAGTAGCAACGGCGCCCACAAAGCCAAGCTCCTCGCAGATTATCGCGAAAATAAAGTCGTTCTGAGGCATTGAAACGAACATATGCTTCTGCAAGCTCTGACCGAGTCCGACTCCGAAAAATCCGCCCGAACCGACGGCGTTAAGTCCCTGTATGGTCTGCCACGTATCCGACTGAGTCGAATAATTTTCGGGGTGAAGCCAGATGTCAATACGGTGTTTTGCATAAGGCACAAAAAGTATCGCTGGAACAATGACCGCAACAAATGATGCCGCCGCGCCTATCATATATTTCAACTGTCCGCCCGCCGCAAAAATTACTATAATACCAATCATAAACAGGATTATAACACCTGAAAAATGCTTTTCAAGAGCTACGAGAAGACATACGAAAACAACGATCCCGAGAGGAATAAGCAGTCTTCTGATAACGGGCTCCCATTTGGTCGTTTTTCTGAACAAAAAGTCCTCGCTGTCAGAAAAATATTTCGCCAATATAAGCACGAGTCCAAGCTTCATGAACTCTGAAGGCTGTACGCCAAAACCCGTACCGGGTATAAACAGCCATCGCTTAGCCTCACCCTCGGACGCGCCGAAAATCAGCACGGCGATAAGCATTCCCACTACTGTAAAGAAATATATGTTAGTAAACTTTTTTACCAATATATAGTCGGCAAAAGTCGCGACGAGCAACATAAATATCATACCAACCGCAACGAAGCCAATCTGTTTTTCAATAAAATAATAGCTGTTTCCGTACTTTGCAAGCGCATAGGCATAGCTCGCGCTGAATACCATTACCGAGCCAAAACATATAAGCACAATGACAAGAATAAGAAACGTTCTGTCCATATCGCCTTTAATTCTTACTATGTCATTATCCTTAACTATATCTCTTTTTATTACGGGGCGTCTGACAGTCTGTCCTTTCTCATTACGCCTTCTTACCGGCTTGAGATCCTTACCCCTTGGGTGAACATTTTTGTTCATTATACCATACTCCAATAAGCCAACAAGCAGAATATCACAGTTACAAGACTGAACACCGAAACAATCTTAATTTCGCTCCAACCGCTCTTTTCAAAATGGTGATGGATGGGGCTCATTTTGAATATTCTCTTGCCCGTAAGTTTGAACGATGCAACCTGAAGAATAACCGACAGCGTTTCAGCTATATATACTATACCCGCCAAAACGATAACGAGAGGAGAATTAACGAGAAATGCAAGACCGACGACAAATCCGCCGAGGAAAAGCGAGCCCGTGTCTCCCATAAATACTCTTGCCGGATAGAAATTGTATACCAAAAATCCAATACAGCAACCGATTGCAATTCCCGAAAGGACTGCAACGTCGCCTAAATCAAATACAAACGCTGTTACTGCGAAAAATCCGCCTACGATTGCGGTTATACTTGCCGCAAGACCGTCAATACCGTCTGTAAGGTTTACACTGTTGACGATTCCCGTCAGCAGAAGCATTGCAAAAACGTAGTAGAATATGCCGAGATCCCACTCTATCGACGTGAACGGTATTTTAAGTACCGTTGTAAGTCCGCCCTTCCATACCATAAAGAAAAGATAGAGCGCAGAAACGACAAGCTGAAGAAGATATTTCTGACCTGCAGTAAGCCCTTCGTTCTGTTTTTTTGCAATTTTTGCATAGTCGTCAAATATTCCGATGCAACCGCAAAGAACAGCAAAAACAAACGTAATACACATTGCCCATACGTTAACGTTGTCAAGCTTTACAACAGAAAAAATGCCGACTGTGATAAACACGATTATCGAAGCAAGAATAAACCCGATACCGCCCATTGTAGGCGTTCCGTCTTTCGACTTGTGCCAACGGGGGCCTATCTCGAGTATCTTCTGCTCCATTTTCATACTTTTGAGAATGGGAATAAGAATACGCTCTGCAACAACTGTCAGAACCAATGATATTATAAGTGATGCCAGAAAATACAAATACATATTTTTACCCCCTGTTTATTATAACAAATAAGCGATTACTTTTTCCAGAGCAACAGCACGGCTTGCCTTGAACAGCACAATGTCGTTGTCCTTGAGTTCTTTTTTTAATATATCAGCCAATCCTTCGGGACAGTCTGTTTTGTTATAGCCTACGATGGCTTCTTCTGCCATACCGTCTTCAAGTGCTCCCACTGCAATTTCAAGAGCGCTTTCGCCGTACGTATAAAGTCTGTCTATACCAAGCTTTGCCGCGTGCTGACCTACCGATTTGTGAAGCTTGTCGGAAAGTTCGCCAAGCTCGCGCATTTCGCCGAGTACGGCAACCGTTCTTCTTTCTTTGCCGAGTCCTGCAAGAACGTTCAAAGAAGCCTTCATTGATTCGGGACTTGCATTATAACAGTCCTCGATTATGGTATAGCCTTTGTTTTCATATATTTTCTGTCTCATTCCCGAGGGCTTGTAATTTTTGAGTCCCTGTCTGATCTCACTTTCACTCAGTCCCGCAAGAATTCCCACAGAATAAGCCGCCATCGCGTTATAGACGTTATGCTCACCCAGCGTGGGTAGCTCGACGTCCTTTATTTCTTCACCCATATATATCATATCAAAAAGGGTGTTTTTTTCGTCTGTTCTAATATTTTTTGCAATCACGTCAGCTTCTGTATTCTTTATACCGAAGCTGATGTTTTTGGGAAAAGTATATCTCTTATCCCAGAGTAAAGGCTCGTCGCCGTTATATATCAATACGCCGTTTTCTCTGAGTCCCTCAATAATTTCAAGCTTCGCCTTGCAGATATTCTCTCTGCTGCCGAGAGCTTCAAGGTGCGAGGTTCCTATATTCGTAATTACCGCTGCGTTCGGGCGCGCTATATTCGTAAGCTGGGATATTTCTCCAAGAGCGCTCATACCCATTTCGGTAACGACTGCCTTGTGCATATTGCTCAAAGCCGCGAGTGTAAGACTTATGCCGTATACGGTGTTGAAGTTTCCGCCGCTTTTGTGTGTTGGATACTTTTCGGCAAGAACGTACGATATAAATTCTTTGGTGGTGGTTTTTCCGACACTTCCCGTAACGCCTACCGTAAAAGGATTTATTCTTTCTCTGCAAGAGGCGGCAATATCAGAAATAGCCTTGATCGTGTCTTCAACAAGAATATAATTCCCCGAAAAGCCTTCAGGCAATTTTTCACACATAACGCACAGAGCGCCGTTTTTTACAGCACTGTCAATATATTTATGACCGTCTGTGTTTTCGCCTCTGACAGCGACAAAAAGAGTATTCTCCCCTACCTCGCGCGAGTCAATGGAAATACTTTTTATATCAATTTCACAGTTTGTCTCTCCTTTTGCCATCAATGCAAACTGCTTGCTGTCATACTTTTCAGATAATCCAATAATCATTGTGTTTTAAACCTCTTACACACCGCATTAGCGGCTATTTCTTTTTCGCTGAAATACCTTTTGCCGTACTTTCCTATCTCATAATCCTCGTGCCCTTTTCCGCACAAAAGAATTATTTCATCTTCCTCGGCATTTTCAATGGCATATTCAATAGCCTGCTTTCTGTCCTCAATTACCGTATGCGGCAGACTTTTATCTATACCTTTCATTATTTCATCAATAATATCGCAGGCGTTTTCCGTTCTGCTGTTATCCGACGTAACAATAACGTAGTCAGCATATTTTGATGCGATATTACCCATAACGCTGCGTTTGCTCCTGTCTCTGTCGCCTCCGCACCCGAAAAGAACGGTAAGCTTTTGTCCTTTTTTTCTGAAAGAACAAACGCATTTGAGTACGTTTTCCAATGCGTCGGGAGTATGGGCGTAATCAATAAATACCGAAAACGGAATGTCTCCCAATTCAACCTTCTCAAGCCTTCCGCTTACGTTCTTAACTGAACGTATGCCCCTTTCAATAAACTGTACGTCTATTCCGTCGAGATAGGCGGCTGAAGCGGCAGCCATAGTATTGTATACGTTAAAAACCCCCGAAAGAGATGATCTTATCTTTATTTTTCTTTTCCTTACGGCAAGATCGTATTCAATGCCGTCAATGCCGTAATAATTACAATTAATTGCCTTAAAATCGGAATTTGAATTTACCGAATACGTATAATCTATGCCGTTGGATTGACGGCATACAAATTTCGAGTATCCGTCATCGGCATTATAGAGCCCCCATTTCGTATTTGCAAAAAGCTTTGCCTTTGCATCGCAATAGTCTTGCATATCTTTGTGGAAATCAAGGTGCTCGGGAGTAAGATTTGTGAATATTCCACCCTCAAACTTAACGCCGTATAATTTGTCAAGCGCAAGCGCGTGTGAAGAAACCTCCATAACGACAACTTTTTTTCCTCTGTCAAACATTGACCTGATAAGAGGAAAGAAATCTTCGGAATCAGGAGTCGTAAGCCCCCCGTCAAGAGTACCCAGACTTTCCGCACTTATCGACGCACAATTATATATTTCTTTCAGTATCCTGCAGGTTGACGTTTTACCGTTCGTGCCCGTAACACCTATCAGCTTCAACTCTCTTTCGGGATTGCCTGCGTGTTTGGCACACATTTTTGCAAGTGCTTTTCGGGAATTTTCTACCATAATATACGGTAGTCCCGAAGATATTACGCTATCATTTATTTCTTCAACGACAAGAAATGAAGCGCCCTTTGTCATAGCCTCGTATGCAAGCTCATTCCCGTTGGTCTTAGAGCCCTTGATGCATACAAAAATGCAATTGTTTGTTACTCTGCCGCTTTGTGCGGTTACTCCGCTTATTTCGGCATCGTACTGTCTTATGTCCGATTTAATTACGTCTATACCTTCAAGATAGTTAAAAAGCCTCAAAGTCTACTGCCTCCCGAATGTTTTTTGATATTTAAACATCCGTTAAGCGTAAACTTCTTTTGTTTTAACCTATCTTAATCCGTACCGTCCGTATGTCTGAATTCTACGGTTACGACAGTACCCTTAGGCACAAGCTCCCCTGCGGCAGGTGTCTGCGAGACCGCCTTAGCACCCACACCCTCGTCAAAGTTCATCGCGCCGTCAATTTTTATGTTAAATCCTGCGTTGGTCAGCGTTCTGTTTACGACAGACGCCGTCTGACCGAGTACGTCAGGCACCGTAATCTGCTGAATGTCCTCGGGTTTTGCGCTTCCAAGGAAGAATATTACTTTTCCTGTACTCATAAGCACAGAGGAACCGCCCGCAGGTATCTGCGAGACTACTTCGGGTCCTTCGCCTACAAATTCATAACTAAGTCCCAAATTACGTACGTTCATAATCGCGCTCTCAACGGTATATCCCGTGAAATCCCATACCTGAACGTGCGCTCTCTTCTGATCTTCTTCGTTGTAAGAGCTTTCAATACCCATATAAGGCAATACCTCTTCAAGAAGATTAGATATGTAAGGAGCGGCAACCATACTTCCATAAATGGTGTTGCCGAGAGGTTCATCGCATATAAAGAGGACTGCAATCTGAGGATCATCTGCGGGAGCGTAAGCTACGCACGATCCTACGTACAAATACGACTGTCCGTTTTCGTCAAGAATATCTCTCTTCTGCGAAGTACCCGTCTTTGCGGCTACTTTGTATCCCAGTACGTAAGCGTTTTTCGCGCCGCCGTTACCCGAAACACCTTCTTCGAGTATGGTCGAAAGATATTCGGACGTATCTTTACTTATTACCTGTCTTTTTACCGTTTTATCAAATGCTTCGATTACGTTACCCTTTGAGTCAACGATCTTGTCAAGTATATGTGGTGTTACAACGTAACCGCCGTTTGCAACTGCGGAAATAGCGCTTATCTGTTGAATGGGAGACGTTTTGAACGTCTGACCGAACGAATATACCGACAATTCAACTATATTAAGTGCATTTCTGTTTACGTAAAGACCCGAAGCCTCACCGCGAAGGTCAATACCCGTTTTGTCAGTATATCCGTATGCTGTAAAGTAGTCATAGAAACGGTTCGAGCCTATTCTCTGACCGATAGTTACGAGCGTAGGGTTACACGACTGCTGGAGAGCGACCGAGAACACCATTGTTCCGTGTCCCGTTCTTTTATGGCAGTGAACGGGGGGACCGTAGCCGGGAACTTTTATATGTCCTACACAGGTAAACGTTTCTGTAGGAGAAACAATATCCTCTTCAAGCGCCATTGACGCTGTGATTACTTTAAACGTTGAGCCTGGCTCATAAAGCCACGATACCGCTTTGTTGTTCCAGGACGAGAACAAAAGCTCGTTGTATTTTGCTTTGTATTCTTCAGAATTTGGAATAAGCTCAGCTTTGTTAAGCACGTTTAACAATTCTTCCGACAGAGTTCCGGGGGTGTTCAGATTATAAGTGGGATACTGCCCCATAGCGAGAACACCGCCGGTATTAACATCCATTACGATACCCGTTACGCCGCCGCCCGAAACGCTTTCTTCATAAGAAAGCTTAAGCTGTTTTTCAAGTAGCTGTTGAATTCGCATATCAATGGTCGTTACTACGTCGTAGCCGTTTTCTGCTTCAACGTAGCTCTCGTATTTGAAGGGCATATCCATACCCAGACCGTTTTTTGCTGATATATATCTTCCGGGAGTACCCTTGAGGTGCTTGTCGTACTGTAATTCAAGACCGTAGCTTCCGCCGTCGGTACCCATAAATCCGATTACGTTCGCCGCAAGAGAATCATAAGGATAATATCTCTTTGTCGTCGCTTCAAGGTGAATCTGTTTTTTCAGGTCGTTTTCTTCGATAAAGGCAAGAACCTTGTCTGCCTCGTCTTTTTCTACGTTTCTCTTGACTGTTTCGTCGGCTCTGTTTTCTCTCAACGCTCTGTTAAAAATGGTATCATAGTCGACGTCAAGTATTTCGGAAAGATGGCGGGCAATAAACGCCGCCTGAGACGAATCTTTTATATCAATAGGAGATATAAATACTCGCCATACTGAAATATTTGTTGCAAGTACGACGCCGTTTCTGTCGAGTATCTCTCCTCTTTCGGCTGAAACGGTGCTCGTTCTCTGCACCTGATCGGCTACGCTCTGCTGATACTTTTTATGATGTATTACCTGATAGTAAAAAAGCCTTCCGACAATTACAGACCACATAAGAATAAGGGCTATGACGATAACTGTACTACGCCTCTTTATGTGTGTTGACATTCTCTCCTGCATCCGTTTCTCACCTCTCATATCCATAATTTATTCGTTTTGGTATAATATTCATACTGTCTCTTTAACCAAAACAGAGAGTAAAGAGTATATTCAACATACACCACTCTACCCTCGTTTTTCTAAACATAATTTACTATAATTCTATTCAGAGTCAGTTAATATATTCCATCAGTTCTCTGAAATTTTCACCGATAGCACTCATAACCGTATTGACCAGGCTGTTTTCCGTGGTCTGCGGTACAACTACTTCGATCTTATCTTCGTTACCGATAACAACGTACTGTTTGTCAACCTCGTCAGCTTTTACCATTCCAAGCTCGTTTACGGCAACATCTTCAATAACTCTGAGATCGTTTTTTAACTCAACGTTAAGCTTCAGCTCTTCTTCCTGAGACTGAAGGTCGGACAATTTGGTCTGTAGTGCCGAGATATCCTGGGTAAACTCATTGATCTGAGCCATAGTAAGCATCATAAACATGAACAGGACAGTGCAGATTACTGACACAAACACTACAGACGTCGGGAAAGGCACGGTTCTCTTTGCCTTAATCGTCCTAACTTTTGGTAATTCGTTCACAGCAGCAACGACTTTTCTATCAGTTGATTCAAGCGCGTGGCTTTTGACCATTGCGCGTGATCTCGTATTAACTTTTGCGGAGCTCTTCGTCTTAGCTTCACCCTTATTGACAGCTTTCGACTTTTTTTTCTTATCTTCATACGACTTTTCGTATGTCATCTCCCGCAATCCCCCTAATCTATTTTTATTCCCCAAGCGCAGAAGGCTTCCCAAGGCCCTCAACGCTTATTACGCTATATTTTTTCTGCAACCCTCAGTTTTGCGCTTCGCGATCTCGGATTTTCGTCGAGCTCTTTCTGCGAAGGCAATATGGGTTTTCTTGACACAAGTCTTAGTGTCGGTTTCTTGCCGCAAGTACATATCGGCATTTCCGGTGGGCAGGTACATCCCTTTACCAAGCCCGCTACAGTTTTTTTGACTATCCTGTCTTCAAGCGAATGAAACGATATAACAGCAAGTCTGCCGCCGATTTTAAGTCTTTCGACTGCAGCATTAATCGCAGGCTCGATGGCATCAAGCTCACCGTTAACTTCAATTCTGATCGCCTGAAAAGTTCTTTTCGCAGGATGCGAACCGCCCATTCTCGCTTTTTGCGGTATCGCCGACTTGATTATGTCGGAAAGCTCGTGGGTGGTCTCTATCGGCTTAATGTTTCGTGCTTCTTCAATAAAACTTGCAATTCTGGGCGCGAAACGTTCTTCGCCGTAATCGTAAATAATCTGTTTTAATCTTTCTCTCGGATACGTGTTTACAACGTCGTATGCGGTAAGCACGTCGGACTTGTTCATTCTCATATCAAGCAGTCCGTCATTGTTGTAAGAGAAACCTCTCTCTGCCGTATCAAGCTGATACGAAGAAACACCGAGGTCGGCAATAACGCCATCGACTGATTCTATCCCCAATTCATCAAGTACGCTTCCGAGATTTTTAAAATTGTCTTTTACAAAGATGACTCTGTCCGAAAACTCAGCCAATCTCTCTTTTGCGGCAGCCAAAGCATCATCGTCTCTGTCGAGAGCTATATGCTTTCCTCCGTTTGTCAGGCGTTTCACGATCTCATAAGAATGTCCCGCTCCGCCCGTCGTCAAGTCGACGTATATGCCATCAGGCTTTATATCAAGCCCTTCGATACATTCATTAAGCAGCACCGAATAGTGCGAAAATACTATACTCATCAGAAGCCCAAAGACATAAGCGTCTCTGCCATTTCTTCGGAATTCATATCATTTTCGGCAATCCACTTATCTTCGTCCCAAACCTCAATATGATTTCCAACACCGACAACGTAAACGTTTTTGTCAAGTCCGGCATAAGCTTTATGCGACTGAGTGATAAGCACTCTTCCCTGACTGTCGATCTTGGTCTTTATTGCAGACGCCATAAGAATTCTTTTTACGCGTCTCGCCTTCATTTCGGGCAGCGAGTTGAGTTTTTCGGTAAATTCTTCCCAAGCTTCTTTGGGATATACGGCGATACAGGTGTCAACGCCCTTGACAACAAAAACCTCATCTCCGAGATCTTCTCTCATCGTAGCAGGCAAAAACATTCTGTTCTTAGGGTCAATCGAGTGCTTATACTCGCCTGTGTACATATTTTCTCCGATCATTCAACTCACCTCCTCGTAATTCTCATAATTCATAGGTAAAAACTTCGTCTGAAGGGTATAAAAAACGAATGTCAAAAACGGGCTTTAGACCGATATACTCCATTATCGGACTACATCGGTACACCAAAGCACCACTTTCATGACACTTCGCTACACTTTACACCACTGATATTGTACTACATCTCCCCGGATTTTTCAATAGTTTTTTATATTTTTTTAGAACTTTATCATTTTGACAATTTAAGGCGGTATGTTTTTGTACACCTTGCACAATTTTTTCTGCATTTTAACGAAAATCCGACCTTTTTCCTCCCTAAATTTCTGTGTTTTTTATAAGAAATTGCACAAAAAACAAAAAACTCCCCAAAAACGTGGGGAGAACGCAAAAAAAGACGGCGTGCGCCGTCTTTTATTTGTTTGCTTTTATTCTGTTTATTATATCAGCAACGCCGTTAGGAACGTATGGAGTTACGTCTCGGTCATATTTTATCATATCGCGCACGAACGTTGAACTAACGTGCTTGTATTCAGGCATCGAAGGAATAAATATGGTATCATAGTCGCCAATGCTTTTGTTTATAACAAAGAGATCGTATTCATATTCAAAGTCGATAGTATCGCGTATACCTTTTACGATATAGTCAATTTTCTTGTCTTTTGCATAGTCGACGACCAGTCTGTCGGTTATATCCGTATACACGTTTTCAAGTCCGCATACGGCTTTTTCAAGCATCTCAAGACAGTCGCTTCCGCTGAATATACCCTTGCCTGTCTTTTCGGTGTTCTGAAATATCACGACGTAAACCTCGTCAAATATTTCAGACGCTCTTTTTATTACGTCGTAGTGTCCGACCGTTATCGGATCAAAGCTTCCGGGAATAAGAACTCTTTTTTTGTTTTCTTTCATTTCAGTCCTCCTCTGCCTCGTTGCAAAGCACGGTTATATATACCCTTCCGTACTTGTTGTGTTTGAGGGTGCGAAGGCCTTGGCAGGTATATTCGATATCATCCTCGCTCTCGCATATAACCTTCGCGTTTATATTAAGCATATCATTTTTCACAAGCGTGTCAAGTATCTCGGGAATAATTTTCATACTGTAAGGAGGGTCAAGAAAAACAATGTCAAACTTTTCTCGGTTTTTCGCGCCCCGTAAATATTCTTTATAGTCAACGTTGAGTATCTTACAGTTTTCGATAAGCTTGGTCTTTTTTGCATTTTTCTTTACTACATCCATCGCTTCAAGGCTTTTTTCAACAAAAACGCAAGATAAAGCTCCCCTGCTTAATGCCTCAAGTCCCATCTGTCCGCTTCCTGCAAAAAGGTCAAGTACCTTTCTGTTTTCTATCTCAAACTGAAGCATACTGAATACCGACTCTTTTACTCTTTCAGCCGTCGGTCTTGTATCAAGTCCTTCAAGAGTATCAAGCTTTATTCCTCTAGCTTTACCCGTTATAATTCTCAAAACTAATCTCTCCTTTCAGCTGTGCAGAAAATATTCGTATACACTTTCTGCATTTTTTGCAGATATCCCCTTGACCTGTTTTATGTCATCAAGCGACGCCTTTTTCAGAGCCGACAGAGTCTTGAAATGAGCAAGTATCTTCTTTGCCTTCTCGCTTCCGATACCGTCAATTTCTTCAAGCACAGACTTTTTCAAAGACTTCTCTTTCGATGCTCTCATTTTTGATATGGTAAAACGGTGGACCTCCTCTTGCAGTTTGTATATCAGAGTGTACACCTGTTTTTCTTTTGCAATGCTTATCTCATTGTCTTCGTCGCATATAGTACGCGTTTTGTGGTAGTCGTCTTTAGCCATACCGAATACCGGTATATCCAGTTTCAGATTATTTAAAACTTCTTTTACGGTTGAAACGTGCCCTTTACCGCCGTCAAGCAAAATAAGATCGGGTAATTCAACAAAGCCCTCGTCGCCCTCTTTCGCTCTTTCAAAGCGACGCGTAACGGCTTCAGCCATAGACGCGTAGTCATCTTGCTTGTCCGAAAGATTTTTTATTCTGAAAAGGCGGTAGTCGCTTTTCTTGAATCTACCGTTTTGCATAACCACCATTCCGGCAGTTATATTTTCTTTACTGTAGTTTGATATATCGTAAGACTCGATTCTTTCGGGCAACACCTCAAGTCCGAGAAGGGTTGCAAGCTTCACAAGTGTCATATCATCAGACGCCTTACCCTCTTTAAACTGGTAGGCGTGTCTTGACGCATTTTCATAAACCATATCGCAGAGCTTTTTTAACTCTCCCCTTACGGGCGTTTTTACAGTTACCTTGCGTTCTGCAAGAGGCTTTAGCGCCTCTTCAAGTGCAGACCTTTCTTCCCCAAGATCAAAAGTAAGCAGTATTTCTTTCGGTACGTCGCCCCGCTTTACGTAAAAATCGTACAAAAACGACTGCAGGTCTGTTACGTTCACAAGCTCCTCGGGCGTAAATATATAATTTTCGCTGTTCACGATCCTGCCCTCGCGCACAAAAAATACCGACATACACGACACAGCCTCGTCGCTGTACATAGCAAATATATCGTGTTCGCTTTCGGGAGAACCTACGATCTTGTGTCTTTGCCATACTTTTGACAATGCCTCTATTCTGTCGCGGTATACCGCTGCCGCCTCAAACATAAGGCTGTCCGAAAACTTTTCCATCTTTTCGGTAAGTCTTTTTTTAACCTCTGAAAAAGAGCCGCGCAGAAACAGTATTATCTGCTTATATATTTCTTTATACTCCGCGCTTGAAACTTCGCCCGTACATACGCCAACACAGTCACCTATCTGACAGTACAGACAAGGACGCATCTTGCCGATATCTTTGGGAAAATTTCTGTTGCACGAATGAACTTTAAAACACTTTTGCACGGTTTTAAGAACCCCGTACGCGCCCGAAGGCGACGAATAAGGGCCAAAATAACGCGCTCCGTCGTTTTTCCTGCGATATACTACCTCTGCTTTAGGATAGTCGTCGTTAAGCTGAATACGGATATAAGGAGCATTTTTGCCGTCCTTCAGCTTAATATTATATTTCGGCCAATATTGCTTAATAAGCTGACTTTCAAGCGCCAGAGCCTCGTTTTCGGTATCGGTCAGTATATAGTCAAAATCCCTTACTTTCGATACCATCAGTACAGTCTTTCTGTCGTGTTTGCCATTGTTACGGAAATACTGCGAAACACGGTTTTTCAAAGCGCGCGATTTCCCGACGTATACCACCTTGCCGTTCTCATCGCGCATAATGTAAACACCGGGAGAAAGGGGCAGGCTTAACGCCTTTTCAAGCAAATATTCAATATTCTGTGCCATATTCTCTCCCCCTTTAAATATATGCCGCACAAAAAAGTGCGTAATTTTCGGAAAACAACGGCAGTATACGGAGTCTGCCCATATACTGCCTTATTGTTTACAAAAAGACGGACATAGCCCGAAAGTCAATGTCCGTTTTTATAATTCTGAAATTATCTGCAAATTATTCGCCGAAGCCTGTATTTACAAGGTCGATAAGGCCGTCAACCGCTTCGTTTTCGTCAGGACCGTCAGCTATAACGGTAATTGTCATTCCCTTAACGATTCCGAGAGAAAGAATACCGAGAAGGCTCTTGGCATTGACACGGCGTTCTTCTTTTTCAACCCAGATCGAGCTCTTGAAAGAATTTGCCTTCTGAATAAAGAACGTTGCAGGACGAGCGTGCAACCCGATATTATTGCTTATCATAACTTCACGTGAGATCATTTTTGTTCGCTCCTATCAAATATATTATGATGAAAGATGTTTAGTTTCAAAATTATTCTTAAAGACATTATAATACAAATATCCGATAAAATCAAGAGGTTTTGCCATATTTATTCAACAACACCTATTCTGTTTTGGCTTCAAGGTCAAAAATCAGTCCTTTTGCCGAAAACATATCGGAATAAACATCAAGAATCATCCCTGCCGCAACATATTTTACGCCGTTCGCAAGAAATCCGTTTTCTTTTGTCAATTCGCCCTTGATTTCAACAACTACCGATATATCCTTCGCACCGGGGTCTTTTCCCTTTTTAAGTTCACCCGTTACCTCGTCGTTATAATAGAAAGAAGCGTCTTCTTCGGTTACTTCATTAACTGTGCCGAGCAAAACCTTGCCGTCGTTCAGGTACAAGCTGTCGCCCGTCTCAATTTTTTGCCCCGAACTGTTTTCAATCGACGAAAACCTCATTGAAACGTAAAATACGTCGTCCGTTATTACCTTGTTGTTATTCTCATAGACTCTGTAATGCAACACTCCGCCGGCTATGCAGGCAAGTACGGTGATTACGATAATAACGTCAATAATGCTTATTCTTATTTTTTTACGTACAGAATTTTCATTTGCCGTCATTATTCATTCACCCCTCCCATTACGCTTACTGCGGTGCAGACAACGGTTCCCGTATAATAAGGGAATCCAACCTCAAAGGTCTGTCCGACGCTTATCAGCTGTCCGTTGACCTCAAAAATATTCTCTGCTACCTTGGTTGCTTTTGTGTTTACCTTTACGGTCAAATCTATCTTGTCCTCCACCGAGGATGATGACATTACCTTATCTGTGGGATTGAAATATTTTACTTCCGAGTTGGTATAGGAAAAATCGATAACTCTGCCGAGCATTTTCTGCCCCTGCAAAGTAAACATCGCATCTCCCATATTTATCTTTCCCCTCAATATACCGGGGAGCTGCTCCTGCTTGACAGTATATACGATTTCATAAGTATTGTCGGACTCCTCAATTTTTGCATCGCCGCCCTCATAGAAAAACAAGAACACGATGGCAGCCACAGATAAAACAATTACGAGCAAAAGCAACACGTCAATTATGTTAAAACTGTATTTACCTTTTGGTTTAGCTGTTTTTTTCACAATTTTTCTCCCTTCATTCTTCCTCGGTTATATTTATCAGTGCACGTTCTGTTACGCTTACGTTAGATGCAAAACCTATGCATATCCAGAACATAAAGCTTATTCTGTAGTCAGAAAACACACTCGTATTTCCGCTGTAAAGCAGAAGCGAAAACAGTGATATAATCGGAGCCATCGACAGTATCTTTCCATCCCTGCCGCAGTTTTTTGAATACATCGTCGTATTCTTCTGAATACAGAAGAACCAAGTCAGGCAAAGCATTATAAATCCGACTATACCCACTTCAGCAGCCAAATAAAGTCCATCGCCGAATTTTTCTGAAAGGTATTTTTCAAACGTTCCCAGTCCCGTTCCGCAGAAGTAAAGCGAATCCTGCTTTAACTGTAAAACAACACCGTTTATGCGGTCGGTAATGTGAGACCCTACGCCGTTTGTAATACTTGAAGTATCGTATAAAAGCGTCAAAAAAGCCGGCACAATAACGGCTGATACACCCGTTAACACCAGAGCAAACGCAAGACTCTTTTTGCTGTAAAACATAAGAAATACCAGAACAGCAGCCAAAAGGCAAAGCAGGGCTTTTATGTCTCCCGAAAAACCGAGACATACAACTCCCGTTACAAAAGCGACAAAGCTCGCCGCCCTTTCTTTCTTCGTTGAATCCTGCAAAACTACCGAAGAAAACGGCAAAATAACCAGAATATACTGAACAAGATGCTCCAACTGTCCGAAATATGACAGTCTCAAAACGTGTGTAAATCTTAAAAATACTCTGGTAAAATACGCTACGTCAAATAGCTGAACCAAATATCCCGCAATACCGTACAGCGATACGGCAATACAAGAAAGCGAAAGGGACGTTATGCAACGTTTTATCCATTTTTTCGATTTAATCAGATTAATAAAGAGGAAAAATGCACCTAACGCGCACAAACACTGTACCGTTGCAAGCTTGGAGCCTGCTTTATACTCCGTCATACAATAACTCAGCAAGACGAATACTCCAAACATTGCCGCCGAAACACTCAACGGATCAAACCTTATTGTTCGCTTGCCTCTTATATATTTAAATAGGAAACACATAGCGATAAAAACAATCACCGCTGCCGCTTTTCTCCAATTCAAAAACGGAACAAAAAGCAGAAACAACACCACTCCGCTTTCGGGAGTATGAAAAACTACCAGTCCGAGTATAAATAATGTCAGCCCGAACAGCAACGTAATGGGGCGTATTCCCCATGACACGATACATAACAGCAACGCAATCGGTAATGCGCTTCTGGTGTGGCCTTTTATGCCGTCGTTCTTTGTCAAAGAAACCGTTTTGCAACCCAGCCAATCGAATAATAGCCTGCTTGCATTTTCACTTGAGCACAAAGCCTCACTCAATGTTGCCGAAGAAAACAAAAGAGGGAGCGATATTAAACACAGCAATACGGAAATAAAAGTGTCTACGAATGAAAGCTGCGGCATTTTCCCCGCATATACCTTCAAAATAGCGACAAGCAAAAAACCTATCCCCAACGTAACCGACATAAGACCGTACACGTTGCATTTCGTAAATAAAAAGCCCTTCAGATATTCTCTGAGCTTATTAAGCAAAAAGCTGCGGGAAATAGTTTTCGACACGTTTCTTTTTATCGGTCTGAAAACACGTTTGCCAAGATGAAGCTTGCTTATACCTCTGTTCAGTAGTCCTTTTTCAAACGAATTCTCATCGTAAGACGACATAATTTTACCCGTTATACTGCTTTCGGCTTTACCAAATAAAAACGACGATATTCCAGCAAAAAATCCGCATATCTTACTGCGCGAAAACATTACGCTTAACTTCTTTTTCGTTCTTTTTTTCGATGCCACGGCCTTTCAC
Source organism: Clostridia bacterium (assembly GCA_017473865.1). Lineage (GTDB taxonomy): Bacteria > Bacillota > Clostridia > Oscillospirales > CAG-272 > RGIG1995. The sequence goes on along the minus strand of JAFUJB010000009.1, from coordinate 65,978 downwards.
CTCGCTTTCACGGATAATTGTTTTTATAACAAGTCGGGTCTGTTTTTCTTGGTTAGCTTGAGCGCTTCTTTATAGCGCCATTTTCTTATTTCTTCGTGGTTACCCGACATAAGAACCTCGGGAACCTTCCTGCCCATAAAATCAACGGGACGGGTATATTGCGGATATTCAAGCATTCCGCTTGCAATACTCTCATTTTCAAAACATTCGGGGTCGCTCAGCACCCCGTCAAGCATACGGGAAACACAGTCCACGAATATGCATGCAGGCAATTCTCCCCCTGTCAGAACGTAGTCGCCGATAGATATCTCATCATCGACTATCTCCTCGACAATACGTCTGTCAACGCCTTCGTAGTGTCCGCAAAGTATTATGATCTGTTCACAGTCAAGATACTCTCGGGCAATACTCTGCGTAAGCACTCTCCCCTGCGGAGACATATATACAGTCTTTCTCTTTTTGCAATCTGTTTTTTCGATAATATCATTCCAGCAACGGTAGATAGGGGGGGCTGCCATAAGCATACCCATTCCGCCGCCGTAGGTAGTATCGTCAACTCTGCGGTGCTTGTCAAGTGAGAAATCCCTTATATTATGCGAATGTATTTCTACTTTACCGCTGTTCTGTGCTCTACCGATTATGCTTTCGCCCAAAATACCGTCAGTCATTTCGGGAAAAAGAGTCATTATATCAAACCTCATCGAACATTCCCTCGATCGCCTTTATAAATATGCCTTCTTCAAGCGAAATCTTCTTCACAAACTCGGAAACGGCAGGAATCAAAACCTCTCCCTTTTCCGTTTCAACCGTATATATATCGTGTATGCCGTACTGCATAACGTCCTTTATCTTGCCGTACACTCTGCCCGAATCAACGTCAATAACGTCAAGCCCGATCAAATCAACTATAAAAAATGAATCCTTTGCTTTCGGAATATCTTTTCTGTCGGCATATATTGTGGTTTCTCGTAGCGCATTTGCACTGTCAAAATCGTCTATTCCTTCAAGCTTCAAAAGCACCATGCCTTTGTGAACAGATCCCTTTTGTACTTTAATTTGCTGATATTCGTTTTTGTTTTTGAGGTATATATATTTTATTTTCGCCAACACTTCGGGAGAATCAGTCCACGATTGCGCCTTAACGTCTCCCCTGAATCCGTGCGTGTTTACGATTTTTCCTATTTCCAAATACTTTTCCATATACCGTATTACCTCTGAAAACAAATATCTTACTTATTATTATAACACACAGATGTCAAACATTCAAGTATAGTTTTCAAATATATAGCCATTCTGCTTTCAACAAAAAAAGAAAACGCTTCCGCGTTTTCTAAAAAGGTACAAACAGTCAGGAGCTTCGCTCCCGAACCCACACTTAAGCCCCTTTTTGAAAAAACGGGCTTAAGAATCCCGAAAAACTTTCCATAACGGCTTTTGCAAACCCATATGCCGTGCGCCGTGGGCTCCCGCAAAAACTTTGCTATATGGACTTCAGCCAAATAATAAATGCGCGAGCCAAGGATGTGGGGCGGCGGGGAGAACACTTCGGCGTGTAGGGGTTCCCCGAAACACACGAAGTAAGTTTTGGGGGTTCTCGTGTGGGATGGATTCTCCCCGCCATTCAAATGGGCGGACGTGTAACCCGCCCCAATATAAAGAAAACGCTTTCGCGTTTTCTAAAAAGGCACAAACAGTCAGGGCGTTGCCCTGAAACCCACAAAAGGGCACTTTTGAAAAAGTGCCCTTTTGAATCCCTCAAAACTTTTCTTATGGACTCACAAGAACGATATTTACTGTTCTCTGAAAACTATAGTTCCTTTTTCCGCATCCATTGACTCTACGATTGCCAACGATTCAAGTTGATATCCCATATTGCGAATCGCCTGACCGCCGTACTGGAATCCTTTTTCAATTACAATTCCGAGCCCCTCTATTTTCGCTCCGGCTTCTTGCGCAATAGAGATAAGCCCCTGAAGCGCACATCCGTTTGCAAGAAAATCATCAATGATGAGAAGTCTGTCATTTTCGTTCAAAAATCTCTTTGAAACGATAACCTTATTTTTGTTCTTATGTGTAAACGACTCGACCTCTGCTTCATACATTTCGCCCGCAATATTAAGAGATTTTGATTTTTTGGCAAACACCATAGGCACACCGAATTCTTTTGCTACAAATGCGGCAATACCTATTCCCGACGCCTCTATGGTAAGCACCTTCGTTACGTTCTTGTCTGCAAAACGACGCTTGAATTCACGTCCTATCTCTTCAATAAGAGCGATATCCATCTGATGATTGAGAAAGCTGTCAACCTTGAGTACGTTACCCTCTTTTACTATTCCGTCTTTTATAATTCTTTCTTCCAAAAAGTTCATAATATTCTCCCCATTGACTTCCCTGTTTTTAAAAACGTCATTCGCCCGTAATATTTCTTGCTACGTGTACACCGCTTGCCGATGCGTGAGACAAAGAGTGTGTGATACCGCTTCCGTCGCCTATAATATACAGCCCCTCGTATTTCGTTTCAAGGTTATTGTTTACTTCAACTTCCATATTGTAGAACTTAACTTCAACACCGTAAAGCAAGGTATCTTCATTTGCCGTACCGGGTGCAACTTTGTCAAGTGCATATATCATTTCAATTATTCCGTCAAGAATTCTCTTGGGCAGCACAAGGCTGAGGTCGCCCGGTGTTGCATTAAGCGTGGGAGTAATAAAAGCCTCCTCGATTCTGCTTGGAGTGGAGCGTCTGCCGCGTATTAAATCCCCGAAACGCTGTACAATAACTCCGCCGCCGAGCATATTACTTAGTCTTGCGATCGATTCGCCGTAGCCGTTTGAATCCTTAAACGGTTCGGAAAAATGCTTTGCAACAAGCAGCGCAAAGTTTGTATTTTCAGTCTGCTTCGCAGGGTCTTCGTAGCTGTGGCCGTTAACCGTGATAATACCGTTTGTGTTTTCGTTAACGACAGCTCCCTTGGGATTCATACAGAACGTACGTACCTTGTCTCCGTATTTCTCCGTTCTGTATACGATCTTACTTTCATAAAGCTCGTCCGTAAGATGAGCAAAAACCGCCGCCGGCAATTCAACGCGGACACCGATATCAACGCGGTTGGACTTTGTAGGGATATTCATATCTCTGCAAGCCTCTTCCATCCACTTGCTGCCTATTCTTCCTACCGAGATTATGCATTTGTCGCAGGTGTATTCGGCGTTGGAGCATTTAACGTAATAACCCTCGTTCAGCACCTTGACGGACAGTACGGGAGTATCAAAATAAAAAGTTACTTTGTCCTTAAGATAGTTGTACAAATTCTCAAGAACTACGTAGTTTATGTCTGTGCCGAGGTGGCGTACCGACGCGTCAAGCAAGTGCAGATCGTTTTGTATACAAACCGTCTTAAAACGAGTACCGGCAGTAGTATAAAGCTTTGTTCCAAATCCGCCGTATTTGAGGTTAATCTCGTCTACGTAATTCATTAATTCCAAAGCGCGTTTTTTGCCTATATATTCATACAAAGTGCCGCCGAAGTCGTTTGTTATATTATACTTACCGTCCGAGAACGCGCCCGCGCCCCCGAAACCGCTCATAATAGAACAGCTCTTGCAGCCGATACAAGTCTTTATTTTATCTCCGTCAATGGGACAACGTCTGTCTTTTAAGGCGTGTCCCGCCTCAAAAACAGCCACTTTCAGTTCGGGCTTCTTCTGCATTAATTCATAAGCGGCAAAAATACCGCCGGGGCCTGCCCCGATGATAATTATATCATACTTCATAACACGCGAATCATAAAGATATTTCTTTATGCTCTCCTTTTTGAATTATCATTGTTTACATATTAATTATATATTTAACCCGCCAAACCGTCAACCCCTTTCAAAAAAGAGTTTTGTTTTACAAAAATCATTGGATTTTATGGATTTTTTTATTAAGGTATGTTATAATGTCAGACAGATGTTAATTATGAGGTGTTAATATGAACGTTGTAATTATTGACGGTCAAGGCGGGAATCTCGGCGTTCAGCTTGTAAAAGAAATAACCGCTCGTTTCCCCCTTCTTGATATAACCGCTATTGGAACAAATGCTGTCGCTACGGCTTCTATGCTTAAGGCGGGGGCAAAAAAAGCTGCAACAGGTGAAAATCCCGTAGTTGTGGCTTGCAAAAAAGCCGATGTTATAATCGGCCCCGTTGGTATTGTCATAGCTGATTCTTTACTCGGTGAGGTAACTGAAAAAATGGCTCTTTCCATCGGTCAGGCAAACGCTGTGCGAATTCTCATACCAACAAATAAGTGCGACAATTTGATTGCCGGTATACAGAATTTAAATACAAGCGCTTTGATCAGCGACGCTGTTGAAAAGCTGAACAACATTGTAAATCAATAATTATGCTTGACTTTTTTGCCGATTTATGATAAATTGTTTATATCATCCAGAAGGTTGATGTCGAAACAGAAGTTTCTATTTTTATTTTTAAATAATCAGCGATACTATGAAGGTGTCATCGTCCCTGTAGGGTGGGTGGCACTTTTTTGTATTACATAAGGAGACTTCAATATGAACAAACACACCAAAACACTGAAAATGATACTTTCTGCGCTCTTTCTTGCGCTCGCATACGTTATGCCCTTTTTGACCGGTCAGATCCCCGAGTTTGGCTCTATGCTCTGCCCGATGCATATTCCGGTATTACTCTGCGGATTTATCTGCGGTTGGCAGTGGGGACTTGCCGTCGGCTTTATTTCTCCCCTTTTCCGTTCCCTGATACTCGGTATGCCTCCCCTTTTCCCCGCCGCTTTTTGTATGGCTTTTGAGCTTGCCGCATACGGAGCTGTCGCAGGACTTATGCACAGAATACTTCCTTATAAGAAGCCGTATATTTATTGCTCTCTGCTTACGTCTATGATTATAGGGCGTATCGTCTGGGGCACGGCTATGTTCGTTTGTACAAGCATTAAAGGAGGAAGCTTTACATTTGCGGCATTCCTTGCCGGCGCTTTTACAAATGCCTTGCCGGGTATTATAGTACAGATAGTATTGGTCCCCATTCTCGTTATGTTTATTGATAACCACAAAGTACTCAATTTAAAAGATTAGACAGGAGATAATTATGAACAAAAGCGAGAAAACTCGCGAATTGCTTACAAAGCATTTTGAAACACACCCCGAATTGCAGATACGCGATATTTTTAAATATATTTTCCAGAGCTCGTTCGGTTGCGAACACCTTGTCTCCTCTTTTGAAAAGGTTACCGAATGTATTATAGCCGAATATGAAACCATAGATAAAAGCAGTGCTCCCTATATTGAAGCGCTTGACGGCAATTACAGCAGAGTATATTTATCATATATGAATACGGGGCTCAGCGCGCAAACGCTTGGCAAACTTTTCTTTCTCTCGGCAAGAAAAGAGCCAGAGGGTAAAACCAGCCTAAACGAAAAAATTGAAGTTACAAAAGAACTCGTAAAAGAAAACATACTGCCCTTTACGGCAGAAGATTTTGAAAAAGAATTAAATAAATGGCAGGCAGAGAATTTTCCCGCCGTTCACCACTCGGAAGAATTCAGAAAAGTATATAAACCTGCCTACCGCGTAATTGCAAATGAATACATTCCATTTTTGCCGCTCTTCGCAAACATTGATAAGATGCTTTCAAAGGGCAGCGTCAAACTTGCTGTTGAAGGCGGAAGCGCAAGCGGAAAAACTACACTCGGCAAAATTTTAGAAAGTATATATGACTGTACGGTTCTGCATATGGACGACTTCTTTTTACAGCCGCACCAGAGAACACCGGAACGCTATAAAGAAATAGGCGGCAACGTTGACAGAGAACGGTTTTTGTCAGAGGTATTGCACCCCTTGAGCAGAAATGAAGATATAAGCTACAGACGGTTTGACTGTAGTTCTATGTCAATAAAAAAAGCGGAAATTATCGCCCCAAAACAACTTACGGTAATTGAGGGCGCGTATTCGATGCACCCCGAATTTTCAAAATATTACGACCTTTCTGTATTTCTTGACATAACGGCAGAAACGCAAAAGAAAAGAATATTGCACCGCAATACACCCGAAATGGCAACCCGCTTTTTCAACGAGTGGATACCATACGAGAATAACTATTTTTCTAAAACTAACGTTAAAGAAAAATGCGGCTTATGCATTGAAATCAAATAACAAATAATGGCTACACATGGGCTGCGCCCGTGTGTAGCCATATTGTTTTTATTCTCCGTAGCCAAGCGTAACCATATACGCCAGATTATCCTGATTGACGTCCATACGTCCGTACTGAACGACAACCTCTACATCGCTTCGGATATGCATAGAATACTGAGTCATAATTTCCAGTCCTGCTCCGCCGAACAGCTTTTCATCATCTGTATAGAATGAGCTGATTCGTTCAGCGGGTGCGGTAAAAGGAATATCCTTTACAGGCGGACGGTCCTCAAAGTAGATATCGATCAAGCAGTGCGCATCCTGAGTAGTGCGATTCAGAACGAGAATGCACTCATGTCCTCGATAGTTATCCGCATCTCCTTTGTGTACGGGCGGACGGTAGCCGTCTATAATACTCCATTCTTTTTTTCCCATTTTTATCTCCCCTTTACAGAAAATCATTTACTATAGAATAACATCCCCCCCATTAAATGTACATTGATAATCGGTTATCGTATATTGAATATCGCGTCATTTTCTAACAACTCCGCACAAAAGCACCTTTCTCTTGCCTATTTATCATAAACCGAATAAACCTTGCAAAACGCTTGTTTTATACTTTACATACCATTCAACCAAAAAAGATACTTTTGCATTTTGCATATGAATTCGAACCCTTACATAACCGTTCGTTTTTAGTGAAATCGTTCGCTTACGCTCACGGTGAAATAATTTACTCCGTAAATTGTGAAATTTGATGCTATCGCATCAAGTGAAATTAAATCCACCCACTCGCCGTCGAGGCGAATATCACACGCCGCAGGCGTATTTCACATTGCAAAGCAATATTTCACCCACCCGCAAGGGTGGATTTAGTTGAAAACGACAGATTCCTGTCGGAATCTGTCGTTTTCTGGTGCGGGTGACAGGAGTTGGTCTCGCGCGACCTACGCGCTCGGTCTTCCGCGGCTCTCGATAGTCCACCGGACTATCGATTCACTACCGCTTCCCCTTCAACTCCTTCCATCCTATCAAACAAAAAAACACGGCACACTCTAAAGAGTATGCCGTGATTTTGGTGCGGGTGACAGGAGTTGAACCTGCACGTCGGGGACACTAGATCCTAAGTCTAGCGCGTCTGCCAATTCCGCCACACCCGCAAACTGTTTGTTATATTATCATATTTATCTCTTTTTGTCAATATTATGCCGTATTCTAAATTACATAACACAAAATTTGTTTTTTCTATTTACTTATTATTCCGCAAGCGGTATAATATCTATATAATTATACCTAAAGTAACTTACAAAAGGACAACGTAATGAAACACTTATTACTCCCCGACTATGATTTTGACACGTATAAGGGCGTTACTCCCGAGTTTTTAAAAAGCATCGGCAAGACCTGCGTTCTCTGCGATATTGACAACACCCTCGTCCCCTATGACGTAGCCGATCCCACGGACGAAGTATGCCTGTGGGTAAAATCGCTTATCGATGGCGGTATAAAGCTTATACTCGTTTCAAATAACGAAAAAGAAAGGGTCGAGCTTTTTAACAAAAAACTTAACGTGCCCTTTATGTACAAATCGGGCAAGCCGTCAAGAAGAACCGTCAAAAAAGCTATGTCAATACTTAACGACGATAAGAAAAACGCGATAATGTTGGGCGACCAGCTTTTAACTGACGTTATCACCGCAAGGGTTTCCGGCATTACTTCCGTATGGGTTCCCACCATCAAAAAGGTCGAAACTCCTTTCTTCAGATTTAAATCGGCGATCGAAAAACCTTTCATAAAATACTACTACAACAAGAAAAACGGAGAAAACAAATGAGCGCAAAATTCGGACCCGGCGGAAACTCGCTTTCTTTCTATGCCTCGGGTAAAAAAAGCACCGTTGATGCGCCCGAATGGGTAAGCAAATTTGGGCTTGACTGCTATGAATATCAGGCAGGCAAGGGCCTGTTCGGCAGCGACGATACCTTCAGAAAAATAGGCGAAAATGCCAAGGCAAATAATATCCGTATGTCTCTTCACGCTCCCTACTATATCTCGCTTTCGGGAATCGAGACCGAGAAAAGACTTAAAAGCGTCGACTATATAACCAAGAGCGTAAAAGCGGCGGAATTAATGAACGCCGAGCTTATCGTTATACACACGGGCAGCGCGTCGAAAATAACCCGCGAAGAAGCAGTTGAGCTTGCAAAAGATACTATGTTTAAGGCACTTGAAGCCGTAGGCGACACAAACGTTACCCTCGCGCTTGAAACGATGGGCAAGCTTAATCAGCTCGGCACACTGGACGAGGTGCTCGATATATGCTCTATTGACAAAAGGCTCTGTCCCGTGGTTGATTTCGGCCATCTTAACGCAAGAAACGTTGGCAATCTTTTTATTACTGTCGACGACTATCGAAAAGTATTCGACACAATCGCAAACAAGCTGGGCGACAAATATGCCGACACCCTTCACTGCCATTTTTCAAAAATAGAATACACAAACGCCGGCGAGAAAAAACACCTTACATTTGAAGATTCCGTTTTCGGCCCGCCCTTTGAACCGCTTATGGAAGCGATTGCTCTTGAAAAAGTATCGCCTTTTATTATCTGCGAATCGGACGGCACAATGGCTGAGGACGCACTCGCTATGAAAAAATATTACAACAGCATTGTCTGATAAACAGCTACACACCGCCGTGTAATTATATTAATCGCAAACCCCTCTCGAAATTAATCGAGAGGGGTTTGTTTTATTTAAATACAATAGAGAGTGAGTGGGCGAAGCCCACACACTCTCTTATTTATTAATCCTTTATTCCATAGTATTTTTCAAGCCATCCGTCGACAAGTTCGCCGTACAGTTCTTCGGACTCTTTATAAACACGCATTCTCTTTAAATCTGTTAAATAATCTTTAAACTCGGTGCCTGCCCCCATTTTATCAAGCAAGGCTGCGTCTGCGTCTCTCAGATCCACTAAGTTGTACAGCTTACCTTCAAAGTAGAAAACAGTCGGATACTTTAACTCTTTCTTCAAAGTCTCTTCATCATAGTTACCAAAAAGATATTCAAATTCTTTCAAATCAAGAAAATGACCTTCTATCTCAATTGCATATTCGTTTATTTGACGAAATTCTTCTTTTCTGGCTTTAAGATTCATATCTTTAATCAGATGATACACTATTGGCAGATAATTCATCTCTTTGGCACTTGTTTTATTTAAATAGTAATTATCGTAATATTCATACACTTCTCTTACAAGAAAGAAAACATCTCTTACAAGATTACACTTGTAGTAACCCTCCAAATCACCTTGATAACTATATATTAGTCTGTTTTCATTTTGTAATTTTTTCTTTAAAAAAGTAAAACTCCTTCTGGCTTCAGCATAGTATTCGTCGTTTTCCTCTTGATCTTTATCTAATAATCCAGAGAAACTTTCCGACTTTAACATTTGATATTTGAATGTTGTATACGCTTTTAAATCGGCATAATACAAAAACTCATTGTATAGTTCCATATCCTCAAAAAATATCCAACACCATTCTTTGAAGGTATGGGTTTGGCCTTTAAAAACTATTATATCAGACGCCATATAATCGTAAAAAGCTCCGTCACAATATATATAGTTTTCTTTGCATAGTCGTTTTCTTACGTCAACTTCTTTATCTAAAAATAATAAGTTTATATCAGTATAATCGTATACAAGATAAACATTTCCGTATTTGTTATTATATTCGCGCATCTTGTCATTTATCTTTGAAAACTCTTTTTGGTCCACATCAAAGTGCTGAATAAACATATAGATAGGAGGAGTGAGTCCGTTATATTCTTTCTTAAAACCATTGTTCAGATATTCCTCTATCTTATCCGTATCACAAAGGAACCCCATTATCGCAATATTATAAAACTCATCAGGATAGTATTTAGGAAAAGAATAATTGTATTCCGTATTTAAATTCTCACTGATCCATTCATTTGGGGACGTTAATGGATCAACCAATTTATCAAAAATTAAAAAGTCGACTTTAGTATCACTATCACAAACATCCTTCGACACCTCAAATACCACGGAGGAAGAATAATTTTTAAAATCTTCAATTGGATACAAATCTTTATTATCTACATATTTAAACACTACATCAATCTGCGCATTATTGCCGTATAGATAGTATACATCATTATAAAGAATCAAGTCGCCTCTTTTGGAAATACACACAATCAAATTGTTGTTCTCAAAAAACTTGTCATCGTAAATAAGTGGTAAAGATTTTAGTCTGGATTTTCCGTATGATGTTTCGACGTATATGTCAATATATCTATTTTTTAAGAATGTATCGAGTTCTTCCATCGAAGTAATTACTTGACCTATCTCCTCATCCGAACCGGATATATATAAATTATACTTATATTTACTTATATCTCTCCGTGGAGGATTTTTCACCGCAGGCTCTGACGTGTCGGTGGGCTTTGGGGGATTGTCAACGTTTGGGGATTCGTTGTTTTTACAGCTAAAGAGGGATATTGCACATACCAAAAGCAATAACAATACAACTGCCCATTTTATACAATTTCTATATTTCATTTAATACCTCCGCTTTTATCTAATGTCATTAACCGGCTTGTTTTGCCTTTCGAGGTAAAACAAAAAGGTGCATAAACCGAACCTCATTACAGCGGTTTATGCACCTAATTCCCAATTTTCATTTTATGTTCTACTGTTAGAAAATGAGACTCAAATAAAAATGCAGAAACTCCGCTGTCAAATCCTGAACTTAATATGATTTTCACCTAATCTCACCTCTTCCTTTACTTCCTTAGTTATATTATACACTATAGAAATTCATAAAACAATAACTTTCCTTCGATCTACTATTATTCTCTTTTTTATACAAATAACCTATAAAAAATGTTACAAATTGCACAAAATAACAACCCCTCTCGAAATTAACCGAGAGGGGTTTGTTTTATTTAAATACAATAGAGAGTGAGTGGGCGAAGCCCACACACTCTCTTATTTATTAATCCTTTATACCATAGTATTTTTCAAGCCATCCGTCGACAAGTTCGCCGTATACCTCTTCGGACTCTTTATAAACACGCATTCTCTTTAAATCTGTTAAATAATCTTTAAACTCGGTGCCTGCTCCCATTTTATCAAGCAAGGCTGAGTCTGCATCTTGCAGATCCTCCAAGTCGTACAGCTTACCTTCAAAGTAGAAAACAGTCGGATACTTTAACTCTTTCTTCAAAGTCTCTTCATCGTAGTTTCCAAAAAGATATTCAAAATGCTTCAGGTCAAGAAAGAAACGGGTCATATCGTCAGTTGTGGTTATTCTGTATTCGTTTTCTTGACGAAATTCTTCCGTTCTGGCCTTAAGATTCAAATCCCTGATCAGATAATACGCAGTTGGAAGATAATTCAGCTCTTCGGCACTTGTTTTGTACAAGTAGTTATTGTAATAATACTCTCTTACTTCTTTTACTCTAAAGAAAACTGACGGAAATCCATTATTTACAAGTTTACCATCATAGTAGCGCGACAATTCTCCCTTTTTAGAATTATATACTAACTTGTTTTCATTTTCTATTTTGTGCTCTAAAACAGTAAAACTCCTTCTGATTTTATCTTTGTATACGTTGTTTTCCTCTTGAGCTTTATCTAATATTTCAGAGAAACTTCCCGGTTTTAACATTTCATACTTGAATCTTGCATACGCTTTTGAATCGGCATAACACAAAAATTCATTATATAGTTCCATATCCTCAAAAAATATCCAACACCATTCTTTGAAGGTATGGGCTTGGTCTTTAAAAAATATTAAATCAGACTCCATATAATCGTAAAAAACTCCGCCACAATATACATAATTATCTTTGCATAGTTGTTTTCTTACGTCAATCTCGTCACACGAAAACATTATATTAATATGATGGGCATTATATTCAGGGTAATTTCCTTCGTACTTTAAGTTGTAGTCATTCAACTTATTGCTCGTCTTTAAGAATTCTTGACGGTCCACATTTAAGTGACGAATAAACATATAAATCGGAGGAGTGAGTCCGTTATATTCTTTCTTAAAACCATTGTTCAGATATTCGTCTACCTTATCCGTATCGCAAAGGAATCCCAATATCGCAATATTATAAAACTCATCAGGATAGTATTTGGGAAAAGAATAATTGTATTGCGTATTTAATTTCTCACTGATCCATTGATCAGGATACGTTAATGGATCCACTAACTCCTCAAAAATTTTAATGTCGACTTTAGTATCTCTATCACAAACATCCTTCGACACCTCAAATACCACAGAGGAAGAATGACCATTAAATTCTGAATACGAATTATTATTTACATATCTAAACACTATATCAATCTGCTCTTTGTTACCATATAAATGGAATATATCTCCATAAAGAATAAAGTCGCCTCTTTTTGATATACATACAATCAAATTGTTGTTCTCAAAAAAGCTTTCACTATAATTGAATTTTAAATCATATAATTTATATTTCGTGTATGTTGATAAAGCATTTATATCAATATCTTTATTATTCAAAAAATTTTCAAGTTCTTCCGTTGAGGTTATTACTTCAACTATTTCCTTATCTGAGCGGGATATATATAAATCATACCTATATTTACTAATTTCCCTCCGTGGAGGATTTTTCACCGCAGGCTCTGACGTGTCGGTAGGCTTTGGGGGATTATCAACGTTTGGGGATTCGTTGTTTTTACAGCTAAAGAGGGATATTGCACATACCAAAAGCAATAACAATACAACTGCCCACTTTATACAATTTCTATATTTCATTTAATACCTCCGCTTTTATCTAATGTCATTATCAGGCTTGTTTTGCCTTTCGAGGTAAAACAAAAAGGTGCATAAACCGAACCTCATTACAGCGGTTTATGCACCTAATTCCCAATTTTCATTTTATGTTCTACTGTTAGAAAATGAGACTCAAATAAAAATGCAGAAACACCGCTGTCAAATCCTGAACTTAATATGATTTTCACCTAATCTCACCTCTTCCTTTACTTCCTTAGTTGTATTATACACTATAGAAATTCATAAAACAATAGCTTTCCTTCTATCTACCATTATTTCTCTTTTTTATACAAATAACCTATAAAAAATGTTACAAATTGCACAAAATAACAAAACAGTGTACGGGCATAGCCATAAACGATACCAACTCATATATACACATAAAAAACTTTAACACAGCGTTCGTTCTACTTGCTATTGCTTTGTAATTATGTATAATCTATTAATATTTGCCACCTCCACTTGAAAAAGAAATGCAAGTATGATATAATGATTAAGATATAATTTAAAGAAAGAGGTATAGATTCTTGGACGCTTCGCCTGTTCCCCGATGTAATTTGAACAGAGTTTTGTTGATAGTTGCTTTGTTTTTGGCTGTCGCTGTATTATTTCAGATAAACGTAAATACTTACGCTGGCATCAAAGACTCCAACTGCTTGAATTTTACCTCTATATCTGATTTTGAGGATATAGGCATAACACAGAAAAGCGGAATTTTTATTATTCCGATTTGTTGTTGTGCTTTTTTTGCGTTAAAAAGACGGCAAAAAAAGACCGAAGCGAAAACAGTCGCCCCTCCGTCTTGCAGATACGCCAAAATACTTAACTGTTGATACAAAAACATACTTAATCACTTACCCGCAACGATATATTATTATTCAGGAGATAAAAATGGACATTTTACCCCAGCTGTTTTTACAGCTTATACTTATACTTTTAAACGCTTTCTTTGCCGCGACCGAGATTGCATTCGTATCGCTTAATGAAAACAAGCTTAAACATCAAGCCGACGAAGGCGACAAAAAAGCAGAAAAAATGCTTAAAATGATTGAAGAACCTACAGGATTTCTTTCTACAATACAAATAGGCATTACCCTTGCAGGATTCCTCGGTTCAGCTTTCGCCGCAAACAGTTTTTCTGAAATGCTTGTCGGCTGGCTTACAAAAACGTTTAGCCTATCCCCCGCACTGCACAACACGCTCGATGCGGTTGCAGTAATCGTTATAACCCTCATTCTCTCTTATTTCACGCTCGTTCTCGGAGAGCTTGTTCCCAAAAGAGTGGCAATGAAAAACCCCGAAAAATTTGCTCGCGGCGTATTTGGCTCTATATCTGTATTGGCTAAGATTCTCAAGCCTATCGTATGGTTTATGACTGTATCGACAAACGGTGTTCTCCGTCTATGCGGAATTAATCCCCACGAGGAAGATGCTCCCGTTTCCGAAGACGACATCAGACTTATGATCGACATCGGCGAAGAAAACGGTACGATCGAAGCCGACGAAAAGGAAATGATAGAAAATATTTTTGAATTCAACAACACGACGGTCAATGAAATAATGATCCACCGTACGTTTGTTACCTTCATCAGCACGGAAAATACATCCGAAGAAATATTGGAAATAATCAAATCCTCGGGATACTCGCGTTTCCCCGTATACGAAGGAAACGACGACAACGTTATCGGTATTCTCAGAGCCCGCGAATTTCTGACTGAGCTGTGTAAGGGTGAGCCTGATATCAAAAAGCTTCTCAGTCCCGCAAAATTCGTTCACGAATCTGTAAGGGCAGACGTACTTTTTAAGGATATGCAGAAAAACCACGTACACATGAGCATAGTCGTAGACGACTTCGGCGGAACTGCAGGTATCATTACACTTGAAGACCTGCTTGAAGAGATCGTCGGCAACATTTACGACGAGCTTGACGAACAGAACAAACCCGATATAGTAAAAATTGATGAAAACCTCTGGAAGATTGCCGGCAGCACACAGCTTGACGACATCAGCGATGCTCTGGGTATTGACATTGACTATGAAACAGAGGAATACAAAACGCTCAGCGGTCTCGTTTTTTCCGAGATTCCCTCAATTCCGGAAAACAGCTCTCTGCCCGAAGTTGAACTCAAGGGTATGAAGATCAAAGTCGAAAAGATTGTCGATCTCCGCGTAGAATGGGCGCTTGTTTCAAAAATTGAACCCGACAAAGACCAAAAAGAAGAATAAGAAATTATACTATTTTCCACGTTACAGATGAGCTCTGTGCAATTTTAAGCACAGAGCTCATATTTTATATATTCACATAAATATATCTGACTTTTTTATACATTATTTTCCGTTGACAAACCCTTTAAAAAGTAGTATAATCTGCTTATATAAAATTTTGTCCACTACCTATGAAAGCAGGTGTTTTTTAATGCCGGACACGCCTAATTTTAGAAAAAATCATATTATTATTGCGGCAGTATTGGCTGTTCTCGCCATCACAGCAGTAGTTGTTGCGGTTCTTGTCTCGGGCAACAACAGCGGGGATATTCCTGCATTTGTTGACAAAACGGGCGAATCAAGCACCCAAGATACAACTGCAGCAGACACGACCGCAGCAGACACGACAGGTACCAATGAAACTACGGGAACTCAGGAAACACAGCCTCCAGCGCCGCCCGAGACTCCGAAGTTTTTTAATCCCTTGACAGGCGAAGGATGCTCCGAAGAGCTCAGCAAAATGCGACCCGCTGCTTTTATGATAAACAACATTAAAGAAGCTCTTCCGCAACAAGGCATTTCAGGCCTTGACGTTCTCTACGAATGTCTTGCAGAAGGCGGTATCACAAGACTTCTTATGCTTACTCAGGACTATACAAAGCTTGAGGTTTTAGGCTCCATACGTTCATCAAGGGACTACTATCTGGACTTTGCGCAGAACCACGACGCTCTGTATTTCCATGCGGGCGGTTCAGAAAAGGCGTACAGCGAGATTGCATTAAGAAAGATAGACAACTTTGACGGCGTAAAAGGTGTTACGTCAAACTTCTACTACCGCGACTCATGGCGTCTGGCGAATATGTCTAAGGAACACACGCTCGTTATTTCTGTTGACGGCATCAAGAAATGTATAAACTATAAAGGTGCAAGAACACAGCTTAAAGAAGACTTCAGATCCCCCTTCAGCTTTAATAAAGAGGTGAAGGCTCCCGAAGGCAACGATGCAAAATGCGTATATATTCCCTTTTCAACGTATCAGAAACCCTATCTCAAATACGACAGTACGACAAATACATACAAACGCTGGCAGTATGGTGAGCCCCACGTTGATATGACCAACAACAAACAACTTGAATTCACAAATATTCTTGTTTTGTTTTGCCACCATTCAGGTGTGCTTGACGAAAAAGGAAGAATTGAAGTTACGACGACGGGCACGGGCGAAGGCTACTATATCAGTAACGGAAAATACGTTCCCATCAAGTATTCAAAAAATACCGTGGACTCTCCCCTTAAGCTGTTTAATGCCGACAATACTCCTCTTGAAATTAACGTCGGCAAAACGTATATTGCAATAGTCGGCAATTCGACCAAGAGTCAAATTAATATGAATTATAACGCATAAGCAAAAAAGTGTGGGAGATTCCCACACTTTTTTTGCTGTATTATGCCAAAAGTCTAAGCGTATTCTTGAATATTGCAGACATAACGTCCTCGGGCGTCTGCGCCTTTTTCTTGCCGCCTTTTCTGAAAACGCTCTTGTTGTCAATTGCCGTATCAAAAACTATACTGCAGTTAAATTCTTTTTCATCCGACACAAGACAAGATATTCCCCATCCGAGCGCCCTGCTCATCTGTTCTATAGGCAGGAAATTTATATATTCCATCGGATTCAATGCCATAAAATAACTGAAATCTATTTTATCCCTGCCCGTAATCAACGTATCTTTGTATGTAAAACTGATTGAGTTACGTACGCTCATACCCAGATGTTCAGCGCGTACGATACATCTTTTATCTGCCGACAATGACAGACAAAACATCATAACCGAAGACAATACCATTGAAAAACAAGTAGTATCAACGTAAATATTTTTCCCGAATTCTTCAATTCCCGTTAAGTCAAAATTAACTCTGTATCCCGTTTTATTGACCGTTTTACCTATTTGAGATTCAAAGAATCCGTATATCTGACTGAACGTGCCGAGAACCCTTTTGTCAGTGTCAAACATAGACAAAGCAACGTAGTTGTCTATAATGTTAAAAACGTATTTTCTTATTTTCTCAAGAGTACTGTATTTGTCTTCAAAATTTGATTTTGAAAGAAAAGTAAGGTCAATTACTTCCCGAAACGAGTCTGCTATCGCCCTGTTTCCCTCAACGTCAACCTCGCACATCATAATATCAAAGTCGAAAAGCGACGGATATGCTACGATAACGTATTCTTTATATCTGAAACAAAGAGCAGTCTTATATACGTCTTTTATAAAGCTGCCTACAAGCAGGCAGCCGCCGTCTTCGGCAGGTACAGGTGTATTTTCTTTTTCGAGAAAATATCTGCACAGATTGCTGTTTACCCTCGGTGAAGAGGATAGCTTTCTGCAAGCTTTATTTCGGTATAATATTATCCATTTATCCGTGCATATATACAACGGTACGTTGATTTTGTCAAATTGTTCAAAATGTTCCATAGTGCCGCTTCCAATCGGTATAATTTATACTTATATTATACTAAAAACCTACTTTTTTTTCAATATTTTGAATGCAAATATAACAAATTTCATTTTTTTGCACAAAAACACTTGTAATATTATGTAAAATCGGTTAAAATATAGTTTGGTAAATTTTAAAAAATATTTTTTTATTATATGGAGGACAAATTCATGTCAGTTAAAGTTGCTATTAACGGCTTTGGCCGTATCGGACGTCTCGCATTCAGACAGATGTTCGGCGCAGAAGGCTACGATGTTGTTGCAATCAACGACCTCACAAAGCCCTCTATGCTCGCAAACCTTCTCAAGTACGACACTGCTCAGGGCGGTTACTGCGGTACTATCGGCGAAAATCTTCACACTGTTGAAGCTAACGACGAAGAAGGCACGATCACTGTTGACGGCAAGACCCTCAAAATCTACGCTATGGCTAACGCTGCTGAACTTCCTTGGGGCGAAATCGGCGTTGACGTAGTTCTCGAGTGCACAGGCTTCTACTGCTCAAAGGCTAAGGCTCAGGCACACATCGATGCAGGCGCAAAGAAAGTTGTTATTTCTGCTCCCGCAGGTAACGATCTTCCCACTATCGTTTTCAGCGTAAACGAAGGTACTCTTACAAAGGAAGACACCATTATTTCTGCTGCTTCTTGCACAACAAACTGCCTCGCTCCCATGGCTAAGGCTCTCAACGATTATGCTCCTATCCAGAGCGGTATCATGGCTACAATCCACGCTTACACAGGCGACCAGATGATCCTCGACGGTCCTCACAGAAAGGGCGATATGAGAAGAGCTCGTGCTGGTGCTGCAAACATCGTTCCTAACTCTACAGGCGCTGCAAAGGCAATCGGTCTTGTTATCCCCGAACTCAACGGCAAGCTCATCGGCGCTGCTCAGAGAGTTCCCGTAGCTACAGGTTCTACAACAATTCTTACTGCAGTTGTTAAGGGTGCTGACGTTACAGTTGAAGGCATTAACGCTGCTATGAAGGCTGCTTCTTCTGCTTCCTTCGGTTACAACGAAGATCCTATCGTTTCTTCCGACGTTATCGGTATGAGATACGGTTCTCTCTTCGATGCAACTCAGACAATGGTTGCTAAGATCGCTGACGACCTCTACGAAGTTCAGGTTGTTTCTTGGTACGACAACGAAAACTCTTACACATCTCAGATGGTAAGAACAATCAAGTACTTCGCAGAACTTTAATTCTACGAAAAAATACGGTCGTATATGGGTCTAACCCATATACGACCTTTTTTTATGCAAAAAACGAGGTTCCGAAAAAAACAAAACGCTTTCGCGTTTTCTTGGAGAGGCATAGACTGTCAGGGGCGCTGCCCCCGAACCCCCGTTTTCCCGCTTTTTGTAAAAAGCGGGGCAAAAACTTCATACATTGGGTCTGTAAAAACAATAACATTTTCGCAAACCTCACTGCCTTTACTCTCCCGTGTCGCCCTGCCGCGTGGCGGCCTTTTTGAAAAAGCGCCCTTTTGAATCCCTCAAAACTTTTCGTAACGGGGCGTCGAGGTAGGGGTTCCCCGAAACGCACGAAGTAAGTTTTGGGGGTTCTCGTGTGCGTCGCCCCCTACAATTTAGGTAATATTGCCTCTGCAAAACCATGTTGCAGGGTTTCTTTGCCTACTTTCTTTCCCCAAAAGAAAGTAGGTTGCAAAGTTTTTGCCCAACTTTTTTCAAAAAGTGGGAGAATATATTCTCCTAAAAGCGGAGACGAAAAAGCCGTCGGTTTTTGTTGTATCTGGATAAAACGTTATCATACCGTTTTCGGACTTAATTCCGTTTCCAAGATCAAAATCGTATGCCTCAAATCCGCTATGCTCTGCCAAAAATCTTTCGACAACACACTCGTTCTCGCGCTTATTTATCGTACAAGTGGAGTATACCAATACTCCCCCTTCTTTTACGTACGTACAAGCAGCGTCAAGTATCTTGTACTGTATATCGGGCAGTCTCTCAATCGCCGATTTTTCTTTATATCTTAAATCAGGCTTTTTGGCAATTACGCCAAGTCCCGAACACGGAGCGTCAACAAGCACCCTGTCAGCACACCCTTTCAACTCTTCCAGAGCTATACTTCCGTCGTGCTCTTTTGTTTCGATTATGTCAATACCAAGCTTTTTCGCGCCCTTTTCAACAAGTGTAAGTTTGTTGCCATGAAGATCGAACGCACACACTTTGCCCTTGTTACCCATATTGATAGCCATAGAAAAACTCTTGCCGCCGGGACAAGAACAAGTATCTATTACAAAGTCGTTCTCTTTTGCGCCCACTATTTCAGCGCACAACTGCGACGCCTCGTCCTGAACGTACACTTCCCCGTTTTTCAGCATATCGAGCGAGGATATGGGACAAGCCTGCAAAAGTCTTACGGCATTTCTCGAATAATATCCTTTTTCCGCTTTTATCTCTTTTTCTTCCAAGGACTTCAAAACCGACTCAACGTCGGTCTTGAGGGTATTAACCCTCAGCGTTATGTCGGGCGGACAGTTAAGTGCAGAAAGAATACTCTCGCATTTTTCAAAACCATAGTCATTAAGCCACATCTGACACAGCCATTCGGGAAATGAATATACGACCGACAGATATTTTGTCGGTTCTTTTTCTTTGTCGGGATATACTATCCCGTCTTTTTTTCTTACGGTTTCTCTCAACAGAGCGTTTACAAACCCCGACGCACTTTTCTTGTTGTTTTTTCTGCACAATTCGACGCTTTCAAAACAAGCCGCGTGGTCGGGCACACTGCCCATATAAAGTATCTGATATACGCCCATTCTCAAAATAACGAGAATTTCCGCATCTATCTTGGACACATCTCTGCTTGAAAATCTTGAAATTATGTAATCAAGCGTTATCTTTTTTTCGATAACGCCGTAAACAAGAGCTGTATAAAAGCTACGGTCTGCGCCCGTCAGCTTATATTTTTCGATAGCTGAATCAATTTCAATATTCGGATAGCTCTTATTTTTTTCGCACTTCAATAGTGATGCAAAAACGATTTCTCTTACGTTCATTTAGTCTCTTCTTCTCCCGCCGCCGACAAGAATAAGAAGCCTTAAAAGCTGAGCGAGAGACACAGCAAGTGCCGCAACGTAAGTCATTGCCGCCGCTTTAAGCACCTTCTTTGAGCCTTGTATCTCATCGCTTCCGAGTATTCCGGCGCCTTCAATAGCTTCAATAGCTCTTCGGCTCGCGTTAAATTCGACGGGAAGCGTTACAAGCTGGAAAAAAGTTGCCACAGCAAAAAAGATACAGCCGACATACGCAAGTCCTGCAAACTCAAGAATAATACCTAAAATTACGAGAGGCAAAGCAAGCTTTGAAGCAATCTGCGTAACGGGAATAATAGCCATTCTGAGTTTAATGGGACTATATCCAACCGCGTGCTGAACTGCGTGTCCCGCTTCGTGAGAAGCAACACCTATAGCCGCAACCGAAGGATTATCGTATACGCTGTTTGACAAATTTACCGTATTCGTTCTGGGGTCATAGTGGTCGGTAAGATCGCCTGCCACACGATTAATAGCTACGTTATGAAGTCCGTTCGCATCAAGAATTCTTCTTGCAGCGTCGTGGCCCGTCATTCTTCTTGCGGATATGACCTTGCTGTATTTTTTAAAAGTGGAATTTACGTTCGCGCTTGCCAGCATTGCAAGAAGCATTGCAGGCAATACGATGATAAGATAAGTAATATCAAAATACATAAAAAGCCCTTCTTTTTATTAGTAATTGGTTTATTTTTCGGATGTGAATATATCTCCCTCTGAAATTTTTCTGCCGTTTACAAAATCGGACGCCTTCATTCGTCCCTTTCCCTCGGGCAATACTCCGTCAATGCCTATAACGCCGTCTCCGGTTGCAACGTATACGTTGCCTTTTTCTAGTGATACGACTTTGCCTGCGGGTTCTTTTGACGTTTTATCGGTCAAAAACGACGAGGTAAATTTAATCATTTTTCCGTTCAAGAAAGCGAACGAAAGCGGGAAAGGCGACGTGCCTCTGATAAGGTTGTGTATTTCTTCTGCCGATTTTGAAAAATCTACAAGGCAGTCTGCCTTCTCAATTTTCTTTGCATAGGTAGACTTGCTGTCATCCTGCTTATATCTTTTTACATTTCCGCTTGCAATAACTTTTACAGTAGACATAAGTGCATAAGCGCCAAGATCTGCAAGCTTGTCGTGCAGAGTCTCGAAATTATCTTCAGGACGGATCGCGATCTCATACATTTCGATCATATCGCCCGTATCAAGTCCCTCTTCCATATACATCGTCGTAATTCCGGTCGTTTTTTCTCCGTCGATGATCGCTCTCTGTATGGGTGCTGCCCCTCTGTACTTGGGAAGGAGCGAACCGTGAACGTTTATGCATCCGTATTTGGGATAATCAAGTACGTTTTTGGGCAATATCTTACCGTATGCAACAACGACGATAAGCTCGGGATCAAGTTTTTCTAATAGGTTTGCAAAGGACTCGTCTTTAAGCGTGTCGGGCTGATATACGGGAATATTGTTTTCAAGCGCACTCACCTTAACGGGCGGAGGCATAAGCGCGTATCCTCTGCCCTTAGGTTTATCGGGCTGAGTTATAACGCCTATCACATCATTTTCAGTGGTTAAAAGGGATTCAAAGCACACCTTCGCAAAGTCGGGTGTTCCCATAAATAATATTCTCATAAACTTTTCTTTTATTCCTCTTCGTAAAGCTCGGCAAGTTCTTCCTGCGTAAGCATTTTCGCGTGGTCGATATACAAAATACCGTCGAGGTGGTCGATCTCGTGGCAGAACGCTCTTGCCTTAAGCTCCGAGCCTGTTATTTCGTAAATTTCGCCCTTACGGTTCATCGCTCTTACGGTAACTTTCATCGGTCTTTTTGTTATACCGCACTTGTCGGGTACAGAAAGACAGCCTTCAATATCTATCTGTTCTCCCTCGGTTGCGATAATCTCGGGATTAATCATTTCAATAAGCTCGCCTCTTTCGGTTTCAACAAGAACGATACGGCGGAGAACGCCTACCTGAACGGCGGCAAGTCCTACGCCGTCGTGCGCTCTCATCGTATCCTTCATATCGTCAAGAAGCTGAATAATTCTTGGTGTTATCTTTTCTACGGGACGGCTCTTTTTTCTCAATAGCTCGTCTCCTACTTTTACAATTTTAAGTAATGCCATTTTCTTTCTCCTGTATCTGTTCATATTTCTACATATTGTTCGGATTTATGTCGAACGATATCTGTATTTTCCCGTTAAACTGCTTTTCACACATAGCGTACACTTTTGCAAAAAGCGCTCTCGTCTCGTTGTTGTTTCTGCATTTTATGACAAACTGCATACGGTATTTTTCATTTATCTTGTATACCGATGCTTCAAACGGTCCGTATACGTTCAACACGACCTTTTGTTTGTCCTCTTTTTCTGCCATATCTTTAATTACCGTGTTCATATAAACACAGCCCTTTAGCAGCTCATTTTCAGAGGACGACGTTAAAGTTGCCGTCATAACGTCGCAGTAAGGCGGAAATGTATACGCCTTACGAAGCAGTATTTCGTTATTATAAAATGCACTGTAGTCCTGCCTTGATGCATATTTCAGCAGTTGATGCTCAGGATTGTAGGTCTGTATTACTGCGCACCCTTTTTTATCGCTTCGGCCTGCTCTGCCCGTAACCTGAGTTATAAGATCAAACGTTCTCTCGTTTGCCCTGTAATCGTCAAGATACAAAGAATTATCCGCAAGCAGAACGCCAACGCAGGTTACGTTGGGGAAATCGTGCCCCTTGGTTACCATCTGTGTGCCGATAAGTATATTAGCTTCCCCATTTCTGAATCTTTCAAGCATAGTGTCAAAAGCGAACTTGGTGGACGTTGTATCAGCGTCCATACGCATAACCTTGCTTTCGGGGAAAAGCAGCTTCAGCTCTTCCTCAACCTTTTGAGTGCCATAGCCTAAATGCTGTATATGCTCGCTTCCGCATTCGGGACACACCTTCGGAACGGGAAGCCGTGTACCGCAATAGTGGCAGGTAAGCCAGCCGTTTTTCACCCTCGCCTGCATAGCGGTCTCACCCTCGTCCTGATACACCCTTCCGGGAGAATGGAACGTAAGCGATACACTGCAATGGGGGCAGATTACGGCTTTGCCGCACATAGCGCACGATACGAAATTATTATACCCTCTTCGGTTAATAAAAAGTATAACCTGCTCGTTTTTCGCAAGAGCTTCCTTCATAGCATTATAGAGCTTTTCGCCTATAACAGAAAGCCCCGACGTCTTTGCAAGGTCAAGCCTCAAATCCGAAATTCTCGTTTCGGGTAACACCGCATTTCCGTATCTCTCTTTCAGCTCAACAAGGGTATATGCTCCCTGTTTTGCTCTGTGGTAGCTTTCAAGGGAGGGGGTAGCCGATGCAAGAAGCATAAGCGCGTTATTGTATCCCGCCCTGAATCTTGCAATGTCGCGCGCGTGATAACGCGGGGACATATCTGATTTATAAGTGTGTTCCTGCTCTTCGTCAATAACGATAAGCCCAAGTCTTTCAAACGGAGCGAACACCGCCGAGCGAGTACCTATACAAACGTCAACCTCGCCTTGTTTTATCCTGCGCCAAGCGTCAAAACGCTCACCGTTGGAAAGCGACGAATGTATAACGGCAATTCTTTCGCCGTAGAAGGCTTTAAACAGTCCTACCGTCTGCGGTGTAAGCGATATTTCGGGGACAAGTACTATCGCCTGTCTGCCCGATGCAATCACCTCGTCAATAACGGCTTTGATTACTCTTGTTTTACCGCTTCCCGTTATACCGTGAAGTAATACTGCTTTTGGCTGACCCGTTTTGTATAGCTCTGATATTATATTGAACGCCTCTTGCTGATGGTCTGTCAGCACGTTCTGCTTATTCTCTGATATTTTTTCGCCGTAAGGATTTCTGTATACGTCTATCTCCTCGACAGACACTATCCCCTTTTGTTCAAGGGATTTGATCTGTGCACCCGAACAACCCGTAATACCCTTAAGCTCGGCTTCGGAGAGGTTGCCACCGTTTTCGTATAACGCAGATACGATTGAACGCAGTCTGTCTCCGCGAACCTTGTAAGCACCTCTGTTTTCTATACAGTCAACTGCATCATCATCCGAAAGTATCAGGTGTATATACTTCTCCGTCTTTTTCGAAGCTTCTTTTATCTCAATGTGTTTAATTACTATTCCCCTTGAACCCAAGTCGCGCAAAGCTCGGTCGATTCTTTCACCGAATTTATCTTTAAGCGCATTATATTTCGAGTTCGGGTGGTCTTTGAGATACGAGCATATCTCTTTTGCATTCTCGCCGAACGACTCATAATCAATATTATCGGCAAGGGTGTATACGCTGTACATTTTTCCGAATGCGGATACGGGAACTACCGTCTTGACCGCATCCCCTACCGTACAGAACGTTCTGTCTTTTAGAAACATACAAAGTCTGTACGTTTCTTCATTCAGTTCAACGTCATTTACAACGTCAATCACCGACTTTACTCCGCTGAATTCGGTCGTATCGGTTATTTCGGACACAAGAGCGTAAGAACCCTTGTTGCCCTTACCGAACGGTACGCTTACAAGTGAGCCTTTTTTTATTCTGCCTTGGAGTTCTTCGGGGATGGAATAGTCAAATTTCCTGTCAATAAAGTAAGGTGCATCCAAAACATACACCCGCGCAAACAGGTCAATCATTTTTGATGCACCACCTTTTCTGTTAAAATATTAAAGTAATATCAGTCGATATTCTGTCCCAGGGACTCTTCAACGATTGAGTATTCCTTGCTATGCAAACGGTTAATTGCAATTCTGACAGCCTTTTCATCGCGGTAATCCTGATTAATGAGTGCAGCAATGCTCTTGTCAGTTTCCTTGCTTGCAACAAGTTTTTCTGCGTGTTCGCGCTGTTTTACGTATTCATCGGTAACTATTCTTGCGCATTTTGCGGTAGCGATAACAAGCTCATATCTGTTATACTTACCTTTTTCCTGAAGTGTTTCGAGTGTGGGGGAGATCATGTTGGTGTATTTTTCGTTATTCATAGAAATGTTCCTTTACTTCCAAACGCCTTGACGTGCGTTGTATTTCTGATTTTGTAATATTGATTATGTCCAAAGCCGCTTTCTTGGCGCCTTCGTCTTTGTTAATTACGACGTAGTCGTATTGCTCGAAGCAACCCATTTCAATCTTGGATTTTTCAAGTCTTGCCTTGATAACGTCTTCAGTCTCAGTGGCTCTGCCCCTCAGTCTTGCTTCAAGCGTTTTGAAATCGGGAGGAAGAAGCAGTACCAGAACTGCGTCGGGGAACTTCTTTTTGACGTTCATTGCCCCCTCGACCTCAATTTCGAGGATTACGTTTTTTTCTTTGAGAGCTTCTTTTACTTTACTGTTTATCGTTCCGTAGTAGTTTCCGCAATACTGTGTATACTCAATGAGAGAATCGTTTTTTATGTTCTCTTCAAATTCCTCGCGGGTAACGAAATAATAGTTTACTCCGTCGACCTCTCCCGGACGGGGCTGTCTTGTCGTTGCAGATACAGAATATGCAAAAGAGTCGGACTCTTTCATAATTTCCTTAACAACCGTCCCCTTTCCGCTTCCTGCGGGCCCGGAGATTACTAAAAGCAGGTTTTTGTTGTTCATTTTTTTCATCCCTTTGACGTTGTTTTGTTGTCAGGTTATATCATCGTCATCCGAAGAATTGTTGTCCGACAGACCGTTAAGTCTATCCGCAATTCTTTCTGTCGGGAGCGCCGAAAGTATAACGTGTTCACTGTCTGTTATAATGACCGTCTTGGTCTTGTGTCCGCACGAAAGGTCGATGATCCTCCCCTCTTCTTTCGCCACTGCAACAAGTCTTTTCACGGGCGAAGATTCAGGGCTTGAGATCGCGACTACTCTGTTTGCCGCCACCATATTTCCAAAACCTATATTGATAAATAACATATCCTACCTCATTCGAGATTCTGTATCTGTTCTCTTATCTTTTCAAGCTCACTCTTCATATTTACAACGAGGTGAGCCATATCAGCGTCATTAGCCTTTGAACCGGTCGTATTGACCTCTCTGTTCATTTCCTGAAGCAGATAGTCCATATTCTTGCCCACAGCGCCGCCGGCTTCGAGTATCTTGTCGAACTCGTCAAAGTGTGATCTCAGTCTTACTACCTCTTCGTCGACTGCTACTTTGTCAGCGAAAATGGCACATTCCGTAAGTATTCTTGCCGAATCGATCTCGATGTTATGCTTTTCAAGCACCTGCATAAGTCTGTTTTCAAGCTTAGCTCCGTAACTTGCAATACATTCAGCCGACATTTTTTCAATTTTGTCGGTCATTTCCATAAGATTTGCCTTCTTGATGAGAAGGTCAGCCTTCAGCTTTTCGCCTTCGCGTTCGCGCTGAGCAATAAACATATCGATAGCGCTGTCAAGAACGGGTCTTATTATCTCCCAGTCCTTTTCCATATCTTCCTCGGGTTTGAGAACGGTGAATATCTCTCTGTTCTGCGCCACCGACATAACGGATATATCGTCTTTGAGTCCGAATTTTTCCTGTAAATCCCTCAAAGCCTTGATGTAGCTTTCGGTATACGCTTCGTCAAGTCTGAGTTCAACTCCCATCTTTTCAACGACGTCAACACCGATATAAACGTCAAGCTTACCGCGTTTGATGCCGCGAGCCTGAACGTATTCGCGGACGCGGTCCTCAAGGAAGCTGTACATTCTTGAAATTTTTATGTTACAGTCGAGAAATCTCGAGTTGACCGATTTTAATTCCGCCGTTATCTCTTTGCCCTCGACAGACGCCGTAGCTCTGCCGAAAGCAGTCATACTTCTTACCATATCTGCATACCTCTGCGCGCTTACAAATAATTAACATATATTATAGCTTATATATAATACTTTGTCAACAACGCAGCAAATAAAGTTTCCCAAAAGTTTACACATGGTCCTTTCAAAACATTTTACACATCAATCAAGCATATACTGCTATATAAAAGGCATAAGAGGTAAACAAGATGAAATACGACTGTTTCGACGATCTGATTTCTTTATGCAGGCTGTCGGTTGTTTTGTCAAAAGAGCCGACAAAAGACGGCTGCGAAATAATGAAAAAATCATCAAAAATAAGAAATCTTTGTATAACGAAAGCGCAAAAACAATTTGTAACTCAAATTGACCGAGAGGATATCGTCAGACTTGCTTGTATGCTCCACACAGTTAATTGCGGTATTGTTTCTCTTGGCAATTACAGCTTTTTAAGTGATTATGGCAATTATTCCGCATTGATAAAAGAGGGGTGTTCCATCTCAAATAAATGTATCGAAAACAAGCTTAAAATCGACGTTGAAGGCATATTAAAACAACGCGACGAACTCTATATTTCATTCTTAAAAGAGACGGATAAACAAAACGGCGGGATAACTTTTAACACAAAAGCCTTGATTAAAGACAAATTTTTTGATAAAATAAACAAGTGCTTTGAAAATATAATTTCCGTCATTGACGAGATTATTTTCATTTCAATCAAAAATTCTTAAAAAGTATGGGAAACAAAAATGTTCGGATACATAAGACCTGACTCAAAAGAGCTGAAAGTAAAAGAATATGAGCTGTACAAAAGCGCTTACTGCGGTCTTTGTCGTGTTATGGGCAAAAGGTATTCATTTTTGTACAAGATGTCGCTCAGCTACGACTTTGTGTTTATGGTACTTTTAAGGCTGTATTGCTCCGAAGAAATGCCCTCTTTTTCAAGAAAAAGGTGTATTGCCCACCCCACAAAGAAAAAGGTTATGATGGATGAAAACGAAGCACTTGATACCGCATCCGACGTTGGAGTCATAATGCTCTATCACGACTTTCTCGATAAGATTAACGACAAAGACGGCATAAAAAGCTTTTTTTGCAGACTTGCTCTGCCGGAATTAAAAAGACTACGCAAAAAAGCGTGTAGGTCGAGTGAGCTTATTGCCTTTTTTGACCAAAGCGTAAATCAATCCCTCAAAGAGCTGTCCGAATACGAAAAACAAAACTGCCCGTCAATAGACCTGCCCGCCGAAGCTTTCGGCAGTATACTCGGAAATGCTCTGTCTGTCGGATACGAGGGGGATAAAAAAAGAACGGTCTATGAGATAGGCAGAAACCTAGGAAAATGGATATACATTTCCGATGCTTTAGACGACATCGACAAAGACGAAAAAACAAAAAAATACAATCCCTTTCTTGCAACTTTTAAAAATGCCGAAGAAGCTAAAAAGCACGGAAATACCGTATCAAACGCCCTGCTCAACCAGCTGAATAACGCTTACAACGCGCTTATCTTACTTGACGGAAACGACAAAGGGGTGTACAATATCCTTGACAACATAATCAGAATCGGCAATATAAACACACAAGAAGAAATACTCAAAAGAAACGGCTTTATAACACAAAACAGTCAAAAAGAGGAGTAATATAAACGATGACAGATCCCTACAAGGTGCTGGGCGTATCAAGAAACGCGACAGATGATGAAATAAAAAAAGCATACCGCGATCTCGCAAGAAAATATCACCCCGACAACTACGTAAATAACCCTCTCTCCGATCTCGTCGAAGAAAAAATGAAGGAGATCAACGAGGCGTACGATCAGATACAAAAAGAACGTGCAAACAACGGCTATTCGCCGTCCGGCAAGAAAAAGAGCAATGCCAGCTATTCGGGCGAATATATCAGAATTCGCGATCTTATACGCATGAACAGACTCGGAGAAGCTGAAACAATGCTTAATTCCATACCCAATCTCGACAGAAACGGAGAATGGAACTTTCTCAAGGGCTGTATTTTGGAAAAACGCGGATGGTATTTTGACGCACAAAGATTCTTCGAGGCGGCTTGCTATATGGACCCCGACAATACGGAATATCAGGACGCATTGAATAAAATAAAAAATACGGCAGATTCGTTTGGCGGTTACCGTGCGTCCCGCACAAGCGCGCAAGGCTGCTCTTCGTGCGACATCTGCACCTCCCTTATGTGCGCAGACTGTTGCTGTGAATGTCTCGGCGGCGACTTGATACGCTGCTGTTGATAGTGCTATGAATTACAACGCAAACAACCAAAATACACCGAGAAAAAACAAACAAAATGCTCCCAAGCTCTCGAAAAAAATGTCGTTTTGTTCCATACTTTGCGCTTTGAGCGTAGTTATTCTTTCGTTAGGCTCGGTGTTTGAGATAATAGACATATCTACAGCCGCATTGGCATCGTTTATCGTTATCATTGCTATGCTTGAGCTCGGCGGATACTACCCCGTATTGCTTTATTTGGCGACGTCTGTACTGTCAATTTTACTGTTGCCGACAAAAACGGTCGCTTTTATGTATCTTCTCTTTTTCGGCTTCTATCCGATACTGAAAAAATACCTCGAACGGCTTCCTTTCTGGATTAGCTGGATCGCAAAATTTGTTGTTTTCAATATTATTATTTTGGGATATCTGTTCCTTGCGAAGAATCTGATTTTCCCCGATATCGAAAACGTAAAAATATACCTCATTCTTCTTTTGAACGTTATATTCTTTACCCTCGACATTTCCCTTACGCTGTTTGTTACAGCGTACGTCAGACGATTCAGAAGACTTTTGCAAATATTCAGATTTTTCAAATAAATAATGGGTGCATACGGGTTCCGTCCGTGTGCACCCATTTTAGTTGCAACAAGATAGAGTGTATTTAATCGGCTCGTAAAGTGTGTAGAGGCAAAGTCCACACACTTTATTGTTTTCGGAATATACTGTAATAAACAGCTATTTCAAAAAAATTAGGAGGGATACGAATGTGTCGCCGTTCCGGCTTATTCAAGGCTCTGGGGTGCATAATCCTTTCGTTCGGTGTAGGAGTTTTACTCGCTTTTTTCCTACCGTCGTATTTTCTGGCGGCCATCGAAGCTATCGTGATTATTGCCGCGGGCGTACTGTATATTCTGCAAAAATAACAAGGGGGAAACATAATTGAAAATAGTTATTTTAAAATCACCGAAAATACTTTCACCTCTATTAAAAAGGCTTTTTCGGATAAAAAAATAATGCCTTATCATCGCGAAGAGAGCGTATATGGGTTGACCATATACGCTTTTTTGCAAATAAGGACACTTTTTCAATCAAAAATAGTCCTTGATTATTGAAAAAAAAGGTGGTATTATATACTTGTATAATAATGTCTTTTGATGAAAATAAGGAGAAGACTATGCTTTATCCAAAAAACAAAAGCAAAATTCTTGACATGGAGCTTTTCCAGAATCCTACCAGCGAATACAGAGGCGCACCCTTCTGGGCGTGGAACTGCAAGCTCACAAATGAAGAATTGCTTGAACAAATCGAAAACTTTCAAACAATGGGTATGGGCGGCTTCCACATGCACGTAAGAACGGGTATGGCAAGCCCCTATCTTGATGAAGAATTTATGGGCTATGTCCGTTTCTGCGTTGAAGAAGCAAAGAAAAGAAATATGCTCGCTTGGCTTTATGACGAAGACCGTTGGCCTTCAGGCTCGGCAGGTGGTATCGTTTCTAAGGATCCCGAATTTGTAATGAGAAACCTTCTCTTTACTCATACTCCCTACAGTCCCGGCTTCAAAAGTACGGCCATACCTGCGGTACCGGGCAGAGGCGGCACAAGAGAAGAAAATGGCTATCTCGTCGCTTGCTACGACGTATTGCTTAACGAAGACGGTACACTCAAGTCCTATAAGAGAATAGGCGAAAATGACGTGGCCGAGGGAACAAAGTGGTATGCCTACAATGAAGCTGCCATCCCTTCACCCTGGTTTAACGACAGCCCCTACGTTGACACCCTCAACAAAAAGGCAATCGAGAAATTCATTGAAACAACCCACGAAAAGTATTATAAAGAATTCGGAGAGGATTTCGGCAAGACGATTCCCGCAATTTTTACCGACGAGCCTCAGTTTGCAGTAAAGGGTACGCTTTCATTTGCCACGGAAGTCAAGGATGTATTCCTCCCTTGGACAAACGAATTCCCCGAAAAATTCAAAGACTTCTGCGGCTTCGATATTCTCGACAGCCTCCCCGAAGTATTCTGGGAACTTGAAGGCAACAAGCCCTCATATACAAGATATAAATTCCACGACTTCGTAACAGAACAGTTCGTATCGTCATACTGCGACACCATCGGCAAGTGGTGCGATGAGCACAACATTATGCTGAGCGGTCACCTTATGCACGAAGATACTCTTACAAAGCAGACCGAATACATAGGCGAAGCTATGAGAGGTTACAGAGCATTTACAAAAATGCCCGGTATGGACCTTCTCGTTAACAGACGTGAATTCAATACGGCAAAACAGTGTACGTCCGTTATGCACCAGCAGGGCAGCGAGGCCGTTATGTCCGAGCTCTACGGCGTAACCGGTTGGGACTGGGATTTCAGAGGCCATAAGCTTCAGGGCGACTGGCAGGCAGCTCTCGGCGTAACCGTACGTGTTCCCCATCTTACTTGGATGAGCATGAAGGGTGAAGCTAAGCGTGACTACCCTGCATCTATCGGTTATCAGAGCCCTTGGTGGAAAAAATACAGCCTCATCGAAACTCACTTTGCAAGACTTAACACAGTCTTGACAAGAGGTAAGCCGCTGGTTAACGTAGCGGTTGTCCACCCCATCGAAAGCTACTGGATAAACTGGGGCCCGTCTAACCAGACTGTTGCTGTCAGAAACCAGCTTGAAAATAACCACCGTATGCTCGGTGATACCCTGCTCCTCGGTATGATAGACTTCGACTTTATCTGCGAATCACTCCTTCCCTCTTTCTGCGAGGAAGGCTCTGCTCCCTTGAACGTAGGACAGATGAAGTATGATACTATTATCGTTCCCGGCTGTCATACATTGCGTTCGACAACTATGGACAGACTTGAAAAGTTTAAAGCCGAAGGCGGTAACCTCATATTCCTCGGCGACTGCCCGAAATACGTTGATGCAAAAGAATCCGACAGACCTAAGAAGCTCTATATGCAGAGCAAGGTCGTAAGCTTTACTCAGGCAGATATTCTTGATGCTCTTGAAGACAAGAGATTTATCGACACCCGTATCGTAAAGACAATGGGCGGCGTCGCTTTCGACGTTCCCGAAGGTACACGCACAAACGATATGATGCATCAGCTCCGTCAGGATTCTGACTGCAAGTGGCTGTTTGTTGCTAAGGGCTTTGACCCCGTAACTCCCGACGTTGACCCGACCAGAATTATCAGAACCACTCTTAACGGTACTTATATTGTTGAAGAATACGACACTATGACGGGTGAAGTAAGACCTATCCCCGCAAAATATGAAAACGGCAAAACAAGCTTTGAAAGAATGTGGTGGATGCACGACAGTATGCTCCTCCGCCTTACCGACGGCAAAAACGAGGGCGAACTGCCCATCGAATATCCCAAGGATAACGGAAGAATCATTACTAAACGTGTTCCCGTTAAGCTCGACGAGCCTAACGCATTGCTTCTCGATATGGCTGAATACGCATTTGACGGCGGCGAACTCCATCCTATCGAAGAGTTCCTCCGACTCGACAACGAGTGCAGAAAAGCAATCGGTATCCCGCTCAGACGTAAGGCTATTACACAGCCCTATAAGATAACTCCCAAGAAACCCGAACACTCCATCTATCTCCGTATGACCTTTGATTCGGAAATCTACTACGAGGGCGCAAAACTTGCTATCGAAGAACCCGAAAACGCAAAGATCGTATTTAACGGAAACGAAATCAACCCCGTTTCTGACGGCTGGTACGTTGACAAATCTATCGAAACCGTACCGCTCACAGCCATCATTGAGGGCGAAAACGTACTTGAAGTTACAGTTCCTCTCGGAGAAAGAACAAACCTTGAATGGTTCTATCTGCTCGGCGATTTCGGCGTGCGTGTTGACGGCTGTCTGAAGACGGTAACAAAGAAGGTTACATCGCTTGCATTCGGCAACATCGTTACACAGGGACTTCCCTTCTATACGGGTAATATTGTTTACGAATTTGACGCAAACGTCGGAGAAGACGGCAAGCTTATCGTTCGTACAGAACAGTACAGAGGCGGACTTGTTGAAATGTTAATCGACGATGAATTTGCAGGCAACGTCGTATTTTCACCCTATACTGTTGAAAAAACAGGTCTCACCCCCGGCAAGCATAAGGTAAGCCTTAAGCTCTACGGCACGAGACAGAACGGTTTTGCTCAGGTTCACCATACTCCCGGCATCTACTTCTACCAGAGTCCTGACTCATGGCGCGAAGGCGGAGCTCTCTGGATGTATGAATACCAGCTCAAACCCGCGGGCATTCTTAAGAGTCCCCAGATTTTTGAATAACATTAAAGGCTATACGCGGTCTATCCGTGTATAGCCTTTTTTACACAACAAACAAGAGGGCACTTTTGTAAAAGTGCCCTCTTGACTCCCTCAAAACTTTTCACTATGGGATTATCAAAAGTACATTGTTTTCGCTGCCCCAATGTCGCAAGGTTTCTTTGCTTACTTTCTTTCCTTAAAAGAAAGTAAGTGCCCTCTTGACTCCCTCAAAAACTTTTCACTATGGGTTTATCAAAAGTACATTGTTTTCGCTGCACCAATGTTGCAAGGTTTCTTTGCTTACTTTCTTTCCTTAAAAGAAAGTAAGTGTCCTCTTGTTTTTTATCTGAATATATGCGAATATTCTTTTCTTGCGTTTTCGAGGTCTTCGGTCGCCTTGTTTTCGTAGTCAATAAGCGTATATGTAGCGTCAATAAGATGTCCGAAGTTACTGTCATCAAGCGCCTTGCAGATAAACGACTGACGTGGAGAGTTGATATCTTCTCCGCTTATCTGGAAAAAGCCGTTGTCTTCGCAAAGCTTCATAAGTTTTTGCAACTGCGCTAACGTATTTCTCGTGGGCATATAAGTGATAGCGTCAAACTTATATTCCTTCAATACGTCGATAAGCAAGTCAATATAGTCATCCTCAAACTTCTGAGCCTTCTTATCACCCGTAACAGAGTCGCCTACGTCTCCAAGGTACGCATAAGCGGCAATACCGCCGTTTTTGTGAACCATATCAATAAAGTCTTTGACGTCGGGACATTCTTCGTCAGCATCAATATAGAACTTTTCAACCATATTGCTCTTGAGTGCGCCGAGGATATCATACTCGTAGAAATCAGGAGTATCTCTGCCTGCAAGAATCTGGTCAACTACCTTTTTTGAAAGCTCAAGCTTCATTTCATCTTTAAGGAAAGCAACCACTTCTTCAGGTGTCTTGTATCTTGCCGTAATCTTCTTAGCCAATGCAAAAAGAATATGTCTTTCGGTTACCGAACCGCCCATAGCATAGTTGGATATGGGCAATACGTCTTCATCAAAATCAAGAGTCAATCCGTACTGAGAAACAAGCTCGGTAATATTTTTACACATCTTTCTGTTTCTTTCGTTTCTCTTTTCTCTGTAGGGAGCAAAGAACGCCTGTACGGCATCGATATTCTGATGAGGAATACCGTGCATAGCAACGTATGCGATCGACTTCTGGTCGGGATTGTTTATTCTCTTGCCGTTAAGAGCCGTTTTTGACATATCAACACGGCATTCTACACCGCAGGTAACAGGCATGCCGATTACTTCTGCTGCAGCAAGAAACTCTTTCGCTCCGCCTGCAGAGTCGTGATCCATTATTCCCGCAGTTTTAAGTCCGTTTTTCCAAGCCATATACAAAGCCTCGGTAGGCGTATAGGGTGAAAAAGAATACGTCGTATGGATGTGGTTGTTAACGTAGATCGTATCAGGCGGACAGGGCAATTCTCCCCTGTCCGTTCTTTCTTTTATTTCCTTTAACTGTTCCAAAGTCATTGTGTCGCCCTCCGTCAGTTAAGCATTTCCTGACCGCCTGTAACGGGGATAGCCTGACCTGTTTCATATTTTTGTTCAACAATATACATAATTGCGCAAGCTACGTCCTTAGGCAAGCAGCCTCTGTTCATCGGAACTTTGCTTTCATAGAATTTGCGTACGTCGTCAACATTTTTTGCACCGGGTACCTTGCCTGCATTCAGATACTGAACGAACAAGCCTCTTTCGGGGTCTGACCACAGAGGACCGTCAAGGAAGTTTCCGGGACAAACAGCGTTAACCTTGATATTATCGGGAGCAAGCTCAAGAGCAAAGCTCTGTGTAAGTCCTATGCCGCCAAACTTACTGCCTGCATATGCAAAGTTCTTGTTTGAACCTGCAAGGCCGGATTTGGAGTTGACAGTAATAATATCCATCATATAATTGGGAGCATATTTCTTCTGTATCTTCATTATCTTTGAAGCATATTTTGCGCAGAGGAAATATCCTGTGTAGTTTACTGCGGTAACAAGCTCGAATACGCTCTTGGTCATTTCATCAAGACCGCCAGCCTTTGCAATACCCGCATTTGCTACGAATACGTCAAGTCCTCCGAAACGAAGCACTGTTTTGTCTACCAGCTTCTTTACAGACTCTTCGTCGGATACGTTTACAGCGACAGCATAACCCGTAGGATTATAATCATTTGCAGCAGCAATCGCGCCCTCTTCATTCATATCGGCAACGACAATATATGCGCCCTCTTTGTAAAGCTCATCAGCAATACCCTTACCAAAGCCCTGAGCACCACCTGTAACTACCGTTATCTTGCCTTCAAGGCGTTTGGTCGAAGCATTCGAAAGGCTTACCTTTGCTCTGTAGCTTTCGACCTCCCAGTTAACGATAAAGTCTATAAGTTCATCTCTCATAGGACTGAAACCGCCGAACGACTGAGCATATTTCATTACTTTGAGTCCGTCAAAGAATACTTCTCTTGCCGTAACAGCCTCGTTATATGTCAATCCGCATGCGAACATACCGAGCCCTTTTACTATTACTATTTTGGGCTTGTAACCGTTTGTCTTAACAAACTCAGCAAAGCTTTCAGCCAACTGTTCTCCGCTTACGTCGTTTGCAAGGCAGAGCATCTTTGCCTTTGTATATACTATGTGGTCGGGAGTTGCGCTCTTTGCATTTTCGTCAAATGCAAGTATCTCTTTGTTGCAAGAGAAATTAACGGTTGCAACGTTACCTTCTCCGTAAAGCATACGAACGATAGGAGCAAGTTCAACAGCTCTGTCAACGTCAAATTCCGTCTCTTCAAGCTCGGGAAGAGCCTTGATTTCAGCATCAACCGCTGCCATAACGCCATTTGCAAGAGCATCTATTTCTTCAACTGTATCTGCAGCAAAGAATATTCCGTGATTTTCAAGGAACAACAGATTGGGGAAGGGTTTACCCTGCTCAACTACTTCGTTTATAGCGATACGGCAATTATTTGCAAGTATGTATCCGGGCTTGCAAGCATCTACCCATATAGCATTCGGGAAAAGTCTTTCAACAGTCTTTTTACCGTTTACAGAGCAGGTTATACCGTTTATCGTTGCGGGGTGAACGTGAAGAACGTATTTCTGAACGAACAAGTCGTGCAAAAGAGTTTCAACGCTGGGTCTGCCCGTTTCATTTTTCAGTCTTGCATCCATCATATCGGAGAGAACTTCAGCTTCTCTTTCTGCTTCGACTGACGAATATTCTGTTTCCCACATTTTTGCAAGCAGATGACGGTCCATCTTTACAAACTGCTCGGGCTGAATGGTCGCAAGTGCTGTACCGGATCCCTTTATATAAAGTGTGTCATCATTCTTATACGATGTATTTCCTCCGCCGGCAAGAACGTAACGGTTATCCGAACCGTATTTTCTTGACATCTCGGCAAGTGCTGCTAATTCTTTCATAATATTACCCTTTCATTATTCTTTATCTCTTGGATAAAACGTCATTCTCATACTTTTTAACTTCTGCAAGATAGTCCGAAACAACGTTTTCTCTTCTGAGATATTCTTCCCAAACGTCGCCTACGGGCATTGTTTTCATTTCTTCGGAAATCGCCATAACAGACGTAAAATCATTCTCATCCTGAAGCTTTTTCAGCATTTCCTCAGGCTGAAGAAGAGCGAACAGGAGCGATTTCTGTACAGAACGGAGACCCGTTACCCAAGCAGAAATTCTGTTTATCGAAGCGTCAAAATAGTCAGTAGCAATAAACACTCTGTCAAGAGCATCATTTCTTACGATCTCTTTTGCAATTTCTTTCGTTTCGTCGTCAAAGATTACAACGTGGTCGCTGTCCCATCTTACGCCTCTTGTTACGTGAAGGGCAATCTTTTCGTTGAACAATAACATCGAAGAAATCTTATCGGAAACAACTTCTGTGGGGTGGTAATGTCCGTTATCCATCAAGGGAGTAATTCCCTTTGAGTTAACGTAGTTCATACAGAATTCAGCCGAACCTACAGTATATGACTCAACGCCGATACCAAATACTTTTGATTCAAGACAGATATAAACCTTTGTCTTATCATAAGGAACAGAAAGAATTTCGTCAAGCGATGCTTTAAATCTCGCTCTGGGAGCCAATCTGTCAGCAGGAATATCCTTGTAGCCGTCAGGAATCCAAATATTCATTACGCAGGGATAGCCCGTTTCTTCAGCAAACTTTTGCGAAATCTCAATACATCTTTTTCCGTGTTCTATCCAGAATTTTCTTACATTTTCATCGGGAGAAGAAAGTGTCAGTCCGTCTTTTACCATCGGGTGAGAGAAGAAAGTCGGGTTAAAATCAATACCCATATTTCTCTGCTTCGCAAACTCAAGCCACTTTGAAAAATTCTTGTATGTAATCTTATCTCTGTCAACGAATTCGCCTTCGTCAAAAATAGCATAGGAAGCGTGAAGATTAAGCTTCATCTTTCCGGGGGTAAGCTCAAACACTTTGTCCATATCAGCCATAAGCTGTTCCGGTGTTGTAGCTTTTCCGGGATAGTTACCGGTAGTCTGAATACCGCCTGAAAGCTCCTGCTTGCTGTCAAAGCCGACTACGTCGTCGCCCTGCCAGCAGTGAACGGAAATGCTTACGTCCTTAAGCTTTTCAATTACTTTCTCGGTATCAATACCGTATTTTGCATACATTTCTTTTGCTTCAGTATATCTGCTCATTATTTTGCCTCCTCAATATCAAATGATTCTTTGACGCATTTTCTTGCGTCCCATATAGTGAAGTTACTTGTATCTCCGATTATCTGCGAGATGATGTTGCCCAAAGCAGTAGCTTCGCGCGGTCCCGCATAAACCTTCTTGCCTGTATATTCGGCGGTAAGCTTATTCAGATACTTGTCTGCAGAACCGCCGCCTACGATGTTTATACTTTCAATCTTTTTACCGGTAAGTCTTTGTATCTCTTCAAGAGCATTCTTGTACGATCTTGCAAGCGAGTGATATACACAGCAGAGAACCTGCTCGAGCGTCATATCTTTGTTGCCCGCAACTTCCTTTACAGCCTCGATCATATTTTCGGGTGCGGTCAAACGGCTGTCGTTTA
The DNA here is from genome assembly GCA_017473865.1 of Clostridia bacterium. Taxonomy (GTDB): domain Bacteria; phylum Bacillota; class Clostridia; order Oscillospirales; family CAG-272; genus RGIG1995. The sequence goes on along the minus strand of JAFUJB010000009.1, from coordinate 26,831 downwards.
CGTCTATGTACGTTACATCGCCGCATTCCATTGCCATATACATCATTTCATCATAGGTATATTTCTTGTTAAGATTTTTTCTTATGTTCTGTAACAGCCACATACCCATATAGTTCTTAAGGAAACGGAAACGGTAATCGTAACCGCCTTCATTCGTAAAGTTTGCTTTTCTTGCATTTTCATCAAGCACGGGAGTTTCAAGCTCTGTACCCATAAGGCTCCACGTTCCCGAGGAAATATAAAGTCCGTTTTCTTCAAGAGGACAAGCAAGAACCGCACTCGCAGTATCGTGCGACGGACAGAAGACAACCTTGCTGTCAAAGCCCGCAAATTCCTTCATTTCAGGGGTAAAGTTGCCGAGAACAGTACCGGGAAGCGAGGGTTTGTTAAATATCTTCTCGGGATATCCGAGTTTTTCCATTATATCCTTGTCCCAGTTTTTCTCTATCGCATTGACCATACCTGTGGTGGAATCGTCAGTATATTCGTTCTTGATTACGCCCGTAAGAGTATACGAGAGATATTCGGGCATCATAAGAAAGTGTTCAGCTTTATCGAGCTTACCGCTCATCTTGTCGCAATAAAGCTGATATACCGTGTTAAAATTCAATCTCGGTATACCTGTTTTTGAATACAGCTCGTTCTGAGGAATTATCTTTTCAACCTCAGGGATAGATTTTTCCGTTCTCGCATCTCTGTACGAATATACGGGGTGGAGGACATTTTTCTCCTTGTCGAGCAGTACGTAGTCAACGCCCCAAGTGTCGATAGCTATCGTTTTGGGTACGATACCGTATTTGTTGCACTCTTTTATTCCGAGTTTTACCTCTCTTTCGAGGCGTTCGACGTCCCACAAAAGTCCGTCGTCGGTCTTCATAAGCTCATTTTCAAATCGGTAGATTTCTTTGAGAACAATTTTACCGTTTTCAACGCTTCCGAGAATGTGTCTTCCCGATGAAGCGCCTATATCGATCGCGAGATAGTATTCCATATTTGCAAAACTCCTCTATAATAATTTTATATATAATATAATATCATAAAATACTGCTATTCTTCAAGGACTCTATTTGACTAAAAAAGTGTCCTTATTTGCGTTCGTCCCTGTATTTTTTCGGAGACACCCCGAATTGCTTACGGAAAAGCCTGTGGAAGTAGCTTATGTTGTCGTAACCCGTTTCGTTGGCAATATCTATTATTTTCATTTTTGTATTCTTGAGAAGATACTTCGCCTGTGCAAGTCTCTTTTCCTGAACGAGCTCTGTATAGGTTTTTCCGATACGCTCTTTTATCTCGCGCGAAAGCCACGTAAAATCATAATGAAGCTCCTCGGCAAGCTCGGCAAGACTGCCCGATTTGTAGTTATTTTCTATATACCTGAGAACGTATAAAACAAGCGCATCGTCCTGTTCGCCCGACGCCTTGTCTGTATTGTTTATTAAATGCAGAAGCAAAAGCCCCATCGTCGATTGATTTATGTTTCTTTTGTTGGGCGCTCCGTAAATAAGCGTCCATACTAAGTTTTCAATAAGATTCTGAATGGGCAAAACGTCTGAAACCGCAAAATGCATATAACTTGACGCGCCTTTTTCTCCCTGTAATACGCTTATGAAAAAAGAGTGAAGCGGAGTTCTTTCGTGCCCTATCATATGAAATATATTATCAAAAAAACGGGTGCTGATAATAAAGTTTACGGCTATGTCATTTTCGCCTGCAGGCATAATTTCCTGCTTGGCTTCGGGGGTAAGAAACAAAAGTTCTCCCGCTTTGAGCGTTATTCTGTTACCGTTTACTATATGTACCGTTTCCCCCGTACACATATATATAACCTCGACATAATCGTGGGTATGCTCAGGAAAATGCACGAAACGCGTGTGAGGACGCAAGTCGATCAGCTTCCCTTCGGCAAGGAGCTTTTTTCTGTTGATCATATCGCCCTGCCCGTCCATATACAAATCTCTGTCTATGTCTTTTTCGCCCTCAAGGATCCTTTTTTCCTCGTCGGTAATGTGGGTGAGCTTTTCGAGTATTTCCTGTCTCATTATTTTTTCTCCGAACACAAAACATATTACTCATTTTACTGTATATTATTCTATCATATACACAATAATTTTTCAAGAAATAGGACAAAAAAACATAATATTCTTGCAAATATAACGCATCTGTAAGCAATTCAAGCAAGAAAGCACCGCTTATCTGCGATGCTTTCTTATAGATATTATTTTATTTTTTCTTTTTAAATTCTTTCATACCGTTCGTGCTGCCGCCATCACAAAGAACGTCTACGCCTGCGAGATAGCCGTTTCTTTCATCAGCAACGGTAGCAAGTGCATATCCGAGCTCCTCGGGTTTTCCCATACGTTCCTCGGCAGAAAAACCAATAAGCATTCCACCCTCTCCGGCTTCAAGATTACCCATATCGGTAGCAATCAATCCGGGGCTGAGCGAGCACACTCTTATTCCCTTTTTTCCATATTCAAAAGCACACTTTTTTGCATACCATACAACGAAGTTCTTTGAAAGAGAATAAGCGAAACCGTTTCTTTGATATTCAGACTTTGGCATACTGCTCTTTTTGATAAGCTTCTTCACAAATAATTCTTCATCCGTTTCAGCAAGTGCGTATATCTTTTTGTTTATAATAAAACCGGGAAGAATATAAGCAGAGTTAGACGAAACGTCAACGATAACGCTTCCTTCTTTCATAAGCTTTGAAAATTCCTGATTGATATAAACCGTACCCAAAGCATTAACTCTCAGAATTTTTTCCTGTCCTGCCATAGCGGGCGAAAGTCCTGCAGAGTTGATTACGTTTTTGATTTCTCCCAACGACGCCGCAAATTCAGCAAGAGCTTTAACGCTGCTTCTGTCCGAGGTATCACAAGCGTGAGCATACGCTTCATATCCAAGCTCCTTGAGTTCATTTACAGCTTTTTCAAGTTTTGCTACGGTTCTTCCCGCAAGTACGATTATCTTATCCTTTGACATAAACTTGGCAGCTTCAAGTCCCATACCGCTTCCGCCGCCGGTAATTACACATACGTTTTTCATTTTTTCTCTCCTGTTATTTATTTAAAACACTAACATAATTTTACCATAATTATATATTTTGTCAATATTTATGCACCAAACACAGTTATACCAAAACAGAAAAAACACATATTATTGATATAGCTATGCTTATAACCGATTTGAAATTCAGGAGAAAAAATGAAAATAAAAACAGATTATATAAAAAGTCACTTATTAATTACGCTCGGTTGCATAATATACGCCCTTAGTTTTACGGTGTTTTTTCAGACAAACAAGCTCGCAATGGGCGGGTTCACCGGTCTTTCGCAAATAATTAACCGTTTTTTACCCATGCTTCCCATCGGCGTATTAGTATTTGTTATGAATACTCCTCTTATGGTGATAGGATTTAAAAAGGAGGGCTCTAAGCTTCTTTTCGCATCGTTTTACGCAATAACGCTCAGTTCCTTGCTGATTGACGGCATTTCAGCATTATATACGTTTCCAAAGACAAACGAGCTGCTTGCCTGCATTTTCGGCAGTATACTGCTCGGTATGTCCCTCGGAATTATGATGCTCCAAAACTCAACCACCGGCGGTACTGAACTTCTTGCACGGCTTTTGAAATACAAGATTCACAATCTGTCAATCGGAAAGGTATGTCTTATAATCGACGTTACGGTTATAAGCATATACGCGTTAGTTTTCGGCAAATTTGAGAGTGCGCTGTACGGAATAATTGCAATGTATATATCAAGCATTACAATGGATGCCGTCGTATACGGCTCATCTAACGGGAAACTTGCCTATATTATAAGCGATAAAAACGAGCAGATAATGCAAAAATTGCTTGAACTGGGTCTCGGCGTAACAGTTATCAAGGGAAACGGAGGCTGGATGGGAAACGAAAAAAACGTACTTCTTTGCGTGGTACGAAAAAACAAGGTGGGACTATTGAAAAAAACAGTGTCGGAATTTGATCCCGACAAAGCATTCGTCATAGTAAGCGAAGCAAAACAGGTGTTAGGAGAGGGTTTCGGTGATTATACGGGTATAGGGCTATAGCAATAAACGCTACCGGCGGCGCACGAGTGCGCTTTTTATTGGCCTGCCGGCTATGCAATTGTTATTAGCTACCCGTAAACGGGTTGTAATATAAGCCTTTCTCCGGGAGGAAGGGGGACCACGAAGTGGTGGAAGGAGCCTGCGCAACTTACAGTAAATAATATTTTCAACATAACGCGCTCTCCCTCAGTCTTTTGCTTCGCAAAATCCAGCTCCCTCCCGGAAGGAGCCTTTGACACAAAAACATTCTGAGTTATCTTTTATTTGTTTTCTGCTTACCGGAATAGCCTATTTTGAACCACATAGACTTAGCGCGGTTTAAGTTTTACAAAAAATGCACACGGACAATCCGTGTGCATTTTTGGTAATATCATATTAATTCGTTTATGTATTCAATTAAATTCTGAAAGTTTCCCTGCCTGTAGTTTGAAATATCTTTATTATCTGTGTTTATCAGATGATTAGTCAACAAAAACACCTTCATACCGCTCTTTTCAGCAGGCATATCGTCGTCAACGTCATTGCCCACCATTAAACATTCTTCAGTAGACAGTCCGAGCAGGTCTGCAACCTCTTCATAGTATTCTTTTTGCGGCTTGCAAAAGCTGCACACATCGTAGGAGGTGCAAAACTCAAAATCATTTTTGTCAAGTCCCGCCCACTCCATACGCTTCAATATCGCTTGAAGCGGAAAGATGGGTTTTGTAGCAATAACGCATTTTAAGCCTTTTTCCTTCAACGCCTTGACAGTCTTGTTTGCTTCGGGATCAAATCCGCAAACCTCTTTGACTTTTTCAAATTCTTCAAGATAGAATCGGTCGATAACGGGCACGTGTTCTCTTACCTTTTCGCCGTACACCGAGGCAAAATAGTCCCAAAAGACTTCGCCGTTTTTTCTTTTTCCGTCATTTTCGCAAACCTTTGCAACACCCTGCCACATAGTTCTTATAAGTGCTTTCGGATCCTCGTAGCCATACGGCGCAAGCTTTGCCGTAAGCAATTTGAAATACTCTCCGAAAAACACCCTGAGATCCATTGGCAAAAGCGTTCCGTCAAGGTCGAATAATACTGCTTTTACGCTCATTTATTCCCCTTCTCCGCCATCAAATGAATTACATACTTTTTCGAGATTTCTGCTGATTATACGCAGACTTCTGTAAAAAATCATTCTGTCTTTTTCAGGCAGAGTTCCGCCGATTTTTTCAATATATTCATCTATTTTCCAAACGACTTCAGCGGCAATCTTCTTACCCGATTCTGTCAGACAAATCTCAGTCTTGTAACGTTTTTTTGAATTATCTTTGTATTCAATATAGCCCTTATTTTCAAGCTGAAGCAAAGACCTCGACACCGCCGCTTTGTCTTCCGAGCAATACTCGCACAGCTCTGTCGCCGTAAGCGAATCGTATTTACTCAAATAGTACAGACACGACACGTGCGTGCTTTTTAGCCCGTACTTTGCTACCTCTTCGTTCTTTATTCTTTGAACATTCCGTCTGATCTTTGCCATCAGAACAGTAAATATTTCAAAACGTTCTTCCATATTTCGTTTATCCCATTCTTTTTTAGAATTATTCTGCAACAAATATAAAGGGATAGATCGCCTGTCCGCCGTCAACAAAGTATATTTCCGCTGACGGATGGTTTTCTTTCATATAGGCTTCAAGCTCGGCACATTCATCAAAGTTAGAGTCCTGACCGTAGAATATGGTAAGCATAAATTTGCTGTTGTCTTCAAGCAAGAGAGATGCCATTTTCTTTGATGCGTCCATACGGGAATTCTCGGATACTACTATCTCTTTTTCAATTATGCCGATAGTGTCGCCCTTATTAATATGAACACCGTTCATATCGGCATTTCTTATCGAGGGAGAAATGTATCCCGTCGTAACTCTGCTCATAGCCTGCTTCATTTCTTCAACTACAGTATCTACGTCGTCTTTCGAAAAGTCAGCAGATGAGATCGCAACGTAACCCATACCTATATTTTTACTCGGGATTACGTGTACTTTTGCATTCTTGTATATTTCAGCCGCCTGCTGAGCCGCCATAATTATATTTCCATTGTTGGGGAAAACAAATATGTGCTCTGCCGGCACCTTCTCAAATGCATCAATAAAATCATTCGTTGAGGGATTCTGTGTCTGTCCTCCCTGAACTATCTCGTCTGTTCCCAGATCTTTGAAAAGCCCTTCAATACCCGCACCGTTTGTTACGGCAACTATACCGTATTTTTTGAGGGGTGTGGGGGAAACATGAGCCTTTTCAGCCTTTTCCTCTTTATCTTTCTTATCTTCTTTATCTTCTTTTTTGTCAGCGTTTTCGGTATGCTGAACGGACATATTTTCAATCTTGATAGTCAGGAATTCACCAAATTCACGACAATATTCAAGCACCTTTTCAGGCGTCATAGTATGGACGTGAAGCTTTACGATGCTGTCCGTCTTAAAGCATACGACAGAATTGCCCACCTCACAGAGAAACGCCTTCAAAGGCTCAATATCAAAGCTTTCGGGATCGGTCTTTGAGTTCATAAGCTGAACAAGCAGCTCGGTACAATAACCGTATTCCATAACACTGTCGGGGCCGAACGAGCTAGTGTCAACCGTCGACGTTTTCGGCTTTTCTTCGGTTTCATCCGACTGTACCTGTTCGCCGTTGAGTACACGGTTAAAACCGTCCATAATGTAGAAAAGTCCTGCGCCGCCGCTGTCAACGACACCTGCTTCCTTGAGAACCGCCAAAGCTTCAGGTGTACGTTCAAGAGAAGCGTACATTTCTTTTACAAGGTCTCCGAAAAGAGTTCTGATAGTGCTTTTGGGGGTAATACGTTTTACCGCATATTCAACAGATTCACGGGCAACGGTAAGAATAGTTCCTTCAGCGGGATTCATTACCGATGCATAAGCCTGTTCAACGCCCTTCTGCAAGGCCTCTCCCATAGCAACAACGTCAGCCTTTGTGTTCTTTTTAAGTCCCTTTGAAAGCCCTGCAAAGAACTGAGAAAGAATTACACCCGAGTTTCCTCTCGCACCCAGAAGCATACCGTGCGAAATGGCTTTCATTACTGCGGCAATATCGTCGGAATCCATATTTTCAACCGCCGCAATACCGCTTTCAATGGTCATTCTCATATTATCGCCCGTGTCGCCGTCGGGAACGGGAAATACGTTAAGTTTGTTAACCTCGTCAGCCTTGGAGCGAAGCCGCGCCGCGCCGCCAAGCGCCATTTTTTTAAGCAAAAATCCGCCTAACGATTTTGTATCTTTGCTGTCGGAGCTCTTTTTTGTATTTTTTGTCTTCTTAGCCATATTCAATACCTTTTATAATATGTATTATGTGTAATGTCTGTTATCTCTCGTTACCTACGAAGAAGAAAGCGAGAACGCCGGGGCCTGTATGAGCACCGATAACGGGACCAACGTCGGTGATGATCTCAACGTCAACGTTGTGCTTTTCTTTAATAATGGAAGCAAGATACTCAGCATCCGCAAGGCAATCGCCGTGCGAAATAAAGAGCGTACCCGATTTTGTATCGACAGCCAACTCGTCATATTTCTGTGCCAGAGCCTGAACAGCCGTCCTTCTTCCGCGTACTTTTGATACGTTGATAAGGTGTCCTTCGTTATCCATATGTAATACGGGCTTGATTCCGAGAACGTTGCCGACGAAAGCTACCGTCGGGCTGATTCTTCCACCGCGCTTGAGGTACATAAGGTCGTCAACGGTAAACCAATGGCAAAGATTAAATCTTGCTTTGGTTGCGAATTCAGCCGCCTCTTCAATGGTTGCACCTTCATTTTTCTTTTTGAGGGTAAGATAGAGCAAAAGACCAAAACCTGCAGATGCAGAAAGCGTGTCAACTGCAATTATTTTTCTTTCGGGATATTTTTCTTTAAGCTGTTCTGCGGCAAGTCTGCCCGAATTATACGTTGTGCTGAGTCCCGAGGAAAAACCGAGATAGAGAACGTCTTTTCCCTGAGTAAGATACTCTTCAAACATAAGCTCAAAAGCACCTACATTTACTGCGGCAGTTTTTGCAACGCCGCCCTCGCGCATCTTCTGATAGAAATCGGATGATGTCATATCATAATTCAAGTATTCTTTTTCGTTTCCGTCAAATCTGAAAGTCAGACTTGCAAAGGGCACTCCCCATTCTTTTAATATTTCGGGCTTAATATCACAAGCCGAATCGGTTACAATAATATATTCGCTCATTTTTGTTTCCTTTCGTTTATCAAAGAATGTGCACTTTTGTTTACACAAAACACACTGTTAATTATACCATCAACTTGTTGTTTTGTCAACAATTACCATATATTGCGACAAAAAATGCGTTTAAGAAAGGTGGTAAAAAAGCAAGTAATAAAATGAATATAAAAAAATAAAAAAATAATTGTCGAAACACTTGACTATTTAGAAACAATGTGCTATAATACCGAACTGTAACTAGGTGTAGCTCAGCTGGGAGAGCGCTACCTTGGGGTGGTAGAGGCCGCTGGTTCAAGTCCAGTCACTTAGACCAAATATAGCCGAATGGATTGATTCCGTTCGGCTATATTTTATTTATGCGAACGGTTTTGAAGCAGTGTCCAAGACCACGCCCTGTGCGGAGCACAGAGGGGTGGTGAAGGGGTTCCCCGAAGCGAGCTTGCCGAGCTTTGGGGGTTCACGGTTGTGGCCGCTGGTTCAAGTCCAGTCACTTAGACCAAAAAAGACGAATGAACATCCGTTCATTCGTCTTTTTTCGATTTATGCGTTTGTGCGTGAACCAGCGGCTGAAACCACCCCACCGCGCAATGTTACGCAAAATAATACGAGGGAATGTTTTTGAAAAAACATTTCCTCTCGTTTAACTAAGCGGTTTGGGGCGGTAGGGTGACGAGAGCGAAAAACAGTCCGGTGGACTATTTTTCGCCGAGGATTAACTGAAACAGGGAGAAATCGAAGCAAATCTATTGATTTGCGCCGTATTTCGACCAATGTTTCAGGAAGGGCAGCGCTGGTTCAACGATTATATTGTTACTTTTCATTTATTTTTCCACAATTATTTATTTTATGCTACGTCCAACTAATTCCCCTCATTGCTTTTATATATTTTTTACTAACCATTGCAAGTTTTGTTTATTTATGATATAATATTACAGATTTAAACACGTTTTCGTGTTTTTCAAAATGTGGTTATTACGAACAAAACCTTGGAGGTAGCAGATAAATGACAAAAGACAATATGACCGAGATTGTGGATTGGGAAACCATTACAAGCTTTGTTATAGACGCTTTCGTCGGATACGGCGTTCCCGTAGAAGACGCAAAAATATGCGCCGATATTCTTCTTGAAGCAGATAAAAGAGGTATTGAATCACACGGAGTAAACCGTTTTAAGCCTGTTTACCTTGACAGAATCAAGGCGGGTATTCAAAACGCATTTACGCAATTCGAGATTATAAAAGAAACACCTACTACCGCTGTTATCGACGGTCATCACGGTATGGGTCAGGTAATCGGCTATAATGCTATGAATATGGCTATTGCAAAGGCAAAGGAATACGGAATGGGTATGGTCGTTGTACGCAATTCCTGCCACTACGGCATTGCAGGTTATTATGCCTCGATGGCTACAAAAGCAGGCTGTATAGGTATGACCGGCACTAACGCACGTCCTACCGTTGCCCCCACTAACGGGGTTGAGGGTATGTTCGGCACTAACCCTTTTACTATCGGCGTGCCTACCGACGAGCCTTTCGACTTTAACTTTGACTGCGCTACGTCAATTACGCAGAATGGCAAGCTCGAATACTACGACCGCATTGGCAAGAACGTGCCGAAAGGCACTATCGTAGCCGACGACGGCTCTGCTGTTGAAGGCAATGCGGGCGATGCACTTAAAAGAATAAACGAGAGAACGGCGGCACTTACAACTATCGGCGGAATAGGCGAGTCGCTTGGCGGATATAAAGGCTACGGCTTTGCACTGGCTGTTGAATTTTTGTCAGCCATTCTTCAAGACGGAGCATACGGAAAGGCACTGAGCGGAAGAGACGAAAACGGAAACAGACGCCATTACAGCCTCGGTCATTGGTTTATAGCAATAGATACAGATCACTTTATGGGTGAAGATATAGCGCGCAAAAAAGCGGGGGATATTTCCCGCAGTGTCCGTGCCGCAAAAAAAGCCCCCGATGCTGAAAGAATATATACTGCAGGTGAAAAAGAGTACGAAATCAAACTTGCACGTAAGGACGGTGTGCCGATAAACAAATCCGTACAAAAAGAGATCACGGCAGTACGCGACGAGCTTAAGCTTACGCAGTACGTGTTCCCTTGGGAAAAATAAATTTGAGGGTGTGTGGACTTTGACCATACACCCTCTTTTTATTGAATACAACAGAGAGAGTGTGTGCAGAGCACACACTCTCTCTTATTTAATTATTGAACCTCTTTTATCATACCGCACAGTCTCAGAAGAGTCAGCCTTCTACGCATATAGGGCGAATACTTTATACAATCCCTAAACAACTTCTCATCCTTGCCGATATCGCTGACGTTTAACTTACAGCCTGCCTTTTTCATAGCTTCCAGACACTTATCATAAGACGGTATTTTCTTGATTACTTCTATAATATCCGTCCATTTTTCTTCGAGCTTTTCGGGCGACACCTTGTCGATTACGTTATCGGGAAAATTCATCGCAACCACGTCGTCTCTCATATGTCCGTAGAACTCAAACACATCTTCCCAGTCTACACGTTCTTTCTGAGCGGTAATCTTTTGTAACGCCTCAAAGCTCTTATAATATTTTATCATTTCAAGGGTGCATATGCCCACGTCTTCTCCGTGATAGTTGGGTATTTTACCCTCGGTAAGCTCAACACATTCAATCAGATGCGCGATTATATGCTCAGAACCGCTTGCAGGGCGCGGATTTTGCATAAAGCTCATACCAAGACCCGTTTTCAGCAACGATTCAAATATCTTCCCTGCCGTTTCTTCGTCCTCGCACGTAACTCTGTCAGCCATTTCCATCAGCTCATCTACTGCCGAACGGGTTAATTCTGCCACCTTTTCGCAGTATATTTCGCCCGTAAGTATGTGTGATATCTCCCAATCGCAAAGCCCGATATATTTTGCCATCATATCACCGAATCCCGCCGATTTAAGCTCACTCGGAGCCTTGGCAAGTATATACGTATCAGCAATTATGACCTCGGGGCTTTTTGCGGGATAGGTCATCTTGAAACCGTTTGCAACGATTGGTGAACTGTATGAAGCAAACCCGTCCATAGAGGGCGCAGTCCCAAAAATACAGAGTTTTTTATTCTGTCTTGCCGCCGCAAGTCTGCAAGCATCGTTAACCGAGCCTGTTCCTACCGACAACACAGCAATATCTTTATCGGAAATAAGCTTTTCAAGTGTTTCTACGTGTTCCATTTCCGTAACGCGCAGATTATTGAAAACCTTGATCATCGTTTCAAAGCCAAACAGGCTTTTTGCAATACCCTCGCTTGCCTTCAGCGTATTCTGATCGGCAACCATAAGGAGTTTTGTGGGAAAATCGTTTTTCTTTAATATTTCCCCCACCGAATTAACAAGGCCGGGGGCTATCTGTATATCCTGAATGGTGGTTTTATGAAGCAGTCCGCAAGAACTGCACTCGCCCGACATTTTCTCGATTATATTCAATATTTCAGACATAATATGCGTTCCTTTCAAGGTTTCTGTAACAACAAAAAATTGTATCACAAGTATAAATATTTTTCAAGGGCTTTAAAAACTTTCACAATATAATGGCTACACACAGTCTCCGCTTGCGTGTAGCCATATTTTCATTCCAGTATATTTGTCGTAATATAATCTACGCCCATTCCTATAAGCGTTTCGGCAGCCTCTTTACTGTCGACCGTCCAGCAGTTTACCTTAAGTCCGTTTTCGTGTAACAAGTCGATAACACCCTTGTTAAGAGAAGTATATTTTACGTCAGCGTCGATTCCTTCGGCAATCAGTCTGTCAATTATCTCATCGGTAAAATCCTTGATAAGAAACTGCACCGGCTGTGTTGGTCTAATACTTCTTACCTTCACCAAATTTGAATACTTGAAAGAAATAAAAATAACGTTTTCCAAATACCCGTAATCTTTAATGATACCTACAATATCTGATATCTCTTGGTTGGTAAAATCGGATTTCAGCTCAAGTACACATTGTTTACCGTATTTCTTGCATATAGAAATATAGTTTTCCAAGGTGCTCACCCTCAGGTCTTCTCTTCCCTTACTGCCGTCCTTGTCAAAGAGCACGACATCCTGAAGAACAGAAAGCGGTGTTGACTCGACGGAAATTTTTACACCTGCAACACGGTTAAGTGAGTCGTCGTGGCATACAACGAATCTATTATCAAGGGTTCTGTGTATATCGGTCTCGATACCGTAATAAGAACGGTTTGCCGCCGCGATAAATGCCGCATTGGTATTTTCGGCTTCTATTCCCGAAAGTCCTCTGTGAGCAATCATTTTTACGTGTCCCTTTTCAATTTTTACCGTGTTCATAAGCTCGCCTTTCCGAACAGTTTTACGCTATCATATGTGCGTTATATAAACATATTATGTGTTCTTCATAATAATAGAACCAACGCAATCACTTACGTGCTCGCAAGCATCTGAACAAGCTTCAAGACGGTCGTATATTTTATACCAGCAAAGAGTTGTCAAGGTATCTGTCGAATTTTCAGTAAGCGCACGCATAGATTCAAGATACAGCTTATCACATTCTTCTTCTACGTCATTACATTCAATAATAAGCGAACGAATCTTTTTGGATTTCTTAAAGTTTTCAAATTCACTCATAATTGAACATAGCAAATCACAGCCCCTTACAAGCTTTTTGGCATATTCAATACCAGCCGGTTCAATAGTTTTAATATCGTATATATAGAGTTTCTGCAATACTTCTTCCAACAAATCAAGAACGTTGTCAAGCTGCTGGCTCATAAGGTCAAGGTCTTCGCGATCGACCGGTGTTACAAACGCCTTTGCAAGAGCTTCGTTCATCTCGTGCTTTTTCATATCTGCGCTATGTTCAAACGTGTGCATTTTTTCGAGCATTTCTTTAAGCCTACCCGAATCATAGTTTTCAAGACATTCTACAAGATAAGAAGCGGCACTTTTTGCAAGCATTGCGCAATCCTTATAGTTTTCAAAATAAAATTTATCGCCTTTTGCCATTTTAATCAATCCTTTCAGTTGTTTGAAATATATCAAGTAAATAAATACATAAACAGTTTTGTCATTACGTATCCGACAAGTCCGCAACCGGGGAAAGTAAGAACCCAGGTAAGTACCATTTCTTTCACGACACCGAAATTAATGGCAGAAACTCGTTTTACTGCACCAACACCCATAATAGAGGTTGTTTTTGCGTGAGTTGTAGAAACCGGCAGACTGAATACCGAGCAGAACAGAAGCGATATAGCAGCCGCAATATCGGCAGAAAAACCTTGATATTTTTCAAGCTTAACCATATCCATACCGACGGATTTTATAATTTTCTTTCCGCCCATCGCGGTTCCCGCCGCCATAACAACCGAGCAAACTATCATCAGCCAAACAGGAATATTAATATCGGAGGGTAACGCCTGCCCGTGAGACATATAAACGCACAGCAGAATAACTCCCATAAACTTCTGACCGTCCTGAGCGCCGTGCATAAACGCCATTGAAGCCGCACCCAATATTTGAGCGCCTCTGAAGAAAGGTTCCGTTTTCGGTCTGTCAGCTTTGCGAAACAGCTTGGTAACAAGTTTACAAACGATCCAACCTAAGCCAAATCCGAGCGTTACTGAAATACCTATTCCGTAAACAACCTTAATCCATTCAGCTCCATTTACACCTTCCAAGCTGTTGTGAAGAGCGATTGCACTACCTGTAAGACCGGCGATAAGAGCATGGCTTTCACTTGTGGGAATACCAAACACCCAAGCCAGCGTTGCCCAAAGAACAATTGCAAACAATGCCGCGCTTAATGCAATAATAGCCATATTCTGATCGTTGCCGAAATCTACCATTTTTGTAATTGTTTCCGCAACGGTCGCATTTACCATTGTCATTACGAATACGCCGAGAAAATTAAATACGGCAGCCATCAATATGGCGGCTTTGGGCGGCATACATCTTGTAACAACGCACGTAGCTATTGCATTCGGAGCATCTGTCCACCCGTTTACCAAAATTACGCCGAGTGTTAACGCAACTGCCATAAACAACAGCGGATTAGCGGTCATTTGGTTCCAAAAAGTTATAATATCCATCCGTTACCTCCATTCATTTGTCAAACTAAAAACAACGTAATATGCCCGAGGTCTGTTTAATGCCCTCTGATATCAAAATCAAGAAGAGCTGAAACAAAATCACCCAAAGTATCCCTTCTATCCGAGTCCCAACAAGTTACGGAATAATACGTTTCTCCATCTTCCATTACAGCGTTGAAAGTACATTTTTGCAAATGTATAAAATCAATATTCACCGTTTCTTGTTTTCTGACTTCAATAAAATCAAAATCTTTTTCATAGTATTCTTTCAGTTCTTGTTCGCTTAAATCGCTCTTAACAAGTATAGTACCCATATACTGCATACCGTTTCCGTTACCGGTCATCTTGCCTGCCAGCGAAAACGAATCAATTAACTCTGTATTCAAAGGCATCTGATGCTCTGTCAGATTTTTCTCAATTCTGTCAGCAAGATAATTATTCGTAACGACAATAGCACTATATGCAAGAATGGGAATGACGATTATAATAATCGCAAAAATAATGGCAATTCTCTTTATTGATTTCACACTATCACCGCCTTTGGTATATTATAACATATAATTGACAAGTATGCAAGAAAAAAAACGCCGCATTTCTGCGACGTTTTTTGAATTATTCCACAAGGTTATGTTACTTAATATTACTCATATTTACCGCTTCGAACAGCCTCAAAATCTTCTTTTATTTCATCAGAGGGTTCTTTTGTAAGCAGGGAAACTATAACTATGCAAAGTGAAGAAACTATGAAAGCAGGTAACAATTCATAGATGGCAAAAACGCCGCCAAGCTTACTGATAACAAGCTTCCACAGGAAAACCATACCGGCACCGCTGACCATACCTGCAATCGCACCGGCTTTATTGGTACGTTTCCAGAACAATGAGAACAGCATAAGGGGTCCGAACGTGGCACCAAAGCCTGCCCATGCAAATGATACGATTTGGAATATTACGCTCTTTTCATCCAGAGCAATAACAATACCAACCAAGGTCAACACCAAAAGCGTAATACGGGAAACTGTCATAACCTGTTTATCGCTGGCGTTTTTCTTAAAGATTCCCTGGAAAATGTTTTTAGAAAAAGCCGACGCTGCAATAAGCAAATAGGAGTCGGAAGAACTGATTGTTGCCGCTAAAATACCTGCCATAACAAATCCTGCCAAAATTCCGGGCAAAGAACTGGTCGACAAAGTAATAAAGATGTTTTCAGCCGCACCTTTGGTCAGGTGAGCAATCGGGAAGAGCTGACGGCCTACAATACCGATGAATACAGCTACAGTCAAAGATATAACAACCCATACGGTTGCAATACGGCGGGAACGCTTAAGTTCTTCTTCCTTACGTATTGCCATAAAACGAAGCAATACCTGAGGCATACCAAAGTAACCAAGTCCCCAAGCCATCATAGAGAAAACAGACAACAAGCCATAATCAGCAGCATTGCCAAACACAGGCTTACCTGCTTCTACCAGCTGTTGACCGTTGGCATCCAATGTCGGAGTCGCCAAACCAAAAAGCTCTAAAAATCCGGGGATTTCTCCTGCATTATTCAGAACAGCACCAATGCCGCCGGCCTTTACAGTTCCAATAATAACTATTACGGTAAGGGCAAAAATCATTACGATTGCCTGCATAAAATCAGAAACACTTTCGGCAAGAAATCCGCCTAACAGCGTATAGAGCAATACGAAAACTGCACCTACAATCATCATCGCCTTGTAAGGTACTCCAAAAAGGGTAGAAAACAACTTACCGCAAGTAACAAAACAGCTTGCCGCATAAACGGTAAAGAAAATTAAAATGAATGCACCGGCAATAAGCATAATTGTTTTCTTCTTTTCTCTGAAACGGTTAGAGAAAAATTCCGGCAAAGTTATTGAGTTGTTCGCTCTTACGCTGTATCGTCTCAGACGTCTGGAAACGACCAGCCAGTTAATATATGTACCAACAGCAAGCCCAATGGCAGTCCAGGCAGCGTCCGCCAAACCACACCAATAAGCAACACCGGGCAGACCCATCAAAAGCCAACCACTCATATCCGAAGCCTCGGCACTCATCGCCGTAACCCAAGGGCCAAGCGAACGTCCGCCAAGGAAATATTCCTCAGAATTCTTATTTGCACGTCTTGCATAAAGCACACCAATTCCAATAACAACAGCCATATATATGACCATAGAAATCAGAATCTGTATAGTATTCCCATCCATAATTAAACCTCTCTTCATCTAAAATAGAATACTTGTTAAGACAAATTTATACTATTATATCAAAAAAACTAATATATTGCAAGAAAAAAAGTAATTTTTTTGCAATATATTAGCTTCAGAGTTTATATACACAATTTATCCGACGTTGCTGTTACATAAGTACGAGGTAATTACAATATGGGTATACACGGGCGAAACCCGTGTATCGCATTATTTTAGCGTGTTTTATCTATTGTGGGATTATTATTGTAGTCCTCGCAAAGAAGATTCATCGCTGTACAAAGCTTGTGGAAATATATAAACGGTCCTATATAAATAAGAGAACCCAAGAAATACCATATCCAAAAATCGCTCGTTTGTCCCGTTGAGTTGGTATTTTTTAAATCATATTGTGATGGAAATTGTTTTTTAAAATTCCCTTATTATTTTACTTCAACCTTGGTTGGCACTTTCTTGCAAAATGTAATGAACGCCGAATCAGGAATCAAGGCATCCTTTCTTATAATATAGTTCTGTCCCACGATCTGCAAAATCAGATAGTTTCCAAATGATTGAATTTTCTCTATCTCATTAAAATCTACTTTCAGCGTTCTGGTAATTTCCTCGTTTCGAGAAATGTTCAATATAAAATATCCATCGAATATTTTATATGAATAAGTGCTTTGCACAATTCTGCTTTCACTACTTTTCCATGTTTTGCTATAAACAAAATAGACTTTGATATGTGAAATCATACCGATAAGGAAATAACCCAGTAGAAAACCTAACATTAAATCGGGAGCATCTGTCGCCGCAAAAAAGATAAAAAGAACAATGCAGACAAGAGTAAAAACAACCGCGTTTTTTATAAGCGGAAAACTCATCTTTTTGGAAACCTCTTGCAAGTCTTTTTTTTCATAATTAAAAACGTATGCCTCTTTGAGCTCGTTTTCGCTTTCATATATCGGTTTAGATTCACATAAAATATCATCTATGGAAACACGAAACACTTCCTTCAGCCGAATCAAATTATCAATGGTCGGCATCGTCCTATCCATCTCCCAAAGACTGATAGTCTGACGGCTGACAAGCATTTTCTGCCCCAGCTCCTCCTGGGAGAGCCCGCTCTTTTTTCTATAATACTGTATCTTTCCACCAACGCTCATAAAAGCCCTCCTCCTTGTGCAACATAATTATATTACAAGTGACGAAAAATGTAAAGAAATTTATGCTTGACTGTGTCAAGCAGCACTTGCGCGCCTGCTTTTTGCCCTTTAATCAGCTATTTTTTGCTTATTATGATAAAAATATTTTCAAATATCCACTATCATATTCTATACTACTTTGCACTACTTTTAAATATTTTTCAGCATTTTATCTTAAAGATTTTTCAGGTAATAATATAAAAAGCAGCGTTACAGGATATAGAAAACACAAAAAACGCCGTAAAATTCACGGCGTTTTATTCTTGTACGGTATGGCACACAACGACAGTTCAAAGTGATATAATGTATTTTTTCGCAAAAAGTATACGTTACGTTCGGTATTATGTTATTATAATGCTAAAGTAAAGTTATATATCGAAAAAACAACCATAATAACTATACAACAAAAAATGACAAACGAACTGTCATACCCATTATTATATCTCCTTCTCAAAAGAATAAATGGTTGTCCATACGTTTCATAATTATCGTATATATGCGAGAAAACAGTTGACGGAACCTGAATGCCGCACAAAAGCAAATTTAAGACTGCTATAGGAAGCGCCATTACATCTAACCATCCAAGGAAAACAACAATCACAAAATATAATGGCGTAATCACGAGAAGAAGCAAGTTAAAGTAATATATATAACCAAGATTTATTTCATTGTGCAGTTTTTTATACAACCAATAATTTGCAATTCCCTTTTTGCTTTTTTTAATAAAGGTTTTACTCTTTTTTCTATGTCTGAGATAACTGTTTACGCTCATTCTGAATCCTATATAAATCCCAAGACTTAAAATTGCGTAAAAAACATTGATTATATAGAACAGCATTCACTCCACCGCCTTCGCTAAATACATTATATCATGCTTAGGGGTGATTTTCAATATTAACAATAAAACCCGCCCACCTGCGCGAACGGATTTTTAATTCATTGGATTTGACCCAAAAAACTTTTCAAGATCAAAGTTCTTGTGTCAAACTTTCATCAAGCTCAAAAAATTTGCACGGATATATGTATGCTATATCGTAATCGCCGGCAAACGAAACGTAGTAAAACTCGTCCCCTTGAAGCGATATATTTTCAAGTCCTACAGAGCTCATATAATAATCTTTGCTCCATCCGTAATGCCTGGCGAAATTAGGAAGACGCCAGCTTCCCCCTTCGGTAAAATAGAAAATTTTTATCTCTTTATATGCACTAACTCTCCTACCGGTCGAATGAGGCTCATATATCGTTTCTGTTGCAATATGGCTCAGCTTGTAGCGAGCTATGGAAACATCTCCCCTATTGATTACGTCCGCAATCTCTCTTCTTTGGGCTGCATACGCTTTATGCTCTCTAATATAAATTACAATATGATATACGGCAGGCAAGAGGAAGGGAATGCAAATCCATTTTTTCTCGAAAAACAAGCATATTATCACCACTATAGCGATTAAGGGAACAAAGAATCTCGACCGCCATTCCGAAATATTTGAATTTTTAAAATAAGCTCTTGAAATCAGATCCCTCTTAATGTTTTCAATCTTTAATTGTTCTTTTTTCATATATTCACCGTCTTTCCGAATATATTATAGCACATATTGGGATAGTTTGCAATATATTGGTAAACGTTCACCGCGCCGGGCGCCTCCAACCAAAAAAGCACCCCTGTTGGAGTGCTTCGTTTTTAGTCAAGTTAACAAAAAATGCCTACAAAATATTATTATTTAATCTCAAAATTCAGATAATATCCGCCAATTGATACAAATAATATACAACGCAACTTATTTTTATGAAAATTCGATCTTTACACCGTTTATGCTAGTATCTTTTTGAACCGCAATATAATAGCAAAAATAGGGACCTAAAACATCATCATGACGTTCAGACTTACCGGATACGCTGCTCATCTTCAAAACCCAACAGCCATCACTTGCGGTCAGACTATTTAACTTATGCCCTTTTATCATACGCGTCGGTGCTTGCAATATCAACGCTATCAAATCGTTATCTTCAAAGAATTCGTCGTCGAATTCTTTGTTTTTTGATATAAAATCTTGTTCAAAATTTTCATTAAAAACAGATCTATCTGACAAGAACTCATTAAACTCTGTGGAATTTCTGATAAAAGACTGTCTAGGTGGATCGAAATCTTCACTACTAGGCTTTAAATTAAACGGAACGGGCTCTAACATAGAACTACCACCACACGATGTAAAGCAAAACAGTCCAATAGCCAACAGTAAACACCAAATAATTATTTTTTTCATATTTTCCCCTCCATAACTCAAGTGTGTTATTTTTTCTTACAAACAAATGCTACATAATTTACTTTTGTATCCCCCTTATTAATTCGCTTCTTCCGCAAGCTGAACATCCAGTGTCTTGAAAACAAATGATACTTTCTCTCCCCCCCAATCCACATTGGATTTAAAGATCATTTGTGCCCCCTTGTTGTCTTCAAATGATGTTTGTGTTGTTTTGCTCTCAATCAGGTCGTAATTGTTTTCATCTATTGAAAATACAAAAGAAAACTTACCGTTCATATTTCCATGTTCTTCATCAAAGAGTAAATCAACATCACTTAATTGCTTTGAGAGTTCTTTTTCAAATATAACCCTTTGTTCCCACAAATCTGTAGTTTTTTTCATATTAAGTTCCAAATCAATTTCGTTGGTGTCGAAAGCAAAGGCGACAGTATCAATATGCCCATATAATACCAAATAACCACCGTCGTACTTTTTATTTCCATTGACATTACGAGTCAAAACAATCTTTTCAAATGATATAATACAATCATTTCCATTATTATCACCAGAGTAAATATCTCCGATAGAGTATACATTCTTATTGTTCAAGATATCATCAGGAGTGTTTGATTCTCTCCATAACCCAATAAAAATCACCATTACACTAACAAAAACGATAGATAAAGAAGCTACTGCTGTTGCCAATCTCATTATTCTTTGTCGATGTTTTTTCTTCTCAAAAAAGTTTTGTTCCATTTCAAAATACTTTTTCAAATATATATCATCAACATATCCGATTGCATCGAATAACAAACAGCTATCAGACATAAACGCCATTCCTTTCAAGATATATTTTCAAGCTTTGCTTGATTTTTTCTATTTCTCTATGTACGGTAGATATATTCACATTCAGTTTGTCGGCAATTACTTCAAGTTTATCTCCTATATAAAAGCGGCCTATAAAGATATACTGTTGACGATCTGTAAGCCCTCCTAAATAATTATTAATATGCGCGCCAAGTTCTTTGGCAAAATATTGGGTATCTGGTGAATCTTCACTATGCAATGTATCTTGCAAGTCATTCATGCAAACCATCATTTCAGACGGAATATTCTTTTTCCGTGTCCTCTCTCTAAATTTCATTCCTGCGATATTCCTCATAATTTTTGAAATAAATATTGAAAACACATCGGGTCTATTAGGAGGAATGCTATTCCATATACCATGATATGTGTCATTTTGACACTCTTCACAATCAAGCCTGTCATGCAAAATGTTATAGGCAATACGATAAAGAAACTGTCCGTATTTTTCATCAGTCAACGTTATCGCTACTTCATTTCTTTTCCAATATAGTTCCACAATCTGCTCGTCAGCAACGATTGTTTTCTGTACTTTTTGGGTGATAGCCACTTTTCCGCTTTCCTTTCCTCTCTGAAAACACCTTCATCAATATAACTTGCTAAAAGTTTTGATTTTTTGCGTGTTTTGAGAAAATTTCTGAAACTTATTTTGTTATACCACATGAAAATGAAGTTTTTATGTATTTCAATGTTCTGCGTCAAAATATTTTCAACATAATCTGATGTGGCACGACAATACATTACACTATTATCCTTGGTGCTACGTGCTTGAGGATCAAAATTCCCATAATAGAACTCTTCGATATTTTTTGCCATCCCCCTTTAAGTTTCTACAATAATTGTGTTTAAAGAAGGCTTTATAGTAGAATGTACCGTAAAAAAAGGGCAAGAAAGTAAAAAATTCCGCTCACCTGCGTGTACGGAATTTTTGTCTCTCGTGTCCAAAAAAGAACCGGTCGAATACCTGATTTTCTTTAATATTTGCAAGTAATATACTTGTCTTTCGCATAAGTAGACAACTTGTTTCTAATGTCTTCCGCTGTTCCGTTCTCAATGGTTTTTTTATCAACAACAAAGACTTGATTATTTGTTTGATATAAAAATAGATACTTCGTTGTTTCGTAAACTCTTACAAATAAAGAATACTCTATTTCCGCTTCACCATTATATTCTTGGCTTATGGTAAATATCTTTAACACATTATCACAAAAGATATACTCATTTTCAGCACCTTTCATTTTAGCTAATGCCTTGTATCTGATTTTTGGTAAAAGAAAATACAAATAACATTCTAATAAAAAAATAATAATTGCTAAACACAGTAATTCTATAAACATAGCATCAGAAAAAATTATCATTTCCAAAATAATGATAACTGCCAATGTTGCCGAAATAATTGACCAAGTCAAAAACCTCTTTTTAGGATTTGCTTTTTTAAACAGAGATAAATGTGTTAATGCTCTGATTGACTCAAAATCAAATTTACATTTTGCTCTAATTTCCATAAAATCACCTCTTTAGGCGTATTATAGCATAAAAGCGGCAAAGCCGCAAGGTGAATATAACTAAAAAACTCTTGTTCTTTCAAACAAGAGTTTTTTCTGGGGTGCGTTGACAAAAGAGATGCCTATTTATTTTTGTCCCCCCAAGTGCGATTTTGCTTCTTCGGGAATATACAACAGTTCCGTAGGTATCTTCTTCTGTAAGATTTGTTCCACCTCTTACAATTGTCCCATCTTCAAGTTCAATATAAGGGCTCTTAAAGTTATCACAAACTTTGATTTCTCCTGTATATACAACATAGTCTTTGACAACATGGTCTGTTACCAAAGGGGCAATCCAACCTATAATAATAAACATTTCATACCCTAGCACCAAGACGAAAAGAAATATGTAAAAAGTAATAACGCCCCTTTTTTTCTTTTTTTGCCTCTTGATTTTACGCTCCATTTTGGTCAACTGCTTGGCGGATTGTTCATCGTTCTCAGCTTTTTTGCGTAATTTTTTTATTCTTTGGATTGTTTTTTTATTTCGATCACTTAATATTTGATAAAGCAGAAATAATGCGGCAACAACAAGAGCAACGGCGAGAAAAATGTAAATTACATACATAACGGGCAAACGATATTCAGATATTGACACTCCTTTATAAATGCTCATTATATCACCGCCTTTCTGATTTTATTATAGCACACTTCGGGGCGAATTTTCAAGAAGAAAATGAAGCATCGACTTCGTCATAAAATTTGGCGAAACCCGGCATCATTTCCAAAACAAAAAGCACTTCTTGGCGTACCTGCGATAAAGCAGGTTTTACCTGCCGAAATACAAAAGGAGTACGGACGATTTGTTCGTACTCCTTTTGTTTTTCTCGGTATATACTATCTCTTGCGTGTCATCCTCGAGCAAGCCGCCCCGAGATCCTTCGCTACGCTCGAGGATGACAGCGGGCGGCGATGCGAAGGATCTCGCAAGAACAATCTGCTTTATGTAAGGTACCCCTTGCGAAGTGCTTTTTGTTTTTGTCTCTCTTGTACGAAAAAGAATCGGTCAAAAACCGAGGATTTTAAATTAAATTATTGTTACTGACAACTTTTTAATCAAATAATCTTCTTTCCCTTGTAGTATAACATCCGTATTATTGTTCTGTTCGTTCATTTCAATAAGAGCATTACGAAATCTGATTGAAGATAAATCCAGTCCTCCATCTTTCCACATTGTAAGCATTTTAAGAACCTTGGTATCTTTATTCCGCTTTAATTCTTCGCAGATCATTCCATCAATATCATTAACCGCCATATAGATGTTATTATTAGTAGTTAAAAGAACGGTAACCTGCGATGAAGGTAAACTATCAATGGGTTCATTTATGGTCGCAAGTTTATTTTTAGCAACGCGAATCATTTCTTCAAACATTAAATCACCTCTTTAGGCGTATTATAGCATAAAAGCGGCAAAGCCGCAATACTTCTTCACTATTCACTATTACTTCTTACTTTCCAAAAATCCCGTTCACGTATGTGGACGGGATTTTGGGCTCGTGTTGACAAAAAAGATGCCGCTTATTTTCTGCAATAATATTTGCCATCTATACAATCAAAACCCTCTTGTGCTATATCAAAATGGAATTTAGGAAAACATTTTATAATTTTTGTACGATCCTTTTCCTTTAGAATTAGCAAATAAAAAATATCACCTTTTTCGCAAGATTGAATACACAAATTTTCAACAGACAAATGGTCAATGTTCTTCTCTTTGTGCAACGGAATTTCAACTGTCGGGTGAGCACTTTTATGTATCGTATATTCACCGCTATCGCGAAATGTGTAAATATAATTATGTCCTGAACCGCCACTTGCTTTGGTACTGATTCTTTTTTTGCAATCGACAATTACATCTTCAACCAAATAGAAATCTTCCAAATTTACATTGTTGTTTTTTTTATTTGTCTTATAGATCATAAAAAGTATTGCAGCTAATGCCACGGCAGCCAAGATTGATACGATCACTATGTTTTGGGTAAAGAACCATAGCGCGACAAGTGCAAACAAAGAAACGAAAATTATAAATATTGGTTTTGAGTTATTATAATCCTTTATAAAAACCGTACACATTTCTTTTGTAATTTTTTTCATATCTCCACCGCCTTTCTGATTACATCATATCACACTTCGGGGTGTTTTTCAATATTCCTTTTGCGTGTTCCATATAAAAAACCTTTCGGCTTTGGTTAAACACCATGATACCGAAAGGAAGTCGAAAAGCAAGATAAGTTTTTGAAAATTATTTGTTAGCAATATTCGCTTTTGCAGTTCTGCAAGAGGAAACAAGCATAGCACGGAGAGTGGCGCATTTGTCTGACAGCATTTTATACTGTTGAGCATCAATATAATTTGTTCTATGCAAAAGCTCAAGCCAATAGCCTGTTTCACTTGCTTCTTTGAGAGCAATTTCAAGCTTGGATATAAAATCCTTTTTGCCTTGTGTATATTAGGCCTCACGAATATTCGCGCCGATGCTTGTACCACTTCTGCCGATCTGATTAGCAATAACGGATTCGTGGTTTGATTTTAAGAATTTGACAAGATTGAATATATCAACAGAGAACTCCATTGACAGTCCACGCAATTTTGATTCAGCCATAGTAGTACCTCGCTTTCGATTATATTATAGTATAAATTATATAGTCTGTAAAGAGTGATGTATCGGCTTCTCCGAAGTGATGTAGTGCTAACGCACAGTGATGTATTGCTCCCGTTGGTCGCAAAGTGATGTGATGTGTTCCGCATCCTCACGCGCGAAGCGCACATCACTTCCGAAGGAAACATCACACACGAAGTGCGCATCACGTTCCGCCGTGGCGGAACACATCGTTCCAAAAACAAAAGCACTTCTTACGAAGTGCTTTTGTTTTTGCAAAGAAGCGCACAAACGGTGCGCAAGTATAGGTAAAAACGCAAAAAAGGTGCGTAACTTCCGTTGGATTTATAATAGGGTGGGTTTTATCTGCCAAACAAGCGCCTGAAAAAACCTTTATTTGTTCTTTTGTATCCACATTCTTCAAGATAATCTCTTAAAATCTTTTTTATGTCTTCTGAATTAAAACTTTCTTTTTCCACTTCTACTGCATTGCTCCCACCACCAAAAGTAAATGAAATAGATTTTTGCACTTTGGCAACCTTTCCAAATTGCGATCGCCGTCCATCGTGCGCGGTATGTGTTTCAACATATGTGTTATCGTTATTTAAATGCGCAACGCAACAAAATGTGCCCATTCTTGTACCAGTAGCATTTGCGTAGAATTTTGATTGAATGGTGATTTTGTTCCCTTCAACCGTAACGGTATATTTCTTATCACTGCCATTCAGGGCAAGCGCGCCCTGTAAAACTTCTTCTTTCGTCATAATAACACCGCCTTTCTGTCATTATTATACCATAAAATTGCTTCTATCTCAAATGATGAATCGCCTGCGGCGATATGATGTTTTTCGCTTCGCTCAAAATGATGTTGCTCCACTGCGTTCCGCAATGATGTGATGTTTGCCCACTTCGCCGCAAGGCGAAACATCACTCACGCAGTGAACATCACTGCCGGAGGCTACATCACTTGCCCGCAAGGGCAAACATCGTTCCAAACAAAAGAGCACTGCTCTCGCAGTGCTCTTTTGTTTGGAGGCGCCACCCGGATTTGAACCGGGGAATAACGGTTTTGCAGACCGTGGCCTTACCACTTGGCTATAGCGCCTTATTTTTGGAGCGGATTACGGGGCTCGAACCCGCCACCTCGACCTTGGCAAGGTCGCGCTCTACCAAATGAGCTAAATCCGCGCAGTGTGATTTGCTTATTAAGTTTTCCGATATATTTTTTCCAAAATATATCGCTCCCTCAATGAGCTAAATCCGCATAGTTCAGATTTCGCTTATCAAAGTTTTTTCGATATATTTTCTTCAAAACATATCGCCCTCTGATGAGCTAAATCCACGTAAAATTGATGCCGTATTATTAACATCAATGCCAAATTGCTGCAAATATATGAAAAATCAATAAATAAATCTGTTTTGCAACAGATTTATTTAAAGATTTATTATGGAGCGGATTACGGGGCTCGAACCCGCCACCTCGACCTTGGCAAGGTCGCGCTCTACCAAATGAGCTAAATCCGCGTAGTATGATTTGCTTATTAAGTTTTCCGATATATTTTTTTCAAAATATATCGCTCTGTAATGAGCTAAATCCGCATAGTGTGATTTGCTTATTAAATTTTTCGATATATTTTTCTCAAAATATATCGCTCTCTAATGAGCTAAATCCGCGTGGTGTAACAAATAAAATAATTTACCAAAGAGAATCCAATTGGATTCTCTTTGATGGTGCCTCCGGTCGGAATCGAACCAACGACACGAGGATTTTCAGTCCGCTGCTCTAACTAATGAGCTACAGAGGCATGGTGAGCAAGATG
>JAFUJB010000008.1 GCA_017473865.1 Clostridia bacterium | reverse complement strand
TATATGCCCAGCCTACGCTGTCTTTTACAAATGCGTTACGCACCCATTTACCGTTTTCATCTAAGAAGCACCAACCGGTACTGTCTTTTCTCCAAGCGCTTACTACTGCATAGCCGTTTTCAACGTAGTACCACGTTCCGTGGTAATCTACCCAGCCGTTTGTGTTGTAGTAAAAGTAGCCGTCTTTTGTAATGTATGCCAATCCAACGCTGTCTTTTACGAATGCGTCAATTACCCATTTGCCTTCTTCATCCAAGAAGCACCAGCCTGTACTGTCTTTTCTCCAGTCGTTTGTTACCTTTACGCCGTTTTCATAGTAGTACCATGTGTTGTTTTCAAACTTCCAGCCATTCTTCTTGAGAACGGGATCTGCATTGATAAATTCTTTTATTTTCAAATTGTCATCACACTTGACTGTCAACGTGTATTTTTCACCCGTTTCAACATTGTAACGTGTAATAACAGTTATCCATTCGCCGTTGACGTACTTGATATCAAAGGGCTCCAAGCTCCAATCGTTATTAAATGCAAAATTAAACTCTTCAGCTTCATCAAATATGTCTTTTTCAGCGTCGTAATAAGACGACATGGTAATATCAAAATTATCGACAGCAAAATACTTATTTACTAGATCAGTAATATACTTTCCGCTAATCACATCGGGATAATCAAAATCATCCTCATAGGTTGCGAATAAAACTGACATAGCAATAATATTGTTGATATTATCTTTAGTTACGCTTCCGGAAAAGCTTGCAAAGCCTTTGGGATATACATCAAACCTGTACGCTCTTATAAAAGCGTTCCACCACTCGCAGTTTGCAATGGTATTACTCTGCATAATATCATCTTCGCCCATACCGTTACGAATATACAAACTCAATGAATCTCCGTAAGACAAACCGCCCGAGAAAACGCCCTTGTCAGTAATTATGTTTCCTGCAAGATCATTTTGTCCGCCGCCTCTTGCTTCAACACCGAGGAAATACATATCTTCAGTCGAGCCGTCGGTATAAGTTACCGTAATAACGATTCTCTTGTCCTCGCCAACGCTCAAACTGATGCTTTCCATCTTGTTTTCAACAACGTCAACTTCGAAAGTATAATCCGCTTCACCAAACACATCAACCGATATGTCAGCCTTACCTACGCCTTCAGTAATACCCCAGAAGAATACGGAAAACTCTTTTTCAAGTTTTTTGCTGTAAAGAGGAATATCGTTAATTGAATCCGTACGATAATAGTCTATCGGGAAGTCCTCATAAGAATTGTCTTTGTAATTAATTCTGAGTATTGAACCTGTGGGGTCAAACGCTTCACCCACAACATAGGTAAGTTTTGTGGGCTTCTGTATAAGCTCAATGCTCTTTACGGGAGTTTCTACAATGTTAAGTTTGAAAGTTGTTGTAGCAGTAGAAAGGTGTGCCGTTATTGTAAATGAGTCGCCAACCTGCCATACTTCCTCATAGGGAGGTTCAAATTTAAGCTCGTCATAATAGTCTTCTGCTATGTATGCAAGATCGCCTTTTTCTACGCGTTTAGACGTACCGTCTTTGTAATATACGGTATATGAAGTTTTGATATCATAGCGATAGTCGAGACCAAAAATGAAATCAATGTCATCAACAACTATAGAGCTTATGGGAGATTCAAGAACGATAACGTTAAATTCGTCGCTCACTCCCAAAAGGGTTCCCGTTACTGTATGTGTTCCTACCGTCCAAAGAGTATCGTGTTGAGTGTCTTCACAATCAATGTTGAAATAATCATCATCAATCACAAAGGTGTATTCAAAATCACCTGTTGAACCATCCAGATACGTTACAGTGAAATCATCCGGCTCAATATAATAGTAGAAATCACCTTCGCTGTTATAATATCCGCTTGTGTTTTCATAAACGTATACATCTTTTATGTCAAGCTTTTTAATGGGAGAGGGTTTGATTGTTACGTCAAAAGTGCTTGTAAACGTGCCGAGTCGTGCGGTAACCGTATATGTGTTACCGGGAAGCAAAGGCGTTTCATACTGATTAAAATCAACGAGTTCAATACTATACCACTCACCGTCGATCCAGATTCCGCCCCAACCCTCATCAGTTGAATCATCGTTGAGAGTTACTGTAAATCTGGTTTCAATATCGTAATAAAATACACCGTCTTCTTCCCAACCGTTTGTGTTTTCATATATAGCAACGTCTTTAACTTCAAAATTCTTGATCGGAATGGGCACAATTGATACTTTAAAGGTGTCGGTACAACCGAAAATCGAACCGGTCAGAGTATATTCTCCGCCAAGCACCCAGTAGGTTCCGTTAGCCTGAATTTCGTCGCCGTTATGCTGAATGCCGTAGTATCTTCCGCCAAAGTTGAATCCCGATGTAATGTCCTCTGTTGAACCGTCCTTAAAATGAAGCGTCGCTGCAATATTGTAAAGACCGTAGTGATAATTGCCGTACTCGTCTTTATAATCGGCTTTGCCTTCAACAATCTCAACATCGTGTATCTCAACCGATTCTACGGGATTTTCAATAGCTGTTACCGTATATGTCTTTTGAAATTTTCCAAGAGTTGCCGTTCTTGTGATAGTCTGACCTACCGTAAGCTCGCCATCGTAGTATTCGACCGAAAGCCAAAGCCACTGATCTCCGCATGCGAAGCTCATACCGGGATCAAGGTCTTCTTTTGAACCGTCTTTGAAATAAACAGTATATGCAGGTTCACCTATTACTGACGGATTGTCAACACCTACTATAAATTGAATGTCGTGTACTTCAATATTCTCAATAGGAAGCTCAACTATCTTTACGTTGAAAGTACAGCTCTTTCCTGCAATATATGCGGTAACGGGATAAGAATTCCCCGCAGTCCAAGGCGACTGCTCCTGAATAGAATACAGATCAGAACCGAAAGTCAAATCAAGCCACTTTTCCATAATGTCAGGGCGATACCAAAAACCGTTACGTTCTTCACTCTTCGTTCCGTCTGTATAGAATACGGTCAATCTTGCATCTGAAATATGGTAAATAAAGTCTCCGTTGTTGTTTATGTAACCGTTGAATCCTTCGACTATCTCTATACCGTCTATATGAATAGATTCAATCCCGTTACTTTCAACGTGTACATTATAAGTGGTCACAGCTTCGCTGCCGTTAACGCCAACGTTGACAGTATATGTATTCCCGGCAGTCCAAGTGGTCGTGTCTACGGTGTCCCACCACAAATTAAAATAGTTTTCACCATCAAAAGCCTGACCTTCAGAGCCAAGAATGGTGTTTCCGTCAGCCATCTCCATGCTAAACCTGTCAGGTTGATAGTAATAGTTAAATTCCATGTTTTCATCATAATATCCGTCGATTCCCTCGGTTATGTAAATGTCTTCGACAGTCAGACTTTCAATTTCATAGTCCGCCGCAAAGACGTTTACTGAGAGAACAAGGATAAATGCCATAACGAATACGGCAACCGATAAAAATTTCTTCACAAAAGTTCCTCCTTTTTTGTGTTTTGTATAATAATTTTTTGTAAGATAGAATTATATTAAGTCTATATATCAATTATATAACATAAAAAAATTGGTGTCAATCAAAAAACTATACAATAAATCTTATATTTATTATGCAAAATGGCAAACCTCAGGTAAAATTTACTAAAAAAGAAAACGCTTCCGCGTTTTGCGTCCACGGCACAGGGCAACTTGGTTTAATTAATCAGTATTATTTTCAAATATTTATAATTCCGTGTGCGCGTGGCGTCCCCCTTAAACTCACAAGAGGAGCTTTTTGAAAAAAGCTCCTCTTGACTCCGCCCGCCATATAAATGGGCGGATATGTAATCCGCCCTTAAAAAGCACAGATAGTCAGGAGCTTCGCTCCCGAACCCACACAAAAGGACACTTTTGAAAAAGTGCCCTCTTGACTCCCTCAAAACTTTATGGCTTCTGCGAACCCAGGTTTGAAGTTTTTTGTCCCACTTTTTTACAAAAAAGTGGGCGGCTTACGCAAACCCGTATTACCCTTTTTTCTCGGGCGATTTCATTGACTTTAATTCCTGCATAAACGACTCGACATCGTCAAAATTACGGTATACCGACGCATATCTGATATACGACACCTCGTCTATGTCGCGTAACTTTTCAAGCACACGACGTCCGATTTCTGACGTGTGTACCTCTGCCTGAAAACTGTTTCGCAAATCGACCTCGATCTCAGTTATAATCCTGTTCATATCGTCGATATTTATCATCGAACGCTTGTAACAAGCCTTGTCAAGTCCCGCAAGTATCTTGTTACGGTCAAAAATCTGTCTCGTGCCGTTTTTCTTGATTACGATTATCGGCACAGTCTCGTGTATTTCATAGGTTGTAAAACGTCTTCCGCAAGAAAGACATTCGCGTCTTCTTCTTATTTCAGAATCTGTAGGACGGCTGTCGATTACCTTGCTGTCGCTCTTTCCGCATACGGGACATTTCATATTCTTTACTCTCCCTCAATAATATTTTTACAGACCTCTGACGGTGCATTTGCCGCCGTTTTGTCTTACCAACTCTGCCGTCTGTTCAACGTATTCGCGGCTATGAGGCTCATTTCCTCCGTCTACCTGTCTGTATTGCTGTAGGTAAAATTCACTGTTTTTTGCCATATTCTCCGAAATCAATACAACGTCTTCTTTTGTTAATTCGGGACAAAACGTAGTTCTGAATTCGTGAGAAATACCGCTTTTCTGTAAATACTCTATACTTTCTCTGATTTTATCTGTGTTTATTTCTGCGCAGCATATTTCAGAATATTTTTCAAAAGGGGCTTTCAGATCCATCGCAACGTAGTCAACAAGTCCCTTTTCACAAAGACTTTTCAAAACATTCGGATTCGTTCCGTTTGTATCAAGCTTGATCTTGTATCCCATATTCTTCACAACTGTAACAAAATTTTCAAGGCCGCTCTGCAAAGTGGGCTCTCCGCCCGACACGACCACACCGCCTATAACCCCTACCCTCTTTTTCAGGTAGTCAAGTACGGTAAATTGATCGACCTTAGGGATATTGCCCGAAAGAATATGCTTGTTGTGGCAATAAGAGCACCGCATATTACAACCAGGGGTAAACACAACGCACGACACCATTTTCGGAAAATCGACAAATGAAGTCTTTTGAAAACCTGCTATTTTCATAATTATCTCTTTCATATATCACAATATCCGAGCGCTTACAAAAACGCCCGGATATTTGTTTTTCGTTAGATTACGAACTTCTTTCTGCGCATATATTCGTCTCTCTTACCCTTGTTGTAATTCTGTACGGGACGGAGATATCCAACGACACGGGACCATACTTCAGCATCCTGTCCGCACTCGGGGCAGTTAAAGTGTTCACCCGCGATATATCCGTGATCGGGACAGATCGAGAACGTAGGTGTCAGAGAAATATAGGGCATCTTGTATTTTTCAAATACGCTTCTGATGAGGTTCTTTGCAATTTCAATATCTTCAATGCGTTCGCCGATATAGAGATGATATACAGTACCGCCTGTATAGAGCGACTGGAGCTCGTCCTGAAGTTCCATACATTCAAAAATATCGTCTGTATATTCAACGGGAAGCTGGCTGGAGTTGGTGTAGAAGGGCACTTCGCTGCCTGCCTGAATTATATCGGGGTACTGCTCGCGGTCAAGCTTTGCGAGACGGTACGTCGTACCTTCAGCGGGAGTTGCTTCAAGGTTGTAAGAATGTCCTGTTTCTTCCTGGAACTGCATCATAAGCTCGCGGAGATAGTTCATAACTTCAATTGAGAACTCTCTGCCCTCGTCGCTGCCGATATCTTTTCCGAGGAAGTTAAGGCAGCATTCGTTCATACCGACAAGACCGATCGTATTGAAATGGTTTGTCCAATATTCGCCCGTACGCGCCTTAATGTTACGGAGATAGTACGTAGAATAGGGATAAAGCCCCTTGTCCGACTGAGCTTCAATAATCTTACGCTTGATTTCAAGAGACGTCTTACCGAGTCTTGCAATATTTTCAAGTCTTTCAAAGAACTCTTCTCTGGACTTGCTGAGATAACCGATTCTGGGCATATTGATGGTGTAAACACCGATCGAACCTGTCATAGGGTTAGAACCGAACAGACCGCCGCCTCTCTTACGAAGCTCTCTCTTGTCAAGTCTGAGTCGGCAGCACATAGATACAGCGTCCTCGGGAGAAAGGTCGGAATTGATATAGTTTGCAAAATAGGGGATACCGTATTTGCAGGTAATCTTCATAAATTCGTCAACAACGGGGCTGTTCCACTCGAAGTCTTTTGTAATGTTGATCGTGGGAATGGGGAACGTAAATACTCTTCCCTTTGCATCGCCTTCAAGCATTACCGCGCAGAATGCCTTGTTGAATATATCCATCTGTTCCTGGAAGTCGCCGTATACTTTGTCTTTGTATTCGCCGTGGATAATAACAGGCTCGTTCTTCAAGGTGTTGGGAACCTTAACGTCAAAAGTAAGGTTAGAGAAGGGGCACTGGAAGCCAACACGGGTAGGAACGTTGATGTTGAATATAAATTCCTGCAAGCACTGTTTTACCTGCTCGTATGTAAGATTGTCGTAATAAATGAAGGGTGCACAATAAGTATCAATAGAGCTCCAAGCCTGTGCTCCCGCAGTCTCGCCCTGTGTGGTGAAAGTGGAGTTAACTATCTGACCGAGGAAAGAACGAAGGTGGCCTGCAGGCTTACTTTCAACCTTGCCGCCAACGCCGCCGAATCCGTCCATAAGGAGCTGTCTGAGGTCCCAACCTGCACAGTAAGGGCCAAAGAAGCCGAGGTCGTGAATGTGTGCATCGCCGTTTTCGTGAGCCTTTCTTACGTCTTCGGGGTATACTTCGTAGAGCCAGTACTTCTTTGTGAACGCTTCTCTTACGTAGTTGTTAAGACCGTTTACCGATCTCTGCATATTAGCGTTTTCTTTGATCGACCAGTCTTTGTCTCCAAGATAGTTGCCGAACATATCAATTGTAGCGCCGATAAGAGAATCAATCTCTCTTGCTTGTTTTCTCTTCTGGCGGTAAAGGATATACGCCTTTGCGACAGTCGCATAGCCGTTTTCAATGAGCACCTGCTCAACGATGTCCTGAACGCCTTCGACTTCGGGTGTGTTTTCACCGTACTTTTCTTCTGCCTTTGCAAGAACTGCAAGCGTCAGACGCGACGCGCTGTACTCCTGCTTTTCTTCGCAAGCCTCAAATGCATTACGAATGGCTTTCGTAATTTTCACTTCGTCGAAGAGCTCAACTCTTCCGTCTCTTTTTACTATATGCGTGAACATATATTTCCCCTCCAAATTTTACGGTCATTTTTTATTATTGACGCTATTATATCACACCCCAAATATTGTGTCAAGTACCTTGTGCAACACTATATATTGTGGTTATGGCAATATATACTACCCCACACTCCTCTTACACAAAAAGCGAAAAAATGCATTGATTTATGCGAAAAAACAGCATTTTGACAAATCAAAAAACACTATATTTTGATTGACTAAAAAAAACTTTCCACAATATGTAGTTTGAAATTTTTTCACAAAAATTTAATTATTTTATTTTCGCCTATCAATCCAGTAAATCATCGGTATGAGGGAATTGCCCGCATAGCGTTTTATTTATTTTTTGAAGCTTTGTTGATTTTGAAAGGAGTGTGTGATATAATATCCCTATAATAAATACAATTGTATACACGAGGTCAAAAATTATGATTAAACATATCGTTATGTGGAAATTCAAAGAATCTGCAGAAGGCAGAACAAAACTTGAAAATATGGAACTTGTACGGGACAGACTTTATGCGCTTGTAGGCGTTGTTCCGCAGATTAAAAAAATGGAGATCGGTTTCGATTTCGGAAAGACTCCTATGTCTTACGATATGATGCTCTACACCGAGTTTGAAACAAAAGAAGATCTTGACATCTACGCTGTTGACGGCGAGCATGCAAAGGTAAAAACAATCGTCGCGGCAACCACAGAAGCAAGAGTAGTTCTCGATTACGAGGCATAACGCGCATTTTAACGTAAAAGACGGGAGTGATATTTATCGACACCAAAAAATACGAATACAAAAAAACCGTTGATGCCATTGCCCTCGGTCTTTTGTTGCAGCTATCACTTTTCAGCTTTTTGCCCTCTCTTGTGGCAAAACTTTTCCTATTATGCCGCAATTTCGGGTTGTCTGCTGACAGCACCATACTAAGATATATCTACTCGTGTGCTGATATTATAGTATATATGGCAATATTTTTGCTCCCCGCTCTTTTCATTTCCAAGTACGTTCCCAAAAATGACGGTATTGTAACATACAGCCCGCGTCTTCCCAAAAGGTTTTTTGAAATAACTGTAACAGTACTCGGACTCATAACCGTTGCAAGCTACGTTACTTCAATTATTACGATAATCGTTTCTAATTACGGAATAGGCTTCAGAGAACCCTTGATTGTGCCTCCGAAAAACACAGTAGACGTTGTTCTGACGTTTGTGTCGATGGCAATAACTCCCGCGGTTGTAGAAGAGATACTTTTCAGAAAAGTTATTCTTAACAGTCTTACCCCCTACGGCAAAAAGTTTGCAATACTCACTTCGGCAATTCTTTTCTCACTAATGCACTGCAATCCGTCGCAATTTCTTCACGCTTTTCTTGCGGGACTTTTCTTCGGCTGGCTCGCAATCAAAACCGGTTCCGTTCTGCCCTCAATGATCATACATTTTCTAAACAACGCTCTTGCCGTATTTTATCTTACGTTATCGGCGTTTGCTCCCACAAACGTATATTTATACGTATCATCAGCGATAGTCTGGGTTTTGATGATACTCGGACTCGTACTGTTTACTCTGCTTATTAAAGATAAATACTTTGACGTCAAAAATGATGCTGATCTGCAAGATCATCCAAATGAATTTAACCTTGCTTTGTCGGGCATACGCATACTGGTCGTTCTCTATCTGGCGTATACCGTATTCCTTACGATGAAATGGATATATATAATATGAACGAAACAAACGATGTATTTTTTATGTCGCTTGCCATTGACGAGGCAAAAAAAGCGGCAAGTATAGGCGAAGTTCCTGTGGGCGCTGTAGTCGTTTGCGAGGGTGATGTAGTTTCAAGCGCATTCAATACCCGCGAGACAGGTAAAAACGCCCTTCACCACGCCGAATGTAAAGCCATTGACCTTGCATGCCAAAAACTCGGCGGATGGCGGCTTCATAAATGCGATCTCTACGTTACCCTTGAACCCTGCCCGATGTGCGCGGGCGCAATTGTAAACGCCCGTATAAAAAGAGTAATATTCGGTGCAAAAGATATGAAAGCGGGCGCTTTCGGCTCGGTATTCAATATGAACGACCTGCCCCTTAACCACAAGCCAGAAATAATATCGGGTGTTTGCGAAAACGAATGTTCTTCTCTTTTATCGGACTTTTTTTCAGAACTGCGAAAAAAGAAATAGTATAAGGTCTTATATATGGAAAACTTAAAAATTCTTTATACAGACAAGCATATAACAGTATGCGTAAAACCGCCTCTTTTACTTTCACAACAGGACGCAAAGGGCTCTCCCGATATGCTGAAAGTCCTTTTTGAGCAGACGGGCATTGAACATAAGCCCGTCCACCGACTTGACTTCGGTGTCGGCGGTGTTATGGTGTATGCAAAAACCGACGTTGCTGCCTCAAAGCTTTCGGCGGCAATACAGGACAAGACTTTTCAAAAAGAGTATCTCGCCGTAACGTGCGGCAGACCTACGGAAAACGAGGGTGTTTACAAAGACCTTTTGTTCAAGGATTCAAGCAAAAACAAATCTTTCGTGGTCGATAAAATGCGTAAAGGTGTAAAAGAAGCAAGTCTTGAATATAGGCTGCTCGATACCAAAGAGCACGAAAAACTCGGAGTATTGTCTCTTGTATGGGTAAAGCTTCACACAGGCAGGACACACCAGATCAGAGTTCAGTTTGCCTCAAGAAAGACAGCACTCTACGGAGACGGAAAATACGGAAGCAGAATATCGGACAAAAGAACTGCTCTGTGGTCGTATGCGCTCACCTTTCTTCACCCCGTAAGCCGCAAACCGCTTTCCTTTTGCGAAATCCCCGATAACTGCTTTCCTTGGGAGCTTTTTGATATTTCAACGGCAGAAAACACTACCGTTTTGAAAGGATAATTATATGACAAAACTGCAAAAACTTATCGCAGGAATGGGCGAAAAAGCCGACGGTATACTTATTACCTCGCAAATAAATCAGTTATATATAACCGACTTTGACTTTTCCGACGGCTACGTTCTCGTTACTAAAGAAAAGTCATATCTTATAACCGATTTTCGCTATATCGAGGCTGCAAAGAATCAGGCGGCACAAGGTTTTACCGTCTTAATGTTCAAAGGGCTGAACGACGGAACGTTACAAAGCCTTCTTAAAGAAAACAACGTAAACAGGCTTATGTTTGAAGACCGCGAGCTTACCTGCTCGGACTATGTGAAAATAAAAAAACTTTTCGCCGAAACAGAGCTTGTCCCTGCGGGAGATTTGATTGACAGAATAAGAGAATTCAAAACCGATACCGAAGCCGAATATACAATTAAGGCTCAGCGCATTGCCGAAAAATCGCTCAGTATGCTTATCGAAAATTTTGACAGAAATATGACCGAGAAAGAGCTTGCGGCATATCTTGAATATCTCATGAAGAAAAACAAGGCTGACGGCATTTCCTTCAGTACCATCGCAGTGTCGGGCAAGGCTTCTTCACTGCCGCACGGAGTACCGCGCGACACAAAGCTCGAAAACGGCTTTTTGACAATAGACTTCGGAGCGGTTTACAAAGGCTATCATTCGGATATGACAAGAACATTTGTAATCGGCAAAGCGGATGACGAGATGAAGAAGGTGTATGATACCGTTCTTAACGCTCAAAGATTGGCAATCGAAGCAATAGAAAACGGCGAAAGAAACTGTTTTGAAATTGATAAAATTGCAAGAGATTATATTTACAGTAGCGGCTACGAGGGATGCTTCGGGCACGGACTCGGGCACGGCACGGGACTGCAGATACACGAATCTCCCCGCCTTTCACCGAGTGCGCCAAAGAGTAAGTTGCTTGAAAACGGACATATCGTTACGGTCGAACCGGGGATATATCTTGAAAACAAGTACGGCGTACGAATCGAAGATATGATATATATGAGCGAAAAAGGACCCGTTAACATAACAAAAATGCCAAAAAATCTCATTGAATTGTAAAAACAATTATAAAACCCCTTGAAAAGTTACGGAAAATAGTGTACAATATGTTAGATATTTATATTTGTATTTAAAACAACGGAGGACAAACACAATGGTAGTAGCAGGCGATTTCAAAAACGGCGTTACGTTTGAAATGGACGGTAACGTTTTTCAGGTAGTTGAATTCCAGCACGTAAAACCCGGTAAAGGAGCAGCTTTCGTAAGAACAAAGCTTAAGAACGTTATCACAGGTGCTGTAATCGAAAAAACCTTCAGCCCTACAGATAAATATGAAAATGCTTACGTTGAACGTAAAGATATGCAGTATCTCTACAACGACGGCGAACTTTACTACTTCATGGATCTTGAAACATATGAACAGCTTCCTCTTGAAGAGAGCAAGCTCGGTGACAACTTCAGATTCGTAAAAGAAGAAATGCTCTGCAAGATCATCTCTTACAAGGGTAACGTTTTCGGCGTTGAACCCCCTATGTTCGTTGAACTTGCTGTTGCAGACACAGAACCCGGATTTAAGGGCGACACAGCAACAGGCGCTTCCAAGCCCGCAACACTTGAAACAGGCGCTCAGATCAAGGTTCCGCTCTTTATCAACATCGGCGACGTTCTCAAGATCGACACCAGAACGGGCGAATATCTTGAAAGAGCAAAACAGTAATTTTTATATTTAATAAGGAGTACTGAACATTATGATGATGACAATTACAGAAAAAATTGCAAACCTCAAGGGTTACCTTGAAGGTATTCAGCTCGACGAAAACAAGGCTGAAACAAAAGTTATCGAGAAGATCATCGACATTCTCGAAGATATGGCTCTCGAAATCGAAGAAATGGAAGAAACAGTAGATACTCTCAACGACTACGCTGAAGAACTCGACGAAGACCTCGGCGACGTTGAAGACTATCTTTTCGGCGAAGACGAATGTGACTGCGACTGCGACGATGACGAATGTGATTGCTGCGATTGCGACGATGACTATTTTGAAATTGAATGTCCTGAATGCGGCGAAATAATCTGCGTTGATGAAGATTATGAAGGCGACAAGATTTTCTGCCCCAGCTGCAACAAAGAATTCAAAATCATAGACGAAGACGCTGAATAATTCAGTAATGGCTTTATATGGTAAAATCCATATAAAGCCATTTTTTTGCTAAATAATTGGCGCGAGCCAAGGATGTGGGGCGGCGGGGCGAAAACTTCGGCGTGTAGGAGTTCCCACGCTTTTTTTGTTTGTATTTTTTTCCGTATTTTGCAAACACTATAAAAAACTGTAACCTACGGAGAAAAATATGGACAACGAATTTGAGAAAAGATGCAAAGAGTTTGATAAAACGCTTCGCGTTGACGAGAGCTTCGACATAAACAAACGCCCACTCACACTATTCGGTAAGCAGGCGTATTTCTATTTTATTGACGGATGTGTGCGAAGCGACCTGCTTGAGCATATAATTGAATTTATGCTCAGCCAAAAAGATGCCCACAAAAAAGACATTACCCAACTTATAAGCTCCTGCATTCCTCATATAGAAGTAAAAGAAACGAGCGACCAATCCCAGCTTATTGACCGTATTTTTATGGGAGAAGCGGTCTTGCTTATCGAGGGTTTTGAAAACGGCATACACATAAACGCACGCTCATTTCCCGCAAGAGAGGTCGACGAGCCTGAAAACGAAAGAGTTATACGAGGCTCGCGCGACGGCTTTGTCGAAATGCTGTTAAAGAATACTGCAATAATCCGCCGAAGAATACGTAACCCAAACTTGACCTTTGCGCGCTTCACAGTTGGCGAATACACAAAAACCGACGTCTGCGTAGCCTATATGGCAGATAAGGCGGACAAAAAATACGTAAAGCAGATTACCGATAAAATAAACAGTATAAAGGTCTACGGGCTGTCAATGGGACACGAAAGCCTCGCAGAATGTCTAATAAAGCAAAGATGGTACAATCCCTTCCCCAAAATACGTTATACCGAACGGCCCGATGCAGTTTGCGCTATGCTGCTTGAGGGCAGTGTCGTTATACTCTGCGATAACTCGCCCGAAGCTATGCTTTTACCAACGTCAATTTTTGATTTTATGCAAGAAACGGGCGATTACTATCACCCTCCGCTTGTGGGAACTTATATGCGGCTGTTACGAATATTTATATTTGGACTGACTGTAATATTGACTCCGCTGTGGTATCTGCTTATAAGCAATCCGCACCTGCTGCCGAGTTGGCTGGAATTTATAAAAGTATCATATACGGGCGGACTGCCCATAATTATTCAGCTTTTTATACTAGAACTTGCGATAGACGGACTGAAACTGGCATCGCTTAACACGCCAAACGCGCTTAACAATTCTCTTAGTATAATCGGAGGTCTGATTCTCGGCGAATATGCCGTACAAAGCGGATGGTTTATTCCCGAAGTAATTCTCTATATGGCGTTTGTTTCTCTAGCCAATTTTGCACAGCCGAGCAATGAGCTTGGATATGCGTTTAAATTCCTGCGAGTAATACTTTTGCTGTTAACGGCATTGTTTAACGTATGGGGATTTGCAATAGGCGTAGTATTTTCGCTCATTCTTATAGCATCAAACAAGACGATAAACGGGAAACGCTCTTACCTCTATCCCGTAGTTCCCTTTAACGCAAAAGCTCTCAAACGTCTTTTGTTCCGCGTAAAACTGCAATAAAATAATTAAAGGTTCACCCTGAAACCCACAAGAGAAGCTTTTTGAAAAAAGTTCCTCTTGACTCCGCAAAAACTTTGCAACATTGGTTTATCTAAACATTATTGCCTCAACAAAACCAAAGTTGCAAGGTTTCTTTGCCTACTTTCTTTCCTTAAAAGAAAGTAGGTGCCCTACTGCGTTGCCGCCTTTCCCTAAAAGAAAGTAAGTTTTTTTGAGATGTGCAAAAATTCTTCCGGCTTTATCTTTAAAACGCGTCTGTCGTACGTGAAAAGCCCGTTCGTTTCATCCTCTACGTCAGATACCTGCGTATACACCGAAGCGCTGAGTCCCTTTTTTACCAGCGGTACGATTTCATTTTCGTATAACTCGCAAAACGCTTTCGCAAAGTCCTCGCGATTAGTATATTTACCGTAGCCATACTCATTGTCAAGATTAAAACAATGCTCTTTTATTCTGTATGAATAGCCGCCAAATTCCGAAAGGATAAGCGGCTTTTTCTTTGCCTTCAGCTTAACTTTTCTAAAATAAATGTGCTTACTGTCAACGTCTGACTCGACTTTTGAAAACCACCCCGATGCCGTGTCAATAAACCTCGTACTATCCAGTTTTTTCAGTCTTTCATACATTTCACTTCCGCAGAACTGTCCCCAGCCCTCGTTAAATATTGTCCAATAGCATATACAGGGATAGCCTTTCAACAATTCAACGGTTCTTTCCATATATGAAATGAATGCGTTTCTTGTTTTTTTGTCCCTGTGCATATTTTTGTCGCACAGCCCCTTTATTCCAACCGTAGGCAATGCAGTATCTCTGATGAAGCTGTACTTGCCATTATTTATCATATCCTGAAAAACGACCATACCAAGCCTGTCACATTCATAATAGAACAAGGGCGACTCAATTTTGATATGTTTACGAAGCATATTAAAACCGAGCGATTTCATAGCCTGAATATCTTTCGTATAGCTTTCCGGAGAGGGCGGTGTCATTCCGCCGTCGGACCAATACCCCTGGTCAAGCAGTCCGTGAAAAAAGTAGGGTTTTCCGTTAAGACAAAGTCTCGGGTACCCGTTTATATTTTTAATTTCCAATGTCCTGAATGCAAAATAGGACTCTACCCTGTCAAGTTCGCTTTCGACCGAATAATAATATAGATACGGCGTTTCGGGCGACCATTCTTTTATATTTTCCAAAGTAAAACCGCATTCACCGTTTTGCATTTTGTATTCTTTTACACCGTCTTCGGTATTGACTCGTACTATTGCTTTATCAATGCCGTCAGCCTTAATATTTACTGTATTTCCGCTAGTTTCACAAATTAATTTTTTAATATATTGCTCAGGTACGCTTTCAAGCCATACGCTCTGCCAGATCCCCGACGTTTCGGTATACCACATTCCGCCGCGCTTTCTGCACTGCTTACCGTATGGCATAACGTTGTTATCAAGATAGTTTTTCGCATACACTTCAATGGTGTTTTCTTCTTGCAGAATATCGGTTATATCAAACGAAAAGTGGTCGTATCCGCCATAGTGCTCACCAAGGGTTTCCCCGTTCAGTTTCACAAGGCAGTAGTTGCCTACGGCGTCAAAATTAAGTATAACTCTCCCCTTGTTAAATCCACTGGGAATAACAAAGCTTTTCTTATATACCATTCTGTCGTATTCGTTTTCTTTGAATACCCTTTTTATTCCCGAAAGTACAGTTTCGGGAGAAAACGGAACGGTTATTTCGCCGAAATCATCAACATTCTTTCCGTCTTTTACAACAGAAAAAAACCACTTACCGTTAAGACATAGGAAAGAATCTCTTTTCAAAAGCGGGCGGGGATAAATATTCCAAGGTTTTTCGGACAAATCCTCCCCTTCCGGTGTATAAAGAAGTGCAAATTCACTCATTATTTTTTCTCCGTTTTGTTTTCTGTTTTTTTCATAAGTAAGAACTGCAAGGTTAAAGCTACAAAAAGCACCAAAGCCACAACAAGTGCCGCAACAAAAATATTTTCATTGGGCACGAAGCTGCTCGTTCCGTCGTCATTAATTATTTTGTCGGCATTTTTCAAAACCCGGGCGCCCAAAGCAGGACCGATTATGCCGGGTATAAGCACCTGACCGACAATACGAAGCCCCTGAAACATACCCGCTTTACCTATGGGTGTACAGTCTCTTATCATAGCTCCGAATACAGCCGCCGATGCGAGATAGCCGCTTATGATAAAGAGTGAACCTACAAACACGGGAACGACCGATCTGAAAACAAACATAATTACGTATCCCGCGCACAGCAAGATAAGCGAGGGGATAATAGCTTTTTTATAACCTAATTTATCGTATACTCTGCCATAGAAAGCCGTAAATGCCGCCGCAAGCAAGACCGCAGGCGCCATAATAAGCACGTAGTTGTCCATACCAAGCGATACGTTATAGTAGAGTATAAGATATGGCATAAATATCTGTATTGAAATGCCAAAGACGGCGAAACAAATAAGCGTTATATAAAGCATTTTGTTCTGCTTAACGACCGACGGACGAAAGCCGTATATTATGTTTGCAAAATAGTTCTGATTGTCATCTTTCTTTTCGGTCTTTTCCTCTATAAGAAAAAGTCCGAGAATACCGATAAGTATTACAGCAACACCGATTATAAGGTAAATAACCGTCCAGCTTTCAGCCTTACTGAGATCGAACGACATAAATCCGCCGAACACGGCAAGCATGGCCAAAAGGGGCATCATTGAGTTTATCCCCTCTGCCGCTCCCCTGTTAGTGCTGTCGGTCATATCAGTCAGCCAAGCGTTAAAGCAGGCATCGTTTGCCATAGAGCCGAAAAAGGTCATAATGCAGTCCATAATTATTACAAGCGTTATTCCCACTGCAGAAGCACTTGCCGCCATCGGAAAGATAGCACCGATATAGTCTGCTCTGATAAATGCAAAGCTCACAATCGTAATACCCCAGATTATATAACCGCCCGAAATAAATATTTTTCTTTTTCCTATTTTATCGGACAGTGCTCCTATAATCACCGTAGTCAGCGTTGCCGATACGGCCGACGCACCTACCATAAGAGATATATCGCCTGCCGTTGCATTGAACATCTTATAGATAAACACGTTGAAATACATATTTTCAACTACCCAGGCAATCTGCCCCGTTAAACTGAATATCCAGAGAGCTATCCAGAATTTTTTTGAAAGTTTTGTCTTTTCCATAAAAAACATCCTCTTTTCATACGGTGTGCTTTAAGTATAACATATTATCCTTTTTAATGCAACAAACCGCCTGCTGTTTATTAAAATAAAGGCTATACACAGGAAAAAACCGTGTATAGCCTTTAATGTTTTCAACCAAGTTTCTGTTTAATCGTCGCCAGTCTTTCGAGTGCTTCGTAGAGAGTTTCGTCCTTCTTTGCATAGTGAAGTCTTACGATGTCTCTAACGTCTTCCATAAAGAACGACGTACCTGGTACAGCCGCAACGCCTACTTTCGCTGCCATCTGTTCGCAGAACTCAACGTCTGTCTGACCCTTTTTCATAAACTGACCGATATTTGCAAGTACGAAATAAGTACCCTGCGGATCGGAATATTCGATTCCCAGCCTGTCAAGACCTTCGGTGAATATCTTTTTCATATGGGCATAATGCTGACCGAATTCTTCGTAGTAGCTGTCGGGCATTTCAAGCCCCACAACAGCCGCTTCCATAAGGGGAGAAGGCGCTCCGACTGTATTAAAGTCGTGATACTGCTTGATCTTGTCCATAATATGCTGAGGAGCGATTGCATAACCGAGTCTCCAACCTGTAATAGAATAGGTCTTTGACAAGCTGCTGCAAGAAATTGTTCTCTCCCACATCCCCGGAAGGCTGTTCATATATACGTGCTTGTGAGGTTCATAAATAATGTGCTCGTAAACCTCGTCCATAATAACGTACGTATCGTATTTAATTGCAAGGTCTGCTATCTGCTTGAGTTCAGCTTCCGTAAACACCTTACCGCTGGGGTTGGAGGGATTACAGATAAGAATAGCCTTTGCGCCCTGCTTAAACGCATCTTCAAGTACGTTTGCATCGTAATTGAAGGCAGGGGGAATAAGGGGAACGAATACAGGCTCGCAGTCAACAAGCAAAGTCTGTGCGCGATAGTTTTCAAAATAGGGCGAG
The DNA here is from genome assembly GCA_017473865.1 of Clostridia bacterium. Lineage (GTDB taxonomy): Bacteria > Bacillota > Clostridia > Oscillospirales > CAG-272 > RGIG1995. The sequence continues at coordinate 36,321 of JAFUJB010000008.1, read as the reverse complement.
AACATAATAATCTTGTCGCCGGGATTTGTAATTGCAAAAAGTGTATCTACCATAGCTTCAGTCGAGCCAATGGTTACAACTACCTCTGTTTCGGGGTCGATCTTTCTGCCCATAAAACGTCCGCACTTTTCAGCCAATGCGCGTCTGAAATTGGGCGCACCCATTGTTATGGGATACTGATGAGGGCCGAGTTGGCTGATCTCTTCAAGTCTGTCTGTCAAAGCCTTCGGGGGATCGAAATCCGGAAAGCCCTGAGCCAAGTTTATTGCATTATTCGCAATCGCGATTCTCGTCATACGGCGTATGACCGAATCAGTGAAATGCTTTGTTTTTCTGCTCATTTCCTGCATTTGTAATTACCTCGATTCAATTTCAGTTGAGTCCCAGCTTTTGTGCGGGTACTGTCTTCAAGCCATTTGCTTCAAGTACGTCAAGCAATTCGGCTCCATCAGCCAGACGGAACACCATATAAGCATCATCTGTTCCTCTGTCTATAAGGGAGTACATATATTCAATATCGATATTTGCATCCGAAAGTGCCTGCAAAACCTGCGCAAGACCGCCCGGCTTGTCGGGAACGGCAACGACGTCAACGTCGTTTATGCTGACAATACAGTTTTCTTTTGCCAACGCCTCTTTTGCCTTATTTACGTCGCTGACCAGCATACGCAAAATACCGAAATCGGTCGTATCTGCAACCGAGAGCGCGCGGATATCAATTCCGTTTTCATAGAGTGTGCGTGTAACGGACGCAATCTTGCCCGATTTATTCTGAATAAAAACCGATAACTGTTTTACCATAATATTACCTACTCCTTCTGATTATTTTAATCCAAAAGCTTACGTTTGTCAATAACGCGTACTGCCTTACCTTCCGAACGCGGCAAGGAGTTTGGTTCCATAAGGATAACCTTTGCGTTAATGCCGAGAATGACCTTCAGAGCTTCGGACAGTTCCTTAGCCTTTTTGTCAAGTCCCTTGATGGTATCGTGGAAGGTTTCGTTGCTCAATTCGACCCTGACTTCTATGCTGTCAAAGTTATGTTCTCTGTCGACAACGATCTGATAGTTTGCTGTATATCCCTTTTCGATAAGTACCGTTTCAATCTGCGAGGGGAATACGTTAACGCCCCTGATAATAAGCATATCGTCGGTTCTTCCGCGGGGTTTTGTCATTTTTACAAGCGTTCTGCCGCATGAGCATTTTTCTCTTGTAATAACACCGATATCTCTCGTGCGGTAACGGAGTATGGGGAATGCTTCTTTTGTAATGCAAGAGAAAACGAGCTCACCCTGAGTTCCCTCGGGTAACACTTCACCCGTATCGGGATCTATAACTTCAACAACAAAGTGGTCTTCGTTTATGTGCATACCCGTCTGCTCAAAACATTCAAAACCAACACCGGGACCGATAATCTCTGTTAAGCCGTAAATATCAAAGGCTTTTATGCCGAGCATATCTTCGATCTGCTGACGCATTTCATTTGTCCAAGGTTCAGCGCCAAACACACCCGCCTTAAGCTTTATATCGTCTTTTGTTACGCCGAGCGACTGCATTGTTTCAGCGATATGTAAAGCATAGGAAGGGGTGCAGCAAAGAATGGTAGAACCAAAATCTTTAAGTATTGTAACCTGTCTCTGCGTGTTGCCGCTTGATACGGGGATTGCTGTCGCTCCCAGTTTTAATGCTCCGCCGTCTGCACCAAGTCCGCCGGTAAACAAGCCGTAGCCGTATGAAACGTGTACCATATCTTCATCTGTACAGCCTGCCGCCGTTAATGCTCTTGCAACGCAATCTGCCCACAGATCCATATCTTTTTCGGTATATCCGACAACGATCTGTTTACCTGTCGTACCACTCGATGCATGAAGTCTTACAACGTCTTTCATAGGTACTGCAAACATACCGTAGGGATATGTGTCGCGAAGGTCCTGCTTATAGTTGAAAGGAAGTTTATAGAGGTCGTCTACACTCTTTATGTCATCGGGAGTAACCCCCATCTCGTCCATCTTTTTGCGGTAGTGTTCAACGTTTTCGTATACTCTTTTTACTGTTTCGATCAGTCTTTCGCTCTGAAGCGCCTTCATCGTTTCGCGATCGGCTGTTTCAATCTCCGGTTGATAATATTTTTCCATATATTTAACCACCTTTTATGCATTCAATCCAAGCGAGAATGCTTTTTTATTCATTTCAAGAAATTTGGGAGGAACACTGTTTTCGATTGCAGTCATCCACTCGTCTTCGGTAAAATCAAAATATTTTGAAAGTCTGCCCATAAGAACAAGGTTAACCGCCTTCGACGAACCCGCGCTTTCAGCAAGATCCAATGCGTCAATAGCGTCTACGCTGAAGCCCTTTTCTTCCATCTTGCTTACAAGTTCTTTGGGATATTCAGCCGCCCCGGTTACAACGGGCATAGGATTTACTTGCTGTGTGTTAGTAATTATCTTGCCGCCGTTTTTCAGGAATTTCGTCCATCTTGCCGCTTCAAGAAGCTCAAAAGATACTATGAAATCTGCCTCTCCCTCGTCTATAACGGGTGAATATACTTTGTTTCCGAATCTTACGTATGTAACGACCGAACCGCCTCTCTGGCTCATACCGTGTACTTCGGATACCTTTACGTCATATCCCTTCGTGAGAAGCAGTCTGCCAAGCAGCTTACTTGCAAGTAGAGAGCCCTGACCGCCGACGCCGACGATCATTATATTTTTCGTGTCATTCGTTTTCATATTATTTACCCTCCTGCATTGCACCGAATTTGCAAAGCTGCGTACATACGTTACAGCCCGTACAAAGTGTCGAATCGATGACCGCTTTACCGTCGACCATACTGATCGCCGGACAGCCTATCTTCATACACATTTTACAGCTCTTGCACTTATCAGACGAAACGACTACGGGAGTCTTATATTTTACGTATTTCAAAAGTGCGCAGGGACGTCTTGAAATTATAACCGAAGGTTCGTTTCTTTCAAGCTCCTCTTTAATTACCTGTTCGCACTCTGCAATGTTGTAAGGATCAACAACTCGTACAGAATTAATGCCTATCGCTCTGCAAACGCCCTCTAAATCAACCTTAGAAGCGGGATCGCCCTTAAGGTTAAAGCCTGTCGTGGGGTTATGCTGGTGTCCGGTCATACCCGTAATTGAGTTGTCGAGAATAATAACGGTACTGTTTGAGTTGTTATAAGAAATATTTACAAGTCCGGTTAATCCCGAGTGCATAAACGTAGAGTCGCCGATTACGGCAACAGTCTTGCCCTCGCTCTTACCGTCATTTGCTTTATTAAATCCGTGAACGCCCGAAACAGATGCGCCCATACAGATAACGCTGTCAACGGCATTCAAAGGAGCAACAGCACCTAAGGTATAACAACCGATGTCGCCGATTACGTTAAGTTTAAGTTTTGAGAGAACGTAGTAAAGACCTCGGTGGGGACAGCCCGCGCACATAACGGGAGGACGGTTAGGGATAACGGCGTCAACCTCGTTGCCCGCTTCGTATTCAATACCAAGTCCCTTTGCAACCTTGTTCTGTGAAAGCTCGTCGATGTTTGAAAAGATGTTTTTACCTTCACATTCAACACCGATGTTCTTGCAGAATTCTTCGATAAAGCCGTCAAGCTCTTCAATTACAATAACCTTATCAACGGTAGAAGCAAAATCCTTAATAAGTTTTTCGGACAAGGGCCAAACGATACCAAGCTTAAGAACGCTGTACTTGTCTTTTGCAACTTCTTTTACGTACTGATAGCAAGTGCCTGCGGTAATAATACCGACCGACTTATCGGTTCCCTCTTCAACCCTGTTAAGATCGGAGTTGGCTGAAAATTCAGCAATCTTCAAAAGACGCTCTTCAACAATTGGGTGTCTTTTCTTTGCAAAACCGGGCATCATTATGTATTTCTGGGGATTTTTTACGTATTCTTTCTGTGCTGTTTCGGCTCTGTCCGAGGTTTCAACAATGCTTTGCGAATGAGCAACGCGCGTACACATTTTGAGAAGTACGGGTGTATCAAATGCTTCGGACAATTCATAAGCTGCCTTTGCAAACTCAAGCGAATCTTTCGAATCCGAGGGTTCAAGCATAGGCAGTTTTGCCGCTTTTGCATAGTGTCTTGAATCCTGCTCGTTCTGTGAGCTGTGCATACCGGGGTCGTCCGCAACGCCTATTACCATACCTGCGTTAACTCCCGTATACGCTATTGTAAATAACGGGTCTGCAGCAACGTTGAGACCAACGTGCTTCATACCGCAGAAGCTTCTCTTTCCTGCCAAGGATGCACCGAACGCCGACTCCATCGCTACTTTTTCATTGGGAGCCCATTCAGCATATATTTCAGAATATTTTGCAACAGCCTCGGTAATTTCCGTGCTGGGTGTGCCGGGATAGCTTGATACGAAAGAACAACCGGCTTCATAAAGACCTCTCGCCGCCGCTTCGTTACCTAACATAAGTTGTTTCATCGTTCTGTTTCCTCACTTTCGTTTTATCAACCCATATGCTCTTTTATGTCAACAATTACTTTTTTATTGTAACAAGAAAATATGTCGTCAATATGTTCCTTTTCAAGTTTTTTTGTGAATGAGCTTACCACAGGAACGATGATAAGTCCTGCAAGCATACAAAATGCGCCTGCGTTAATTGGGGACCTGAGTATTGTCGGGAAATACTGTCCGAAAAGTATATTTGCAATCATTACAACGGTTGAAAAGATTATATTAACCCAGACCGCCGCTTTTGTTACGCTCTTTGAGTACAATCCGTAGAGGAAGGGGGCAAGGAATGCACCCGCCAAAGCTCCCCACGATATGCCCATCAGCTGAGCGATAAACGTTATCTTGCTGTTGTGCTGTACGATAGCAATTATTGCAGAAACGGCAATAAATACTACGATAAGTAAGCGCATTGTAAACACTTGTTTTTTCTCGGGCATATTCTTGACAATTTTTTCTTTAATAAAATCAAGAGTCAGCGTCGAGCTTGATGCAAGCACGAGAGACGACAGAGTCGACATTGATGCCGAGAGAACAAGTATTATTACTACTCCTATCAGTACAGGAGAAAGCCCCGACAGCATATTCGGTATGATTGAATCGTAGATTATACTTCCGTCTGCCGCCGTTTCGGGAGTGAAAAGTCTGCCGAATCCGCCGAGGAAATAGCATCCGCCCGCAACGATAAGGGCAAATACCGTAGAAATTACTGTACCCTTTGTAATTGCCTTTTCGCTCTTAATAGCATAGAATTTCTGCACCATCTGAGGAAGTCCCCAAGTACCGAGCGAGGTAAGAAGTACAACGCCGAGAAGACCTATCGGATCAGGACCGAGGAAAGAGGTAAATTCACCTATTCTTATGCCTTCGATTTCAGAACCTATACCCGAAAGCATTGTCATGGCGTTTTCAAAACCGCCTTTTGTATTAAGCACAGCGATGATTACGGCAATGATACCGACAATCATAATAATACCTTGAATAAAGTCGTTTATAGCCGTCGCCATATAGCCGCCCGCAATAACGTAAACTGCCGTAAGTGCCGCCATAGCCAGCACGCAATAAGCATAATCAATCTTGAAAGCCATACCGAAAAGTCGGCTGAGTCCGTTATAGAGTGATGCCGTATATGGAATCAAAAATATAAATATTACAGCCGAGGACAGAAGCTTCAGTCCCTCTGACTTATATCTGCTGCCGAAAAACTGGGGCATTGTCGCGCTGTTAAGATGCTGCGTCATAATTCTCGTTCGTCTGCCGAGAACCATCCACGCGAGCAGTGAGCCGAGAAATGCGTTGCCGATACCTGCCCACGTTGCCGCAATGCCGTATTTCCAACCAAACTGACCGGCATACCCTACAAAAACTACCGCCGAGAAATACGACGTACCGTAGGCAAATGCAGTAAGCCAAGGACCTACGTTTCTGCCGCCGAGGACAAATCCGTTTACATCCGTAGAATTTTTTCTGCAGTATATGCCAATGCCGATCATCGTTCCAAAAAACGCGACGAGCATTATTATCTGGATAACCAATTTTTACACCTTCCTAAGTATTATATCACTTTGTTGTCTGAGCTTCAACCAGTCGTCCGCCACAATATTTTTCACGCAATACGGGCTTTTCGATCTTGCCCGTAGGATTGCGGGGTACGTCTGCAAAAATGATCTTTCTCGGACGCTTGTATCTGGGGAGTGCCATACAGAATTCGTTGATTTCTTCTTCCGTACATTCTTTTCCCTCTTTAAGTTCAATAACAGCGGCAGCTATTTCTCCAAGTCGTTCATCGGGAAGACCGATTACCGCAACGTCCTTGATCTTTGTATTTGTATTAAGGAAATCTTCAATTTCAACGGGATAGAGGTTTTCTCCGCCCGAAATAATAACGTCTTTCTTACGGTCTACAAGATAGATAAATCCGTCTTCGTCCATTCTTGCAACGTCGCCCGTAAACAGCCAGCCGTCTTTGAGAACTTCCTTTGTCGCCTCTTCGTTTTTGTAGTAACAAAGCATAACGCCGTCGCCCTTGACCGCAAGTTCTCCTACGCATCCCTGCGCAAGCTCGTTGCCGTTTTCGTCAACAATTTTCGTCTGCCAGTTGTAACCGGGCTTGCCGATTGCTCCCACCTTATGTATATTTTCAACGCCGAGGTGTACGCATCCGGGACCGATAGATTCGGAAAGACCGTAGTTCGTATCGTATTCGTGGTCAGGGAATATTTTTTTCCACCTGTTTATAAGACTCGGGGGGACGGGCTGAGCACCTATATGCATCAAACGCCACTGTTCAAGCATATAGTCACCAATATTAATTTTACCCGATTCAATCGCGTTAAGCAAGTCCTGCGCCCACGGTACAAGAAGCCATACGATAGTACATTTTTCTTCCGTTACGGCTCTGAGGATCCACTCGGGCTTTACGCCTCTGAGAAGTACCGCTCTGCTTCCCGACATCAGACTGCCGAACCAGTGCATTTTCGCACCCGTATGGTAAAGAGGGGGGATACAGAGAAACACGTCGTCTCTCGTCTGACTGTGGTGGTTCTGCTCGGTCTTACAAGAATGAACGAGAGCTCTGTGGTTATGCAAAATAGCCTTCGGTCTGCCCGTTGTACCCGACGAAAAATAAATTGCAGCATGGTCGTCTTCGTCAAGTAATACAGGGGGAGCTTTTGTCGAACAGTAGGTTACAAGCTCAAGATAGCTTTCCGCAAAGCAAGGGACGTCTCTGCCAACAAAGAATTTCATTTTCAGTCTGTCAATTGCATTGGGAACCGACTCAAGACGTTCAGTAAATTCAGGACCAAACACAAGCACGTCAACGTCTGCGAGGTCAAGGCAATACTCAATTTCATTACCCGAATATCTGAAGTTCATAGGCACTGCAATCGCGCCCGATTTCAATATACCGAAATATATTGGCAGCCACTCAAGGCAGTTCATAAGCAGAATAGCAACCTTCTGACCCTTTTTAATACCTCTGCTCAGAAGCAGATTGGCAAATCTGTTTGCCTTTTCATCAAATCTCTGCCACGTTAATTCGCGTCTGTAAGGCAGGTCGGGGCGCGTATTTTCAATAAGACTAAAATCTCTCCAAGTAACAGCATTATCCCTTTCTTCAGAGGGATTAATTTCGACCAACGCCGTCTCATCCCCGTAAAGTCTTGCATTTCTTTCCAAAAAATCAGATATTACCATTGTATTCTCCTTTTATGTAAACGGTAAATATTTATGTAATCACGACCGAGGGGATATATTTAAAACAAAAAAGTCCTCTGCAAAATATTGCAGAGGACGAGTTTTTCCCGTGGTACCACCTCAGTTGGTTCTCAGTAAGTCCCAAATAGGACCTCACGCTGTAACGGGCGCTTTCCCGTACTGCCCTACTGCACTTTCGGACAGTCCACTCGGAAATGTATTCGGCATATTCCGTCTTACCTGTCTTGCACCAACCGACAGTTCTCTGGGAAAACGTATAATATGCTTACTTGTTTTCGTCATAGTGTTATAAAATATGCAATTATTTTAGCACTTTCCATTGGTAAAGTCAAGCATTTTTTTGCATTTTTTATTATTTTTATATAATTTTTGTTGAGCCTCGCCCTATGGGAGAGGTGGCGCACAAAGCGCGACGGAGAGGGGCTGACGAGTTGTAATCACTTGCCCTCTCCTGACGGGGAGCAAAACGTTGGCGAGGGAGTATTGTAGCCTCGCCCTTTGGGAGAGGTGGCGCCGATAGGCGACGGAGAGGGGCTAACGAGTTGTAATCATTTGCTCTCTCACCCGCTATCGCGGGAGCTCTCCCGTAGGGAGAGCCTTTTTTGCGAGTGTAATCACTTGCCTCCATCTGACGAGGGAGGTGGCATTTTGCCTTGGCAAAATGACGGAAGGAGAGATACGCAAGCATTTTTTGATTGTAATATTGATGATATGCAAATATAAAAAACGGTTACCAATGAAGACGTGTTACTCCGCACATTCTCTCTCCTTCAGTCTTGGACTAAAAACTCGGCGTTTTCCTTGAAATAATATCAAAGAAAAAACGCCGAGTTTTCTTAACGCCAATCCAGCTCCCGAAGTATAGGGGTTCCCCAAAACGCACAAAGTAAGTTTTGGGGGTTCTCGCAAGAGGAAGCCGAGAAATAACCCATTATCCCTGCGGTGTAGCCGCTGTACGCTTTGGACGCACAAGGCTATACATTTCCTCTGCCGCAAGCCTTGTTTTTGCAACTACGTCAACGTTACCCTTCGGAAAGCAGTAAAACAACGTGTCGCGATTGCCGATGCTTATTATATCGCCTATTTCGTACCAATAATAATCCGAATTTAATGTATGCGCTACCATAGGCTTCTGCGTATATTCAAGCTGTCCGTCATCGCTGACAAGTCTGAATCCGCTTCGATCGTGCGTAAGGTGCCCCGACCCTATCATATACAGTCCCTTGTAGTCAACCAAAACACCTATCTCAACGTCAATATCAAGCAGATATTCACCGCTTAATATCTCATTTTTTACACATTCTCTTTCCCAATTATACCAGTCGGGAATATGCGTAAATACGCTTTCACCGTCGAGTGCGTTCAGCCTGCCGTATTTGTCAAGCTCGTATTCTTTTCCGCACTTATGGCACTTTATGGTAGTTCCCTTACCTTCCATACAGCCTTCTGCATGGCAAGATGCACACTTATAAAGAATTCTGTTCAATCCGTCTGCACGGAAAGGCTCGTTTATCTCAATTTTATTTTCATACTGCCAAGCAAAACTGTCAAAAGTAAACGCCTTTTCGATTATGTCTTCAAGCTCCTCGACACTTTTTGTCTTCAAATCCTCTTTCGAGATAATGCAAGACATATCGGCGCTCACCTTAACCTTGCGTTTTTGCAAACAGTTATACAAAGGATCACGCAAAAATGCCCCCTCGGTATGTATGCTCACAACGGGAACGTCAAGCCTTTTCAACAGTCTTGCAAATCCGCGAGGAAGAACCGTTGCCCTTCCGTCAAAAGAATATCCTGCCTCAGGATACATAAGCACGCTTGTCTTTTTTACGTTTAAAGCGTAATTCATATCTTTAAGAAGTGTTATATCATTAACAAACTTCTGTGTCGGTATACATCCGATCTGCTTCATAAGCCGAGCCTTACTTACAAAGGCGTCGGTCGTTGCAACTACGCACACGGGCTTTGGAAACAGCATAGTCTGGGCAATTTCAAAATCAACGAAGCTCGAATGGTTCATCAATATGAGCCAAGGCCCGTCGCCCGCCTTTTCCATATCCGTTTTCGTGTAAGTAAATTTTGAAGAAATCATATCGGGAATCGACAGTCCCCTCATAAGCAAACGGAAAAACATATTGGGTTTTACTGGGTCAAAATGTTTTGGTCTTTTTAGTTCCTTAACCTTTTCATAAGGCATTTTTATTTGTTTTATTTTCATAAACGTTTCTCCAAAATATTTTCTTTATATACATTATATCACAAAATAAAATATAGCACAAGACGAAAATATAATTTTCAAAAAAGTGGTTATACTTATAACACATTATTAAATGAAAGGAAGAAAAACAAATGATCGAACACGATACAATAAGACTTCTCAGAGAATGTGATGCGGGGGTAAAAATGGGTATCTCCTCTATCGACGACGTAATTGACAACGTAAAGTCAGAAGATTTCAGACAAAAGCTGTCTGCCTGTAAAGAAAAACACGAGGACATTGAATGTAAGATAAGAACAAACCTTAACCGCTTCGGCGACGACGGAAAAGAGCCCAATCCTATGGCAAAGGGTATGTCCTGGATAAAGACAAACGCCAAAATGGCAATTGACGATTCCGATAAAACCGTAGCCGACCTTATGACCGACGGATGTAATATGGGGGTTAAGTCTCTCAGTAAATATCTGAACCAATATAAAGCAGCAGACGAAGAATCAAAAGATATTGCAAAAAAGCTTATTGCCACCGAATCTGATCTCGCAATAGATATACGTATGTATCTTTAAGTGAATTCCCCTTGCCCTACATAGAGCAAGGGGATTTTATAATTCACACACACGGATAAAGTATAAACAATCAGGAGCTTCGCTCCCGAACCCACACCAAAGAAGCTTTTTAAAAAAAGCTCCTTTGGAAACCGCAAAAACTTTACTTATTGGGCTCAGATATACTTCACAGCTTTCGCATACTCAATTTTGCAAGTTTTTTTTGCTCGTTAACATTATGTTAACAACAAGGTGATATAATCGACGTATTGGTATATAAAATATGATAATTAATCCTATGGATTATGTTGATTATATTTACAAACAAAGGACAAAAAGCTATGAAACAAAAGTTTTTGGACAAGTTAAAAAAGTTTTGGAATAATCTACAAGAGCAATCCCAAAAACACCCTTTTATCAGGTGTTGTCTTCTCTCGCTCTTACTTTTGCTTGTATGCGAATCGCTGTGCAGGCACTCTGTTATTGACGCTTTCAGATTTGCAATTGACGCTCCATACGCATTCTTTTTCAACTATGTGATTATCTTATGCACCGTATCTATAGCGGAATTTTTCCCAAAAGAGTCGTTTTCGATTACGATAACGTCTGCTTTTTGGCTTATACTCTCATTTATTAACTTTATCGTCCTATGTTTCAGAACGACTCCGTTTTCAGCCATCGACTTTTCAATAGCAATTAATATGCTTGGAATTATCGACATATACCTCAACATATTCCAGCTTGCGCTTATCATAGTCGGCATAATCGCATTTATTACACTGCTTGTACTTATTTATAAAAAATCCCCATCAATAAAGGTTAATATTGTAAAATGCTTTGCATTTTTTATCTGCATAGCTCTTATACTTACGGGTTCTGCTGTTCTGGGCAGAAAAACGGGACTGCTTGAAAGAAAGTTTCCCAATCTTGCGCAAGCATACAAGGACTATGGCTTTGCCTACTGCTTCTCGCTCAGCGTATTTGACACAGGCATACAACAGCCCAAAGAGTACCGCGAGGAAACAGTCGAAGACATTCTCCAAAATATTAATAACAGCTCCAATATTCCTCCTTCCGAGCTTCCTAACATAATCTTCGTACAGCTCGAATCATTTTTTGACATAAACAGAGCAAAAAACGTTATAACCGCTCAAGACCCTATTCCCAATTTTACAAATATTAAACAAAACTATCCGCACGGATATATAACAGTATCCTCGATTGGCGGAGGAACGGCAAACACCGAGTTTGAAATACTTACGGGTATGAATCTTGACCATTTCGGTCCCGGTGAATACCCTTATAAGACCGTACTGAAGTCCAAGACCTGTGAAACTCCCGCGTATACACTTAAGCCCTACGGCTACAGCGCGCACGCGATACACAATCATACAGCAACCTTCTACGACAGACATCAGGTATATCCTATGCTCGGTTTTGACACCTTTATACCTGTCGAAATGATGCATAACGTTGAATACACCCAACTGGGATGGGCGAAGGACAGCATACTCACCGAGCAGATTTTTGACTGTCTTAAGTCAACCGACAATCAGGACTTTATCTTTACCGTCAGCGTTCAGGCTCACGGAAAATATCCCGATGAGGAGCTTCCCGACGGGTTTGAGCTTGAGCTTGAAAACAATACGGATGAGGAAAACAAAGCTCAATACAAGTACTACGTTGAACAACTCCACGGAACAGACGCATTTATCGGCGAGCTTACGCAGATGCTTATGAAATTTGATGAACCGACGGTAGTACTCTTCTATGGCGACCACTTCCCTACCATCTACCTTGAGGAAGACAAGCTTGATGGTTCGAAGTATCAAACAGACTACGTTATATGGTCTAACTATGGTGTGAGTGCTGAAAACAAGGATTTGATGTGCTATCAGCTCTCATCTCACGTATTTAACGCACTCGGTTCAAACGTCGGCACTATCACAAAAATACATCAAAATGAACAAAACTTAGAAAATTATCAGCATAATCTGGAAATGATTGAATATGATATGCTCTACGGCAAGATGGTGTCATATGGCGGAATTTCGCCGTATCTCCCCACTAATATGCAAATGGGCGTATACGACATCTACGTTACTGACATTGTACACAACAACGGGCAGTTGTTTGTCTACGGAAATAAATTCAACGAAAACAGCAAAATTATGCTGAACGGTAAGTCAAAAGAAACAACATATCTTAATCCCAACTGCCTTTTAGTCGACATTCAATCCATTGACAACATTGAAACTCTTCAGATATTGCAAATAACCTATGACAGAATTGAGCTAAGACGGAGCGCAGAATATAACCTCAGCAGTTTTATTGAGAAATCCATTCCGTAAAGATATCTAAAATAATAAAGGCTATACACGGGCTCCGCCCGTGTATAGCCTTATTGTTTTTCAACAACAAGAACGTGTGTAGGAAAAGCCCGCACACGTTCTGTTATATTAATTAAGATGGTGTGTGGGCTTTTCCCACACACCATCTTTGTTTTAACTATAGCTGCGTTGTAATGCTTCATAGGCGAATCTTGCGGAATCAGGGGAGTACGTTACACCCAGCGAGTATACGGGAACGCTTCGCAAAAATCCGTCCAGTATTTCCGTAAGTTCAAGTATCTTTTCGGACCTTCTCGGTCTCAAAGTCTGCTCAAAAAGCAACGGCAACGCTTCTCCTACGCTTAGCCGCTTTATTTCATTTTGTTCCGAACGGTGTATAAAACACAGCGCTTTTACCGGCACTGTTATATCATCGCTTAACGGACTTTTACCCGAAAACATAGTTCCCGACGCACAAAATCTGCCGTCAATTTCTCTGACCGCAGGCTTGTCATCGTTAAGTATTACCGCCTTATCAGCTCCGAATACCTCTTGCCAAAATCCTGTGTGCGTCGATTTTCCCGTTCCGCTGTCAGCAGAGAACAAATATGCATATCCTTCATAGGCTACCGCCGATGCATGAATCACAAACCCTTTTCTTTCGAGCAGTTTCAATGCAAAGATCGCACCCATCCATATATATTCGCACATTGCTACCGACAAATAAGGATTTTCCTTCTGCTTTTTTTCAAAAAAGCCTTGGGGAACATCAAGATTAATGACATCATCGGGGTCGTATTCTCCCGTATAGAGATACTTTTCGGCATATTCCTTTAGGTGTTCATATTTAGGAGTAAATTCAAGGTAAAGCTCCGCCACCTTGTATATCGCCATATTTTTCCCTCCGCTTAGAACAAGTCGTTAATGTCTATATCAATATCACCTATATCGTCTGTTATTTCTTCTTGATTAACCGTCGTTTCTCCACCGTCTTTTTCCGGGTTGTTATCCTTGATTACAAATGCAAGAACGATTGCCGTTATACATAAAACAAGGCATGCGATGAGAAGTGTGAGTGTAAGTTTCTGTTTGTTTTTCATTATAAACTCCTTACCTTTTTTCCTTAATAGTAACCATAGGGAAAATAGAGATAATTATATTACTTTATATTATACACTACATTACATTCTTTGTCAATATTGGCAGGCGGGTCAGTATATTTACACAGAGTCAACGTATTTCAAACACTTTAATTAAGGCTTACACGAACCGCAGGACTTGTACCCCATATCGCGTAATTCTTCAATCGAACCTCTGTACGCAAGTCGGTTCATATCATCCATATCTTCAACCGACTGACAATTCGGCTTGTGTATCCTCTTCGAGTTAGTGTTAAGTACGTATAACCGTACATCTTTATTATCTTCAATTTCATCGGTATCAGACGGTATTTCTTTTCCGATGTACTTGCTTTTGCCCGTCAAATAGTCGATTTCCACATCGGGTTGTGCGTTATAACAGAAAACGTTGAAGCATATTCCCTCTCCCCCGTCTTCGACAGAGAACCCTTCCATAAGAACACCGCGGGCAATGACCTCTCTGCCTTCAAATATGGGCGTAACTCTGTACAGTACGTGATTACCCGTTTCTTTTATATAGTCAGCAACCATATTTTCAAACGGTAACATACCCTGAGTATTTAAAAAACGCGTGCCGGTAATCAGGTTTCTTTCGTTTGCATTTTCGCCTGTAAGCTGATATCCGATTAAATGGCATCGATTATAAAGAAAACTACCTTCAACACAGTCATATTGCGCGATCTGCCAACCCGTAGGCTTAACCGTACCTATATTTTCACGTTTTTTCGTCGGCATTAATTTTTTGCTTATATTGGCAGACGCTGTAGTACAACGACCGAGATTGTCAAGCTTTCCATAGTTTTCAAACGCCGTTTTTATACGGTCGGTTTTATTAAAAAATGGCTTGTTTCCATTTACCGTAACGTACGCTGTTTCACCGTCAAAGTCAGGTATTTCGGCATAGTCAAAATATCCTTCATTTGAAAAATCCTGCGTTTTCCCGCTATCATTATCTTCAGGAACATTATTATTCCCACACGAAAAAAGAAAAAGCAAACATAATAAAAAAATAGTAAACAGCGAGTTTTTCTTCATTTTGTCCACACCTCGCAGGTGATTTTTTCGTGAGACGTACCCGCAAAGTCAAACGTTTCTTCCATAATCCAGCCTGCAAGATCCATAGTCAGCTTTTTATCAAACGGATAGTCCCTGTTCCACTTAAAAAGCACTAATGTTGATATTTTTTCGGCATAGGGAGCAATGTCAATATCTTCTACGAAGCAAAAATCGCCTTTGCTGCACCGCTCAAGCATATTTTCAAGAGTAACAACGTCCTCTCCGGTTAACATTTTTTCCGAAAACGGTCTTATATGAAGCTTGTTTTCTCCTCTTATTTCTTTTATCTTGTCAATAACGGCAGAATCCCTGCTTTGTCTTCTGTTATTGAACGTAATACCAAAATTATCGTCTACACATACGAATACTGTCATTTTAATCACTCCTTGCTTATATTATACAAAAAGAAACTCATAATAGCAAGTATTTTTTACAGGAGATAGTGAGGGCTTTTCCCACACTATCTCTTGTAAAAAACAATGGTGTATATAGGCACCGCCCATATACACCATTCAGTTTTATTTTACGCGAGGTTAGCTTCGAGAGTTGCAAGCTCAGCCTTAAGTTCTGCAGGAACTGTGTCGCCGATCTTTGCATAGAATTCTTTGATACCGTCGATTTCTTCTCTCCAAACTGCCTTGTCAACATTAAGAAGTTCTTTAACAACGTCAATGTCGATGTCGAGTCCTTCAATATTAATGTCTTCTGCCTTCGGAACGTAACCGATTGCAGTTTCAACAGCGTCTACCTTACCTTCGCAACGAGCAAGGATCCAGAGAAGAACACGCATATTATCGCCGAAACCGGGCCAGATGAAGTTGCCTTCATCGTCTGTACGGAACCAGTTAACGTTGAAGATAAGGGGTTTGTTGGTAATCTTTGTACCCATTTCAATCCAGTGCTTGAAGTAATCACCCATATTGTAGCCTGCGAAAGGAAGCATTGCCATGGGGTCGCGGCGAACTACGCCGACAGCGCCTGCTGCAGCTGCGGTTGTTTCGGAAGCCATGATCGAACCAACGAATACGCCGTTGTTCCAGTTACGAGACTGATATACCAGAGGAGCAGTCTTTGCACGTCTGCCGCCGAATACGATTGCGGAGATAGGAACGCCTGCGGGATTGCTGAATTCAGAAGAAATGCAGGGGCAGTTGATTGCCATAGAAGTAAATCTGGAGTTGGGATGAGCGCCGCAGGTAGATTTATCTTTCTTGTCGTACTTTCTGTAATCCCATTTGTTACCCTTCCAGTCAACTGCATTTGCGGGAGGATTCTTGTCGAGGCCTTCCCACCATACTGTGTTGTCGTCGAGGTTATGAACAACGT
Source organism: Clostridia bacterium (assembly GCA_017473865.1). Taxonomy (GTDB): domain Bacteria; phylum Bacillota; class Clostridia; order Oscillospirales; family CAG-272; genus RGIG1995. Next base: position 19,988 of record JAFUJB010000008.1, on the reverse strand, counting down.
TTGTGAAAATCGTTTCACGCATTGTTGTCTTGAGGGCGTTGGGGTTAGACTTGTCGTTTGTACCGGGAGCAACGCCAAAGAAGCCGTTTTCGGGGTTAACTGCCCAAAGTCTGCCGTCAGCGCCTACACGGAGCCAAGCGATATCGTCGCCTACGCACCATACCTTGTAACCCTTCTTACCGTAAATTTCGGGGGGAATAAGCATTGCAAGGTTTGTCTTACCGCAAGCAGAGGGGAACGCAGCGGAAATATACTTGATTTCGCCGTTGGGGAATTCAATACCGAGAATAAGCATATGCTCAGCCATCCAGCCTTCTTTTCTGCCGAGGTAGGATGCAATACGGAGAGCAAAGCACTTCTTACCGAGAAGAACGTTGCCGCCGTAGCCCGAGTTGATAGACCAGATTGTGTTGTCCTGAGGGAAGTGTACAATGTATCTGTTTTCTTCGTCGAGGTCAGCTCTTGCGTGGAGACCCTTGATGAAGCCTGCATAGTCATCGGGAAGAGCGTCGATTACAGCCTTTCCTACTCTTGTCATAATAAGCATATTAAGAACAACGTAGATAGAGTCTGTAAGCTCAATACCAATCTTTGCAAAGTCAGAGCCTACAACGCCCATTGAATAAGGGATAACGTACATTGTTCTGCCCTTGTATGAGCCTTTGTAAAGCTTTCTGAGTTTTTCGTACATTTCAGAAGGAGCCATCCAGTTGTTGAGGGGGCCTGCTTCTTCTTTTGTTTCTGTACAGATAAACGTACGGTTCTCAACACGAGCAACGTCGTTTACTGCAGTGCGGTGCAAATAGCAGCCGGGGAGCTTATCCTGGTTAAGTTTGATCATTTCGGAAGTAGCGCAAGCTTCTTCGCGAAGAGCCTCTCTCTGTTCGTCCGAACCGTCGATCCATACGATCTTGTCAGGACAAGTAAGTTCAGCCATTTCTTTGATCCATTCGTTTACATACTTGTTTGTAGTCATTTTTTGCCTCCAAGTTAGTTTATATTTTTTATTTTCTCTCAAAAATTTATATCAAAAAGAGTTTAACACTCTTTTTTGAGTCTTGTTATCTCATCGGAAAGCCTGGCAAATTCTTCAATACCCAGTCTTTCACCACGTATGTTTACGTCAAGTCCGATATTGGTAATAGCCTGAGCTATCTGTTCTTTGCTTATACCCGCTTTGCCGTTCAAGGCGTTCACAAGCGTCTTTCTTCTTTGTTCAAACGCTGCTCTTATCAAGCTGAAAAACTGCTTTTCATCGTCGGCCTTGACGGGTGGTGTCTCGTACAGAGATATCTGTATTACTGCGGAATCAACCTTCGGAGAAGGCATAAAATTCCCTGCAGAAACGTTAAACAGCTTTCTTACCTCTCCATAATAGTTTACAGCTGCTGTAACAGCACCGTAATCATTATCCATGGGAGTTGCGCAAAGTCTGTCTGCCACTTCTTTCTGTACCATAAAGGTCATTTTTTTGAATGGCAGTCTGCTTTCGAGCAAAAGCATTAATATAGGTGTAGTTATATAATAGGGCAGATTGGCGCATACGTATACGTCATCTTTGCCGAATTTTTCTTCAAAAAGCTTTTTTATATCGGTCTTCATTATATCCGAGTTGATAACCTCGACGTTGTCATACTCGACAAGTGTTTCGGCAAGAACAGGGATAAGTCCGCTGTCAATTTCAACAGCCACAACCTTTTTTGCAATTTCGCAAAGTTCCTGAGTTAAAGTTCCTATTCCGGGGCCTATCTCAAGCACACAGTCGTTTTCACCGGCTCCGCATGACTCTGCAATACGGTAAGGAACCTCCGGATTGACAAGAAAATTCTGTCCAAACTTCTTCTGAAACTTTATTCCGTGCTTTTCCATCAATTCTTTGACAATTCCGATATTTGTTAGTCTCATAGAGCAGAAATCCTCTTGACAAAATACTCGCGTTATGTTATAATTCATCCGTTGCCGATGTAGCACAGTGGTAGTGCAGCTGATTCGTAATCAGCAGGTCGTGAGTTCAATCCTCACCATCGGCTCCATTTTTTTGCCTATTTTTCCTTTTTCTTCGGCAAGTCAAGTCTGATTATCGCCGTTATGATCGAACACATAACAAGCACCTCAGTCAACACTCCTGCCATAGATTTTGACATAAAGTTATATACTATCCACACGGGTGAGCTCGGCAACGAAATAAGTCTGACGAGGCTCGCTTTTTCTATTCCCCACGATATAGTGGTACATACCATACCGATCATGGGAAGAAGGCTCTTTGCGCCCTCCCACGTAAATGCTACCGCAACGACACATACGGCAGAGAAAAATACGATCCACCAATTAGATTTTGCCCACTTTTTGTCTTTATTTGCAAAGACTACCGATCTTACAGCGGCAATAAAGTTCATTAACGCGCCCGTATATGCGCCGAGCATAAGAAAATGAAAGGTAAAAAACGTACAGCTTATTATTTGAACCGTTACGATCTTTTTCTGCGTTTTCATCTGATATGCCGTCATACAGCACACCAGCCCGAAAAAGCCCACTATCTGTGTTATCAGTCCGTAAATGCTGTCTATTTTTAATGCCTGTAGTAAGCTGTCCATAGATATACCTCTAAAAAATCTCAAATCAAATATATAATATCATACCTTTTTTCTCTTGTCAACGAACATTCCGTGAATTTTGCATCATTATTGCATTATTCTTCCATTATTGCTATATACTTATTGATTTTTATTTTGTTTATATTATAATTATTATACAGGCTTTTCACACAAAAAGGGGGATTCTATGTGAATCAAAAAACCAACTACAAGCAGTTGTTTGACGTACAACTTAATGCTATTAAAATGCAAGCAAAGAAACCTACCCTCCTTCTGCACTCGTGTTGCGCTCCCTGCTCAAGCTACGTTCTTGAATATCTGCACAGTTTTTTTGATATTACGCTCTATTTTTATAACCCGAATATTTCGCCTGAAAGCGAGTATGCGTATAGAGCACAGGAACTCGAAAGACTTGTAAAAGAAATGGGCTTTTCGGACAGTGTAAAGATTATAGTTCCCGACTATACTCCCGAGGAGTTTGAAAATATTGCAAAAGGTAAAGAAAGCGAACCGGAAAGAGGAAGACGATGCACTGACTGCTACTATATAAGACTAAAAAAATCCTTTGATTACGCCGAGAAGAACGGTTTTGATTATTTTTCCACTACTCTTTCCATCAGTCCTCACAAGGATGCTCAAAGACTTAATGAAATAGGCGCTTCGCTTACAGAAAACACAAAAACGAAATGGCTTTATTCAGATTTCAAGAAAAATAACGGATATATCCGCTCAATTGAGCTTTCTGAAAAATATAATCTATACAGACAAAATTACTGCGGCTGTAAATATTCAAAAAGATAAAAAAGTACACGGTCAAAATCCGTGTACTTTTTATATTATCAATTATTCGTTTGTCTTTTTCTTCTTGCCGAGTACGACAACTACAACCACAACAACTGCTACCAAAACTACTACACCTGCAACAATGCCGATGATAAGTCCTAAGTTACCGCCTTTGTTTTCGTCGTTATTATCTTTAGCATCATTCAGATAGTCGTTGAAGTCTTTTATGGGTTTTTTATTTCCGCCGGAAGAATTTGTGCTTCCCTGGGTTGCGGGTGTTGTCTGGGCAGCAAGCTGCTCAAGCTCTGCTTCAGTTACGCCTGAAGGAAGTTTAATAGACGTAAATTCTGTTTCTGATTTTTTCGCAAGGCTGTACGCTTTTGCAAGAGCCGCCTTTTCACCCTTCCAGCCGCTGAAATCAATAACTCTCAGGTAAGGAAGATTATTACTATATTCAGGCTTAACGGATTCGATCGACCAAGCTTTTGTGAAATCACCGCCGTTGATTCGGAGCATCAAGACACCGTCTCTGTTGAGCATGCCGGAAGCGCCTATGCCGTAAACGTCGCACTTGTATGTACCGTCGTTGATCGTAATATTTACTTTACCCGAATATTCTGCATTCTTGTATGTTGTACCGACAATTGAGCCGTAAACCGTCGTTGTACCTTCAAGAGTAATGTTTGTTACTGACTTGCCATCCATATTATTTGTGTACAAATAACCGGATGAAGGCTTACCCTCTTCCTTAAGAGGACGTGCGGTGTTAACACCCCACATACCTGCTGAGATGTTATTGTAGCTACCAGACTGAACAACAAGATTTGTAACAAGGTTGTCACCACCTCTATGTCTGTGGCCTGCTGTAATCGAAACGTGGTGGGTGTTAATGCCTTCGAGCAAATCATCCTTAGGATAATTCTTTACGCCTTCACCGATAAGGGTAGACCAATAGTGGAATGCGATAAGACGATCTTCGCCGTCTGTTACAATGTCAATATTTTCCCAGATCGATTGACCTTGAATACCCATAACTGCAGGGGAAGAAAGTATGAGCTTAGCACCATTTGTTTTACGGTAGTCAACGCCGTTATATACGGATGTAAACTTAATCGTGTTCGTCTTAAACTCAGCTGTTAAAAATTCCTGTGTTGTTTCGGAGTTTCCGTAAGTTTCATTTCTTCCGATTAAAACAGGACCCATAATTACTATTGTACCGCCTGTTTCCTGGAGCATTTCAGTTGCCTGATACAACTCTGTCTGATAGTAATATCTCGGAAATTCGTCGTTCTCAAAAAACTTATCGTGATCGACAGCTTGGAGGGGGTTTTGAGGGTCGTCTCCCGTACCGTTTCCGGGAAGAATTCCGTTTTCAGGGGCATCCATAATAAATACTACTCGATCACTGCCGGGTTTAAGCGTCATCGGATCAACAGAAGTAGATGCCGAAGATGTAATCGAGAAAATGGATGCAAACAATGCAACGACAAGCGCTACAACAAAAATTTTTGCAAAAGTTTTCATAGTTTTTCTCCTTTATGTAGTTGTGCAATATCATAAAAATACGAATGTGCACACACACTCGCTAGTATGAGCATTTTACACGAAAAAAGGGGTTTTGTCAATAGCCTGATTTTATCCAAATTGTTAATAAATAAATTTGTTAAATATTCATAGTCCCCTATTTTCTCATATTCTTATATTTTTTGATTTTACTTGACAATCGCTTTTTGTTGGTGCATAATAATAAGGATAGAAATATTATTTCATTAAGAGGTTTGATAAAATGGCTAAAGACAAGAAAATGGTAGAGGATATAACCTCTATGGACGTTGACTTCGCCCAGTGGTACACCGATATATGTAAAAAGGCGGAGCTTATCGAATATACAAGCGTAAAAGGCTGTATGGTAATTCGACCTTACGGCTATGCTATATGGGAACATATGCAAAGAATTCTTGACACTATGTTCAAAGAGCTCGGACACGAAAACGTATGTATGCCTATGTTCATCCCCGAAAGTTTGCTTAACAAGGAAAAAGACCACGTTGAAGGCTTTGCTCCCGAGGTTGCGTGGGTTACTCACGGTGGAAAAGAACAGCTTGAAGAAAGACTCTGCGTACGTCCTACGTCCGAAACCCTTTTCTGTGAACACTATGCAAACATTATTCACTCATACAGAGACCTTCCTAAGCTCTATAACCAGTGGGTAAGCGTTGTAAGATGGGAAAAGACCACCCGTCCTTTCCTCCGTTCAAGAGAATTTTTATGGCAGGAAGGACATACCATCCACGCTACAGCGGAAGAAGCAATTGCCGAAACCGAACAGATGCTCAACGTATATGCAAAATTCTGCGAAGAATATCTTGCTATGCCCGTTGTCAAGGGTAAGAAAACAGAGAGCGACAAATTTGCAGGTGCAGAATCAACGTACGCTATTGAAGCTCTTATGCACGACGGCAAGGCTTTGCAGGCAGGTACCTCGCACTATTTTGGCGACGGATTTGCAAAAGCTTTTGATATAATGTACACTGATAAGGAAAACAAGAAGGTATATCCTCACCAGACTTCGTGGGGCGTTACCACAAGACTTATCGGCGCTATCATTATGACCCACGGCGACGACTCCGGACTTGTTCTCCCCCCTGCAGTTGCTCCCATTCAGACAGTAATTATTCCGATAGCTCAGCATAAAGAGGGCGTACTCGAAAAATCGGCAGAGCTTCGCGACAGACTTGCAAAACAGTTCAGAGTAAAACTCGACGATACCGATAACTCTGCCGGTTGGAAGTTCTCCGAATATGAAATGAAGGGAGTTCCCGTTCGTCTTGAAATCGGACCCCGTGATATTGAAAATAACCAGTGCGTACTCGTTACGAGACACGACAGACAGAAATATATCGTTTCTCTTGACAACCTTGAAGCAGAGGTTGCTGAAAAGCTGCAAATAGTTCGCGACGGCATCTACAATAAAGCACTCGAAAACCGCGAAAAGCATACTTACACTTGCACTTCAATTGACGAAATTAATGCAAAACTTGCAGAAAACGGCGATGGATTCGTAAAAGCTATGTGGTGCGGCGACGAAGAATGTGAAGACAAGGTCAAAGAAATGACGGGCGTAGGCTCAAGATGTATCCCCATGGAACAGGAAAACTTTCACGATACCTGCGTATGCTGCGGCAAAAAAGCTAAGTATATGGTATACTGGGGCAAAGCATATTAATTTTTAAAAAAAGGTAATAACTATGTTCAAATACCGAAAAATGCTCGGCAAAAACAAAACATCGACAGATTATGCTACTGCGATCATCGCAATAGTATTGTCAGTTTTTGGTGTTTTGATGGTGGCAAGCGCCACAAAGGGCGCTGACGGATCGTACGTCACAAAGCAAGCCTTCGCCGTATTTCTCGGTATTTGTTTTATGTTTATTCTCTCTTTTGTAAACTACGAAATTTTTCTGAACACTAAAATAAGCATTGTACTCTTTTGTACGTCGATTGGTCTACTTGTACTTACCCTCCTTATCGGTACGGGTTCGGGAAATCAGAACTGGATAGTGCTCGAGGGGCTGTCGCTTAACATTCAACCCTCGGAATTTGTGAAAGTCCTTTTTATACTAACCTTTGCAAAACACCTCGACTCAGTCAAAGGGAAAGTAAACAAGCCATTGAACGTATTATTGCTTTTGCTTCACGCAGGGGTAATTATAGGACTTGTTATGCTTCAAGGCGACCTTGGTTCTGCTCTGGTGTTTATGTTTATCGCAATTATAATGTGTTATACACAAGGGCTTAGCATATGGTATTTGCTTGGCGGAGGCGCAGTAACGGTTCTGGCAGCCCCGTATCTTTGGCAGTTTTTGAAACCGTATCAGCAACAACGTATATTGGTCGGCTTTAATCCCGAGCTCGATCCGCTTGGGTACGGATACCAGCAGATACTTTCGAAAAATGCCATAATGAGCAGTTCGTTTTTTGGGAAAGGTTATATGCAAGCTGACATTTCTCCCACTATCCCCTATAATCATACGGATATGATTTTTGCTGTAGTTGCGGAAGAGTTTGGAATTTTGGGCGCAATTTTTCTGTTTGGAATGTTGCTTTTTCTTATTATAAAAATTACCAAGATTGCATTTAACGCTCGTAAAGATATCGGCGCTACAATATGTGCAGGAGTAGTCGCTATGCTTATTGCGCAAGCAGCAGAAAATATCGGTATGACGCTTGGAGTATTACCCATCATCGGCATTACACTTCCGTTTGTAAGCTATGGCGGTTCGTCAATGCTCAGCATATTCGTATCCCTCGGCATCGTGCTAAGTATATCGCGCTATAAAAACAAATACTTCTTTGAAAGAGAACCATCATAAATAAGCCAAGACGGTGTACGGGACATTCCCGTACACCTTTTTTGTTTTTCAACCCTGCCGTGTAGCAAATCCAATTAAGAGATGTTAAATTGCCCTCTAATCCGCTATCGCGGGAGCTCACCCGTAGGGAGAGCCTTTTTTACTAGTGTAACCACTTGCCCTCTCCTGACGGGGTAGCGAAGCGTCAGCGAGGGAGTGAATAACAGTCCGGTGGACTGTATAGGGGTTCCCCGAAACGCACGCAGTAAGTTTTGGGGGTTCACGCAAGAGGGAGCCGAGAAAAAAACGCTTGCGCGTTTTACGCCCACGGCACAGACAGTCGAGGGCTTCGCTACCGAACCCCTACCGCTTTTTGAAAAAAGCGGGACAAAAAACTTCATACATTGGGTCTGTAAAAACAATAACAATTTCGTAAACCTCACTGCATTTACTCTCCCGTGTCGCCCTGCCGCGTGGCGGCCTTTTTGAAAAAAGCGGGGCAAAAACTTCATACATTGGGTCTGTAAAAACAATAACAATTTCGTAAACCTCACTGCCTTTACTCTCCCGTGTCGCCCTGCCGCGTGGCGGCCTTTTTGAAAAAAGCCCCTTTTGAAACCACAAAAACTTTTCATAACGGGTTCTGTAAGTTTGGTAGGGGTCGGCGCCCTCGACGACCCGAAAAAAAACGGTAGGGCAATCACATTGCGGATTACGCAAACCCATGTTGCAAGGCTTCTTTGCCCCGCTTCGCTTTGAACGGGGCGTCGAGGACGTCGCCCCCTACCAATTAGGCAATATTGCCTCCGCAAACCCATAGGTCGTGCGGCGTTGCCGCCTTTCCTTAAAAGAAAGTAGGTGCCAAGTTTTTTAAAAAGCGTCAGAAAACAAAAAAACGCGCTTGCGTTAAGCAAGCGCGCCTATGTATTACTTATGTAATTATTTGTTTGCTTTTTTCTTCTTAGCAATAACGATAACTACAACAACTACTGCAACTACTACTACAGCTGCAATGATGCCGATGATGAGTCCCATGTTGTCGCCGCCGTCTTTGTCGCCGCCAACGTCAACTTTAGAATCGTCGTCATTGTTTGCAGGTGCGTTAGTACCTGCGGGAGGTGCTGTTGTACCATTGTCGCCGCTGGGAGTATCAGTTGTTCCACCGGGAACTTCTGTGTTTCCAGCGCCGGTAAGGTCGCCGTTAGCAAACTTAATCTGTGTTCTGCCTGTCTGCACAACTTTATTAGAGCTTGTTGCGTAGAACGAACCCTGAGTAAAGTTAACTGCTGTGATATTAACTACTGTGTTGCCCTTGTGTGTTGCGCTGAACACTTTATCACTGCCGTACTGTGTACCAAATACAACTTCTCCGTTAAATGTTGAAGCTGCATTTGCACCAATGTTAACTTCTGTCTGAATATCAAAAACAACTTCGTCGGTCTCTGCGTTATCTTTTCCCAAGGCTATAAATGCACCGCTGTAGAATGCGCTATCAACGATTGCTCCGTCAAAGTTTGCAACTACTTTACAATCGGTTACGCTGATACTACCGTTAGCCTGGTTAACACGCGGACCAAGGATAACTCTGGATGCAAAGTAATTTGCATTACCAAAGTTCATTGTTACGTCAACGCCCTTAAAGCTCATTACCTTATTGTAATAGAACATTGCTATAGCGTCATTGATTGTACCGCCTTTGATGTCTATCTTATACTGTGAATGTGTATTTTCATCAACAGCAAAGTTTGCTGTTCCTCTGTTTTCAAGTGCAGCACCAACAGCGTACAAGCCCTGTACTGTACCGCCCTTCATTTCGAGGTTTGCATTACCGCTGTAGTTTACTTCTTCTCCGGCAGGAACTTCAGGTCTGAAGTAACCAGCTGTTGCAATGTTATAAATATTTGCTTCGTCCTGAATAACAACGTTGGATGTACCGGTTACTTTGGGAGTTGCACCCAAGAAGAAACCTCTACCTGCAAGGTATTCTGCGTCTGCATTACCGCCAATTACGATTGAGGGATTTTCAATGTCTGTACCGGATCCGCCCCAGTTTGAAGTAACTGCCATGTAGTAACCAGAATATACTTCAATGTCAGAACCTGCAACGTTAACTCTTGTAGCTCTTGCAACGGGTTCAAGAGTAGTAACGTTACCGTACTTTGTTGTGTCTGCAGCATCACCAAAGACACCCTTACCTTCTGTTACGAAGACGTAAGATGCAGTCTTATAGTCGCCTACTGCTGTACCTGTTGCAGTCTTAGCGAGAACAACGTCTTTGAACTGTACGTTACCCTTGATGTGAAGGATCGCCTTGCCACCCAAATAAATACCGAACTTGGGAACGCCTGCATCGTCAAGACCGCTCTTAACGATAAGCTTGCCTTTGCTTGTTGCGTCTGTACCAACTACAAACGTTGTGATTTCTTCGGGAGCAAGAGTAATGTCGGACTTAAGAATAAACTCAACGTCTTTACCGCTGGTTTCTACTTCTTTCATCGCATTTGTCAATGCATCCACTGCTTCTTGTGCTGTTGTACCTGTGTACTCTACAGCATAGCTGTCGTTTGCAACTCCTGCATCTGCTACCGGTGCTGCTGATACTGCCATCATGGACACTACCATCATTACCGCTACCAAAACTGCCATCATTGCAATTTTGCTTCTGGACATGATTTTCATCATCTTTTTCCTCCAAAAATTTAAATTTTTTTAAGTTTTTTCACAAAACCATCGACAATTTTTTTCATATAATTGTCTATAACTCATAATAGCACAATCATATTTATTTATAATTCCGCACAAGAATAATACCAACTTCGTTCACATTTTATTTATATAAACATACATTTATTTCCTAATTAAATTCATAAAGTTTTTAGGGTATAGATTTTAATATTTTTAAGCCACAGGTACATGAGCAATTATCCCCGCCATTTTCTTTAACAAGCTATTTTTTAAAGAGAAATATTATTTATCTTTTACATTGTTTATTTTTTCTAATAAAACCTTTCCTTATTATATTATATACTCCCCCTAAAAACCACAAAAGGAGCTTTTTTAAAAGCTCCTTTTCGTTTTACAACTATTAACTTACCGCATATTTTATACGTGTACCGTTTCTCCCGCTTTAATGCACAGCGGTTCTCCGTCAACCCTCACCCATACGTCAATGGCTGACGGATTGTACACAGTCTTATTGTCAACGGTTATTTTCAAGTTTCTCTGGGCATTAACAAAATCAACTATCTCAATATTCGTTGCAAACCAGATATCTTCTTTGTACTCTGCAAGCGTTTTGCAAAGTTCTTCAACGTAGTCCCAATCGTATTTGCCCTCTTCTATCTCAAATCCGTGTCCCCATATATAGAGCATTCTTCCGCTTCCTTTATGGACAATGAAGTTCTTCGCTATATCAAGAGCCTTTGAATAGTGGCAGGTAGGATGCCATTCGAGAAAATCGTCGGGCAACCATACACTTCCGTTTGATTTGATAGTTCTGCAATATTCAATACCGCACGCACGGAGCACTTCAATCGTTCTACTGTCGTAATCGCCGTTAGGGTATGACATACCTCTTACGGCATATCCGCATATCTCTTCAAGATTGCGTCTGTCTTCAAGAGTATCAAAAGCCATATTCTGTAAAGGCAAGTGTGTCAACGTATAGTGAACGGTTCCGTGACACGAAATCTCGTGCCCCTTGTAAAGCTCTTTAACCTCATCTTTGGGAAGTCTTGCTCTGCCGGTAGACACCGGCTTATTGCCAAACTGCTTTGAGTTAAGATGGAAAGTACCTTTTATTCCATACTTATTGAACACTTCAACGAGCTTTCTGTCGTATACGTGTCCGTCATCAAAACTCATCGTTACACATTTTTTCTTTCCGTCTCCGAATATATCGAAGCTAATCATAAAAACACCTCTTTTATATTATCAAGCACAATTTGTATTGTCTGTATCAAGCTCAACGCCGAGCAAAAACCTACATAATTGCAAATACACAAAATATTGCTTTTTAATTTTCCTTATCAATAATGCACCACGTGCCTTTTTTACACTTTGGACATTTAAGATATCGTTCGTTGTTCCCATGAGGTCCTAAACTAGCACCCCAATACCACTTCACCTTGAATTTATATCCACACTCAGTACAAGTGTAAGTGTGCTTTGATATTATTATTTTAGAAATAATAGTTGCCACAGAAACAACAAAAAAAACAAAAACAAGCATAAATAACAATTTATATGCAGGATGAATCGGTAATCTGTCAAAAATGAGTTGTAAATACATAATATTAAGTTGATTTAAATTGATGATTGAATCAATTTAAACAACATACCACCTTTCTAAAAAAATCTCGTGCCCCTTGTAAAGCTCTTTAACCTCATCTTTTGGAAGTCTTGCTCTTCCGGTAGACGCCGGCTTATTGCCAAACTGCTTTGAGTTAAGATGAAAAGTACCTTTTATTCCATACTTATTGAACACTTCAACGAGCTTTCTATCGTACACGTGTCCGTCATCAAAACTCATCGTTACACATTTTTTCTTTCCGTCTCCGAATATATCGAAGCTAATCATAAAAACACCTCTTTTGTATTATTATATATTCTGTATCAAACTAAATACCAAGCTAAAACCTACCTATTTAATGTTATATACTAAATCAGTCGGCTATAACCCGTTTGTAACCCATTATTGCATAGTCGTTATACGCTTTGTCGAGCGGGAGAATTTCAACTTTATCTTTAAGAGCTTCGATACACTTGTTTTCTCCCAAATATATTGCGGCGTGGCACACCTTGTTCGACCAAGGTCTGCGGTAAAATACGAGGTCCCCCGCCTCTAACTCGCTATAGCTTACTTTTTTAAATTTTTTGTCAGCCCACATCAGCCTTGAATTGTATTCTTCAAGGGTCGAATGTTGAACGGGGTCAAGTCCGTCGGGATAAATTCCAATTGCATAGAGGCACTGAAGAATAAGCCCCGAGCAATCAACGCCCTCGCCCGGCTTACCGGCAGCTCCAACGACGTAGGGAGTTCCGAGATACTCCTTAGCTGTGTCAATGAAGACGTTTATCATTTCCTCGCGCGTAGTTTTTTCATTTATTTTTACGGGTGTTATATATATCCCCAGCTCGTTCCACGACTTTTCGTCAAAACCTAACGCTAACCACGTTTCAAGATTAACGTTGCCCGTTGGTTTTATACCGTTTTTCTTCTGAAACGACGCAACCTTGGAAATGGTTTCGTCGCGGTAGTATCCCCACCGTTCAGGAGAAAGCTTAAATTTTTTCTGGACGTAATACACCTTAAGTCCCATAACCTCGGGCACAAGGTTATAATCACCGCCCGATACAGCCCCCGTCGTAAATCTCGGAACGTACCATCCGTCAGGCGCTACGTAAGGAGGCAAAGGAAGTGTGCCGATTGATACAATCTCCGATATTCCGGTTTCGGCAAGAGTATTTTTATAGCATTCTTCGGGGATGATCATTCCATCATTTTGTGCTTTCCCCGCACCGCCTCCGTACAAAAGAAGCACGACCGCTAAAAATACCGCCCAAACTATAACGTATTTCTTCATAAATGTCTCCGTTTTTCTTTTCTTTATATATAATAACATCTTTTCGACATAATATCAAGTATAATATTTAAATAATGGCTACATACGTACTTCGCCCGTGTGTAGCCATATTGCTTACGACAAGAGAGAGTGTGTGCTCCGCACACACTCTCTCTTATATCAAAAAAACTGTTGAAAAAAACACGCTTTTATGTTATTATAATATGGTATGGATACATTTTCCGCATAAGTATCACTTATTCAACAGATACTAAAAGCGGAGGTGTTTAAACAGGATGAAAAACAATTTCGAAAAATTCGGACTCGGATTTATTCTCGGTGTTATGCTTTTCGGCATTATGTCGATTATGATCTTATCATATTTACGTTAAAAGCGAGTAAAAAAATGAGAATTGACAAACTGCTTACAGCGATGGGCCTTGCCACCCGTTCGGAAGCTGCGAAGGCGGCTAAAAAAGGTCTTATAAAGGTTAACGGTATTGTAGTTTCCAAAGCTGACCTTAAAGTCGACCCCGAAAAAGACGTAATTGAATATATGGGCAAAAACGTATCGTATATGAAAAATATATACATTATGCTGAATAAGCCTTCGGGAATAGTGTCGTCCACCGACGGAAAAGACGGCATAACCGTTATATCGCTTTTGCCCGACGAACTGCAGAAATGCGGACTCTTCCCTTGCGGAAGACTCGACAAAGATACAGTAGGGCTTCTTCTGCTTACAAACGACGGAAGCACATCGCACTATCTGCTTTCGCCCAAAAGACACGTAAGCAAGATTTATCGCGTAAAAACCGAGCGCCCCGTCTCGCAAAACGATATAAGTAAACTCGAAAAAGGCATAGAGCTTGACCACGGCGACGTGGCTCTGCCCGCAAAGGTGGAACAAATTGGCGAAAAAGAATTATATATTACTATCGTTGAAGGAATGTACCACCAGATAAAAAGAATGCTTGAAGCAGTAGATAACAAAGTCGTTTTCCTCGAAAGAGTGGAATTCGGCAAGATACCGCTTGACACTTCTCTACAAAGGGGCGAATGGCGCTATCTTACTCAGGATGAAATAAACATCCTGCTTGAACAGACAAAATAAAGGAGTACATACAGATGGACATTAACAAGACACTTGCCGAAGAATTTGGCATAAAACAAACACAGGTAGACAACACGGTAAAACTTATCGACGAGGGAAACACCATCCCCTTTATCGCCCGTTACAGAAAAGAGCTTACGGGTTCGCTTGACGACGAGCTGCTACGAGACCTGTTTGACAGACTTAACTATCTGCGTAACCTACAGAAAAGAAAAGAGGAGGTATTTAACCTCATTTCCGAGCAGGGCAAAATGACCCCCGAAATTGAAAAGGCTCTGACGGACGCAAAAATCCTCACCGAAGTCGAGGACATTTACCGTCCTTATAAGCCACACAGAAAAACGAGAGCGTCGGTCGCAAGAGAAAAGGGACTCGAGCCCTTGTCTGCACTTATTCTTGAGCAAAAAGATTCTTACGAAAAGACTCTTGAAGAAATCGCTTCAGACTACATAAACGAAGAAAAAGGCGTCAGTACCGTCGAAGAAGCGCTCGCAGGCGCATCCGACATTATCGCGGAAGACGTTTCCGACAACGCCGAATACAGAAAAAACATCCGCAGTCTTACCTTTGGATACGGCAAACTTACTACCAAACAGACAAAAGAGGAAGACTCGGTATATTCACAGTATTATGATTTCAAAGGCAGCCTGAAAGACCTGCCCGGACACAGAATTCTCGCCATAAACAGAGCAGAAAAAGAAGAGTTTATCAAAGCTACTGTCGACATCGACAGCGATATTATACTTAATTACCTATTTACGCAGGTTGTAACCAATATGAACAGCCCCGCAAGAAAGTATATTTCTTCGGCAGTCGTCGACAGCTATGACAGACTTATTGCTCCCTCGATAGAAAGAGAGATACGCTCCGCACTCTTTGACGACGCGAGCGAGGGCGCTATAAAACTGTTTGAGGAAAACCTCAAAAACCTGCTTATGTCGGCTCCTCTCAAGGGCAAGACGGTTATGGGTTACGACCCCGGATACCGCACGGGCTGTAAGCTTGCCGTCGTAGACAAAACGGGCAAGGTGCTTGACACCGCGGTAATCTATCCAACAAAACCGCAGGAAAGAATTGAAGAATCGGCAGTCGTAGTAAAAAGACTTATCAAAAAATACGGTGTTGACACCATCGCCATAGGTAACGGAACAGCATCGAAAGAAAGCGAAATATTTATCGCAAACGTACTTAAAGAAATACCCGATGACGTAAAATATACGATGGTGAGCGAAGCTGGGGCATCTGTGTATTCTGCATCAAAGCTCGGAACAGAAGAATTCCCCGACTTTGACGTTACACAGAGAAGTGCCGTATCCATAGCAAGAAGACTACAGGACCCCCTTGCAGAACTCGTAAAGATCGACCCAAAATCCATCGGTGTCGGACAGTATCAGCACGATATGAAGCCGGCAAGACTTGACGCCGCATTAACGGGCGTTGTTGAAGACTGCGTAAACGCAGTCGGCGTTGACGTCAATACGGCAAGCTATTCCCTTCTTTCTTATATATCGGGAATCAATATGACATCGGCAAAAAATATTGTAAAATACAGAGAAGAAAACGGCGAATTTACAAACCGTAAGCAAATCTTGAAAGTACCCAAAATCGGCGCAAAAGCCTATGAACAGTGCGCGGGCTTTTTGCGTGTTTCGGGTTCTGACGACGTACTCGACAACACGGGAGTTCACCCCGAGTCATACGGCATTGCAAGACGCCTTCTCAAAAAATTCGGTCTTGACGAATCCGACATCGGTAACGAAAAAATCAAGCTTCTGCGCGCAAAAATTGACCTTGAAGGCGCAAAGAAAGTATGCGACGAGCTTGAAGTGGGCGAGCCCACTTTGGTTGATATTATCAACGAGCTTGAAAAACCCGGACGCGACGTCAGAGACAGTCTTCCCCTCCCCGTTTTGCGCACCGACGTTATGGATATGAGCGACCTTACCCCCGGTATGCAGCTTACGGGTACGGTCAGAAACGTAATTGACTTCGGCGCTTTCGTCGATATCGGCGTACATCAGGACGGACTGGTACATATTTCGGAGATTTCAGACAGATTTATTAAGCATCCTTCAGAAGTGCTGTCCGTAGGAGACGTTGTAAGCGTTAAGGTAAAAAGTGTTGACCTTGCAAAAAAACGTATCTCTCTTACCATGAAGGATACCATCTGATTTATTCTAATTTATTAGAATTTGGCAATAAATCATTAAGTTTGGCATTCATAGTTTATTATTGTAAATTGTGCAACTTGCACAAACAAAATAGTACATTTTTGGGGAAATAACATCTTTAAAAAAGACGTAAAATTTGTTAAAATAATGTAAGTAATAAAGCATGTTATTCAAGCGTACGTATACACGTCCGGCTTTGAATTATTTTAGGAGGATTTAAATGGCAAGCTTATCATTCAGACACATTTACAAAAAGTATCCCGGCGGCGTTACAGCCGTATCCGATTTCTGTCTTGAAGTAAAAGACAAGGAATTCATTATTTTCGTTGGTCCTTCCGGTTGCGGTAAGTCAACAACTCTCCGTATGGTCGCAGGCCTTGAAGAAATTACAGAAGGCGAACTCTTTATCGGCGACAAGCTGGTAAACGATATTGCTCCTAAAGATAGAGATATCGCGATGGTTTTCCAGAACTACGCTCTTTATCCTCATATGACCGTATTTGACAATATGGCATTCGGTCTTAAACTCCGCAAGACTCCCAAAGAAGAAATCAAACGCCGCGTTGAAGAAGCTGCTCGTATCCTCGATATCGCGCACCTCCTCGACAGACGTCCTAAGGCTTTGTCCGGTGGTCAGAAGCAGCGTGTTGCACTCGGCCGTGCTATCGTTCGTGAACCCCGCGTATTCCTTCTTGACGAACCTCTTTCAAACCTTGACGCTAAGCTCCGTGCAACAATGAGAACTGAGATTACAAAGATTCACCAGAAGCTCGGTACAACGTTTATCTACGTAACTCACGACCAGGTAGAAGCTATGACAATGGCTACCAGAATCGTTGTTATGAAAGACGGTATCATCCAGCAGGTTGACTCTCCTCAAAACCTCTACGATTCTCCTGTTAACCTCTTCGTTGCAGGCTTTATCGGTACACCTCCTATGAACTTCATCGAAGCTAAGCTCGAAAAGAAGAAGAGCGAACAAGACGTTTACCTTGTATTCGGCGAAAACAGAATTAAGGTTCCCGCATCCAAGTTCGAAGACTCCAACCTTGACGAATATATCGGCAAGGAAATTATTGCAGGTATCCGTCCTGAATGTTTGTACGATGATGAAGAAAGCCTTGCTAAGTTCTCTGAATCCGTTATTGAAACAGACGTTGAAGTTACAGAGCTTATGGGCGCTGAAATCTATCTCTACCTCACAACTGCTGAACAGAAGCTCACAGCTCGTGTATCCTCTCGTTCACCGGTTAGAGCAGGCGATAAAGTTAAGATCGCTCTCGAAATCGAAAGAATGCACTTCTTCGACAAAGACACAGAAAGATGCATCGTTCATTAATCTGAATACAAAAATTTACACCCTCGGAAAACCGAGGGTGTTTTTTTATGTAAGTTGATATAAACAGCATTAAATATAAATGTCCGGCGGGTCGCCTTCACGAATTCTCATAGTTCTTCTAATCTCTTTCGGAATAACAACACGACCAAGGTCGTCTATTCTACGAACTATCCCAGTGGCTTTCATAACTATATATAAATCTCCTTTGTAAATTACATCTAACCTGTAGGGGCGGATTCCATATCCGCCCGTTTTGAATTAGAGGATATTTGCGGGCGGATATAGAATCCGCCCCTACACAAAATTTTTAAATCGTGATGTTAATATTTGTATTTTGAGGAGATTTATACTGCCCCGATTCACTTTTTGAATGCTTCATGATATAATAACCTAAAGGCGGTTATTTTAACACAAAAGGAAATATCAACATTACATATCTGTCTGGTGAGGACTACACCGAAACAAACTACACAATTGTAATAATGCCAAAAGGAATGGCGGAGTGAAATTTCACTCCGCCTTAATTTTACAATATTTCTGTTCATTAAGAAACTTTCGGATTAATTTCTGACAATAAAAGCGTGCCGTTGCTTAAATCGAACTCGAAAGCAAAATATCGAACAACCCCGTTATTATCTTGGTAAGATATGCCACGGTTTAATGTAACGTCATTGATATACGTGTGCAACAAAACAGAAGTGTTGGCTTTTAGGGGTTTTAATTCAAATAATGTGTCTCCAACTTTTAACGCTTCTGTCTCGTCCAATTCTATAAAACGAAAATTCTTTACATCGGTTGTTGATTTAACACCGATTATCCAACTTTGAGATATCGCTTTTTCGTCGTAATATTGGGTCGCGCTTTGATAGTCACTAAGTTGTTTTTCACTAACTAATTCGAATGAAATTATTTTTCTATCGGATTCATTATACGTCTTAAGCAGATAATTCTCCCATTTTGCTGAACTTAGTTTCCAATCGGTATGATTGTTATAATAGTTTTGAGTTTCGGGGTCCATTGAATAATAATCATCGTTTTCGCCAAACGGCTTTGTAAATTCGCGAACAATCTCCAATTTTCCGTTTTTAAGATGTTCTTCGAAGTAATACATCTTCTGCCCTTCAGCATAATAATACAGCGATCTTTGAACCTTAAAATCTTTTGCTTTTTCATCGAAGGTACTCACGGAGTACGAAGTTGACTTATCGCCACCTTGGCTTGATAATATTTCTTTCCTTTCCGGATCAAGAGCAACATTCGACAGCTCCTCAAAAGCTTGGGCATGAACAAACTGTTTTGTCGAAGCATCCCATACATATGCTGAATAATATGCAGCACGGGCAGGTCTTTGATATGGAATAATAATGTCATCTTTCCTATCGAAATTAACGTCGATAATATAAAAATCATCCTTCGATGTCATAGCATTTTCGCCAAGTGTAATCTTCTGGATTATTTTATTTGTGCTCTTATCTGTAACCTCTATAGCCGTCGCCGTGTATCTCGCCGAATTCCACACAACAGTTATTTTTAAGCCATTAGCGTCTTTTTCACTAGGAGAGTCCGTGGGTTGTTTTTGAGTATCAGGTTGAGAGGATGTGTCCGAAGACGTGGTATCAGACGTGTCCGTGGGTTGTTTTTGAGTGTCAGGCTGAGAAGATGTGTCCGAAGACATAGTATCAGACGTGTCCGTGGGCAATTCGTTGTTATCGGATGAGGCAGGATTTGTAAGGAAACACACAGCAACAACAACACTTGCAATAATAGCAACTAATATAATCCAGAATGCAGGCTTCTTATAGCTTAGTACAGATTTCACTCTATCCTTTACACCCACCTCACCGAAAGCAAGCGGGCAAGCTGCAATTACACGGCGATTTACACTACAAGTCAAAAGCGCCTGCGAATAATCAGCTTTCTGTTCAGCATCAAACTCTTTGACGACCTTCTCATCGCAAGCAAGTTCAATATCACGACATAGCAATACATAACCAAGCCACATTAATGGATTAAACCAATGTAATGTGAGAACCAAAAAACCAAACGGTTTCCAAAGGTGGTCTTTTCGGCT
>JAFUJB010000001.1 GCA_017473865.1 Clostridia bacterium | reverse complement strand
GGTAGGGGTTCCCCAAAACGCACGAAGTAAGTTTTGGGGGTTCTCGTGTGCGTCGCCCCCTACAATTTAGGTAATATTGCCTCTGCAAAACCATAGGTCGTGCGGCGTTGCCGCCTTTGCCTACTTTCTTTCCTTAAAAGAGAACGGGAGGAGCAAGCCCCTCCCCTACCATTATTTAATATACTTCACGGCTTCCGCAAACCCATGTTGTAGGGTTTCTTTGCCTACTTTCTTTCCCCAAAAGAAAGTAGGTTGCAAGTTTTTTGCCCCGCTTTTTTACAAAAAAGCGGAAAAAGCAAAAATCGGACGGATTTTATCCGTCCGATTTTAATTTAGTTTTTCAAGCTGTGGATGGGAGCAGGTACTCGTCCGCCGCGATTAATAAACACAGACGGAGAATGCTTGTTTACACTCATTATGGGAGCTTCGCCGAGAAGTCCGCCGAATACTACGCTGTCGCCTTCCTTTTTGCCGTGTGCGGGAATAACTCTTACCGCAGTTGTCTTGGTGTTTGCAACGCCGATTGAGATCTCGTCTGCAATAATACCGCAAATTACATCCTCTGGCGTATCGCCCGGGATAGCAATCATATCAAGACCAACCGAGCATACAGCCGTCATAGCTTCAAGCTTTTCAAGCGTTAATGCGCCCGTTGCAGCCGCGCTTATCATACCTGCATCTTCCGATACGGGAATAAACGCGCCCGAAAGTCCGCCTACGTGCGACGATGCCATAACGCCGCCCTTCTTTACAGCGTCGTTAAGCATAGCCAATGCCGCAGTCGTGCCGTGTGCACCGCACTTTTCAAGACCCATTCCTTCAAGTATGTACGCAACCGAGTCGCCTACTGCGGGGGTGGGGGCAAGCGATAGGTCAACGATACCGAAAGGTACGCCGAGTCTTGTTGCCGCCTCGTTTGCGACAAGCTGACCAACTCTTGTAATCTTGAAAGCCGTCTTCTTTATAACCTCTGCAAGCTCGTCAATTCTGCAGTTACCTGCGCGCTTAATTGCACTTGCAACAACTCCGGGGCCCGATACGCCGACGTTAATTACCTTTTCATTCTCGCCTACGCCATGGAAAGCGCCCGCCATAAAGGGATTATCCTGCGGTACATTTGCAAATACAACAAACTTTGCGCATCCTATCGAGTCTTTATCTCTGGTCAGATATGCCGCTTCCTTGATAATCTTACCCATTCTTGCAAGTGCGTCCATATTAATGCCCGCCTTGGTAGACGCGACGTTGACCGACGAACATACTTTGTTCGTTTCAGCCAATGCCTGAGGGATAGCATCAATAAGATTTGCCGAACCGAGCGTCATTCCCTTTTCAACCAAAGCGCCGAAACCGCCGATAAAGTTAATACCCAAAGTATCAGCCGCCTTATCAAGAGTATGGGCAATTCTTACATAGCCGTCGGGGGAGATACCGCCGCCGACAAGCGAGATGGGAGTGAGTGATACACGCTTGTTTATAATCGGTATGCCGTATTCCTTTTCAATTATTTCGCACTCGGAAACAAGTCTTTCGGCAGATTTTGTAATCTTGTCGTAAATCTTGTCATTAAGTCTGTTTTCGTCATCGCTTACGCAGTCGAAAAGCGAGATACCCATCGTAACCGTACGGATATCAAGGTTTTCGTCGCGTATCATATTTATCGTTTCTTGTATATCGTGAATGTTAAGCATGATTCCACCGTATTATAAGTTATATTCTGTGCATCGAGTTAAAAATATCCTCGTGCATCGTATGAATTTCAAGATTGTTTGCCTTGCCCATTTCTGACATAATATCTACAAATTCGCTGAAAGGAATATTGATATTGTCAATATCGGCAAGCATAATCATTACAAAATAATCCTGAAGAATAGTCTGCGAAACGTCAACGATGTTAACGTTATGCTCTGCGCACTTATTCGAAGTCTTCGCAATAATTCCGATACTGTCCTTTCCCGTTACACTGATTACAGCCTGCATATTTTCTTCCTCCGTTTTGTTATACTGTACTGTTCTTATCCAATATAGGATAACATAATCCATCGCCGTTGTCAACAATATACGTGTTGTCTTTGGGGCATAAACCGCTGTTTTTTTGAATATATATTAGCAAAACAAAACAACGGAGAAAGCCAACAATGAAAAAAATACTGATATTGTTTTTTGTCCTGACAATTATCCTGTCTGTCTGCGGATGTAACCAAGCAGAGCACCCGTTCCTTGCATATCAGAATGAAGATTTTGAAGCTAAGGGGACGTTAAGCGTCAACGGAGAGAAATACTCTGTTTTATTAACCAAAAAAACCGACGTATACAAGCTCGAATATCTTTCTCCCGATACCTTAAAAGGTGTAAGTATCGAGAAAAACAACGACGGTTTCTTCTATAAAGTGGGTAGTATAACCCTACCCATAAGCGAGCAGGCAAACGTATCAGCCCGTCTGCCAAGCTTTTTTAACCTAACCAAACAAGAGCTTGTCTCAACTCGGGCAGACACAGTCAACGGCGCAAAAGTACAGCTTGCAAACTTTAAGAAAGACGATATTGATATTAACATCGTGCTTTCAAAGCAGACCGACCTGCCGTTACGCTTCGAAGCTACGGCAAACGGTTCAAATATTATTTTTAATATTTCCGAATTTAAAATTGCACCCTAACGTGCGCAAAACAGCGGAGACCTTAAAAGACACAAGCAATCAGGGCTCTGCCCCTAAAACCCTCCCGCTTTTTGTAAAAAGCGGGGCAAAAACTTCATACATTGGGTCTGTAAAAACAATAACATTTTCGCAAACCTCACTGTCTTTACTCTCTCGTGTCGCCCTGCCGCGTGGCGGCCTTTTTGTAAAAGCGCCCTTTTGAATCCCTCAAAACTTTTCATAACGGGGCGTCGAGGTAGGGGTTTAACGGGACGTCGTGGGCGCCGTCCCCTACCAATTAGGCAATATTGCCTCTGCAGACCCATGTCGCAAGGTTTCTTTGCCTACTTTCTTTCCTTAAAAGAAAGTAGGGGATTGTTGATATTTTTTTGTGTATATGTTATACTGTACGTATAATAAAAAACAAAAATAAAATCGGCACAAAGGGGATATTTTATGAAAAAATACATAATTGCCCTCGACGAAGGAACTACAAGCGCAAGAGCCATACTTTTTGACAAACAGTCAAATGTAGTTTCAATGGCACAGCACGAAATAACACAGATATATCAAAGGCCGGGCTGGGTCGAACAGGACCCGATGGATATATACGCAAATCAGTACGCGGCACTTACCGAATGTATCGCGAAAAGCGGTGTGCCCGTAAACGAAGTCGCTTCTGTCGGCATAACCAACCAGCGCGAGACCGTAATCGTATGGGAAAAGGCTACGGGCAGACCTATATGTAACGCAATCGTTTGGCAATGCAGACGTACTGCCGATATATGCCGTGAGCTCGAAAACAACGGTCATTCTGACTACATAAAGAGCGCAACAGGACTCAGACTCGACCCCTATTTCAGCGGCACTAAAATTAAATGGATACTCGATAACGTCGAAAACGCAAGAGAAAAGGCACAAAACGGCGAGCTTCTCGTTGGCACTGTAGATACTTGGCTTATATGGAAGCTGACCGAAGGCAGAGTATTTGTTACGGACAAGACCAATGCGTCAAGAACGATGCTTTATAATATTCATAAAGAAGAGTGGGACGAAAAAATACTCGATATACTCGGTATTCCCCCATGTATGCTGCCCGAGGTAAAAAGCAGCAGCGAAATATACGGAACATTTAACTGTATGGGCGAACAGTTATCCATAGCAGGCATTGCCGGCGACCAGCAGGCAGCCCTCTTTGGTCAGTGCTGTTTTGAGAAAGGAAGCGCAAAGAACACCTATGGAACGGGCTGTTTCTTACTTGCCAATACGGGTAACACCGCAGTAACAAGTAACCACGGGTTGCTTACCACAATTGCGGCAACTCAAAAAGGCGAGCCCACCGAATACGCCCTTGAAGGAAGCGTGTTTGTCGGGGGTGCGGTCATACGCTGGCTTCGCGACGAAATGAAGCTGATTCACGATTCAAAGGACAGCGAATATTTTGCAAGAAAGGTAGAAAGCACAAACGGCGTCTATCTTGTGCCGGCTTTTTCGGGCCTTGGCGCTCCGTATTGGGATATGCGTGCACAGGGTAACATTGTCGGTCTTACTGCGGGTGCTAACAAAAACCACGTAATCAGAGCAGCTCTTGAAGCAATCGCATATCAGACCGAGGACGTTATTTCCGCAATGAATGCGGATATGCAAAGCGAGATAGCCTGTCTGAAGGTTGACGGCGGAGCGTCGGCAAACGACCTGCTTATGCAAATGCAGAGCGATATTTCAAACATTAAAGTCCAACGCTCGTCAAACCCCGAAGCTACGGCGGCGGGTGCGGCATTCCTCGCGGGACTTGCCGTAGGCTTTTATAAAGATAAAAATGAACTGATTTCCCTCGTTAATACGGGCGATACCTTTGCTCCGTCCATAGACGAAACAGAACGTAAAGAAAAGCTTAACGGCTGGAAAAGGGCGGTAAAAGCCTGCAAAATCTTTACCGAAAGCGAGGATTAAAAACTATGACCGTATCAAAAATTGCATTTAAAACGCCTTCAAGCAACGGTATACACAATCTTTCGGGCGTAGTCTTTCTTCCCGAAGGCAAGGCTAAGGGTTTCTTCCACATAGTGCACGGAATGACCGAGCATATCGCCAGATACGAAAAATTTATGCTTGATATGGCGAAAATGGGCTACGTAACCTTCGGCTACGACAACCTCGGACACGGCAACACCGTAAATTGCGAAAACGAACTCGGCTATATAGCTAAAGAAAACGGCTGGGATATCCTTGCAAAAGACGTAAAATTTTTCTCCGACGCAGTTATAAACCAATATTCAAAAGAATACGGAAATCTTCCCTATATACTTATGGGACACAGCATGGGCAGCTTCATCGTAAGGGTTGCCGCAGAAAAATACGTTGACCCGCAAAAACTCATAATTATGGGTACGGGCGGAAGTAATCCCGCGGCAGATGCAGGTCTTATGCTTATTTCGGTAATAAAAGCGTTTAAGGGCGAAAAGTACGTTTCTTCGCTTATTGAAAATATCGCATTCGGAAGCTATAATAAACACTTTGGCGGCGGCACCGACACAGACCCGAAGCCCTGGCTTACAAATGATGAAAGCGTCCGACAGACGTATTACAAGGACAAGTTCTGCACTTTCAAATTTACCGTAAGCGCGATGGGCGACCTTATAAGACTTATTAAAGAATGTAACAGAAAAGGTTGGTATAAGAAAGTAGCTTCAAAAATGCCTATACTGCTCGTATCGGGCAAAGACGACCCCGTCGGAAACTATGGCAAAGGTATTTTCGAGGTACGGGACAAGCTTAAAAAGCAGTCGGCAGACGTTGAATGTATACTCTATGAAAATGCAAGGCACGAGATACTTAACGATTTTACTTACGAAGACGTAAGAAATGACATACTTAAATTCTGTGAAAAATAAAAAGGAGAAACAAAGATGTTACAAGTAGGAGACAAAGCGCCCGATTTTACACTTAAAGATAAAGAAGGCAACGACGTATCGCTCAGCGACTTTCTAGGCAAAAAGGTGGTAGTATATTTCTACCCGAAAGACAACACCCCCGGTTGTACCCGTCAGGGATGTGCCTTTGCTCAGAATTATAACGCATTCAAAGAGAAAAATACCGAAGTTATCGGCATAAGCAAAGACAGCGTTGCATCGCACATCAAGTTTGCTGAGAAATACGGCCTTCCCTTTATTCTTCTGTCAGACCCCGAGCTTGTTGCAATAAAGGCTTATGACGTATGGCAGGAAAAGAAAATGTGCGGCAAAGTAGGTATGGGAGTTGTAAGAACCACTTTTGTCGTTGACGAAACGGGCAAGATTGAAAGAATAATGCCTAAAGTCAAACCCGACACCAACGCCGAAGAAATCCTGGCTCAGCTCTAATACCTTGTTGTAGGTACACACTATAACTTATTATAAATAGTAGTAAAAGATATGGCTATACACAGGGATTATGCCCGTGTATAGCCATATTGTTGAATACAACAGAGAGAGCGTGTGCAGAGCACACACTCTCTCTTGTTTGTTTATAATGCTTTTAACCAAAACTGCCGTTTGCTTGCAGTTGCAATAATTAATTGTTGTGGCTCTTTTTAATAAATTGACGAGTAATAGCTATAACGGCGATAGCAACAAATACGAAAATAATAACCATAGTTACTATCATACTATAAAGTTGCATTGAATTCACGTTATATATGATGTTTTCAGCACCGGTACTGTTTTTGACAATTATTTGTGAATATGATGGAGCAAACAAGTTAAGTATCCCCATATCATTTTTTATCAAATAAGTAGTTTCACCAACTGAACGATCGGTTGAATAAAGCAAATCATTTGTATATGCATTGTTGTTAATTGTGTTTTGAACTTTTTTGATATCCAAAATATTACCGTTTGAATCAAGCGATAATATGACATCACTGCGAACAAAATAAACGTTTAGTGTTTCTTCATCCCATTCAACCCCAAAATCACCGCTACTATTAAAAGTGTATCCATATAAAAAATCTCCGTCGGAAGAGTATATACAGATTATTTTGGATTGTTGTCCTTTCTGCCCGATTGCAATTAAACCTTTTTTATTAACGTCAAAACACTTGATAGGCTTTTTTTGAGGTTCTTCCTTTATTATCGAAAGGTCAACGTTTGAGATAAAAGTATTTCTCGCCGTTTCGTCCAGTTCTTCTACTGAAAACCCAGTATTTATCGCATTAATTTCTATTAATTGCATTAATGGTATAAGCCAAAGCATAATTAATAAGGAAACGCTAATTCTTATTATTTTCATAGCTATTTCTCCAAATTTTTAATGTATGTACTTACCTATAAATCATTCGCTTAAATTTACATAAAAAACAATATCTGCGTGGCTATTTTTACCTACCAAACCGCAATCTTTAAAATGTAAATGTGTAAAACCTAAGTTTTCTTTATCTTTATTCCTTAGTTTGAGTTGTTTGACTTCATCTTCGAATTTATTCAAATAGCTTGCCAATGTCTCTAATTCTTGGTGGTTAAGCAATATCTCAACACTATCGGTTTCTATATCCTTTTCGGCATAAATTTTCATAAAATCACCCTCCCAATACGTTCTCGAAAATCCATATTTGCTCACTATTTGTTAAATTGTGTACGCCTCTTCCTGCGTCGTCAATAATACCGATTACGTCGCCCTGCAGATTGTGTACGTAGTAATAGTTTGCTTCTGTTCCGCCTGTCTTGTACGTAAAGCCGACAAGCATACCGTTTTCGTCGTAGTGATACACGAGCATATACGTGTCAGTTTCTTCGGCTTGCAGTTTACCGTCGAGCCAATGATAGTTTGTCGTAACACCGTTAACGGTCTTG